>NZ_JBJGSF010000029.1:0-699 GCF_045763785.1 Pseudooceanicola aestuariicola | reverse complement strand
TGATCAGCCCCACCTGAGTGGTCCGGTTTGATTGTTAGTGCATGACCGGTCTCGGGTCCATCGGGACGATGGTTTCCGGGGCGGGAGGGCGATAGCCCAAGGCACTATGTGGTCGTTTGGTATTGTAGTGGTTCCTCCATTGTTCGATCAGGATTTCCGCTTCCCGAAGGTTGTAAAAGACTTCTCCGTTGAGCAGTTCATCGCGGAACCTGGCATTGAAGCTTTCGCAGTAGCCGTTTTCCCAAGGTGACCCGGGCGCGATGTAAGCGGTCTTGGCGCCGACGGCCCTGATCCAATCTTGAACGGCCTCAGCCACGAACTCCGGGCCGTTGTCAGACCGGATGTAATCCGGCACACCCCGCATGATGAACAGGTCGCTCAAGGCATCGATCACGTCACCCGAGTTCAGCTTGCGCTTCACCTTTATCGCCAGGCATTCCCGGCTGTGCTCGTCCAAGATGTTGAGCGTCCGGAAGACCTTTCCGTCCTCCGTCCGGCAGTGGACAAAGTCATAGCTCCAGACGTGGTTGCGATACTCAGGACGCAGCCGGACACAGGATCCGTCATTCAGCCAGAGCCGTCCCTTCTTCGGTTGCTTCATTGGCACTTTCAGCCCCTCTCGTCGCCATAGGCGCTCGACCCGCTTGTCGTTCACCTCCCAGCCCGCATCTCTCAGCAAAGCCGCGATCCGACGATAGC
>NZ_JBJGSF010000028.1:0-745 GCF_045763785.1 Pseudooceanicola aestuariicola | reverse complement strand
CTTCGAAAAGAACAACAGTTGTCCAAGTCAAGTACACTAACCAGTCACATCGCAAGATGTGACAACAGTTCGATCCAAATCCGGATCGAGCGGGATAGTATGCTTTTGATCCGGAACAGAGGTCAGCAGACCAACCAGCCTGCATATGACCGCGACAGACGAAAGCCTGTCTTCTTCTGGATCAAATCAAGCGCGAGAAGGGCGTTTGGTGGATGCCTTGGCAGTAAGAGGCGATGAAGGACGTGATACTCTGCGATAAGTCATGGGGAGCTGAGAATAAGCTTTGATCCATGAATTTCCGAATGGGGCAACCCACTTGACAGTTCGTTATTGTTAGCTTCGGCTAATCAATAACCTACTGAAACAAGTACTTATTACCTGAACACATAGGGTTTTAAGAGCAAACCCGGGGAACTGAAACATCTAAGTACCCGGAGGAAAGGACATCAATAGAGACTCCCCTAGTAGCGGCGAGCGAACGGGGACCAGCCGAGCCATGAGAGTGACTAGAACACGTTGGGAAGCGTGGCCATAGCGGGTGACAGCCCCGTATAGGAAGCTCAATTGGACGTATTAAGTAGGGCGGGACACGTGAAATCCTGTCTGAAGATCGGGGGACCACCCCCGAAGGCTAAGTACTCCTTACTGACCGATAGCGAACCAGTACCGTGAGGGAAAGGTGAAAAGCACCCCGACGAGGGGAGTGAAACAGTACCTGAAACCGAACGCCTACAATCAGTCGGAG
>NZ_JBJGSF010000027.1:0-768 GCF_045763785.1 Pseudooceanicola aestuariicola | reverse complement strand
GTGAGGGAAAGGTGAAAAGCACCCCGACGAGGGGAGTGAAACAGTACCTGAAACCGAACGCCTACAATCAGTCGGAGCTTGACTGGACTCTAATGACAATCCCAATAGTCTGTATTACGACATGCCTATCGCATGAAGGAGCAGACGAATGGATGGAACACTGGCAGCCCTATTTGTGGTCGCATCGCTGACCGACATGGGGTTCAACCACTGCGGAAACGGGTGCCTTGCCCAGGGTGAGGAAACCGGGCGGTTATCGCTCAGCGCAGGGGACGTACAGTTCCAGGGTGCATCGGTAGATCGCGAGATTTACCTGAGGTACGACTTCGGTCGCACCTACGGCCCGTTCCAACCCGTCATCGGCGCATCTGTGACCCAACGCGGCGACGCGTGGATCGGTGCAGGTGCAGCTTGGACCGCACAGCTTGCAGACACAGGGCTTTACGCTCAGCTGCATCTGATGCCCGGCTTGTATAAGCAGGGTGGCGGGCCAAATCTTGGTCATACGATCGAATTTCGGTCGGGGGCAGAGATTGGTTACGAAGCCAAAAATGGGATGCGTTTCGGCATCAGCTACGACCATCGGTCGAATGGTGAACTCAGTGCCGTAAACCCCGGTCTCGAAACCTTGCAATTCAGGTTTTCGATACCGTTCTAACGACCATCAGGTTGTCATTAGTGTCCAGTCTTGTGACGGCGTACCTTTTGTATAATGGGTCATCGACTTGGTCTATCTAGCAAGCTTAAGCCGTTAGGTGTAGGCGCAGC
>NZ_JBJGSF010000026.1:0-936 GCF_045763785.1 Pseudooceanicola aestuariicola | reverse complement strand
AAACCATCGTCCCGATGGACCCGAGACCGGTCATGCACTAACAATCAAACCGGACCACTCAGGTGGGGCTGATCATCCAGCAGGGCCGCACCGAGATCCTTGAAAGAACGTAATGTCTCACGCAGCGAAGATCTGGCATCCGCGATGCGCGCGTCGGATAGCCTTTTCGCATCGCGCCAAGTCTTGCCGACGATCCGGTCGTGGGTTTCGATCACAGCATCGGCGACGGCCGCCTTCCATTCGATCGCGCAAACCGCGAGGATCGCCAGGCGCCGGTCACTCGTGATGTCGCGCAACCCATCGGCAAAGTAGCGCTCGCCTTGGCGGCGCAGGCGGGTGATCCGATGTGGCGGTACGTCGGCCAGAATGTCCGGTGAGACGTCCAATTCTTGCAAAAACTCCAGCCGATCCAGTAGTCGCGATGCCCCCGCCGAGTTGCTACCCGCCTCGAAACGGCGAAGCCAGATGAACCGGGTGACATTGCCATCCGCGATGTCCGTCAGCAAAGCGTCCAACTGGTCCTTTGTCTGACCATCAAGCTTGGCCGCGATCCGGCTTTCAATCCGGCGCTCTGCTGACACCAAGGCATCGGCGCAGAGCCGTTCGATGACAGAGATGCCGGGCAGGATCACTTGTGACCGACGGCACTCCTCAACAAACCGGCGCGCCAGGTCTTCGTTGGTTCGGGACGTTTCAGCCTCATTTTCCAGCCATGCCTTGAGGCTGCGTGCGCCCTGGCCCGAGAACATCTTGAAGCCGTAAATCTCACGAAGGGCATGCAAGTGCTGCTGACGGGTTTGCCGACGTGCAGCATAGGGTAGGACATCGTCGCCGGTCAGACCCAACTGGGCCGCGATGAAGCTGTCACTGTACCCTCATTAATCAGAATTGCCTTTAAAATTATCGTTTGTTTTCAGCGGCACGATGTACCCTTAA
>NZ_JBJGSF010000025.1:0-1162 GCF_045763785.1 Pseudooceanicola aestuariicola | reverse complement strand
GGCCTTAGCTCAGCTGGGAGAGCGCCTGATTTGCATTCAGGAGGTCAGGAGTTCGATCCTCCTAGGCTCCACCATTCTTCTTCGTTAGTGTCCCCGGAAACGGAGGCAAGCATGAAGATTGCTGCGATCACAATGGTCTACAAAGACTATTGGGCATTGGCACAATGGGTTGATCACTACGGTCAACTGATTGGAATGGAAAACCTTTTCATCTTTGCCCATGGTAAGGACGATGAGGTGAACAGGATCGCCAACGGCGCATCTGTCATAACAATCCCACGGGATGATCTGACAGCGTTCGACAGAACACGCGGCGAGGTGATGAATGGACTGCACCACGGCTTAGCGCAGGTTTACGACTGGGTCATTCGCACAGACGCGGATGAGTTGATCGTGACTGACCCGAACATCTGGACGGATTTCCGGACGATGTTCAGCGCACAGCAAAATGCGATCTTTGCTTTAGGCTTCGACATGGTCGGAGACGAGGCCAGCTTCACTGGTCACTATAGCAAAGCATTCGCTACACAGGGCTATCCACTGGCACAGCATGGTTTGAAACTTCCAGATCGGAAGCTAAGCCCAGAAGCCTACACCCTTCCAGACGGTGTTTACTTGGCTCATCTGAAATACGCTGACGCAACGGCGCTTGCCGCCGCGAACGCGGTCAGGGCCGAAGTTGCTAACAGCAGCGCAAAGGGTCTGCCGGGCCCAGCGTGGAAAGAGGCCAACGCTGACGCGGACAAGTTCTTCAGAACTTTCGCAGCCAAGAAGACGGTCACATGGCCGGACGCGGTTGCCGAAGCGAAGTCACTCGCTAAACCGGTCATTATGGAACGTGCGTCTGTGTTGAAAACCAAATCATTCCGAACCGATACAAAGGCACTGCTGCCTGATTGGTTTGACTGCTGATGGATCAGATCAGCAAAAGCTCCGACCGGAGCTTTTGCTCGTCCGATCCGGACGAATTGACATCGTAAAGAGAGAAATCAACAACGTTGTTTTCTGCTGATAGTGATCAGTAGAAACGTTGGGCGCCTTCGGGCACGCCGTAAGAGGGACGCCAAGCCCTACATCGGTTTACCCTTCGAAAAGAACAACAGTTGTCCAAGTCAAGTACACTAACCAGTCACATCGCAAGATGTGACAACAGTTCGATCCA
>NZ_JBJGSF010000024.1:0-1173 GCF_045763785.1 Pseudooceanicola aestuariicola | reverse complement strand
AGACCATTTCCTGCCCGTTCACCTTCGTGAAAGGTGGCATCTTTTACTTCACCAGACGCATCCCAAAGGAACTCAGAGACCACTACACCTCGCCGCGAATCGCGTATTCGTTGCGAACGAGGTCTGCGAGAGTAGCTGAAGCCAGAGCGCGGAGAGCTGCAGATCAGCTTGATGAGTACTGGTACCATCTTCGTTCTCAGATCAGTCAGCTGCCTGGGAAGCACTTGCTGAGGCAGATGCTGACCAAGGATCAGGAAACGTCTGAACACGTGCCGCCTGAATCCTCTTCCTGTGTGCTTCTGTCAGAGGCCGTTGGCATTTATTTGCGTCAGAAGGGCAGGGGGAAGTCTAAGACCTTCCACAGGGCAGCAGAGCGAGCCTGCGGGTATGTCATCGATGCATGTGGCGACAGGCCCCTGGATGCATACACCAAGGTGGACGCTAACGCGTTCCGTGATGCGCTCATAGGTCGGGGTTTGGCGGGCAGCAGCATGACACGTGTGTTTGGTACGGTTCGAGCTGTTACCAACTTCGCTGCAAGCGAAATGGGTCTTTCCTTGGTGAACCCGTTTGTCGGGGTCTATTACGATAGGGATGCCGGTGTCTCTGAGAGGAAACCGGTCGCTGAGGAGGCCTTGGTTGCCATACAGAAGCTCTGCAGGACGACTAACGATGACATGCGATGGCTTGTCGCTCTGGTTTCGGACACTGGGATGCGGCTTGGGGAGGCCGCTGGGCTGCTGCGCGAGGACTTTGTGACTGATGGCGAGGGTGGGATTGTCGCTCGGGTCCGACCACATCCCTGGCGGCGTCTCAAGACGAAAGGTAGTGAGCGCGACGTGCCACTCGAAGGAATGGCGGCGTGGGCGGCCAAAAGGGTCTTGGCGCAACCTTCAGACACCAAATTCGCCTTCCCTCGCTACAACAGCGGAGAGACGACAAATGCGAACTCAGCCAGTGCTGCGTTGAACAAATGGATGAAGGAACACACGGGTGAAGAAACGACCATGCATGGTTTCCGCCACGCAATGCGCGACAGGCTAAGGGCTGTCGAGTGTCCAGCGGACATCGTGGATCAGATTGGCGGTTGGCAGACCGATGGTGTCGGCCACAGCTACGGCTCAGGGTACCCGATTGCTGTTCTACGGAAGTGGTTGAAGGCCGTTACATGAG
>NZ_JBJGSF010000022.1:0-2129 GCF_045763785.1 Pseudooceanicola aestuariicola | reverse complement strand
GGAAACCATCGTCCCGATGGACCCGAGACCGGTCATGCACTAACAATCAAACCGGACCACTCAGGTGGGGCTGATCATCGGCGCAATTTCAGAAAACGCGTTGACCTTGCGTAAATATGAACTTGACACTCATAAAATTAGCCATCTACTTTTATTGACAGGATGGCGGGATGAGAGGAGCTCTGCGCCTTCCCAAACACAATCTGGAGGAGAACCATGTTTCGATTTTCATATCGGGCAGGGCCGAAGATGCTTTGCCTGGCGATTGCGGCCAGTCTTGCTGTTCCTGTCTCGGCACAGGACAAAACCCCATACCGCGAGCATAGTGGCGTACTGCCTGACGGTACCACGTGGCTGATCCGTGTCCCCGAGAACTGGAACGGCCGCCTGCTGCGTGATCTCGATTTCGCCAGCTTCATCCATGTCCCGGGCTACGCGCCCCGCTATGATGATCTGCTGGCGCGCGGCTATGCCTTTGCCGGTCTGGCGCGCCATCCCTTGCGGCTCTGGCAATACGACCCGCAGCGCGAGATCTTGAACCTCCAGACCGTTCAGGACACCTTCACCCGGCTCGAACGCGAGCCGGACATGGTGATGCAATACGGATGCTCCGGCGGCGGTCTGGACAGCCTTGCCTCGGCCGAAGATTTCCCGGACAAGATCGATGGCTCGGTGGTGCTTGCGGCCCATACGCCGGTCTGGATTATGAGCAGTTTCCTGGACGGCTGGTTCGCGATGCGGGCGCTGTTGGCGGAAGATTACGTGGCACAGGGCCTGGGCCAGGCCTCGGATCTGACGGTGGCCGGTCTGCCGAACGCAGGCGCGGGTGGCGATCGTAACCTCGACGCCATCCGGGCGTCGTGGAAGAGCGCGATCGAAAACGCGGGCAAAACGCCCGAAGGTCGCGCCCGTCTGGCGCTCGCCTTTGCCATCGGCCAGTGGTCGCCCTGGATGGTCGAGGGCACCGACCTGCCCGACACGTCCGATACCGCCGCGATGGCTGATATGGTGGTGAAATCGGCGATGCGCAATGCCGGCAATGTCGGCGGCACTGCGCGGCTGCTCTTCGAAAATGCGGCATCGGGTCAGCAGTTGTCCGGCAACGAAGGCGTCGATTACGCCGCGTTCTACGCCAACGCCGCACCGGCGATGAAACAGCTGGTCGAGGCGCTTTATGCCGAAGCCGATCTGGACCTTCAGGCCGACCTTGCGACGATTGACGCCGAACCCCGGATTGCGGCGTCGGACTATGCGCTCGACTTCTGGGCCGGGGACGGACGCACCACGACCGGAGAGCTCGAAGTGCCCGCCATACGGATCCACATGCTGGGAGACTGGGCCATCCCCTATTCGCTGATGCAGGGGTACGAGGCGCTGGTTGAACAGGCCGGCACCACCGACCACTATCGGCAGGCCCTCGTTCAGGGCACCGGGCACTGCGAATTCATGGCCGCGGAAAGCAGCGTGATCGTTGAAATTCTGGCCGAACGGATCGAGACCGGCACCTGGCCAGAGGTCACACCCGAGGCACTGAACACGGCAGCCGCCGCGTTGGAGACGGGCTCAGATCCCCGCTTCGTCGAATTTGGCGACTGGCGCGTGGGGGCGTACAACCGCCCCTGGACGCCGAGCCAGTAACCCGTCGCGGGGCCCGCCCTCGTGGGTTGGCCCCGCCTCTAGTGCGACAGGTGCGAGACGCCGGAGATCAGCGAGTTGGTATAGTCACCCTGCGGATCTTCCAGCATCCGTGCAGTCGCTCCGCGTTCCACTACGTTGCCACCATACATGACCATGTTGGTGTCGCAGGTCCTCGCTGCAGCAGCATGGTGGCGCGACTGCTTCCCGAAGAACCTGCAAAATCTCCGTTCTGCACGCGGCGCCCGTTGCACCCGTAGACTGAATCCCAAGTCGCTACATACATCGACCTCAATCAGATTCAGTAGTTTGATGGAGCAGACACCGCTCTCCGACACGATAGAACCGGCGGGGGTGTAGCCCCGCCGGTTCATTGTCTTTGCAGAGATGCAGGTGTCGCGCTTGTCTACTTCACGTCTGTCACTGTACCCTAATTAATCAGATTCTGCGGATTGGAAGCGTTTTCGGCAGATTCTGTACCCTTAATTGCAATA
>NZ_JBJGSF010000021.1:0-2309 GCF_045763785.1 Pseudooceanicola aestuariicola | reverse complement strand
GACAGCGGCATCGGGTCGATGATCGACGCCAACATGGAAGAAGAAGCAGCCCGCCTTCAGGCCCTGCAGGTTCAGCAACAGCTGGCCACGCAGTCGCTGTCGATCGCGAACTCTGCGCCTCAGAACATTCTGAGCCTGTTCCGCTAATCGCGGGCCGGATAACCAATTGAAAGGCCGCGGGATTTCCGCGGCCTTTTTCATTGGGGCAGGGCGCGCCACATTTGCGCCACATTTTGGTTAACCTACCTTCACGACCCCAATTTGACCCATAAAAACAAGGGGTCACAGGTCGGGACATTTTTCAGATTTTAGTAACCAATTTCACATTCCTGCCCGAAACGGCCTGTACCCATTACCATACGGGAAGGCCCGTCCGCGGAAGAAATCCAGCGAAACGATAAGAAAAAAATCGGAGCAGATGATGTCTTCCATCCTGACTAACCACAGCGCGATGACAGCGCTGTCGACCCTTCGCCAGATCAACACCAGCCTGTCCGACACGCAGTCGCGTATCTCGACCGGTCTGCAGATCGCGTCCGGTAAAGACAACGCAGCCTATTTCTCGATCTCGAAAACCATGGCCGGCGACAGCGGCATGTACAAAGCGATCGATGAGAACCTGACCCTTCAGCAGAACGCCGTGTCGACCGCCCGTCTGGGTGCGGAAACGGTTGTCGATCTTGCCAAGGATTTCGCTGAACGCGTCGCGTTCGCACAGGGTGGCACGCAGGAAGTTCGCGATGACGTACAGGCCGAACTGGACGAACTGGCCGCGCGTATGTCCACCACGATTGCACAGGCAACTTTCAACGGCACCGACTATGTGAACTCCACCGGCGCCGTGACCGTCGTGACGGGTATTTCGCGCTCGACCACGGGTGTGATCGCCACCACGACCATGACCTTCAACATGCAGGACCTTGGCGCAATCCAGTCCGCGATGGCTGCCGTTGACCTGTCCGCAGCAACCACCACCGCACTGCAACAGACCGCGCTGCAGACCGCTGAAACCCAGCTGTCCGCCGCGATTGCATCGGCCACCGCACTGGGCATTGCCGAGCGGTCCATCGAAACTCAGAAAGACTTCCTGGGTGAGCTGACCGACCGTCTGGACAGCGGCATCGGGTCGATGATCGACGCCAACATGGAAGAGGAAGCAGCCCGCCTTCAGGCCCTGCAGGTTCAGCAGCAGCTGGCCACGCAGTCGCTGTCAATTGCGAACTCTGCGCCTCAGAACATTCTGAGCCTGTTCCGTTAACCCCGGTTAACAAGCTGATCGGAAAGGCCGCGGAGAACCGCGGCCTTTTTGCTGCCGGAACGCCGGGGGCGAAACAATGGCTGCCCCAATTGCGCCACAATTGCCCGAATGCTGACATATTTCCTTAATGTATACAGGTTTAAGGACTTGTTTTTATAAGGAAATCGAAAAAGCACAGTAAGGCACAGGTTCCGACACTTTTTCTTATTTTCGCCCAATTGCGATGGTTAATTATACCCACGGGCAGGCCCGTTCTCGGAAGAAATCCGACTAAGAGATAAGAAAATCGGAGCAGAAAATGTCTTCCATCCTTACGAACCACAGCGCGATGACCGCGCTGTCCACGCTGCGTAACATCAATACCAGCCTGTCGGATACGCAGTCGCGGATTTCGACCGGTCTGCAGATCGCGTCCGGTAAGGACAACGCGGCCTATTTCTCGATCTCCAAGACCATGTCCGGCGACAGCGGCATGTTCAAAGCCATCGATGAGAACCTGACCCTTCAGAAAAACGCCGTCTCCACCGCCCGTCTGGGCGCCGAGACCCTGGTTGACCTGGCCAAAGACTTTGCCGAACGCGTCGCGTTTGCGCAGGGCGGTACCCAGGAAGTCCGCGATGACGTGCAGGCAGAATTGGACGAACTGGCCGCGCGTATGCAGACGACCATCGACCAGTCGACCTTCAACGGCACCGACTATGTGAACGCGGCCGCGACCGTGACGGTTGTGACCGGTATTTCGCGTACCGCTGCGGGTTCGATCAGCACCACGACGATGACCTTCATGCAGCAGAACCTTGGCGCGATCCAAACGGCGCTGGACGCCGTGTCGGTGACCTCGGCCGGTACTGCCGCCCTGCAGGAAGCTGCGCTGCAAACCGCTGAAACCCAGCTGGCCGCCGCGATTGCCTCTGCAACCGCACTGGGCATTGCAGAACGCTCCATCGAAACGCAGAAAGAATTCCTTGGCGAGTTGTCCGACCGTCTGGACAGCGGCATCGGGTCGATGATCGACGCCAACATGGAAGAAGAAGCAGCCCGCCTTCAGGCC
>NZ_JBJGSF010000020.1:0-2333 GCF_045763785.1 Pseudooceanicola aestuariicola | reverse complement strand
GTTGTCCAAATCGTTCTGATACACTGTGATGTGTATGCTTTTGATTTATCCGTAGGGCCATTCCTGGCTACTACTGGATCAAATCAAGCCTATCGGGCAATTAGTAATGGTCAGCTGAGTACGTTACCGCACTTACACCTCCATCCTATCGACGTAGTAGTCTACTACGGCCCTCAGGGAGATCTTGTTTTGAAGGGGGCTTCCCGCTTAGATGCCTTCAGCGGTTATCCTGTCCGATCATAGCTACCCTGCACTGCCGTTGGCACGACAACAGGTCCACCAGTGGATCGTTCACCCCGGTCCTCTCGTACTAGGGGCAACTCTTCTCAAATCTCCTACACCCACGGCAGATAGGGACCGAACTGTCTCACGACGTTCTAAACCCAGCTCACGTACCTCTTTAAACGGCGAACAGCCGTACCCTTGGGACCTGCTCCAGCCCCAGGATGAGATGAGCCGACATCGAGGTGCCAAACACTGCCGTCGATATGGACTCTTGGGCAGTATCAGCCTGTTATCCCCGGCGTACCTTTTATCCGTTGAGCGATGGCCCTCCCACTTGGGACCACCGGATCACTATGGCCGTCTTTCGACTCTGCTCGACTTGTCAGTCTCGCAGTCAGGCTGGCTTATGCCATTGCACTCAACGAGCGATTTCCGACCGCTCTGAGCCAACCTTCGCGCGCCTCCGTTACGCTTTAGGAGGCGACCGCCCCAGTCAAACTACCCGCCACACAGGGTCCCGGAACCCGATAAGGGATCGCGGTTAGACATCAAGCAGAACAAGGGTGGTATCTCAAGGGAGGCTCCACAGGAACTGGCGTTCCTGCTTCAAAGCCCACCACCTATCCTGCACATGTTGTGCCTGATGCCAGTGTGAAGCTGTAGTAAAGGTGCACGGGGTCTTTCCGTCTAACCGCGGGAAGCCTGCATCTTGACAGGCAATTCAATTTCGCTGAGTCGATGTTGGAGACAGCGGGGAAGTCGTTACGCCATTCGTGCAGGTCGGAACTTACCCGACAAGGAATTTCGCTACCTTAGGACCGTTATAGTTACGGCCGCCGTTTACTGGGGCTTCAATTCGGAGCTTGCACCCCTCCTTTTAACCTTCCAGCACCGGGCAGGCGTCAGACCCTATACGTCGTCTTGCGACTTCGCAGAGCCCTGTGTTTTTAGTAAACAGTCGCCACCCCCTGGTTTGTGCCCCCAGCCAATACTTGCGTAGAAACTGGGCCTCCTTCTCGCGAACTTACGGAGGTATTTTGCCGAGTTCCTTCAACATCGTTCTCTCAAGCGCCTTGGTATTCTCTACCAGTCCACCTGTGTCGGTTTAGGGTACGGTCCTATGGAGGGCTATTTCCAGGGACTGCGGAACGGCCCGACCAATCCAATAAGGTCGAACAATCTTTGCAATCCGTCACCATCTCCTGGCCCAGGAATATTAACCTGGTTCCCATCGACTACGCCTTTCGGCCTCGCCTTAGGGGCCGGCTTACCCTGCTCAGATTAGCTTTAAGCAGGAACCCTTGGACTTTCGGCGACAGGGTCTCTCACCCTGTTTGTCGCTACTCATGTCATCATTCTCACTAGTGATCTCTCCACCGGTTCGTTCACACGCCGGCTTCATCGAAAACACCTCGCCTCCAATGTACCCGAAGGTACTAAGGAGGCATGGTGTTATGTCACACTACGCTCTGCTACCATGCACTACGTGCATCCTCAGCTTCGGCTCATGGCTTGAGCCCCGTTACATCTTCGCCGCAGGACAACTTATTTAGACCAGTGAGCTGTTACGCTATCTTTAAAGGATGGCTGCTTCTAAGCCAACCTCCTGGTTGTTTTGGTCGTCCCACCTGCTTTCCCACTTAGCCATGAATTAGGGGCCTTAGCTGGAGGTCAGGGTTGTTTCCCTCTCCACCGCGGACGTTAGCATCCGCGGTGTGTCTGCCATCTAGTACTCCCGGGTATTCGGAGTTTGGTTAGGATCAGTAAGCCTGTGGGGCCCCATTACCCATCCAGTGCTCTACCCCCCGGGGTATTCGGATGACGCTCTACCTAAATAGATTTCGCAGAGAACCAGCTATCTCCGAGTTTGATTGGCCTTTCACCCCTAGGCACAACTCATCCCGACCTTTTTCAACAGGTGTGGGTTCGGACCTCCAGTAAGTGTTACCTTACCTTCATCCTGGTCATGCCTAGATCACTCGGTTTCGGGTCTGATCCATCTAACTCAACGCCCTATTAAGACTCGCTTTCGCTGCGCCTACACCTAACGGCTTAAGCTTGCTAGATAGACCAAGTCGATGACCCATTATACAAAAGGTACGCCGTCA
>NZ_JBJGSF010000001.1:0-1715385 GCF_045763785.1 Pseudooceanicola aestuariicola | reverse complement strand
AACTTCAACGGCACGGAAACGCTGACCTATACGATCACGGACACGGACGGGAACACCGATACCTCGACGATCACGGTGAACGTGACGCCGGTGAACGATGCGCCAGTTGCCAATGATGACATGGACGACACGGACGTCGGCACCATGGTCACCATCGACGTGCTGGGCAACGACACCGACGTGGACGATGCCAAGGCCGATCTGACTGTCACGATTGAACCCGGGCAGGAGCCTTCCAACGGCACTGCGACGGTGCTGCCGAACGGCCAGATCGAATACACGCCGGACGCGGGCTTCGTGGGCACCGAAACCTTCAGCTACACGCTGACGGATGACGATGGTGCGTCCGATACCGCGACGGTCACGGTCAAAGTCGACAACAACGGTGGTGGCAACCAGCCGCCGGTGGCTGTCGATGACCCGGCGGAAACCGATGAGGACACGCTGGTCAACATCGATCCGCTTGGCAACGACAGCGATCCTGACAATGATCCGCTGACCTTCAAAGGCACGCCTGTGTCGAAAGAAGGTGGTAACATCACGGTCAAGCCGGATGGGACGATCGACTACACGCCGCCTGCCGATTTCTTCGGCACGGATGAGATCACCTACACGGTTCAGGATCCTTCGGGTGCAACCGACACTGGCACTGTCACCGTCAAGGTGAACCCGGTGAACGATGATCCAATCGCCAACGACGACATGGACGACACCGATGTTGCACAGCCTGTCACGATCGACGTGCTGGCCAACGACACCGACGTCGACGATGTTCCGGCGGACCTGACGGTTTCGATCGAACCAGGTCAGGAGCCGACCAATGGCACCGCGGTCGTGGTCAACAACCAAGTGGTCTATACGCCCAACCCGACGTTTGTCGGTACCGAAACCTTCAGCTACACGCTGACGGACGACGAGGGCGGGTCGGACACTGCGACCATCACGGTCAAGGTGACGGATCCGAACGGGCCGCAGAAAGACGGCATCGTGGAAGGCACAAGCGGTGACGACCTGATCGATGACGACTATACTGGTGACCCGGAAGGCGACATGGTCGATGCCGAGGATGCCTTGGACCCGACCAGCGGTGACGATGACCTGATCGAAGCCTACAGCGGTGACGACACGGTTGTTGCAGGCTCTGGCGACGATACGGTTGACGGTGGCGAGGGTAATGACTCGATCAACGGCAACTCGGGCGATGACTCGATCACCAGCGGGCCGGATGGTCTGCCGGATGAGGAAATCTTCCCCGGTACGCCGGTCGACAGCGACCCGAACGACGACCGTGACATCGTATTCGGTGACGAAGGTGACGACACCATCAACACCGGCGACGACCGTGACACGATCTACGGTGGTTCCGGCGACGATGAGATCAACCCGGGCATCGACAACGACGAAGTCTATGGTGGTCAGGGCGATGATCTGATCGACGATATCCAAGGTGCCGACTACATCGAAGGCAACTCGGGCGACGATACGATCCTTGCTGGTATCGACACCTTCTCGGACTACTCGGGCGACGATCCGAAGTTCCCGGTTCCGGGTTACCCCGGCATCACGAAGGACCCGAACCCGAACGACGGTAAAGACACCGTTCTGGGTGGTGCGGGTAACGACTGGATCGAAACCGGCGACGATGCGGACAGCATCCTTGGCGGGTCGGGCGACGACACCATCGACGGTGGCATCGATGACGATTACATCGAAGGCAACCGTGGTGACGACGACATCACCGGTGGTCACGGGTCGGATACGATCTTCGGCAACTCGGGCGATGACTCGATCAACGCGGGCGACAGCTCCTTGCTGTTCGGTCAGGCGATCGACGATGACCCTGTGAACCCCGATCCGGTTCCGATCAACGGTAAGGACCTGGTCTATGGCGGTGCCGGTAACGACACCATCCTGGGTATGGACGACGATGACACCCTCTATGGTGGCACCGGCAACGATTACCTGGATGCTGGCATCGACGATGACGAAGCCTACGGCGAGAGCGGCAACGACACCGTTCTGGGCGGACAAGGTGACGACACCCTGGGTGGCGGAACCGGCTTTGACAGCATCGAAGGTGGCTCGGGCGACGACTCGATCTCGGGTGGTCAGGATGACGACACCATCATGGGTGACGCAGGGGATGACACCATCCTTGGCAACACCGGTGAGGACGAGCTGTACGGCGGTTCGGGTGACGACAGCATCGACGGTGGTGCCCAGAACGACACCATCACCGGTGGTGACGGGGCCGACACGATGTTCGGCGGCACGAACGACGAAGACCTGTTCCTTGGCGCGACGGTCGGCGATGACATCGACGGCGGCTCGGGTAACCTGGTCGACTACGATACGCTGGACCTGCGGGGCTCTGCTCCGGCCGGCGGTCGGATCGAGGTCAAGTACACCAGTGCGGACCGCGAAGATGGCTACGTCGAGTTCTACGGCGCTGCAGACGATCTGAACCCGATCGGACGTGCAGACTTCGAAGAAATCGAAAACGTCATCCCGTGTTTCACCCCGGGTACGCTGATCGCGACGCCCAAAGGTGAGGTTCTGGTCGAAACCCTGCGTGAAGGCGATCGTGTCATCACTCGTGACAACGGTATCCAGGAAATTCGCTGGACCGGTCATAAGGACCTGATGGGACGTGACTTCCTGCAGCAGGAGCACCTAAAGCCGGTGCTGATCCAGAAAGGGTCGCTTGGCTACGGTCTGCCGGAGCGTGACATGCTGGTGTCGCCGAACCACCGTGTTCTGGTGAACAACGACAAGACGGCTCTTTACTTCGAAGAGCGTGAAGTTCTGGTCGCTGCCAAGCACCTGACGGGTCTGGCCGGTGTGAACCGAGTGGATACGATGCGGACGCAGTACATCCACTTCATGTTCGACCAGCACGAGGTCGTGCTGTCGGATGGGTCGTGGACCGAAAGCTTCCAGCCGGGTCACCAGACCCTGGACGGTCTGGGCAACGCGCAGCGTCAGGAAATCCTGGAGCTGTTCCCGGAGCTGGCGACCGAGAAGGGCCGTGAAGATTACCACGCGGCACGTCGGACGCTGAAGAAGCACGAAGCGAAACTGCTGACCAAGTAATGCAGCGAACACCGGGCCCCCATGGGCCCGGTGTTTTTACCTGATCGGGGCGGGGGCACCGGTCACACTCTGGGACACGCGCAGGTGATGGCCTGTATTTTCAGGCGATCGGCGCGTGTCCCGGATTTCATTCAATGCCCTTGTTGGGCTGATTTCCGGGGGGATTTCAGATGGATTTAGTTCTAGGCGTCGCACGGTGGAGCCTTTTGGTCGCTGCCACTGTCATGTGCATGTCAGTATCGGGCATTGGACTGGCCGGGTTCTGACTTGGTTTCCAATCTGTCCGGGCCTACCTTTGTCATAAGACGGAGGGTTTTGCATGGCCGGTGGTTGGGCGCGCGATGGCGCGGTAAGCGAACAGATCGAAGCATCCATCGAGGATGAGCTGACGCGGATGCGGGCCCGGTCGGGGCCGCAGGGCGAAAGCCTGACCCATTGCGCGGAATGCGAAGAAGAGATCCCCGAAAAACGACGGCTGGCCATTCCGGGCGTGAAACTGTGCATCGATTGCCAGCAGGAGCGTGATGGAGCACGGGCGGCACGCGGCGGGATCAATCGGCGGGGATCAAAGGATTCTCAGCTTAAGTGAGGGAATGCCGCTGGCGCGGCATGGCCTTCGGCGAGGATATTTTCAGGACCAAAGAAGCAGGGTGCCAGGTTATTGAGCTTTGGCCCTTGATCGCCACGCGGCCCAGGCTTCGGGCGTGTCGAGGTCCGTCGTTGCGTGGCTGCCGGGCAGGGGAACCTTGGTGATCGGGGCGGTCTTGAGCAGGGTGCGGGCGCCTTGGTCGCCAGTAAGCTTGGCCAAGTCTTTCAGCATGTGGGCGGGGAAGATGACCGGATGGCCGGGCGTGCCGTCCGCGGTGGTGGCGCGGTGGATTTGGTCAGGTGCCTCGGCAAAGGCCTGCGCCATGGTGATGAGGTCTCGGGTCGTGATCTCTGGCATATCGGCGGGCAGGATCATCGCGGCGCTGTCTGCGGGCAGGGCGGCGATCCCGGCACGGATCGAGGCGGACATGCCTTGATCGGCATCTGGCACAGGAATCAGCGTGACACCAAGCGCCGCAAGCGCCGCGGCGCGCGGGTGGGTCAAGCTGGGCACGGCGATCACCGTGGGCGCGACGGGCAAGGCGCGCCGCGCCATCGTGGCGATCAGGGGCGCGCTATCCACCTGTTCCATCAGCTTGTCCCCGCCGCGCATGCGCGATGATGCCCCGGCGGCGAGGAGGAGGATTGCCAGTGTCACGCTTGCTGTCATGGGCGCAGATTAGCCGCGCATACGCGCTCCGTCTGCATCAAAAATCGGGCTGTCGATGCGGCGGGCCTTGCGGCGGACGCCCAGCACCTCGATCTCGGCCTCCATCCCGGGGGCGATCTTGTCGGTCGGCACGAAGGCGTGGGCCATGGATTTTCCAAGGTGGTGGGAATAGCCGCCAGAGGTGCAATAGCCCACGACCTCTTCGTCCAGCCACAGCGGTTCGTAGCCTTTGACATCCGCGTCGTCGGCGTCGATTTCGAACATGCAAAGCTGACGTTTTGGCCCGTCCTGTCGCGCCTTTTCAGCAGCGGCGCGGCCGATGAAATCGGTGGGTTTCTTCCACGAGATGAAGCGGTCGAGCCCGGTTTCGGCCGGTGTGTAGTCGGGCGAATATTCCCGCAGCCAAGAGCCGAAGTGCCGATCCAGCCGCAGGGACATGATCGCGCGCATGCCAAAGGGTTTCAGACCGTAAGCTTCGCCGGCCTTGGTCAGCATGTCCCACAGGGTGCGCTGTTCCAGCGGGTCGCAATAAATCTCGAATCCCAGATCGCCGGTATAGCTGACGCGCTGCACCACCACGTCCAGCAGGCCAAGCGTCATGCGCCGTACATCGAGGAAGTTGATGTCGTCGACGCTGTGCCCCGCGACGTCTGCCAGCAGCTTGCGGGCGTTCGGTCCGGCGATCTGAAAACCGTTCCATTTGTCAGACATATTCGTGACTTGGACGTCACCACTCATGTTCTGTGCGAACCAACGGGAGTGATAGGCCTGCGCGCCGTAAGAGGCCGTGAGGCGGAAATCGTCAGCCCCGAGGCAGGAGATGGTGAAATCGCCGATGATCCGGCCCGCGTGGCTGAGCATGGGGCTAAGAGAGATGCGGCCGGGTTGCGGGATGCGTCCTGCCATCACCTTGTCCAGCCAGTCGCGCGCACCGGGGCCGGTGACGGAATATTTGCCGAAGTTGTGGATTTCGTTGATGCCGACGCTGTCGCGGACGGCGGCGACCTCGCGTCCCGTGGCGGCAAAGGCGTTGGAGCGGCGGAAGGACGGCGTTTCGTAGCGCGGCTCGCCGTCGGCGGCGAAATAGTTCACCACCTCAAGGCCATAGGCATGCCCCCAGACCGCGCCCATGCCGTCGAAGACATCCCACATGGGGGTGCGGCGCAGGGGCCGTGCGGCGGGTTTTTCTTCGTTCGGATAGGCGACAGAGAATCGGGTCTGGTAGTTCTCCATCACTTTGGGGCGGGTGTAGCCCTTGCCGATCCAGTTGCCATAGCGCGCGATGTCGAAGGCCGAGGTGTCGCGTTCGCATTCGCCGTGCACCATCCATTGCGCCAGCATCAACCCGATGCCGCCGCCCTGACTGAAGCCGGCCATCACCGCGCAGGCGGACCAGTAATTGCGCAGACCGGGCACGGGACCGACCAGCGGGTTACCATCGGGCGCAAAGGTGAAGGGGCCGTGGATCACGCGTTTTACACCTGCATCGGCCAGTACCGGGAAGCGGCGGTAGGCGAATTCGATGCTGTCGCTGATCTTGTCCAGATCGTCGGGCAGCAGTTCGGCAGCGAAATCCCAAGGGGTGCCATCAACGGCCCAGGGTTTCGGTTTTTTCTCGTAAAAACCTATGCATATACCCTGACCTTCTTGTCTTAGATAAGATTCGCCAGACGGGTCGACGACATGCGGGTGTTCGCTGTCGCGGGCTTTGATTTCGGGAATATCCTCGGTGACGAGGTAGTGATGCTCCATCGGGTGAAGCGGTGCGTAATAGCCTGCCATGGCGGCCACTTCGCGCGCCCAGAGGCCGGCAGCGTTGACCACATGTTCGGCGTGAATGGTGCCCTTGTCGGTGACCACGTCCCATGTGCCGTCCGGGCGTGGGTTGGTTTCCAGCACCTTGGTGTGTGTGTGGATCGCAGCGCCATTGATCCGCGCGGCCTTGGCATAGGCGTGGGTGGTACCCGAGGGATCAAGGTGCCCGTCCAGCGGATCGTAAAGCCCGCCGATGATGCCGTCGACATTGGTGATGGGGGCGAAGTCCTTGATTTCGTCCGGAGTGACGATGCGGGTGTCCAACCCCATGTGGCGGTGTTTGGCGCGTTCGGCCAGAAGCTGATCGAAGCGATCCTGACTGTCGGCAAGGGTGACGCCACCGGTGTGGTGCAAGCCGCAGGACAGGCCGGTGATTTCCTCCAACTCTTTGTAAAGTTTGATGGTATAGCCCTGCAGGGCGGCCATGTTGGTATCACCGTTGATGGTGTGGAACCCGCCTGCCGCGTGCCAAGTGGACCCTGCCGTCAATTCGGCCCGTTCCAGCAGCATGACATCCGTCCAGCCCAGTTTGGTCAGGTGATAAAGGACCGAACAGCCGACGACGCCGCCTCCGATCACTGCGACTTGGGTGGTGGTTTTCATGGCGGCTCCCCTTGGCTTTGAGGCGATGGTGGTGCGGGCGGGGGCGCGGGGGCAAGTGTGTTCACGACACGACATGTCGTTTCCGAAACATCTGGGCGCAGCCGGTTGATTTGGCCTGCACTTTCGGCGCGCGTGCTCTAATTATGGGGCAGACCACAAGGACAATGCGATGCTGCCCACCCTGTTGCGCCAAATTCATGCCTTTTCACGGCGGCTGATCGTGCGCGTTTTGCTGATCGCGCTGTGTTCCGTGCTGGCCATTGTGGTGGCCAAGCTGCTGGGCGGGTTTATTCCCTTTGGGCTGAAGGATCGGATCGGCGCGGACGCGGTGGATCATATCCTGTCGATCATCGCCAATTCGATGCTGACGGTGACGACCTTTTCCCTGACCGTCATGGTCGCGTCGCACCGAAGCGTGTCGTCGCTGTGGACGCCGCGGGCGCATCAGATCCTGTTGCAGGACACGACGACGCACACCGTTCTGGCAACCTTTGTCGGCGCGTATCTTTACGCGCTGATCACAATCATCCTGCGTGAAACGCAAGTGTTCGAGGGCGAAGAATTGGTGGTGCTGTTCTTTGTCACCCTGATGGTCGTGGCACTGATCGTGATCGCCATCGTGCGCTGGATTTCGCATCTTGAACTTTTGGGCAGCCTGATCGAAACGGCCGGTCGGACCGAAGACAAAGCGCTGCAGGCGTATAAGCTGCGCTGCGATCATGCCTCACTCGGCGCGCATCCTTATGATCCTGATAACGTTACAGATTGTGATCCCGTGCGGGCAGAGCACACCGGCTATGTCCAGCAGATTTATCAGGACCGGCTGCAAGAGGCGGCGGAGGAGGCAGAGGGAGAGATCCACCTTGCCATCTCGGTCGGGTCCTTTGTGCACCGGGGTGAGGTGCTGGGTTATATCAAGGGCGGTGAGACCTGCGAAAAAGCGATCCGCAACAACGTGTCGATCGGGTCGCTTCGGAATTACGTACAGGACCCCGGCTTTTCCCTGCTGAACCTGACCGAGATCGGGCAGCGCGCCCTGTCGCCGGGGATCAACGATCCGGGCACGGCGGTGGACATGGTCCGGCGGATCGCGCGGGTGCTTTTGTCTGACGTGGCCGAGGATGAGGCGGATGCGCGTTATGACCGGCTCTATGTGCCGTCGCTGGATCGGCGTAATCTGGTGATGGAGACGCTGGCCGCCATCGCGCGGGACGGGGTGTCGCATCCAGAGGTCGTGATCGCCCTGCGTGGTTCGCTGAAACCACTTAGCAACCATGATGACCCGCAGTTGGCCGAGGCCGCGCGCGTCGTTCTGGCGGCGATCGACAAGGCAGAGACGAAGGATATTCTGGACCTATCGGTCTAGTGCAGAATGGCTCTGGCCAATCGTCGCGCAGCAGGGTTAGCTGTGCGTATGAGCCTGATCCTGCACGACCGAATTCCCTATGATACGGGCGAAAAAAGCCTGCCGGGCATCGCGCCCCTTGATCCGGCTGATTGGGTGATCCGGGACGAGGTCTTTGCACAGCAGATGGCGCTGCGGGATCAGCTGATTACCACCCGGCGGGACGAAGTGATTGCCCTGACTGACGCGGGCCGCGCCGCCGCTGAGGAACTGTTGCAGGCCGTGCTGGACGATCTGGCGGGGGACGAAGGCTACCTGATCGACGCAGACATCGTGCAGCGCCCCGACGGGGTGCGCGTGACTTTGGATCGGAACGATCCGCTTGGCGCATTAGGGCGATTGGTCCAGCAGGATTTCTGCCTGCTGCAAAAGCCAGACGGCGGGGATGAGCATGTCCTGACCGGTGCCGTTCTGTGTTTCCCGGCGGGATGGATGCTGGCGCAAAAAATCGACCGTCCGTTGATCCGTATCCATGTGCCTGTGCCGTCCTATGACGACGATATTGCCAGACGGGTGCAACGTCTGTTCGACGGGGTGCAGGTCGGGCGTCCTTTGTGGCGCTACAATGCGCTTGGCTATGTTGATCCGGCGCTGTTCCAGCCAAGGGCCGAGGGTGTGCCCAAGTACGGGGATGAGGGCCAGCAGCGGTTTATCCGGTCAGAGCGTCAGACGATCCTAAGGTTGCCACAGACGCGGGCGGTGGTGTTTGGCATTCATACGTTCGTCGTGCGTAAACCTTTGTCCTAGATCAGAAAAACGGCAGGTAAGACATTGACGGCAGCATCCCTGTCAGCACCGCGCTAAGCGCGAAGGCCTGGGTCGAGACGCGGATGTCACCGCCTTTGACCGCCTGGTAGACTGCCAGGGGCACGCCGATCGCAGGAACCATTACCGCGACCGATGCGGTCGTGGCCAACGTCGCGGCTCTGGTGGCCCCAGAGGGGGCATTGTCCTGAGGCTCCAGCGCCTCTTCGCGGAAGATGCCGGTCAGGTCAGGTGCGTCGAAGGCTAGCGGGGGCAGGGTGATCGGCTCGGGCTGGACGGTGGGCTGGGGCGCAGCAGTGCGGCCGGGACGGCGCGGGGTGATATGGATCACCTCATCAGCCGAGCGGTCGCGCATGGGGGTGAAGGCTGCCTGAAAGCGGGTCGCGGGGATGGCGACGTTTTCGGCGCCCCAGAGGACGGTATCGCCGCCCATATGTTCGATCAGGATCGAAGTCACCTCGGCCAGCAGGGCGATATGAGCGCGGGGGTGCAGCGCTTCACTGTCGCGGGTCTTATCGACCGAGATGTTGACGCGAGGTGCGGTGCCATCGGCGCTGCCGTCGGACAGATACAGATGCAGCGTGACAGGACCGGCGTCGATCAGAAGGCTGTCGGCTCGGGTCAGGCTGTCGGGCCCGGCGCCTAGGCCAAAGGGGACCAAGGCCTGCACGGCCAGATCGCGCAGCATGTCGATGGTGAACAGGGGCTGACCGGCAAAGGTCAGGTTGGCTTGGGTCGCTTCTTGCGTGGTGTGACGGGTCATTTTCTTCCCTCCAGGTTTTATCCTGAAGACGAGTGTGTCGGTGAAATGGGGAAAAATTCTGCCACCATTCCGGGAAAATTCGGCGCATTCGGGAAAAGTCGCGGCATATTGTCGGAATCTCAACGTAAATCGCAGGGATTGTGTCGGGCGCGCCGCCGTACACGACATTTGACGTTAATATGCCTTAAAGCGTTGAAAATTAGCGGCTAATCTTCGGGATTTTGATCGCTTTGTTCACCACATTAGTGGGTGAGCACAAAAAAACGGGCGCCAAGTGGCGCCCGTTTCGCGTGTATTCCGGTAAGGAATTAGCAGGAGTAGTAGAGTGCGAATTCGGCCGGGTGCGGCGTCATTTCGTACATCTCGATCTCTTCCATCTTCAGGTCGATGTAGCCAGCGATCTGGTCTTTGGTGAACACGTCGCCTGCCAGCAGGTAGTCCATGTCCTTTTCCAGCTCTTCCATGGCTTCGCGCAGCGAACCACAGACGGTCGGGATATCGGCCAGTTCTTCAGGCGGCAGATCGTACAGGTTCTTGTCCATGGCTTCGCCCGGATCGATCTTGTTCTTGATGCCGTCGAGGCCAGCCATCAGCAGGGCCGAGAAGCACAGGTAGGGGTTTGCCGCCGGATCGGGGAAACGTGCTTCGACGCGCTTCGCTTTGGGCGATTCGGTCCATGGGATACGGACACAGCCAGACCGGTTGCGTGCGGAGTAGGCGCGCAGAACGGGCGCTTCGTAACCCGGGACCAGACGCTTGTAGGAGTTGGTCGAGGGGTTGGTGAAGGCGTTCAGCGATTTCGCGTGCTTGAGGATACCACCGATGAAGTAGATCGCTTCCTGCGAAAGGTCGGCGTATTTGTCGCCTGCGAACAGGGGCTTACCGTCTTTCCAGATGGACATGTTCACGTGCATCCCGGAACCGTTGTCGCCCTTGAGCGGCTTCGGCATGAAGGTCGCGGAACGGCCATAGGCCTGTGCGACGTTGTGGATGACGTACTTGTACTTCAGCAGGTTGTCGGCTTGTTCGGTCAGCGAACCGAAGATCAGACCCAGTTCGTGCTGCGAGGTCGCCACTTCGTGGTGGTGCTTGTCGACCTTCATGCCCATGCGCTTCATGGTGGACAGCATTTCGGAACGAATGTCCTGACCATCGTCGGACGGGTTCACTGGGAAGTAGCCGCCTTTGTAGGTCGGACGGTGGCCCAGGTTGCCCATTTCGAAATCAGCGTCGGTGTTCCAAGCTGCGTGGTCTGCATCGACCTCGAAGGACACTTTGTTCGGCGCGACAGAGTATTTCACGTCGTCGAACAGGAAGAATTCCGCTTCGGGACCGAAGTAGGAGATGTCGCCGATGCCGGAGGACTTCAGGTAGGCTTCTGCCTTCTGGGCAGTGCCGCGCGGGTCACGGTCGTAGGCTTCACCGGTGTCGGGTTCCACGACCGAGCAATGGATCGCGATGGTTTTTTCCGCGTAGAACGGATCGACGTAGGCGCTGTCGAGGTCGGGCATGAGTTTCATGTCCGATGCTTCGATCGATTTCCAACCTGCGATGGACGAGCCGTCGAACATGAAGCCTTCTTCGAGGAAGTCTTCGTCAACTTCGCTTTCGATCACGGTGACGTGCTGCAGACGTCCACGCGGATCACAGAAGCGGATATCGACATATGCCGCCTCTTCGTCCTTCATGAGTTTGAGAACCTTGTTGCTCATTCTCTTTTCCCTTTTCTTTGGAGTGTTCGTTTAAAGCGCGTCAGAACCGGCTTCGCCAGTCCGGATGCGGATCGCTTGTTCGATGGTCGAAACAAAGATTTTGCCGTCGCCGATTTTCTCGGTCTTCGCTGCGTCAATGATCGCCTCGATGGCACCATCGACCTGATCGTCATCCAGAACGACTTCGATCTTTACCTTGGGAAGGAAATCCACAACGTATTCAGCACCACGGTATAGCTCGGTATGACCCTTCTGACGGCCGAAGCCTTTGACTTCGATGACAGACAGGCCCTGGATACCGAATTCTTGCAAGGCCTCCTTGACCTCATCCAGCTTGAAAGGCTTGATGATCGCCTCAAGTTTTTTCATGTCGCGGAACTCCTCACTGATCCCTCGGGGGGTGTGAGACCACGATCATTGCGCGGCCTCAATTGACGAGGGTCAAACTGAGGCAATTGCAGTGAAGTGGAAAGAGGGCTGCGTTAAATTTTAGGCGTGATGCATAAAATATGTGCAGTATGAAAAAATCAGGTGAGCAATGCTGACCATTTCCCAGATGCGCGCGGCCGAGGCCGAGGCGATCAATAGCGGCCGCGTCACCGGGTTCGAATTGATGGAGCGGGCCGGCGCCGGTGTGGTCGCCGCCATGGCAGAGCGTTGGCCGGGGTCGGATGGGATCACAGCGGCCCCTTATGCGGGGCAGATCGTGCTGGTTCTATGCGGTCCGGGCAATAACGGCGGCGATGGCTATGTCGTGGCGCGGCGTTTGGCAGAGGGCGGCGCGGATGTCCGGGTTCTGGCGCTTGGCGATCCGGCAGAGTTGAAGGGCGATGCGCGGTTGGCGTTTGACGCGTGGCAGGGGGCGACCGGGCCTTTCACGCGCAACGCGATGTGCGCCATCGCGGACGAGGCTGTTGCGCGCGGTCAGGATTGGCTGGTCATCGTCGATGCGCTGTTCGGAATCGGTCAGCGCGGGCCTTTGGACAAGGTGACCGACCCGGTGGGCGCGCTGATCGACCACATGATGGGTGGCGCGGGGCTTGCGCCGTTCACCGTCGCGGTCGATCTGCCGACGGGATACGACGCGGACACGGGCGAAGCGCTGGCGCGGCGGCCCCTTTGGGCAGATCTTACGGTGACTTTCCACGCGCCCAAGCCTGTTCACGGCATGCCGCATTTTCTGGATACCGAGTTGGTGATCGTCGACATAGGCTTACCGCAATGAGACTGACCGAAATTACCATCGGCCCCGAAAAGATCGCGGCGCTGCGCAAGGGTGCGGGCGATCACAAGTATGGGCACGGTCATGCGCTGGTACTGTCCGGCGGCGCGGGACGGACCGGGGCGGCACGGCTGTCGGCCCGGGCGTCGTTGCGCATTGGGGCAGGGCTGGTGACGATCGGGGCCCCGGCGGACGCCATGGCCGAGGTTGCGGCGCAGGTGACGGCGATAATGCTGCAAGACGCGTCGGACGTGGCCGAAGTGCTGGAGGATGGGCGCATCAACGCGGTCTGCATCGGGCCGGGCTTCGGCGTGGGCGCGCGGTGTCGGCAGGCCGTGACTGCCGCGTTGCAGGCCGATCGGGCCTGTGTGCTGGATGCGGATGTGTTTTCGTCCTTCGCCGAGTGCGCCGAGGATCTGTTCACGCTGACCCGCGGTGCGCGCTGTGTCCTGACCCCGCATGAGGGGGAGTTTTCGCGCCTGTTCCCGGACTTGGATTTAGACGACCGCGCGGCGGCGTGCTGTGCGGCGGCTCAGCGGGCGGGATGTGCGGTTGTTCTGAAAGGTCCGGCGACGGTGGTCGGCGAGAGGCGGGTTGCGGTGCATAATTCCAACGGGCTGCGCGATGCGCCGTGGTTGGCAACAGCCGGTTCGGGCGACGTGCTGGCCGGGATGATCTGCGGGCTGCTGGCGCGGGGCTGGACGCCCGGTGATGCGGCAGAGGCGGCGGTCTGGCTTCATGCCGAAGGTGCGCGGGTGTTTGGGCCGGGGCTGACCGCGGAAGATCTGGTCGAGGTGATTCCAGAGGTGTTTCGGCGGATCGGCGTGTGAAAACTGTGCTGTATATGTAGTGCCAGTCGAACACCTTTTTGGTGCCTCGTAAAAAATACGTCCCGCCCGGCTGTCCCCTCGGGTCGGCATAGTCTTGCGCTTTTACCTATGACCTTTCGGCGCGGGCACCGAATCTGATGGCCGATCTGCCAAAACGCCGCCACCAAAACCAAAAAGACCCGCGCGATGCGCAGGCCTTTTCGTGCAGTCAGTCATGAAAACCGGGGTTTAGCAGGCGGTGGCGAGGTCCTGCGACGCCTTGGCGGCAACTTCGATGCCACCGGCGTAAATGATGTGGTCGGTGTCGAATTCCAGTTCGTAAACGGTCATCACACCTTTGCCCATGGAGCGGACATATTCACCGTCGACCAGCCGTGCGGCGGGGACGAGTGCGGATTTCTTGCCGAACATGGCTTCGGCGCGCCAGTCGCGAACCAGAACCTCTTGACCAGAGGGCAGGGCGACATCGTTTTCGGGGCGGTTGTGACCCAGGGAGCCCGCGCAGACGTGAACCACGTCGCAGGTTACCTTGCGGGTGCGGACGTCTTTAAGGACGGCCATACCGGTGTCACGCGTGATGACGCGGTCACCTTTGGTCAGAAACTCAACCGGCATTTCACCATCCAGCGTCATGACCTTGGTGCCAGCCGCGATTCCCGCGACGGCCTGTGCCTGGGCCTTGTTTGCTTTGTTGATCGTGACTTCGATAGTTTTCATGGGAGTGTTCCCCTTTCTGACTGCCTCATTGTTTTCGCATCAGATTGGGGCGAAAATTCGCCGCTATCCAGATTTCTGTGCGGCAATGAGGCCTTTTTGGTCCGATTTCCGCCACATTTGAAACCCGGCTTTAAGATTTCACGCCGTTTGGGCCGGGTATCTGCCGTCCGCTGCCCCATTTGCGGGGTGGGCGTCTGGCGGTGACTCGATCAGTGGTCACAGTCTCGCACCGAGGTCCGAAGAAAAGATTAACGTGAAATTGGGGCAGGGATGAGGCCGATTCCCCCTCGCCTCTGGGAAATTGTTTTGCTATCTGACGCCTCACTGCGGGTGTGGCGGAATTGGTAGACGCACCAGATTTAGGTTCTGGCGCCTTTGGCGTGGGGGTTCGAGTCCCTTCACCCGCACCACAAACTTTCCAAGCGAAAGTTACCTTCCTTCGAGACATCAATAGGGAATGAGGTCAGCGTATTGTTGGCCCAAGAAGACCTGCGTTAAGGCACAGACCTTAAAGCCCGACGACGCCTTCGTTCTTGGCTTTATGATCCGGCTCCACATGGATCTGGATCGAGGCTTTACCATCGAAGGCCTCTTTCAACGCCTGTTCCAGCCGGTCACAGATGTCGTGCGAATCCTGAACGCTCATCTGGCCGTCCAAGATCAGATGGAAATCGATAAAGGTCATCGCCCCGGCCACGCGGATTTTCAGATCATGCGCCTCTTGTGCGCCGCTGGCGTGGTTGCGGATGATGCGGGTCACATCTTCGATCAGGCCGGGATCGGGCAGTTCGTCCATCAATGCGCCTGTCGCCTCACGCACCATTTTCCAGCCGGTCCAAAGGATGTTCAGCGCAACCAAGGCCGCCAAGGCCGGGTCTATCCAGTCCTGTCCGGTGGCGGTGGCCAGAATGATCCCCGCAATCACCCCGATCGAGGTGAAGACATCCGTCAGAATATGCCGTCCGTCCGCCACCAGCGCCGGCGACCGCCACGCGCGGCCCCATCGCAGCAGCAGGACCGCCCAAAGCGCGTTCAGGACCGAGGCCGCGCCGTTGATCGCCAGCCCAAGGGCCGGGGCCGTCAGGGGTTCGGGCGACAGAAGGCCATAGTAGGCTTCGCGCAGAATCAGCAGGGCGGCGATGACGACCAGCACGCCTTCGAACACGGCTGAAAGGTATTCGGCTTTCTGGTGCCCATAGGGATGGTTGTCGTCGGCAGGCATGGCCGCCACGCGCAGGGCCACGAAAACTGCAATCGCCGCGACCACGTTGATCGTGCTTTCCAGCGCGTCCGAGAAAAGGGCGATTGACCCGGTCACCCACCATGCCAGCAGTTTGATGCCCAGAACGATCAGGCCCACCGCGACCGTGGCCAAAGCAGCTTTTTGGGTGCGCGGCAGGGTCATGGGCGGGACCTTCGTCTTTTTCCACCGGTCCGGAAACAACGTGACGGGTGGCAATCTTTGGTGCTGCCGCAATGCGGCATTGCCGGGATCAGGTCAACATCTGTCACGGTGATCAGGCGCGGTCGTGGGCCGATCGCGGGAAAATACGGCAGCGGCGTTACCAATCCTCCTTGCGTCCAAGGCGCACGACCCCTAGAAGGGCGCCTGATTTGGCCCCCGCGTGGCGGGCGGCCCGTGGACGTAATGGAAGGACGCATAGGATGCAGGTCACCGAGACCCAGAACGAAGGCCTCAAGCGCGGCTACCAGATCACGCTGCCCGCCAGCGAGCTGGACGCGAAGGTAAACGAAAAGCTGGCCGAGGCGCAGCCCGAAGTGGAAATGAAGGGCTTTCGCAAGGGCAAGGTGCCGATGGCGCTGCTGAAAAAGCAGTTTGGTCAGCGCATTCTGGGCGAAGCCATGCAGGAAGCTGTCGATGGCGCGATGTCCGACCACTTTGAGCAGACCGGCGACAAGCCCGCGATGCAGCCTTCGGTCGAAATGGTCGATGGTGAGACCTGGAAAGAAGGCGACGACGTCGTCGTCAACATGTCCTACGAAAAGCTGCCCGAGATCCCTGACGTGGACCTGAAGGGTATCAAGCTGGAAAAGATGGTCGTGAAGGCCGAAGATTCGGCTGTTGACGAAGCGCTGCAGAACCTTGCGGAAAGCGCACAGGACTTTGACACCAAAGACGGCGCGGCGGAAAATGGCGATCAGGTCGTCATCGATTTCGTCGGCAAGGTCGACGGTGAGGCGTTTGAAGGCGGTTCCGCCGAAGATTACCCGCTGGTTCTGGGCTCCAACTCTTTCATCCCCGGTTTCGAAGACCAGCTGGTCGGTGTGAAAGCCGGTGAAGAGAAGGCCGTTGAGGTGTCGTTCCCCGAGGAATACGGCGCAGAGCATCTGGCCGGCAAAGCGGCTGTGTTCGACTGCACCATCAAAGAGGTCAAAGCCCCCGTCGCCGCCAAGATCGACGATGAGCTGGCCAAGAAATACGGTGCCGAGGATCTGGACGCCCTGAAAGCTCAGGTGCGTGAGCGTCTTGAAGCCGAATACGCTGGCGCCGCCCGTGCGGTGATGAAGCGTGGCCTGCTGGACGAGCTGGACAAAGCCGTGTCCTTCGACCTGCCGCCGTCGCTGCTGGACGCAGAAGCCAAGCAGATCGCGCACCAGCTGTGGCACGAAGAGAACCCCGAGGTTCAGGGCCACGACCACGGTGAGATCGAAACCACGGACGAGCACATCAAACTGGCCGAGCGTCGCGTGCGTCTGGGCCTGCTGCTGGCAGAACTGGGTCAGCGCGCCGAGGTTGAAGTGACCGACGCTGAGATGACGCAAGCGATCATGAACCAGGCACGTCAGTACCCGGGTCAGGAACGTCAGTTCTTTGAATTCGTTCAGCAGAACCAGCAGATGCAGCAGCAGCTGCGCGCCCCGATCTTCGAAGACAAAGTCGTCGACTACGTTTTCGAACTGGCCGATGTGACCGAGAAGGAAGTCTCGAAAGAGGACCTTCAGGCGGCTGTCGAAAAGCTGGAAGAAGACGAGTAAGTCGTTTTCTTATGGAATTGAAAAGGCCGCTCCTTCGGGGCGGCCTTTTTCTTTGGGGCTGGTCGATGCCTTCGCGCGGAGTCGAGGCGCGCAGCGCCGCCGCGCATAGACGGGCCGCCCCCGGGCCCGGCTATTCGTCGCTGTCGGTGGCCCGGTTGACGTGGTCGCTACCACGACTTGCATAAATCAAGATGTCCATGGGCCTGTCCCGCCGTTCCGCGGCCCGTCTATGCGCGGCTTGTGTCGAATTCGCCCTGTAGGGATAAGGGGTCGTATTGCGTTGTCACCCAATCTTCGAACCGCACTCCGGTCGCCTCTTTCGCGGCGATGAAGGCTTCCAGAAACGCGTCCAGGATGCCCGTGCGCGTCCCTTTATAGTGCAGGTACTTCCGCGACAGCATGGCCCGGGCGTCGTCAGGGGATTTGCCCTCGACCTCCAGCAGGTACAGCGCGGCGACCAGCCCTGCGCGATCGGCGCCGGACTTGCAGTGGAACAGCACCGGGCGTTCGGCGGTGCGCAGGACGTCTAGCGCGCGGACCAGCGGTGCAGCATCAGGCGCGCGGCGGGCGTTCAGGTTGACGCCCTCCAGCGTGATGTCATGCGCCTGACACAGCTGCACCTCGCGTCGGTGTGGCACGGTATGGTCTTCGGCGCGCAGCGACAGGATCGTTCGAATCCCCAGATGTTTCAACGCCTTGAAGCGACCCGAGGGCGGATGGTTCGACCGCCAGACGCCCGGCGCGATTTCATAGAGGTTGGTCCACAGCTCTCGGAACAGGCCGTGATCGCTCCACCGGATATAGCTGTCGACGGCGCGGGTATCTTCCAGCCCCAGCAGCTTTTGGCCGCGGCGCATCTTGCGGCGGCTGTACCAATCGTGGACGGGTTTCAGAAAATCGTCGGCCATGGGGGTTCCTTGTCAGCCAGACAGATGCGGGTGCGGGCGCGGCGCGTCAAGACTTGTCCTTGCAGCTATGTCACGCCACGCTGCCCGCAACAGGAGGAGAGACCATGACCCATACCGCATTCGACAAGGACAGCTTTACCCAGTTCCGAGAGGTGCCGCGCAAGGGGCCGATCCACATGCTGAACCTTGTCCGGCTGCGCGACCGTGCCGAATACGACGACGGGCGCGAGGCGACGGGGGCGGAGGCCTATGCCGCCTATGGACGGGAAAGCCAGCCGGTGCTGGAGCGTCTGGGAGGTCGCATCGTCTGGCGTGGCAGAATGGAACATATGCTGATCGGCCCACGGGACGAGGTGTGGGATTTGTGTTTCATCGCTGAATACCCGTCGGCCGATGCCTTTGTTGAGATGATCTTTGACCCTGCGTATCGGCAGGCGATGCTGCACCGTCAGGCCGGGTGTTCCGACAGCCGCCTGATCCGGATGGAGCCGTTGGAGGTGGGGCAGAATTTTGCGGAATAGGGCCTTGGCCCACTGCGGTCCGTGACAGGCCAGCAACGGATTAAAATGCATCCTATTTGACCTGTTGGCAGGCGAGGTCGCGCTATGGCACCTTGGGACAAACGATAAGAGGGCTGAGCAGATGATCCCGATCGTACAGATGCGTTATTCCTATTTCGGGCAATCCGGCTGGCGGTCGGATGCGTCGAAGTCGAAAGAATTGCTGTTTGATCCCAGTCGCTTGCGGCACAGGTTTAACCTATTGCAGCAATTCGCCGTGAACTCTTTGGTGATGCAAGAGGACCAGTATTTTCACTTCGTCATGCTGACCTCATCGGATATTCCCGCGGATCACCTGCGCGAGGTTCGCGATTTCGTCGGCGACAGCTTTGGCGATCGGGGCGCGGTGATCGGTGCGCAAGAGGGGCCGGTGGGCAACCATTTCCTGACCCACTGCCGGTCGTTCCTGCCGGGTGACTCGGTCCTGATGCAGATCGTGCTGGATGACGACGACGCGCTGTCGACGGATTTCATCGGCAAGCTGCGGGAAGAGGCCGGGGCCTTTCGTGACCGCCTGCCGCCGGACATGCGGCGGTTCTTCGTGTCCTTTTCCAAGGGGGTCAGCGTCGTTTACGAACAGGGATCGCCCGTGCCCAAGCTGTATCGCCGCGATGTGCCCTATACGAACCTTGGGCTGGCGCTGGTGTCGGATATCAGCGACCGGGTCAGCCCCTATGCGGTGGCCCATAAAAAGGTCGCGCGGCGGTTTGCGACGCTCGTCTACAACGACCTCAAACCCTATTACCTGCGCGTGGTCCACGGTGCCAACGACAGTCGCGCCTTGGTGGACGAGGCGCAGCCCGCGTCCGACGCCGAGATTGCCGAGGTGATTGAACGGTTTCCCCTGATGAAACAGGTGATGAACCCGCCGAAACGTCGGCTGGAAGCGGGTTAACCGATCAGGGTGCAGTGCTGGGCCCTGTATTGGATGACCGCATTGGCGAAATCATCCGGGGCCGTGTTGTCCGGGTTCAGGTCCATATAGGTCACGCCACCCCGGTGACGTGTTGCGATCACGTAGGCCGTGCCATCGATAATTGGACCTGGCGCAAACGGCGGCAACGGGTCTTTGTCCGCGGGGACCAGCCGCGAGATGGCCAGCGGCGCTTCGGTCCGATAGCGCAGGTTATGGATGGCAGAGGTCGTGGTGTCATCGATTGGCATCAGGATCCGCTGCGCCACGGTGCCGTCTGGCAAGGCATCCGGGAAGACAAGGCCCGCCATAGGGATCGTGTCGCGCCATTCCAACTGCTTAGAGCCATCAGCGGCGATCTTATAGTGGCTGATGGTCAGGGTGCATTCGTCGACCTGCGTTTCCATCCGGTGTTCGGCACGGCCTGTCAGGTCGAACTGGATTTCGGCGGTGCCCAAGGCCTCAACCCGGGCGGCGTCGCTGGTGCGGTCGGCAGTGGCGGGCAGGGGAAACAGGGGAAGCACGGCAAGCGTTATGGCTGCGATATGTCGAATGGTCATTGTCACTAATTACCCAGCTAATAAATTGATATTAAAGAAAAAGGCCGCGCAGCTTGGACTGCGCGGCCTTGTCATTCGACTGATCGATAAGATCAGTTCTGTTCTTCGTCCGAGCCTTCTTCGGCCGGGGCCGCGTCTGCTGCGGGGGCGTCGTCGAAGTCGTCGCCAGCGGCAGAGCCAAGATCGTCGAACAGTTCGGCGATCTCGAATTCTGCGGCGGCTTCTTCTTCTGCGGCGGCGTCCTGAATGGACTTGCCGGAGGCCTGCAGTTCAGCTTCTTCCGGGGAACGGGCGACGTTCAGAGTGATCTGAACTTCGACCTCGGGGTGCAGGTAGATGTCTACCTTGTGCATGCCCAGTTCCTTGATCGGCAGCGGGATGATGACCTGCTTACGCTCAACGGTGTAGCCAGCTTCGGTGGCAACAGCAGCAACGTCACGTGGGGTGACAGAGCCGTAGAGGTTGCCGCCGTCAGAGGCGGAGCGAATCACGACGAAGACTTCACCGTCCAGGCGCTGGCCCAGGGCTTCGGCTTCTTTCTTGGTCTCAAGGTTGTTCGCTTCCAGCTGGGCTTTCTGCGATTCAAACTGCTTGATGTTCTCGTCAGACGCGGTCAGCGCCTTGCCCTGCAGCAGCAGGTAGTTACGGGCGTAGCCCGGCTTGACGGTGACGACGTCACCCATCTGGCCCAGCTTTGCGACGCGTTCGAGAAGGATAACTTCCATTGTCAGATCTCCTTACTTCACGGCGTAGGGCAGCAGGGCGAGGAAGCGGGCGCGCTTGATGGCGCGGGCCAGTTCACGCTGCTTCTTTGCCGAGACGGCGGTGATGCGGGAGGGAACGATTTTGCCACGCTCAGAGATGTAGCGCTGCAGCAGTTTCGTGTCCTTGTAGTCGATTTTCGGCGCGTTGTCCCCGGAGAACGGGCAGACCTTGCGGCGACGGAAAAACGGTTTTGCGGCCATGGGTTAGGCTCCTTTCCTAAATTACAAGATCAGCGGCGTTCGCGACGACGATCGTCACGTTCGTCACGTTTCTGCATCTGGATCGACGGACCTTCGGCATGTTCGTCGACCTTGATGGTCAGAACGCGCATCACGTCGTCATGCAGGCGCATCAGGCGTTCCATTTCCTGAACGGCAGCGCTAGGTGCGTCCGACTTCAGGAAGGCATAGTGGCCCTTGCGGTTCTTGTTGATCTTGTAGGCCATCGTCTTGACGCCCCAGTACTCGTGTTCGACCAGCGTTCCGCCATTGTCGGACAGGACAGCACCAAAGTGTTCGATAAGACCTTCGGCCTGCGCGTTGGAAAGATCCTGGCGCGCAATAAAGACATGCTCATACAGCGGCATGTTTGCTCCACTTCTATCAAGGCGCGTTTCATAGGAGGGCCTGATCCTTCCGTGGCCCATCCACGAGAGTCCGCGCGGTGAAATACTTTACGGAAGGAAGCGTTCCCTTAGACCCGATCGGACGGAAAGGCAAGGCATAGCAAACCCGCGTCGGCCCTGACGCCGGATTGCGTCATATGGCGTGGATGTTTTGCGGATCGGCGTCACGATTTCTGCAAGTTCGGTCTTACAACTATTAGGTGCGTTACCCTAGGGTAACTGCCTTGTTTCCGCCTTATTTCCCTTATTGATTGTAAGCATCGCAAACAAGCGTCCCTTTCAGAGTTTTCGGGTAACGAAGCTGGGCGCACAAAAGAAGGCCTGAGGCAGATGACCAATACACTTCAAACGGTACCGTCCCTAGTTGGACGCTCCTACGAACCGGCGCAGGAAACTGCATCCGATCGCAATGCCAAAGAGGCAGCGCGCGGTCGCGGAGTGTCATTGGTCATCTTTTCTTATGTTCTCTTTGGTCTCGCTGCGGTTGTGGTATTGCCGTTCGAAGGCAAGGTTTTGGCCGCCCTTGGTCTGATGGGCTATGTCGTGCATATCGCGCTGCGCCGCAAAGGTCCGGTGGCCGATCAATCAGGCCACATGCTGCGCCGTCCGCAGTAAGCTTTTTCCCTTATTTTGAATGTCGCGCAGGGTCTTTCGATCCTGCGTTACCGTCTGTGCCCGATGGGGCGTTCCCACGTGATGCCATGGCGCGGATTGCGTAATGGGCGCGCTTTGGCTATCCCGGCGAAGAGTTTACGCAGACAGGGGGGCCGCATGAGCCGCGCATTCGTATTTCCCGGGCAGGGCGCCCAGACCATTGGCATGGGCAAGGCTTTGGCCGACGCCTATCCCGCCGCGCGGGCCGTGTTCCAAGAGGTAGACGACGCGCTTGGCGAAAGCCTGTCGTCGCTGATCTGGGAAGGTGAGCAGGACACGCTGACCCTGACGCAGAACGCGCAGCCTGCGCTGATGGCGACGTCTCTGGCCGCGATGCGCGCGCTGGAGGCCGAGGGTGTTTCGGTGACGGATGCGTCCTTTGTGGCTGGCCATTCCCTTGGTGAATATTCCGCGCTGGCGGCGGCTGGCACGCTGACGATCGGCGATGCGGCGCGTCTGTTGCGCACCCGTGGTCAGGCGATGCAGGCGGCTGTTCCCGTGGGCGTGGGCGCCATGGCCGCGCTGCTGGGTCTGGATTTCGCCGCCGCGACCGAGGTCGCCGAAGAGTCCGCGCAGGGCGAGGTCTGTCAGGCCGCCAACGACAACGACCCCGGACAGGTGGTCGTATCGGGGCACAAGGCCGCCGTCGAGCGTGCGGTTGAGATCGCCAAGGAGAAGGGCGCCAAGCGGGCGGTTCTGCTGCCGGTGTCCGCACCGTTCCACTGCGCCCTGATGGAGCCTGCCGCGCAGGTGATGGCAGAGGCGCTGGATGGCGTGACGCTGAACGTCCCGGCGGTGCCATTGGTGGCGAACGTGCGGGCCTCTGCCGTGACGGACCCGGCCGAGATCAAGGCGCTGCTGATCGAACAGGTCACCGGATCGGTGCGCTGGCGTGAAAGCGTCGCCTATATGGCGGGCGAAGGTGTGACCGAGGTTTGGGAAATCGGTGCAGGTAAGGCATTGTCGGGCATGATCCGCCGGATTGAGCGCAGCATCGACTGCAAGGCCGTGGGCACGCCCGATGACGTGACGGCCGCGGCAGAAAGCCTGAAGGGCTGAGATATCGGTAAGGCCGGGGGCGCTGCCCCCGGACCCCCGAGGGTATTTATTAACCAGAAGAAGCAGGGGACTGGGATGTTCGATTTGACTGGGAAAACGGCGCTGGTAACCGGCGCTTCTGGCGGGATTGGTGGCGCGATTGCCAAGGCGCTGCATGACGCGGGCGCGACCGTGGGGCTGTCTGGCACGCGGGTTGAGCCTTTGGAGACGCTGGCCGCAGGGCTGGGTGAGCGGGCGCATGTGCTGCCCTGCAACCTTGGCGATGCCGAAGAGGTGGATGCGCTGCCCAAGCAGGCGATCGAGGCGATGGGCGGTCTGGACATCCTTGTGAACAACGCAGGCATCACGCGCGACCAGATTTTCATGCGCATGTCCGACGACGACTGGGCGCAGGTGATCGAGGTCAACCTGACATCGACCATGCGTCTGTGCCGCGCGGTGATGCGCCCGATGATGAAGGCGCGTTGGGGGCGGATCGTGAATATCTCGTCCATCGTCGGGGCGACGGGGAACCCGGGTCAGGTGAACTATGCCGCGTCCAAGGCCGGTATGGTCGGCATGACCAAATCGATCGCCTATGAGGTCGCCAGCCGCGGAATCACCGCGAACTGCGTTGCGCCGGGGTTCATCGCCACAGCCATGACCGACAAGCTGACCGACGATCAGAAGGACAAGATCAACCAGCAGATCCCTGCGGCCCGCATGGGCAAGCCCGAAGAGATCGCGGCGGCGGTTCTGTACCTGTCTTCGGCCGAGGCCGGGTATGTGACCGGCGCCACGCTGCATGTAAACGGCGGCATGGCGATGCTCTGATGCGTCCGGAATGGGTGCTGGCGGGTGTCACCTTTATCTGGGGTGGCACCTTTCTGGCGGTGCAGACGGCTCTGACCTGGTCGGGGCCGTTGTTCTTTGTGGGGTTGCGGTTCGCGCTGGCGGCGGTCTGTCTGGCCTTGGTGGCCGGGCCACGGCTGCGTGGGCTGACGGCGCTGGAGCTTTGGGCCGGGGGCTGGATCGGGCTGGCGATTGCGCTTGGCTACGGGATGCAGACCGTCGGGCTTCAGACCATCGCGTCGTCGAAATCCGCCTTTATCACCGCGCTGTACGTGCCCTTGGTGCCCATTCTGCAATGGCTGGTTCTGGGCCGTCCGCCGGGCGTCCTGACATGGGCGGGTGTCGGATGCGCGACGATTGGCTTGATGCTGATCGCGGGGCCCGAAGCGGGCGGCTTTGGCTTTTCCTTCGGAGAGCTGATCACCATCCTGTCTGTCGTGGCCATCGCGTCCGAGGTGGTTTTGATTTCCCGCTTTGCGCTGCGTGTGGATGCCGCGCGGGTGACGGTTGTGCAGCTTGTCATGGCTTCGGCCTTTTGTTTCGCAGCCATGGGGTTGTCGGGCGAAGGCGTGCCCGCGTGGGACTGGCGCATCCTGTGGTTTGCGCTTGGGCTGGGCATCGCCAGCGCGCTGATCCAACTGGCCATGAACTGGGCGCAGAAGTCGGTGTCGGCCACGCGGTCCACGCTGATCTATGCAGGAGAGCCGGTTTGGGCCGCCATCATCGGCCGTATCGCGGGCGAGGTGCTGCCGATCAGTGCCCTGATCGGGGGCCTTTTTGTGGTGGCGGGCATGGTGATGGGCGAATGGCCCGCGCGGCGGCGTCCGGGGCGATTGACGGACGGGTCGCCGCGCTAGGCGGTATCTGAAGGCCTATTCGGCGGCGCGCAGGTTCGGCTGCGGCAGGTCGTCTTCGATCGGCCAGATCAATTCCGGCGCTTTGACGCGGCGGGCGGCGCGGCGCAGCGCCCAGTCCTGAGCGGCGCGGGACTGTTTGCCCAAGGACAGCGACGCCAGAAGCCGCGCGACCCATTGCACGTAGGTGTAGAACCAGACCCGCAGCGCCAGCAGCGATGGCGTCACGATCAGCGTCAGCACGGTCGCGATGCCAAGGCCAAAGACGACCGCCGTGGCCAGCTGTTTCCACCAAAGCGCGGTGGGGCTGTCGATGGAATAGCCGCCGGCCCAGAAATCGAGGCTTAGGCCGAACATCATCGGCGCAAGGCCCGCCATCGTGGTGATGGTGGTCAGCAGAACCGGGCGAATGCGGTCTTCGGCGGTTTTGATGATCGCCTCGATCCGCGGCATGTAGCGGGAATATTCCTGATAGGTGTCGATCAGAACAATGTTGTTGTTCACCACGATCCCCGCCAGCGCAACGATCCCTGTCCCCGTCATAATGATCGAGAAGGTCTGATCCATCACCAGCATCCCGATCAGCACGCCGGTGGTGGACAGGACCACGGCCAGAAGAACCAGCACGGAGTTGTAGATCGAGTTGAACTGCGCCAGCAGGATGATGAACATCAGGCCCAAGGCCGCGCCGAAGGCTTGGCCAAGGAAGGCCTGCGATTCCTGCTGGTCGGCCATGTCACCGACCCATTCATAGCTGATCTCGGGTGGCAGCGCGCCGCTGGCCAGCCAGGCCTCGATCGTTTCAATCCGTTCTGTCGCGGTGATGGGGACTTCTCGGGTTTCGCCGTCCTCGGTCACAGTTTTAGTCAGACCGTCAGCGACGCCCGCCTTGACGTCGTAGAACCGTTTCTGGTCCACGCGGTCGATCTTGGCCAGTTTCGGAACCGGCTGCCACGAGATGAAGTTTGACAGAGGCACAAGGCCGTCGCTGGTGCGCACCTTGAGAGTCGACAGGGTCGACAGCACCCGGTCTTCTTCGGGCAATCGTACGCGGATCTCGATCTCTTCGTCTGAGGTGTCGACGCGCATGGTATCCAGCAGCAAGCCACGGGTCACCAGCTGGACCATCGCGCCCACGGTGGCCACGTCGGCACCAAAGCGGCCCGCCTTTTCCACGTCGACGTCGATCTGCATGTCAAAGCCGGGCAGGGGCAGCGTGTCTTCGATCAGGCGCAGACCGTCGAGGTCTTCGAAATAGGCGCGGGTGGTTTCGGTGGCCGACCGCAGCGTGTCGAAATCGTCGCCCATCAAACGCAGGTGCACGGGCTTGGCCGAGGCGGGGCCCATGTTGGGGGCCAGCACTTCGACCTGAATGCCGGGGATGTCCTTGATGGCGTCGGTCAGATCGTCGATGACCACGTTGCCGTCAAGGTCGGGGCGGTTCTGGCGGTCTTCCCACGGGATGATTTCCAGCTGGACCTGACCGATGGTATCCAGCGGCGGTTGCGCGCCGCCGGTGTTCGAATTCAGCCCGCCGTCGCCTGCAAAGGCAAAGGCGTTCATCACGCCGGGGTGCTGTAGCACGATCTCTTCGACCTCGCGGACCAGTTCGTCCTTTTGGGCAAGGCTCAGGTTGCCACGGGCGCGGACGTAGACGATGACCTGCTCGGGCTCGGATTCGACAAAGAATTCGGTGCCGTTGTTGTTTTCGCCATAGGTGGTGAAGACGGCGATCACGAAGGCCACGACCACGCCGACCATGACCAGCGGCATGATCGGGTTGCCAGTCAGCAGCTTGATGACATGGCCGAAAGGCGTGCGGCGGCGGCCTGCGCGGATCTTTTCCTTGCGCCACGTGATCTTGGCCGCGCCGATGGTGACTGACGCGGCGAAGGCAGCGAGGATAAAGATCACGGCACCGGGCAGGATCGCCATGATGCCGGTCGCGCCGGTGTCACCCAGCAGATAGCTGGGATTCAGGGTCTGCATCGCGCCGATGAAAACGGCGTACAAGGACACGATGGCCAGAATGGCGCGCAGCCAATAGGGCGCGCGGGCCGACAGGGCGTCGGACATGTGGTTCAGCGTGCGGGAAAAGCGGCCCGTGACGCCGCCCATGACGGGCAGGTAGACCAGCGCCACGATCAGCGATGCCGACAGAACAAAGATCAGTGTGACGGGTAGCATCCCCATGAATTCACCAGGAACGCCGGGCCAGAACAGCATCGGCAGGAAGGCGCAAAGCGTGGTCGCCGTGGACGACACGACGGGCCAGAACATGCGCTGTGCGGCCTCTACATAGGCGTGCATCGGGCCCGAGCCTTCAGAGATGCGTTTGTCGGCGTATTCGACGACCACGATCGCGCCGTCGACCAGCATCCCCACGGCCAAGATCAGGCCAAACATCACGATGTTGGAAATCGTCACGCCCATCAGGCCCAGCAGGACGAAACACAACAGGAAGGATGTCGGGATGGCAAAGCCCACCAGCAACGCGGGCCGGGGGCCAAGTGCTGCCAGAACGACGATCATCACCAGCGCGATAGCGGTCAGGACAGACCCTTCAAGCTGGCTGACCATCGACCCGACCACGCGGCTTTGGTCGTTCGAGGTGCCGACTTGAACGGCGGCCTTCAGTTCTTCGGGCCATGTTTCCTGCTGCTCAGCCACGACGCGTTTAACCTCATCGGCGGTGTCGATGATGTTGAAGCCTTTGCGTTTCACAACCTGCAGGGCGGTGGTGTTTTCGCCGTTGAACCGCGCGGTGCCTGCGCGGTCTTCGAAGGTCAGCCGGATTTCCGCGAGATCGCCAAGGGTGACGACGCGGTCGCCGTTGCGCTTGACGGGTAGGGAATAGATGTCGCGCGGTTCATCAAAAGACCCGGGGATCTTGATGGCAAAGGCGCCTTGGTCGGTCTCGATCTCTCCGGCGGCGATCAGCTGGTTGTTGTTGACGACGACGTTGATCAACTCGACCGCGGTGACGTTGTAGCTTTCCAGCCGCAGGGGATCGATGATGACCTCGACCATCTCGTCCCGGTTGCCAGCGATCCCGGCCTCAAGCACGGAATCGATGCCTTCGACGGCTTCTTGCAGGTCTTTTATGACGCGGGCCATGGTGCGTTCGGGCACCTGTCCGGTCAGGTTGACGATGATGATCGGAAACTCAGAGAAGTTGATTTCGCTGATCGTGTATTTTTCCGCGCCTTCGGGAAAGTTCGCTTCGGCCGTGGACATGGCTTCGCGGACGTCGGCCATGATCTGGCTTTTGTTCCAACCAAATTCGAATTCCAGCGCGACACCGGCATAGCCTTCGGCGGCGGTGCCGGTCATCTTCTTCAGGCCGTCGAGGTCCTGAAGCTCGTTCTCCATCGGTTTGACCAACAGGGTTTCACTGTCCGCGGCCGAGATGCCGGGGAACTGCAAGGATACGAAAAGAGCCGGGATTTCGATGTCCGGCTCTCCTTCCTTGGGGAGGTTTGCATAGGCCAAAGCGCCCGCCGCCAGCGACAGGACGATAAAGGCCAGCACCATGCGGGCACGTTCCGCGGCCCAGTTGACGATCCCGGTCATTGGGCGGCCTCTTGCACGGTGGGTTTGACGGGCACGCCATCGACCACGAAGTCCTGACCGATGATGATGATCTGCGATTGTTCCGGCGGGCCTTCGATCCAGACGCCGTCAATCGTGTCGCGCAGGATGGTGACCTTTTCGAACAGTGCCATGTTGTCGTCGGTCACCGTGCGTACGCCCAGATCGCCGTCGTCGTTCAGGGTCAGGGCCGATTGCGGCACCTTATGCGCCAGCACACCATCGGCCTGAATGCCGATTTCGACCGTCTGGCCGTCGCGGATTTTCAGGTCGGGGTTGGGCACTTCGATTTCCACGCGAAAGGTGCGGGTTTGCGGGTCTGCCGCGCGGGACAGGAAGGTGACCTGCCCCAAAAGCTCTTCTCCGGTGGCCAGACGGGCGCCGGCCTGTGCGCCGGTTTCCACCCTGTTCACCTCGGTTTCTGGGATAAAGCCCACCAGTTTGATCGGGTCCAACTGGATGATCGTGGCGCAGACACTGCCGTTTTGCAGCAGCGATCCGATTTCGGCGGTGTCGTTTTCCAGCAGGCCGCCGAACGGCGCGGTGATCTTGGTGCGGGCGATTTCGCGGTTGGCCGATGCCACGGCGGCCTCCGCAGAGCGGATGGCGGCCTGCGCCGTGGCCAGCCCGCCTTCGGCTTGGGCCAGCGCGGCTTCGGCACTCCGGGTCGACGCCTCGGACGAGGCGACACGGGTGTCAGAGGCATAGCCGGTCTGCGATAATTTCTGTGCGGCGTTCTGGTTGATCTCGGCCTCGGCCACGCGGGCCTTGGCTTCTTCGACCCGTGCCTCGGCCGAGGGGACGGAGGCGATGGCTTCCTCCAGTCGCGCTTCGGCCTCTTCCAGTGAATCCTGACGGGTGCCAGGATCGATCTGGCACAGCAACTGGCCCTCTTCGACGCGTGCGCCCTTGCGGATCGGGTCGGAGATCACGGTGCCCGCAGTTTCCGCCCGCAGATCGACGGAGCGATCGGCGGCGGTTTGGCCACGCAGGATCACAGCGCTGTCGATTTCCTGCGCGGTGCTCATCACCGTGACCACGCCTACGGCGCGCTGCGGTGCAGATTCTTCGGTCTCGGCGGTGGTGTCGGCTTTCGCCTCTGCCTCTGGCTCGGCCACCAGCACGGCATCGGTCGTGGTATCGGGGGCGACGGCTGCGGTTCTGGTATCGTCGTCGTTCAACTCGGCCAGCGCCGCGTCGACGCCTTCGCCGCGGGCAAAGGCCATCAGGGCGTCACGCTGAATGATGATGCCGTATAGAAAGGCTGTGACAAGAATTGCGCTGAGGATCGGGATAATACGCATGGGGACCTGTACCGCCGATTGGGTAAACTACTTTGTCGTACATCGGCGACGCGCAGGGGCTTTGCAAGATGCGGCGCAGATATTTCTGAACTGTATAGTTTAGTTTCTGTTTTCTGCAATGCCGCATTGAGTCGCGATACCCTTGGTACGCAGGCCCGTCCACACTGGATCAGACAACAGATCAGACGCCGGATTAAAGAGGCGTGCCGGGCAATCATTCCGGCACATGTCGGCCTGTTTGATCCTTAGGTCAGATCATTCCCCCAGCCGCCCTTGGCAGGCCCGATCCAACGGGTTAAGACGGGCCGACCGGGAATAGGGAGCCTGTCTTGAGCCAGTCGGATTCATTCATCGAGGAAGTGACCGAAGAGGTCCGCCGCGAGAAGCTTTATGCCAATATGAAGAAATACGGTTGGATCGCAATCCTCGCCGTTCTTCTGATCGTCGGGGGCGCGGCCTATTTCGAATACAACCGAGCCCAGCAAACCGCGCAGGCCGAAGCCTATGGCGACGCGCTTTTGGCCGCGTTGGAGCAGGGCGATCCGGCCGAACGCGCCACGGCGCTGGAAAGCATCGATGCCGCCACGCCTGAAGGCCGCGCCGTTCTGGCGTTTCTTGAGGCGGCGGAGCTGGCCTCGGCAGATGACGTGCCTGCCGCCGTTGCCACGTTGAACACGGTTGCCGAAAATCAGGACACGCCGCCGATTTACCGTGCTTTGGCCCAGTACCGCGCGCTGGCACTGCAGGGCGACACGCTGAGCATTGAAGAACGCCGCGCAGGTTACGAAGATTTGGCAGGCGCAGGGTCGCCGCTGCGGCTGTTGGCCGAGGAACAGATCGCCGTCACATATATCGAAGACGGCAACCGCGATGAGGCGCTGAGCCGCCTGAACGCGCTTCTGGAAGAGGCAGGGGCCACGCCGGACTTGCTTCGCAGGGTTTCTCAGTTGATTGTGGCGCTTGGGGCCACCCCGGGCGAAACCGAGGCGGCTGGTGACTAAGATGGGGACACGGGGCATGAACTTACTGGCAATGTCGGGCGCGGGCGGAATGACAGCTCTGGCGCTGCGGGGAACGCTGATCGGTGCCCTGACCCTTTTGGCGGCCTGCGGCGAACGCGACGTGATCCTGCCCGGGAAACGCGAACCGCTGGAATCGGTGCTGACCGGCTCTGAACAGCTGGTCGAAGAAGATTTCGTCAATCGCAGCGAACCCGTGGCCATCCCGGGCGCGACGAACAACGCCAACTGGTTGCAGCGTCCCGGCACGCCCGCGACCCGCGTGGAAAACGCCGCGCTGTCTGGCAACCTGTCGCAAATCTGGGCCGTGAACATCGGCGCAGGTGATACCCGCAAGGCGCGTATCACCGCAGACCCCGTGGTCGCGGACGGACGTGTCTTTGCGCTGGATAGTGCTGCCAAGGTCACCGCGGTCACAACGGGCGGCGGGGTCGTCTGGTCCCGCGACCTGACGCCGCCGACCGATAATTCGGGCGATGCGACGGGCGGTGGTCTGGCCTACGGCGGTGGTAAGCTGTTCGTGTCGACGGGCTTTGGCCTGTTGACCGCGCTGGACCCGGCAACGGGCGCGATCCTGTGGGAACAGGATCTGGACGCCAACGGCACCGGTTCCCCCACCGTGATCGGTGATCTTGTCTATATCATTTCCGGCGATGCGACGGCTTGGGCCATCGACACGTCGAACGGGCGTATCCGCTGGCAGATGGCCGCGACGCCCAACAACAATAACCTGCTGGGCGGGCCTGCGCCTGCGGTGGCAGGCGACAACGTGATCTTTGCCCATTCCAGTGGTGAGGTTCAGGCCGTGACCCGGACGGGTGGCGTTCAGGTCTGGGGCGCGTTGGTTGCGGGCCGCCGTCCGAACTTTGCCAAGTCGGTGGTCAAAGACATCTCGGGTGATCCGGTGGTGTCGAACGGCAAGGTCTATGTCGGCGTGCAGTCCGGCGCGACCGTGGCGCTGGATCAGGAAAGTGGCCAGCCGCTGTGGACCGTGAAAGAGGGCGCGATGTCGCCGGTCTGGGCCACGCGCGATGCGGTCTTCCTTGTGTCTGACCTGAACGAAGTGGTGCGCGTCGATGCCGACACCGGCGAACGGGTCTGGGCGGTCAAACTGCCGCTGTTCACGGCAGAGCGGGCGCGCCGGATCAAAGCGGTCTATGCGCATTACGGACCCGTGTTGGCGGGCGGTCGGTTGATCGTTGCCTCGGGCGATGGGTATTTGCGGATGCTGGATCCGGCCTCGGGCGATATCATCGGAACGGCTGCGATCCCCGGTGGCGCGACGTCGAACCCGGTAGTGGCGGGCGGTACGCTGTATGTCGTGTCGCAAAAGGGTCAGTTGCTGGCTTTCCGTTGATCCCGGAATAGGGTATCGGGGCGGCTTGGTGCCGCTTTGGTGCCCGTGAATTACGGATCGGACGCTTATGTCGTTTACTCTTGCCATTGTCGGACGGCCCAATGTGGGCAAGTCCACGCTGTTCAACCGGCTTGTCGGGCGAAAGCTGGCGCTGGTGGATAACCAGCCCGGTGTGACCCGCGACCTGCGGGAAGGCGACGCGCGTCTGGGGCATCTGCGGTTCACCGTCATCGACACGGCCGGTCTGGAAGAGGCCACAGACGAAAGCCTGCAGGGCCGGATGCGCAAGCTGACCGAACGCGCGGTGGATATGGCCGACATCTGCCTGTTCGTCATCGACGCGCGCGCAGGCGTCACGCCTGCCGATCACATCTTTGCCGACATCCTACGCAAACGGTCTGCCCATGTGGTGCTGGCCGCGAACAAGGCCGAGGGCCGCGCCGGAGAGGCGGGGCTTTTCGAGGCCTATGAATTGGGTCTGGGCGAACCGCTGCGCCTGTCCGCCGAACATGGCGAGGGCATGAGCGAGCTGTTGCAAGTGCTTGATCCCATTGCCGAAGGTTTCAAAGAGCGCGAGGCCGAAGCCGCGCGGGTCATGGAACGTGAAGGCCTGACGCCTGACGTCGATATCGACGTGGATGAAGAGCCCGAGGAAGAAGACGAAAGCTGGCGCCCGAGCGAGGCGAAGCCCTTGCAGGTCGCCGTCGTGGGCCGCCCGAACGCGGGCAAATCCACGCTGATCAACAAGATCCTTGGCGAAGACCGCCTGCTGACCGGGCCAGAGGCCGGGATCACCCGCGATTCGATCTCTCTCAAGACCGACTGGGACGGGATGCCCATGCGGATCTTTGACACCGCAGGGATGCGCAAACGCGCCAAGGTACAGGACAAGCTGGAAAAGCTGTCGGTGTCGGACGGTCTGCGCGCGGTCAAATTTGCCGAGGTCGTGGTCGTTCTGCTGGACGCGGCGATTCCCTTTGAACAACAGGACCTTAGGATTGCCGATCTGGCCGAGCGTGAGGGCCGTGCGGTCGTCATTGCGGTGAACAAATGGGATCTGGAAGACGAAAAACAGGCTAAGCTGCGTGACCTGAAAGAAGCGTTCGAACGGCTGCTGCCGCAGCTTCGCGGTGCGCCTTTGGTGACGGTATCGGCCAAAACGGGCCGGGGGCTGGATCGGTTGAACGCGGCCATCCAGTCGGCGCATGCGGTCTGGAACCGCCGGATTTCGACCGCGAAACTGAACCGCTGGCTGACGGCGATGCTGGAACAGCACCCGCCGCCCGCGCCCGGCGGTAAGCGTATTCGCTTGCGCTATATGACGCAGGCCAAAACGCGTCCGCCAGCCTTCGTGGTGATGTGTTCCCATCCCGAACTGATGCCCGACAGCTATTCCCGCTATCTGGTCAACGGGTTGCGCGCCGATTTCGACATGCCCGGCACGCCGATCCGCCTGTATATGCGGTCGCAGGCCGATCAGAACCCTTACAAGGGGCGCAAGAAATCGACGCCATCGCGGCTGCGCAAGCATTTGGGCAAGGGCAAACCCGGCTAACTGACTTGGCTGACAAGGATGTGAGCCTGCGTGACGACGGAACCCGGCGGGTCATGCGTTAAGCTTCTGACACGCAACAGGAGTTTTCCATGTCTCATGACGATCACCACGACGACCACGACCTTGGCTTTGCCCACGATCTGCCCCGCCTGATCGGGCGGCGGCGTCTTTTGACGCTGATGGGCGGGATCGGCTTGGCCAGTGCCTCGGGTGGGGCGGCGTCTGCGATGGAATGCGTCGCCTTGCCGTGGGAAACCGCAGGGCCGTTCCCGGCGGATGGCACCAATGTTCGGGCCGGTCAGGTGGTCAACGCATTGACGCAGGCGGGCGTGATCCGCGAAGACCTGCGCCCCAGCTTTAACGGGGTGTCCGGCGTGGCACAGGGCGTCCCGCTACGCATGGAGATGGTTCTGCAGAACGCGGATGGGTGTACGCCGCTGGCGGGGCACGCGATCTATCTGTGGCATTGCGATGCGGTGGGGGCTTATTCGCTGTACAACCTGCCCGACCAGAACTTCTTGCGTGGTGTCGGGGTGGCGGATGCGAATGGAGTCGTACAGTTCACGACGATTGTTCCCGGCTGCTATCCCGGTCGCTGGCCACATTTCCATTTTGAGATCTTTGCCTCGCCCGAGGCTGCCGTTAACGGTGAGGCCTCACTCCTGACGGCGCAGATCGCATTGCCCGAGGCGGAGTGCGCAGCGGTCTATGCGGGCGATCCGACTTATTCCAACGGCACCCGTAACCTAAGCCGGCTAAGCCTGCGGCGTGACGGGATCTTCAGAAACAACTCTGACGCTGAACTGGCCCAGCAGACGCTGGCGATGCGGGGGTCTGTCGACGCGGGATACACCGGTCAGGTGACGATCCCGGTCGACATGTTCGCGCGGCGCTAGGTTACGCGGGCCGTTTCTGCGGGGGCAGCATCTGCACCACTGCGGGAACGGCCAGCAGCAGGATACCGACGGCGGACAGGATAATCATCAGAACGCGGTCAGCCCCAAGGTTGGCCGCGATGATCCCCGCCAGCGCCCAGATCACCGCCAGCGCATAGGATGGCGCATTGATCCGGCGCAGGATCAGTGTCGACAGACCAAGCGCGACGATCACGAACATCGCATGGATCGGCAGCACGGGGGTGGCACCATAGCCTGTCAGCAGAATCGCCGTTGCCACAGACGAGGCCGCCGTCAGCCATCCCGCGTATAGACCCACCGGCACGCGCAGCCACCACTGATCGAAATCCGGTGTGCGGAGCAGGGCAACCACGGCGGTGGCCCACATGATCCAGATCAGCACGGTCGCCCAAAGCGGAGAGATTTGCGCCACCGGGATCCACGCCGCACCCACGATCAGCGACACGGTCAGCCACGGGCGGGCCGGATGCCAATCGGGATCGTCGTCACGCTTGAGCAGGCCAAACAAGCTTGATGCGATGAGCCATAGGTAGATCACCCCCCAGATCGAAAACGCCCAGCCCGCCGGCTGGATCGGCGGGTCGTTTTGCGGCACGGGGAATTGGTCAGGCGAAAAGCCCGCGAAACCGGGTGACACGATTGGCGAAACCACAAAGGCGATGGCGGCGGTGAGGGTGAAGATGGCAAAGATTTTTCTCATGCCAGTACTACGCGCGACGGGCGGCTTTGGTTTCCTCTGCGGTAAACCTTTCGACATGTGTACGCGGCCTGTTGCCGGTTTTTGCGATTTGGCCGGGATGCGATTTGGTGGTGCGGGTCTTGGCCGATGGGTCGGCAATGGGCTGCCGGATTGCGGTGATTTTGGCTGATACAGGGGGCAGCCGATCGGCGGTGCTTGGCTGGTGTCGGGGGCAAAACGGCGGCTTACAGCCGTTTTTGGGATTCGCTTTGATGTCGTGATTTCAGTGGCTTGCGGGGCGCTCCTCAGGTTGTCACCTATTGCGCAGCGGCGCGATGAGCGTGCCGTGAACCTCAAGAACGGAGACTATGAGATGACCAAGACACTCCTCAGCATCAGCGCGATCCTCGGCCTGTCGGCCGCCCCTTTGATGGCGGAAACGATGATCGACGACACGGATTCCAGCGGCACCTATTCGATGGAAGAAATGCAGGTGGCCTATCCCGATCTGACGGAAGAACAGTTCGCCGAGGTCGACACGGACGAAAGCGGTGATGTCACGCCAGAAGAGCTGACCGCCGCACTTGAAGCGGGCGTTCTGGCCACCAAGGGCTGAACGACCACATACCTCGTATCCCCAGAGGGCCGCGTCCGGACATCCCGGACGCGGTTTTTTCGTTTAGACCAGAGTGCCGTCTGCGGTCAGGGTCGTCTTGCCGCCGAGCCACGGATGCAGCGCCTCGGGCAGTTTGACGGACCCGTCTTCCTGCTGACCGTTTTCCAGCACGGCGATCAGGCAGCGGCCCACGGCCAGACCGGATCCGTTCAGCGTGTGCACGAATTCGGGCTTGCCGCCGCCGGGGCGATAACGGGCGTTCATGCGGCGCGCCTGATAATCGTCGCAGACCGAACAGGACGAGATTTCGCGATAGGTGTTCTGACCGGGCAGCCAGACCTCGATATCATGCGTCCGGCGCGCCCCTGCACCCATGTCGCCGGTGCACAGAACAACGGTGCGGAAGGCGATGCCAAGGCGGCGCAGGATGCCTTCTGCGCAATCGGTCATGCGGTCCAGTTCGGCGCGGCTGTCTTCGGGCTTCGTGATCGACACCATTTCGACCTTTTCGAACTGGTGCTGACGCAGCATGCCAGAGGTGTCGCGCCCCGCGCTGCCGGCTTCGGACCGGAAACACTGGGTGTGGGCGACGTAACGGCGGGGCAGGTAACCTTCGTCGATGATCGTGTCGTTGACGATATTGGTCAGCGTCACTTCAGCCGTGGGCACCAGCCACCAGCCTTCGCGGGTCTGATAGCTGTCTTCGCCGAACTTGGGCAGCTGGCCCGTGCCGTACATCATTTCCTCTTTGACCAGCACCGGGGTCCATGTCTCGGTCAACCCGTTGTCGGTGGTGTGGGTGTCCAGCATGAACTGCGCCAGCGCGCGGTGGACGCGGGCGACGCCGCCCGATAGCACCACGAAGCGCGAGCCAGACAGCTTGGCCGCCGTTTCAAAGTCCATGCCTTGTTTAACGCCGGGAATTTCGAAGTGTTCCAAGGGCTTGAAGTCAAATTCGGGCGGGGTGCCTTCGCGGCGCAACTCGACGTTGTCGTCTTCGTCCGTGCCGTCGGGCGTGTCGTCATAGGGCAGGTTGGGCAGGCGCATCAGCAGGTCCGTCAGTTGCGCGTCCAGCTCTTTCGCCTCGGCCTGCATCTTGGCGACCTCGGCCTTTTTGTCGGCGACAAGGCCGCGCAGACGTTCGAATTCGGCGTCATCGCCGCTGGCCTTTGCCTTACCAATATCCTTGGAGCTGGCGTTCTGTTCCGCCTGTGCGGTTTCCGCGGCATGGATGCAGGACCGGCGCTTTTCGTCGAGGGCGAGGATATCCGGCGTCACCGGATCAAGGCCCCGACGGGCAAGGGCTGCGTCGAAAGCGGCGGGGTTTTCGCGGATAGCGCGGATGTCATGCATGGTCTTGGCCCGGATTCGGTTTTGCTGTTGCGCCCGCTTATGGCGGATTTTTCACGCCAGCAAAACCGCGTCTGTCGCGGGCAGCAGTCCGGGGTTGGACCAGCCATCGGCCCCGCGCAGGAATTTCTGCGCCTGAGCGGGGGCAAAGCTGTGGTCGTCCTGCGCGACCCATCGGGTGATGCTAAGGCTGCTTTGCGCCTGCGGCTCGCCCAGATCGATCACGGCGAAATCGTTTTCTTCGCCGCGTTTGCGTGTCGACAGCCCGGTGCCACAGTGGATTTGCAACACCGATGGGGTGCCGGGGGTGGACGGGTCCACGACACGCCAGCGGTGCAGGTGGCCCGACAGGATGATGTCGGCGCCCGCTTCGGCCAGCGTGCTGAGGCCCCATTCAGCATTGATCATGTCTTTCTTGTCGCTGTCGTCGGGCAGTTGAAAGGGATGATGCGCGACGATGACATTCAGGCGGGCGGCGGGGCCTTCCTGACAATGGGCCGCGGCTTCCTTGATCTCTCGTCGCGTGGCCCAGCCGGTTTGCCAGCGCCAGGGCGACATGGTGTTGATGCCAATCAGGGCCAGATCGGGCGACATCCAGACCGGCGACAGATCGCGGCTGATATGTTTGCGGTATTTGTCGAAGGGTTTGAAAAACCGACGAAAAGGCAGATGCACGGGTAGGTCGTGATTGCCCGGCACGCACAGCACCGGCGCCTCGATATGATTGATGAAGGCGCGGGCGGCGCGGAACTGGCTGGACAGCGCACGCTGTGTCAGATCGCCGGATATCGCGACGACATCCGGGGCCAGATCGTTGATCGTGCTAATCAGCGGGCGCATCAACTCGGGCCGGTCACGGCCAAAATGCAGGTCAGAGATGTGGATCAGTCGGGTGGGCATGCGTCAGGTCGGGCAGATCACTTTCAGGGCGTCGGTATGAATACGGAACCGGAAAGGGCCCGACATCTTCTCTTTCTCGCCATCACGGGCGATCAGTCGGCTTTTCTGCCGCGTCTCGATCGTGACAGAGCTGCCGGTAACCATCTCCATGTCCCGGCCCAGTTGCGCGCGGCGTCCGGCCAGCCGGATCGCACTCAGGATCAGGCGGTAGCGGCCGGTGTCTGGCGCGACATAGACCGCAAATTTGCCTTTCCGCACGTCCTCTGCCCCGGGCAGGTCGAATTGTTCGATCTGGTAAGAAGAGTTGGCGATGAAGGCCAGCGCAGATTTTCGGCGGATCGCTTTGCCGTCGACGTCGATCTGTAGCGACAGGGGATAGCGCAGCGTCGACAGGGTGCGCAGCACCGACCAATAGGCCGCAACGCGGGACCGGCCATAGCGGCGATAGATGTCTTCGCGCTGGTCCAAAATCGCAGGGTACGCGCCCAAAGAGGCGTTGTTCAGAAAGACCTTTCCATTGACCTCTCCCAAGGCAAAGGGGCTGGGCGTGCCGGACAGCAGGGTGCGCGTGGCGGTTTCGGGATCCTCTAGCGGCAGGTTCAGCGACCGGGCCACATAATTGAAGGTTCCCAAGGGGATGACGCCAAGTGACGGGGGTGTCTGGCCCGATTGATGCGCATCGAACAGGGCCTGCGCGACGGCCGCAATCGTGCCATCGCCGCCAGCCGCGACAACGGTGTCATAGCCCTGATCAATGGCGGATTTGGCCAGCTTGGTCAGGTCGGCCCCGTCATCGGCTACGGCCAGTTTGTGCTGGTCCGAGTCCTCGGCCAGCGTGCGTTCGATCAGGGGAAACAGGTCCGGATCACGACGGCCCGATCCGGGATTGGCGACGATAAAAACGCGGGAGAGTTGAGACGCCTGAGGCGCAAGGGAGGTGGGATGAGGCATTTCCAAAGGCATTCAACTGTCCGGCGTCGGTGTACGGGACCAACGCCCGCCCAAGGGGCTGGTTCCGCGCGCTTTCGCGGTGGGGTGTGAAATGGTTGCAGCGCAGTCACGGTTTTGCGTCCAAGGTGCTGTGTTTTCGGCTTTTTATCCGGTGATACTCGGGTAGGCTGCAGGGATGATGACCGACTCGCCCCGCTTGCCTCTTGCTGTGACATTGGGTGATCCCGCCGGGATCGGACCCGAGATTACTTTGCGCGCCGTGACCCGGCCCAACGCGCCGCATGTCGTGCTGATCGGCAATGCCGCTGCCGCGTCCCGTGCGCGCGATCTGGTCGCCCCGAATACGCAGATCAGGATGGTCGATGCGCCGGAACAGGCGGTGGCCGAACATGGAACCGTGTCGATGATCGCGTCGAGCCAGTCAAAGGTGCATCCTTACGGCGAGGTTTCGGCCGAGGCTGGGCAGATGGCGCATGACGCGGTGCTGACGGCCGTGTCTCTGGCCAAGGCTAGACGCGTTGCCGGGATCGTCACCGCCCCCATCCACAAAGAGGCGCTGGCGCTCGCCGGGGTACCGTTTCCCGGCCATACGGAGATGCTAGAGAAGTACTCTGGCGTGTTGGATCAGGGCGGCCGGGTGGCGATGATGCTGGCCAATGAAGAACTGCGTGTGGTGCTGGTCACGATCCACGTGTCGCTGAAGGACGCGGTGCTGCAGGCGGATCATGCGGCGCAATTGCGGGCGATCCGGCTGGCGCATCAGGGGTGTCGGGCGTTCGGTATCGGCTCTCCTCGCGTGGCGGTGGCGGGGATGAACCCCCATGCGGGCGAAGGCGGGCTGTTTGGCCGGGAAGAGATCGAGGTGATCGCCCCCGCCATCGCCGAGGCCAAGGCCGAAGGCATCGACGTCAGCGGCCCCTATCCGGGCGACACGGTGTTCATGCAGGCGCGCGAAGGCAAGTTCGATGTGGTGGTTGCCCAATACCACGATCAGGGGCTGATCCCGATCAAGTACATGGGGCTGGACAAGGGCGTGAACGTCACGCTTGGCTTGCCCTTTGTGCGGACGTCGCCCGACCATGGCACGGCGTTCGATATCGCGGGCAAGGGGATTGCCGATGCGTCGTCGATGATCGTCGCGCTGACCATGGCCGACCGGATGAGCCGGTCGATGGCCTGATCACCAGATCTCGGGCCGGTTCAGCGCGCGGACGCAGCGGGACGGGCCGATGAGCGTGGGCATCGTTGCCTCCTTCAGGGGTTGTCCGATCCAACCGATGGGCATCGACAGGGGCAGGGGCGGTTGCGCCTGATCCGTGGTCAGCGGGGCGAACCCGACTTGCCCGTAATACGCCGGATCGCCATAGGTGATGGCCACCTGCACCCCGTCTTTCGCCAATGCATCCAACGCCTGTCGCAACAAGGCCTGACCGTGGCCTTTGCGCTGGTGGTCAGGCGCAACGGCCATGGGTGACAGGATCACCACGTGGTGCGGGTCGTCGGGGAACGTCAGGCGGGTAAAGATCGCCGCAGCGATTGGGGCGCCGTCGATCTGGCCTTGTAATACGTGGATATCCTGAGCCGCGGTGTCGGACAGCAGGTGCTTGACCAGATCACCGATCACAGCGCCCTCGTCGGCCCCGTCAGAGGCGGTGAACGTGCGCTGGTACAGGTCGATCAGCGGTTGGGGATCGTAGTAGCCTTGAGTGATTTGCATCGTCGCCACGGTTCAGACCGCGCGCAGGGCCAGTACTGCGTTCAGACCGCCAAAGGCAAAGGCGTTGGACAGCGCGACCTCGACCTTGGCTTCGCGCGCTTCATTCGGGACAACGTCCAGCGCGCATTCCGGGTCGGGTTCTTCATAGCTGATGGTGGGGGCGATCACGCCATCGCGCAGGGCCATGATGCAGGCCAGAAGTTCCACCGCGCCAGTACCGCCGATCAGGTGGCCGTGCATGGATTTCGTGGATGAAATCATCACCTTATCCGCGTGCGGCCCAAGCGCGTCAGCAACGGCGGCGCATTCGGTTTTGTCGTTGGCCGCTGTCCCGGTGCCATGGGCGTTGATGTATCCCACCTGATCGGGGTTCACGCGGGCATCCTGCATCGCGCCTGCAATCGCCCGTGCGGCGCCCTGTTTGGACGGCATGACGATGTCGCTGGCATCCGAAGACATGGCGAAGCCAATCACCTCGGCCAGAATCTCGGCGCCGCGCTTCTTGGCGTGTTCATATTCTTCGAACACGAAAATGCCCGCACCTTCGCCCTGCACCATGCCGTTGCGGTTGGCGCTGAAGGGGCGGCAGGCATCCTTGGACATGACGCGCAGCCCTTCCCAAGCCTTTACGCCGCCAAAGCACAGCATGGATTCCGATCCACCGGTGACCATGACAGGGGCCATACCGGTGCGGACCATGGTAAAGGCTTGCGCCATGGCGTGGTTCGACGACGCACAGGCCGACGCCACGGTGAACGACGGACCTTTCAGGTTGAACTCCATCGACACGTGTGACGCGGCGGCGTTGTTCATCAGCTTGGGCACGACAAAGGGGTGAACCCGGTTTTTGCCGTCCTCATAGACTTGCCGATAATTCTCATCCAACGTGGTCATCCCACCGCCGGAATTTCCCAGAACGACACCGGATTTCGCGGCCAGTTCGCCGATAAATTCCAGCCCGGCCTGCGCGATGGCTTCGCGGGCGGCGATCAGTGTGAATTGGGTGAACCGGTCGTAGAGCGACATCTGCTGCCGATTGAACAGACCTTCGGTTTCAAAGTTCTTGATCTGGCCGCCGATGTTGATGGCCAGACGGTCCACATCGCGGAACTCCAGTTCTCTGATCCCGCAGCGGCCTTCGCGGAACGCCTCGAGCGTTTCTGCGACCGTATGGCCAAGGGCGTTGATCGTGCCAGCGCCCGTGATGACAACCCGTTTCACGCGTGCTGTTCCGCCACCAGTTTCTTGATGCCGTCAACGATCGACTGCACCGAGGAGATATCGAAATCGCTCTGCTCGGGTTCGTTGGCGTTGAAGGGGACCTGAATGTCGAAGGCTTCTTCGATGGCAAAGATCGACTCGACCAGACCAAGGCTGTCGATGCCGAGGTCTTCGAGGGTCTGATCCATCGTCACGTCAGAGGCGTCGACCATGGCCTGATCGGCGATGATTTCTTTAACCTTGGCCTGAATATCCATGTCACGATCTCCCCCCAGGGTGTGTTGCGCCGGGATCTAATCTTTCTGACCCGACTTGAAAACCGCTTTCTGTATCTCGGCAACCTGTTCAAACAGGCGCGGAAGGCGGCGCAGGGCTTTGTATTGCTCTAGGTGCTGCTCCATCTTCACGGCAGGAGAGCCGAGCATCACCCGGCCCGCTGGCACCTTGGAGAATATCTTGGTCGCGCCCCCAGCCACGACGTTGTCGCCGACGGTGGTATTGTCGGTCACGCCGACCTGACCGCCAAAGGTGACGTTATTGCCTATGACGGTCGACCCGGCAATCCCGGTCTGACCCGCGAAAAGGCAATCGTTCCCGATGGTTACGTTGTGCGCGATGTGGCACAGGTTGTCGATTTTGCAGCCGTTGCCGATGCGCGTGGGCCGGATGGTACCGCTGTCGATACAGGTGTTCGCGCCCAGTTCGACATCGTCGCCAATGACGACCGATCCCAGCGAATGTAGTCGGATCCAGCTTTGCGCTTGGGCCGTGACCTCTTCGCCCAAAGTGGCCCGGGCCTGTTCGACCACCGATTCCTCGGCGGTGACAAAACTGTGACCGTCCGACCCGACGACGACGCCGGGCTGGGCGATAAACCGGTCGCCAATCCGGACGCGCGCCATGATCCGCACGCCCGCGTTCAACAGGGCATCGTCCCCAAGGATCGCGTCGGTGCCAATGTAGCACTGCGGCCCGATCATGGCGTTGTTGCCGATGCGGGCGTTGGGGCCGATATAGGCCATAGGGCCGACGGTCACGTCCTTGCCCAAGCTGGCCGAGGGTTCGATCACAGCCGTTGGATGGATGCCACGCGTGTAGCCCTGACCGGGGTCGAACAGCTGGGTCAAAGTGGCCATCGCAACGCGCGGACGGGCCAGCAGGATCGCGGCCTCCAGCCCCATCGACTGCCAATCCGCGTCTTCCCAGAGCAGCGCCGCCTGTGCGCTGCCGTCGGGCAGCGTCTTGGCAAAGGCGGGCTTCATCGCAAGCGCCAGTTGGTCCGCGCCGGCTTGCGCAGGTTCAGCCGCACCGGTGACCGTCAGGGACGCGTCGCCCACAGGCGTCGCGCCAAGCGCGTCGGCGATCTGTTGTATCGTGTAGGGCATCAGGCTCTCCCGGACCGGCTGTGGTCCGGGATGAGTTATCCCTGAACGCCGCGCAGTTCCACCCCTTGGCGCGACAGCGCGCCCCAGATGGTCGCATCCCGGCCATAGACGTCGCGGCGATAGGTCATCTGACCCTTCGCCTGGCTCATCGCGGTGCGATAGATCAGGTGAACGGGCAGCGGCTCTACCAGATCGACACGGGTTTCGCGGCCAGTGTTCAGACGCGCCTTGAAAAAGCTTTCCGGATCGTCGGTCTGGAACGACAGCAGCGCATAAGCGAAATCAAACGGCTCCTGCAGGCGGATACAGCCATGGCTGAAGGCGCGGACGTCGCGCTGGAAAAGGCTCTTGGCGGGGGTGTCGTGCAGGTAGATGTTGTACTTGTTCGGGAACATGAACTTCACCAGACCAAGCGCATTGCGCGACGACGGCGGCTGCTTGATGTCAAAGGGGAAGTTCCGCGCGTTATACTGGCTGAAGTTTACCGACCCACGGTTCACGACCTGACCACGGCTGTTGATCAGGTTCAAGTGCCCGTTGGAGTATGGGTTCCGCTTGAGTGCGGGCAGGTATTCATTCACAGCGATCGAGCGCGGTACGTTCCAAGTGGGGTTGATGACCATATGTTCCATGACGTCCGAAAACTCGGGCGTGCGTTGGGACGATACGTTCTTGCCGATCACGGACCGGGTTTTGAAATAGACCTTGCCGTCGTCGATGATACGGGCGTGGAAATCGGCCAGGTTCACCAGAACGTGGCGGTCGCCCAGATCTCGGTTGATCCAGCGCTCACGCTCCATCGCGACGATGACGGACTTCAGGCGGTCTTCGGCAGGAGTGTTAATTTCGGTCAGGGTCGCGCCACCGGCCACGCCGTCTTCGGGCAGGCCATGGTCGATCTGGAACTGCAGGACTGCGCCTTCTATCTCCGAATCGTACGTGGCGTCGACGCGGCGGGGCAGGTAGCCCATGGTCATCAGCCGGTTGCGCAGCGCGATCACCGCATTGCCGGTGTCACCCGGTTTGATGCTGCCGGCGCGCACGGCGGGGCCAAAGCCACCGCCCGAGATCAGCGATTCCAGCCGCAGTTTTTCCCGCATCAGGCGGGCGTATTCCGCGCTTTGCGGGGGCAGGGACTGAACGAAGCCTTTGGGATCGTCACTGGTGATACCGCGCAGATAGCCGATCTTGTCGCGCAGCGGCACTTCGCGGACGATCTGGCTGTCGACTTTAGACGGCGTCAGGACGCCCGTCTGCAGATCGGTGGCAAACTCAAGGAATAGGCGCGACAGGCGAACGTCCAGCGCGCCAAGGTCGGCGCCGGTCTGGGCGGATTGCATGGCTTGGATCAGGCCGGGCATGTCGTAGGACGCGCCGGGCAGGCCGTGGTCGTCTGCCTTGGACAGCATCTGGAACAGCGCCTGACGCCGCGCCAGATAGGGTTCGCCTTCGCCGGTCCAGATCGGCGCGAAATCGTTTTGACGATAGAAGGCCGCCAGATCGCGATCGGTCGCGGCGGTTTCAGCAATCGTCTGTTGGAAGGCCGTGACCCGGATCGCTGTCTCTGCCTGCTGGGCAAAAACGGGGCCGACGGAAACCGCCAAGGCAATCAGGGTCGAGGCAGTCAAATGTCGGGCGCGGGCAGCAATGGGCATTCAATCGTCCTTCGTAAAAAGCTTTTGCATACAGCGTGGCAACTTGTTGCTTATCCTGTCCATTCACAAAAGTGCTATTTATACAAACCTTTTGCGGGTGATGCACAGAGGTGACGCTGGCGGAAAATAACTGCCTAATTGATGGAACTGGCAATTTTTTGCCGAAATCTCGTTTTGATTAAAATGCTTACGAGTTGCGACTTGGTCCATACGCCGTTGTATGCGATAAAGCAGATGCATCTGGGGATGAGGTGCATGAACAGCCGCGTAACATCGCGGCACAGGTAGCGACGGGACAGGCGCGAAACATGGCATTCGAAAGCTCATCGAGCATTTCGCGGCGCGCACTATTGGGTGCGTTCGCAGCGACAGCTCTAGTATCAGCTCCGACATACACCAAGGCAGCAGGATTCCTGCGTAATGCAGGCGATATCCGACGTATTAAGATGTACTCTGCCCGCACGGGTGAAAAGATCGACATGATCTATTGGGTCGAAGGATCCTACATCAAGGACGCTGTTCAAGAAATCACACACTTCATGCGGGATTGGCGTAACGACCTTACGCATTCAATCGATCTGCGGACGGTGGACATCATGGCAGCGTCTCACAACCTGCTGGATTGCAAAGAACCCTACATGCTGCTGTCCGGTTACCGGTCGCCGCAGACCAACGCGATGCTGCGGTCACGGTCTTCGGGCGTGGCAAAGAATTCTCTGCACCTCAAGGGGCAGGCGGCGGATCTTCGGCTCTCCTCTCGCTCGGTCAACCAGATGGCCAAGGCGGCGGCGGCCTGCCGGGCTGGTGGTGTCGGGCGCTACAGCGGCTCTGATTTCGTCCACATGGATTGTGGTCCGGTTCGGTCCTGGGGCGCATAAGCCACCAAGCCCAGACATGGTTTCAAAAGCGCCCGCCAATTTTGGTGGGCGTTTTTGTTTGGGCCGTCAAAAGTGCAATGTTGTCATTTGGTTGCAACCTGATCTTCGCGCAAAAGAAAACCCCCGCGCGCCGCTGCGCACGGGGGTGATCATCAGGTTTGAACCTTAAATCTTACGGGGCGGTTTTCGCCGGCAGGGCGTCGTAGCCCGCGGTAAAGCCGGACAGCGACAGGCTCAGCTCAACCGGGTTGTCCAGACGTTCAAACGCGAACAGCGTGACGGTCGCGCCTGCGCCCTGCTTGAACGATGCGATGTCTTCGGGCAGCAGGCCGATGCGCGCGTAGCAGGCGTTGCTGTCGCAGAAGGCGTAGCGGTAGACCTTGCCCTTGCCGCCATCGACGGCGATGCGCATGTCACGTGCCAGCGCCGTGCCGTGGGGCACAAGGATCGTGGCGCCTGCTGCAACCTGACCGCCCGCGGGCAGCTTTTCGATGATCACTTCGGCCACCGGGTTATTCTCGGCTCCGCGCAGCAGCTGGTACAGCTGACAGGGCTCGGTCGCCGGGTCTTCGGCGCGCACGCACTGGGTCTGCCAGTCGCCGTTTTCTTCGCGCACGTAACCTGCGCCGACCGTTTCGTCATCGGCAACGCCGGTGTCCAGCGTCGGGTCGGTGGCCGGTGCGGCCTGCGCTTCTTCGGTGGTCTGCTCTTCTGCCGGAGCCGCGGTGGTCGTGTCCTGCGCAATGGCCGCGCCAGAGAATGCGGCAAGGGCGAGGACGGACAAAAAGGTCTTGGTCGTGTTCATCGTGAATCCGTTCGTAATGAATGCGTTGCCTCGGGCGTAGCATCAAAAACTAAGATTGTCAGGGGGGTGTTGGGACGCGCCGCTCACATTTCAGGCAGTGGCGGGTGATGGCCGATGCGGGGCTGTAGGGCGCACAAACAACCAAACCCCAGAATTAGAAAAGAGGGCCCGAAGACCCCCTTTCATTCTCCCTGTCGGACTGGCCGACTTATGTTTGACCAGACGCTAGGCGGTTTGTGACGGTCCGTCAACAGGCAATATTTCACAAAAAGCGGAATGGTTTGAACTGTTTGCCTTGACAGCTGCGCGATCGGCACAAGGCGCGCTGTATCGCAATGCGGAACAAAAAAGGGCCGTGCCAAGAAGGCACGACCAGTCTGACAGGGAGGAAGTTGATCGCCGCAAGAGGACATGCCGGCGACAGATTTGATACTGGCAGGCAGAAGTTAAAATTGTATGTTCGGCCAAGGGATTAGTTTGGGGGCTGGTATGGCTGGCAATATGGATGGGCACATTTTCATCGGCGGCGGTGGAGAGGACCATGGCGTCAAACAGGGCTTGTCGCTGAGTTACGCCAACCGCCACGGGCTGGTGGCGGGCGCAACTGGTACAGGTAAAACCGTCACGCTGCAGATCATGGCCGAAGGGTTTTCCGCTGCGGGCGTGCCGGTGTTTCTGTCCGACGTCAAAGGCGATCTGTCTGGGCTGGCGGCTGCGGGTAGCGAAACGTTCAAACTGCACGAGGCCTTTACGTCGCGCGCCGAAAAGATCGGGTTCGACGATTACGTCTATGAAAAGTTTCCGGTGCTGTTCTGGGACCTCTTCGGCGAACAGGGGCATCCTATCCGCACAACCGTATCGGACATGGGCCCGCTGCTTTTGTCCCGCCTGATGGAACTGACCGAGGCGCAAGAAGGCATTCTGAACATCGCCTTCCGCGTGGCGGACGATCAGGGCATGGCGCTGCTGGATCTGAAGGATTTGCAGGCGCTTCTGGTCTGGGTCGGGGAAAACCGGGCCGAGCTGGGTCTGCGGTATGGCAATATCTCTCCGGCGTCGATCGGGGCGATTCAGCGGCGGCTGCTGGTGCTGGAAAATCAGGGCGGGACCAAGCTGTTCGGCGAACCGGCGCTGGAGCTGTCGGATATGATGCGCACCGAGACGGACGGGCGCGGCATGATCTCGATCCTTGCGGCCGACACGCTGATGGGCGCGCCCAGACTTTATGCGACCTTCCTGTTGTGGCTGTTGTCAGAGCTGTTCGAACAATTGCCCGAGGTCGGCGATCCGGACAAACCCAAGCTGGTCTTCTTCTTCGACGAAGCGCACCTGTTGTTCGACGACGCCCCCAAGGCACTGGTCGATAAGGTAGAACAGGTGGCGCGTCTGATCCGGTCCAAAGGGGTCGGTGTCTATTTCGTCACCCAGAACCCCGCGGATGTGCCCGAAGATATCCTTGGCCAGTTGGGCAACCGGGTGCAGCACGCCTTGCGCGCCTTTACGGCGAAAGACCGGAAAGAGCTGCGGATGGCGGCGGAGACCTATCGCGAAAACCCGCGCTTCAACACCGAAGACGCGATTCGCGAGGTCGGCGTAGGCGAAGCGGTCACATCGTTTTTGCAGAAAAAGGGCGTGCCGGGGATTGTGGAACGCACGCTGATCCGGCCTCCGTCGTCTCAGCTGGGCCCTTTGGAGAAGGGCGCGCGCAAGCAGGTGGTCGACACCTCACCCATCGCGGGGAAGTATGAAACGCTGGTGGACCGCGAAAGCGCCTATGAAATCCTGACCCGCCGGGCTGCGGAAGCCGCGCGCGAGGCCGAAGAGGCGGAGCGCAAGGAAGAAGAGCTGGAAGCGGCAGAGCGGGAATATCGCGCGGCGCGCCGCTATTCCGGGACGCGCGTGTCGAGGTCTTCGTCGCGGTCGCGTAAGTCTGACTCACTCGGTGAGGCGCTTGGAAAAGCGGTGATCAAGGAATTGGGCGGAACGACCGGACGGCGTATCGTGCGCGGCATCCTTGGTGGGTTGTTCAAGTCGCGGTGACGGGTGGGGGCGCTGCCCCCGTCCTTCGGACTCCCCCGAGGGTATTTATCAACCAGAAGAAGATATGAGCCTGCGTAGGGTGGGTTTGTAACCCACCATGCCGGGACAGTGTGAGGCGGGGATCACCCCGCCATTGGTTTAGTCGGAGCCGCGATAGGGCTTTACGTATTGCATCGCCATGTCCCAGGGGAAGAAAATCCACGTATCCTGAGAGACTTCGGTGATGAACGTGTCGACCTGCGCATTGCCTTTTGGTTTGGCGTAGACGGTGGCGAAATGCGCGTTGGGATACATTTTTCGCACCAATTCCAGTGTCTTGCCGCTATCGACCAGATCGTCGACAATCAGGATGCCGGTGCCGTCGCCCATCATTTCATCATCGGGGCGGGACAGGACTTCGGCCTCTCCCTGCGCCTGATGGTGGTAGGATTTGACGGAAATCGTATCGACCAAGCGGATGTCGAGTTCGCGCGCGACGATCATCGCGGGGGCCATGCCGCCGCGGGTGATCGCAACGACGGCTTTCCATGCGCCGTCTTCGCCGGGGCCGTGTTTGTCCAGCCGCCATGCCAGCGCGCGGCTGTCGCGGTGGATCTGATCCCAGCTGACGTGGAAGCCTTTCTCATGGGGCAGCAGGTCGGACATCGGGTACCTTTCTATTATCCAAGCGCGATTTTCAGGCCAAAGACAGCCAGCAGCGTCCCGAAGGCGCGGTCGATCCAGGTTTTGGCCCGGATATAAATCGCCCGTGGGTGCGACAGCGAAAACAGCCGTGCGACCACGATATACCACAGGCATTCGTTCAGGAAGATGACCGTCACAAGCAGTGCCAGCACGGGCAGGGGCGTGCCCTGCGGGACGAGACCCACGAAGACCGCGCCAAAGAAGACAGCAGTTTTCGGGTTGGCGGCGAAGGTCAGAAAACCGTAGCGGATCGCGCGGCGTATCGACATGGCGTTCAGCGCGCTGGCTTGCATGTCGAGCGGCTCTTTCGCGTGGCGCCACATCTGAAATCCGATCCAGCACAGGAACGCGCCGCCCACCAGTTTCAACGCGGTGAACAGTTGCGGCACCAATTCGAACAGCAGGGCAAGGCCTGCCATGGCGGCAGTGGCCCAAAGTACCGCACCAAGGCCAAAGCCTACGGCAAGGCCGACGCTGGTGCGGAACCCTTGGGTAATAGCCGTGCGGATACAGACGACAAAGCTGGGGCCGGGTGACATGGCAGCCACCAGGTGGATCAGAACGACGGACGCGAAGGCAGTCAGTGTCAAGGCGTCAGCCTTTTTCGATGTCCGGGGCGTCCACGGCCTTCATGCCGACCACGTGGTAGCCTGCGTCGACATGCAGGTTTTCGCCCGTGACGCCACTGCCAAGGTCAGACAGCAGGTAGAGCGCGGATTTGCCCACATCGTCGATGGTCACGTTGCGGCGCAGGGGCGAGTTGTATTCGTTCCACTTCAGGATATAGCGGAAATCGCCGATGCCGCTGGCGGCCAGTGTCTTGATCGGGCCGGCACTGATGGCGTTCACGCGGATGCCGTCTTTGCCAAGGTCCTCGGCCATGTATTTGACCGACGCCTCAAGCGCGGCTTTGGCCACGCCCATGACGTTGTAATGCGGCATGACCTGTTCGGCGCCGTAGTAGGTCAGCGTCAGCATCGATCCGCCGTCGCCCATCAGCTTTTCGGCGCGCTGCGCCACGGCCGTGAAGGAATAGACCGACACATCCATCGTCATGGCAAAGTTGCCGCGGCTGGTGTCGATGTAGCGCCCGCGCAGTTCGGATTTGTCCGAGAACCCGATGGCGTGAACGAGGAAGTCGAGCTTGCCCCACTTCTCTTCGATTTCTGCAAAGGCGGCGTTGATGCTTTCTTCGTCCGAGACGTCGCAATCGATCAGCACTTCGACGCCCAGCTGTTCCGCCAATGGAACAACGCGTTTTTTGAACTGATCGCCCATGTAGGTAAAGGCCATCTCGGCACCGGCGTCGGCGCAAGCCTTGGCGATCCCCCATGCGATGGATTTATCGTTCGCCAGTCCCATGATAAGACCGCGCTTGCCTGCCAGCAGCTGATTTGACATCTCGCCAATCCCGCCCATTGATTAACCGTCAGGTTCCTTTAGGCGATACCCCCGGACGCTTCAAGTCTGGTGGCGGTCGGTCAGAGGCAGACAGAGGAAAGAAGATGAGCGACAGAACAGGCATTTTTGCTGGCGACAACCCGTTTGAGATCACGCGCGCCTGGCTGAAAGAGGCCGAGGCCAGCGAAGTCAACGATCCCAATGCGATAGCTCTTTCAACCATAGATGTATCTGGGATGCCCAATATTCGTATGGTGCTCTTGAAAGAGATCGAAGAGGATGCTTTTGTGTTTTTCACGAATTACGGAAGCGTCAAGGCGCAAGAAATCGACGCGTCAGGCCGAGCAGCTTTTGTCATGCACTGGAAATCATTACGGCGTCAGGTTCGCGTTCGCGGCCATGTGACCCGCGAAGATGGACCTGCTGCGGATGAATACTATCGGTCTAGGTCGCTCAAGTCCCGGTTGGGGGCATGGGCGTCGCGCCAGTCAGAGCCGCTGTCTTCACGGACGGCGTTGATGGCCGAGGTGGCCAAGGTCACCGCGCAAAAAGGCACGGATCCTGACCGGCCGGAATTCTGGGGGGGATATCGTATCTCTCCGGTTGAGATCGAGTTCTGGGCCGACGGTGCATTCCGGCTTCATGACAGGTTCCGGTGGACGCGCGATGGCGCGGGTAGCGAGTGGCATGTTCAGCGACTGAATCCATGAAGTGACATCAAGGTTTACTGTCAACTGATTGGAAACACTGCCTTCTATCCTAAAGAGGGGGTGTAGGTTCGCGTTGGTTTTGTTTACGCCCACACAACGGAAACTCGCGGGGAAGAAAGTGGAACTGGATAATAACGAGACCCGCAGGATTGATGGTATAGTTAAGTGGTTTGACCCGGGTCGCGGTTTCGGCTTCGTGGTTTCTGAGGAAGGTGGACCGGATATTCTGCTGCACGCCAACGTGTTGCGTAACTTTGGGCAAAGCTCGGTTGCGGATGGGGCGAAGATTACGGTGGATGTTCAATCGACGCAGCGCGGCGTTCAGGCTGTGGCTGTCGTGACCGTCGAATCGGTCGCCGCGAATGACACGCCCGGTCTGGAAGATTTCCAATCGTTGACCCCGGAAGAGATCCGCAGCACCCCGCTGCAGCCCGCGCGTGTCAAATGGTTCAACAAAGATAAGGGATTTGGCTTTGCCAACATCTTCGGCGATGATGCCGACATCTTTGTCCATATCGAGGTGCTGCGCGCCTCTGGTCTGGCTGATCTTCAACCCGGTGAGGCGGTGTCGATCCGTGTGATCGACGGGCGTCGCGGGAAAATGGCATCGGAAGTGTCCACATGGGAAGCCGCTCTGCGGAGTCAGTAAGAGTGTTGCGCACCGTCGGTTTGGCGGTGATGGGTCTGGTGGCCTCGGCCACGCTGGTCGTGGCTGCGTGCCGTGATGACCGGGTCGAGCTGCGTGGCGACTGGGGGCAGGCGGCCTTTACCGTGGAAATCGCCGACGACTCGGGCGAACGCGCGCAGGGTCTGATGAATCGCGATCAGATGTCGCGCGGGGCAGGGATGCTGTTCGTTTATCCGCGCCCGCAGCGTCAGGTCGCCTTCTGGATGCGGAACACGCGCATTCCCCTCGACATCATCTACATGGATCGCGCGGGCGTCGTGCAGCGCATTGCCCATCAGGCAGTGCCATATGATGAGACGCTGCTGCCGGGCGGACCGGGCATCCAGTACGTTCTAGAGATCAACGGCGGGCTGGCCAAGTCGATCGGGATCGCGCCGGGGACCGAGCTTCGGCACCCCGCGATCGAAACTCCTGCGTGGTCGTGCACCGAATAATCGGTTTGGTCCTTTTCTTTGCCGCAATCAGAGGGTAGAGACGCGCCACGGTCCGGGGCGTAGCGCAGTCTGGTAGCGCACCTGTTTTGGGTACAGGGGGTCGTGAGTTCGAATCTCGCCGCCCCGACCACTTTCTTCCATCCACTATATATCGTGCGGTTGCCGGGTTTATTGGCGGTCGTGATGAGGCGTCCGGCTGATCGGTGGCTTGTACCGCGATGGGCTGTTTTTACTATATCTAGGGGGTGCTCTTCGGCAGTGGCCCCAAGGTGTGGTGTGCGCCCAAGTTATCCACAAGATATGTTGTGTGTCTTTTTGGTGCGATTCTGTGATTCGAGACCCGATAAGGCCCGAGATCCAGCAAAGGTTAACAGGCTTTAACCTGCGTACATCTGTGGATGAACTTTTGGGCGTCGGTGGAATTTCGCTGATATTCAAACGTTTCCATACCGTCCTTGGGACGTAGGGTCAGACGTGATTCTGTGAAGAACATCGTCAAGCGAAACTTGTCCTAAAATCACGTTGACCTTGTAGGTGTCTTTACCGCAGATTGTGGGGGCCGGAAGGATCACCCACCACATATAGGTGCGGCTCGCCGGTCAAGGGACAGAGAAAACCAACGTCAGCCAACTGACATGTGGCAGGCCCCCCGGGGGCCTGACTGGCAGCCCCTTGTCTGGTGATCCTTTCACGGCACGAACCATCGGCCAATAGGGCCAAGCAAACGCGATCAGGGGCTGTTTCATTATGAAGATCGAGCGCAAATTCACCAAGGCTGGCAAGGATGCATACGACGCCGTGGAATTCACCACGACCTCGTCCGAGATTCGGAACCCTGACGGGACCATCGTTTTCAAACTGGACGATTGCGAAGTCCCCGCAAGCTGGAGCCAAGTCGCCAGCGACGTGATTGCGCAGAAATATTTCCGCAAGGCCGGCGTACCGTCGAAACTGAAGCGCGTGAAGGAAAAGGGCGTGCCCGAGTTCCTGTGGCGGTCTGCCCCCGATGGTGACGTGGAATTCGGCGGTGAAACCTCTGCCCGCCAAGTGTTCGACCGTCTGGCAGGTGCCTGGGCGTACTGGGGCTGGAAGGGTGGCTATTTCACCACGGAATCCGACGCCCGCGCTTATTACGACGAAATGCGCTACATGCTGGCGACGCAGCGCGCCGCGCCGAACTCCCCTCAGTGGTTCAACACCGGCCTGCACTGGGCTTATGGCATCGATGGTCCGAGCCAAGGTCACTACTATGTCGATCACGTCACCGGTAAGCTGACGAAGTCGAAATCCGCCTACGAACATCCCCAGCCGCACGCCTGCTTCATCCAGTCTGTGGGTGACGATCTGGTGGGCGACGGCGGCATCATGGACCTGTGGGTTCGCGAAGCACGCCTGTTCAAGTACGGCTCCGGCACCGGCACCAACTTCTCCTCCCTCCGTGCGGCGAACGAACCGCTGTCGGGTGGCGGCAAATCCTCGGGCCTGATGGGCTTTCTCAAGATCGGTGACCGCGCTGCTGGCGCCATCAAGTCGGGCGGCACCACGCGCCGCGCGGCCAAGATGGTGATCGTCGATGCGGACCACCCGGATATCGAGGAATACATCAACTGGAAGGTCAAAGAAGAGCAGAAGGTTGCTTCGATCGTCGCCGGTTCCAAGATGCACGAGCGTTGCCTGAACGCGATCTTCAAAGCGATCCGTAGCTTTGATGGTAGCGAAGAGGGTGCCTATGACCCGAACGAAAACGACAGCCTGAAGACGGCCGTTCGTGAGGCGAAGAAATCTGCGATCCCCGAGACATACATCAAGCGCGTGCTGGATTACGCCAAGCAGGGCTATGCCAGCATCGAATTCCCGACCTATGACACCGACTGGGACAGCGAAGCCTATGCGTCCGTGTCGGGCCAGAACTCCAACAACTCTGTCCGCGTCACCGATGCCTTCCTGAAGGCCGTCGAAAACGACGGTGACTGGGAACTGATCCGCCGCACCGATGGGTCTGTCGCCAAGACGATCAAGGCGCGCGATCTGTGGGAAAACATCGGCCACGCCGCATGGGCCTGTGCCGACCCGGGCATCCAGTACCACGACACCGTCAACGCATGGCACACCTGCCCCGAAGACGGCGCGATCCGTGGCTCCAACCCGTGCTCTGAATACATGTTCCTGGACGACACGGCCTGTAACCTTGCGTCGATGAACCTGCTGACCTTCCTCAAGGACGGCGTGTTCCAAGCCGAAGATTACATCCACGCCACCCGTCTGTGGACGCTGACGCTGGAAATCTCGGTCACCATGGCGCAGTTCCCGTCCAAGGAGATCGCGCAGCTGTCCTACGACTTCCGGACGCTTGGTCTGGGCTATGCCAACATCGGCGGGTTGCTGATGAACATGGGCTTTGGCTACGACAGCGACGAAGGCCGCGCCCTGACCGGTGCACTGACCGCGATCATGACTGGTGTGTCCTACGCCACCTCGGCCGAGATTGCTGGCGAACTTGGCGCCTTCTCGGGCTACGAGCGCAACAAAGAGCATATGCTCCGCGTCATTCGGAACCACCGTGAAGCGGCCTATGCCACTGGCAACTACGAACAGCTGCCGATCAAGCCGGTCGCGCTGGACCATGCGAACTGCCCTGATGCCAAACTGATCGATCTGGCAAAATCCAGCTGGGACGAAGCGCTGCGTCTGGGTGAAAAACACGGCTATCGCAACGCACAAGCGACCGTTATTGCACCTACCGGAACGATTGGTCTGGTCATGGATTGCGACACCACGGGGATCGAGCCTGACTTTGCGCTGGTGAAATTCAAGAAGCTTGCAGGCGGTGGGTATTTCAAGATCATCAACCGCTCCGTTCCTGCGGCGCTGGAAAAGCTGGGCTATGGCTCCGCTCAGATCGAAGAGATCATTTCCTACGCGGTCGGTCACGGCTCCATCGGCAATGCGCCGGGGATCAACCACACGTCCCTGATCGGTCACGGCTTTGGTCAGCGCGAGCTGGACAAGGTAGACGCGGCTCTGGCCTCGGCCTTCGACATCCGCTTTGTGTTCAACCAGTGGACCCTGGGCGAGGATTTCTGCACCAAGACCCTCGGCATCCCTGCGGCCAAACTGAACGACCCGGGCTTCGACCTGCTGCGTCACCTTGGCTACACCAAGAAGGAAATCGACGCGGCCAACGACCACGTCTGCGGAACGATGACGCTGGAAGGCGCGCCCTTCCTGAAGGAAGAGCACCTGAACATCTTCGACTGCGCCAACCCCTGCGGTAAAAAGGGAAAGCGCTTCCTGTCGACGGAGAGCCACATCACCATGATGGCGGCGGCACAATCGTTCATCTCTGGCGCGATCTCCAAAACGATCAACATGCCGAACGACGCAACGATCGCTGACTGCCAAAAGGCGTACGAACTGTCGTGGTCCTTGGGTATCAAGGCGAACGCGCTGTACCGTGACGGATCGAAACTGTCGCAGCCTCTGGCCTCCGCTCTGGTCGAGGATGATGACGACGCGGCAGAGGTGCTGGAATCCGGCTCGCAGCACGAAAAAGCTGCCGTACTGGCCGAGAAGATCGTCGAAAAGATCGTCATCAAAGAGGTTCAGAAGGCCGCTGGCCGGACCAAGATGCCGGAACGCCGCAAGGGCTACACCCAGAAGGCGGTCGTTGGCGGTCACAAGGTCTATCTGCGGACGGGCGAATATGCCGATGGCGCCCTGGGCGAGATCTTCATCGACATGCACAAGGAAGGCGCTGGCTTCCGCGCGATGATGAACAACTTTGCCATCGCCGTGTCGGTTGGTCTGCAGTACGGCGTGCCGCTGGAGGAGTTTGTCGACGCCTTCACCTTCACCAAGTTCGAACCCGCGGGCATGGTGCAGGGCAACGACAGCATCAAGAACGCGACCTCGATCCTTGACTACATCTTCCGCGAACTGGCGGTGTCCTATCTGGACCGGACCGACCTGGCGCATGTCAAACCCTCGGGCGAGACCTTCGACAGCATCGGTCAGGGCGCTGACAAGGAAGGCGTGTCGAACCTAGAAGAGCTAAGTGAAACTGCGGCCTCCAAGTCCTTGGAAGTGCTCAAGCAAATCTCCTCTACCGGGTATCTGCGCAAGCGTCTTCCTCAGGAACTGGTCGTTCTGCAAGGTGGCATGACGGGCACCGATCCGGTGCAGGCGCTGAACACGCTGGTGCCGGAAACCGCCGGGTCCACCACGACTGTGACGATGGAAAGCACGACCGCCATGGCCAGCGGAACGGTGTCGATGGACGCACGGACCAAAGCCAAGATGCAGGGCTATGAAGGCGAGGCCTGCGGCGATTGCGGAAACTACACGCTGGTGCGCAACGGCACCTGCATGAAATGCAACACCTGCGGCGCGACGTCCGGGTGCAGCTAAGGAATAGCGCGGCGGCTGGTTCGTTCGCCGCGCTAATTGGATCAAGCCTGCAGGCAGAAATTTCGGGCGGTACTTACGACTGAGCTTGATCCAAAGACTAAGGGGCCTCTGCGGAGGCCCCTTTTTTCATGCCGTGACAGAATGTCCGGTATTTTTATTGCCCGGCAGGATGTTGCCGGGCAGAGTTCAGATCGACGCTTCGATCAAGAACGGACCTTTCGTTTTCATCGCACGGGCAAACAGGTCGGTAAACCCTTCGGCCGTATCGGCGCGCGCGGCCTCGACTCCCATGCCTTTGGCCAGCGACACCCAGTCGATCGCGGGCTCGTCCAGGTTCAGCATCTGGCTGGCGTTCTTGCCGGGCGCACCGGCGCCGACACCCTTCAGCTCTCCTAGCAGGATCTGATATTTCCGGTTGGCAAAGATCACGACGCAGACGTCAAGGTTCTCTCGGGCCATCGTCCAAAGCGCCTGATTGGTGTACATGGCGCTGCCGTCGGCCTGCAGGTTCACCACCTTGCGATCCGGACAGGCAATCGCCGCACCCACGGCCAAGGGCATCCCTCCGCCAATCGCGCCACCGGTGACCTGCAACCAATCGTGCTGCGCCGCGCCAAAGGTAAAGCGGAAGAAATCCCGCCCCGTCGTGACGGATTCGTCGCAGATGATGGCGTTGTCGGGCAGGTGGTGGCCAAGGGTGATGGCCAGCGACTCTGGCCCCAGCTTGCCCGTCGCCAGATCTGGGATCGCAGGCGCATCAGGGATCGTGGCTTTGCCGGCGCCTACGGCATCCGCCAGCGCCTCCAGCGCGCCGGGCAGGTCGTCGGATGGGTCCGCGAGCGTCAGGCTGGTGCAGCCTTCTGGCACCGGAGAGGACGGTTTGTCGGGGTAGCCGAAGAAGACCACCGGGAATTTCGCGCCGACAAGGATGATCTGTTCGAAATCCTTCAGCGCAGCGATGGCAAGGTCCACGGGATAGGGCACGCGGTTGATCTGCACCCGGCCGCGGCCCCGTTCCATCCGTCCATTGGATTGCTGCGCCATCAGCGTCGCCCCGGTGGCATCTGCAATGGCCTGCGCGGTTTCCAGTGCCTCAGCTCGCAGTGCGGTGCCTGTTAGCAGAACGACAGTTTTCCTGCCGTTTGTCAGCGCTTTATGTGCCGCTTTTACTCTGTCTGGATCCGCGGCGGTCGGCGCGCGCAGCTCGGCCTTTACGGGCGCGACCTGCGGTGCGGTGCCCCAAGCGTAATCGGCGGGCAGGATCAATGTCGTCACGGCCCCTGGCGCGCGTTGTGCGGCGCTGACCGCCTCTGCCGTGGCAGGGCTCACATCCGCCGCGCTTCCGATCCGGCGCACAAATCCCGACATGGGCCGCGCAAGGCTTTCGATGTCAGAGGTCAGCGGCGCATCATACGGCAGGTGATAGGACGCGTGATCGCCGACCACGTTTACCATCGGCGTATGGGCGCGTCGGGCGTTGTGCATATTGGCCAGCCCGTTTGCCAGACCGGGTCCGGTGTGCAGCAAGGTTGCGGCAGGTTTGTCCGCCATCCGTGCATAGCCATCGGCGGCACCTGTCACGACGCCTTCGAACAGCCCAAGTATACAGCGCATCTGCTGCTTGCGATCCAAAGCTGCGACGAAATGCATTTCCGAAGTGCCGGGGTTGGCAAAGCAGACGTCCACGTCGTTTGCCAATAGCGTGTCGCATAGCGCGTCCGCGCCCGTTTCCCCCGGTTTTCCAGCCTGTTCTGCCATGTGATCCTCCTATCAGTCGCGCCCAATGTCAGGTGCCGCGGCGGGAAGATCCAGCGCTAATTTGACCGGAGAGTCAAACTTTGTACTTCTTTGGTCAGGCAAATATTCCTCGGGGGTGTGGGGGCAGACAGCCCCCACGCGACCTCAGCCGCCCCGAGATGTGGTCAGGGAATGATGCGCGTGTACTTCACGCCTTCCAGCGTCGCCCCGATCCGCGCCCCAGCCTGCGCAAAGACATAGGCCACCACGGGCGACAGGCCCGAGTTGGTGTCGGTCCGGAAGTTTTCGCCCTCATGCGAGAACGCATATTCGATATCCGCCCCTGCGGCCCAGCCTTCGTTGCGGCGGAACCGTTCCAGCGACTGCTGGCTCATGAAGAACAGCACATGCGCATATTGCTGCGCGCCGATCTGCAAGCCGACGTTTGCGGCAGCAGCGGAGTAATAATCGACCGTATAGCCGTCGATGCGCAGCGCGCCTTGCCCGTAGGACCCGCCGATGCCCAGCCCGGCTTCGGTGATCACGGGCATGACCAGCACGGCCACGGATTTGGCCTGCACTTCGCGCGCCTCGGGATAGTTTTCGTAAAGGAACCCAAGCGTGGCATCGACGCGGGCGTCGATCTTTTGCGGGTTGGTGTTCCCGATCGGGTTGCCGCAAGCAGCGGTCAGACCCATGGCCGCCAGTGCGGCCAGTCCAAGCGCGCGGCGAGAGAATTTTGTCATGCGTTTTGCCTGTTCTAAGGGGCTTTTGCCCATGTGCTCGATCCGGCCTTATGGCCCGTCGGTTTTCCGACTTAAGGCAAGTATAGATGCTGTTGCGCGGGTTGTCACCAATAGTGGTGAGGATGGGCAGCACTTCGCCCATTGATCTTGCGTCACCCTGCGCAGGCCACTGATCGCCGCGTCAGGTCCAAGCGGCGATCAGGGTATCCAGCATTTCCTGCCGGTAGGTGGGGTCTTTTTCGTCCAGCCGCAGCACGCCGTTCGGCAGGTCCGGGATCAAGAAAGCTTCCCAGTACAAAATGGGCGCGTCTTCGTCGTCCAGATCCTCAGCAGGCATCCAAAGGTCGTAGAACAGCTTGATCCTTGTCCATGTGTCCCGCAAAACCCGATCGCCTTCTTCCAGATGGATGCCGACAAAGGTCAGATCGGCAGGCAACAGCTTTGGGGCGTTAAGATAAGCGCCAAGCCCTTGGGGCCGGGTCGTGGTCAGATCGGGCAGGGCGCGCGCCAGTGCGGCAGAGGCATCACGGACGGGTTTGATCACAACCGGATCGCTTAAGGTCGCATTGCGTGACAAGCCGACGTTGCCGTCTGCGTCACGCTCCAACCCAGAGCTGACGTATTCTGGCAGCGTGACGTCGAACCCAACAACAGCATCACCCACCATGGCCCTTGCCCGTAGGGTCAGCATGTTGCCATTGGGCACAATGCCCGTAATGGCGAAGGTCATATCGTAAAAGTCTTCAGGGTCGTCTAGTCGCGGAAGCTGCGGCAAGTCTGGCTTTTCGGTTCCGAAAAGCCGCGAGAAGAAACTGGCCATCTAAATCCAATTGAAGATTAAAGAATTTTTGCAATCTCCGGTGCAAAGTAGGTCAGGATCCCGTCACATCCAGCGCGTTTAAAGCACATCAGGCTTTCCGCCATCACGCGGTCCCCGTCGATCCAGCCGTTCTGGGCCGCGGCCTTGATCATCGCGTATTCGCCAGACACTTGGTAAGCGAAGGTCGGCACCTGAAGTTCGCGCTTCACCCGGCTGCAAATGTCCAGATAGGGCTGGCCGGGTTTGACCATGACCCAATCCGCGCCCTCGGTGATGTCGCGGGTGACCAGACGCAGTGCCTCGTCCGAATTGGCGGCGTTCATCTGGTAGGTTTTCTTATCGCCCTTCAACGCGCCGGTCGCGCCCACCGCATCACGGAAGGGGCCGTAGTAGGCGCTGGCGTATTTGGCGGCGTAGGACAGGATCAGCACGTTGTGGTGGCCCGCGCTTTCCAATGCAGACCGCATCGCGCCGATGCGCCCGTCCATCATGTCAGAGGGGCCGATGATATCTGCGCCAGCCTCGGCCTGAGACAGGGTCTGTTTCACCAAGGCTTCGACGGTTTCGTCGTTCAGGATCTCTCCGTCCACCACGAACCCGTCGTGGCCGTCGATGTTATAAGGGTCCAGCGCCACGTCCGTCATGATCGCCAGATCGGGGCGCACGGCCTTGATCGCGCGGATGGCGCGGTTGGTCAGGTTTTCGGGGTTCCATGCCTCGGCGCAATCCTTGGTGCGCTTTTCCATCGGCGTGTAGGGGAACAGGCAGATGGCGGGGATGCCTAAATCGGCGGCTTCTTTCGCGGCCTCGGTCACGCGGTCCACGGAATAGCGGACGACGCCGGGCATCGAGGGCACGGGTTCTTCGACGCCGTCGCCTTCGGTCAGGAAAACCGGCCAGATCAGATCGTTCACCGTCAGCGCGTTTTCCTGCATCAAGGCCCGAAGCGCGGGCGATTTTCGGGCGCGGCGGAAGCGTGCGGCGGGGAACGGGGCTGTCAGAGCGGGCATGAGGGCCATCCTTGTCTTGATCCGGCCCGCATTGGGTGGCATGGAATGGCCTGTATCACAAGTGGGCCGATCCCTGAGCGCGACATGACCGGGGCCAAAGGCCCCTGACAAGGGGCGTAGCACGTTGGATCTGGCAGACACGATATTCGAAGTCATCGACATGCGAAGCTTTTCGAACCTCTGGTTCTGGATCGCTTTGGCCGTGGTCTGGTCCACCGCCAGCCATTGGGTGCTGGGCGTGCCGTGGGATCTGGTCACGCGGGCCAAGCGCAAAGGCGGTGAGGCAGAACAGGACGTCGAAGATCTGTGCCGCGTTTATGTCCGCCGTATCCTGCATGTGACGGAGGTCTCGGGGCTGGTTCTGATCGTGCTGGTCAGCTTTGTCCTGACTATGCTGGCGATCCTTGGCTTCGGGTATGGCGTTGAATTTGCGCAGGCTTTGTTTCTGCTGGCCGCGCCCATGACGATCGTCGGGCTGCTGTCGATCCGGTCGGCGCGCATCATTCGGCGCGAAGAACCCTTGGGCGAGGATTTGTACCGTCGGTTGCAGATCCACCGGATGAGCGTTCAGTTCATTGGTATGGCCTCGATCTTCATTACGACTATGTGGGGTATGTTCACCAACTTCTCACTAGGCGTACTAGGAGGCTGACATGGCGGCCAAAGCGGATCGGATCACCCTTGGGGGCGCACCCGAAGGGTTCGACGCGGCATTAGTGCTGAAAGAGGTCGCCAAATCCGGCGGCCCGGTCGTGCATGTGGCGCTGGATGATAAGCGTATGACCGCTATGGCGGATGCGCTGCGGTTCTTCGATCCCGGCATGCCGGTGCTGAATTTTCCCGCGTGGGATTGTCTGGCCTATGATCGCGTGTCGCCCAATGCCGATATCTCTGCCTCGCGGATGGCGTCCTTGGCGGCTCTGGTTCACGGGATGCCAGAACGGTTTGTTTTGCTGACGACCGTGAATGCCGCAACGCAACGGATCCCCGAACGTGCGGTGCTGAAAGAGGCCGCATTTACCGCCCGCGTCGGTCAACGTATCGATGAAGCTGCGTTGCGTAATTTTCTGGTTCGCATGGGGTTTTCGCAAAGCCATTCGGTGACGGAGCCGGGGGATTACGCGATCCGGGGGGGCATCGTTGACATCTATCCGCCGGGTGAGCTTGGGCCGGTCCGTCTGGACCTGTTTGGCGATGTTCTGGACGGGGCGCGGCGGTTTGATGCGGCCACGCAGCGGACGACGGACAAGCTGGATGTCGTCGAACTGGCGCCCGTGTCCGAGGTGATCTTGGACGAGGCCGCGATCACGCGCTTCCGCCAGAACTACCGGATCGAATTTGGCGCGGCAGGCACTGATGACCCGCTGTACGAGGCCGTCAGCGCGGGCCGCAAGCATCAGGGCGTCGAACATTGGCTGCCGTTCTTCCATGAACGGCTTGAAACGCTGTTCGATTACCTGCCGGGCGCGTCCGTCATGCTGGACGATCAAGTCGCGGCTGCACGCTTGGCGCGGTGGGATGCGGTCAAGGACCAGTACGAAACGCGCAAGCTGGCGCTTGATAAGCGTGACCGGATGGATTCCATCTACAAGCCCGTGCCCCCGGGGCTGATGTACATGGACGACGACGCGTGGGAGGCCGCGATTGCGCCTTTACGCGTGGTGCAGATGTCGCCATTGCCGCGTGCTTCTGGCCCCGGTGTGGTGGATGCGGGTGGCCGTGTGGGGCGTAATTTCTCGCCCGAGCGTCAGTTGGAAAATATCAGTCTTTTCGATACTTTGGCGACCCATTTGAAAGCAAAGATGGAAGGCGGGCCGGTCGTCATCGCCTCCTATTCCGAAGGTGCGCGGGAACGTCTGGACGGCTTGATCGAAGATGAGGGCCTGAAAGGCGCGGTCCACCTGCGCGACGCCAAGGGCATCGGCAAAACGGGTCTGCATCTGGCCGTCTGGGCGTTGGAAGCGGGCTTTGAGGGGCCGTGGAACGACCGCAAGCTGACGGTGATTTCCGAACAGGACGTGCTGGGCGACCGGCTGATCCGCGGCGCGCGCAAACGTCGCCGCGCCGAAAACTTCCTGACCGAAGCGCAAAGCCTGAGCCCCGGTGATCTGGTCGTGCACGTCGATCACGGGATCGGTCGCTATCTGGGGATGGAGGTTATCACCGCCGCCGGGGCCGCGCACGAATGCCTGCTGCTGGAATATGCCGAACAATCAAGGCTCTACCTGCCGGTCGAGAATATCGAACTGCTGTCCAAATACGGCCACGAAGAAGGCCTGTTGGACAAATTGGGCGGTGGCGCGTGGCAGGCGAAGAAGGCCCGCCTGAAAGAACGTATCCGCGAGATGGCAGATCGATTGATCCGTGTCGCGGCAGAACGGGCCCTGCGGCGCGCGCCAATGCTAGAGGCGCCGGATGGGGCTTGGGACGCATTTCAGGCTCGATTCCCCTATCAAGAGACGGATGACCAGCTTCACGCCATCGAAGACGTGTTGACCGACCTCAGCTCTGGCCACCCGATGGACCGGTTGATTTGCGGCGACGTGGGCTTTGGCAAGACCGAGGTCGCGCTGCGCGCTGCTTTTGTCGCCGCCATGTCCGGCGTGCAGGTGGCGGTGATCGCGCCGACCACGCTTCTGGCGCGGCAACACTATCAGGGCTTCGCCGAACGGTTCCGAGGTTTTCCTTTACAGGTCAGTCCCTTGTCACGCTTTGTTAGTGCGAAGGAATCCGACAAGACCCGCGAAGGGCTGGCCAAGGGTACGGTGGATATCGTCGTCGGCACCCATGCGTTGCTGGCGAAATCCGTGCGGTTCAAGAACCTTGGCCTGCTGATCGTGGACGAAGAACAGCGATTTGGCGTCAACCACAAGGAACGGCTGAAACAGCTGAAGTCCGATGTGCACGTGCTGACCCTGACCGCGACGCCGATCCCCCGGACGCTGCAACTGTCGCTGTCCGGTGTGCGCGATCTGTCGATCATCGGCACGCCGCCGGTCGATCGTCTGGCGATCAGAACGTATGTTTCCGAGTTTGACGGCGTCACCGTGCGCGAGGCGCTGCTGCGCGAACGGTATCGCGGCGGGCAATCCTTCTATGTCGTGCCACGCATCAGCGATCTGGACGAGGTCGAGGATTTCCTGAAACGCGAGGTGCCCGAGGTCTCTTATGTCATCGCCCACGGGCAGATGGCGGCCGGAGAGCTGGATCAGCGGATGAACGCCTTCTACGACGGTAAGTTCGATGTGCTGCTGGCCACGACGATTGTCGAGAGCGGCCTCGACATCCCGCGCGCCAACACGATGATCGTGCACCGCGCCGATATGTTTGGCCTGGCGCAGCTGTACCAAATCCGGGGGCGCGTCGGCCGCGCCAAGACGCGCGCCTATGCCTATCTGACGACGAAGCCGCGGATGCGTCTGACACCGGGGGCTGAAAAACGGCTTAAGGTGCTGGGATCGCTGGATACTCTGGGTGCGGGCTTTACGCTTGCCAGCCAGGATCTGGATATTCGCGGCGCGGGCAACCTGCTGGGCGAAGAGCAGTCGGGCAACATGCGCGATGTGGGCTATGAACTGTACCAGACCATGCTGGAGGAGGCGATTGGCAAGATCAAAGCGGGTGAATTGGAAGGGCTGACCGAAAGCGACGACCAATGGGCGCCGCAGATCAATCTGGGCGTGCCGGTGTTGATCCCCGAAGACTACGTGCCCGATCTGGATCTGCGTCTGGGCCTCTATCGTCGTTTGTCGACGCTAACCACCAAAGTTGAGCTGGAAGGCTTTGCCGCCGAGCTGATCGACCGGTTCGGCAAGCTGCCGCGCGAGGTGAACACCCTGCTGCTGGTCGTGCGGATCAAGGCGATGTGCAAGAAGGCGGGTATCGCCAAGCTGGACGGCGGGCCAAAGGGGGCGACGATCCAGTTCCACAACGACAAGTTCGCGAACCCTCAGGGTCTGGTGGATTTCATCAAGGATCAGAACGGCTTGGCGAAGGTCAAAGACAACAAGATCGTGGTGCGGCGGGATTGGAAAAAGGACGCGGACAAGATCAAAGGCGCCTTTGCCATTGCGCAGGATCTGGCGAAACATGTTGCGGCGGTGAAGAAGACCTAAGGTCTGCGTGTGTGGCTGATCGCCGGGGGTTTTGCACCCCCGGACCCCCGCAAGGGTATTTTGAACCAGAAGAAGATTTGGGCGGTGCCTTAGCCCAAAACGGCGCGGATTTTTGGGGCGATCCAATCCCAAAGCGCGGGCGCGCCGCGGCGGACCGGTTTGCCGACACGTTGGTCGAGCACGTCGAAGGTAACCTTGTAATCTTTCCACGACCCGCCACCGGACGCGAGGTTCAGGTTTGGCGGCTGGAAGCGATCAAGGGATTTGGCAAAGACTGCGTCGGGGGTTTCAGCGGCCTCGAACTCAGTCCAAAGGGCTTTGAAATCAGCGGCTTGGTCGTCGGGGAGCAAGCCAAACAAACGTTCTGCTGCCGCCTGTTCGGCCGCTTCGGTTTCCGCCTGGCCGGCTTTGGTCTGGGCATAAATCGGCACGTCGCCCGCGTCGATCTCAACAATATCGTGGATCAGCAACATGCGGATCACGCGGTCGATCTGCACGCCATCAGGCGCGTGTTCGCCCAGAACGGCGGCAAAGAGCGCGAGGTGCCAGGAATGTTCGGCAGAGTTTTCCTTGCGCGATCCGTCCCCGATGGGCGTGGCGCGCAGGATTTGGCGCAGCTTTTCGGCCTCCATCAAAAAGGCCATTTGGCTATCCAGACGGGTCATTCTGCCTGTTTCTTCGCAGCCTGAATCATCGCCATGGCCTTGCGGCCCGCCATGCGGACGCGGATTTCGGTCAAATAGGCCTCTTCCAGCGTCTGAGAGGCCGCGCCGATGGTTTGCGCGACCTTCATGTAGAAACGTTCGTCCCCGGTCTGATCCATCACAACCAGCGTTTCATCCGCCAGTTTCGATGCGATCTTGTCGGTGCTGGCTGACATCAGCGGGAATTTTCCGTCAGGCGGCGTTTGACGTAATCCGTCACCGTGCCGATCATCGGGTCCATATACGGGTCTTTGAAGAAGTGGTCTGCGCCCTCAACTTCTTCGTGCGTGACCGTAATACCCTTTTGTTCCTGCAGCTTACCAACCAGCGCGGTGGTGTCTGCCGGAGGGGCCACACGGTCCGCGCCACCATTGATGATCAGGCCCGAGGACGGGCAGGGCGCGAGGAAGCTGAAGTCATAGGTATTCGCAGGCGGGCTGACCGAGATGAAGCCGGTGATTTCCGGGCGACGCATCAGCAGCTGCATGCCGATCCATGCGCCGAAGCTGAAACCAGCGACCCAGCAATGCTTGGAGTTCTGGTTCATCGACTGCAGGTAATCGAGCGCGGAGGCCGCATCGGACAATTCGCCCACACCTTGATCGTATTCACCCTGCGACCGGCCCACGCCGCGGAAGTTGAACCGTAGCACTGTAAAGCCCATGCGGTGGAACGCATAGTGCAGGTTGTAGACCACCTTGTTGTTCATCGTGCCGCCGAATTGCGGGTGCGGATGAAGAATGATGGCGATAGGAGCGTCACGCTCTTTCTGCGGGTGATAACGACCTTCGAGGCGGCCTTCTGGGCCGGGAAAGATGACCTCGGGCATATATGTCTCCTGCTTGTGCTCGATTTCTTGACGAATTTAATCAAGCACTTTAGAAAGATTCTAAATCGGCACCTCTTTGGGCCGATCAGTGGCGTCAGGTGGGGATAAGCTGTTGTTCCGGTGACGTCAATAAATTCGGGCCCTGATACGGGCATGTTAAGGGTGATGCGCGATGAAACTTAGCACCAAGGGACGCTATGCGATGGTGGCGTTGGCCGATATCGCGCTGCAGCCCGAAGGCGCTTTGGTCACGCTGGCCGAGGTGTCGAAGCGGCAGAATATCTCTTTGCCTTACTTGGAACAGCTATTCGTCAAGCTGCGTCGCGCCGATATCGTGACATCCGTGCGCGGTCCGGGCGGCGGCTATCGGCTGGCGCGCTCTGCTTCGGACATCCGGGTGATTGACGTGCTGGGGGCGGTGGACGAAACCATTGACGCGCTGCACACCGGGGCCGGGGCCTCGGGCGGGTTGTCGGGGTCGCGGGCGCAATCGGTGACGAACCGACTGTGGCAATCGCTTAGCGCGCATGTGTATGTTTTTCTTCATCAAACACGGCTGTCGGACGTGGTTGAAAACGGTCTGATGCCGTGCCCTGCCGTGCCGAACCTGTTCGACGTGGTGGATGAAGCGGATGAGCCGGCAGAGGCCACATGACCCGCGTCTATCTGGACTATAACGCCACCATGCCCCTGCGGCCCGAGGCGCGCGAGGCGATGATCGCCGCGCTCGACATCAGTGGGAATCCGTCGTCGGTGCATGCCGAAGGGCGCGCGGCCAAGTCGCTGATCGAAAAGGCTCGGGCGCAGGTGGCGGAACTGGTCGGCTGTCAGGCACGCGAAGTGGTCTTTACCTCTGGCGCGACCGAAGCGGCCAGCGTTCTGAACAATCGCCGCCCGGTTTGGTCGCAGACCACTGCGCATGATGCGCTTTACGCCCACGCGGATTGGAGCGATCCGGTCGAAGGCGGCCCCGGTATCACGCTGGCTTGGGGGCTGGCGAATTCGGAAACCGGTGTGATTTCCGAACCCGCGAAAACCAAAGACGGCAAGTGGCACGATAATGCGCAGGACGCTGAGACCCTGCTGCTGGATGTTACGCAGGCCGTGGGCCGCATCCCGTGGTCTTTTGCGTGGTCGGGCGCGGATTTCGCGATCCTGTCGTCGCATAAGATCGGCGGTCCCAAGGGCGTCGGCGCGCTGATCATCAAGCAGGGCTTGGACATCGAGGCGTTGCAGCATGGCGGCGGTCAGGAAATGGGCCGTCGTTCGGGCACGGAAAACGTGGCCGGAATTGCAGGCTTTGGCGCGGCAGCGAAGGCCGCGCTGGACGAGTTGAACACCGGCACCTGGGACCGGATCGCAGGCCTGCGTGATCAGTTGGAAGATCGCCTTGCGGCGGAGGTTCCAGACATTATGTATGCGGGCAAGGATAAACCCCGTTTGCCCAATACCTCCTGCATCATCAACGCGGGCTGGAAGGGTGAAACGCAGGTGATGCAGATGGACCTGAAGGGATTTGCCGTGTCGGCCGGGTCGGCCTGTTCCAGTGGCAAGGTGCGCGCCAGCCGGGTGCTGCGCGCGATGGGGTACAGCGACGAGGCCTCGGCCAGCGCGATCCGCGTCAGCCTGGGGCCCCGGACCACCGAAGAAGAGATCACGCGCTTTGCCGAGGCTTGGCTGGCGCAATGGAATAAACACCGGGCCCGTGCGGCGTAAGCTGTCAGGCCCCCGGAGAGGATGACGAGATGAGCAATATGGATGACGTACAGGTCAAAGAGGGTGTCGATCAGGAAACGGTCGACGCGGTCAAGGCCATCGGCACCTACAAGTACGGTTGGAATACCGACATCGAAATGGATTACGCCCCGATGGGGTTGGATGAATCGATCGTCCGTCTGATTTCCGAAAAGAACGGTGAGCCGGAGTGGATGACCGACTGGCGCCTGCAGGCGTTCGAGCGTTGGAAAACGCTGGAAGAACCCGATTGGGCCATGGTCGATTACCCCGAGATCGATTTCCAGAAGCAGTATTACTATGCGCGCCCGAAAAGCATGGAAGAAAAGCCGAAGTCTTTGGACGAGGTCGATCCCAAGCTGTTGGCCACATACGAAAAGCTGGGCATCCCGCTGAAGGAACAGATGATCCTTGCCGGGGTCGAAGGGGCCGAAGATGCGCCGGCTGAGGGCCGCAAGGTCGCAGTGGACGCCGTGTTCGACTCTGTGTCCGTGGGCACGACGTTTCAGGCAGAGTTGAAGAAGGCTGGCGTTATCTTCTGCTCGATCTCCGAGGCGATCCGCGAACATCCCGAGCTGGTCAAGAAATACCTCGGTTCGGTCGTGCCTGTGTCGGACAACTTCTATGCCACGCTGAACAGCGCCGTGTTCTCTGACGGGTCGTTCGTCTACGTGCCGCCGGGCGTCCGCTGCCCGATGGAGCTGTCGACCTATTTCCGTATCAACGCGGAAAACACCGGTCAGTTCGAGCGCACGCTGATCATCGCCGACAAAGGCTCCTACGTGTCCTACCTTGAAGGCTGCACCGCGCCGCAGCGCGACACGTCGCAGCTGCACGCCGCGGTCGTTGAGATCGTCATCGAAGAAGATGCCGAGGTGAAATATTCTACCGTTCAGAACTGGTTCCCCGGGGATGAGAACGGCAAGGGCGGCATCTACAACTTTGTGACCAAGCGTGCCGATTGCCGGGGCGACCGGGCCAAGGTGATGTGGACGCAGGTGGAAACCGGGTCTGCCGTGACGTGGAAATACCCGTCCTGCATCCTGCGCGGCGACGACAGCCAGGGTGAGTTTTACTCGATCGCCATCACAAACAACTACCAGCAGGCCGATACCGGCACGAAGATGGTGCACCTTGGCAAGAACACCAAGTCGCGCATCGTGTCCAAAGGTATCAGCGCAGGTAAGGCGCAGAACACCTATCGTGGGCTGGTGTCGATGCACCCCAAGGCAAAGGATTCGCGGAACTACACCCAGTGTGACTCCCTTCTGATCGGGTCCGAATGTGGTGCGCATACGGTGCCTTATATCGAGGTCAAGAATAACTCGTCCCGTGTCGAACACGAGGCGACGACATCGAAGGTGGATGACGATCAGCTGTTCTATTGCCGCCAGCGCGGCATGGACGAAGAAGAGGCGGTCGCGCTGGTCGTGAACGGCTTCTGCCGCGAGGTGCTTCAGGCGCTGCCGATGGAATTTGCCATGGAAGCGCAACAGCTTGTGGCGATTTCGTTGGAAGGGTCCGTGGGGTGAGCCAAGGCCTGATCCGTCATATCGCCCCTTGGGCGGCCGAGGGTCCGGCATGGATCGCACGCACCGTTTTCGGCGCGTCGCGGTTCGTACGGATCGCGCTTGGCTTTGCCATGGGGCTGTTGTTGGCGGATCGGATTGCGCCTGATCTGCGGGGCGGGATAGCCATGGCGATCCTTGTGGTCGCGGTGATCTGGGTCGTTCTGGGCCGGGTTCTGATGACCCACGCGCGGCGGCAGTTGACCAATGTGCTGAACGGGACCGAGCCGTTGAAAAATTTTCGACTGATCGGCACGGGCACCCATATGGTCTGGATCCGGCGGAAAGGGTTTTAAGATGATCAAAGCGTTGCTGCCAAAGGTGCTGCTGGCGTCGGTCATTGCGACCGTGGTCTATGCGGGCTTCATGTGGATGGTCGGGGATTTCAAACCCAGTGCTCTGGCGATCTTTTTCGGGCTTGTTCTGGTGTTCAACTTTGTCTGGCACGGCTGGAAGGCGCGCAAAGCGCAGCAGGAGGCGGATAAATGATTATCACGACGACCAATTCCATCGAAGGCAAACGGATCATCGACTACCGCGGCGTTGTCGTGGGTGAGGCGATCATGGGCGCCAACGTGGTGCGCGATTTCTTTGCCGGGATCACGGATATTATTGGCGGACGCTCTGGCGCTTACGAATCCAAGCTGCAGGACGCGCGGGATACCGCAATGGCCGAGATTGAACAGCGCGCCCGCGCGGCCGGAGCCAATGCGGTTGTCGGCGTCGATCTGGACTATGAGGTCGTGGGCGACAGCATGCTGATGGTGTCAGTGTCGGGCACGGCGGTGATCGTCGAATAATGTCTGCTAGCGCCCAGCATAAAGGCGTTTCCCGCCCGGAGCTTACGATGCCCGCAGAAGAGGCCGCCGCCCTGCGCATGGCCTATGAGGACGCGTCGTGCATCCTTGAATACGGCTCGGGCGGATCGACCGTTCTGGCATCTGAGTTGTCGGGCAAGCAGATCATCAGCGTCGAGTCGGATGCTGACTGGGCGGCGATGATGCGGGCGTGGTTCGAGGAAAACCCCGGCGCCAGTGCGGTGGACATGGTCCATGCCGACATTGGCCCGACCAAGGATTGGGGCCATCCCGAAGGACACGAAGATTGGCGCAAGTTCCCGGCCTATCCACTGAAGGTCTGGGATCGCGACATCGCCCCGGACGTGGTGCTGGTGGACGGACGGTTCCGTGCAGGCTGCGCGCTAGCGACGGCGTTTCGGACGCAGAAACCGGTGACGCTGCTCTTTGACGATTACACGCCCCGCAAGGCGTATCACGCGGTCGAGGATTTCCTTGGCCAACCCGAGAAAATCGGCCGTCTGGCCGTGTTTGATATTTCGCCCCTGCCGATCCCTGCGGATCGTCTGTTGCGGGTGATTGAACTGATGTGCGCCCCTTTGTAAGGGGGCTAGGAAAGGACGTAAGATGCTGACAATCAAGAACCTTCAGGTCAAACTGGAAGACGAGGACAAGCAGATCCTCAAAGGCGTCGACCTGACGGTCGAGGCGGGCAAAGTACATGCGATCATGGGCCCGAACGGCTCGGGTAAATCGACCCTGTCCTACGTGCTGTCGGGCAAAGACGGCTACGAGGTTACAGGCGGCGAAGCGACGCTGGACGGCGAAGACCTGCTGGACATGGAAGCAGAAGAGCGCGCGGCCGCTGGCCTGTTTCTGGCGTTCCAATACCCGGTGGAAATCCCCGGCGTCGGTAACATGACTTTCCTGCGGACGGCTGTGAACTCTCAGCGTAAAGCCCGCGGCGAAGAAGAAATGTCGGCGACCGACTTCCTCAAGTTCGTGCGCGAAAAGGCCAAAGACCTGAAGATCGACGCAGAGATGCTGAAGCGTCCCGTGAACGTCGGCTTCTCGGGTGGTGAGAAGAAGCGGAACGAAATCCTACAGATGGCCGTGCTTCAACCGTGCATGTGCATCTTGGACGAAACCGACTCGGGTCTTGATGTCGACGCGATGAAGCTGGTGTCCGACGGCGTAAATGCTCTGCGTGACGAAGGGCGTGGGTTCCTTGTCATCACGCACTACCAGCGTCTGCTGGACCACATCAAACCCGACGTTGTGCACATCATGGCGAACGGTCGCATCATCAAAACCGGCGGGCCCGAGCTGGCGCTGGAAGTCGAACAGAACGGTTACGCCGATCTGCTGGAGGAGAGCGCGTAATGTCTGCTGCACGCAAACCTTTGATGGATCAAAAAGCGGGCGTGACGCAGGCGCGGCTGGACAGCCTTGGCGCGGTTCCGGCCGCTGGCTGGACCGCCGCGGCGCGGAAAGAGGCGCTGGACCGTGTGGTCCAGCAGGGCCTGCCGCATCCGCGTGACGAATACTGGAAATTCACCAAGCCTCAGGGCCTTACGGACGCGACCCCGGCCGCGGCCGAGGCTTTCGTCGCCCACGAAGCGCCGATCTTTGGCGAAATTGACCGTGTTAAGTTGGTCTTTGTCGACGGTGTCTTCAGCGAAGAAGAGTCCGATGCGCCCGAGCTGGCTGGCGTCAAGATCGAGCGGCTGGCCGAAGCGACAAGCGCCGATATTCACTGGGCGAAAGACTTGTACGGCACGCTGGAAGCGCGCGGTCAGACCCCGGTCGAACGCCCCTTGGCCGCGCTGAACACGGCCTATGCGACCGACGGCGTGCTGATCCACGTGACGGGTAAGGCGGACCGCCCCGTGTCGCTGATCTATCGGCACGACGCGGCGGACAGCGACGCCCTGCTGCATCACGTGATCAAGCTGGACGAGGGTGCCGAACTGACCGTTCTGGAAAACGGCCCCGCGGCCGCCCGGTTCAACAAGGTGATGGAGGTCGATATCGCCGACAAGGCGTCCTTCCACCATGTCCGTGCACAGGGCCGCGACCACGAACGTCAGGCTATCACGCATATCTTTGCCCGCCTTGGCACGGAAAGCGCGTTCAAAAGCTTTACCTTCACCGCCAACGGCAAACTGACGCGCAACGAATGCGTGCTGGAACTGACCGGCGACGACGCCATCGCGCATGTCGCGGGCGCTTGTGTGGGTGACGGCGATTTCCACCACGACGATACGGTCTTCATCACGCATGACGCGGAAAATTGTGAAAGCCGTCAGGTGTTTAAGAAGGTTCTGCGCAACGGCGCGGTGGGTGTCTTCCAAGGCAAGATCCTTGTGAAGGAAGGCGCGCAAAAGACCGATGGCTATCAGATCAGCCAGTCGCTTCTGCTGGACGGCGACAGCCAGTTCCTTGCTAAGCCTGAACTGGAAATCTACGCCGATGACGTGGCCTGTTCGCATGGCTCGACCTCGGGTGCGATCGACGAAGAGGGGCTGTTCTACCTGCGCTCGCGCGGGGTGCCCGAAGGTCTGGCGACGGATCTTCTGACCATCGCCTTCATCGCCGAAGCCGTGACCGAGATCGAGGACGAGGCCCTGCAAGGCGAAGTTCTGAGCCGTGTCGAGGCTTGGCTGGAGCGTCGGCGCGACTGATGTCGGTCATGGCGGACATCGTGGCCACCTATCGCGGGCCTGCGACCGTTTTGCGGCGCAGGCTGGCGGGCGCGGGCGAAGACAAGGCGCTGGCCATCCTGATGGCGGGCTGCGTCTTGCTGTTCATCGCGCAATGGCCGCGCCTGTCGCGCGAAGCCTATCTGGAAGGCGGAGAGCTGCAGGTAATGATCGGCGGCGCATTGCTGGCGCTGGTCTTTATCCTGCCGCTGATCCTTTACGCCTTTGCGGCCGTATCCCATCTGATTGCCAAGCCCTTGGGCGGGAAGGCCACGCCGTTGCAGGCGCGGATGGCGCTGTTCTGGGCGTTGCTGGCGGCGGCACCGGTGTTTTTGCTGAACGGGCTGACGCAGGGCTTTATCGGGCCGGGCGTGCAGGCGTCGATCACCGGGGCGCTGGCGATGGTGGTCTTTCTGTGGTTCTGGCTGGCCGGTCTGGTGGCTGTTGAAAGGGGTCGGGTATGACCTTTGATCAGGTGAAATCCATGATCGTGGCGTCGATCAAGACGCCCGCGATCGGGGCGCAACAGGTGCTGTCCGTTGATCTGCCGCGCGCCGCGCTGTGGACCGCACTGACCCTGCTGGGCGTGCTGAACGGCATGTACTACGGGATGATCCTGCCCGGTGCGGCGCAGGCCGGGGTGATCCCCGCTGGCATGGCCAATGCGCCGTTTGTCGTCACCGGCGCGATCCTGATCATCCTTGCGCTGATGGTGCATCTGCTGGTCTTTACCGGTCGCATTCTGGGTGGCACGGCAACCATCGACGCGATGCTGAAGGTCGTCGTCTGGCTGCAGGGGCTGCGCCTGCTGGCGCAGGTCGTGATTTCCGTCCTGTCGCTGGCGATCCCGCCTTTGGGCTGGCTGGTGGCTATGGCCGTCGGCGTCTGGGGGCTGTGGATGATGATCGTCTTTATCGCAACCGCACATAATTTCACGCCGATCAAAGGGTTGGGCACGCTGCTTGGCACCTTTGTCGCGGCCATTTTCGCCCTGTCGATCCTTTCGGCCATTCTGGGGCTGGGCACCCCGACAGGAGAGATTTGATGTTTGATGTCGCCAAGGTCCGCGCGGATTTCCCGATCCTGTCGCGCGAGGTGAACGGCAAGCCGCTGGTCTATCTGGACAGTGGCGCTTCGGCGCAAAAGCCTCAGGTCGTGATCGACGCGATCACCAAGGCCTATGCCGAGGAATATTCCAACGTTCACCGCGGCTTGCACTTTCTGTCGAACCTCGCCACCGAAAATTACGAAGGCGTCCGTGGCATCATCGCGCGGTTCCTGAATGCCGGGTCTGAGGATGAGATCATCTTTAATTCCGGCACGACCGAGGGGCTGAACCTCGTGTCCTACGGCTGGGGTGTTCCGAACCTGAACCCGGGGGACGAGATCATCCTGACGGTGATGGAGCATCACGCCAATATCGTGCCGTGGCATTTCCTGCGTGACCGTCATGGCGCGGTGCTGAAGTGGGTAGAGGTTGAACCCGATGGCTCGCTGGACCCGCAGAAGGTGATCGATGCCATGGGCCCCAAGACGCGCATGGTCTGCATCACCCATATGTCCAACGTGCTGGGCACCAAGGTCAACGTGGCCCCGATCTGCGCCGCTGCGCGGGACCGGGGCATAGTGTCGGTAATCGACGGCTCTCAGGCGGCGGTGCATGGGCCCGTGGACGTGCAAGAGATCGGTGCGGATTTCTACGCGATTACGGGGCACAAGCTTTACGGTCCTTCTGGCTCCGGGGCGCTCTATGCCCGGGCCGAGCGTCAGGCCGAGATGATCCCATTTATGGGTGGCGGCGACATGATCCGAGAGGTCACGCGCGACGCGGTCACCTACAACGATCCCCCGATGAAGTTCGAGGCAGGCACCCCCGGCATCGTCCAGATGATCGGTATGGGGGTTGCGCTGGACTATATGATGGGTCTGGGGATGGAGAATATCGCCGCGCATGAGGCCGATCTGGCGACCTATGCCAGTGACCGGCTGCAAAGCCTTAACTGGTTGAACGTGCAGGGCAAAGCGCCGGGGAAAGGCGCGATCTTTTCCTTTACGTTGGACGGGGCGGCGCATGCGCATGACGTGTCCACCATCCTTGATAAAAAGGGGGTCGCGGTGCGGGCCGGCCAGCATTGTGCTGGACCTTTGATGGATTTCCTTGGCGTTTCCGCCACCTGCCGCGCGTCCTTTGCGATGTATAACACCCGCGATGACGTGGATAAGCTGGTCGAGGCGCTGGAACTGGCGCACGATCTGTTTGCTTGAATTTGTCGTCGTCCTATCGTTCGACATTGATCAAACGTAACGCCCGTCGGCAACGCCAGACAGCGTCCCGTTGCCCTGACAGGGGATAGCGAAGCGTGTCCGAGAAGGGGCCGTTTTAATGGTCGGCGCTACCCCTGTCTCTGATCACAATCCGAGTGTTTCAGGTTTACACAACCCGCGACAACACATCCCCCGCGCGGTGCAGCCCCACTGTCGACCTTTGCGCCCTTGCGCGTGCAATACCACCGTCTAACGCCGCCAATACAGTCGTCGCCAGTTCTTCCGGCATCTCGGCCCCTCCGGCCTCTAGCGCGGTAGCCAATTGCGTGGTCGCGTCACGGTAGGCTTGGGCGATGCGGGCGCGCAGCGCGGTTTCCGACGGCTCGACCTCTTGTGCCAACAAAGACAGCAGCGCGCCTTGAGTGTAATCGTGGCCCTCAAGCCATGCGGCGGTGTCGGAGAACAACCGCGCCACCTGTCTGGAAGCCGGGATATCCCCGGACATGGCGCGCGCAAACCGTCCCGCCATTTCTTCTGACAGCCAGTCGACGGCGGCCACCGTCAGCTCTTGTTTGCCGCCGGGAAAGTGGTGGTACATCGACCCCTTGGGCACCCCTGCATGGGCCAAGATCGCGGCGACACCCGTCGCGTGATAGCCCTGCGATTGATACAGCGCCACGGCGGCGCGGATCAGCCTTGTGCGGGTTTCTGTACCTTGGCGCGTCATGAAATACGGGGTCTCCTTTCGGGTAGTATAGCGATTGATGCCAGCGCCGTCGCTACCAGTTTCGGATCTTTGTCGGCAGCTTCGCACCAGACCTCTGCCTCGACCGTGGCCAAGCTGCGGCCTGACCGGATGGTCCGCGCCTTGGCGCGTAGCTTGTCGCCCACGGCGGGTGACAGGAAATGTAGCGTGAAATTCGATGTGACCACGTCCTGACCCGAGGCCGCCGCGCCCGCCCAGGCGCAGGCCATATCCGCCAACGCGCCGATGCAGCCGCCATGGACATACCCGTGATGCTGACGCAGCTCTGCCCGGATGGGGACGATGATTTCAACCTTCCCGTCGCCTGCGGCAAGGCCCTGTACCCCGAACCATTTGTTGAAACCATCGGCTGCGGAATTGCCGTTCAACCGCGCCAGAAGCGCGGGGTTGTTCCAATCGTACATCGGGTGCCTCCCATATATAGACCGATCGGTCTAGTATGGAGGCGTGATGGTTTGGGTCAACCGTGCAGAGCGTCCTGTGGCGTGACGTCACCGATCAGGCGATTGCGCATCTCTGGCCAGTCGTTCAGGGCCTGAGTGATGCCTTGGGTCACCGCGGATCGATCGCCCGAACGTTCCTGTTCTTCGGCATTGATCAGAATTTTGTGCAAAGATAACAGACCGATACTGGCCGAAGCACCGGCCAACTGGTGCAGCGCATCGGCCAGCGGTGCATGTGGGGCGTCGGGGCCTTGTGTGGCTTGCTGCATCAGGTCCGGCAGGTCGCGATCGGCCTCTGCCACGAAGGCGTTGGTCAGTTTCTGCCGTGTCGCCTCTGGCAGGCTGGCCAGCGGATCGGCGGCAGAGGGCGCCGCCTGCGCCGGTGCCACGCCCAGGGCCAGCGCGATCTGATCGTTCAGTAGGGCCCGGTTCATCGGCTTGTGCAGAACCGCGTCGAAGGTTTCCTGCATCTCTTCGTTGTCCAGCCCTTCGGCCAGATGCGCGGTCAGCGCGACGATGCGGGTCGATTGGTTCGGGCCGTCGGTCTGACGGATGCGCCGGGCGGCGGTGGGGCCATCCATCACCGGCATCGAGACGTCCATGAGGATCAGGTCGAACGCCTCTTGTCCGCAGTGATCAAGGCTGACCTGACCATTGGTCGCCTCTTGGACGTGGTGGCCATCGTTTTCCAACAGCCTGCGCGCGATCAGGCGGTTGGTCGCATTATCCTCTACCAGCAGGATCCGGGCCGAGGGGACGTCGGGACGCGGGTCTGACTTGGACCGATGATCCGGCTGTGCGGCGCGGGGCAGGGGAACCGCTAGCCAAAACACCGATCCTTCGCCCTTTTCGCTTTCGGCCCCGATCTCTCCACCCATCGCCTTGGCCAGCGTGCGGGCGATGCCCAGACCCAGACCGGTGCCTTTGATCTGATGGTCGATCGCCTCGTCCGTGCGGTAGAAATCGTCGAAGGCATGGGCCAGCTCTGCCTCGGTCATGCCAAGGCCGGTGTCCATCACCTGAATTTCCACCGTGGCCCCAAGACCGCGACTGACGTCGAGCGTGATATCGCCGTCGGTGGTGAACTTGATCGCGTTGGCGATCAGGTTGCCGATGATCTGGCGCAGACGGTCGGGATCGCCCGTGACGTAACCCAGAGAGCCTGCGGTCGACAGGTTCAGCGTGTTGCCCGCCTGTTGGGCCGAAGGCCGCAGGGTCAGCACGATTTCCGTCAGCAAAGCATCCAGATCAAACACCCGGGGCGACAGTTTCAGCCCGTCTTCGATCTGCGTCAGGTCAAGCACGTCTTCGACGAGGTTCAGCAGGGATTGCGAGGCATTGCGCAAAACGGGCAGGTATTCGTCCAACGTGTCATCAGGGGTGTCGCGGCCATCTTCGATCAGGTCGATGGCCCCAAGGATGCCGTTCAGGGGCGTGCGCATTTCGTGGCTGATCACGCCCAAGAACCGCGCCTTGGCCCGTTCACCCGCGCGGGCTTTGTCACGCGAGGTTTTCAGGTCTTCTTCGGCCTGAACCAGATGGGTAATATCCCGCACCACGGCCACGCAGATCGGTAGTTCTGGCAGGGTCGATGTGCCGACTGTCAGTTCCACCGGGAACCGCGCCCCATCACCGCGTCGGCCCGTCATCCGCAACCGCGTGTGCGCGCCGGATGCGGCGGCGTCGAACAGGTGTTTGCCCTGCACCGGCGTCTGGTCATCGTTGTAAGCCAGAAGCTGGGCAACCTGATCCGGCGGACCACCTTCACCATGACTGAACATCATCTCTCCCGCGTCGTTCATCCGCAGGATTTTGCCCCCTTGGTTCATCACCAGAATAGCGTCGCGAGATGTGGAAAAGATCGCTTCCAGCCGGGCCGAGGTGGCAAGGTTTTCGCGCAGCCGCTTGTCAGATGTCGCCGCCTCGCGACGGAACAGCAGGGTCATCGCCAGCAGCGTCACCAGCAGAACGGTCGTGGCGGCGGCGACGCGGATCAGAACGTCAGAGACATCCTGCCGTGCCGCGTCCTCGGACCGGGCCAGGCCGCGGTTGCCGATGGTCAGAATGCGCCGGATCTGAGGGTGCAGTGCGTCCAGCGTCGCTTTAAGCTCCGGCAGGTCCGCCAGCAGCGCCGCATCGTTTTGATCAATCTGCGGGGCAAGGGCAAAGATCGTATTTGCGATCTCGGTAAAGTCGTCTTCGATATCGCCGCCCGACACCGCGGGATCATAGAGCGACCCTTCGCGGATCGTGTTCACACGGGAATACAGGATATCGTATTTGCGCCGCAGCTCCCTGACGTCCGGGGGGATCGGGTCGGATTTATTCTGCGCATCCACCCGTTCCGCAAGGATCATCAGGGTTAGGTATTCGACCTCTAGCTGGGTCAGCGTCCATTGCACGTTATCCTGCGGCGAGGATTCAAGCTCTGCCATCTTGGCGCGCACGTCGGTCAGCAGGTAGGCAACCACCACGGCGGACAGCAGAAACAGCACGCCCAGCACGACAAACCGATACCATTCCCGTCCACGAGACAGGATGGCAGAGCCGGTGTCGTCAACTTGGGGGGCGGGCTGAGAGGGCAGGAGAAACCTCCGTCAGTGTTTCAGCTCGATCCGCTCCAGCTGCCAGATCGAATTGGCGAAAATGATTTCCGCCTTATAGCGCGGATCGGAATCGTAAGGATAGACGATCCACAGCGGACCTTTGTCGCGCAGGGTCATCGGCTCTCCGTTGCGGAGATAGGCGATTATTGCGTCAAAATCGTGGAAATGCGCGGCCTGTACGTCGATTTGATAGCCGTTCGCCGCGGTCAGCTGCAGCGTGGTCGCGTCTTTGTCGAGCAGGTTCAAAAGATCTGCCACGCGGATGCCCACGAACTCTTGCGGACCGTCGGTCCAGATGGTCGATGTCGTGAAGCTATGCGATGGCAGTTTCGCAATCGTTTCGCGGGTCAAATGGTAGCTGCCGGTGTCCGTTTCGACCGTCAGAATAGGGGTCGGGTCGGGTTTGGTCGGCAGTTCATCGGCCAAGGCCGGAAGGGCGAACAGCGATAGAATCGCAATCATGAACCAGCGCATCTTGATATTATTCCAATGTTAACTCTATTTGCGTCTTTTAGTGTTATGCTTGGTGTCTTGCAGGTTCGTAAACGCCATAGCAAGTTTTTGGAATGTTTCCTGTTCTTTAGGATAGGGTGTCTGGTTGCGACTTGAAGGAGCCTAGAATGGGCCGAGTGTTACTTGCTGACGATCACGAACTGGTGCGCGAAACGATTGCCGCGTACCTGACCCAGAATGGTGCGCATGAGGTGCAGTCGGTCGGAACATTCGATGATGCCATGGTGGCGCTGGACGGGGCCAGCTTCGATCTTGTCATGCTGGATTACCGCATGCCGGGGATGGAGGCGCTGGAAGGTCTCAAAACCGTCGCCGACCGCTATCCCGACACGCCGCTGGCGCTGATTTCCGGCGCGGCGGGGCCAGATATCGCGTTGCATGCGATCGATCAGGGCGCGGCGGGATTTCTGCCCAAAACGCTGGCACCTGCTGAATTGATCGACGCTGTGAACACGTTGATTGCGGGCGGTTCGGTGCTGCCGGACGAAGCCGTGTCCAAAATGTCCTATCGCCTGACCCCCCGAGAAGTCGAGGTCGTGCGCGCCATCGCGGCGGGCAAGTCGAACAAAGAAATCGCGCGCGATCTGGGCGTCCAAGAGGTCACGGTCAAGCTGCACGTCAAGACGCTGTCCCGCAAGCTTGAGGCCCGCAATCGCACCCACGCGGCGATGCGCGCGCGCGATCTGGGGCTGGTCTAAGGCCTTCTTCTAAAATTCACGTCAATGCGGCGTCGCAGTTAAGTCTATTTTCATTTGGCTGCGCGATAACCCCAGAAAAGCCTTCGGTTGGCTTTGAAAAGGGGCTTGTCCATGATGCTACGTGTCGGAATTGCTGCCAAAATCGTTGGTGCGCTTATCTTGCTCAGCGGGGCGATGATCGCCGGTATGGGGGCGATGGTTTATATCGACGCCCGCGACAGGCTGGTGGACGATGGCCGGTCAGAACTGATGCAGGATGCAGCGATCCGGGCCGCGATGATTACCGAATGGGGGCGCGGTGTTCAGGATGACCTGACCTATCAGGTGCAATCGCCCACCGTTGGTTTCGCGCTCCGCGCGCTCAGCGCAGGGCTGCGTGCGGCGCCTGATACGGTTTCCCTTGCACCCGATGCCGCGCCTTCGGCCTATAAAACCGCCTACGATCGCTATGCCGACGATTTCGAACGCTTTGCCCGCAAGGGGCGGTTCCTCGATCTGCTGGTATTGGATGCGGAGGGTGCGATCGTCTACGCGATGCGCGATACCGACCGTCTGGGCCGGCCCTTGTCTGACCTGCCCACGCTGGCCTCGGGACTGGCGGCTCAGGTCCTTGCCGGCGCCGGGCGCGGCGCTCAGCTGACCGATTTTGAAACCATCAACGGGGCCCTGACGGGCTATGCCGGGCAGGCCATTAAGGCTGCGGATGGCAGCGTCGCGGGCGCGTTGATCGTTCAGCTTGGCACCGCACGACTAAGTGAGATTATCGCCGTCGGTCAGACCGCCGATCAGGCGTCTAAGGCCTATGTAATGGACGCGGCCGGCCATATCCTTGCAGGTGGCCCGGACCTGTCCGGCCAGACCAAAGTAAGCGAAGGCGATGTCCGCTCTGCCGCGTTGTTTGGTGAACGTGGCACACAAAAGCTGATGTCGGATACGCCCAGCTACGTGGCCTATGCACCTGTCCGTATTTTCAGCAAAAGCTTTGCGGTCATCATCGAGGCGTCGGAAACCGCCCTGGTCGCCGACGCGGTCGCCCTGCGACAGGCCACCACTTGGCGCGGTGCCCTTTTGATCGCTCTGGCCGCTGCATTGGCCTATGTCGCGTCGCGCGTTCTGCTGCGTCCAGTCAATCGGTTGACCCTTGCTGCCCAACGTCTGCGTGACGGTGATTACGAAACGCGCGTCCCATCCACCCGGTCGCGGGATGAACTTCAGATGATGGGCGAAGCACTGGAAGGCCTCCGCTCCAAGCTATTCGAAGGTCAGCAGCATGCGGTTGAAAACGTTCGGAAAAGCGCGGCGCTAGCCTCGACCTCTGCCGCGATCATGATGACGGATAGTGATTTCAACATCACCTATCTGAACGCCGCGGTGGTCGAGATTCTGACCAATCGTCTTGACGACTTCCGTCAGGTCGATCCGGAGTTCGATCCAAACCAGCTGGTCGGCGTGAACATGGACCGTTTCCATAAGATCCCCGAAATGGTCCGCAAGCGTCTGGCCGACCCCAAGAACCTGCCGTTCACCACCGACATCGCTGTCGGCAAGGCCTTCGTGCAGCTTCAGGTCGACGCGATCGGCGGGGGGGATGACAGCCATTCGGGCCTGGTGCTGGAATGGGTCGACGTCACCGATCTGCGCCGCAATCAGGCCGTTTTGAACGCGATCCATCTGCACCAAGCCAAAGCCGAATTCGACACGGGCGGCCGCATGATCGGCGCGAATGATATATTCGAGAAAGCCTGCAATACGGGCAAAGCCGTCACGATCGATGCGGACTTCGCTTTGCTGGACGGGGATGAGCAGCCCTTGCTCGACGATCTCAAACGCGGCACGGCGCGCACTGGCGTCTTCCGCCACGCGGGCTCTGGCGCGGTGCTGGACGGCGGCGTCTTCCCGATCCGCGACCGCAACGGCAAGACCTCGGGCGTGCTCTTCATCGGCAAGGATATCACCGACGCTCATGCGGCCATGTCCCGCGCCGAAACCTTCCGGCAAGAGGCAGAGGCCGCGCAGCGCCTTGTGGTTGAAACGCTCAGCGTTGGCATGAACGCGATCTCAAGCGGTGATCTGACGCATCGTCTGAATCAGGCGCTTGGCGCCGAATACGAACAGCTGCGCGATGACTTCAACCATTCCATGGACACGCTCAGCGACGCGATTGCTGCCGTTTTTGACGAAACCGGCGCGATGCGTCAGGAAACGGCTGAAATCGTGAAGGCTGCCGACGATATGGCGCGTCGGACCGAAATGCAGGCATCGACCCTTCAGCAAACCGCCAGCAGCCTGGATGAGCTGACGCAAAGTGTGTCGTCTACCGCCGCTGGCACCGTGCGCGCCAACCAATTGGTGGCAGAGGCGAAAAGCAGCGCCCAAAGCTCTGGTGCCGTGGTGGATGCCGCCGAAAAGGCCATGTCGGAAATCGCCGCCTCCTCCGAAGAGGTGGTCGAGGTCATCAGCCTGATCGACGACATCGCGTTTCAGACAAACCTGCTGGCGCTGAATGCCGGTGTCGAAGCCGCGCGCGCAGGCGAGGCCGGGCGCGGGTTTGCCGTCGTCGCCACCGAAGTTCGCGCGCTGGCGCAACGCTGTTCCAATGCGGCCGCGCAGATTTCGTCGCTGATCTCCCGTTCAGGCCAACATGTGTCACATGGTGTTGAACTCGTGGGAAAAACTGGCGCCGCGCTTAAGGAAATCGTCGGCTCCATCACCGAAATCGCAGGGCATATCGATGAAATCGCCCGCGCCGGAGAAGAACAGAGCAAAGGACTTGGCCAGATCAACCAGGCCGTGAACGAGATCGATCACAACACCCAGCAAAACGCCGCCATGTTTGAGGAAACGACCTCCGCGGCTCATGCGTTGGCGCAACGGGTCGAAGGCCTCGTTGGAACGATCCAGCAGTTCCAGATCGAAGGCGCGTCTTCCCTGCGCGATCAGCCGGCAAGCTACACCGATATTCTGCAACTTCGGGACCGGTCTTCGCCGCGCGCGACGGGCACCGAGGGGGCTTCAACGACTGACTTTTCCGACTGGAGGGAATTGTGATGCACAGTGGACACGGCGCGAAGATCAAGGTGCTGATGGTGGACGATTCCCCATCGATCCTGTCGCTCCTCCAAAAAGGGTTTGCCAACCATCAGGAGATCGAGGTCGTAGGCACCGCCAAGGATGCCTATGACGCACGTGAAAAGATCAAGGCATTGAATCCGGATGTCATCACGCTTGATGTAGAGATGCCCAGAATGAGCGGTCTGGATTTTCTTGAGCGCCTGATGCGTTTGCGCCCCATGCCGGTCGTCATGCTCTCCAGCGTCACGCCTGAAGGCAGCGCCGCCGCAGTGCGCGCCTTGTCGCTTGGGGCCGTCGACGTGCAGGTCAAACCCAGCCGAGGCTTCAACGCCGCGTTCATGAAAGACTTTGCCGCACGTGTTGTGGCTGCCGCCCGGTCCCGATCACGCCCAGTACAACCGCTCGACGGTCTTCGGGCGATTGCCGCCCCGGCGAACACCGCGGGGTTTGGACGCTGGAATGGAAAAATCGTGCTAATCGGGGCCTCGACCGGCGGCGTGTCCGCATTAGAGACCGTGATGCGGTCGATGCCTGCTGACGGGCCTCCCATCGTCGTTTCGCAACATATGCCCGAAGTTTTCCTCCGCAGCTTTGCGGAACGGCTACACCAGAAAAACGCGATGAATGTTCAGGTTGCGACCGATGGCACCGTGCTGAAGCAGGGGCACGTCTACCTCGCCCCCGGCGGCGATCGCCACACGATTGTTGAACAGCGCGGGAAGACCTTCGTCTGCGCCGATAAACACGGGCCGAAGACAAACGGACACTATCCATCGGTGGATGAGTTGTTTCATTCTGCCGTACCCTTTGGCGAACTTGTCGTTGGCGCTTTGCTGACTGGCTTGGGCCGTGATGGCGCGGCCGGTTTGAAGGCGCTGAAAGACGCCGGCGCGTCGACCATAGGTCAAGACGAAAACACAAGCACGGTCTACGGGATGCCAAGAGCCGCGTTCGAGATAGGGGCAGTTGATACTCAGCTGCCGATCGATGCCATAGCGCGTCAAATCTGCAGATTGACGGATAAATCCATGGTGACTGCTTAATGGCGACACAATCAGGCGCCGCTTCGCGCGGCACGACGATCACTCAGGGTGAGTTTGCGGTCAGCAATACGCCGGGCGAACAGATCAGCACGATCCTGGGCTCCTGCGTGGCGACCTGCCTTTGGGATGACGAAGCGCATGTGGGCGGGATGAACCATATTCTCGTGGCCCAAACCAACGTGGGCGGCATCCTTAGCGACTTCGCTGGCGTCAACGCGATGGAGCTTTTGATCAACGGCCTTGTACGTCGTGGGGCGGATCGGTCGCGTCTGAAGGCCAAAGTCTTCGGCGGCGCCAAAATGGTGGCGGGTCTTTCGGACATCGGCGGCAAAAACGGTGCGTTCGTGCTGGAGTTCTTGAAGCGCGAAGGGATTGATTGCCTGGGCCATTCTCTTGGCGGCACTGCGGCGCGTCACATCAAGTTTTTCCCGGCAGAGGGGCGCGTTATGCAGAAGCTTGTGGCGGCCACAGAGGCCAAAGAGCAGCCGGTGCGGGCAGAACCAGAGCGCAATGGTGTGGAGCTGTTCTAAGAACCGCGTCTGGCGTTCACATCCACATTTCGTAATCTTCGGACGGACCGGGAGCACCCGGTCCTTCCGACAAAGCGGCAAGTGTGTCTTTCATATCCACGATGGCGTAGAGCTCTGCCAGAGAGACGTGGGCGGTGGTGGACCAGTCTAATTTGCCGGTCACATGTGTCACGATGGCCAGAAGGTCTTTGGCATTCTGGCGCGCGTGATCAAGGCTTTGAAGCGTTTGCGCAGTTTCATCGGTCAGACGTTGCCCTGAGTTCAACGCGTCGGACAACGCCGCTTCGACCTTTTCAAGCTTGGTCAGCAAGTCTGACAGGCGGTCCGACATCACGGTTTCGAACGCCTCGATCGTGATGTCGTCCGATGCCTCCGCTTGGCGCTGCGCAGTGCCCCCCGTCATCTCAAAGCCGCCCGACGACGGCCTCGATACAGGCTTGCAGGTCTCTGGGCTCAAAAGGTTTTTTCAGAAAGTTGTTCATCCCGAGCTTGCGCCCGTGATCGATGATCGCCTTATCGGCCTTACCCGTGATCAGGATGAACCCGACGCCTTTGGTCTTGGGGCCGGTGCGCAGGCTGTGCAGCAGTTGCAGCCCGTCCATGCCCGGCATGTTGTAATCTGAAATGACCAGGTGCACAGGCGCTGTCTCCAGCGCCTTCAATGCAGAGGGGCCGTCGCCAGTGCTGGCGACGTTGCGAATTCCAAAGGCGTCCAGCGCCTGAGTGATAAGCCCCCGGCTGGTCGACATGTCGTCAACGACCATGATGCGAATTTGATCGCGCAATGCCATATTATTATTCCTTCACGCGGTAGTGGTTTGCGGGCTTGTGGCGACAGGCTGATAGGCCGTCATGCCGACGGATGAGAAACGGGTTTGCGATGCTTCGGAAATGCGTTCCGAATGGCCGAGGAAGAACCACCCGTCGGGCTGGAGGGCGGCTTCGAACCGGGGCCAAAGGCTGTCTTGGGTCGCCGTGTCGAAATAAATCACCACGTTGCGGCAAAATATGACGTCGAACCGGGTGCGCATCGGCCAGTCATGAAGCAGGTTGAGCTCTCTGAATCGGACCATGCGCTTCACGTCGGCGGTGACGGTGTAGGTGTCAGGGTCGGTGCACTTCAGGAACTTGCCGCGCAAAGCTTCGGGTACGCCTGTGATTTGCTGGGCGGAATAGGTGCCTGCTTCGGCCTTTTCGAGGATACGGGTGTCGATATCCGTGGCGAGGATCAGGGTGTCGAGGCCTGCAAAGTCGGGCGCCGCATCCAAAAGCGTCATGGCGATCGAATATGGTTCCTGCCCGCTGGAACATCCTGCTGACCATATGCGCACCGGTTGACCGGATTTAGCGCGGGCCAGAAGCCGGGGGATCACCGCGTTGCGCAGGATCTCAAAGTGATGATTTTCCCGGAAGAAGTGCGACACATTCGTTGTGAGCGAAGAAATCATCATCCGCCGTTCGGCGGCCCCCTCCGGGCTGGACACGAATTTTGCGTAGGCCTCGTATGTGGTTAAACCGGTCGCGGCCAAGCGGGTGCGCAGACGCGACTGAACCATCGTCACCTTGGACGTCGGCAGGATCAGCCCGGCCTCTTCCTTGGCGAGGGCAGAGATCTTGGCGAATGCAGCGTCGCCGATCGTGGTGGGGCCAGCCTGGCCGTTCGGCATGGTTAAGCAGCCTCTTCAGTGGTGGCGGGGACCACGGCGGACAGGTCGAGAACGCGGATCATGCGATCGTCGATCACGGTCAAAGCGCGGACAACGGACATCTGCGGGTCGGACGACAGTTCCGGCGGCGGTTGCAGGTCGTCTTCAGTCATCGCGACGATGTCCGATACCGCGTCGACCAGCAGTCCGGTGAGCGTGCCGTTGATTTTCACCACGATGATCACGTTGCGATCATTGGTTTCGCGCGTCGGCAGGTTGAGGCGGCGGGCAAGGTCCATAACCGGTAAAACGGTGCCGCGCAGGTTGATCACGCCGCGCATGAATTCGGGCGAATGGGGCATTGGCGTTGTCCGGGTCCAGCCGCGGATTTCGCGTACCGACATGATATCGAGCGAATATTCCTGATCTGCGACACGGAAGGTCAGCAGTTCAAAGCCCTGGTGTTTCGTATGTTCATTCATTGACAGCTTTCCTTTCCGGAATGGCCAAATCGGCGTGGCGGGGGGTGCCGGCAGCAGCGATGATGTCGGCGGGGTCAAGGATCAGGGCGATCTGACCGTCGCCCAGAATGGTTGCGGCGGCGATGCCCGGCGCGCGGTAGAAGCTGTCGTCGAGGCCTTTGATGACCACCTGGCGCTGATCTTGGATGCCATCAATGACGAGGGCGGCACGTGTGCCATCCTCTAGCGAGATCAGCAGAACGATCGAGCCTTCGAGGGAGTCGCGCGCTGGGCGATAGCCCAGCATGACGCCCAGGTCATAAAGCGGCACAAAGCCGCCGCGCACGCGCACGACGTGGAACCCGGGGCGCAGCATTTGGACGTCGTCACGCCCCAGAGACAGGGTTTCCTCGACCACGTTCAACGGCAGAACGAGCGTTTCGTTCGCGACGTTGACGACCATCCCGTCCAGCACCGCGAGCGTGAGGGGAAGGCTGATGGAAAACGTCGTGCCCTTGTTCTTTTCGGAGGTGATGGTGATGCGACCGCCGAGTTGCTGGATCGATGTCTTGACCACGTCCATGCCGACACCGCGGCCGGAAAGGTCGGAGACTTCGGCAGCCGTAGAAAAGCCCGGCAGGAACAGGAGGTTATCGATTTCCCCGTCGCTGAGGACAGCGTCCTGTGCGATCAGTCCCTTCGACTTCGCGATGCCAAGGACGCGCGGACGATTGATACCGCCGCCGTCATCGGACACCTCGATGATGACACGGCCGGAGCGGTGTGCCGCCGACAGGCGGACCTGACCGACCGAGGATTTGCCGTTAGCGACGCGGTCTTCGGTTTTTTCCAGCCCGTGGTCCACGGCGTTGCGGATCATATGGGTCAGCGGGTCGGCAAGCCGTTCGATGACGGTTTTGTCGACTTCGGTCGCTTCGCCTTCGGTGATGAGGCGCACGTCTTTGCGGACGGCGGCAGAGGATTCGCGGACGATCCGGGACATGCGCTGGAACAGCGACTTCACCGGCTGTGCGCGGATCATCATGACGCTGTCTTGAATGTCGCGGGTGAGGCGCTGGAATTCTTCGAGCCCATTCATCGCGTCGGAGTGGGGCGACAGACCGGCCTGATCCAGGCTTTGGGCGAGCATGGCTTGGTTGATCACCAATTCCCCGACCAAGTTGACGAGACGTTCAATCCGCTCAAGGTCAACGCGGACGACGGATTTAGGTCCGGCGGGCTTGTTTGCGGCCTCCGACGGGGCGGAGGTTTCGGCTGCTGCGGGGACCTCTTCAGGCGCGGGGGCCGGTGCTTCGGCAACCTCAACCTCGGGTTCGACCGGAAGCGGCGCTGCGACCTGCACCTCGGGTTCGGCCACGTCGATCAGTTGAGCAGTGTCATCGGAGCCGACGCGCGTGACTGTCAGGTCGCACAAGCCGTCAACGAATTCAAAGACATCGCGAATTTCCGCCTCGTCCACCTCGGCGGTGAGGGTGACCGACCACGAGAAGTATGGCGTTTCCGGTGCGAGATCGTCGAGGACGGGCAAGTCGTTCGTCTGACAGGTGATCGTTGCTTCGCCCAAGGCGCTGAGATTGCGCAGCAGGGTTTGCGGTTCGTTGCCAGTGGCGAAAAGTTCCTGATGCGGTTTGAAGGTGATTTCAAACACCGGCGCGGCGGCCGGTTCGTCAGGAATATCCAGATCGGGCAGGTCCAGTGACAGGGCAACGCCGAGGGGTTGGAAATCCTCTGCCGTGACCTCTTCTTCTTCTTCGCCGAGGAATTCGTTCAGCGCGGTGATCAGGGCGTCGCTGGCGGCGTGGTCGATTTCTGCATCGTCGCGGCATTGACGGACGAGGTCAGAGAGGTGGTCAGCCGCCTGAAAGAAGACCTTGAGCGGCTCGCCCTCGGCATTCAGTTTGCCGCTGCGCACCTCGTCCAGAACGGTTTCATAGCGGTGTGCAAATCGGACGAGGTCTTCCAGTCCGAAGGCCCCGGCGCCGCCCTTGATGGAGTGCACAGCGCGGAAGACGATGTTGATCGTTTCCGGATCGTCGCTGCCGTCGTCCAGTTGTTGCAGACCGTCCTGCAGCGCCTCGAGCAGTTCTTCGCATTCGATGAAGAACGAGGCGCGGATTTCGGCCATTGGGTCATTGGTATCGGTCATATTCAGCCCCTATCCCGTGACCATGGTCAGCGCTTTGACCAGCTTTTGCGGGTCGAAGGGTTTGACGATCCAGCCGGTCGCCCCGGCGTTGCGGGCGCGCTGTTTCAGTTCCGGCGCGCTTTCGGTTGTCAGAACCAGAATGGGGGTGGCGCGGTGATCTTCTTGCGCGCGCACCGCGTCGATAAAGCCAAAGCCATCCATGCGGGGCATGTTGATGTCGGTGATGATGGCATCGGGTTCGAGGCCTTCCAGCACTTCGATTCCGTCGACGCCGTCTTCGGCCAGATGCACATCGAATCCCGCGGGAACAAGGCACATGCGGATCATGTCGCGCATGGTTCGGCTGTCATCGACAGCTAGGATTGTCAGGCTCATTCCGTGACCTCCAGTTCGGGGGCGGTCAGGGTTTCCGGTGTGAACCCAAGGTGAGACAGCTGTTCCAGTGCCTTGTCCGACAGGTGGATCAACTGGACCTTGTGGCCCGCGGCCTGCGCGCTGCGGGCGGCAGAGGCGATGATCTGAACGCCAAGCGCGCCGACCTGCGTGACGTTCGTGGCATCAAGCGTCAGATCTGCGGTGCAGCGAGTCCTGAGGTCTGCCGCAAGCCCTGAGGCGGCAGAGAGATCGAGTTTCGGCGGCAGCGTGTAGGGTTCGGACATCCTCACCTTCCTCAAAAAATGGGTGCCGGACGTCCCGTGTGGGCGTACCGGTCCAGTGTTCAGGAAGGTGATAGGCGGGGCCAGGTTAAGGCGGGGTTACGCTACCGAACTTAAATTCATCGGATTGACACGAAAACGCGGCGCAACCCCAGGGGCGCGCCGCGTTTCGCAAAAATTTGGTTAATATCGGTCCGAAATTACCGGCGACGACGGCGTCCGCCACGACCGCCAGCCGCTTGGGTCGCCTGGGCCGCCTCGGGGAAGGTCGCGCCTTCTTTGACCGCGTCCAGAACCCGCGAGAACTGGATCCAATTGCCGCCATTTGGGTCGTGGTTCATCAGCATATTGGCGGCTTTGATCGCCTCCATTTCCACCTGACGAACCGGGTTCATAATGGCCGAGGTCATGCCCGCGCCAATCGCCATCGGCAGGAAGGCGGCGTTGATCCCGTGGCGGTTCGGCAGACCAAACGACACGTTGGACGCGCCGCAGGTGGTGTTCACGCCCAGTTCGTCGCGCAGACGGCGGACGAGGGTAAAGACCTGCTGGCCAGCGGTAGCCATCGCGCCGATGGGCATCACCAGCGGGTCGACGACGATGTCATGCGCGGGGATGCCGAAATCGGCGGCGCGTTCGACGATCTTTTTCGCGACGGCAAAGCGGACCTCGGGGTCCTCAGAGATGCCGGTGTCGTCGTTGGAGATCGCCACGACCGGCACGTTGTATTTCTTGACCAGCGGCAGAACCAGTTCCAGACGCTCTTCTTCGCCGGTGACGGAGTTCAGCAGCGGACGGCCTTCGGCGGCTTCCAGACCGGCCTCGAGAGCGCCGGGGACGGAGCTGTCGATGCAGAGCGGCACGTCAACCAGAGACTGCACACGCTTGACCAGTTCCGGCATCAGCATCGGTTCGACAAAGTTGTTGTCGGCATAGCGCGGATCGTCGGCCATTTTGTTGGTGAAAACTGCGCCCGAGTTGATGTCGAGCACCATGGCGCCACAGGCCACCTGTTCGATCGCGTCTTTTTCGACGGTCGAGAAGTCGTCCATCTCAAGCTCGGCCGCGAGCTTTTTGCGACCCGTCGGGTTGATGCGTTCGCCGATCACACAAAAGGGTTCGTCGAACCCGATGGTGACGGTTTTTGTCTTGGATTCGATTACGGTACGGGTCATCGGCGTTCCTTCTGCGCGCGTTGCACTTGGCGACACTTCATTCGATTCTGGGATAACTGCATCGCAAGATGCGACACCTGAGGCGTTGAAACGGACTTCTAAGACATTGCGTGCCGCAGGGCGAGGTCTGCGGGCTTGAATTCTTTTCATCTTTGACATGATCTGGGGGCGTTCCCCAGGGAGAGGCGCAGGTTTGGTTTCCCTAAGTTCCATCACCACACTGGCGCAGGCCTTCGATCTGTTCGACCGATCCGAGATTGATGCGTTCACGCTGGATGACGCGGTGTACCTGAAACTGACCAATGTGATCGGTGATGCCGAAACCCTGTCCCGCGTGCTGGCCCCGGTGGCTGACTATTACGCGTCGCGCATTATGCAGTTCGACGTGGGCAACGGGGGATTTGCGCAGGCGGCTTATAATATCCCGGATTTTTTCGGTCCCGCGGCGCAGGGGTACCGGACGCTTGGCCTGACAGAGGCGGCGGATTTGATTGATCGTGCCGCCGCGATCGCCACGCAAGAGCGGGCAAAATTCACGGCGTGAGAGGTTGGGGATTTGTTTGAACAGTTCGAAGACAGTGCGCTGGTCGCATTTGACCAAGACCTGGATCGCGTCGGCTGGTGGGCGGACGAGGCGCGGATGGCGCATATGCTGCGCCATCGCAGTGAGTCTTTGGCGGTCGATGGGCTGGAGTAGCCCTAGACTTAAGACCCGTTATTAGGCCCCAGAATTAGGCTGCGGTGTCGGCTGCCGGACGGCCGCTTTCGCCACCGTTTTCCTGAATCCAGGTCGCGTTCGCCTTGATCCCGCCCAGAGGGAAGAAGTGGACCTTTTCGATCAGGCTGTCGGGGTTATCCAGCTTGTGCTGTGCCAGATCGGTCAGAACCTCGGTCGGCTCATAAGGCAGAACCAGCTTGGTCACGTCCATGGCGCGTTTCTGCAGAACCTTCAGCGACGGGCCAACACCGCAAGCGATGGCGAATTTGATCAGGGTCTGCAGCTTGGCGGGGCCAGCAACGCCGATGTGGATCGGCAGGGTGACGCCTTCGGCCTTGAGACGGTCGGCCCATGCAACGATGGGGCCCGCGTCAAAGGCGAACTGGGTGGCCATGGCCATCTGGGCATCCGTGCGCTCGGCAAAGGCGGATTTCCAGCGGGCGGCTTCCATCACCATCTTGTCGCTGCCATCGGGGTCGATGTCGCGGTTGCCTTCGGGGTGGCCTGCGACGTGCAGACGCTTGAACCCTGCGCGGTCGAACAGACCGGTTTCCAGCAGCTGCATGGCAGAGTGGAATTCGCCGTGGGGTTCGGCAACGCCACCGGCAAGGATCAGGCCCTGCGTCACGCCGGCTTCGGTCTGGTAGCGGTTGATCCAGTCTTCCAGCGTGGCGGCATCCTTGATGATGCGCGCGGGGAAGTGGGGCATGACGTCAAAACCGTCATCGGCCAGACGTGCGGCGGTGTTCACCATATCTTCGATGGGCGTGCCGTCGATGTGGGCGATGTAGACGCGGGTGCCTTCGGGCAGAAGCGCACGGAAGTCTTCGACCTTTTCAGCGGTGCGGGGCATCACTTCGATCGAATAGCCTTCGAGGAAAGCTTCAAGCCGTGCGTCCGCGGTCGTCTTCGCCTCGCGGCGGGCGAAATTCAGAATTCCCATCAGTCTATCCCTCCAGCTTAGGCGCTTCATGCCCAGCCATCATTGGCGATCAGGGCTTTCAAACGCTCCTGATCGTACTCCGCATCCAGACGCGCGATTTCGCGCGCCGCGATCTCCGAAGGGTCCCCTTCGGCGGGGGGCAGAGAGGTTTTGCGCCATTCGGCCAGATAGGCATCCGTATCAGATGCCCCGACCTTCATGGCAGCGCGGTCAATTGCCTGTTCAAACCGTTCCGGCAGAACCTGCTTGGCCGCTTTTCGGCCCTTTCCAACGATCACCTGCGCGGGAATATCCCGCCAGCAAACAAGGGTGATGTCAGTCGTGGCCATTGCGCGTTTCCTCTGCGTCCCTCATCCCCTGATACGGGCAAAAGACAGACCTCGTGGGGTCGTTTTCGACATGTCGCATCGCGTGCGCGACGCGCAGCCCTGTCTATCCCGTCGTGGATCATCGATCCATGGTGGCGAATCCCCGTAATCTGCATGAAGGTTATGAATCACCGCCTAAGGCCCGCGGTTCAGCAGACCATACCGCAGCGGAACAGAAGCGTTTTTGCGGTGGCGAACGCATTCCAACACTTGATTGAAACGTGACTCTTGGATTAGCCTGAGGGCAACACGTAACAGGAGGGCGCGATCATGGCGCCCAGGCGTCCCAAAGGTGCGGGCGCGTTCCCGAAACCGGTCGAAAGCCCCGTACCCAATCCGCCGGATCCGGCCGAGCTTTATGCTGCGCTGGATCTGGGCACGAACTCGTGCCGCATGCTGATTGCCCAACCGAAGGGCAGTCAGTTTCATGTGGTCGACAGCTTTTCGAAATCGGTGCAGCTGGGCGCCGGTCTGGAAAGATCTGGCCAATTGTCCCGGTCGTCGATGTCGCGGACCATTCAGGCGCTGCGAGTGTGTCAGCAGAAACTGAAGCGCCACAAGGTGCGTCATATGCGTCTGGTCGCGACCGAGGCCTGTCGGCGTGCCAAGAATGCGGACAAGTTCATCAATCAGGTGCGATCCGAAACCGGGCTGTCGCTGGAAATCATCGAACCGGAGGAAGAAGCGCGTCTGGCCGTGATCTCCTGCGCGCCCTTGGTGTCGACGCGGACGGATCAGTTGCTGGTGGTGGATATTGGCGGCGGCTCGACCGAATTGGTGTGGATTGACCTGACGGCAGTGCCCGCGCGGGAAAGACCGCGTGCAATCATGCGGTTACATGCCGGGTTTCATCCCGCCGAAAGCCCGTTTCCCGCGGCGAAGGTGGTGGATTGGATCAGCGTGCCTTTGGGTGTCGCGACGCTGCGCGATCAGTTTCGCGACGTACAGGATGATACTGCGCGGTTCGCCCTTATGTCGTGGTTCTTTGAGGAATCGCTGGCCGAGTTCGCGCCTTACAAGGACGAACAGGCGCGCGAGGGGTTCCAGATCATCGGCACCAGCGGCACGGTCACGACCGTCGCGGCGTCGCATCTTGGGCTGAAACGGTATGACCGGACCAAGGTGGATGGCCTGCGGATGAGCAGCGACCAGATCGACAAGGTGATCCGCGATTACCTAGCGCTTGGTCCTGCGGGACGTCGCAAGGATCCGCGCATCGGGCAGGATCGGCAGGCGCTGATCATGTCGGGATCGGCCATTTTGCAGGCGCTTCTGCGCTGCTGGCCGACGGACCGCCTGTCGGTTGCGGATCGTGGTCTGCGCGAAGGACTGCTTTATGCGCAGATGTCGGCGCATGGCGTGCTGGAAGACGTGCTGTACTAAAACGACAGACTGTTCGGCGCTGGCGCGGCGCCCAACGTGGGGCCGTGCTAGTGTTGGATCACGGCCTTAGCTTTGCAGCTTTTGGCGAACACCCGGCCGTCGTCATAGCTGGGCTGCCCCGCCTGTTTGACAGCCTGATAAAAGCCTTCGGCCACCGCACCGCATTTCAGTTCATGATGCTTGCAGATCGCTTTCATATTGTCGCGAAACTTGTCGTCGCAGCCTTGTTTCGTGCGGCCCGGCGTGGCGTAGCAGATATCGTGTTCGTGGCAGGCGGCTGCAAACACGCCTAGATATTGCATGGTGTTAGACATCACCAAGCCCGCAGCGATCGCGGAATTCGTCCAGATGTTTTGATAATTGGCTTGCAAGAACACGCTGCAACCGTCGGCGCGTTTTTCGGCGATATATTCGCGTGAACAGATGCCGCCGCCGTTCGTACGCTTGGGAATGACTGAGGTGTTTTTGCCGCCGCAGGGTTTGCAGCCGCCCTTTAAGGGTTTGAAACAGTTTCCCTGCCATTTGTATTTGCCAAGTTTGCCGTCCGGTCCAAGGACGGTGTCACGACAATCAGCGTAGGCTGTCATAGGAAGAAGCGTCATCAATAAGACGCAGGCAAACTTGCGCAGCATGGGGTATCCTCAATTTTAAAAATAATCGGTGCCACGAGGGCTAATGCGACCATCATTCGCAAAACCGCCAAGCCATCAAGAAAATGTGAGTGGGGATCGCGTGTCGCGCCGTCCGCTTGCGGATATGACGATGCGCTGGCCATCTGCCGCGCCGCTTGAGCCGGGGGCGCGCTTTGCGCTATGGGACAGTAAGCGATGAAAGGGGCACCACGTGGCCAAGAAACCGACAGGAAAGAATACCTCTGGCCGCGGCCAGCGCGACCTGACGGTCAAGGTCAAGACGGCTCGGGGACGTAAACTGTCTTCGACGCGGTGGCTGCAGCGGCAGTTGAACGACCCGTATGTCCAGCGCGCACGCAACGAAGGGTATCGCGGACGCGCCGCATTCAAGATCATGGAGATTGATGACAAGTACCGGTTCTTGGTGCCGGGCGCGCGGGTTGTCGATCTGGGCTGTGCGCCGGGCGGCTGGCTGCAGGTGGCTGTGCCCCGGATCAACGCGCTTGGGGAAAAGCAGGGCAAAGCTGTGGGCCGCATCATCGGCGTCGACCTGCAAGAGGTCGAGCCGCTGCCGGGGGCCGAGATCCACCAGCTCGACTTCATGGAAGACGACGCGGACGAGAAGGTGAAGGAATGGCTGGGCGGGGAGGCCGACGTGGTCATGTCGGATATGGCCGCCGCATCCTCGGGTCACAAGCAGACAGACCACCTGCGGATCATCGCGCTGTGCGAAACGGCGGCCTACTTTGCCTTTGACGTGCTGGCGCCGGGGGGCACCTTCGTCGCAAAGGTTCTGGCCGGCGGGGCCGAGGGCGAATTGCAGAAGCTGTTGAAGCAGAAATTCGACAAGGTGGCCAATTTCAAGCCGCCGTCGTCGCGATCCGACAGTTCCGAGAAATTCGTGGTGGCCAGCGGGTATCGCAAGTAACGCCCCCCGCCGGTCACTGTGTGATGGTGGCCGTGACCGAACGGTCAGACCATCAGCGATTCTTCTGCCATCTTGGCGATCTGCGCCAGATCTGCCTTGGCTTTGGGGGCAGGGGGCGCGGCGCGCTGCATCATTTTGACGGTGATGTTGCGCGCAGCCAGATTTTCCTGACGCAGCAGTTCGAACAACTTACGGTGGCGCGATTGCGCGCCGTGCAGGTGCGGTTGGGTCATGGTTTCAGCCTTCATTGCCTATAGCTTTTGCTGATGTGCACCGACAACAAAGCGAACAGATGGTCGGGCGTGGGCAATTCGAAGGTCTAATTGCGAAGAATTACGGGCAGGTTACCTGACGGCAGTGTCACCAACATGTGCAGAACAATCTGCCACCCAAGTAAACTGCTTCGATTTTCCCATATTTTCTTGGGCCAAAGCCGCTGTTTTTTCATCTGCGTCAATTGGCCACCCCAAAATCATCTGCTTACTTGGCCCTTCGGAACGAAATGGAAACGGTTTCTCGATAGGACGTCGCCCAGTTTGGATTGCTTGTTTAAACCCTTTGCGCACGATCTGACGGCAAAACAGTGAAAAACCTGTGCCGCTATAGAAATCTGATCTTTTTCAGTGGGTTGCGGTTGTCAGTACCGCGTTGCATCAGGGGGTTTTCCGTTACGTCGGCGGAACCTGCCCCCCGGTGTTTTGGTTAACCCAGTACACCCGGCGCAAAAGGCGTCGAAGAGAAAGTGAGCAGAGAGCTATGCGTACGACAACGCACATTCTGGACACCGGCCCTGTTAGTGGTGCCGCACGCTCCAACAGCTGTTTTGCCAGCCGGCTGGCCCGGTATGGCACGCTAAGCGTGGAAGAACAGGAATTTGTCGCCCGGATGGAAGAATCCGAGCGTCGCGTCAAAAAGGGCGAAGTGATCCTGCCAGCCAATCAACCACTGGACGAGCTGTTCGTGGTGAAAGAAGGCTGGGCAGTTGAGCGCAGCCGCGCCCGCAACGGACGTCAGCAATCGCTCCGCATCATCCTTCCGGGTGAAGTGGTCGGCCTATCCAACCTTGGCGTTCGCCTTGCTGGCAACGATGTTGTCATGGCGACGGAAGGGGTGGTCTGCCCGTTCCCCAAGGATCATATGACTGCCGTCTATCATAAGGCGCCGCGCCTGTCGGCGTTGTTCACCGCCATCACCGGCTTGGACAGCGTGACAATGGGTGACCGTCTGGCCCTGATGGGGTCCGGCACGGCGCGTGAACGCATGGCGCATTTCTTGGTCGATCTGCACGAACGGCTGCTGGTCGTGAACCCCGACATCGGTCGCCGGTTCCGTCTGCCCTTGCGCCAGGTCGATATCGGTGAGGTGCTGGGCCTGACCAAGGTTTATGTGAACCGCATGCTCAAGGCCTTTACCGACGAACATCTGATCGAAATTCAGCGTCCTTACGTGCGTCTGCTGCAACCTGATGTGCTGAAGGAAATCGCCGGATATACCAACCGGCATGACCTGATTGATCATTCGTGGTTTCCCAACGCGGGCCAGAACGGCATCAGCCTTGGTGCGCGGGAACGTCCGACGGGATAATTGAAGACGGCAGAGGGCTGTAGTGTTCCGCGTTCGAGGACAGGCAGCCCTCTTGCAATTCGCGCCACATCGGCACGTTCAACGACATCTGACATTGCGCCATGAACACGCGGCCGCCGACCTCCATACAGATGGTCTGGCCCAGTTCGATCCGCGATCCGGTTTTGTCGGTGCAATAGCAGTCAATCGTCTTGCCGCCCTGCGTGACATCCGCCAAGGCGGGCAGGGGAAGTACCAGAAGCACTGCAAGCAATCGTCCCATAAGACATAGGGTAGCACGGCCCCGCCTCTTGACCAAGCGCGGCGAATAAGGGACAGCATTCGCATGATTTCCCCCGACCGCCTTTCCCAGATTACCCAACGCTTTGAATACCTAGAGGCCCGGATGGCCGAAGGCGGCGGCGATTTCGCGGCGTTGTCGCGGGAATACGCTGAATTGCGGCCCGTCGTCGGCGCAATCCGCGACTGGCAGGATGCGGTGATCTCGCTGGACGAGGCGCAGGCGCTGCGCGACGACCCCGAAATGCGCGATCTGGCGGACGAAGAAATTGCGCGCGTGTCCAAGGACTTGCCCGATCTGGAACATGCGGTGCAACTGGCGCTGCTGCCCAAGGACGTGGCGGATGCGCGCCCCGCGATGATCGAAATCCGCCCCGGCACTGGTGGCGACGAAGCTGCGCTGTTTGCCGGTGATCTGCTGCGCATGTACCAGCGCTATGCCGAGGCGCGGGGCTGGAAATTCCAGATTGTCGAGTTGAGCGAGTCTGAACTGGGCGGCATCAAAGAGGTCGTTGGCAACATTCAGGGCGATAATGTTTTTGCGCGCCTTAAGTTCGAAAGCGGCGTGCATCGGGTGCAGCGCGTGCCGGAAACGGAAAGCGGCGGGCGTATCCATACCTCGGCTGCGACCGTGGCGGTTCTTCCCGAAGCAGAAGAGGTCGACATCCACATCGACCCCAATGACATCCGTATCGACACCATGCGGTCGTCCGGTGCGGGCGGGCAGCACGTCAACACCACCGATTCGGCTGTGCGGATCACACACATCCCCACAGGCATCGTGGTGACGAGTTCCGAGAAGTCTCAGCACCAGAACCGCGCGATCGCCATGCAGGTGCTGCGCAACCGTCTGTTCGACGAACAACGCCAGCGCGCGGCGGATGAGCGGGCTGCGGACCGTAAGGCGCAGGTCGGGTCGGGCGACCGGAGTGAGCGGATCAGGACGTATAACTTCCCTCAGGGGCGCGTGACGGATCACCGGATAAACCTGACGCTCTACCGTTTGGATCAGGTGATGCAAGGCGATCTGGACGAGGTGATCGACGCGTTGATCGCGGACCATCAGGCGACCCTGATGGCTGAAATGGACGGATGACCCTACGGCCTGCCATAGCGGCGCTGGAGCAGGCGGGCGTGCCCGACCCTGCGGGCGACGCGCGGCGGCTGTTTGACTGGGCCTATGCCCGCGGGCAAGAGGCCGACCTGCCGCAGGATCGCGATACCCCAAACGACATTACGCTGGAACATTTCGAGGCCGCATTGCACCTGAGGATTGCCCGCAAACCCGTGAGCCAGATCATCGGTTCACGCGCCTTCTGGCGGCATGATTTTGTCGTGACAGGCGATGTTCTGGATCCCCGGCCCGATACGGAAACCTTGGTGGAACAAGCGCTTATGGAGCCTTTTTCGCGTCTTCTGGACCTTGGCACCGGATCCGGCTGCATCGCGATTTCGCTGCTGGCGGATCGGCCAGAGGCGCAGGGGGAAGCGGTGGATCTATCCGACAAGGCGCTGGCCATCGCGCAGGTCAACGCCGACCAGATCGGGGTCAGTGACCGGTTGCGCCTGTATCCGTCTGACTGGTTCGACAAGGTGTCTGGCACCTTTGATCTGATCGTGTCCAACCCGCCCTATATCGCGCAGTCCGAAATGGCGGGTCTGGCGCCCGAAGTGCGTGATCATGAACCGGCCATGGCGCTAAGCGATGGGGGCGACGGTCTGGCCTGTTACCGCGTCATCGCCGATGGTGCCGTGGCGCATCTAAGCCCCGGAGGCCGGCTGATGGTTGAAATCGGGCCGACCCAATCGGCAGCCGTCAGTGATCTGTTCGTGAGCGCCGGGTTGGTTAACGTGGTGACCTTTCGCGATATCGACGGGCGCGACCGGGTCGTCGCGGCGCGAAAACCACAATAAAACCCCTTGGTGACGCATGGTCACGAAACTTTGCGACTTAGCCCTTGTATTCACCGGATGGACATGGTTAGTCGTTATGCATGTCCAGATGGCACCCGCGTTTACGCTATTGCCCGGACATAAGGTAAGCCCAAAACGTCATTCGCCCGCCGCGCTGTTAGATTGCGCTGGATGGGCTGAACGACCGCCAAATCAGCAAGGCTCACAAGAGGCCCATGAGATCTTCTAAATCCCGTTCGCGTAATAAGTCGAACCGCAACCGATCTGTCGGAAATATCGTTAACCGGGTGTTCGACTCCTCCGGTCCCGAAGGTAAAGTGCGCGGTACCCCGCAGCAGATTATCGACAAGTACAACCAGCTGGCGCGCGATGCGCAGCTGTCTGGTGACCGTGTCGCGACGGAAAACTTTCAGCAGCACGCCGAACATTACCTGCGCATGCTGGGCACCGCCCAGAAGGAACAGGAAAAGCAGCGCGAGCAGCAGGAAAACGAAAACCGCAAGCGTCAGTCTGAACGCGATCGCTCCAAGCCTCAGGACAATGAGCTGGGCGAAGATGCGAAAGACCCCGGTGCAGGTGATCAGCCAGAGGTTGTCGAACAGGCTGCGGGTGATAGTACGCTGGTCGAGACGCCCGAGCAGTCGAAAGACGCCGGTGCGGAGCAGGGGGCGAAACCCAAGCGCACCTACAACCGTAAGCCGCGCGCCAAGAAGTCCGACAATCAGGACGGTCAGGCCGACAAGCCTGCTGGCGACAGCAACCCGGCCGCTGCTGAGTAATCAGCCTTTGTAATAGTTTAGAACGTAGACCCGGATGGCCGAGGCCAGCCCGGCGTCGGTTCCGCGCGCTTCGTCAATCTCGGCCGCGAGTGCGTTGAGCGGGATATCCTTTTCGCGCGCAATGGCGCGGAACGCGGCCCAGAACTCTGACTCGAGTGACACGGACGTGCGATGGCCGTGCAGGGTCAGCGAATGTTTTTCGGGACGTGCGCTCATGTCGTCGGATCGTCAGAGCCCTGATCGTCGATCTTGTGCTGATCCAGCTTTTTCTTATCCGTTTCCGCCGCTTTGCGTGCGCGCGCCTTCTGATCCTTGGTCAGACCAAAGGTCACGGCGTTTTCGTCGGCCTTGGCGCGCTTGTCGGCGCGGGCCTTGGATTTGCGGAACTGGTTAAGGTTGACGACCTTGGACATGGTGGGATGGTAGTGGTTGGATCGGGTGTGCCACAAGCGCGGAATCGAGGCCGCAGGCCCGCCGAGTTTCTTGCTCAACCTATGAAATCAGTCCCGCCCGGCGTTTACGCCGGGCAGCGCCGACCCGCCCCATGGGCGGCGCTATTGCGCCACCCCGGGTCGGCGCTGCCCTAATCACGAGGCGGAGCTGTTGGAGGCTATCAAGCAAAAGGGCGACCCGAGGGCCGCCCTTTCTTTAATTCATATCAAAAACTTCAGCCTTTCGGGCCGATCATCTGTTCCGGACGCACGACCTTGTCAAAGGTCTCTTCATCCACAAACCCAAGCGCAATCGCCTCTTCCTTCAGCGTCGTGCCGTTCTTGTGCGCGGTCTTCGCCACCTTGGTCGCGTTGTCGTAGCCGATCGTCGGCGCCAGAGCGGTCACCAGCATCAGCGATTCCTGCATCAGCTTCTGGATACGAGGCTTGTTCGCCTCAATCCCGTTCAGCATGCGTTCGGTGAAGCTGTCGGCGACGTCGCCCAGAAGCTGCATGGATTGCAGCAGGTTGTAAGACATCATGGGATTGTAGACGTTCAGTTCAAAGTGACCCTGAGAGCCTGCAAACTTCATCGCTGCGTCGTTGCCCATGACGTGGGCCGCAACTTGGGTCATCGCCTCTGCCTGCGTCGGGTTGACCTTGCCGGGCATGATGGACGATCCGGGCTCATTCTCCGGCAGGATCAATTCGCCCAGACCAGAACGGGGGCCGGAGCCCAAGAACCGGATGTCGTTGGCGATCTTGTACATCGCGCCTGCGACGGTGGCCAAAGCGCCGGACATGAAGACCATGGCGTCATGGGCGGCCAGCGCTTCGAATTTGTTGGGCGCGGTGACAAAGGGAAGGTCGGTGATCTCGGCCATGTTCGCCGCCACCTGTTCGCCCCAGCCCTTGTTGGTGTTCAGACCAGTACCGACGGCGGTGCCGCCTTGTGCCAGTTCGTAGATGCCGGGCAGAGCGGCCTCGATCCGCTTGATGCCGTTGCGGATCTGCATGGCGTAGCCCGAGAATTCCTGACCAAGGGTCAGCGGCGTGGCGTCCTGTGTGTGGGTCCGGCCGATCTTGATGATGTCTTTGAATTCTTCCGCTTTGGCGTCCAAGCCACTGAGAAGCTTGTTCAAACCGGGAAGCAGAACGTCCCGTACGGTCATCGCGGCGGCGATATGCATCGCGGTCGGGAAGGTGTCGTTGGACGACTGGCCCATGTTGCAATGATCGTTCGGGTGCACCGGGTCCTTGGAGCCGATGGTGCCGCCCAGGATTTCGATGGCGCGGTTCGCGATGACCTCGTTCGAGTTCATGTTGGTTTGCGTGCCCGATCCGGTCTGCCAGACGACCAGCGGGAAGTTGTCGTCGAACTTGCCGTCGATCACTTCGCCTGCAGCCTGAATGATCGCGTCAGCCAGTTTCGCGTCCAGATCGCCGTTGGCTTTGTTGGCCATGGCGCAGGCTTTCTTGATGACGCCTAGCGCGCGCACGATGGCGACGGGCTGCTTTTCCCAGCCAATGGGGAAGTTCATGATGGAACGCTGCGTTTGCGCGCCCCAATACTTGTCGGCGGGAACCTCCAGCGGGCCGAAACTGTCGCTTTCGGTGCGGGTGTTGGTCATCGTGGCACTCTTTCCTAGGTGATGTCGCGGTTTGCTATACGCGGTTGGGGCTGTTGGTGCAATCTTGCGAAAAAGCGCCTATGGGAGATGTTTACATCTTGTGTCAGAATATGCGTTCCGACATATATGGAGTATGCCACGCAAGCCCTCACATACCCCCGAGTCTCTGGCCGACAGTGCCCTTGCCCAGTTCTGGTACGGGGGGTACGAGGCCACGTCGATGGATATTCTGGTCAAGAAGACCGGAGTGAGCCGTCACGGCATTTACACCGATTACGGCAGCAAGCATGCGCTCTATATGGCGTGTTTTCCGCGTTATCATGAACATGTGGTCGCGCCGGTGCTGAACCCTGTCTTCAGCTCTCAGGACGGCTTGGCGTCGATCACCAGCTATTTTGGACGGCTGATTGAAATGGCCGAAGGGATCGGACTGCCGGGGCCGGGCTGTTTCGTGGCTAATGCGGCGACGGAAACTGCGCCGCACGATCCAGAGGTCGCCAAGAAGGTGGCAGAGCATAACACCAAGCTGGAAAACGCCTTTACCATGGCGCTGCAGCGGGAAAAGCAATCGACCCTGCCGCTGGCCCATCGCAAGGCGCTGGCCCGGATCATCGCGATCTTTTCGGCGGGTATCTGGACCGCGTCCCGCAGCACGGACAACCCAGAGGTCCTGCGTCAGCATGTGGCGGTCTTCCTTGATATGCTGGAAAACCGCGTAAAGTAGGACGTATCGCCGGATGGTGTTAGACTGAACCCCGGCACTATGCGGCGGGGCTTTGCCCTTCCGCGCCGCACAGTCGCAGGCCGATACGTTACTGAAGTTTACGGCGGTATTCGAACACCCGTGCGGGCGGCAGATTGGCCCAGACTGTGCCGCGTTTCCGCACGCTAAGTCCCATCTCTGCCAGCCTCTCGGCCGAGATCGGGGAGTTCGGGGAATAGGTGATCTGCACGAAACTTCCCCGATCTGCCAGTACCTTAAAGGCGCTGCCGACAACCGCGCGCTGCAAATCAGCCTGCGCCAGGATCGGCACACCGGAAATGACAGACCCGACGTTCTGCAATCCTAACGCCTCGATCTCTTGGGCAGGTTTGTTCAGCACGGTCACGCCGGGGAACCGGCGCGAAAGCGCGTCGCAGAACCTTGGGTTCAGCTCCATCAGGATCAGACGTTCGGGGGCGATACCGCGATCCAGGATCGCCTTGGTGAAACTGCCGGTGCCGGGGCCGATTTCGACGATGGGGCCGGTGACGCGTTCGACGCCCGCGGTCATCATGCGGGCCACCCGGGCCGATGACGGCGCAATGGCGCGGACCTCTCCGGGGTGGCGTATCATTTCGCCCAAGAAAACGGTGAACTCGCTGGCCATGTGCTGATCCCTTTCAACTGGCGTCGCAGGGATCAAATCCCAACCGCCGCCAGCCACAAGATGGCCGGATCAGATTTCACCAAAACTTCACAGAACGCAGGGGCGCGGCGGTTACTTGCGGAACTTGTCCAACTGAACCACTTCGCCTTCTTTATCGGCGGCGGGCGCATCGTCGCCCTTGTCCTTGGACTTTTCCTTGGCCTCGTCCCGCAGCGCGCGCAGCGGTTCGGGCAGGGGATCGCCATCGGATTTCGACGCCTTGTCGCCTTGGGTTTCAAAGCGCAACCCGAACTCGACCGAGGGGTCAACGAAGGTCAGGATCGAATCGTAGGGGATATAAAGGCTTTCGGGGCTGTCGCCGAAATTCAGGGTGATGCCAAAGCCGTCGTCGCCGACCTCGAGGTTGTCGTACCAATGTTGCAGAACAACGGTCATTTCCTCGGGATAGCGGTCCTTGAGCCAATCGGCCAAGGCGGCATCCGGATGCGTCGTGTCGAAAGTGATAAAGAAATGATGCGCACCGGGAAGGCCGCTTTCCGCGACATCCTCAAGAACCTCTTGGATCAGACCCCGCATCGCACGATGCATGAGGTTTCCGTAATCAATTGAACTCGACATATGACTTTCCGAACTCCGTAGCCTGAGCATAGGGGATTCGTGCTGAAACGGAAGGTGCTATCGTGTTATAGACCACGCTGTGCAGGCCGATCCCTGCCAATGCCATCAAAGCCAGCGTTAGCAGCAGGCCGAACTTAAACCGGATCAATAAGAGTGCACCCAAAATGATCAGGGCGATCGCCCATGGATCAATGCTGGAGAGGTCCGGAATGGGCAGGGCGCGGGTGTCGTCGACTTGGGCAAAGATCACGTGCAGTGCGAACCAGACGCACAGGTTGAGGATCACCCCGACGACGGCGGCTGTGATAGCCGCCAGCGCGCCCTTGAGCCGTGGGTTCGCCAGAAGGCGATCCACATGGGGGGCGAAGGCGAAAATCCATAGAAAACAGGGCACAAAGGTCATCCAAAGCGCCAGAACTCCGGCCAGGGCGGCAAGGTGGGGACCGCCTTGGGTCATGCCTGCCAGATGGGCCGTGAACTGGGTGACAAGGATCAGCGGGCCGGGGGTGGTTTCCGCCAACCCCAAGGCATCGATCATCTGTTCCGCGCTAAGCCAGCCATAGGTTTCGACCACCGCCTGCGCCATGTAGCTCAGGACCGCATAGGCCCCGCCAAAGGTCACCACGGCCAGCTTGGCGTAGAAAAGCGAGAGCTGCAGCAGAAAGCCGTCGCGGGCGATCAGAAGGGGGATCAGCGGCGCGGCCCAGAGGGCGGTCCAGATCAGGATCGTCCGCAGGGTTTTGGCCTTTTGCGCCGGGGGCGCGGGCGGTGTTTTGGGGGCGTCGCGCGGGGCCGTGACATAGCCAAAGATGCCCGCCGCCAGAATGATCAGCGGAAACGGCAGGCCTAGCGCGAAAAGCGCTATGAACGCCGCTGCGGCAAGGCCCCAGTCGGCGGGGCGTTTCAGCGCCTTGTTCGAAATCCGCCACAGGGCTTGCAGCACGATGACAACGACGAGTGCCTTGATACCGGCAAAGCCAGCCTGCACCAGCGGCACGTCGCCAAAAGACGCATAGGCAAAGGCCAGTGCGGCGATGACCACAGCGCCGGGCAGGGTAAACAGCAGCCCCGCCAACAACCCGCCGGGCACGCCGCGTTCCTTCCATCCAGCATAGGTGGCCATCTGCATCGCCTCTGGCCCCGGCAGCAGCATGCAGAAGGATAGCGCGCCCAGGAAATCCTGTTCGCTCATCGCTTTGCGGCGGGTGACAAGTTCTTCGTGCATCAGGGCGATCTGCGCTGCCGGCCCGCCGAAGGACAGCGCGCCGATGCGTCCGTAGGCGCGGAACATCTGGGTCCAGCTCTGGCTCATGCGGTGGCCTCCGGATGCCAATCGTGGGTTTCGCCCTGACCATCGCGTGCCCAACGGTAGAGCGCGTCGTAAAGCGTCAGTCCGGCCTCTAATTGTTCCAGATCATTACGAAACATCCGTGACAGCCCGACCGAGATCGCCAAAAGCCCCGCCGCTTCGGGGGCTAAGTCGTGGCGGTTGGTATCGGCCCCGCGGATCACCCGAGAGAGCGTATCGAGCGCGGGCAGAGTCAGACCAAATTGATCGCACATCGTGTCGAAGGTGCAGGCCTCACCTTGGTGAGAGAAGGGGACATCGGGCACGTCGAACGGGGTGGCGGCGAATTTTTCGGCCACCAGCGTGACCTCGGACGGGGGGACAAAGAGGAACCGCGCGTTCGGATCGACAAAGCGGCGGATCAGCCACGGGCAAGCGATGCGATCAATCTTGGGTCGGTGGCGGGTGACCCAAAGGGTCGCGCCACCCTGCCGGGTTGGGACGGCCGCATCAGGCACGGCCGGTCCCTCTGCCTGTCGCCAGCCGATCATGCCGCCCTCCAACACCTCGGCAGCAATCCCGTCGGTTCGCAGCCACGCGGCGACACCATGGGACAATTTCCGACCCTTCTGGCATACGACGACCGTGCGCGGCCCGGCGTGGTCGTGGATCAGGGGCAGGTCATCGTGGGGCAATCGGATTGCGCCGGGGATCAGCGCCGGGTCCAGCGCGTGATCTTCGTCGGTCGTGACATCGATGATCGTCGGCGCATCGGGGGTTCCGATCAGCCGCAGCAGTTGAGAGGGCGTGATTTCTGTTGGGGCAGCCATGGGCATGTCTCCTGCAATTAGGCAAACATGCGAACCTTGGGCTGGCGCCTCACGGGGCGTTCGCGGTGGTCCCCATGAGGTCAAATTGACGGATATGTCAGCGCGATGTCAAGGCGCTTCGCCCTGATCGACGCGTTGCAGCCATGTGCGATCCTCGGACCGGATAAAGCCTTGGGACATGGCAAAGTCATAGTTCTGCTTGCCCAAAGGGTCGGCAGCAAGGCGGGCGCGGTAGGCTTCGTATGCGGCAAGGTTTTCAATGTGATAGATACCGTAGGCGAGTGTGGATGACCCTTCGCGGGGCGAAAAATAGCCCACCAGATCGGCCCCGTTGCGGGGGATGCACTGGCCCCATCTGCGGGCATACTCTTCGAATTGCGCGCGCTTGGTCGGGTCGATGTCGTAGCGGATGATACAGGTCAGCATGGTCTCTCCTTCTTGCTGCCTTTGAGTAGGTCGGGGGGCCGCAAAAGTGTTACGGTCGGGGCCGAAGTATTCTGCGCAGGCTGGTGCTAAGGTGGCGGGATGAAGGAAGGACCAGATATATCCGAGTTGGGCGCGCTGATCGGTGTTCCGGGGCGGGCGAACATGTTGTTGGCGCTGATGGATGGGCGCGCACTGACCGCCGGAGAACTGGCGGGCGAGGCCGGGGTCAGCCTGCAGACCGCCAGCGGCCATCTGGCGCGATTGCTGGACGGTGGGCTGCTAGAGGTCGGGCAGCAGGGGCGGCACCGCTATTTCCGATTGGCCGGAGAGGACGTGGCCGACGCCCTGTCGGCCTTGCTGGCGCTGTCGGAAACCCGGGGGCGCAAACGCCTGCGCACCGGCCCGCGCGATGCGGACCTTAGGCTGGCGCGCAGTTGCTATCACCATCTGGCCGGAGAGTTGGGCGTGCAGTTGTACGACAGCCTGCGGGCGAAGGGCTGGATCCACTTGGACGGTGACGGCATCGGGCTGAGCCGTGAGGGTGCCGAGGCGCTGACAGCCATGGGCATCGACCTGTCGCAAGCCAAGGGTCCGCTGTGCCGTGAATGTCTGGATTGGTCCGAACGGCGAATGCATCTGGCCGGGCCATTGGGCAAGGCCGTGCTGACGTTCGTGCTAACGAAAGGCTGGGCTGTGCGCGACCCGGACAGCCGGGCGATCCGGTTTTCGGCCCAAGGACGACGCGCGTTTGATGCGGCGTTTCCGGTCGCGGAGGGGGTGTTGGCAGGGGAATGAACAGGGGAGGAAATGCAGGATTCTGTTGCCAGGTTCCTGCGGACCCCGCCTTAGACGGCTAGGCCTAAGGACTTAAAGTTTCGATTCCTCGAACTGCTTACGCAGCCAGAGCAACCGGAGCACGATTGTCGTTTGCAATTGTACTGTTTGAACCGATAACGGTGGTATCTCACCGGGACAAAGCAAAACCCCTTTAGACGTTCGTCGATCCTATTTCGGCCCCTCTGTTCTGATGACATCCCCAAACGAAGGATGACGCCGGAAGGTTTGGTGGAGCCGCCGGGTACCGCCCCCGGGTCCGATCCGCTTATTACGAGCGCGTTTATGTCCATAGTCGGTTTCCCGACAGGGAAGATATAGGTGGGGTTGTACCGGGTTTCAACGGGGGAATTGGGGGCCCAATCCAACCATTGATTGCAGTGCCCCCTACGAAAGACGCGGCGGCCTGATGAGCCATTGATCCCTAAGTCCTGAGACAGTGCAAAAGACGGCGGTGGAGGGGGGCGCTGCCCCCTTGAGCCTGCGGCTCAATTCCCCCGGGAATATTTATGGGACCAAAGAAGCCTTAGTCGGTGAGTTTCACCAAAGCGTGGCGCTTCTTACCGGCAGAAAGTTTCACCGGAGAAGCCAGCGCCGCGGCGTCCAGCATCAGCCCGGCGTCGGTCAGGGGCGCGTCGTCGATGCGGGCGCCGTTGTCAGCGATGAGGCGTTTGGCTTCTTTGCCGGATTTGGCAAGCCCTGTGCGCACGATCAGCTGCGCGACAGAGATACCGTCGGCGACCTCGGCTGCGGTCAGCTCCAACGTGGGAAGGTCATCGCCGACACCGCCTTTTTCAAATACCTCGCGCGCGGTCTGTTCCGCGGTGCGCGCGGCCTCGGCCCCGTGGAGCAGGGTGGTCGCCTCGTTGGCGAGGATGGCTTTGGCATCGTTGATTTCCGACCCGCCAAGCGCGCCAAGGCGGTCGCATTCGTCCACGGGAAGTTCGGTGAAAATCTTGAGGAACCGGCCCACGTCCGCATCGGTCGAGTTGCGCCAGAACTGCCAGTATTCATAAGGGCTTAGCATTTCGTCGTTCAACCAGACCGCGCCATTGGCGGATTTGCCCATCTTGCGCCCATCAGAAGTGGTCAGCAGCGGCGTGGTCAGCCCGTAGATTTCATGATCCAGCACGCGGCGCGTCAGGTCGATGCCGTTGACGATGTTGCCCCATTGGTCAGACCCGCCCATCTGCAGCAGACAGCCGTAGCGGTTGTTCAGCTCCATGAAGTCATAGGCCTGCAGGATCATGTAGTTGAATTCGAGGAAGGACAGCGATTGTTCGCGGTCCAAACGCGATTTCACCGATTCAAACGACAGCATCCGGTTGACGCTGAAGTGGCGGCCGATGTCGCGCAGAAACTCAAGGTAGTTCAGGTTGTCCAGCCATTCCGCGTTGTTCAGCATCAGGGCTGGATTGCCGGCTTTTTCGTAATCAAGGAACGACGAGAAGACGCGCTGCATACCGGCGATATTGTCGTCGATCTGCGCGGGCGTCAGCAGGGGGCGTTCGTCGGCGCGGAAGGAGGGATCGCCCACCTTGGTCGTGCCGCCGCCCATCAGCGTGATCGGCTGGTGGCCGGTCTTTTGCAGCCAGCGCAGCATCATCACGTTCATCAGGTGGCCGACGTGCAGCGATTTGGCGGTGGCGTCATAGCCGATATAGGCGGTCACCATCCCCGTGTTCAGCGCGTCGTCGAGGGCCTGATAATCGGTGCAGTCGGCGATGAAGCCGCGCTGCATGATCGTTGCCATGAACTCTGACTTAGGATGGTATGTCATATCACTTGTTCCGGTTAATTCTGCAGGGCATCTATATGGGGCAGGCGGGCGAAGGAAAAGACCATGTCGAAGGCAGTTGCAAAGAAAGGCCCCGTGCGCGCCTTGGGGGCCATGTCGGGGACCTCGCTGGATGGCGTCGATGCGGCGCTGGTCGTGACGGACGGCGTGGACATTCTTGGGTTCGGGGAAACCGATTATCGGGCCTATACGGCGGATGAGCGGAGCGTGCTGCACCGGGCGCTTGGGCAATGGCCCAATGATCCCGATGTGGCGCCTGCAACCCGCGTGGTGATGGAGGCGCATCAGGCGCTGTTGTCCAAGTTTCGCGATGTGGAGATCGTGGGCCTTCACGGCCAGACACTGGCGCATGATCCGCGCGGACGGGGGACGCATCAGGTGGGGGATGGGGATATGCTGGCTGGTGCGCTTGGCGTGCCGGTGGTGTGGGATTTCCGGTCCACTGATGTGGAATTAGGCGGCGAGGGCGCGCCTTTGGCCCCGTTCTTTCACCATGCCTGTGCGCGCTGGATCGGCGCGACCGAGCCGGTGGCCTTTCTGAACATGGGCGGTGTGGGGAACCTGACGTGGGTGGACCCTCGGGTTGCGAGGCCAGAGGGCGAGGGGGCGTTGTTGGCCTTCGACACCGGGCCTGCGAATGCGCCGATCAACGATCTGATGCAGGCGCGGCGCGGGTTGGATTACGATGAGGACGGTAAGCTGGCGATGACAGGTAAAGTCGAAACCGGCGCGCTGGAGCTGTTTCTGGACGATCCGTATTTTTCGCGCATTCCGCCGAAGTCATTGGACCGGAACGCTTTTCCAGAGATGATGTCGCTTGTGGGCGAGTTGGCCGATCAGGATGCGGCGGCCACGTTGACGGGCATGGCGGCGGCGAGCGTGTTGCGCGGGATGGAACATTGCCCCGAGCCGCCGACGCAGCTTTTGGTGACCGGAGGCGGCCGGCGGAACCCGGTGTTGATGGAGATGTTGCGCGTGTCGCTGGACTGTCCGGTCCACCCTGTCGAAGAGGTCGGGCTGGACGGGGATATGCTGGAAGCGCAGGCCTTTGCCTATCTGGCGGTGCGGGTGGCGCGGGGGCTGCCGACCTCCTGTCCGACGACGACTGGGGTGAAGATGGCCGTTGGGGGCGGGCAGGTGTCGCGGCCTTGAAGGTTGCGCGGATTTGGGTGCGCTGCCCCCGTCCTTCGGACTCCCCCGAGGGTATTTATCGACCAGAAGAAGACAGGGGCGCGGGTCAGTCCGCGATGTAGCGGTCTTTGTCGTGGTTGAATGCGATCACGCCGTTCAGCACGGCCGCGCCGAAGAGCGAATATAGCACGATGTCGAGGTCGAAGAGGAAAAAGGCGATCGCGAAGATCACCCCGTCGACCATCAGTTGAACATAGCCCGCGCGGAACCCGGTACGGTCTTGGATCAGCAGCGCGATGACGCCCAGACCGCCAAGCGACCCCTTGTGGCGGAACACGCCCAAAAGGCCGAAGCCCGTCAGAACGCCGAATATGGCCGTGCCAAGGAAGGGGTTCAGGTATTCGAAGGTCATGCCAAGCGGGATGTAATCGACGGCCACTGACAGGACGGTGACGCAGAACGCCGACTTGATCGTGAACTCTGCCCCCAGACGCCGCCACGAGAAGATGTAGAAGGGCAGGTTCACCAGAAAGAACACGGTGCCGAAGCTATAGCCTGTGACATAGGCGATCAGCAGCGCGATGCCGGCCGTTTGCCCGGTGAGAAATCCCAGCGATGTCAGGAAAGACACGCCCACCGCCGCCGCCAGCAATGAGATGCTGAGGCCTTGGACATCCTCAATCCACGTATGCTTGTGGCGGTAGAAGGTCGGTATCGGGATCGGTGCGGGCATATCTCTGAGATAGGTCACAAGTGGTGACCTGTCGAGCGGGAAGCCGCGTCAGCGTTGGCGATTTCCCGCTATGCCTAGGAACCGGGCGATGGGCGCGCGGGTTGATGCCACAAGAGGCAGACGCCTTATCACCCAATTCGAAAGGAGAGACCGATGCCCAAGATCGGAAACGCCAAAATCATTATCCTCGCCACCAATGGGTTCGAGCAGAGCGAACTGGAAGTGCCCCGCGACAAGCTGCGCGAGGCTGGCGCCGAGGTCCACGTCGTGTCGCCCGATGGCAAGGCCATCAAAGGCTGGGATGAAAGCGATTGGGGTCGCGAGGCCGCAGTGGATCACGCGCTTGGCGATGTGAAGATCGGCGACTACGACGCGATCGTCCTGCCCGGCGGTCAGATCAACCCGGACATTCTGCGCACCAAGCCTGAGGCTGTGAAATTTGTCCAAGACATGCATGATGCGGGCAAGGTGATTGCCGCGATCTGTCACGCGCCTTGGATGCTGGTCGAGGCCGGGATCGTGAAGGGTCGTGCTGTGACGTCCTATCCGTCGATCAGCACCGATGTGAAGAATGCAGGCGGCAAGTGGGAAGACAGCGAAGTGGTGGCGGATCAGGGCATCGTGACGTCGCGCAACCCCGGTGATCTGGACGCGTTTGTCGCCAAGATCATCGAAGAGATCGAAGAAGGCGAACACGACCGCAAGGCGGCGTAAGCCTTTCGAGACAAAAGAAAAGGCAGCCTTGCGGGGCTGCCTTTTTTCTATCCGGCGAGGGCCTTGTTCAGGTTTTCGTCGATCTTTTCCAAGAATCCCATGGTTGTCAGCCAGCCCTGATCCGGCCCGACGAGCAGCGCCAGATCCTTGGTCATATGGCCGCTTTCCACAGTTGACACGATGACCTGTTCCAGCGTCGTCGCGAACTCCATCAGCTTAGCATTATCGTCCAGCTTGGCGCGGTGCTTGAGCCCGCCGGTCCAGGCGTAGATCGAGGCGATGGAGTTGGTGGACGTCGCCTCTCCGGCCTGATGCTGGCGGTAGTGGCGGGTGACGGTGCCGTGGGCGGCTTCGGCTTCGACGATTTTGCCGTCAGGGGTCATTAGCTGCGACGTCATCAGGCCGAGAGAGCCGAAGCCCTGCGCCACGGTGTCGGATTGAACGTCGCCGTCGTAGTTCTTGCAGGCCCAGACGAAGCCGCCGTTCCACTTCATACAGCAGGCGACCATGTCGTCGATCAGACGGTGTTCGTACCAGATTTTCGCGGCTTTAAACTTTTCCTCGAACTCCTGTTCGTAGACCTCTTGGAAGGTTTGCAGGAACTGGCCATCGTATTGTTTCAGAATGGTATTCTTGGTCGAGAGGTAAACCGGCCAGCCCAGTTGCAAGCCATAGTTCAGTGACGCGCGGGCGAAGTCGCGGATGGACTCGTCAAGGTTGTACATGCCCATGTAGACGCCGGAGGACGGGGCTTGATAGACCTCATGCTCAATCTCCGTCCCGTCGTCGCCGACAAATTTCATCGTCAGCTTGCCGGGCCCGGGGAATTTCATGTCCGTCGCTTTGTACTGGTCGCCAAAGGCGTGGCGGCCGATCACGATGGGCTTGGTCCAGCCGGGAACAAGGCGGGGGACGTTGCGGCAGATGATGGGCTGGCGAAAGACGACGCCACCAAGGATGTTGCGGATCGTGCCGTTGGGCGATTTCCACATCTTTTTCAGGCCGAATTCCTCAACCCGTGCTTCGTCCGGGGTGATGGTAGCGCATTTGACGGCAACGCCGACCTCTTTGGTCTTTTCGGCGGCGTCGGTGGTGATCTGGTCGTTGGTGCGGTCGCGTTCTTCGATGCCCAGATCGTAATAGAGCAGGTCAATGTCGAGGTAGGGCAGGATCAGCTTTTGTTTGATGAAGTCCCACATGATGCGGGTCATCTCGTCCCCGTCCATTTCGACGATGGGGTTCTCTACCTTGATCTTGCTCATCACGCTTACCTGTCTTTGGTCTGTTACGTCCTGTGCTAGCCCATTCGGCCCAAGCGGCATAGGGGCTGTGCGGCGGCTGGTGTCTCATTACGGGTGAATCGTAACGAGGACGTCAATTTTCCACCGTTTTCTCCGCTTTGGGGCGATCCAAGCGACGCATCCGGATCAAAGGCGGCAGACAGAGGCCCAGAAGCACCAGCGTGCCGCCGATCTGCGGCAGGGTGGTTTCATTGAAGAACTGGGCGATGACGGTGGCGACGATGCCGGCGATGATCGTGGCGATGGCCCCGATGATGGATGCGGCAAAGCCCGCGATATGGCCCAACGGCTCCATCCCCAAGGCGTTCAGGTTTCCGACGGTCAGGCCCATCTGGTAGAAGAGCGCGGTCTGCCACAGCACGTAGATCCAGAAATACGCGTTTTCAGACAGGCCGGTCAGTTGCAGGATCAGGACAAGGATCGTCAGCCCGAAAGTCACCATGACCGACAGCGAAATGATCGCGCGCATCCCGAACTTCATCACGAACGTCGCGTTGACCATCGATGAGGTCATGCAGAACGCGCCGATGACGAAGAAATACAGCGCAAAGGCGTCGGATTTATCGAAGATCAGGTCGAAGGTGGGCTGGATCAGAGAGATTGAGGTAAAGAGCACCGCGAAGATCATCGTCTGCACGTAGATCGAATTACGAACCATGGGGATGGCGAACATCTCTTTCACCGCGCTGCGGAACATGGCGGGGCGGAAGGCGCGGCGGCGGTCTTCGGGCAGGGGTTCGTCAAGCCGCAGGTTCAGCCACAGGACCGAGACTACGGAAAACATCAGAAACGCCAGAAAAATCGACCGCCAGCCGCCCAAAGCCATGATGCCAGACCCCATCAGGGGCGCCAGCGCCGGGATGATGGTGAAGACGATCATGATGAACGACACGATGCGCGCCATCTCGCGGCCGGAATAAAGGTCGCGTACGATAGCCAGCGATATGATGCGGGGCCCCGCTGCGCCGATGCCTTGGATCAGGCGGGCGGCGATCATCAGTTCCAGCGTCGGGGCAGACCAAGCCAGCGCCGCGCCCAGAACGTAGAGCGCAGCCGCAAGGTTGATCATCGTCTTGCGCCCGAATGAGTCCGACAGCGGCCCGGCAAACAGCGTACCCAGCCCCATGCCCACCATGAAGGCCGACAGGATCAACTGCACGTTGTTGGGATCATCCGGCGACAGGTCGTCGGCGATTTCGGGCATCGCGGGCAGCATAGAGTCGATGGAAAAGGCGACCGTGGCCACCATCATCGCCATCATGGCCACGAATTCGTACTGGGATATGCGGGTGGACATCGGCGCTCCGGTCGGGATGCCTGTTCGCTAGCACGGCAAGATGTGCTGCACCACGGCATAAGCGACGCGCATCGGCTCAAGCCCTGTTTTGCCCAAGGCGCGTGACTTAAGTTCAGGCGTCTTTGGTCTGATCCATGATCTCGTCGATGACCTTCAGCCACAATTCGGGGGGCTGCGCGCCGGGAACCGCGTGTTGCGAGGCGACGATAAAGGTCGGCACGGCGTTGATGCCCATTTCGCGCGAATGGGTGTCGCGGTCGCGGATCATTGCCTCGTCCTCGTCCGTGGACAGCAGGCGCAGCACGACCGAGGCGTCCATACCGATGCTGTCGGCCAAGTCTGCCAGAACATCATGCGCGCCGATATCACGGCCTTCGACGAAATTCGCGCGGAACAGCGCGTTGACCATCGCACCCTGTTTGCCTTCGATCCCGGCCCAGTGGATCATGCGGTGCGCGTCCAGCGTGTTGGGCGTGCGGGTGATTGCATCCAGATCAGCTTCTAGGTCGATGTCTCTGAAATGCTTGGCGATCTGGCCGTAGATTTCATCGGCGCGGTCGCCGAACTTGGATGCCAGATAAGCTTTGCGGTCGGCCCCTTCGCGGGGCATGTCGGGGTTCAGCTGGAAGGGGTGCCATTCGATCACAAAGGGATGGTCGGGCCGCTGCGCCAAGGCGCGATCCAGTTGTGTCTTGCCGATATAGCACCATGGGCAGATCGGGTCCGACACAATGTCGAGTTTCACGGCGTTTCCGGTTTCCATCGGGGTCTCCTCTCCTAGGGGTGGACCGGGTGGTCCAGTCCCTTGGTTAGCTCTTGGGCCAGTGGTCGCGCAGGGCCTTGCGCAACAGTTTGCCATTGGGGTTGCGCGGCATCTGCGGCAGGTAGACGAAGGACCGCGGCTGTTTGTAGCGGGCCAGACGGTCTTGGGCCTGTGCCAGCAGCGCGGCTTCGTCAAGTTCTTCGGGGCCGGTATAGAAGGCGATGATCAGGCGGGTGTCTGCCTTTACTTCGCAATCCGTGACGCCGATTTCGGTGATGCCGGGGATGTCGGACAGCGCGCCTTCGACCTCGATCGGGGACACGCGATAACCGCCAGCGTTCATCATGTCATCGGCGCGGGCCATATAGGTGATCTGGCCGTCTTCATCCATGCGCCCGTGGTCCCCGGTCAGGAACCAATCGCCCTGCATCCGGGCGGCTGCTTCATCCTCGGCCCCCATGTAACCCAGCATCAGGCCGGGGTCGTCGCGATGCACGGCGATCACGCCTTCTTCGCCCAGTGGCACGGGGCCGTCGGGGCCAACGATGGCGACCCGCCGGCCTTCTTGCGGCTTGCCAAGCGCCCCGGGTTTCGCGGGCGTGGATGGAGAGCCCGAAATGAAGGTCGAACATTCGGACATGCCGAAGGCCTCGTACATCTCGCCCCCGCCAGCGTCGCGCCAATCGTTACGGATCTGGTCGGACACCTTTTCGCCAGCGGTCAGGCCGTGGCGCAGTTTGGGCAGGTCGATGCGGTCATGTTTGGTCAGGATTTTGCGGAACACACCGGGTGCTGCGGCGAAAATCGTCGCCTCATGGCGTTTCATCAGCAGGGGCAATGCTTCGGGATCGACGCCTTCGGCGGGGATCACGGCGGTGGCGCCAACGGACCACGGATCCATCAATCCGGTGCCCAGTGTATAGGTCCAGTTGAACGCGCCTGCGTGCATCAGGCGGTCGTCTTCACCCAGCCCGTACCAGCCGTCATGCATCATCTGACGCGCCCAGATGGCGCGATGGGCGTGCATGACCGCCCGCGGGTTGCCAGAGGTGCCAGAGGTATAGACGAGGTAGGCGAGCCGGTTCGGATCGCCCATGTGGTAGTCCACGGGCGGCAGGTCGCGCATCTGTTCCAGTTGGTCCGTCGTCACAACGGGCAGGTCAGTATCGGCGCTCGCGACGCTTGGGTCATGCAGGATGCCAGCGGGCTTCAGGCTGTCCACCATCTTGCCGACCTCGCGTGCGGTCAGCTGTGATGAGGTGGGCACAGGCACCAGTCCGGCGGCGATGGCGCCCAGATAAGCAATCGGGAATTCAACGCTATTGCCAAGGCGCATCAACAGAATGTCGCCGGGTTTGAAGCCCGCGTTCAGCAGCCCGGTACCGGTACCACGGATCGCTTGTTCCAGCTTGGCATAAGACCAGCGTTCCGCGCCGGAGAGGCCGACAATCGAAAGCGCGACCTTGTCGGACAGACGGTCCGCATGGGCCATCACATAGGCGGCCAGATTAAAGGGTGTGGGGCAGTCGGGGTAGGCCCCGTGGTCAAAGATCGACAGCATGGGCCAAGGGGTAGGCCCCTGCGCGGGCGTGCGCAAGGGCCATTGTCAGGTCAATCGTCGGTGCAAAAGCGCAGATCAGACGTCGCGACCCACCGGGTTTTCTGCCTGATCGTCGTCACCAAAAAGGTCGTCACGATCGGACGGGTCTTCGCCCGGGGCCAAGTGTCGGTGCGAGTCCGAAATGTTGGCGTTGTCGCGCAGTGGATCCATGGCAACATCCGTGGGTATCTGACCCATCTGCCATTCGCGCACCTGCGCTTTGACGTCCCGAAATTCTTCGCCGGTTTGCTGCGACAGGTAGCCTGCCAGCGCATCTTCGGTCGGGTTCAGGGCCAGCAGGTCCTCTTCTTCGGCCTCGGGCCAGCGGTCTTGGATGGCGGGGGTAAAAGCCGCCCAGTCGCGGGCGATATCAGTCCATTGCATGGGATACTCCGTCAGTCTTGTTGTCAGACCAACGGAGCCAAGCCCAGATCAGTTCCATTCTACCGGTTGGCGCGCCCGGTTGCAGCCCATCATTCAGGCTCGTGCCACCAGACCTCTGGCAGGAAATAGACCGAGTCGCCGTAGATCGGTGTCCGGTCTTCTGCGTAGGTGATGTCGGCCACATGGGCGATCCGACCCACGTCATAGCTGTAGGTCGGGATCACGTAGCGCCCCGCGGTCAGCAGACGATCCAGCGCGCGGGTGGCGGCATTGAAATCCTCGGTCGTCTCGCTGGCCAGCATGGCATCGATGCTGGCGTCGATGGCGGGGCTGTTCACGCCGATGATATTGCGCGACCCAAGGATATCCGCGTTGTCAGACCCCCAGTAAGTGCGCTGATCATTGCCGGGCGACAGGGAAAACTGACGCCGGATATCGGTCATGTCATAGTCAAAGCTGGTCATGCGCAGCTGGTATTGGGCGTTGTCCACGACCTCGAGCTCCACGTCCATGCCCAGCCGCTCCAACGCCTTGAGGTAGAGATCAGCGATGGTCTGCAGTTCGGTCGCGCCCTGACGCAGCAGGATCTTAAAGCGGAACGGTACGCCATCCGCGTTCTTCAACATGCCGTCCTGCACGGTCCAGCCCGCGTCTTCCAGCAGGGCCAGTGCCTTGCGGATGTTCGCGCGGTTGCGGGGCGATCCATCCGACACGGGCAGGGTGTAGCCGTCGAGCGCGCCATAGGGCAGGGCGTCCGCAAAGGGTTCAAGAATGTCGCGCACGCGGCCTGTGGCGGGGCCGTCCTGCATCCCCAGCGGTGTGCCAGAGAAATACGACGTGATCCGATTCTGACGACCACCGGTCAGCGTTTCGTTGATGTATTCGAAGTTGAACGCATGGATCATCGCATCCCGCACGCGGATATCGTCAAACGGCGGACGGCGGGTGTTCATGGCGAACCCGGTGATGCCCGACGGGCGGCCGGTGGGAATCTCGCTCAACTCAATCTCGCCATTCTGGACGGCGGGGAAGTTGTAATCGCGCGCCCATTTTTCGGCGTTGAATTCGCGCAGGTAGCTAAGCTCGCCGCCCTTGAAGGCCTCGAACAACACCGCGCTGTCGCCGTAGAATTCGATCTTGATCTCATCAAAGTTGTTGGTGCCCTGACGGATCGGCAGGTCCTTGCCCCAATAATCCGGGTTGCGGGTCAGGGTGACAGAGCGCGCCGGCTCAAACGCGGTGACGGAATAGGGGGCCGATCCAATCGGCGCCTCTTCTAGGCTGAGGCCGGTAAAGCTGCGGTCCGCGAACTGCGCTTTCTTCAGGATTGGGCGCATGCCGACGATCAGCGGCAATTCACGGTCTTCCTTATTGAAGGTAAACCGCACCGACCGGGGGCCGGTCTGTTCCATCTTGTCGATCAGGCCCCATATGCCGCGGTAGCGCGCGTTGCCTTCGGTCCCCAGCACCTCGTAGGACCACATGACGTCTTCGATGGTCACCGGGCTACCGTCAGAGAATCGGGCCCCTTCGCGCAGGGTGAATTCCGCCCAGGATCGGTCTTCGGGCACTTCAATCGATTCGGCCAGCAAGCCATAGACGGTGAAGGGTTCGTCCTGACTGCGGTACATCAGGCTTTCGGAGATCAGGAACCTTAACTGCCATGGCGGATTGCCCGTGATGACGTAAGGGTTCAGACTGTCGAACGCGCCTTCATTGCCGGAAATTAACCGGCCGCCCTTGGGCGCATCGGGATTTACATAGGGAAGTGCAGCAAAATCAGGGGGAAGGGCGGGCTCTCCGTACATGGCAAGACCATGCTGAGGCTCTGCCATGGCCCCGGTGCCGCAAAGCAGCGCCGCGATCATCGCGAATTTCTGAACTCGAGTGATGAAAAATACTGGCCTCATATTGGCAACAATCCCTGTCTTGCCTGTCTTTGTTGGCCCTAACGGTACCGAGGCTTTTACGTCTTATCAAACTTTTAGCTTGGAACGTGACCGTGTTGGGATTATAAAGAAGTCACTGCTCGATAGGTTTCTTGCCTGTATGAAACCTGCCTCAATAACTTAACGCCAGCTTCGTGCTGGCGTTTTTTTTTGCGGAAAGTCAACGCATGTTGGGTTTTACGCAAAACCGCCCATTCCTTAACCCGGCTTTCATAAGTCCAAGAATCACCGTGGCTTGCGGGACGGTCTTATCGGCCTTCGCGACCTTTCGACCCGGACTTGGAACCGGGGTTAAATGAATGAGTTTATTTCGCAGGTGCAGCACGTATGCTGGCACCCAGAGATTACTTAAGAGGCTGTCATGTCACTCACTGGAAAAACTGTCGTCGTCACCGGATCGAACTCGGGCATTGGCCTTGGGGTGGCGCGGGCCTTTGCGGGGGCCGGGGCGTCCGTCGTCCTGAATTCCTTCTCCGACAACGAAGAAGATCACAGCCTTGCCGCCGATCTGGCCAAAGAGTTCGACACAGACGTGCGCTACATTCAGGCCGACATGTCCAAAGGCGACGATGCGCGGGCGCTGATCGAAAAGGCAGGCGCATGCGATATTCTGGTGAACAACGCAGGGATCCAGCACGTGGCGCCGATCAACGACTTCCCGGTGGACAAGTGGAATGCGATTATCGCGATCAACATGTCCTCGGCCTTCCACACCACCGCCGTCGCGCTGCCGATGATGCGCAAGGCAGGCTGGGGCCGGGTGATCAATATCGCCTCGGCCCATGGTTTGCGCGCCTCGCCCTACAAATCGGCCTATGTGACGGCCAAGCACGGGATCGTCGGTATGACCAAGACCGTCGCGCTTGAGACGGCCAAGGAACCGATCACCTGCAACGCTATCTGCCCCGGCTACGTGCTGACCCCGCTGGTGGAATCGCAGATCCCCGACACCGCCAAGGAATACGACATGTCCGAGGACGAGGTGATCGAGAAGGTGATCCTGGCCAAGCAGCCGTCCAAGGAATTCGTCACGGTCGAACAACTGGGCGATATGGCGCTGTTCCTCTCCTCTGACGCGGCAGAGCAGCTGACCGGGCAGGCCATTGCCATGGATGGTGGCTGGACGGCGGCCTAAGGCCATGGTCACCAAGATCAACCTTGCACTGCAGGGCGGTGGTGCGCACGGGGCCTTTACCTGGGGCGTGCTGGATCGGCTGCTGGACGACGAAACGATCGAGGTGGCGGGAATTTCCGGCACCTCTGCCGGGGCGCTGAACGGCGCGGCCTATAAGGCGGGCTGGCTGCGTGGCGGGCGTGAAGGCGCGCGGGAAACGCTGAACGAGCTTTGGAACCGCATGGGTGCTGTCAACGACATGCGTCTGCCGGGGTGGATGGCCGGACCCTTCACCGCGATGGAGAAGTTCTTTACCCCGCCCACCCGTGATGTCGCCACGCTGATGGAATACGCGCCGCCCTTTGTTGCGGCGTCGATGCTGGATCAGGTTACTTCGCCGTATTACTACGGCCCACTGTACCGCAATCCGCTGGAATCGGTCGTCGAAGGCTTTGATTATGACAGCGTCTGTTCTGCCGAGGGACCACGCCTCTTTGTCTGCGCGACCAACGTGCGCACCGGCAAGGTCCGCATCTTCACCAAGGACGAAATCACCACCGACGCCATCCTTGCGTCTGCCTGTCTGCCGTCGCTGTTCCAAGCGGTTGAAATCGACGATCCCAAGACCGGACGCCGCGAGGCATACTGGGATGGCGGCTATTCGGGCAACCCGGCGCTGTTTCCGCTGTTTGAACCGGACCTGCCGGATGACGTGGTCATCGTAAACATCAATCCGCTGGAACGGGATGAGGTGCCCTTTACCCCGCAGCAGATTGAAAACCGCGTGAACGAGATCAGCTTCAACTCATCGCTTTTGCGCGAGTTGCGGGCCATCGCCTTTGTGCAGCGGCTGATCGGGGCCGGTCAGGTCAAGAAGGGCGCGATGAAGAACGTTCTGGTGCATATGATCGCAGATGACGACCTGATGCGCGAATTGTCCGTGGCGACCAAGATGGTGCCCAATCCGGTGATCCTGCAATCGCTGAAGCTGGCCGGTCAGAAGGCGGCGGACCAGTTTCTGGCCGATCACCATGCGTCGCTTGGCAAGGCCTCGACCATCGATCTGCAGGCCATGCTGAACTAAGGCTCAGGACTCCAGCGGCAGGGGTGGCTGCTTGGGGTCCTTGGCGTTGGGATAAACCAGCCCGGCCGAGATGACGAGCTTGGCGGCGTCTTCCACGCTCATGTCCAGCTCAATCACATCTTCCTTGGGGAAGAACAGCAGGAACCCTGACGTCGGGTTGGGCGTCGTGGGCACAAAGACCGACATCAGGTCCGACCCGGTTTCAGCCCGGCGCGCGACCTCTCCTTTCGCCTCGGTCGAGACGAAGCCAATGGCCCAGATGCCTTTGCGCGGGTATTGGATCAGGCAGGCCTTTTCAAAGCTGCGTTCGGTCTGGGCAAAGACCGTTTCGGCGATCTGTTTCGCGCCGTTGTAGATCGACCGGACGACGGGCATCCGCACGATCAGGCTTTCGGCATAGCGGATCAGCGACCGCCCGATCAGCCCTTTGGCGATCCAGCCGACGATGATCGTGAAGATCAGGAAAAAGATGATGCCCACGCCGCGCAGATTGATGCCAATGTATTTTTCCGGCTGGAACGTCTGCGGCACCAGCGGCAGCACAACGCCATCGACCCAACCGGCCAGCGTCCACAGCAGCCAGATCGTCAGGCCCACCGGCAGAATGACGACGATCCCGGTCAGAAAACTGGACCGCAAACGGGTAAAAAGGCCGCGTCGCGGTGTTGGCTGATCAATCAGGGGGTCGTTCATGTAAGGTCCGTGTGCATGCGCCCCGAGCATCGGGGTCACCGAAATCTATGGGGTCACAGGCGCGACAGCAATGGCACCCCCCGTTTATTTTGCCGTTTTGACAGGCAATTGGACCAATTCTTGGGCAATCTCTGCGGCCAGCCGCGCGTTGTTGCGTACCAGCGCGATATTGCTGCTAAGAGAACGGCCCGTCGTCAGCCGGAAAATACGGTCCAGCAGGAAGGGCGTGACCTCTTTGGCGGTGATCCCCTGCGCCTCTGCATCGCTCAGCGCCTGTTCGATGATCGGGTCGATTTCGTCCTTAGGGATTTCATCGCTTTCGGGGATCGGGTTGGCAATCAGCTGACCGCCCGACAGGCCAAGCGCGGCGCGGGTGCGATGCGCGGCGGCGATCTGGCCCGCAGTGTCGATCTGCAGGGGCGAAGGCAGGCCGCTGTCGCGGCTCCAGAATGCGGGCAGGGCAGGTTGGCCGAAGGTGATGACCGGCACGCCAAGCGTTTCAAGAACCTCCAGCGTGCGGGGGATATCAAGGATTGCTTTGGCTCCGGCACAGACGACCGTCACCGGGGTTTGCGCCAGCTCTTGCAGGTCGGCCGAAATGTCCATCGTGGTTTCCGCGCCGCGGTGCACACCGCCGATGCCGCCCGTAGCAAAGACTTCGATCCCTGCCTGCCGTGCGGCGATCATCGTGGCGGCGACGGTCGTGGCGCCAGTGCCGCCCATGGCCATGCAAACGGCCATGTCTGCGCGGGACAGCTTGGCGACGTCCTTGGCCTGCGCCAGCGTCGCCAATTCGTCATCCGTCAGGCCGATGTGCAATGTCCCGTTCAGCACCGCGATGGTGGCGGGCGTGGCTCCGGCCTGACGCACGTCGTCTTCGACCTGCCGCGCGGTTTCTAGGTTCTGTGGGTATGGCATCCCATGGGTGATGATCGTGCTTTCCAACGCGACGACGGCGCGGTTCTGGTCCAGCGCGTCGCGCACCTCTGGGGACATGGTCATTTGCATCGGGGGTCTTTCGTTCGTCAGAGGGCAAAAATCAAAGGGCGTTGTCGCCAGAAACATACCGTGCGGCTGCGGTCAGCGCGCGGTCCAGCGCGTCTTGCCGGCTGGCGCCGTCGCCTTCGGCGGCAATATGGGCGGCCATAAAGGTATCGCCTGCGCCGGTGACGCGGGTAACCAGCACTTCGGGCGGGGTTCCGATAACGGTGCCTGTCGCGTCCGCTTCGGCGGCGCATTTGCCGCCGTCGGTGACGATCACTCGCCGCGCACCGCGTTTTATCAATGCTTCCGCAGCCTTAGGCGCATCTGAAAAGGTGTTCTGGCACAGGATCCCGGCCTCTTCTAGGTTCACGTAGAGCATGGCACGCCCGTGATCGAGGAAGGGAATCAATCGTTCTGCTTTGCCCGGAGAGGCAGGGGCGACGCGCAGATCGGCGGCCGCAAAGGCGGGCGAAGTTGCAATCTTATCAAGCAATTGCCGGGTAAGGTTACCATCTAGCGCGATCTTGCCCTGATACGGCGAAACGTCCGTTCCGAAATCACCATTTGTCAGCGGTTTCAATATCTTATCGCCCGCAGCCTCAAGCGAATGCGCGTCTGCGATGGCGGCGATCAGGCCGTTCGCCCCTTCGACCGCCATGTAGCGATCGGTTGGCAAATCGTCAGAGCGATAGATGTGATCCGTCACCATCCCCATATCGGCGCAGGCTTTGACCAGTTCTTCGCCCTCGGCGTCGCGACCAACGGCGGTCAGCAGCGCGGGGGTCAGGCCAAACCGCGCGACGGCCATGGCAATATTCATGGCCACGCCGCCGGGTAGACGGGTGATGCGCCCCGGCACGTCAGAGCCCTGCCGCATGACGCTGGCAGAACGTCCGATGATGTCCCAAAGGACCGATCCGATGCACAGGATATCCGGGGTCTTTGTCATGCGACCTATGTGCCCGTCCCGTCGGGACGGGGCAAGAGATATCGCCGGGTCAGCCGGGGATGGCGAAGGTCGTGTTGGCCCAAAGGCTTTCCCACATCACATCTGCCTTGATCGCGGCGTCGCTTTCCGGTTCGCGCAACACGACTGAATCGATCTGATAGGAGTGGCCCGGCTTGACCGGCAGGGTCACAACCCCGTCAGCGTCGGTGCGGTGCAAGGTGCGTGTGACGGCGTCATCCGCCTTTTCCCACATCTCCACCTGCACGTCGGCGCGCGGCGTACCTTTGTAAAGCAGAACGGCCGATACGGTATCAATATCATCGGCGAAGGGGTTGGTTTGCAACACGAATTCCGTCGGCATCCCAACCTCAACATCCTGACCATCGCTGTTGCTGCTGCCGATCAGGGTTTTTGAAAAGCGCCAGTAGCCTTCTGTGACGTTTTCCTGCGGTAGACCGCGTTCGGAATGCGCGTTCTGGAACCAAGGGAAGTCTTTATGTTCCGCAAACAAAAGAGTTTTTTCCCAAGAGTCGTAGGTCAGCCGTGACATGGTTGACGCGTAGGCGATGGTGGTTAGTCCATCCTGAACCTCAACGCTGATCCCCGGAAGGTCGCCCGGCAAGCCTTTGTAATCTTTGGCTTCATCGCCGTTATGGACGGTGACTTGGTCGATCCGGCGGTCGAACCAGCTAAGTTCGGTGCCGTCAAAGTCCTGACCGTTGAAAAGCTGCACGCCCACAGTTGCCCCGGTTTCCGCTTGATACCTCTCCGGTTCGAGCCAAAACTCATGGGAGAGGGTCGGCGTAGCCACGGCCGCGAACAGGGAAGAGATGATGAAAGTTTTGAATGTCATGCGCACCAAGCTGCGGTTTGGGCGCGGCCTGTCAAGGGCGGTCGCATTGGGTGTCGCGGTTGTGATGGCGGGTGTCGCGGGGCAGGGCCGGGCGCACGAGGTTCTTCCGACCATCATCCAGCTGTCGACCGAAGGCCAGGACGTCCGGCTGGAAATGCGCATGAACGCCGAAGCCTTCGTCGCGGGCATCGATCTGGACGGGCTGAAGGATACCAACACCTCGGATCGGTCCGACATCTACGACGACCTGCGCGCTTTGCCGTCTGATGAGATGGCCGACCGCATTCGCAACAGCTGGCCCGAGATTTCCCAAGGTATGATCCTGTCCGCCGATGGCACCGACATTCCGCTGAGCTTGCGCGATATAGAGGTGAGCGAGGTCGGCAATGTCGATCTGGCCCGTCCGTCGCGTGTCATTCTGACCGGAGAGATGCCCGATAGCACCAAAGCGCTGACCCTGACATGGCCTGACGGTCACGGCACGCTGGCCCTGCGTCACACCGGGGTCGAAGACGGTTACGCCGGGTATCTGGATGGTGGAGAGACGAGCGAGCCGATCACGCTGCAGGGCGGGCAGGCAGCCACGGGGCTGCAGGCCTTCGTTCAGTATATCCCCATCGGCTTCGATCATATTCTGCCCAAGGGGCTGGATCATATCCTGTTCGTGCTGGGCCTGTTCTTCCTGTCACCGACGCTGCGTCCGCTGTTGTGGCAGATCTCGGCCTTCACGCTGGCGCATACGGTGACCTTGGCGCTTGGCGCGCTTGGCGTGGTCAATGTACCCGGCAGCATTGTTGAGCCGCTGATCGCCGCATCCATCGCCTTTATCGCGATCGAGAATATCTTTGCGACCGGCCTGACTAGATGGCGACCCTTTGTCGTCTTTGGGTTTGGCTTGCTGCACGGGCTTGGATTCGCCAGCGTGCTGCAGGAGTTCGGGTTGCCGCAGGATCAGTTCATTCCGGCGCTGATCGGGTTCAACGTGGGTGTTGAACTGGGGCAGCTTACGGTGATTGCGCTGGCGTTTTTGGCCGTGGGCGCGTGGTTCCGGCATAAAACCTGGTATCGTCCGGGGATTGCCATCCCGGCCTCGGCCGTGATCGCCTGCATTGGGCTTTACTGGGCGGTTGAGCGGACGTTTTTGTAAAAGCCCGTATAATAAAGCCATGATCCGGGTTTCCGGCCTTGCCAAGGGGCAGGGGGCGGTGTAAGGCACCGCCACTCAATCCCGCAGGTGGGGTCGGGCCCTTGGACAGACATCCCCAATGGTCCACCGGTTGAAGCATTCCGCTTCTCACCCCCGCCGAGGCGTAAACCGGAAAGGATAAAGACATGGCTCTTCCTGAGTTCACCATGCGTCAGCTGCTGGAAGCTGGCGTTCACTTTGGCCACCAGACGCAGCGTTGGAACCCCCGTATGGGCGAGTTCATCTATGGCGCGCGCAACGGCATCCACATCATGGACCTGACGCAGACCGTTCCCATGCTGGACGCGGCGCTGAACGTCATCCGCGAAACCGTTGCAAAGAACGGCCGCGTTCTGTTCGTCGGTACCAAGCGTCAGGCCGCAGCGCCGATCGCCGAAGCCGCTGAGAAATGCGCACAGTACTACATGAACCACCGCTGGCTGGGCGGCACGCTGACCAACTGGAAAACCGTGTCCCAGTCGATCAACCGTCTGAACGAGATTGACGAGAAGCTGGGCGCTGGCGCCGAAGGCCTGACCAAGAAAGAGCGTCTGGGCATGGAGCGTGATCAGGAGAAGCTGACCGCATCCCTTGGCGGCATCCGTCAGATGGGCGGCGTTCCCGATTTGCTGTTCGTCATCGACGTGAAAAAAGAACAGCTGGCCATCGCCGAAGCCAACAAGCTGGGTATCCCGGTTGTGGCCGTGGTTGACACCAACTGCTCGCCCGATGGCATCGACTACATCATCCCGGGCAACGACGACGCGGCCCGCGCGATCTCTCTCTACTGCGATCTGGCATCGCGCGCTGCGCTGGACGGCATGACCGCTCAGCTGGGTGCCGCAGGTGTTGACGTGGGCGAGATGGAAGAAGCGCCGGCAGAAGAAGCTGTTGAGGAAACCGCAGAGGCGTGATCCTTCTGTCCCGGCCGCATCAGGCCGGGACGCTACAAAATTGTCATGGGTCGCGGCTAAACCCGCGGCCAGACCCTTTTTCAAGACATGAGGAGAGCCGATATGGCGATCACTGCAGCACAGGTTAAAGAACTGCGCGAAATGACCGGCGCGGGCATGATGGATGCGAAAAAAGCGCTGACCGAAACCGATGGCGACATGGATGCCGCAATCGATTGGCTGCGCACCAAAGGTCTGGCGAAAGCCGCCAAGAAAGCGGGCCGTACCGCAGCCGAAGGTCTGGTGGCCGTGGCCGTTGACGGTGGCAAAGGTGTTGCTGTCGAAGTGAACTCGGAAACCGACTTTGTTGGTAAGAACGCCGAATTCCAGTCGATGGTGAAGAGCATCGCCGACGCCGCGCTGACCGTGTCGGACGTTGACGCCCTGAAAACTGCCGATCTGGGCGGCAAGACCGTTGAAGAAACGATCAACAACAAGATCGCGACCATCGGTGAGAACATGACCCTGCGCCGGATGGACTCCATCGAAGGCGATCAGGTTGTGACCTATGTGCACAACGCTGTGGCCGACGGCATGGGCAAGATCGGTGTTCTGGTTGCACTGAAAGGCGACAACGAAGCCTTTGGTAAACAGGTTGCGATGCACGTCGCTGCTGCCGATCCGCGCCCCCAAGCGCTGACCGAAGCCGAAGTCGACGCCTCCGTGATCGAAAAGGAACGTCAGGTTCAGATCGACATCGCGCGTGAATCCGGCAAGCCGGAGCAGGTGATCGAGAAGATGATCGAAGGCCGGATGAAGAAGTTCCTGTCCGAAATCACTCTGGTCAACCAAGCCTTTGTTGTGAACCCCGACCTGACCGTTGGTGCCGCAGCCAAAGAAGCCGGTGTTGAGATCCTTGGCTACGTCCGTCTGGAAGTTGGCGAAGGCATCGAGAAAGAAGTCGAAGACTTCGCTGCTGAAGTTGCAAAGGCCGCTCAGGGCTAAGCCTTAGCGTCATTTGATAAGAAAAGGCCGGGGATTTCCCCGGCCTTTTTCATTTGGGACGCGTCAGTGTCGCGCGTGTTTGCGACACCGCATCGCGCATGTGGCAGCCCAAAGCGTGGTCGTTTACCAGCCCCATGGACTGCATGAAGGCAAAGACGGTCGTTGGGCCTAGGAACTTCCAGCCGCGCTTTTTCATGTCTTTGGACATGGCGATGGCCGATGGGCAGGTGGTCATGCTTTGTGGTTCGCCCAGCTCATTCTCTGACGGCTCCCATGCCCATACGTAGGCCGCCAGAGAGCCGTGTTCTGCCACCAGATCCTGCGCACGGGCGGCGTTGTTGATGACGGCGTCGATCTTGCCCTTGTGGCGGATGATGCCCGCGTCGTTCAGAAGGCGGGTTTTATCGGCGTCATCGAATTTAGCTACGGCGTCTAAGTCAAAGTTTTTAAACGCAGATCGGAAGTTGTCACGCTTTGCCAGAATGGTGCGCCAGCTTAGGCCGGACTGAAAGCTTTCAAGGCAGAGCTTTTCGAACAGATGGCGGTCATCCGTGATGGGCCAACCCCATTCATCGTCGTGATACGGGATGAAATCCGATGTTTGTTGCACCCAGAAGCAACGATGTTTGCCATCTGGGCCTTGGATCAGCTTGTCTGCCATGTGGTGTCCGGTGATTTTCTGTAACTAGGACCAGATACCAGAGTGGTCCGGGCGTCAAATGCGTAAACTCTAAGGGATTGGGAAATCCCTTATAAATATGGAGATACGCAACTCTTATATTTACATAATACAGATTATACGGACTAATGATGCTGCTTTTGAACCTGGTGATGATCAGCCCCCCGCCATGAACTGGATACCAGATTTGGCCTCGTCTCAAGTTGCGCTTGCGCTGCGCGCGATCAAACCGTTTTCGACGCAGGCCTTTTCTGAGACGTTCGACTGTCGATGAACACGTCTGTCGATCTAAGGCGTATCAGAACACGACCGCGCCTGTCCGTCGGTGCGCTGCCGACTTTCGTCTTGCCCCTGTTTGGTCTCTGACTGCTTACCCGGTGTCGAAGTATTTTGAGCGCAGCGCTCCTCCACGCCCCAAGATCGTCCTGATGCAGGATCGGCCACCATGGCGACGCCGACCTTGTCTTCCTACCCATCTGGGCCTTCGCACCTTACCGGGTTGATCACTCCGAGGCGGCATTTCCATGCGTCTGGCCCGTCCAAGATCACCTGCACTTCCGCTAGGGAATCGATTGTCCCAAAAACGCTTTGAAACGGTCGAAATTCTGCTGATCAAAGCCCCATCGGCGGTTCCTAACCCGCAGACGCCTTGCGATTGGGCAAATTTTTGCCGGTTCCATCCTGCGAGCGGCCCTAAAATTGCCGCATGTCTTTACGTAGCGTTAACCGACTGAGGGTTAAGCAGTTATCCGAAAGTGACGCCAAAATGCACCGCGCGATTCCCCTTGGGAATGCTTATTAATATGACGCATTCTTGGCCGCCTTCGGCAATTTCCGAAAATAAAAACCTTTGGCCGACCCCACCCGCTGTGTAGGCTAAACACAATTCCGTGTGTGCAAGTTGACTGGCGTCCAAGCGCGTTTTGGCAGCCATGATGTTCAAATTCCGTTTTTCAAATTGGATTTTTTGCCAGTCGCACAGTGACAGATGAGTTGAACCGTCAGGGGTTTCGACATGGGCAAACATTTCCGCAACGAGTCGCTTATCCGAGCGCGCTATTTCGCCAATCGCCATCATCGCGATCGTCTGAAAGCCCAAAGACTTTTGGGCGGTGCCCGAAAAGGTCAGGACCGATACGCGGTTGAGCAGTTCGAGCCCCGTTTGCTGCTGGCTGCTGATACGTTTGCCGGCGATTACGAGGCCGCCTTTCTAGCCAACCCGCACGCCATTTCGGGCATGTCGATGGATTTCGATGATCTCTTCATCGAGATCTTCAACACGCTCGATCTGATCGAAGCCACCCCTGCCACGCTTGGGTCCTTGGATATCGACCTACCTGCCCTGCTGGACCGCGAAGACGGCGGCATCGCGCATCAGACGGTCGAGCTGGATGAGCTGATGCAGATTGCCGAAAAAATCGCGGAAGACGGCGATTTCGATCTGGTCGGACCCAGCAGTATCGATATCGCGGCGAATGACTGGCACGATTTCTATCAAGGTGACGGCGAAATAAGCCACTCAGATGCGATCCGTAACGCATTTGGCAGTCAGCTGATCGATCAAGCCGGTGATTTCTTTGCTGGGATATCATTCGATTCGTTTGTTAATTATATCAATGGCTTGTCCAGCGTTGCCATCGACATGCCGGATGACAATCTGGTTGGCACACCGACGACCAGCTACCTGCTGGACGTAAATGCCACTGGTGTGACAACCCAAGATGATGGTTTTGGGAACATCGTTTTAAGCTTTGGGCTGGAACTGGAAGTGGAGCGGACTGATACCTTCAGTCTGGACTTTGGACGCAATGCCGATCTTCTCAGCCTGATTTACGGCGCGGATGAAAGCGGCGATGCCGGGATGCCGGACATCAGCGTGACCTCTGGCATGAGCTTCTCGGCCGATGCCACCTTCTTTGTCTCGATTTCGTTCGATGATGGTGGGACACCGGGCGATACCTCGGATGACGAAACGACGATCACCTACAATAATGGCGCTCTTGGCCTAACGGGCGTGGACGCGCGTTTCGGGGCCGAAGCGGATGTCACCGGGCTGGCCTTCGATGCCCAGCTTGGGTTTCTTGAGATCGACGTTGAAGGTGATTTCGGGATGGAGGCTTTTGCCTCCTACTCCAACGCCGGCTTTCTAAGCCTGTTCTCTTTGTCCGGTCTGTCCTTGAATGACGCGGATATCGATGTGGCTGGCTCGCTCTCCGCGTCCTTTACCGCCAGCGCGGCGCTTGGCGGCTCGGGCGAGCTTAGCACCCTTGCGACCGAATTCGCGGGCCGTTCCTTCGAAATTGACGTCACCGTTGCGGATATCTTTGCCTCTGGTGCCCTGTTCGGCAGCGAAGATGGCAGCGTCGATCCGCGAACCGCACCCAAGGTGACCCTGGGCGGCACGGACTTTGACGCGTGGTTTGAGCCGTTCACCAACCTGAACGCCGATGAACTGCTGACTTATATTGCGCAGTTCCGGTCCTTCCTGCTGCAGTTCCAGAACGCGCCTGACCTGTTTGGGTTCGATATTCCGTTCATCGATGACGTGTCGCTGCTGGGGCAGGCATCGCTGCCTGATGATGCGCCTGCGGACGCCCTGCCCTATGATCTGCTTGATTGGGCCAGCCCGGTTCAGGCGCTGATCGACGGGCTTTACACCGAAGGCACGGGCAACGCCGCTAGCGCACTGCTGCCAGAGTTCGACAGCCTTCAGTCGCTGGTCGAAACGGCCTTTAATACGCCGCTCGTTGGCCTGTCGTTCAACGACGACCTTGGCGTTCTGGAGTTCAACTTGGAATTCGGCAACAGCACCCAGCTGTTGGACCAGGATCTGGATTTTAACTTCAACTTCGGTCCGCTTGAGAACTTCGACTTCGATGGCGACATCGATATCAACGGCGCGTTGACGCTAAGCTTCTTGATGGGCATCGACCTGGGCGGCGCGACCGAAGTGTCGATTGCGTCCAGCGAGGTCGGGCTGGGCCTGATCAGCCTGCATGATGGCAGCGGGTCGCGGGTCAATCTGAATTTCTCGAACCCCGCGCGGTTCAAGCTGCAGGTCAACGGCCTGCCCGCGTTCGATGTATCGGTGCCCGCCGAAGGGGGCGGCTATGCCTCGCTTGATGCGCTGGCGACAGCGCTGCAAACGGCGATCACGGACGCGATCAACACGACATTCGATCCGGGCGAACGTCCAACGATTGTCGTCGACAACATCGACGGTGACAGGATTTCGATCCGGGCGCCCGGCAATACCTTCCTGAAAATTGTTGAGATCGACGATACGGACCCGAACGACTTTAGCGCGCTCGGGTTTAATAATGGTCAGACGGCGAATGTCTCTCCCCTGCCCGACAACGGCGTGCTGAGCGGCACGGCCGAGTTCGATCTGGTTCTGGACGGCACCACTTATACCGTGTCGCTTGCGACCGATTCCGGGAATGGCGATATCGATGACCTGCTGGCCGATCTGGAAGCCGCCATTGCCGCGGCCGAGGATTCTGGCAACGTCGCCATCGGTGCAGGCCGTGTTGATGTGCGCGCGCCCCTGACAGGCGATGGGGCGTTCAAGCTGGTTCTTCTGGACGACTCCGTCACGTCGATGGAGCTGAGCGGCGCCAACGCAGTGGCCGTTACTGAACTTGGCCTGCGGAATACGGACCTAAGCTCTCGTGTGCAGTTGATCGGGGATCGCGAAATCTCCTTCTCTGGTATTGCCGTCGACGGGCTGCCCGCGGATGGCATCCTTGCCAACGATCTTGAGATCGACGTGACGCTGACCATCGAAGGGGTGGAAACAACTTACGATGTGATCGTCCCGGCCTCGGCCACCTATGGCATGATCGAAGGTCAAGCGGACGAGCGTGATAACGAAAGCCCAAGCGATCTTCTGGCCGATATTCGCGACGCGCTGCAGGCGGTCGAAGTGTCGGATGGCGTGACGCTTGGCGAATATTTTGAGCTCGACAATGACGACGAACAGCTGATCGTCCGGTCGTTCTTTGAGAATGTGGATGCAATCAGCATTTCCGACAACCTTGGTATCCTTGGCAATATCGAGGGCGTTCTGACCACCGGTCTGGCCTCTTCGGGCCAGTTCGAGGTCAGCGGTGTCGACCGGACCGATCTGGTCTTCCTGCTAGAGGTCACACAGACCGACGGCACGCTTTTGTCGCACGAGATCAATATCTCTGATGCGGGTAACGGCTCTATCGCGGATATCATTGCCGACATGAACGCTGATATCGCCGGATCGGCGATTGACGGCTTTGTTGCGGCCGGGACCGTAGGCAGCCGCCTGACCTTCGCGGCCATCAGTTCCGATGTGGCGTCGATCCGGATCAGTCAACTGGACGACAACGGCGCGGACAATGAAGAACGTATTCTGGGCCTTGAAAACGGCGCCAGTGCCGTGGCCCCGCCGGTGTCGGGTGCTTTTGCGGCGGATATCACGATCACGGCTGCGATTGACGCTGTGGCCAGCGGCTTTGGCGAAGTTGACCTCGGCTTCCTTGGCATTTCCGCCGGCGTGTCCGGCACCGCCAACGCCGACGTCAGTGGTACGCTGCGCGGGGGCGCTGTTCTGGGCCAAGACAATGCGATTGGGTTCCAGACCCTTTTCGATGCCGCCAGCGGCAAGCTGTACGACGGAACCAACACCGACGCAGTGGACGCAGGCCTGACGTGGATGGAGTTCCTTGGGCTGACCAGCGCGCCGGATGCGAACCTAAGCGGTGGTCTGGGGGCCGCGGTCAGCGGGGATGTCGAACTGACGTTCAGCGGCGTGAATGTCTCCGGGTCTGGCGGCGTTCTGGATGATATCGCCGCCTATATCGGCGCGATTGCCAATGCGACCGAGCGAGAGTTTACGCTGTCGGTGGACGATATCGTCGCCTTTGACCCGTCGGATATTATCCTGCCCGGCCTTGGGTCTTTGGATGAAAACCTTGCGGCCTTCTTTGCCTTCGACTTTGGCGATGTTCAGAACGCATTCCAGCAGGCCGGGGATTTCCTTGAAGGGGTGATGGACCTTGAGTTCCTTGGCACCGCCCTGCCCTTCGTCGGTCTGGACCTGTCCGAAGCTCTTGGCTTTGTCTCGGGGATCGAAGGGGTCATCGACTCCGTTCTCGAATTCGAGGTGGACACGGTTCAGGATCTGACCGACGCGGTCTATGCGGCGCTTGAAGCGGTTGGCGTCGACCCGGGCAGCATCAGTGACCTGATTGAATTCCAAGTGAATTCGCCCGGTGCGCTGGTCTTTAACCTTGGCTTTGACCGCGACTTTGGCGGCACCTTGCCCATCAACTTCTCTCTGGCCGACCTGATCGGGGATGCTTTCGAACTGCCGGGAATTGACCGGATTGCCGACCTGTCGGGCGCCGCCAACCTTGCGGCGAATTTCGGGGCCGATGTAAACCTAGCCTTCGGTGTCGACATCACAAATCCGCTGAACGCGCTGTTCATCGATACCGCGAACACCGGCATTTCGATCACGGGTGAGGCCGAGGCCTCCGAGGTCAGCTTTATTGGGGCTCTTGGTCCGCTGGCGGCCCTGATCGATGGCGGGTCGCTGCGTCTGGGCGGCGACAGCATCACGAACGAGATCTTCTCTCTCGACATGGCCGCATTGGGTGTTCCGAACAACCGGCTTGATCTGCTGGAGGTGCTGGACCCAGACAGCGCGAACAACTTTGCCAGCGTGTTTGACGACATCTTTAACACCGCGGACGTGCTGGACATCGATTTCAATTTCGATGCGGTCTTGCCTGTCTTCGTTCAGTTTGGCGGCGCCTCGACCTTTATCGGCAACCTGTCGTTTGACGCGATCGTCGACAGTTTCGAAGACCTCGATTTCTTCATTGATCCGGGTGATTTCGATTTCGGTACGCTGGAAGAGGTCTTCACCAACCTGCAGCTTCCCGATTTCGATCTGCTGGGCACCCTGTTCGGCGATGATTTCCTAGACAACCTTGGCCTTCTCGACACGATCCAGCTGTTTGTCGAAGGTCTGGACCTTGTGTTTGGCTCGCTTGGCGATCTGTTCACTGGCGAACTTCTGGGCCTTGATGGCATCGGGGACATCCCGCTGGTCGGCGATGCGTTCGAAGATGCGGGCCAGTTCTTTGATGACATTCGTAACAACCTGATCGCGCCGATTTCCGACCTGATTGACCAGTCGCCCGAAATCCTTGCGGGCGTTTTCGAGGATATTCTGGCGATCCTGAACGATACGCTGTCGCAGTTCACCGATGAAGCCTTTGGGCTTGCGCTGCGGTTTGTGAACGACGCGGGCGATACGCTGGCGGACCTGATCCAGACGGCCACATCTTCGTTTGATATCAACGAGGTCGGAGGAACCTTCACCGACCTTCTGGACCTGATCCAGCAGGCGCATGGTTTCGAAGTCGTGTTCAACTTTGGCGACACCTACGAAGTTGATCTGCCCGATGTCAGCTTCGGCTTGCCCGGCCTTGGGCTTGAGATCGAAGACAATGTCACCCTTGGCTTCATGTGGGACATCTTCTTCACCATCGGTTTGAACCTTGACGAAGGCCTGTATGTCGGCCTGGCCGACGGCGATGAGGCCGAAATCGAGCTGAAAGCGGCGCTGAACCTGCCGGATGAGACGACGATATCGCTCGGGTTCCTGTCGGCCAAACTGGACAATGAACGCAACGGGACCGTGCAAGACGGAAACGCGACCGGCGAATCCATCGAGATTGATTGGGAGACGCTGGAGAACAACGATCTATTCGGCTATTTCGCCTTTGACATCATCGCCGACGGCGGGACGCTTGGGATCGCCGATATTCCGACCGCATCCTTCGATGTCGGATATGGCGTTGGTGTCGATATCAACTTTGATGCGCGTCTGGGCGTTGGCGGTTTCATCCCGGACGGTGCCGCCAGCAACTTCCCCTCGATCATCGCAGATCTCGGACTGCAGGTTGGCTTTGGCAATTGGATCGGGATGACGGATCCCGGCCTGCCGGGGCTGCCGGAGGTGACGTTCAACGATGTCGGGCTGGATGTCGGTGAATTCCTGACCAACACGTTGCAGCCGGTCGTGTCCTTTGTGAACACGTATATCGAACCGATTCTGCCGCTGATCAACCTGCTGACGGATCCGATCCCGGTCATTTCTGACCTGAATGGTGAAGTGTCGCTGTTGGATATCGCGGCACAGTTTGGCGTTGTGGACCAAGGGCTTGTCGATGCGATTGAATTGATCGTCGGCATCCTGAACGATCTGGCTGCGCTGGACGTTGACGAAGGCGCGCTGGTCATCTGGCTTGTTGGTGGGCACAGCGTGTTCGGCATCGACAGCTTCTCACTGGGCGGTGAAAGTGAAGGTGTCGGCGACGAGCGTGTTGATCTGACCAATCCTGCAAGCCTTACCAGCTTTACGGATCCGACGCAGGCGTTCAGCAGCATCATCGGTGCCATCCCGGGCTTGGATGTCTTTGACGGGCTTCTGACCGAAGGGTCGTTGCAGTCGGGCCTGAACACTCTATCCGGCGGAACCTCTGGCGGGACTGGCCTGCTCAACAGCAACAGCTCGACCTCGGGTGGCGCGGGGCTTGTCTTCCCGTTCCTTGAGGATCCGACGCAGATCCTTGGCCTGCTCTTTGGTCGTGATGCGACGCTGATCGGGTTGGACTTGCCGCCGCTGGTCTTTGGCTTTGAATACAGTCAGTTCTTCTCGATTTGGGGCCCGATTGGCGTGACCCTTGGCGGTGCCTTCTCGGCCACGTTCGACTTTGACGTCGCCTTTGATACCTACGGGATCCGCAAGTTTGCCGAGAGTGATTTCAAGAACTTCGGCGCGGTCTTTGACGGGTTCTATTTCCTGGATGACAGCTTTGAAAACCCGGGCGTCGATAGCCCCGAGATTACACTGTATGGCGAAATCACAGCCGCGCTCGCCCTTAATATCGGTGTGGCCGAGGCGGGCGTCGGCGGTGGTCTGTTCGGCACCTTCACGGTGGACTGGAACGACCCGAACGGTGACTTGAAGGTCCGCTTTAGCGAGATTGCGGACAACATTGCAGCGAACGACGGTAACATCCTGTGTATCTTCGACTATCGCGTGTTCCTTGAGGCCAAGCTGTTCGTCTATGTCGAAGCGCTGTTCGGCCTGTTCGAGAAGCGTTGGTACTTTGGTCCCGAACTGCCGCTGATCGACGAAGACATTATCTGCCGCCCGGATCCGATCCTTGCCTCTGGCGAGGGCGATATCCTGCGCCTGAACATGGGCGACTACGCTTATGAGCGTAAGTACGAAGGTGAGCCGAGTGTTACCCTGAATGACGTAGACGAAATCTTCTTTGTCTACCAAAGCGGTAACGAAGTCCTGGTCGATGCGATCATCGATGGTCAGCACGTTGGCCAGCAAAGCTATGGCAACTCCAGTCAATACAGCCTTGTTCTGGGCCGTGCCGGTCTGGAAAGCGATGCCATCTTCATGGATGGCACGACCTATGCGGATTATGTCGGCGGCACCGGGCCCTCTCAGGGTGCGGTGATGATTGCCGGCGATCTGAAGGGTGACGTCGGGAATGACACGCTGGTCGGCGGCGCGATGTCCGACACGATCCTTGGCGACGAGGGCGATGACCTGCTGGTCGGTGGTGCGGCGCCGGATGTGCTGATTGCCGGTACGGGCAATGACCGGGCCAAGGGCGATGGCGGCAACGATACGATCCTTGGCGAAGACGGCAACGACACCCTGCTGGGTGGTGCCGGTGCGGACCTGATCGATGGTGACGTTGGCAACGACGTGATCGGCGGTGGCGATGATGACGACGTCGTCTGGGCGCGCGAAGGCAACGATATCATCGCCGGTGGCGGCGGCAACGACACGCTGTCCGGGTCGCTTGGCGATGACATGATCTGGGGTGACCTTGATCTGGTGCTGAATGCCGATTGCTTCCTTGAAACGGACGGCGACTCCCTGCCCCTGCTTCAGGCCCCCGTGGGCACAGACGGCAATGACGTTATCGGTGGCGGTGCGGACAATGACTGGATTTCGGGCGATGGCGGCAATGACTTTGTCTGGGGTGACAGCGATATCCGTGAAGGGGCGAACCGTTCGGTCGTCACTGCGGGTGCCAGCAATACCTACGTTGATCTAGAAACCGGTCAGACCGTTGTGGATCTGGATGCAGGTGACGGGCTGACGCAGAAATCCATCGTGGCACCGGGCCGCGGTGGGGCTGACGTGATTTCAGGCGGTGCCGGGGATGACACGTTGCTGGGCGAAGATGGCAATGACGTTCTGCGCGGCGATCAGTTCGACGACCTGAACGTGATGACGGACCGCTTTGTTGCGGGTCAGACCACCGACCGCGCCGGACGCGCGCTGAGCGGTTCTGGCAATGACGTCATGATCGGCGAAAAAGGCGCCGATGTGATCTTCGGCAACGGGGGCGACGACTGGGGCTTTGGCGGCTCGGGCACGGACTTCCTGCTGGGCAACGACGGTCACGACAGCCTGCGCGGCTCTGCCGGGCGTGACGTGCTGTTCGGGGACAATGGTGAGATCATCGTCTTTGAGAACGGTGACACGAACCGCGTGTTTGATGAGGGCGTCGCATCGAGCTATATGGCGACGACCTTCGACGCCTATCAGCTTAGCACTATCGATCCGACCATTGGCGGTGCTGATGACCTGATCGGCGGTATCGACGATGACGTGATCTTTGGCGGCACCAATGATGTTGCGACCGACGGCGAAGACACGATCGACGGTCAGGGTGGACGTGACCTGATTTTTGGCGATCACGGTCAGGCCGACTTTACCTATGACAGCGACATCGGCATTTCGCTGATGACCTACGCCTTTACCACGGACACTGGTAACGGAGATGGCGACATCATCTTTGGTGGTCTGGGTGAAGATACCGTCTTTGGCGGTACCGGAAGCGACCAGATTTCGGGCGATGCAGAAGGCGCGGATGATCCTCAGTCACCTGACGTGCTGCTGGGTGACTTTGGCCAGATGGAGCGTCTGCTGTCGCTGCGCCTGAAAAAGGGCTTCTTGTCCGAAATTTCGACCGACCTGAACGATGTTCGCATCGTCAATCTGGGCGCCACGGTGCTGGCGACCGAATACGGCGATGACACGATCACCGGTGGCGGCGCGGCCGACATCATGTTTGGCGGCCTCGGCATGGATACGCTGGATGGCGGGCTGAGCGAGGTCAATGCGACCAGCGTCAACGAAGAGATCACGCAGCGTGACATCATCGTCGGTGACGATGGATACCTGACATACGTGGCCGAAGGGGCTGATACGCTGTTCTGGGGTGACAGCGATCTGGTCGGCGATGACCAGCATCTGACCATCGATCTTGATAGCGGTCCGCTTGAGCTGACGCTGGATCTGGTCGAAACGCTGACCAATGTCGCGGCTGGCGATGCCGACCTGATTTCGGGCGGCGCACATGCGGATATCATTCTGGCCGGTGGTGGCGCGGATGTCGTCTATGGCGATGCGGATATCGCGGGCAACAATGCATCGACCGACGACGATGGCATTGATGTTGTCATCGGCGATCAGGGCTTCGTCGCCCTGACCGAAGCCCTAATCCGGGCGGTGGCCTCCAACGCCACCAGCAACGTGCAGGGCGGCGGTGACACGGTGCGCGGCAACGCGGGCAATGACGTGATCATCGGCGGTGTCAGCAATGGCGGCACCGACAGTCTGACGGGTGGCTTGGATGACGATATGATCCTTGGGGACGAGGGCGTCGTGCTCTTTACCTTCGATGATGGGATCAACGTACGCGACCGTATCTACACCACGCAGTTTGCGTTGGGCGGCGCGGATATTATCGAAGGCAACCAAGGGTCGGACATCGGGATCGGTGGCACCGGGGCGGACTCCATCTTTGGTGATAATCAAGACGCCGACGTCCTGCCCGGAAGCGACCTGTTGATCGGTGACCAGGGTGAGATCGAGTATTTCAACGTCTCTGGCACCGACACGTCAGAAATTGACTATGTCCGGTCCACGGATACCGCTGACGCCGATGGCGGCGCGGACACGATCGAAGGCGGTGACGGCGGTGACATCATCATCGGCGGTGTGCTGAGCGATCATCTGTATGGCGAGGCGGATAACAGCCTTCATATGGGCGGCACCGGTAGCTTTGGTGACGTGATCCTGGGGGATGAGGGCGAGGTGCGCTACCGCGAGGAAGAGGCGCGCTATGGTCTGACCAACGACAGCAGCACCATCGACGAAATCCGTACAACCCAGTTTGGCTTGGGTGCGGGCGACTTCATCTTTGGCAACAAGGGTGACGATACCGCGATGGGCGGCACCGCGGCCGATGAAATCTATGGCGACAATCTTGATGGAGAGCTGATCGCTGGCGCAGGCGACGATCTGCTGATCGGTGACCAGGGCGAGGTTCTGAACCGGACCTTCAATCTGCCGACGCTCAGCGTCGCTGTGCTGGACCAGATCCGTTCGACCGATCTGTCCGATGCGGACGGTGGTGCCGACACGATCGAAGGCAACGACGGGTCTGACGTCATCATCGGCGGTGTGCTGGGCGACCTGCTGCATGGTGAGGCAGACGCCCCTGCCCTTGTCGGCCTTGGCGGTACGTTCGACGACATCATTCTGGGTGACGAAGGCGAGGTGACATATGACACCACGAACCCGTTTGACCGTGAACGTGAAACCATCGCCACAAATCTGACCAATCCGGGCTCTGGCTTTGCCGAGCTTGGCGCGTCGGACCTGATCTTCGGCAATCAGGGCAATGACGTTGCCCTTGGTGGAACGGCGGGCGACCAGATCTACGGCGACATCTACTACGCTGGTAATGCGCTGGCGATGAACAACACCTGGGCGGGCGGCAACGACGATATCCTGCTGGGTGACTACGGTCTGATCACTTACAACGATCACGACACGTTCGGGGGTGTGGAAGATACGTCCACCAGCTATGTCGACACCATCCAGACGACCGATCCATCGCTGGGCGGGTCTGACACCGTGGCGGGCGACGATGCCGACGATATCGTCATCGGCGGGGCCTTTGGCGACAACCTGTATGGTGAGCAAAGCGCCGCCCTTCTTTGGCTGACTGCTGGCCGTTCAGGCAACGACATCCTGATGGGCGACAATGCCGAGATCAACTATGCGCTGGATAGCATTGAATCCGGTGCAAGCGGCGCGTCGGTCCAATTGGACATCGACCTGAGCACCCGTGACCGCATCATCACCACCGACCAGAACGACGGTGGCAACGACACCATGTTCGGCAACGGCGGCGACGACGCGCTGATGGGCGGCACCTTTGCCGACCTGATGTGGGGTGACAGCGGCGACGGCGGTCTGTTGGGCGGCGGTGCTAGCGAAAGTGACCCTGACGGCGCGGACCTGATGCTGGGCGACCACGGCGTTCTGTATGACGACGTGGCGCGGGCTGCGGCGGCTGGAACGTCCGTCACCTGGAACGACTTTGTGCTGTCTCAGTTCATCACGGCCGCTGATGGCGGCGAAGGTGACATGATGTTCGGCAACGGAGCCGATGATGTCATGATGGGCCAGCAAGGTGACGACGTGATGTTCGGTGGCACCGGCAACGATGACATGATCGGTGGCCATAATGTCGAAGATGGCATCGATGAACAGGACGGCGATCTGACCGGCGATGATTACGATCTGCTGGCGGACGGTCTGGCCGGGATGACCCCGCTGGATATGGACAACACCAACGACGTCATGGACGGCGGCACCGGTGCCGACGTCATGGCGGGTGACAACGCCGCTATCGTACGCCAGATCGAAAATACCTCGCCGCGGATGCAGCTGGTTGGTCCGGGCGGCGCGATGTACTCCATCTCGACCTATGACGTGGATGGGTACGCGGCTGAAACGATCTCGATTGACGAGGCGATCACGGCCAATATTGCCGGGGTGGACCAGAACAACCCGGATCACGTGGCCAACGGCTTTATTGCTGGTCGGGACGTGACCATTCTGGATCACGACATTGACATTCAGAACGGTGCGGCAGGTGCCCCCGGTGATGCGCATGCCTTCGGGAATGATATCATGGCCGGTGCCGCTGGCGATGATGAGATGTGGGGCCAGCTGGGCGACGACATCATGCAGGGTGACGGCGCGATCGAACTGGTCGTGGCGCCGCTGGATCAGGCTGGCAACTTTGATCCGACGCAGGGCGCGGATCCGTCGTTCTTTATCCCCTCTGATCTGGATGATGAGGGTGGAGACACCTCTGAACCCTACGATTACGTCGCGCTGAACGTCGATGAAGTCACTGCCTATGGTCTGAACTTCCGCGTGGCCGAGTCCACGGACGATGGCGACGACTACATGGAAGGCGGCGCCGGTAACGACCGGATGTACGGCAACCTTGGGTCCGATGATATGATCGGCGGGTCCTCGTCGCTGTTCGGTCTGGCGACCGATGGTCTGATGACGGGCCCGGATGAGCTGCGCCCGGACGGGGCCGACCTGATGTACGGTGCCGCCGGTGTGGCGGAACGTCTGGCACGCGGTGCCACTGACGATCACGACCATGGCTTCGATTCAGACACGATGCTGGGCGACAACGGCAATATCTACCGCATCATCGCCGCTGATCTGTCCTACGAGTCTTTCGATTACGACGATTCTACCACGGACCTGATCATCCCGCGGGCGGTTACGCTGCTGGACTACGGCTACGACGCGAACTTTGACGCTAGCGCCGAGTTTATGTCGCGTTTCACCATGGTGTCTTCGCTGGATACCACGGGCTATGGCGCGGGCGATCTGATGTATGGTGAGGCTGGCGACGACTTCATGCATGGTCAGACCGGCGATGACGTGATGTTCGGCAATGCGGGCGACGATGCGCTGCATGGCGAACGCGGCAACGACATCCTCTACGGTGGCACCGGTCAGGACGGTATCCTTGGCGATGACGGCCTGCTACGTAAGGCGCGCATCCCGCTCGAAGCGAACGGCAACGGCGAAGAGCTGATGGTCGAAACGCTCTGGGGGATCAACCACACGCTTCAGGTCAACGAGGAGATCTCGACCCCCGGCAATCTGCAACGCTCGATCATCAACATCGAGGGTGCGCTATATGTCGAAGCCGATCTGCTGGCCTTCCGCACCGGAACGGACGCGGGTGATCAGCAGTTCAACGACATCATCTTTGGTGGCTGGCAGTCCGATTGGATCCACGGCGGTGAAGGTGATGACGCGGTCTCGGGCGCTGAGGCCCTGCCCTTCTATTACTCGGCTGCTGGCTCTGACTTCACCACCATCAACACGCTGCTTGCGTCGATGCAGAACGGCTCCAGCTTGTTTGACGCCGAGAACCCGGCGCAGCCCCTGCCCTTCTGGTCGGCGTTTGCCCTGTACAACCCCGGTGAAATTCTGCGCCACGAAGGCAAGATGACCGGCGACGACGTGCATCAGAACTTCGGTAACTTCGAAGCGGAATTCGCCGCCTACGACAGCTACAACCCGCGTGACCGTGTGTTTGTCGACACCGAAACGGGCCTGTCGGTTCCGATCGAGGTGCTGATCGCCGCCTACAACTTCGATCCTGAAACAGGCGTCCTGCCTGACGGTGTCATCGAGTTCATCCTGAACTTCGAAACCGAAGGCGAAGGTCAGACCGAAGCGGACATCGCCGCAGGTGACTCTCAATACCTTGGCTTCCCAGTCGATGGTGTCACGCTGTGGAATGACGGGGATGACCGCATCTTTGGCGATCTCGGCAATGACTGGATCGTGGGCGGCACGGGCCGTGACAACATGTACGGCGGGCGTGGCAACGACCTGCTGAACATGGATGACGAGCATAACACAAATGGGATGCTCAACGACGATCCGGATGCTTATCAGGCCTATGGCGACATTGCCTATGGCGGTGCGGGTCGGGATGTTCTGATCCTGAACACCGGTGCGGACCGGTCAATCGACTGGGTGGGCGAGTTCAACTCTTACATCGTGCCCTTCAGCCCGTTCGGCGCCTTCCACATCTCCCGCTCTCTCCAGCCGCAGTTGGCCGAATATCTGCTGGACCTCTCCGAAGCCGATGGTGCGGATCGCACCGGACCCGATCTGGGGCTCTACCTCGAACACAAGTCCGAGGACGTTAAGACCTATGATCCGGACGCCGACCGCAACCTTGAGCCCTTCGGTGAGCTTGGCATGGTCCGTCAGCAGGACTTTGACTGGGGCGACCAGACCGGCGCACCGGCAGACCCGCAGGCTGGCAACATCCAGGGCAAGCGTGAAATCATGCGCCGCGCCCTCTTCTCGGATGAGCCGCTGCAAGGTGGCGGCGGTGGAAACGGTGGCAACGGCGGCGGCAACGGCAATGCCCAAGGCTTCGCCGCAACCGCGGGAACCTGGCAGGTTCAATCCGGCAGCTTTGACGCCGACCCTGTGATCCTTGGTGAAGAAGCGGTGTCGCTGTTCCATCTGGGCGAACAGCAGCCCGAGTACATGGAACTGCTGGCGACCGTGAACATGGAGAAGGACAAGCAGGGCTGGGGATCGAACGGCTTTGTGATCTTTGACTACCAAGACGAGAACACGTTTAAGTTCGCGGGTGTTGATGCGGCCACCGACAAGATCCAGATCGGGGAACGGACCATTGATGGTTGGAACGTTCTGACCCAGTCCAACATGCAGATGCGGGATGGGACGAACTACAACCTGACCGTGGCGCTGAACGGCACGCTGGCGACGATCTATGTGAACGGTCAGAACGCGACCAGCCACAACTTTGGCGATCCGCTGAATGACGGCTATATCGGTCTGGCGACCAACGGGGCCCGCGCGTCCTTTGACAACTGGCAGGTGCAGAAACTGCCGCCGGTCATCACCTTCGAAAACACCTATGGCTTTGATGCCGACATGGGCGATCTTTCGGCGCAATCCGGGCTGTGGTCCGTATCGGGCGGCCGCCTTGATGCTGCTGTCAGCGATGGCTTTGCGCTGGCGGCGACGCCGATCGACGTGGCGCTGTATTCGATGGTCGAAGTGGAAAGCGTCTTTGAGACCGACGATACCGCTGGCGTGGTCTTCGACTACTACTCGGACACCAACTTCAAGTTCGCCGCCCTGGACAGCGCGCTGGGTCAGGTGGTCATCGGCCATGTGACGGATCGCGGCGTCAATATCGACGTCAGCGCCGATGTGGACCTTTCCGGGTCGGGCGATCATACGCTGGTCGTGCGGATGCTGGGCTCTGGCGTCAGTGTTTCGCTAGATGGCACGTCCGTTGTCGGTCACGCCTATGGCGCGATCCTGAACGACGGTGGTGTCGGGGTGATGGCGCTGGATGGCGCTGCCAGCTTCGAGACGGTCACCGTGCGCGGCGACGATCCCGCGTATGGTGGTGAGCCGGAGGCCGAAGCGCTGGTCGCAGACAGCATCAGCGAGGGTATCGCAGCCCAAGACGCACTGGATGCGGAACAGCTGGCCGAAATGGCAGCGGTCGCCTTGCAGATGTGGGCGGATGAGCTGGGCGTCGCGGTCGAAGACCTTGGGATTTCGGTCGAAGACTTTGTCATCGCCGACTTCGACGGTGCCACGCTGGCGCAGGAAGACAATGGCACGATCTATGTCGATGCGGACGCGGCCGGCCATGGATGGTTCATCGATGAAACCCCCGGTGATGACGTCGAGTTCGAAGACGGCACTGGTCCTGACGGGATTGATCTTTTGTCGGCCCTGATCCACGAAATCGGCCACGCGCTGGGTGAGGACCACACCGGCGCCGCCGATGGTACCGTGATGGACCCGACCCTGTCGGAAGGTGAGCGGCTAAGCTTTACCACCGCGGATGCAGGTTTTGCCGATGAAACCGGAGAAGACGTTGCGATTGAAACCGATGGTGACATCGACTGGGTCGCTGATCCTGAACCGACCAATGGCAAGTCCGGCAAGAAGGGCAATCGTCCCGATTACCTTTATGAGTTGGACAATCTGGACGGTGTCACCACCGATCCCTACGACTATGCCGCTGAATGACCCAGCTTAGGGGGCCGGTAAGTTGCCCGGCCCCTGAATTATCCGGAAATCGACACAAAAACATCCGCATAGCTTTGCTTAGACTGATGGTCTAACATTCAAAAATACACGTAATTTAAGGAGGAAGACCCCATGGCCGATGAAGGCAAGTCAGACGCGAAAGCCACGGCGAAAAAGTCCAGTCCGAGCGTGACCTGGGACGACAGCCAGATGTCGACCAGCTACGCAAACGTGGTTAATGCCATCTCTAGCCGGGAAGAATTCACGCTGTTTTTTGGCACCAACCAGACGTGGAATGCACAGGACAGTGAACTGCGCGTTCAACTCTCGGACCGGGTGATCCTGAACCCCCACGCAGCCAAGCGCCTGCTGACGCTGCTGGCGGCGGTGATGAAGGAATATGAAAACCGGTTTGGTGTTGTGAACATCGACCTCGCCGCCGCGGCCGAGGCGATATCCAAACAGAAAGCAAGCTGACCTGAACGCGGTCACGGACCGTCATGACGGAAAAGACCCATAGCTCTCGTGCCGACCAAGTGGTCGAGCTGGATTCAGCGCTCTGGCGTCGTCTTCTGACCGAAGACGAGGACGACGAAGTCTTTTTCGATAGCTGGCTGGCGCTGCAAGCCCGGCAACTTCCGGGGGCCGTGAATGCGGTTCTTGTGGTGCTTGCCGAAGACGGGCGCCTGCGTCCCGTCGCCTTCTGGCCCAAGGGGGCACCTCCCGGGGCGGAGGCGATCAAAGCCGCCCAATCCGCCTTGAAAAAAGCCAGTGGCGTCGTCCGGCGTGCGCAGGAGGCGGACGGGCGGACAAATGCCTTTGCCTATCCCGTGAAGTCCGGGGACGAGGTCGTCGCTGTCGGGGCTTTCACAGTTCAGAATGCGTCTGAGGCGGACCTTCAGGCGGCGTTACGGCGGGTTCAATGGGGCTCTAGCTGGCTGGAAGGGCGTTTCGCCCATCAAGAGCGTGAGACCGTCAAGGATACCGCCGGACGTCTTGCCACGGTTCTGGACCTTGTCGGCGTCTCACTGGAACACGACAGCGCGGGCGCGGCAGCACTGGCTTTCACGACCGAAGCGGCAACCCGGCTGGGGGCCACGCGCGTATCGCTTGGCCAGAGGAAACGCTATCGTTCAAAGGTGCTGTCGGTCAGTCACAGCGCACAAATTTCCCGCCGTCAGAACCTTGTCCGGGGTATCGGCAATGCGATGGACGAGGCGATTGATCAGCGGCGTATAGTCGTCTTTCCGGCTGCCGATGACGACAATGCGGTCACCGCCTGCCATCGGGAATTGTCGCAGAAACTCGGCGCGTCCGGCCCGGTGGTTTCTGTCCCGCTGCACGACAACAAGCGGATCATCGGCGCGGTCACGGCTGAATTCCCGCCCGACAAGGTGGTCAGCGATGCCGATATCGACGCGTTGGAGGCGACCAGCGCGGTGTCGGCACAGATCCTTGATCTGCGGCGGCGGGAAGAGCGTTGGCTGATCACCAAAAGCGGCGAAGTCGTCTGGGCTCATCTGGGGCGATTGCTGGGGCGCGGTTATCTGGGGCGCAAGCTGGCGGTTCTAACGCTGATCGCCCTGACGATCTTCTTTGCCACCTACCACAGTGATTTCGACGTCCCTGCCCAAGCGTCGTTGGAAGGCGAGGTGCAGCGGGTCGTTGCGGCCCCCTTCGATGGCTATATCGCCACAGAAGCCGCGCGTCCCGGCGATCTTGTGCAACAAGGTGATGTGCTGGCCGCGCTGGATGATCGCGAACTGCAGCTAGAGCTTTCGGCCTGGCGCAATCGCCGTGTCCAGCACGAGGCCGAGCGGCAGCGCGCCCTTGCGGACCGTGACATCGCGCAGGCCAAGATTTTCGAGGCTCAGTCCGAAGAAGCCGATGTGCAGATTGCGCTGGTCGAGCGTCAGATTGAACTGGCGACCCTGCGCGCGCCGTTTGATGGCGTGATCCTGTCCGGTGATCTTAGTCAGGGGCTTGGGCGCGGTGTGCGGCTGGGCGATCCGCTGTTCCAGATCGCGCCTTTGGATCGGTACCGTGTGATCCTGCTGATCAGCGAAGAAGACATCTCGCATATCGCCGTGGGGCAGACGGGCGAGGTTTTGGTTTCGGCTTTTCCCGATCGTCCCTTCCCGGTCGAAGTGACCAAGATCACCGCTGTGACGTTGCCCGAGGAAGGCAAGAACGCCTTCCGGGTCGAAGCGACGCTGACCGGGGAAACGCCCGAATTACGCCCCGGCATGGAAGGTGCGGCGCGGATTGGAAGCGGCGAACATCTGCTGATCTGGATCTGGACGCGTCGTGCCACCAACTGGGCGCGGGTTCAGTTGTGGAAATGGTTGCCATGAGTGGCGGGCCTGACGAATTCCAGAACCCCTATTGGCATCAGCTGGCACGCTCCACGCCGCGCCTGTCGGATCAGGCCCGCGTGGATCGGCAAGAGGTGCGCGGCAACCTGTGGTTCGTCCTGCGTGACTCTCTGTCCGGTCGGCAGGTGCGCCTGACGCCCGAGGCATGGTATTTCGTCGGGCTGCTGGACGGTAACCATACCGTCGAACAGGCGATGGAGGCCGCGACCGAGCATCTGGAGGATGATGCGCCGGGACAAAGCGCGGTTCTGCGATTGATGGCGCAGTTGCATGGCGCGGGGTTGGTGCAGCTTGTCGGGGACGGTGCGGACACCGACCGCCTGTTTGCCACGTCCGAGGCGCTGCGGCGTCGCCGGATCCTGCAACAGATGCGCTCCCCCCTTGCGATCCGCCTGCCCTTTTTCGATCCGGAGCGCGTGTTGCAGCGGATGCTGCCACTGGCCCGGATGATCTATTCCCGCCTTGGGTTCCTGATCTGGTTCGGCATCGTGATCTGGGCCGGATGGACCGCCGTCCTGAATTTCGAACCGCTCACTGCGAACTTCATGGATCGGGTCCTGTCGACGGAAAACCTGATCCTGATGACCGTGGTTTTTGCGGTCATGAAGCTGTGCCATGAATTCGGCCACGGGCTGGCCGTCAAAAGATGGGGCGGTGAGGTGCATGAAATGGGTGTCATGTTCCTTGTCATGATCCCCATTCCGTATGTCGATGCGACCGCGGCCAATGAATTCCCGACCCGTCTGCGCCGCATCGCCGTGTCTGCGGGTGGTATGTATGTCGAGGCGTTCATCGCCGCTATAGCCCTTCTGCTTTGGGTGCAGGTTGAACCGGGCATCGTGCGCGCCACGCTGTACAATGCGGCGCTGATCGGCTCGGTCTCGACCCTGTTGTTCAACCTTAACCCGCTGCTGCGGTTCGATGGGTATTACATCCTGTCTGACCTGATCTCGATCCCGAACCTTGGCACGCGGGGCACGCGGTACACGCAGTACCTGATCCAGAGGTATATCCTTTGGCTCGACGATGCCTCCTCGCCCGAGACGGAGCCATCGGAAAAGCGCTGGCTGTTTTTCTACACCATTGCCGCCGTGATGTACCGGTTCGTCATCATCACCGCTATCGCGCTGGCTGTGGCGCATCAGTTGTTCTTTATCGGGATCCTGCTTGCCCTTTGGGCCGTGGCGCAGTTCCTTTTGTTGCCGGTGATTGGCGGGCTGAAGTTCCTGTTCCTATCGCCACGGGTGCAGAAATCGCGCACCGGCGTGGTCCTTCGCGCCGGGTTGGCGGTTGGGGTGATTGTCGGGCTGATCCTTCTGGTCCCTGCCCCGCGCACCACGGCGACCTTTGGCGTGGTCTGGGTCCCGGAAGACGGGGAGATTATCGCCGATACCGACGGTTTCGTGGACACCGTCCTGCCAGCTGAGGGGCAGTTGGTCCGTGTCGGTGACCCATTGATCCAATCACATAACGACGCGCTTATGGCGCAGAAAGCCCGGCTTGAGGCGCGGATCCGCGCGATGGACGCGCAATACCGCTCGGACTTCGTCACGGACCGCGTCGCGCTGCGCCTGACCTCGGTCGAGCTGACGCAATTGCGCGAACAGTTGGCCGCCGTCGAAGAGGATATTGATGAGCTGACGATCCGGGCCAGTTCCGAGGGGCGCTTTGCCTTGGCTGTGGCCGAGGATCTGAAAGACCGCTTCGTGCGTCGCGGGGATCGTCTGGGCTTTGTCATTCCGCCGGGCCTGCCGACGGTTCGTGTGGCCGTCAGTCAGCAGGATATCGGTCTGGTCCGGGATTCCCTGCGCGACATCCGCCTGCATTCGGTGTCGCCCGAAGGGGGTGAGATTGGCGCGCAGCTGGTCCGCACTGTTCCGGCGGCGACGGATGAGTTGCCGTCGATGTCCCTGTCGACCGCGGGTGGCGGTGAAATCCCCGTCACCACGGGCGAAGACGGAATGCCCCGCGCCGTGCAGGACCTGTTTCATTTCGAGCTGGAACCGAACGATGACACCGTGGCCTTTGACGTCGGACAGAAGGTGCATGTGAAGTTCGTGCACGACCCGGAACCGGTTGGTTTTCAGGTCTACCGACGCTTCCGGCAATTGTTCCTGAGGCAGTTCAATGTCTGAGCTCGCCACCGCCTCTGTTCCGCCGCTGCCCCACAGCCGTCCGGTCGTTGCCCCGGGCGTGCCGCGCACGTCCCGCCGCGTCGATCCGGCCAAAGCGGTCGAGGCGGTGAAGGCCGGCATCGGCGTCGCGCCAGAAGAACGGCATCACCGAATGGCCCGGCGACTGGCCGCTGGCGGTGCGGTCGAGACGCCGGAAGACGCCACGGACCTGCACATCGTTCTGGCCCTGCTGTTGATCGATGCCACGGCGGGCGGTGCGCAATGCCATGTGACCAGCTTTGACGACCACGCCCCGCAGATCGCGCTGGCGCTGGCCCCGGTGCTAGAAGCCGCGCAGGTCGGCTGGGCCGCTATTACGCCCGATGACGGGATGCGCCGCAGGGCGTTGAACTATCGCTCCCCTGTGGTCTTTGTCCGCGCGTCAGAGCTGGCGCTGGATCATCTGCGCGCACGGGGGATGGCGACCTTTCGTCGGACCGGGCCACGGGCCATGTTTGCCAAGCTGGCGCTGGATGCGTCGGACCAGCAGCCGCTGTTTCGGCGGCAGGCCGATATGCTGGTGGTGCTGGATGCCCATGACACCCTGTGCGAACGGGCGATGACCTCGATGGTGATTTCGGAAGAAGCGCCCAGCACCCCGGAAGACCGCTTTTTGTTCGACGCCTTTGGTGTTGCGATCCGTCTGGGGCGGCGGGATTGGATCATGGGCGAAGACGACATCACGCTGACCCGCGAAGGCCGTCAAAGGCTGGCTGTCATGTGTTCCAGCATGGGGCCGGAATGGTCCAACGCGGCGCGCAGCGAACTGACCGTGACCTTGGCCCTGAAAGCCATTCACCTGTGGGAGCGTGACATGCACTTCAGGTTGGATGAGGAGCATGGCGTGGTCCCGCTAAAGCCGCTTGGTCCGGGAACCGGCGATGGTGGCGCGCTTGATCCGCTGCGGGCGATTGCCCTTCGCGCGGGCGCGGTTGAGGCCGGGGCGCGCCGCACGGTGGAACGAATTACGCTGCGGGGCATGGCCGCGACCTATCCGCGGCACGCGGGTTTTGCTCATGACGCCGGGCGCTACGCGTCCGAGATGAAGGCCGTCTATGGTTTGCGGACCGACGCCGTACCTGTCCGCCGCTCTGACGCCCTTCTTTTCGCGCCGGATCATGTGGTCGACGTCTTGCCCGCGCGTGCCGATGGCCTGTGGCTGCCCATCCTAACCGGCGGGACGGACGCCGAAGCAAAAGCCCTTGCCGCCGCCTTGGAACGGCCCGATGTGGCCGACCGGTTGGCGACGCCGCCGGATGGCCCGCAAAGGATCGGCCCGCTGCTGTGGTTCCCGGCTGGGGATCCCATGCCGATGTTGCGGGACCACTTGTGCGACGGCACAGCGCTTGCTTATTTCTCGCGTCACTTTGGCTATTGGCCGCCCCTGCCCGCGGCGTGGGATTGCCGGCGTATCGCCTATGTCCCGCGCCCCAAACGAACGCAGGTGCCGGATGGGATTGCCCGCCTGCTGGCCCGGTGGTCCCGCCCCGGTCACTGGCTCGCCCGACGCCGCCTGTTGGCCGTGACCGCAGATGAAGCCGCTTTGCGAGACAAAATTCAGAAATTCGACGAGGAATGCCGGAATGCCGTATCGTTCATGTCCACTGCGCCCGAGTAAGCTGATCGCTTTGCTGGCCGTTCTGACCGGCCTGCCCGCGATGGCGCAGGACGGGCGGACCTATGAATGCCTGATTGAGCCGAAGGCAATCGTCAATGTCGGCTCTCGCTCTACTGGTATCCTGCAAGAGGTTCAGGCGGATCGCGGTATGACCGTCACCAAGGGTCAGGTTCTGGCCGTTCTGAATAGCGATATCGAGGCGGCCTCGGTCCGGATATCGGAAGAGCGTGCCAAGAACGACGCGGATATCGCGCTGGCCGAAGCACGGTTGGATTTCGAAAAGCTGAACACGCAGCGGGTCGAAACGCTACACGACCGCAATGTCGCGTCGCTTCAGGATTTGGAAACTGCCCGTGCGTCGCTGCAAATCGCGCGGCTGCAGGTCGAAGCGGCGCAGCGGGAAAAAACGCAGGCGCAATTGGATTACGAACGCAGCAAGGCGGTCTTTGATCAGCGTACGATCCGCAGCCCACTGGATGGTGTGGTTGTGGAAACGCCGCTCTCTCCGGGCGAGTTTGTCAGTGAATCCTCGGTCGTAGTGACGATTGCGGAGATTGATCCGCTGCACGTCTCGGCCTTTTTGCCGCTTGAGATGATGGGAACCATCGAGATCGGCGATCAGGTCACCGTGCTGCCTCAGGAACCCACGGGCGGACAGGTCGATGGTGTGGTGGATGTGATCGACCGGGTGATCGACGCGCGCAGCGGGACCATCGGTGTGCGGATCACCGTGCCAAACCCTGATCTGGAAACACTCGCAGGCTTACGTTGTCAGGTGCGGTTCTAAGTTCACCGACCCGGTCCGGGATCACCCCAGAGCGTAGCCTGCCCCGCGAACCGTGCGCAGCGGATCGTCGCCACCATGCTGGCACAGCGCCTTGCGAAGCCGTCCGATATGCACATCGACCGTCCGGGTATCGACATAGATGTCGCGGCCCCAGACGCGGTCCAAAAGCTGCTCACGGCTCCAGACACGGCCGGGTTTTTCCATGAAGGTGCTCAGCAGCCGGAATTCGGTCGGGCCAAGCTTCAGCACGTCGCCGCCGCGCGTCACGCGGTGGGTTTCGCTGTCCAGCACAATGTCTTCGTATTCCAGCCGTTCGCCTACCGACGACGGACGCGTGCGGCGCAGTTGGGCGCGCACACGGGCCATCAGTTCGATCACCGAATAAGGTTTGACCACGTAGTCGTCAGCGCCCGTTTCCAGCCCCCTGACGCGGTCTACCTCTTCCGACCGAGCCGACAGCATGATGATCGGCACACCGCGCGTGTCCGAGCGCATTTTCAGCTGACGACACACTTCGATCCCCGAGACGTTGGGCAGCATCCAGTCCAACACGATGATGTCCGGCGCGGCCTCGTTGACCAGCATCAGGGCCTCTTCGCCATTTTCGGCGCGTGTGACCTGAAATCCTTCGGCTTCAAGGTTGTAGGACAGAACTTCGCGTTGTGCGGGTTCGTCTTCGACCACCAGAACTGTGGGCTGATCGGGCATGGGCGTGTCTCTTAGATCTGGGGCGAAATGGACGGATCGGTCGAGGTCTTATCGCCCTTCTGGCGCGGCTCGTCCGGGGTTTCGCCGGTGACCAGATAGACCACCTGTTCCGCGATCGAGGTCACGTGGTCCCCCATCCGTTCGGTGTTCTTCGCCATGAAGTGCAGGTGCATGCACGCGGTGATGTTGCGCGGGTCTTCCATCATGAAGGTCAGGAATTCGCGGAACAGCGCGTTGTACATCTGATCGACGTCAGCGTCGCGGTTGATGACGTCCTGCGCTTTGGCCGGGTCACGCTGGATAAAGCTGTCGAGCGCGTCTTTCAGCATCTCGTTCACTTCGCGGGCCATGCGACGCAGCGCGGCTTGCGAGCCGTTGATCGGGCTCATCTGCGCCAGGATCGAGGTTCGCTTGGCCATGTTTTTCGCATAGTCGCCAATACGTTCGAGGTTCGAGCTGATCTTCATCACCGTCAGCACGATCCGCAGATCGCTGGCGATGGGCGCGCGCATGGCAATGACGCGGGCGCATTCTTCGTTGATCAGCTGCTCCAGCTCATCAATGGCCTTGTCGCCACGGCGGACCTTTTCGGCCAGTTCTTCATCGCGGGTTTCCAGCGATTGCGCGGCCTCGAGGATCGCGGTTTCGACCAGCCCACCCATCTTCAGGATCTTGGCCTGGATCGATTCCAGGTCACGGTCGAAGGCGGATGCTATATGCTGTTCTTCTACGGGCATTTTCTATCCTCTCCAGAGGCTTAGCCGATACGGCCAGTGATGTAGCTTTCGGTGCGGCTGTCGACGGGGTTGGTGAAAATCTGGCTGGTTTCGCCATATTCGACCAAGTTGCCGAGGTGGAAGAACGCGGTCTTTTGGGACACACGCGCCGCCTGCTGCATGGAGTGGGTCACAATGACCACGCTGTAGTTCTTGCGCAGCTCATCGATCAGTTCTTCCACCTGCCCCGTCGCGATGGGGTCAAGCGCCGAACAGGGTTCGTCCATCAACAGAACTTCGGGTTCCGTGGCCACCGCACGGGCGATGCACAGGCGCTGCTGCTGACCGCCGGAAAGACCAGTGCCGGGCGCGTGCAGGCGATCTTTGACCTCGTCCCAGATGGCGCCACGGCGCAGGGATTTTTCAACGATTTCATCCAGATCGGCCTTGTTCTTGGCCAGACCATGGATACGGGGGCCATAGGCGATGTTGTCGTAGATCGACTTGGGGAACGGGTTGGGTTTCTGGAACACCATGCCCACCTTGGCGCGCAGCTGAACCGGGTCGACCTTGGGATCATAGATGTTTTCCTGATCCAGCAGGATGTCACCTTCGACGCGGCAGATGTCGATGGTGTCGTTCATCCGGTTCAGGCACCGCAGGAAGGTGGATTTGCCACAGCCCGACGGGCCGATGAAAGCCGTCACGGTTTTGTCTTCGATTTCCACGTTCACGTCTTTGATCGCATGGTTCGGGCCATAGTAGACCTGCACGTTGCGCGCGGCGATCTTGATGTCTTTCTGGGTCAATTTCTGCTCCGATACGGGGGCGTCGTACATGTTCATTTCCTTATTACCACCGGCGCTCAAAGCGTCGACGCAGAATAATCGCAATGATGTTCATGGTCATGAGGAAGGCCAGCAGGATGATGATACCGCCCCATGCCCGTTCGTAATAGGCCGGGTCCGCACGCTTGGCCCATTCGTAGATTTGCGCCGGCATGGCCGAATTCGGGTCAATGAACCCGCTGGCCACGCCATCGGGATAGTTCGACGCGATGTAGCCCACCATGCCGATCAGCAGCAGAGGCGCGGTTTCACCAAGCGCCTGTGCAAGGCCAATGATCGTGCCGGTCAGGATGCCGGGCATGGCCAGAGGCAGCACGTGGTGGAACACCGACTGCATTTTCGAGGCCCCTACCCCAAGCGCCGCGTCACGGATCGACGGCGGCACCGCCTTCAGCGACGCGCGGGTCGAGATGATGATCGTCGGCAGCGTCATCAGCGTCAGCACCAGACCACCGACCAGCGGGGCCGACTGCGGCAGATGCGCGAACTGGATGAAGACGGCCAGACCGAGGATACCGAAGACAATCGAGGGCACAGCCGCGAGGTTCGAGATGTTCACCTCGATCAGGTCGGTCCAGCGGTTCTTGGGCGCGAATTCTTCCAGATAGATCGACGCCGCGACACCAATCGGCAGGGCCAGACCCAGCACCACCAGCATCATGAAGAACGACCCCAGCATCGCCACACCGATCCCCGCCTGTTCCGGGCGGCTTTCCGAGGCGTCGGCGCCAAGGATGAAGTCCCAGTTGAATTCCCGCTGCAACAGGCCGGCGCTGGCCAAGGCATCGGTGATGTCGAGGTGTTCGGCATCAAGGTTCTTGTCGCGCGCCAGATCTTCGCGGACCACGCGGCCCTTCATGTAGCCGTCCACGCGGGACGAGGTCAGCAGGCGGAATTCAACCGTGTCCCCGATGCGGTCGGGGTTGGCGATGACGAAGTCGCGGATTTCGGCAAGCGCCGAGGCCGAGATCATCTTTTCTAGGTCTTTTTCCTTGGCCAGCGGGTTCTCTATTCCGTTGTTGGCCAGCGTCGCGGCCATGGCCTCGATGACCAGCGGTTTGTAGCCAAAGGTCGACACCTTCTTGATCTCTTCGATGTCGCGGTTGCCGTTCTTGTCCAGCTTGTCTTCGCGCAGCTCGACCGAAACGTTGATGAACGTCTGGGTAAAGGCCGGCAGCCCGTTGCGGAAGATCGCCACCAGCAGCAGCACCAGAAAGACCAGACCGATGGTCACGGCGGCGATGCCATAGGCGCGGAAACGGGCTTCGGCGGCATTGCGGCGGCGGACACGTTTGTCCAGCGTCAACAGGCTGCTTTTGGGCGCAGACCCAGAGGCGGCACCGGGGGTGTTGGAGGTCGCGTCGGTCATTCGTATTGCTCCCGGTATTTGCGCACGATCCACAGTGCAAAGACGTTCAGGCCAAGAGTGATGACGAACAGCGTCATGCCCAAGGCAAAGGCCACCAGCGCCTCGGGCGAGGCAAAGTCCGCATCACCTGTCAGCTGGCTGACGATCTTGGCGGTGACGGTGGTCATCGCCTCAAAGGGGTTCATCGACAAGCGGGCCGCGGCCCCTGCCCCCAGCACCACGATCATGGTTTCGCCGATGGCGCGGCTGGCGGCCAGAAGGATGGCGCCGACGATGCCCGGAAGGGCGGCTGGCAAAACCACCTGCTTGATGGTTTCGGATTTCGTCGCGCCCAGCCCCAAAGACCCGTCGCGCATCGCCTGAGGGACCGAGTTGATGATGTCATCGGACAGCGACGACACAAAGGGGATCAGCATGATGCCCATCACCAGACCGGCGGTCATCACGGCGCGGCTGCCGCCCATCCAGCCTGTTCCGTCGGGGCCAAAGACAGACACCAGCGCCGGGCCGACCGTCAGCAGGGCAAAGAGGCCGTAGACGATGGTCGGGATCCCGGCCAGCACTTCGAGCATCGGCTTGGCAAAGGACCGTACGGGCGCGGAGGCGTATTCCGACAGGTAGATCGCGGCAAAGAGGCCAATCGGCACAGCCACGGCCAGCGCGATGATCGAGATGTAGAAGGTGCCCCAGAACAGCGGGATGATCCCCAGTTCCGACCCGCCGCCGAAGGATGGGGCCCATGTCAGACCAAAGAAGAAATCGGTCCAGGGATAGAGCTTGAAGAATTCTAACGTGTTGAACACAAGGCTCAGCACGATGCCGATGGTGGTCAGGATCGCGATCGAGGCCGCAAAGATCAGCAGCGCAAGAACCACCTTCTCCACCACGTTCCGGGCGCGGAAATCCTTGTTGGTGCGCATCACGGCAAAGCCAAGGCCCGCGATGGCCAGAAGGATCACCAGAACCGTGCGGATCAGCGTCCCGGTCGCGTTCAGGCTGCGGTAATCCTGCGCGGCGTTCAGAACGTAGCCTTCGACCTCTGACCCAAGCGCCACACCGACGCCCGCCAGGGTGTCACGCAGATCGCCTGCCCCATCCAGCGACGCGGCCTGCTCTGCGCTCATCGCGCCTTGGGCGACGGCCATGTCGAGGCCTTCTGCCACGCGGCGCACGTCCGACATGATTAGGTTCAGCGCGCCGGTATCGGCGTATTCGGTGCTTGGGATGGCGCCGGACACCGCGTTCTGGATCACCATCGGCTGAAGGATCAGCCAGACGACCAGAAGGCCAAGGGCGGGCACCAGCACGCTCAGCGCGGCATTATAGCCATAGTAGGCGGGTAGAGAATGAAGGTGACGTGCGTCACCCCCGGCCGAGGCCATGGCGCGGCTGCGCCCAAGACCGTATCCAACAACGGCAACGCCCAATACGATGCACAAAATCCAGATTGCCGGCATGGGATAGAGTCCTGATATTCTGGAACAAATGAACCGCCACAGGGGCGGTAAGGATAAAGGGGGGGGACGGCCCCGAAGGACCGTCCCAAGGCCGAATTACATGTTCGAGCCCATGGTCTGTTCGTCAGCAACAGCCGACTGGGTTTCCGACAGCGCAGGGTCGGAGACCAGGCCGTATTCGGACAGCGGGCCGTCGGGGCCTGCCATGTCGTCGGACACGAAGAACTCTGCGTATTCTTTCAGGCCCGGGATGACGCCGATGTGGGCTTTTTTGACGTAGAAGAACAGCGGACGGGACACGGGGTATTCGCCGGTCGAGATCGTCTCGGTCGAGGGCTCAACGCCGGACATGGTCGCGACTTTCAGCTTGTCGGTGTTGTTCTCGTAGAAGGCCAGACCGAAGATGCCGATGCCGTTCGCATTGCTGTCGATGGAGGCCAGCGTTTCGGTGTAGTCGCCGTCGATGTCGACCGAACGACCGTCGGTGCGCACTGCGATACAGGCGTCTTCTGCGTCATCTTCGGACATGCCTGCGTCCAGCATGGCCTGATGCGCGCCGGTTGCTTCACAGCCAGCGGCCAGAACTTTTTCTTCGAACACTTCACGGGTGCCGTGCTTGGTGCCGGGGATGAAGGCCAGAATTTCTTCGGCAGGCAGGTCAGCGTTGAAGTCGGACCACATGGTGTGCGGGTTGTCGACCAGTTCGCCGTCAACCACGACCTTCGGGGCCAGTGCGTTGTAGATGTCTGCGGGCTCGAACGCGTCGTAGGCCGGGCCGTCCAGCTGCGATGCAAAGACGATGCCGTCATAGCCGATGCGGACTTCGATGATGTCGGTCACGCCGTTTTCGGCACAGGCTTTGACTTCTTTTTCACGGATGGCGCGCGATGCGTTGGCCACGTCGATGGTGTTTTCGCCAACACCTTCGCAGAACCGCTTGAGGCCAGCCGAGGAGCCGCCGGATTCAACGACCGGGGTCGGGAAGTCGAAGTTTTCGCCGAAGGCTTCGGCCACGATCGAAGCATAGGGAAGAACGGTGGAAGACCCGGCAACCTGCACCTGGTCACGGGCAGTTGCGGCGGTTGCGGAAACGGCAGCGATCGCCATGGCAGAGGCGGTCAGTTTCATGAAGGACATGTCAGCTCCTGGTTATGTCTCATGGCCACCAGTTCCGGTGACCTTGGCCGACCTCCTACGGGCCGCGTTTAATCCTTTTGTGAACGTTGTGTAACAGTTTCATGACACGCTGGACTGTCGCCACGTCAGCTAGACAACCATCAGCATTTGTCCACAGGCACATCTGGCCAAACCACATGAAAAAAGGACCAGACAAGCCCTTGTTTACATGACGTTTACAATTTTGGCCGGGGTCATTCCGCCGGAAGTGACACGGTAAATCGGCTGCCTTCGCCCAAAGTGCTTTCGATCCGCAATCTTCCGCGATGGCGGTTCACGATATGCTTCACGATGGCCAATCCAAGGCCCGTGCCGCCCATTTCGCGCGATCGGTGCGAATCGACGCGATAGAATCTCTCGGTGAGTCGCGGGATATGCACATCCGCGATGCCCGGCCCCGAATCCTTGACCGTGATCGACACGCCCCGGCCGCGCAGTGCCGGGATGTCGTCGGCGACCGTCACGATCACCTCGACCAGACCGCCCTGCCCGCCGTATTTGATCGCGTTCTCAATGAGGTTGGTGAAAATCTGGCGCAGCTGGTCTTCGTCCCCGGGCACGAAAACATTATCCGCAGGACCGTGCTGATCGAACCGAACGCCCGCCTCTTCGGCCAAAGGCGCTAGGGTGCGCAGGATCGACCCGATCAGCGTCGCGACATCGACGCGCGCGGTGGGGCGCATACGTTCTTCGCCCTCGACCCGGCTCAGGGACAGCAGATCGCGGACCAGACGCTCCATCCGGTGCGATTCCCGCTGCATGATCGACAGGAACCGATCCCGCGCGGCGGGGTCGTCTTTGGCCGGGCCCTGCAGCGTTTCGATAAAGCCGATCAGCGCGGTCAAAGGCGTGCGCAGTTCGTGACTGACGTTGGCCACGAAATCTCGGCGGATCTGGCCTGCCTGTTCAACATGGGTCACGTCGTCAAAGCAGACCAGCACGCCCTCTCCTGCGCCCAGATCGACGTAGGACGCGGTGACGGCATAGGTCAGGTCTTTTCCCGCCTCGCTGGTCAGATAGCGGGTGCGGCGGGTCTGATGGTCCGACAGGCACGCGTCCACTGCGTCCAATACATTGGGCTGACGGATTGCTGTGATGAAGTGGCGGCCCACGATGGCCTGATCAAACAGCGCCTTTGCGTCGTTGTTGGCGGCAAGTATCCGTTCGCCCCGCCCAATCAGGACCGAGGCCAGCGGGATCGCCTGCAAAAGCTGGGTCAGGAAGGCTTCGGTCATGGGCTATTGCCTTATGGATCAGACGGGTTTCAACCCGCTGCGGAACCGGCGCATGTTCTGCTGGTAGAACTGGGCAGAGGTTTTCAGCTTGGCGACCCAATCCTCGCCCAGTTCCTTCACCACCTTGGCGGGGCTGCCCAGCACCATGGAATTATCAGGGATCACCTTGCCTTCGGTCACCAAAGCCCCTGCCCCGATCAGGCAGTTCTTGCCGATGACCGCGTTGTTCAGGATCGTCGCTCCCATCCCGATCAGGGAATTGTCGCCGATGGTACAGCCGTGCAGCATGGCCTTGTGCCCGATGGTGCAGTTTTCGCCCACGGTCAGCGGACAGCCCATATCGGTGTGCATGACGGTGTTTTCCTGCACGTTCGATCCGCGGCCAATGTGGATGACCTCGTTATCGCCGCGCAGGGTGGCGCCGAACCAGATCGACGCGCCGCTTTCCAGTACCACTTTGCCGATCACGTTGGCGTCGGGCGCGATCCAGAAATCGTCGTCTTCGGGGAGTGTCGGGGTAATGCCGTCTAATGCGTAAATCATTGTGTGGCCTCGAATTCTGTTTGCAGTTGGCGGACGTGGCTGGTGATGCTGGGTTGCTGCGTACGGCGCAGTCGTGCGGCGGTCAGGATGGCGCGCAGCTTTTGTTCGGTGTCGTCCAGATTGTCGTTCACAAGGACGAAATCATAAGCGTCCCAATGGCTTATCTCGTCCCAGCTTTTGCGCATCCGGTCGGCGATCACATCGGCCCCGTCCTGCCCGCGATCCTGCAGGCGGCGGTGCAATTCTGTGATCGAGGGCGGCAGCAGGAAAATCGACAGCGTGTGCTGGTTCAGAGGAGAGTTGCTGATCTGCTGCGCGCCCTGCCAGTCGATGTCGAACAGCACGTCTTGGCCTGCATCGATCGCATCCTGAACGGCGGCCCGAGGAGAGCCGTAGTAATTGCCAAACACCCGCGCGTGTTCCAGCATTTCGCCTTCTTCCACGCTGGATTTGAACGCCTCTTCGGTCAGGAAGTGGTAATCCTTGCCGTCAACCTCACCGGGGCGAGGTTCGCGCGTCGTGGCCGATACGGAAAAACGGATCGAGCTGTCCCATTCGCGTAACCGCTTGGCTAAGGTGGATTTTCCGGCACCTGATGGCGATGACAGAATGATCAGTAGACCCCGACGATCGGCTGTTTTGGCTGGCATGGGATCCCTCTTGTCTCCGCTGGTTGCGGACTGATTGGCAAATAACGCCAGAGGCTGCAAGCGCGGGGTTGGTCTGTAGGCTTTTGGTGAAAGGTCTTCGCAGAGGGCAGCGCCTGACCCGAGGGTGGGCGCAAAAGCGCCCGCCCATGGGGGCGGGTCGGGCGCTGCCCGGCGTTTCCGCCGGGCGGGACCTACGATCGGCGTAGATAAATCACTCCAGATTCTGCACCTGTTCGCGCATCTGTTCGATCACCGCCTTCAGTTCCAGCCCCGTCGCCGTCAGCTCTACGTTCTGGGACTTGGAACACAGGGTGTTGGCCTCGCGGTTGAATTCCTGCGCCAAGAAATCCAGCTTGCGGCCTGCGGGCGCGTCACTGGCGATAAGGTCGCGGGCGGCCTTGATGTGCGCGCGCAGCCGGTCGATTTCTTCGGTCACGTCGCCTTTGACCGCGATCAGCGCCAATTCCTGCGCGACGCGCTGAGGGTCAATGGCCAGATCGGCGTCCAATACGCGGGCCAGCTGCTGGTTCAACGCCTCTTTCACCGCGTCGGTGCGGGCCTCTAGCTGCGTGGCGGCTTGATCCACCAGCGCTTCGATCTGATCGAAATGATCGCTTAGGATACCGATCAGCGCCTGCCCTTCGGTCTGGCGCATCTGAACAAAGGCCTCGGCCACGGCGGTGAAATCCTGCGCCAGATGGTTCGACAGCGCCTCGGTGTCGTCCTGCTGCACGTCGGCTTCCAGTACGCCCCGGATCGACAGCAGGTCGGCAGCTTTGGAGGGCGCAAGCGTGATGCCATGGAACATCGCGCGGTCTTCGATCTGGGCCAGCGCCAGCAGCGCCTGTTCGGTCGCCGCTTCGTTCAGGGCCAGACCGCCCGATGCCTCGCTCCGCTGGATGCGCAGGTTCACGGTCACGTTGCCGCGGGCGACGCGTTTGGCCAACTGCGCCTTCAGCGCCTGTTCCAGATTGGGAATCCAGTCAGGCGTTCGAACTTTGATGTCCAGTCCCTTGGCGTTCACCGACCGGATATCCCACGTCCAGGTGTGGGGTCCGTGCTGGCCCTGCGATGACGCGAACCCTGTCATGGAATGATGCATTTGCCCGGCCCCTTCTTTCGGTTTTGGCAGGATCTATCGTGCCCAAGGCCCGATTTCCAGCCGGTGACGCCGCGTCAGAGCAGGCAAATTTCGCCTAAAGCGCGCGCCGTTAACTATTCGTTCAGAATTTTGACCAATTAAGGCGGGATCATGGCATTCTTCTCTCAGCGGGGCGGGATGCCACTTCCACCACACGTCTGCGGGGGCAGGACGGGAAGGCATAACCGCCGGAAAGACAGAACAGGACTGCCCTAATGCCTACGGATCACAATTCAGACCGCACGGTCGTCAATATGACACAATTCGCCAGCTCTAGCCGGTTTCAGCCTCTGCGAGAGGTAGAAGCCTACTGGCAGGCGATCCGCGCTGGCCGTCTGGTGCCACGCCGGTCGGACATCGATCCGCGCGGAATCGAACGCGCGTTGGAATTTGCTTTTGTCGCAGAACGCATCGCGCCCGGTCTGGGGCGCCTGCGGATCGCGGGGTCGCATCTGACAGAACTTCTGGGGATGGAAGTGCGCGGCATGCCGCTGACTGCCTTCTTTGCTACCGATTCCCGCAACCGTATCAGCGACACGCTGGAAGAGGTGTTCAACGCCCCTGCTACGGCCGAAATCTCTTTGGTGGGCGAACGTGGCATCGGCAAACCCCCGCTAGAGGCGCGGATGATACTGCTGCCACTGAAAAGCGATCTGGGTGACATTTCCCGCGTGCTCGGCTGCGTGGTGACCAAGGGCGATATCGGTCGCGCCCCTCGCCGGTTCGAGATTTCAGAGGTCAAGATCAACCGCCTGCTGGGCGATGCCTTCCTGCCGGACGAGGTCAAGGAAACGCCCGTCGCCACCGGCATGGCAGAAGCCGCCGATCCGTTCGAAGCCGCGCCGCGTCCCTACCTTCGGTTGGTGCATTCCGACGATAGCAACTAATCGTTCTGAAATAGTCCTGTCCAAAGAAAAAGTGGCGCACCAGAGGGTTGCGCCGCTTTGTTTATTCAGAACGGATGGTTTTGATTACCCGGCTTCGGCCAGACGATCAGACCGCATCGAGGTCAGTTCTTCAGCCACAAGGAAGGCCAGTTCCAGCGATTGCGACGCGTTCAGACGCGGATCGCAGGCGGTGTGGTAGCGGTCCTTGAGGTCTTCGTCGGTGACTTCTTTCAAACCGCCAACGCATTCGGTGACGTCCTGTCCGGTCATTTCGAAATGCACGCCGCCGGGGATGGTGCCTGCGGCCTGATGGGCGGCAAAGAATTCCTTCACCTCTTGCAGAACGGAATCGAAGGGCCGGGTTTTATAGCCGGTGTCCGATTTGATCGTGTTGCCATGCATCGGATCGCAGACCCAGACCACATTGGCCCCTTCGGCTTTTACCGTTTCGATCAGGCGCGGCAGGTTGTCGTTGACCTTCCCTGCCCCGAAGCGCGCGATCAGGGTCAGACGACCCATCTCGTTTTCCGGGTTCAGCTTTTTCATCAGAACCTTCAGATCGTCCGAGGTCATGGACGGGCCACACTTCAGGCCAATCGGGTTCTGCACACCGCGGCAGAATTCGACATGCGCGCCGTCGGGCTGACGGGTGCGGTCGCCGATCCAGATCATGTGGCCGGACCCCGCCAGATACTGACCAGAGGTCGAGTCGACACGGCAGAGCGCCTCTTCGTACTCCAGTAGCAGCGCTTCGTGGCTGGTGTAGAAATCCACCTGACGCAGCGCGTGCTGGCGGTCAGAGCTGACGCCTGCCGCTTGGATAAAGTCCAGCGTGTCGGTGATGCGGTTGGCCATATCGCGGAACCGCTCGGCCTCGTCCGACTCGGTAAAGCCAAGGGTCCAGCGGTGCACTTCGTTCACGTCGGCATAGCCGCCGGTCGAAAAGGCGCGCAGCAGGTTTAGCGTGGCCGCCGCCTGCGTGTAGGCCTGCAGCATCTTGGTCGGATCGGGGATCCGCGCTTCGGGCGTGAAGTCCAGATCGTTGATGATATCGCCACGGTAGCTGGGCAGTTCGACGCCATCCACCACCTCGGTCGGGGCGGACCGGGGTTTCGCAAACTGGCCTGCCATACGGCCGATTTTGACCACGGGCACCTTGGCGCCGAAGGTCAGAACCATCGCCATCTGCAGCATCACCTTGAAGGTGTCGCGGATGCTGTCTGCGCTGAACTGGTCAAAGGCTTCGGCACAGTCACCGCCCTGCAGGACGAACGACTCACCCCGCCCGGCCTTGCCAAGCGCCTGTTTCAGCCGGCGCGCTTCGCCCGCAAAGACGAGAGGCGGATATTTCGACAATTTCGCCTCGACCTGATGCAGGGCGTCCTGATCGGGATAATCGGGCATCTGCACCCGAGGCTTGTTGCGCCAGTCGTTTTTGTTCCAGCCTGCCATATCGTTTCCTCCGCCGGATGGTTCGGTCCGGGGGTTATAAACAGGGATTCTTCAAGGGGCTACCGCCAATCCGATCCTGTTGCCTATTTGGCGCGAAACGCTCTTGTGTGCGACATTCCGTTCTGACAGGGTTTTTGCCATCGCCCGTTTGCGACATCGCAGTGTCGGGTCTTAGGGATTACCATGACTGAAAAGCCGTCGCATTTTGTCTTTGTTTTGTTGGACAATTTTTCGCTTTTGTCCTTCTCATCCGCTTTGGAATGCCTGCGAATTGCCAACCGCATGGCGGGAAAGCAGCTGTACACGTGGGAAGTGCAGTCGGAACAAGGGGACAACGTGTCCTGTTCGGCGGGCTCGGTCTTTGCGTCTGATGAAAAACTGGGCGAGCTGTCGCGCGAAGACACCGTGCTGGTCTGTGCGGGGCTGGACGTGCAGAAGGCCACGACCAAGCCGCTGTTGAACTGGCTGCGTCGCGAGGCGCGCAAAGGTCTGCGGATCGGCGGGCTTTGCACCGCTGCCTACGTGCTGGCTGAGGCCGGGTTGCTGGACGGCAAACGCGCCACGATTCACTGGGAAAACCACGACAGTTTCGCCGAGGAATATGAAGAGGTTAACCTGACCAAGTCGGTCTTTGTCGTCGATGGTCTGCGCATGACCACGGCGGGCGGCACGTCATCCATTGACCTGATGCTAAAGCTAATTGCCGACCGACACGGAGAGGATCTGGCCAATTCGGTGGCGGATCAGCTTATCTATTCCTCCATCCGCACGGATCAGGACACGCAGCGCCTGTCGGTGCCGACGCGGATCGGCGTGCGGCACCCCAAGCTGAGCCAGGTCATCCAGATGATGGAGCAGAACATCGAAGAGCCGATTTCCCCCGCGGTTCTGGCGCAGGATGTGGGCATGTCGACCCGTCAGCTGGAACGTCTGTTCCGGCGGTATCTGAACCGGTCGCCCAAACGGTATTACATGGAGCTGCGGTTGCAAAAGGCGCGCAACCTGCTGATGCAGACCAATATGAGCGTTATTAACGTGGCGCTGGCCTGTGGATTTTCGTCGCCGTCGCATTTTTCCAAATGCTACCGCGCGCAATATCAGACGACGCCCTACCGGGAGCGTGGGACGCAAGGCACGCGGTTGTCGGTGTAATTTTGTCCTGCCGTTGGTGGGACGGCCCGTTCGGGATGCCTCCGGCGGTAGTATTTTTGGAAAGATGAAGATCAGCCGAACAGGCTAAGCTGGTCACCCGGGCGCGGCGGGTGGCGGAACAGGTCTGTTCGCAGCGCCGGTGTGGGATGGTTCAGGCCAAGGCGGCGGGCGGTGTTGTCGAAACGCGCGGCGACCATCTGAGCATAGACGCCCTCTCCTCTCATCCGTTTGCCCCATTGCGCGGAATAAAGCTGGCCGCCGTGCATTTCGCGCAGGCGGTTCAGGATCTTGTCGGCGCGGTCGGGGAAATGCTCTTTGGCCCAAGCCTCGACCAGCGGCGCGACCTCTAGCGGCAGGCGCAGCATAATCCAGCTGGCCGAGGTGGCGCCGGCGTCATGGGCAGCATGCAGAATCGCCTCGACCTCCGGGTCGGTCAGGCCGGGCACGACCGGAGAGACCATGACCCGCACCGGCACGCCCGCATCGCTGAGGCGGCGGATCACGTCGAGCCGTTTGGCGGGGGACGGCACACGCGGCTCCATCTTGCGGGAAATTTCCGGGTTCAGCGTTGTGACCGAGATGCCGACCGAGGCGAGGCCCTGCGCGGCCATGGGCGCAAGGATATCCAGATCGCGCAGAATGCCGGTGCCCTTGGTGACGATCGCGACGGGATGGTTGTAGTCGGCCAGCACTTTCAGACAGTTGCGCGTCAGTTCGGCCTGATGTTCCACTGGCTGATAGGGGTCGGTGTTGGTGCCCATCGCGATGGGGGCGACCTTGTAGCGGGGATTGCGCAGTTCTTTTTCCAGCACTTGGGCCGCGTTCACACGCGCGGTCAGGCGGGTTTCGAAATCCAGCCCCGGGGACAGGCCCAGATACGCATGGGTGGGCCGCGCAAAGCAATAGACGCAGCCATGTTCGCAGCCCCGGTAGACGTTAATGGACCGATCAAAGGGCAGATCGGGGCTGGTATTATAGGTGATCAGGCTGCGGGCCTGTTCCTGCCGCACCTCGGTCCTGATCTGGGTAATCTCTTCGGCGATGTCCCAGCCGTCGTTTTCCAGAACCCGGTCCTGACTGTCAAAACGGCTGACCTGATTGCTTGCCGCGCCCCGGCCGCGGCGTGCGGCGGGATCGATACTGTGTCCGTCTGTCAGCGCGCGTTTCGAAACCATGCGCCAGAATTAGAACAAAGGCGGAACATCGGCAAGTGCTCACGATCTGTTCATCTGTTTGCCCCATGATCTAGATGAGGATTTTTCGCATATAGGTCCGGCGAATATCGGGTTATGGTCGGAACATCGCGATCCTGTGTCGCAAATTGACCCACGGCCTGTCGGCAAATGCTTCAAGGCTAACACATATTTCTGCCCCAAGACTCAGGTAGGCCCATGTCGGACGAAGAAGACATCATCCTTTCAGACCTTAATGACGAAGAGCTTGTCGATCAGATGTTCGACGATCTTTACGATGGAATGAAGGAAGAGATCGAAGAAGGTGTTAGAATTCTGCTGGAACGCGGATGGACACCTTATGACATCCTCACCAAGGCACTGGTCGGAGGCATGACGATCGTCGGCCACGACTTCCGCGATGGCATTCTGTTCGTGCCAGAGGTGCTTTTGGCCGCGAACGCGATGAAGGGTGGCATGGCCATTCTGAAGCCGCTGCTGATCGAAACCGGCGCGCCCCGTATGGGCAAGATGGTCATCGGCACGGTCAAAGGTGACATCCACGACATCGGCAAAAACCTTGTCGCGATGATGATGGAAGGCGCTGGTTTCGAGGTCATCGATCTGGGCATCAACAACGCGGTTGAGGCTTATCTGGAAGCGCTGGAAACGGAATCGCCCGACATCCTTGGCATGTCTGCCCTGCTGACCACGACGATGCCCTATATGAAGGTCGTCATCGACACGATGGCCGAAAAAGGCATCCGCGACGATTACATCGTGCTGGTGGGCGGCGCGCCCCTGAACGAAGAATTCGGTCGGGCCATTGGTGCGGACGCTTACTGCCGGGATGCGGCCGTGGCGGTTGAAACCGCGAAAACCATGGTCGCGCGCAAACACAATCAGGGCGTGGGCGGCTAAGCCCCCACATCGCGGGGGGCTGTGATGCACCTGCCCAGTGATCTGGAACTGACGGAAAACGGATTGGCGGCTACGGGACGTGGCCGCCTTTTGGTTTTGGCCTGTGGGGCATTGGCGCGGGAAATCCTTGCGCTGATCCGCGCCAATGGTTGGGACCATGTGGACCTGCATTGCCTGCCTGCCATCCTGCACAACCATCCCGACCGGATCCCGGCGGCGGTGCGTGACGCGGTGACCAAGCGGCGCGGCGATTATGATCAGGTCTTCGTAGCCTATGCCGATTGTGGCACTGGGGGCGATCTGGAAAAGGTCTGCGCCGATCTGGGCGTTCAGATGATCCGTGGCCCGCATTGCTATGCCTTCTTCGAAGGGGTCGATGATTTCCTTGCGCGACAAGAGGTGTTTTCCTTTTACCTCACTGATTTTCTGACCCGGCAGTTCGACACGCTGATCTGGAAGGGCCTTAAGATGGACCGCCATCCAGAGCTGCGGGATATGTATTTCGGCCACTACCAAAGCCTTGTGTACCTTGCGCAGACCGAGGATGAGGCATTGACCGAAAAGGCGCGGGCCGCCGCCGAAAAACTGGGGCTGGCGTTCGAGCGCCGCTTCACGGGTTACGGAGAGCTGGCAACCGCGTTAGAAGCCGCGGTATGACGCAACTGCCCTCGCTCAAAGAAGATTGTGGCCAATGTGCCGCGCTGTGTTGTCTGGCCCTGTCCATCGACAAGGGCCCGCATTTCGCCATCGACAAGCCGGCAGGCGTGCCCTGCCCCAACCTTTCGGGCCACCAGTGCAAAATCCATCGCTGGCTGCGCGTCGAAGGGTTTTCAGGGTGCACGATCTATTCCTGTGGCGGTGCGGGCCAGCGGGTCACGCAAGAGCTGTTTGCCGGGCAAAGCTGGCGGGACGACAAGGCGCTGACCGTCCCGATGATGGAAGCGTTTCGCGGTATGCGCGCCATTCAGGACCGGCTGGCCATCCTAGTCACGGCGCAGGAAAGGTTCCTGATGGACAAGGACGACGCCGACCGCGTGGCCGAGATGATTAGCTGGCTTCTGCCGGATGCGCTGGATTTCGACGCGGTGCGGTTCTTTCCCGGATCGCCGCGCGAAGGTGAGATCGACGTGTTCCTGCCAAGCCTGCGGAAGTACGTGGAGCGGTAACGCGTCCCCTTTGCGGTGCTATCTCAAAACGACCGCCCGGCTGCACGCCGGGCAGCGCCGACCCGCCCCCATGGGCGGCGCTATTGCGCCACCCTCGGGACGACGCTGCCCTTCTCAAGTTAAAAAACCGGATTTGCTCGGCGAAAAGATTACGCCGCAACCTCACGGATGCGCTCGATCATCGCGCGCACACCATTGGACCGTTGGGCCGATAGGTGGTCCTGCAAGCCCAGCCGCCCCAGTTCCGCCTGCGCATCGACCTTGCCGACGTCTCCTACCGGCAGATCGTTATACAGCGCCCGCAGAACCGCGATCAGGCCGCGCACGATCATTGCGTCGCTTTCCCCGTCAAAGCGGAACACGCCATCGGACAGGGTCGGATACAGCCAGACCTGCGATGCGCAGCCGTCGACCTTGTTGGCCGGCACCTGAAGCGCGGGGTCCAGCGGATCCATCGCCTTGCCCAATTCGATGACATGGCGATAACGGTCTTCCCAATCCTCTAGAAACTCAAAATCCTCGACGATCTCTTCGAATGCAGGCTGGGCCATGGTCTCTCCTGACGTGATGAGGCTGAGGTAAGGGGCATCCGTGTCCATGTCCAGATGCGGGAACGGCTTTTCAAGCGCGTCGGGATGGGGTACCCAACTTGAAAGATAAAGAGGATGTCCATGCGCAAAACACTCCCCCTGGTGCTGATGGCGGCGATGGTTCTGGCCAGTTGTGGACGCCTTGCCGACACGCGTTTGAACCCGTTCAACTGGTTTGGCCGCGCTGAATCCCGTGCTTTGAACGCCGGTGATCGCAACCCGTTGATTCCCCGCCGCTCTGCTCTTGCTGCTGCCGCTCCGGTCGATAACCGTGGCGCAATCGGCACGATCACTGGCCTGAGCGTGGAGCGTCTGCCCAACGGTGCGATCGTTCGGGCGACGGCTGTTGCGGATATGCAGGGTGCCCATTCCATCGCGCTGCGCCGGATCGAAGGCGATGACATCCCGGACGATATGGCGCGCTATGCCTTTGTCGGCGTACAGCCGCGCGGCCCTCAGGGCACGCAGGCATCGCGTACGGTGACGGCGGCGACGCGGTTGACGGATCAGGACCTGCTGCTGGTACGCCGGATCGAGGTGGTCGGTGCCAACAACGCCATGGTCACGCGCCGCTAATTGCAGCCGGATCAACTGACATTAAGAAAAGCCCGGCGTCAGAGCGCCGGGTTTTTTTCGTTATAGCTCAACGATTTCGACGCGGCCCTTGCGCGCGGCCAGACCGACCTGCCCGTCACATAGTCGCAGGGCGTCGTTGCCAAAGACTTCGCGTCGCCAGCCGGTCAGAGCCTGCATGTCACGCTTGCCTGCCGACAGCGCGTCCAGTTCGGACGTGGCGGCGATCAGGCGGGGGGCAACCCCTGCCCCGTCGGCCTTGGCCTTCAGCAGCACACGCAGCAGATCGGCCAGCGCCGGGTCTACCTGCAGCTTGTCGTTGGTACGGTCCGGCTGAGGCATATCTTCGGGCTTCATCTCCAGCCCGGCTTTGACGGCTGCCAGAATACCATCGGCAATTTCGCCCTTACGGGCTTCGCGTAGCAGCAGGCGCGACCGGCCAAGGTCTTTGATGTCCTTGGGCTTGGTCGAGGCCAGCTCGCTAACCGCGTCGTCTTTGAAGACACGGTTGCGGGGCACGTTGTTGGTTTGCGCATAGCGTTCGCGGAATTCGGCCAGCTTTTGCACGATGGCCAGAAATTTCGGCGATGACGTGCGGGTGCGGATCCGCTGCCAGGCATCTTCAGGGCGGGTGATGTAGGTCTCGGGAGAGGTCAGGATGCCCAGTTCCTCTTCGACCCAAGCCTCGCGCTTTTGTTTGCGCAGCTTGTCGGCAAGGTATTCGTAGATCTTGCGCAGATGGGTCACATCGGCCAGCGCGTAGTTCTTTTGCGCATCGGTCAGCGGGCGGCGCGACCAGTCGGTAAAGCGGCTGGATTTGTCCAACTGCTCTTTCGCGATGCGTTTGACCAGCGTTTCATAGCCGACCTGTTCACCGAATCCGCAGACCATTGCGGCGATCTGCGTGTCGAACAGCGGCTTTGGGATCACGCCTGCATCGACATAAAAAATCTCAAGGTCCTGCCGCGCGGCATGAAAGACTTTGACGACGCTGGTGTCGCGGAAGAGTTCGTACAGTGGTTCCAGCGACAGACCATCGGACAGCGGATCCACCAGAACAGCGGTGTCGTCCGTTTCGCCGGGCATGGCCAGCTGGATCAGGCATAGTTGGGAATAATAGGTGCGTTCCCTCAGGAACTCGGTGTCGACGGTGACATAATCGTACTTGGCAGCTTCTTCGCAGAATTCGGCAAGATCTTGGGTCGTCGTAATCGTTTTCATAGGGTCAGGGTCGTCCTGAAAAAGGGCGCGGCCACCCGCGCGGAATTTTTGTCGTATAGGACATCCCTTTCCGGTTGGGAAGTGTCCCAGGGGTTGGCGGGCGCACGGGCCTAGGCGTCGGTCAGATCCACGCGGCTTCGGTCGCCTGACGCAAAGCGGCGCAGGGCGTGCGGGTAAAGGCGATGTTCCTGCACAAGAACGCGTGCGGCAAGAGTGTCGGGGCTATCATCGGCCAAGATCGGGACGCGCGCCTGCCCTAGGATGGGGCCATCGTCCAGTTCGGCGGTGACTTCGTGCACGGTGCAGCCAGCCTCTGTCTCTCCGGCTTCGATCGCGCGAGCGTGGGTGTGCAAACCGCGGTACTTGGGCAGCAGCGACGGATGGATGTTGATCATCCGGCCCGCGTAATGGCTGGTGAACCCGTCGGTCAAAATGCGCATAAAGCCCGCAAGGCAGATGATGTCCGGTTGCGCGGCGTCGATGGTCTGGATCAACTCAGCCTCAAACGCGGGGCGGTCGCCCTTATAGGGGCGGTGATCGACGACAGCCGTGGGCACGCCCCGGTCAGCGGCGTGTTTCAGCCCGCCAGCGTCAGCGTTATTCGACAGCACCAGAACCGGTCGCGCAGGGTGGTCGCCGGTCATGCTGTCCACCAGCTTGACCATGTTCGACCCGCCGCCGGAAATCAGGATGGCGACACGCTTGTGCGGCGTAGAGGTCAAAGAAGGCTGCCCCGATAGCGGACGCCCTGCCCTTCTGTGATCTTGCCGATGGGGGTCACGTCGTGACCTGCGGCGGCGAAGTGGTGCGTGGCAACCTCGACCTTGTCCGCGGGCACGACGGCGATCATGCCGATGCCGCAGTTGAAGGTTTTTAGCATCTCGGCCTGATCCATGCCGCCTTGTTCCGCCAGCCATTTGAAGATCGGCAGCAGCTCCCACGTGTCCAGATCGATGTCTGCACCCAGATCGTCGGGCAGCACGCGCGGCAGGTTTTCCGTCAGGCCGCCGCCAGTGATGTGGGCCAGCGCGTTGACGCAATCGTCCTTCACCGCAGCGATGGCACCTTTGACATAAAGCGTCGTGGGCGCCAGCAGCGCCTGACCCAGAGTGCCGTCGGCCCAAGGGCATTCGCTGTCCCAGCCAAGGCCAGAGTGTTCGACCAGCTTGCGCACCAGCGAATAGCCGTTGGAATGCACGCCGTTCGACGCAACGCCAAGCAGGACATCACCCTTCTTGACCCCACGCGGAAGGTCCGCGCCACGGTTCATCGCGCCCACGGCAAAGCCAGCAAGGTCGAAATCGCCTTCGGGGTACATACCGGGCATTTCAGCCGTTTCCCCACCGATCAGGGCGCAACCGGATTGAACGCAGCCCTCGGCGATGCCTTCGACGACACGCGCGCCGTGATCGACCGAAAGCTTGCCAGTGGCGAAATAATCGAGGAAGAACAAAGGCTCTGCCCCCTGACACACCAGATCGTTGACGCACATGGCGACCAGATCGATGCCGACGCCGTCCACCAGGCCGGTGTCGATGGCGATGCGCAGCTTGGTGCCGACACCGTCAGTTGCCGCGACCAGAATGGGATCGTCGTAGCCTGCCGCCTTCAGGTCGAAAAGCGCGCCAAAGCCGCCAAGGCCGGACATCGTTCCGGGGCGTTGCGTGCGTTTCGCAGCCGGTTTGATCCGTTCGACCAGATCGTTGCCCGCGTCGATATCCACGCCCGCGTCGGCATAGGTGATCCCGTTCTTCTTATCGCTCATGTCGGCCCTCGCTTAGGTTGCCGTTGCGATAGACCAAGGTATAGTGAATGGCAACTCGGGACGGGCCGGATCTGGACCAAATACGCCGGGAAATCGGGATATGTGGGACCAACTTTTCAACATTTACGCAGGCTTTTTCGGCAGCGACGTTCTGGTTGCGCCGGAATACCTGCTGTTCAGCCTGGCCACCGCCTGGGTGATCTACCTGTTGGGTAAGGATCGTCCGGGGTTCTGGCGCTGGCTGGCGCCGCGTGAAATATGGACGCACAAATCGCACCGCGTGGATCTGCAACTGTTCGTTCTGGGACGTCTGATGACGCTGACCGGGATGATCGGACGGGTCACACTGACGACGGTGATCGCGCTGTGGGTGGGCCGTCTGATCGCTAGCGAAACACCCCCCGCGATGGTGCTGCCCGGCGTGGCTGTGACTCTGCTTTTGTTCCTGTCGTATGACTTTGCCGCCTATTGGGTGCACCGCGCGTTTCACCGGATCGGGCTGATCTGGCCGCTGCATGCTGTCCACCACTCGGCCGAGGTGATGACGCCCTTTACCTATTACCGCCAGCATCCCGGCGCGCTGATCGTGTCGGCCTTGGCCGTGTCGGTTTTTGCGGGGGGAATTCAGGGGTTGGTGTTGGGCACCCTGACGCTGGAAAGCACAGTGATCGGGGTCGCAGGGATCAATGCTTTTGCTTTGGTTGCGAACCTGGCCATGGCGAACTTTCACCACAGCCATATCCGCGTCACCTATTGGCCGTGGCTAGAGCGTCTTTTGATCTCTCCTGCGCAGCATCAGGTTCATCACAGCCGCAACCCGGCGCATTTCGACAGGAATTTCGGCCAGACGCTGGCGGTCTGGGATTTGATGTTCGGAACGCTTTATATCGCCGCGCATGAAAACCCCGACGACAGCATCCTGATCGGGCTTGACGGGGTCGAGGAGCGTGCCCTCTCGACCCACCGTCTGGGCATTATGCTCTGGGACCCGCTGGTGCGCGTCTGGCGGCAGCTGGTTCCCGGCAAGTCGTAAGGCTTAGTAGCGCCCCAAAACCTTGCCCTTGGCCGGCCCGGACGTCCCGCCTGAGGTGCCGCCTTGCGAGGATACGGAGCCTGCCACGCTAGAGCTGGGCCCGAACCCACCCAAAGCCCAGATCACCAGACCGATCACGGCTGCACCGATGACCACGTCGCGGGCGTTGTTGTTGCTGCTGGACGGTGCCGGTGCAGGTGCCGTGGTTGCCGAAACGGTCGTCGCGCCAAGCGATAGCACCACGGCCGCCGCGCAAAGTGTTTTTCCAAATGTCATGTGTCCCCAAGTCTCTGTTGGTGTGATCCAAAGTGATCGAAGTGTCGGGGGGCGGGCTGACAAGGTCAATTGAAATATATCCATTTTACATCTTCCGGTCTTCGTGGCTGGGCCGCACTGCTGTCGCGCTATGGGGTAAAGCCCCTGTAGACTTGCATGGCGCGGCGGGCTGCTTTTAGTCTGAAGGGGCACAATCGGGACATCGCCAATGACCAAGCCTCTTAGCCTGATGAAACGTCTGTTCGTTGTCGGATTGCTGGCCATACTGCCGATCGAGGCGGTCTCGCAACCTTTGCCGGAACCGTGGCAATCGCGGCGCGTGGCGGCCAATGCCCTGGGCGATAAAGCCTGTGCCGGGGATCAGGCGGCCATCCAAGAGGTCAGGGACCTGATCCGGCAGGGTGATCCCATCCAGATGAACAACACCGGCTGGTTCCGCGCCAATTGCGATGCGTTCAAGTCCATGACCAAGGAAGAGGTCGGCGCTTATCAGCAAAAGGCCGCGCTGGCCGGGTATCCGATTGCCGTGTCGAACTATGGCAGCCGTCTGATCAAGGGCGACGATGGTGTGGCGCAGGATCAGACCTTGGGCATCACGATGATGGAGAACGCCCTCGACGCGGGCTATGCGGAGGCCGGCGGCTTTCTGGCGCGGCATTTTTCGGACGGGAAATACCTGCCCCGTGACCCGGATCGGGCGCAGCGGTACCTGGAGCGGGCGGAAGAGATCGGTTTGAACCCGGCCACGGTCCAGCAACGGCGAGAGGTGATTGCAGAGGCGCGCGAGGTTGTGGCCCAACAGCCCGCCTCCGACACGGCCGGGGCCGCGGCGGCCCCCGCGTCTTCGTCCGAGCCCGCGCAATACGCCGCGCTGGCGGTGTCAACGTCAGATGGCGGCATGGGCTTTGCGCATGATTACCCGACCGAAGATGGCGCCCGCGACCGCGCCTTGAATGAATGCAAATCCCGCGGTGGTGCGGATTGCGCCGTCAAAATGGTCGGCCTGGGTAAAGGCTGCATGGCGCATCATTCGGCGGGCGGGTCCGCCACGGCCTATGGCTGGGCGATTGGTCCGACAACGGCCATGGTCGAAACGCGCGCTGCGGAAGAATGTCGGAAACGCAACGACGGCGCGGCCTGTGGCAATACCGCGTGGGTCTGCAATGACCGCACCGAAGCGCCGTTAGAGGTGCTGTACGCGGCCCCGATGCCAAGTCTCACGACCGGCCCCGCGATCCAGTGCCGCTTTTACTTGGGCTTTCAATGCCGTTTGCCGCAGAACAAGGCGCCGACCACCTTCGCTTACGAATCTTTTCGAAACGGAGCCAAGTTCCCGGTCGTGGGATACAACGATTGCCAGACCGTCTATGACACAGGGCCCGTGTTAATTTCGTACAACAACGGCAAATATGCCCGCGATTACGTGGCCCCCAGCTTGCAGGGCGCGGCGAAAGAGCGGGCCTATGGGTTGATCGACAAGATGAAAACCTATGTCTACGGCAAGTTTCCGGGCTGCTCGACCAACGACATCGACATCACCTTCGGTATCGAAAATCCGAAATATAGCGCCAAGTCGCGGTACAACAGCAAGGAAAGCAGTATGAATTACGACAACGGCACGCCGCGATATCACTACGTCACGCTGGAATGACAGCGCATGAATAACGCGGCCCGCTTGACCCCGTCCTCTCATCCGCTATCAAGCATGCAGGCGGGCCTGTAGCTCAACGGTTAGAGCAGAGCGCTCATAACGCTTTGGTTGCGGGTTCAAATCCTGCCGGGCCTACCAATCCCTTCTATTCCGCCTATGTCTCGCAGATGCGTTACGACGACATGCTGCACCCGACGCCCAAGGGCCTGTATTGCCCGCCGGGCGATTTCTACATCGACCCTGTCGCGCCGGTGCCACGGGCACTGATCACACATGGCCACGCAGACCACGCGCGGTCGGGCCATGGCGCAGTGATGGCAACGCAGCAGACGCTGGACATCATGGCGATCCGCTATGGCGAGGATTTCACCGGCAGCCGTCAGCCTGCGGGCGACGACCGGGTTGAAGTTGCGGGCGTCGGCGTGACCTTCCGCCCCGCCGGGCATGTTCTGGGATCGGCGCAGATCGGGCTGGACTATAAGGGGATGCGCATCACCGTGTCGGGTGACTATTGCCGCCGTCCCAACCCCGCCTGTGCGCCGTACGAGCCGCTGCCCTGCGATGTCTTCGTGACCGAAGCGACCTTTGCCCTGCCCGTCTTTCGTCACCCCGATCCGGTGGACGAAATGGCCAAGCTCATGGCCTCTCTGGAGAGTTTCCCAGAGCGCGCGCATCTGGTCGGGGCTTACGCTTTGGGCAAGGCGCAGCGGGTGATCGCGCTGATCCGGCAGGCAGGATGGGATCGCCCGATCTATATCCACGGGGCGTTGGAGAAGCTTTGCGACTATCATCAGGCGCAGGGCATCGATCTGGGAGAGTTGCGGCCGGCGACTGCTGAAAAGGGCAAGAAATCTGACTATGCGGGCGAAATCATCGTCGGCCCGCCGGGGGCGTTCAACGGCCCTTGGGTGCGGCGGTTTCCCGAACCGGTGATCGGCTTCGCCTCGGGCTGGATGCAGGTGCGGAACCGGGCCAAGGCGCGGGGTGTTGAACTGCCGCTGATCATCTCGGACCACGTGGATTGGCCCGATCTGACCCGCACGGTGCAAGAGCTGAACCCCGATGAGACCTGGATCACCCATGGCCGCGAAGACGCGCTGATGCGCTGGTGCGAGCTGAACCAGAGGGTCGGACGACCCCTGCGGCTGGTCGGCTACGAAGACGAGGTCGAAGAATGACGCCCTTTGCCGATCTTCTGCTGCGTCTGGCCATGACGCCGGGCCGGAATGACAAGCTGCGGTTATTGCGAGACTATTTCGCCGCGCGCCCTGATCCGGAACGCGGGCTGGCATTGGCGGCGATCACGGGCGATCTGGATTTGAAAAAGGTCACACCCTCGCTGCTCAGGTCGCTGGTGACGGAACGCGTGGACGAGGTGCTGTTCGCGCAGTCGTATGACTTTGTCGGGGATCTGGCGGAAACCATCGCGCTGATCTGGCCCGATCCGGCCGACCCGGTGTCGCCGCCCCTGCCCGAGTTGGTGGAGGAATTGCAGACCACGGGCCGCGCCGCCCTGCCCGGCGTGATCACCGGGCGGCTGGACCAGATGGATGGCAATGAACGCTACGCCTATCTCAAGCTCGCCACCGGTGGTCTGCGCGTCGGTGTGTCCGCCCGATTGGCCCGCACGGCGCTGGCCGAATTCGGTGACATCCCCCTAAGCGAGATCGAAGAACTGTGGCACGGCTTGTCCGCACCTTACACGGCGCTTTTCGAATGGGCCGAGGGCGGCGAAAAGCCCGTCAATGCCGCGCGCGCGCCGTTTCGGCCTGTCATGCTCTCGACTCCGATCGACCTTGAGGGGCTAAAGGCGCTGCCGCCTGATGACTACGTGGCCGAATGGAAATGGGATGGCATCCGCGTGCAGGCCGTGTCGGATGGCGGTGTTCGTCGGCTGTATTCCCGCACGGGGGAAGACATCTCTGCCGCCTTTCCCGACCTGATCGACGCGATGGAGTTCGACGGCGCGCTGGATGGCGAGTTGCTGGTGCGCCGCGGGGATCAGGTTGCGCCCTTCGGGGATCTTCAGAAACGGCTGAACCGAAAGACTGCGCCCAAGACCCTGCTGAAGTCACATCCTGCGGCCCTGCGTATATACGATATTCTGATTGATCAAGGTCAGGATATTCGCGATCAAAATTATACTAATCGAACAATTCGGTTGGAAAGCTTGGTTGACACACTTCCGCCCGAAAGGTTCGACATCTCGCCCTCTTTGCCTTTTGAGACATGGGATGATCTGGCCGCGCTCAGGGCCGATCCGCCGGACGATGTGATCGAAGGCGTGATGATCAAGCGCAAGGACAGCGTCTATGTCCCCGGTCGCGTGCGCGGGCATTGGTACAAGTGGAAACGCGACCCGATGATCATCGATGCGGTGCTGATGACGGCGCAGCGCGGGCATGGGAAACGGTCCGGCTATTACTCGGACTTCGGGTTTGGCGTGTGGTCAGATGATGGCCTTGTGCCCGTGGGCAAAGCGTATTTCGGGTTCACGGATGCCGAGCTGAAGGACCTTGACCGATTTGTCCGGCAGAACACAACCGACCGCTTTGGCCCGGTCCGGGCCGTGGCCCCCGGGCTGGTGCTGGAGATCGCGTTTGAAGGCCTCAACAGGTCCAAGCGGCACAAATCCGGCGTGGCCATGCGGTTTCCCCGGATTTCGCGCATCCGCACGGACAAACCGGCGGAAGAGGCCGATCACCTGTCGGCCCTGTTAGAGCTCCTGCCGGACGACATCTAACGCGCGATCACGATATCCGCCTGCAACCCGCCCAGCCGTTCCGACTGACCCAGCCGCAGCACACCGCCATGGGTCCGCGCGATATCCGTCGCGATGGCCAGCCCCAGCCCGACGCCAGACACGCGGTTCTGATTGCGCGCGGGTTCCAACCGGGCGAAGGGGCGCATGGCTTCTTCCCGGCGGTCTTCGGGGATGCCGGGCCCGTCGTCTTCGACCCGGATCCGCAAAGATTTTTCGGTCAGCAGGACCGACACCTCGGCCCGCGACCCGTATCTTACGGCGTTTGAAATCAGGTTGCCGATGGCTCGTTTCATCGCACCGGGCCGCAACCGCACCAATCCGTCGCCTTCGGCCAATGTCAGCGTCACCGCCTGCCCGCCCCGCGCGGCGTCATTCACGATGTCGGTGACAAAGACGATCGGGTCCAGTTTTTCGACCTGTTCTGCCGACGCGCCCCGGGCGAAATCCAGAAATTCGTCGATCATGCGCTGCATTTCTTCGACGTCCCGCTCCATCGGTTCGCGGTCGTCGTCTTCCAGCATCGACAGGCCGAGTTTTAACCGGGTCAAAGGCGTCCGCAGGTCATGGCTGACCCCAGACAGCATCAGCGTGCGCTGTTCGATCTGCCGTTCGATCCGGTTCCGCATGGCCAAAAAGGCCGCGCCCGCCGCCCGCACCTCGGTCGCGCCGCCGGGGCGGTAGGGCACTACCTGCCCCTTGCCGAATGCTTCGGCCGCGGTGGCGAGACGCGTGATGGGCCGCAACTGATTGCGCAGGTAGATATAGGCCACCAGCGTCATCAAGGCACCGAAAAACACCATGTTCACAAGCAATTGGTGCGGGTTCGAGGCCGAGACGCGGGATCGCGGAAAGCTTAACCTCAGCACGCCATCAGGCGCCTGCATATAGACGCGCACAAGGTAATCGTTAGGCAGTTCCACCCGCGCTACCCCAGGTACCGTGCCGCGCAGCGTCGAAATGACCGCCAGTCCGGACAGGTCGTACCACCGCCGGACATCGCGGCTATTGTCCTTGGGCTGGGCCGTGTCGACGGCGATGTTCAGGGCGCGGGCCAGTTGCCGACGATCTGCCGGGTCGGTTTCGGCGATCAGGATCAGCTCATCGCTCATCGATTGGGTCATCTGGGTCGTCACGCCTTCGAAATGGCGCTGGATAAAGACGACCGACACCACAAGCTGCACGACCACGACGGGCAGGATCAGGATCAGCGCGGCGCGCCCATAGATCCCCCGCGGCACATATCGTTTGAGCCAGTCGAAATTCATGCGTTAGGGTGCCCCTGCTCCTTTCGGAGAAGACAACCACAGGATGACCCCATGCACCAGCCCGACGATTTCAACCCGACCCCCGGACTGGCCGAGGAACTTGCCCCCGGAGTCAGGCGTATCCTGTGCAACAATCCATCCGCCTTCACCTATCGCGGCACGAATACCTATCTGGTGGGCCGTGGCGCGGGTATCGCGGTGATCGATCCCGGCCCGCACGACCCCGCCCATCTGCAGGCGATTCTGGATGCGCTGAAACCCGGAGAGGCGATCAGCCATATCTTTGTCACCCACGCCCACGCCGATCATTCGCCGCTGGCCTCCGATCTGGCAAAAGCCACCGGCGCGCCGATTCTGGCCTATGGACCGGTAACCGCCGGACAATCGCCGGTGATGCAGGCGCTGGCCGCGCAGGGCGGCATGGGCGGCGGTGAAGGGGCGGACCCTGAATTTCAGCCCGATGTGACGCTAAGCGATCTGGAGGTGGTCGAGGGCGACGGATGGCGCATGCAGGCCGTCTGGACGCCGGGGCACCTGTGCAACCACATGTCGTTTGATCTGGCGTTTGACGGCGACGATTTCGGCACCGTCTTCTGCGCGGATCATGTCATGGGCTGGTCAACCTCGATCGTTTCCCCGCCCGAAGGAGACCTGACCCAGTTCATGCAAAGCTGCGATGTTCTTCTGTCCCGCCCTGCCCGCACCTACTATCCCGGCCACGGCGCCCCGCTGGAGGATCCGCACGCCCGTCTGCGCTGGCTCGTCGCGCACCGGAAAGAGCGCGAGGCAGGCATCCTGACCGCGCTGAAGGTCGGCCCCGCCGACGCCCGCGGCCTTGCCGACCGGGTCTATACGGATATCCAACCACAGCTTCTGCCCGCCGCCGCCCGCAACGTCTTTGCGCATCTTATTGATCTGACGTCGAAAAACGTGGTGGCGCATGACGGAGACCTGACATTTTCCACCACCTTCCAGCTGGTCTGAGGGGCGGCGCGCGAAAATAACCATTTTATGTCGAAAACCCTCTGGACGGGCGGAATCGACATTGCTATACGGCCCCTCGTGTTCCGGCGTAGCTCAGCGGTAGAGCAGTTGACTGTTAATCAATTGGTCGTAGGTTCGATCCCTACCGCCGGAGCCAAAATAAGCTCTTGGTCGCAAGACCGAGGGCTTTTTTGGTGGCTTAATCAGGCTTGGTCAGACGCTTGAGCAACGATGACGTATCCCAACGCCCGCCGCCCATCTTCTGGACGTCCTTGTAGAACTGATCGACCAGCGCGGTGACGGGAAGCGACGCGCCGATTTCATCCGCAGTATCCAGACAAATCCCCAGATCCTTGCGCATCCAGTCGACGGCAAAACCGTGGTCGTAATGATCTTCCAGCATGGTCTTGTGGCGGTTCACCATCTGCCATGATCCGGCGGCGCCCTGAGAGATTACCTCCACCACCTTTTCGCCGTCTAGGCCCGAGGCCTGGGCGAAGTGCAGCGACTCGGACAGGCCTTGGACCAGACCGGCGATGGCGATCTGGTTGCACATCTTGGTTATCTGGCCCGCGCCCACGTCGCCCATGCGGCGGCAGATCTTGGCGTAGGCGTCGATGATCGGCTCGGCCTTAGCGTATGTCGCCTCGTCCCCGCCGCACATGACGGACAGCTGGCCGTTTTCGGCCCCCGCCTGCCCGCCCGAGATCGGCGCGTCCACATAGCCGATGTCGCCCCCTGCGGCGATCGCGGCCAGTTCGCGGGTGACCTTGGCGGAAACGGTCGTGTGATCGACCAGCACCGCGCCCTCTTCCATTCCGGCAAAGGCGCCGTCCGTGCCGGTGCAGACGCTGCGCAGGTCGGCGTCATTGCCGACACAGGTCATCACGAAGTCGGCACCTGTCGCGGCCTCACGCGGGGTGCTGGCCATTGTGCCGCCGTGTTCTTCGACCCATGCTTCGGCCTTTGCAGCCGTTCGGTTATAGACGCAGACCTCGTGTCCTGCGGCTTTCAGATGTCCGGCCATGGGGTATCCCATGACGCCCAACCCCAGAAACGCAACTTTTGCCATGGTCTTTTCCCCCTTTGCGGCTTGCCCTATAGGTTCTTAAACCGCGACACCCCAATGACAAGAGGTAGGCAATGCTGGGCAAAGTGTTTCTGTGGCTGTTTCGGATCGCCACGGGGCTGGTCATCCTGTCGGTGATCGCCGCGACACTGGTCTATTATTTCGCGTCCCGGTCCCTGCCCGACTATGACAAAACGCTTGAAGTGACGGGCCTGACGGCCCCTGTCGAGATCGTGCGCGACAACGCCAACGTGCCGCATATTTTCGGCGCGACGGACGAAGACGTGCTGTTCGGCCTTGGCTATGCCCATGCGCAGGACCGGATGTGGCAGATGCTGACCATGCGCTGGACGGTGCAGGGGCGGCTGTCCGAGGTCTTTGGCGTGCGCACGCTGGCGGTGGATAAGCTGTTGCGACGGCTGGATCTTTATGGCGTGGCGCGGCGCGCGGTCGAAAACCAGACACCGGAAGATTTGGCCAAGATGCGCGCCTATGCCGCCGGGGTGAACGCGCGGCTGGAAGAGGTGAATTCAGACGCTCTGGGCCGCGGCGCGCCAGAGTTGTTCCTGTTCAACGCCCCCGTCGCGCCGTGGACCCCTGCGGACACGATTGCCATGGGCAAGCTGATGGCGCTGCAACTGACGGGCCATCTGGGGAACGAGGTGCTGCGCGCCCGCACCTCTTTGGCGCTGCCGGACCCGGATCGGCTGGTCGATATCATGCCCGATGCGCCCGGATCGGGGATCGCGGCGCTGCCGGAATATGCAGCGCTTTTCCCGGGGCTGCCACGCTACGCTCAGGGCGCGGGCCTGCCGGATCACCCGCTGTCGCCCATTCATCCGCCGCGACTGGCGGGGGCGTCCAACGCCTTTGCTGCGGCGCCGTCGCGGTCTGCGGCTGGCGGCACCTTGCTGGCCAATGATCCGCACCTTGGGTTCTCGGCCCCGGCGATCTGGTATCTGGCGCGGTTGGAACTTCAATCCGGCGGCGTCATCGGCGGCACGATCCCCGGTATTCCGTCGGTGCTGACGGGGCGGTCGGATCGGCTGGGATGGGGTCTGACCTCGTCCTATCTGGACGATCAGGACGTTCACATCGAACAGATCAATCCCTCCAATTCCGCCGAATACCGTACGCCCGATGGGTTCAAGGAATTCGAAAGCCGCGGGTCGATCATTCGGGTCAAAGATGGCGATCCGGTCACTGTAACCCTGCGCTGGACCGACAATGGGCCTGTGCTGTCGGGCAACGACTACAACCTTGCCACCATCACGCCGCCGGGCCACGTGGCCACGGTGAATTGGACGGCTCTGGAAGAAAACGACCGCACCATTGGCGCGGGTATCCGGCTGATGTCCGCAGGATCGATTGATGAGGCGTTGGAGGTGCTCGAAGATTTCACTGCGCCCAGCCAGAACATCACGCTGGTGGACCGGAACGAAATCGCGATGAAAATGCTGGGGAAATTTCCGGCGCGCGATCCGGGGCATGCGTCCAAGGGGCGGCTGCCGACCCAAGGCTGGCTGCTCGAAAACCGCTGGAACGGCTTCCTGCCCTACACGTCGAACCCTGAATTCCGGTCGCCCGCAGGCGGTATTCTGGGCAATACGAACAACAAGGTGGTGGATCGCGCGTTCCCGGATCACGTCTCTTACCTTTGGGGCGACACGCAGCGGGTGCATCGCTGGCAGCGTCTGATGCAATCGCGTCAGGTGCACACGCGCGACAGCTTTATCGAGGCGCAGCTGGATACGGTCAGCTTCACCGCCCGGTCGCTGCTGCCGCTGATCGGCAAGGACCTGTGGTTTACCGGAGAGGCCGCCCCCGAGGGCACGCCCGAACGTCTGCGCCAGCGCGCGTTGGAGCTGCTGGCAGGCTGGAACGGTGAGATGAACGAACACCTGCCCGAGCCGCTGATCTATGCGGCATGGTTGCGCGCGCTGCAGCAGCGGCTGATCCAGGACGAGCTTGGGCCTCTGGCCGCGCGCTTCCCGCACCCCGAGCCGGTGTTTATCGAACGCGTGTTCCGCGATATCGACGGTGCGGGCATCTGGTGTGACATCCAGCAATCCAGCCCCAATGAGACATGCACCGACATCGCCCGCATGGCGCTGGACGATGCGCTGATCTGGATCGACGAAACCTATGGTGACGCACTGGAAAGCCTGCGGTGGGGTGATGCGCATCAGGCGACGCATGATCACCAGATCCTAGGCGACGTGCCGGTGCTGAAGTATTTCGTCAACATCCGCCAATCCACCAGCGGCGGCGACAACACTCTGCTGCGCGGCATGACCAAGGGCACCCTGCCCGATCCGTTCCTGAACGTGCACGGCGCGGGGTATCGCGGGGTCTATGACTTTGCGGATCCCAATTCTTCGGTCTTCATCACCTCGACCGGGCAGTCAGGGCATTTCCTGTCGCGGCATTATGACGACCTAAGCCAGCTGTGGCGGCGCGGGGAATATGTGCCGATGTCGCTGGACGTGGAACTGGCGCGGGCCGCCAACGAAGGCATCACCATCCTGACCCCGGCCCGATAGGGTCGGGTCAGAGGCTGCGGAACCGTGCGGACTGACGCGGTGACCAGCGAACCTTGATCTGCTGGCCCTCTTCGGTCTGCGCCTCTTCGATGACTACACCTTGTTCATACAGCCACGCGCGGCGGCGACCGTCGTCGTAGGGGATCAGAAGGTCTTCGACCGACCGGGTTTCGTCCAGCCCGACCTCGATCGCCTGCAGCAGCGGGTCCAGCCCCTGCCCGGTCACGGCGGAAATGGCAAAGGCCTCTTCCGTTTCGGCCCGGCGTTGAACAAGGTCACGTTCGTCGGCGTCCAGTCGGTCGATCTTGTTCCAGACTTCCAGCACAGGCACGTCTTCGCGCAGGCCAAGGTCGGTCAGAATGTCTTCGACGTCGGCTTTCTGTTCTGTCGTCTCGGGGTGGCTGATGTCGCGCACGTGAAGGATCAGATCGGCCTCCAGCACCTCTTCCAGCGTGGCGCGGAAGGCGGCGACCAATTGCGTCGGCAGGTCCGAGATAAAGCCCACGGTATCGCTTAGGATCACCTCTGGTCCATTGTCGGGCAGGCGCACGCGGCGCATCGTCGGGTCCAGCGTGGCAAAGAGCATGTCTTTGGCCAGCACCTCTGCACCGGTCAGATAGTTGAACAGCGTGGATTTCCCGGCGTTCGTATAGCCCACCAAGGCGACGATCGGGAACGGCACGCGGGCCCGGGCCGCGCGGTGCAATTCGCGGGTCTTCACGACCTTTTCCAACTGGCGGCGCAGGCGGGTCAGCTGTTCGTCGATGGCACGGCGGTCCGCTTCGATCTGGGTTTCCCCCGGGCCGCCGACAAAGCCTAATCCGCCCCGCTGACGTTCAAGGTGGGTCCATGCGCGGACCAGCCGGGTGCGTTGGTAGGCAAGCGCGGCCATTTCGACCTGCAGCACACCTTCGCGGGTGCGGGCGCGGTCCGAGAAGATCTCAAGGATCAGGCCGGTCCGGTCCAGGATTTTGACGCCCCAGTCCTTTTCCAGATTGCGCTGCTGCACCGGAGATAGCGGGCCATCCACTAGCACAAGTTCAACATTCTGGTCGGCAAAGTGCTGCTTTAGCTCTTCAACCTTGCCCTTTCCGAACAAAGTTGCGGGAATGGCCCGCGCAAGGCGAACCACCGAAGATCCGATGACCTCCAGTCCGGGCAAAGCATGGGCCAGGGAAACCGCCTCGTCCAATGCAAACTCGGCCGCGTGGCGGCGGTCTTCGCTGACGAGGTCTGGATGCAGTACCCAGGCCCGCGTGTCGGGCCTGTCACGCGGGATCAATTGGCGTCTTCGCCTTCATAAAGGCTGATCGGTTGCGCCGGCATGATGGTCGAAATCGCGTGCTTATAAACCAGCTGCGATTGGCCATCCCGGCGAAGCAGAACGCAGAAATTATCGAACCAGGTAATAACCCCCTGGAGCTTCACACCGTTGATCAGAAAAATCGTTACGGGAACCTTGGTTTTGCGAACATGATTTAGGAACGCATCCTGAAGGTTCTGTCTGTCCGAAGCCATTATTGTAGCCTTTTGTTCTTGTTCTTCATATTTTTCGTCACCGCGCAGGCGACCACCCCATTCACGGGCCCTCTAGCGCATCCACTATGTCTGGTGTTCCGGGCTTTTTCCACCCCAATTTTCGCTTAATGCCCGGAATGCGCGGATTTATTCAGTCCCGCCACAAATCTGCGTTCAACAACGCAACAAATGCCAAAAGCTCCAGCCGCCCCAAAATCATCCCGCCGGCAAAGACCAGCTTGGCGCCTAGGTTCAAATCCAAAATCTGAATGGGCGTCTCGGTCGCAAGGGCCAACAGCGGCCCGGTGGTGGTCAGTGCCGACACCGCCAGCACCGTCGCCTGTTCGAATTCCTGCCCGAAAAGCGCCAGCAGGAACATCAGCCCGGCGATGGTCAGCGCGAAGAGCATAAAGAAGATCCAGGCGTGATAGGCCCCCTGCCGTCCGATCCGGCGGGCAACCGACCCCATGCCGGATACAGCCGACGGATGCACAAGTTTCTGCATTTCCTGCAAGCCATTCAGATACAGCGCAAAAACCCGCATCAGCTTGACGCCGCCAGCGGTGGTTGCGACGCCCCCGCCCATGATCGCAAGGCCCATCAGGATCATCCCCGGCGTGCCCAAACCGGACCACGCCTGCGCCGCGTCCCAGTCGCCGCTTTCGAAGCCGTTGGTCGTCAGAAAGCTCATCACCGTGAACAGCGCGCCCCAGAACGCCCGCAGGCCAAGGCCAAGGTCTTCGCCTGCGTTGACCTCGAACGCGCCGATCCAATGGCGCAGAAACAGCAGGGTCGGCACGCCCAGCACGATCAGCGTGCCAAGCCGAAGTTCGGGATCCATGTGCAGGCCAAACCGCGACACAGATGTGTCGGTGGTAAAGCTGACGCGGCTAAGCGCGAAGATCAGGAACAGGAAGATCACCATTTCGCCCGCGATGCCGCTTTCACCATTGGGCAGCCCCCCGACCGGAGAGATCCCGCTGGTCGCCATGGTCGACATGGCATGGCACAGCGCCACCAGCGCGTTGTCGCCGTTGATCAGCAGCAGCAGCCACAGGATCGCCGTCAGCGTCGCATAGACCGGGGCCAGTTGCACAAAGCTGCGGATAACGCGTCGCAGGATACCAGCGCGGCGGAAGCGTTCGACCTCGGTCCCTGAATTGGCCGAAACGGCGGCCAGCGTTACCTCGAACCCGCCAAGGTTCAAAGGGGCCAGAACGGCTGCTGCGGCGACCCAGATCATCAGCCCGCCCATCCAGCCGACCTGCGCGCGCCACAGCTCCAGCGCCGGGGGCAAGCGGCCGCTTTCGAAGATCTGCGCGCCCGTCGTCGTCAGGGCGGACACCATTTCGATATAGGCGTTCAGGTAGGTGGTCGACGGCAGGCTTTCCACGAAGGGGATCGCCAGAAAGGCCGGGATCAGCACATAGGCCGCCAGCAGTGACAACAGCCCGATCAGGTCCGTATTGCGCCCGGTCCACGGCTGTTTGCCCCGCGCCAGCGACACCATCAGTGCCATCACCAGCCCCACGATCGAGGCATAGAAGAAACTGCGCGCGGTGCGGAAATCCTCCATCCCCAAGGCGACGATTGCGGGCAGCATCATGGACGCCGCAGCAAAGGCCACAAGCACTAGGATCAGGGGCTGTTGGGACAGGCGCATCGGCGGCGGCCTAGAAATAGTCGATCGAGACCTGCAACAGGCGTTCGACCTCGGGCACGTCATTCGACAGCGCAAAGATCAGCACGACGTTGCCTGCTTCGATCTTCAGGTTGCCGTCGGGTTTGACCACCTTGTTGCCCTGCATCACCGCGCCCAGCAGAACGCCTTCGGGGAAATCGATGTCGCGCAGGGTGCGCCCGGCCATGGGGCTGGTCGACAGCACCTCGGCTTCGATCACCTCGGCCTCGGCATCACCCACGGAATAGACACCGCGCACGCGGCCATGTCGGATGTGGCGCAGGATCGACGACACGGTGGTCTGGCGCGGATTGATATGGGCGTCGATGCCAAGCGGGTTCATCAGCGGCACCAGCGACGGGTCGTTGATCAGCGTGATCGCCATTTCGCAGCCCGCCGCCTTGGCGCGCACCGCGGCCAGCATGTTGGTCTTGTCGTCGTCGGTCACGCACAGGATGGCGTCGGCGCGGTTCACCCCCGCTTCGGCCAGCAGAGCCTTGTCCAACCCGTCGCCGTTCAGAACGATGGTCCGTTCCAGTGCATCGGCGGCATGTTCGGCGATACGGCGGTTTTTCTCGATGATCTTGGACCGGATCGACCGGCCTTTGGCCTCTAGTTTTTGCGCCACGGCCAGACCGACGTTGCCGCCGCCCAAGATGATCACGCGTTCCTGCGTGCGGGTCGTCTTGCCAAAGACCTCCATCGTGCGCGGCACGTCTTCGTCCACAACGCAGAGGTAACAGGCGTCGCCCGGAAACAGCTGGTCGCGCGGTTCGGGGGCGAACAGGCGCCCTTCGCGACGGATGCCGACGACGATGGTTCGCAGGGTGGAAAACAGGTCCGTCAACTGCCGGAGCGGCGTGTTCACCACGGGGCAGTCTTCATCGATGGTGATGCCCAGCAGATGCGCCCGCCCGTCTAGGAAGGTTTCGGTGTCAAAGGCCGCGGGTGCCGACAGGCGTTGCAGAGCGGCTTCGGCGACCTCTCGCTCGGGCGAAATCACCACGTCGATGGGCATATGATCGCGGCGGTAGAGGTCGGAATAGATCGCGTCCAGATAGCTTTGCGCGCGAAGGCGGGCGATCTTGCGCGGGATGGAAAAGACCGAATGCGCCACCTGACAGGTGACCATGTTGACCTCGTCCGAATGGGTGGCGGCGATAATCATGTCGGCGTCACGGGCCCCTGCGCGGTCAAGGATGTCGGGATAGGACGCATGGCCGGCGATCCCCTGCACGTCCAGCGTTTCCGAGGCCCGGCGCACCAGGTCGGCATTATTGTCCACCACTGTCACATCGTTGTTTTCGCCGGAAAGATGCCGTGCGATCTGCCAGCCCACTTGGCCCGCGCCGCAGATAATCACCTTCATCCCATGTCCCCCGGGACCTGATCTTCGAACCTATCGCATGACAGATGCGTGAGAGGTGGTCAAACGAATTGTCCTTGTTGTTAAAGCTATGCAAACTGCGGATATGAAACTCTTTGCTTCCGTGCCGTATCTGGCAGCAGCTCTGGCCCTCGCGGGCTGTGCGCAGCAGATTTATTACAAACCCGGCGTCACCACCGCGCAGGTGCAGCGGGCGCAGGATGCCTGTGCGCTGCAGGCCCAGACCGCCGCGCCCTATCGTCCGGAAACCCGTATCAGGCCCGCGCCCCTGATCCCCGAAAAACAGGTCTGCGACGCGCAGGGCAACTGTCAGATCGTGCCCGCCCAGCAAGGCTTTCCCGAGTTCGAGACGGTCGATGCCAATGCAGAGCGTCGGGTTCTGCTGGCGCGGACCTGTATGGCAGAGGCCGGGTTCGACCGTGTCACCCTGCCCACCTGTGACAGCGCGCAGCGTCAATCCGTGGCGGTGGGTGTGACGCGTACCCTGCCCCGGATCAGCGAAGCATCATGCATCATCCCGCGTGGCGGCGATGCCTATCAGATCGTGACCCCGTAAGGTTATTCGCCTTCGACGGTGGCCACGCGGCCACCGGATTTCGACGTGGTGACCACGCCAAGCGATTTCAGCTTACGGTGTAAGGCCGAGCGTTCCATCCCCACGAACTGCGCGGTTTTCGAGATATTGCCGCCGAACCGGTTGATCTGGGTCAGCAGGTATTCCCGTTCGAAGGCTTCGCGCGCCTCGCGCAGTGGCAGGGTCGCCAGCGCACCGGACAGGACCACCCGGCCCTCTTCACCCTCGGACTTTTCTTCTTCGGTCGGGACTTCCTTGACGCTGATGTCACCTGTGCCGTCGCCAAGGATCAGGATACGTTCGATCACGTTGCGCAACTGGCGCACGTTGCCGGGCCAGACCATCGTCTGCATCAGCGCCGCGGCCTCATCCGACAGTTTCCGCTGTGGCAGGCCTTGGGACTTGTGCAGCCCTTCGATGAAGTAATCGGCCAGTACCGGAATATCCTCGCGACGGTCGGCAAGGCTGGGCACGTCGATCGGGACGACGTTCAGACGGTGATAGAGTTCTTGCCGGAACGTACCCTTGGAGATCTCAAGCTCCAGATCCCGAGAGGTTGACGACACGACCCGCAGATCGACCCGCACCTTGTCCGATCCACCGACGCGGGCGAATTGCTGATCCACCAGAACGCGCAGGATCTTGGACTGGGTGCCCATGGGCATGTCCGCGACCTCGTCGAAATAGATCACGCCGCCATGCGCCTGTTCCAGCAGGCCGGGTTCGACCCCGCGATCCCCACCTTCGCGGCCAAACAGCACCTCTTCCATGCGGTCGGCTTCGATCGTGGCGCAGGACACGCAGACAAAGGGGCCGTCGGCACGGTTGGATTGGGCGTGGATATAGCGCGCGGCGATTTCCTTGCCCGACCCGGACGGCCCGTTCAGCATCACCCGCCCGTTGGATTTGGTCACCTTGTCCAGCTGTCCGATCATCGTGCGGAAGGCAGCGGAATTGCCCACCATCTCGGCCGAGGTGACATCCTTTTTCCGCAACTGGGTATTTTCCCGACGCAGCCGGGACGTCTCCATCGCGCGGCGGATCACCACCAGCAACTGATCGATATTGAAGGGCTTTTCGATAAAATCATACGCCCCCTGCTTAATCGCGGCGACGGCAATTTCGATGTTCCCGTGGCCCGAGATGATGACGACCGGCACATCCGGATTATCGCGCTTCACATGTTTCAGAATGTCGATCCCGTCCATCTGGCTGTCCTTCAGCCAGATATCGAGGATCATCAGCGCGGGCGCTTCGGTGTTCAGATGGGCAAGGCATTCGTCCGAGTTTCCGGCCAGCCGGGTGGCGAAACCTTCGTCCTCTAGGATGTCCGAGATCAGTTCCCGGATGTCACGTTCGTCATCGACGATCAGAATATCGCTCATGTTCCCTCGCTCATCAGTTTTGCGACGTCCGCAGGCGACACATCATCACGACCCGCGCCCGTCAAAAGCGGCAGTCGGATGATGGCGCAGGCGCCGGAATGGTCGGAGCCGTCAAATGGCTCCGCATCATCAAGGCGGAGCGTACCGCCATGTTCTTCAATAATTTTCTTCACAATTGGCAGGCCTAACCCGGTGCCCTTGTCGCGCGTGGTCACGTAAGGTTCAAACAGGCGCGCGCGGTCTTCGGGCAGGCCGATGCCGTTGTCGGCGATGCGGATTTCGGCCCATGGGGTCAGGCCCATTTCGGTGTCTTCCTGTTCGACCGTTCCTGTGATGCGGATCGCGGGTTTGTAATCGTCGGGCGCACCCTTGTCGCGGCGCGTCTCGGTCGCCTCGCCCGCGTTCTTGATCAGGTTCGTCAGCGCCTGTCCGATCATGGTGGCGTCCAGATCGGCGGGCATGGGCTGTTTTGACAGATCGGCGGTGATGTCCACATCGGGCTGACCCGCCTGTTGCAGCAGAACGGCACCCTGCAGCAGGTCGCGCAGGTCTTCTTTGTGCTTCTCAGGCTCTGGCATGCGGGCGAATTTGGAAAACTCGTCCACGATGCGGCGCAGGTCGTTGGTCTGGCGCACGATCACCTCGGTCAGCGCTTCGAGGTCTTCGCCCAGTTCCTCGCTCAGGTGGCGCGAGAATTTGCGTTTGATCCGTTCGGCCGACAGTTGGATCGGCGTCAGCGGGTTTTTGATCTCGTGCGCGATGCGGCGGGCCACGTCGCCCCATGCGGCCATCCGTTGCGCGGTGACCAGATCGGTCACGTCGTCAAAGGCCACCACGTAGCCTTCGCGTCGGCCGTCAGTGTTGCGGCGCGTGGCCATGCGGACCAGCAGTGCCTCCTGCCGCCCGCCGCGCACCACCTTGACCTCGGCCTGAAGGGTCTGGCCGCCGGTGTCGCGCAATTGGTCAAACATCGGCCCGAACTCTGGCACCGCGACGGAAATCGCCACGTTTTCCTGATCGTCCTGCCAGTCCAGCAGCCGTTCAGCGGATCGATTTACAAAGGTCACGCGACCTTCGCGGTCCAGACCGACCACGCCCGAGGTGACCGACGACAGCACGCTGTCGAACAGGCGGCGGCGCTGTTCGATCTGGTGAGTGTTTTCCAGAAGGGCCTCGCGCTGGCCCTTTAGCTGTTTGGTCATCTGGTTGAAATAGCGTGACAAAAGCGCGATTTCATCTTCGCCGTCGTCCTCGGTCACGCGCACGTCCAGATCGCCAGCGCCCACGCGTTGTGCTGCACCGGTCAGGCGACCCACAGGGCCGGACAGGCGTTCGGCGAACCACAGGCCCAGCCAGACGGCGGCCAAAATCAGGATCACCGCAAAGCCGATGTAAAGCAGGCCAAACTCAAACAGCACCCGCCCGCGTTCGTTTTCCAACTGCTGGTACAGGCGCACCGTTTCCTGCGTGTCATCCAGCAGGTTCAGGATATCGCCGTCCACATCGCGGCTGACATAGAGGTAGCGGTCGACATAGGCCTGCAGCGGGATCAGCGCGCGGAATTCGTTGTTGTCCCAGTCTTGGATCAGCAGGAAACCGGTATCCGTCGCCTCGGCGATCTGGTCTGGCGTGGGTTCTTCGTAGTTGAACAGATAGCTGCGTTCGCCGCGCGACCGGATGCCGCCTGCCCCATCGATGACATAGGCCTCTCTTAGCCCGCGCTGGATCTGGCTTTGACCCGAGGCCAGCAATTGCCGGATCTCTGCGTCGCCGATCAGGAATTCGCGCTGCTTGGCGGTGTTCAGGAACCGGGCCAGCGCGCGACTGTCTTCTTCCAGATCTTCGCGGTGTTCCTGTTCATAGGCGCGGGCCGCGGCCAGTGATGTGCCGACCACTTGGCGGACACGGTCGGAAAACCAGCCCTCTAGCCCGATGTTGATGGTCAGAACGGCAAAGATCGCGACCGAGACCGTGGGAATCAGCGCCATGATGGCAAAGACCCCGGTCAGGCGCAGGTGAAGCCGCGAGCCTGCCGATTTCGCCCGCCGTGCAGCCACCATGCGGGCCACGCGCTGCAACACCAGCGCCGCGACGACCAGCACATAGACCAGATCGGCCAGCAGGACCAAACGCAGGGATTGCGACGCCGCGCCCTGCTGCAAGGGACCAAGAACTAGGAAGGTGGCCGCCACCAGAACCGGGCCCAGGATGACCAGGCCCAATGTTGCGGCATTCTGCCAACGTCGTTGCCGCCTAAGCCGCGTCCACGCCGCCCAGGTGTTGCTGTTTGCCCGGGTTGCCACGGGGCGCCTCGCAATCGGGCCGCTTCTGCGACCGTTGATGTTGTCGTGACCTTTTGCGGTGTGACGCAAAGAAGCCACTGCTCTGTTGCTGTTTTACATCAACTTCCGACGGCGTGTCACGCGGATATCCAGATCAGTGATCTTTTTTCTCAAGGTATTGCGGTTGATCCCAAGCAGATCGGCACATTTGGCCTGATTGCCGCCTGTCGCCTCCAGCGCGATTTCCAGCAAAGGAAGCTCCATTTCCTTCAGGATCCGCGCATAAAGCCCCGGCGGCGGCAACATATTGCCATGCAGATCAAAATACCGCCGCAGGTGCCGCCCGATCGAGGCCGAGAGCATTTCATTATCCTCGACCCCGCCGCCACCGGCCATGGGTTCGCTGTCGGGCTGGCTGCCCAGCACCGCCGCGACTTCGGTTTTCGAAATCTCATCGACCCGCGCGGTCAGCACCAGCCGTCGAATCGCGTTCTCTAACTGACGCACGTTGCCGGGCCAAGGATGAGAGCGCACCAGCTCCATCGCGTCGTCGGCCAGTTTGCGCAGCGGCAGGCCTTCGCGTTCGGCGCGGGACAGGAAGTGATCGACCAGCAACGGGATATCATCCACCCGGTCGCGCAGCGCAGGCACCGCGATCGACGCGCCGGACAGGCGGTAATACAGATCCTGCCGCAGCTTGCCGTCGTCCATCGCGCGGTTCAGATCGCTTTGGCTGGTGGCCATGAAACGCGGCAGCGCGTCGGGGTTGCCGTCCATCATGCGCACGATACGGGCCTGCACCTCGGACGGGATGTCGGTGACCTCGTCAAACAGGATCGTGCCACCCTTGGATTTCGCAAGCACCTGCGCCGGGCCTTCGATGTCCTGCAGATCCGCGGCAGAGGCGACGACGAACGGCAGGTTCCGCCGATCCGAAAAGTCGTGAATGGCGCGCGCGATCAGGGATTTCCCCGTGCCCGACTCGCCCGTGATCAGAACCGACAGATCGGTGTTCAGCACCCGCGCGATCAGGCGATACAACGCCTGCATCGACGGGGTCCGCCCCACCAGCGGCAGTTCGTCCGGGCGTTCGTTCGCATCCGAGGTGATCGCGGGCGTCGCAGATTTCCGCCGCGCTTCCAGCGCGCGAGCGGTGCGTTTCATCAGGTCCGGCAGGTCAAAGGGCTTGGGCAGGTAATCATAGGCCTCGGCCTCGGCCGCCTGAATGGCCGTCATGATGGTGTTCTGGGCGGAAATGACGATGACCGGCAGACCGGGGCGATCCTCGGCAATCTTGGGCAGCATCTCTAGGCCGTTGCCGTCGGGCATCATCACGTCGCTGATGACCACGTCGCCTTTGCCTTCGCCGACCCACCGCATCAGCGTGGTCAGCGAAGATGTCGCGTGAACCTTGCACCCGGCGCGTGTCAGGGCCTGTGTCAGAACGGTGCGAATGGTGCGGTCGTCGTCTGCGACAAGGATGGTGCCATCCATGCTCAGCTCTCCTTACTTGTTTTTGCCTTCGCCGGTTTTTCCATCGGAAGGGATAGTCGGAATGTGGTTTTGCCGGGGACCGAGGTGACGGAGATCCATCCGCCGTGGTCCGACATGATCTTGCTGACCAGCGCGAGGCCCAGTCCGGTCCCGTTTTCGCGGCCCGAAACGAAGGGGTCGAAAATATCGCCTGCGATATCGGGCGGCAGGCCGGGGCCGTCGTCGATCACCTCGATCTGAAGCGGCAGGGTCGCGCCTTCGCCATCAGAGCGGCGCAGGCGGAAGCTGTGTTCAAAGAACGTGCGCAGCCGTATGGTGCCCTGCTCTTTCCCTGCGGCCTCAGACGCGTTCTTCAGCAGGTTCAGAATGACCTGAAGCAGCTGATCCGGGTCGCCAACGGCCATGGGCAATGAGGGGTCGTAGTCTTCGACGATCTTCATATGCGCGCCAAAGCCCAGCAGCGCGGACCGCCGCGCCCGGTCCAGCACGTCGTGGATATTCACGGGGCGCAGGTCGGGCATGGTCAGGTTGCCGAATTGTTCGACCTGTTCCAGCAACTTCACGATGCGGCGGCTTTCTTCGACGATCAGGTCAGTCAGTTCCTGATCCTCTGCGCTTAGGTTCATCGACAACAGTTGCGCCGCACCCGTGATACCTGCCAGCGGGTTCTTGATTTCATGCGCCAGCATCTCGGCCATGCCGATGGCTGATTTGGCGGCGGATTTGACCGTGTGGTCCTGTGTCAGCCGTCCCGCCAGTTCACGCGGCGAAATCAGGAACAGCATATGCCCCGGCTGATCCGCCAAGGGCGCGACCTGCAGGTTGCAATGCAGCGGCGCGCGTTCGCCCGTGCCCACGTCCACGTCATTGACGAACAAGGGCGAAGAGGTTTCCCGCGCCCGGATGAACGCCTTTTCCAACGGCGCGTCGATCATCACCTTGTCCCAGACAGGCTGGCCGATGATGGATTTGGACGAGGTGTTCAGGAACCCTTCGGCCGCGGCGTTGATCGCCACGATCATGTCGTCCGGGTCCAAGATCAGGGCCGGCACGGGCAAAGAGGCCCAGATGGCGTCGTCGCTAGTCATGCGGCCTCCGGCGTGGTCTGGGGGATCAGCGCGTCGGGCAGCATCTGCATCACATCGGCACTGTCTTTTGATCGTAGGATCCGGCCGCGCAGGTCTGCGGGTGTCTGGCAGCGGTCCATGTACCAGCCCAATTGCTTGCGGGCGACGCGCAGGCCAAGGTCAGGGCCGTAGAAGGCCAGAATCGCCTGATAATGCGTCTGAACCAGCGGGATCAGGTCGGGGGTCTCGGGGGGCTGGGTGCCCTCCAGTTCCGCGATGAGCTGGGCCAGCAGCCATGGCTGGCCTTGGATGCCGCGCCCCACCATGATCCCCGCCGCGCCGGACTTGGCCAAGGCGGTGCGGGCGCTGGATATATCGGTGATGTCGCCATTGGCCAAAACGGGGATGTTCACAGCCTTGACCACGTTGGCGATGGCGTCCCAATCCGCGTGACCTTTGTAGAACTGGCAACGCGTGCGGCCGTGGATCACGACCATGCGCACGCCTGCGTCCTCGGCCCGTTTACTAAGGTCTGCGGCATTGTGGTTGGTGTCGTCCCAGCCTAGCCGCATCTTGACCGTCACGGGCAGGTCCACCGCATTGGCGACCGCGTCGATCAGCGACAGGGCCAGATCGGGGTCGCGCATCAAGGCGGACCCGGACAGGCCGCCGGTCACTTTTTTGGCCGGGCAACCCATGTTGATGTCGATGACCTTGGCGCCCTGATCGGCGATCTGGCGCGCGGCTTCGGCCATAGTATCGGGCGCGCGGCCAGCCAGTTGAACCGAGGTCGCGGCACGTTCCAGCCCCAGTTCCGCCTTTTCCCGCGTGCCGGGGCGTGCCGTCAAAAGCTCTCCGCTGGCGACCATTTCACTGACCACCAGATCGGCGCCAAAGCCCGCCACCAGATCGCGCATGGGCAGATCCGTGATCCCGGCCATGGGGGCCAGCGCCACGATGGGGCGTTCAGTTGCGGTAAAATCCGGTAGGGACATGCTTAATCCTTGTGCACTAACCTTTGGATAGCGGTGTCTGGGGGCAACCTCAACGTGTGCAGAGGTGCTTTGCGCTTGGGAAAGCGGCGTTTGATTAATTTTTGTGCGGCGGAGGTGCGGTTGACGCAGAGAGGGTGTGGTTCCCTACTTGGCGGCTCCTCTGTGGCGACACCCACGATCAATCGCCCGCCCGGCGGCACCGCCGGGCAGCGCCGACCCGCCCCATGGGCGGCGCTATCGCGCCACCCCGGGTCAGCGCTGCCCTCCGTTACTTAAAAATATGTTAGGAAGATGTGGACGTGGTGCAGGGCGAAGCTATCAGATGTTACCACATAATCCTCCCCCATGGACCTGCCCGCGATTTCCCCCTACTCAGTCGCCATGACGACCGACGCGCCAAAGTTCATCACCATCCTTGTTGCCGCGGGCCGTGGCCTTCGCGCGGGCGGCGGTACGCCCAAGCAATGGCGGCCATTGGCTGGCAAACGCGTAGCGGACTGGACGATCCAAGCCTTTGATCCGCTTGGCCAAATCGTCACAGTGCTGCACCCCGACGACCTCGCTATCCCCCTGCCCGACCACATCCACCGCGTCCCCGGCGGCGCGACCCGCGGGCTGTCGGTCAAGGCGGGCCTGACCAAAGCGTGGGAGCTGGGCGCGACCCATGTGCTGATCCACGACATCGCGCGGCCCTGCGTGTCGCAGGACGTGATTTACGGTGTAAGGCGGGCGCTTCTGGACGGGGCCGAAGCCGCCGCACCGGGCATTCCGGTGACCGATGCGCTGTGGCAGGTGACGGATGGCCAGATCACCGGCACCCAGGATCGCAGTGGGCTTTACCGGGCGCAGACGCCTCAGGGTTTTGCCATCGGTCCGATTGCGGCCGCGCATGACGGACACCCGGATGACCATGCCGCGGATGATGTCGAGGTCGCTCGCGGATCGGGGCTACATGTCACGCTTACCCCCGGCGATGAACGGAATATCAAGATCACCCACCCCGCGGACTTTGCCCGCGCGGAACAAATCCTGACGGAAAATCAAGAGGCTGCAATGGATATACGCCTTGGCAACGGCTACGACGTGCACGCGTTCGAAGATGGCGATCACGTCGTCCTGTGCGGTGTGAAGGTGCCGCATACGCAGGCGCTTAAGGGGCATTCGGATGCGGACGTGGGGATGCATGCGATCACCGACGCGATCTATGGCGCGCTGGCCGAAGGCGATATCGGTCGCCACTTCCCGCCCTCGGATCCGCAGTGGAAAGGCGCGGCCAGCGATATATTTCTGGCCCATGCGGTCAAACTGGCCGCCGAGAAAGGATTTACCGTGTCGAACGTCGATTGCACTATCGTGTGCGAACACCCCAAAGTCGGTCCCCATGCCGAGGCGATGCGCGTTGCGCTGGCCGGGATCATGGGGATCGACCGCGCGCGCATCTCGGTCAAGGCGACCACGTCTGAACGGTTGGGCTTTACCGGCCGCAGCGAAGGGATCGCGGCGATTGCCACCGCGGCGCTGTTGTCCGAATGAAGCTGGCTGAAGTCATCGGAACCGTCTTTGGCGTCGGACTTTTGCGCCCCGCGTCAGGCACTTGGGGCAGCATGGCCGCTCTGCCCTTGGCCTATGGCCTGTTTCAGCTGGGCGGGTTCTTTCTGGTCTTGGTGGCGCTGATCGTAGTGTTCTTTGCGGGCTGGTGGGCGACCATCCAGATCACCACGCAGGGCGATGACCCCGACCCCAGCCGTGTGGTCATTGATGAGGTCGCAGGCCAATGGGTCGCGCTTTTGCCCGTGCTTTACGGCGCCATGTTCGCGGGGGTCGAGGTGACGCGCCTGTGGCCCGGTTGGATCGCGGCCTTCGTGTTCTTCCGCCTGTTCGACATCTGGAAACCCGGCCCCGTGGGCCGCGCCGATCGTCGTCATGATCCGCTTGGCGTGATGCTGGACGACGTGATTGCGGGCGTCATGGCGGCTGTGATCGTCATCCTGCTGGCGATCGCCTATCATGTGCCGATGATCCTAGGGTAAGGAGAGCCCATGTCCCTGCAAGAAGATGTCCTGACAGCCTGCCGGGCTGCGGGTGTGAAACTGGTCACCGCGGAAAGCTGCACGGGCGGCATGGTCTCGGCCTCTTTGGTCGATATTGCGGGGTCGTCCGACGTGGTTCTGGGCGGGATCGTCGCCTACTCCAACAGCATAAAGATGGCTGTCCTGAACGTTCGGGAAGCCACGTTGAAAGCGCACGGTGCCGTCAGCGAAGAGACCGCGCGGGAAATGGCCAGCGGCGCGCTGTCGCGGCTGGGCGCGGATATCGCGGTATCGATCACGGGCGTCGCCGGACCGGGGGCCAGTGGCCCCAAGCCCGAAGGCATGGTCTGTTTCGCCGTGGCGCGCAAAGGGGCCGAGGTCGTGGCCGAAACCGTCCAGTTCGGTGCACTTGGCCGGAACGAGGTGCGTGCTGCATCCCGCGATCACGCATTGCAGATGGTTCTGACCGCTCTCGGCTAAGCGTTTCGCAAAGCGCCTAAGATTACGACATAGCGCGCCGCTTTTCGCCTATTAATTGTGCGGTTTGCAAAGTGATGCAATAAAAGGCGCAGATCTGGTGCCTTGCCTCTTCCTTCATCAAAGTTCCGCCGTTTAGGACGCCCGAAATCAAACTCGGGATGGGGGATTCTTTGATGAACGGAGCGGATACAGCATGGATCATCGTCGCCACGGCGCTGGTCCTGTTCATGACTTTGCCGGGGCTGGCGCTGTTTTACGGCGGGCTGGTGCGGGCGCGGAACGTTCTTAGCGTTTTCATGCATTGCTATGCCATCGCCTGCGCTATGAGCGTCGCATGGCTTGCCGTTGGCTATTCCATCGCCTTTGGCGACGGCAACGCGATCTGGGGCGGTCTGGGCAAGGCGTTTCTGATGGGTGTGGACGCCGACAGCCTGTCGGGCACCCTCCCCGAGGTTCTGTTCTTTGCCTTCCAGATGACCTTTGCCATCATCACACCTGCGCTGATCGTCGGGGCCTATGTGGAACGCGCGTCCTTTGGCTGGGTTCTGACCTTTTCGACCCTTTGGATGCTGCTGTGTTATGCGCCGGTGGTGCACTGGATCTGGGGCGGCGGGATGCTGTCGGACGGCGGCATCTTTGGCGAGGTTGGCGCGCGTGATTTCGCGGGTGGTATCGTGGTGCACGAAACCGCAGGTCTCGCGGCGCTGATCATCGCGGTCATGCTGGGCAGCCGTAAGGACAAGTCCAAGCCGCCGCATAACCCCGGCTATGTCATGCTGGGTGCGTCGATGCTGTGGGTCGGCTGGTTCGGCTTTAATGGCGGGTCGCAACTGGCGGCGGACGGCGGGGCCGCGATGGCGCTGACGGTCACCCATATCTCGGCCGCGACGGCGTCGCTGACATGGGCGCTGTGGGAACGCATCAAATACGGCAAGGCCTCGCTGGTGGGCATCGTCACCGGGACCATCGCCGGGCTGGCATCGATCACGCCCGCATCTGGTTTCGTCGGCCCGATCGAGGCGCTGATCATCGGGGCCATCGCGGGTATCCTGTGTCAGGAAGCCGTGAACCTGATCCGCAACAAGCTGGTCATCGACGATACGCTGGACGTTTTCGCGGTCCACGGCGTGGGCGGCATCTTTGGCACGATCATGATCGCGGTCTTTGGTCAGGGGTCTTGGGTGGCGCAGCTTGGGTCGCTGGCGATCGTTGGCGTGTTCACGGCGGTCGTGACGGTGGTGCTGGTCAAGCTGGTGGCGCTTGTGCTGCCGATGCGGGTGGATGAAGAGACCGAGTCCACCGGTCTGGACCTTGTTCAGCATGGTGAGCGGGCTTACGACCACGTGTCGTAAGGGGTGGATTTGCTTTGGGGCTGCGCTGATCTGAGGATCGGCGCGGCCCTTTTTTGTACGTGCTGGTCATGAAGCTTTGTTCATGAACGCTGAGGGCAGCGCCCGTCCCGAGGGTGGGCGCACAAGCGCCCGCCCATGGGGGCGGGTCGGGCGCTGCCCGGCGTTTCACGCCGGGCGGGACCTATGATCGAGCGGGTATCTGAAGGCATGAACTATGCGTCGCCCCTACCCCCGAATAAAGGCCCCCAGCTCTGCTGCCGGGGCCTTTGTGCTTACCAGACCCGCCGCTTCTTCGGCGCGGTTGCCCAGCAGGCTTGCGGCCTTGGCGTCGATCTTGGCGGTCTTGTCGTCCACCGACATCGGCGCATCCAGATCATAAAAGGCCTCGCGGATTTCCCCTCCGCCTGCGACCGTCACCCGCGCCTGCATCTCGCTTAGGCTCTCGTCTTCGCTCACGTGCACCTTGGCGCGCAGCGCCTGCAGATCGTCTCGGGCGCACAGCTCTTCGGTGTAGCTTTCCAACCGTGCAGTATCGACGCCCAGCAGGGCCATCGGCAGAACGGTGGCATAGGAAAACTTGGCCCCCAGACCCGTCATCGGCGCAGGCTGATTGCAGACGCTCATCCAGCGGGGATGGGTGACCACATCAATGCGATCGATCTGTTCTGGGGCGTCGATCGTGGCGATGGCCTCTAGCGAGGCGTGCAGCCCGTGGCAGCAGGCGTGGAATTTGTGGCTGATCGTGTCCATCAGCCAGTCCTGCCCCAGCCCGTCCAGCGCCGACATATCTGCCGCGCCATGGTGCGTAACGCCAAAGCCCAAGGCCCCGTCCAGCCCGGTTAAGGACGGCACGAACCCCTTGGACACCAATAGCGCGGCTTCGACCCCGCTAGAGGCGGCGATCCCGGCGTTGAAGGGTTTGCCCATGGTGCCGAACTGGCTTTTCAGACCTGATGCGCGGGTGCTGACAAGGCCCAGAACGGCCTCTAGCTGGTCTGCGTCCATGCCCATCAGGCGACCTGCGGCCAAGGCGGCGCCAAAGGCCCCGGCGGTGCCCGTCTGGTGAAAGCCCACCTGATAATGACCACGCCCCAGCCAGACGCCGACGCGGATCGAGGCCTCGATCCCGATCAGCGCGGCGGTTTGCAGTGCCTCGCCATCGGCGCCCTGTGCCTCGGCCACGGCCAGCGCGGCGGGGAACACGGCAACCGACGGATGGCCGATATGGGCGAAATGGGTGTCGTCGTAATCCAGCGCATGAGAGGTCGCGCCGTTGATCAGCGCTGCGGTGCGCGCGGGCAGCCGTCCGCCGCCAAAGACCGAGGCCTGTTCCGCGCCGCCTTCGTCCATCCCCATAGCACGGGTGATCTGGGCGACGGGTTCATCGCGGCCCGCCATGCCACAGGCGATCCAGTCCAGCATGGATAGGCGCAGGATGCGGGCGGTGGTGTCGGGGATATTGGGTGTCGGGGTGGCAGCAAACTCTGCCAGGGCGCGGGTCAGGGACATCGGCTCCTCCTATCGTCGGAGGCGACCTTACTGCCCTGACCCGCGGCCTTAAAGGGGGATCAGACGGTCAGATCCACCGGCTTGGTGCGCGGCTGATCGGCAGCGGATCCGCCGCCATAGCTGCTGGCCTTCAGAACGGGGGCAAAGCTATCGCCTTGATCTGCGCCCAGACTGTCCAACAGCGACATCTGCTGGGCCTTGGCCTGCGCGGCGATGGCGGCGCGGCGGGCGTAGTCGGTGGCGTCGACCTTGCCGGCATCTGCTTCGGCGTCATAACGCGGGAACTGTTGGGCGGGTTCGGGATCGGCGGGCTGAACCAGCGCCTTGACCTCTTCCACCAGTTTGACGGCCTTTTCGACGACCTCGGGCGCGGCGTCTTTCAGGCTGCTGGCGAGTTGACCGACCACGTCGTCGGTGGATGTCACCGGATCGGATGCAACCTCTGGCTGCCTCTCTGCCAGTTGATCGGCAGTGTTGGTGACCAGTTTTACGACAGTGTCAGTACCACCTGAGGTTGCCGTTGTATCCGTTTTTGCGACGGGTTCGGTCGGCACCGGTTCGGCCTGCGAGGTGCTTTGCGTGCTTTGAGTATCGTCCTGTTTATACTGCTTATACGCGTCGCGAAGGGCGTCTTTTTTATCGTTGCTCAGCGATCCCCAGAATTGGGTCAATACGGCTCGTGTAGTAATCATGGGCATTCAGCTCCTTTTTGTTTTTCTTTGCACTACACGTTAAAGGTGAAACCCAAATCGGATTGAAAAATGGTTTTGTTTCGCAATTCCCGCCTTAATTGTATTCAAACCTGCAAAGTCGCTTGTACAAAATTATACACCTCAGGTTGTGCTTGTACACAGGCACACCCTGGGGTTGCGCCCTGCCCCCCGTCGTCTCTGCCGTCAGGCCAAAAGAAAACGGGCCCTTCTGGTGAACAGAAAGGCCCGTTTCGGAATTGGGTTGTTTTTGCCTGTTGGTCTGCTGCCCGCGTGTGCGGTGTGCATCACGCGTCGTAGCTGACCTTTTCGCCATAGCGCGGCGATGCGGCGTCGGCCTTGGCATAGGCGCCGTCGGCATCGGCCTTGCCCGCCGACAGTTGCAGATAGGCGCTGTCGTCCTTGGGGTCTGCGGTCAGACCGTCGAGCAGCGATTCCACCTTGGCTTTGGCTTGTGCGGCAATGGCGGCGCGGCGGGCATAGTCGACGGCGATCACTTCGTCGTCGCGCAGGGTCAGATCGCCGGTATCGACAGACGCGCGGCCGGTGTCGGCTTCTGCCTCGGTCGGGCGGCTGTAGTAATAGACATTCGATCCGGTGGTGTTGGTCGAGGTGCTTTCGCTGGACTGCGTCTCATCAGGCGCGGTCACTGCGGTGTTGGTTTCGGTCGGGTCTGCCGTCGTGTTCGTGTTCGCAGCGTTTTCCGTTGCGGTCGTCGATGTCGAGGTTGCACCACCCGAATTCGTTGTGCCCGTGGCTGCGCTACCGCCGCCCAGAAGGCCTGTAATGAGTCCCATAACTCTCTCCTATTCACGTCCACCCGCGGCAGAAGATGGGCGTGAATTGCGTTTGGATTGTGGTTAACAGGGGACGAAACCGCCCAGTTCTGGCCCATGGCCGCAGGTACGGCTTTGCAAAAATGTATTAGGCCTTCGGGCCGTATAGCTGCGCCGCGCGGTTTTCGAACGCCCGCACGATGCGCTGCATCGCCTCGTTAAAGACGACGCCGATGATGCCCTGCAGCACAGCGTTCTTGAATTCGAAATCGACGAAGAAGGATACTTCGCAGCCGCCCTCGGCGTCGGCAAAGGACCAGTCGGATTTCATGTATTTGAATGGGCCGTCGACGTATTCGGTTTCGATCTTCTTCTGCTCGGGCCACAGCACCACGCGCGATCCGAACCGTTCGCGGAACACTTTGAACGAGATCACCAGATCGGCCTCCATCACCTCGTGATCACCGCGATCTTCGCGCGACCGTACGCGCGCGGCGGCGCACCATGGCAGGAATTCGGGGTATTTGCCGACGTCCGCGACCAGATCGTACATCTGCTGTGCGGTATACGGCAGGTGTTTGGTCTCGGAATGTCTGGGCATGGGCAATGTCTCGTTTTACTTCAATAAGTCATGTCGTATGGTGACGCCGGAAGTTCAAGGAAAACCCATGACGACGCGTCCTTATGTCATCGATCAGATGATCTCGGCCAAGACGATTGCGGCCCGGATCGAAGAATTAACCGACGAGATCAAAAAGGTGTTCCCCGCCGATGAACGGCTGGTGGTTGTGGGCCTGCTGCGGGGGTCGTTCGTCTTTATCGCCGATCTGGTGCGTGAACTGCGCGACCGCGACGTGGAGGTCGATTTCCTAGAGGCCTCGTCCTACGGCAACTCGACCGAGTCGTCGCGCGAAGTGCGGATCCTCAAGGACCTGCGTGGAGAGATCGAGGGCCGCAACGTTCTGGTCGTCGAAGACATCGTCGATACCGGCCACACGCTGAACCACGTGATCCACCTGCTGGCGTCGCGCCATCCCAAGCAGTTGAAGACCATCGCCCTGCTGGACAAGCCATCGCGCCGCGAGGTTGATTTCAAGGCGGATTACATCGGTTTCGAAATCCCGGACGAGTTCGTCGTGGGCTATGGCATCGACTACGCCCAGTGCAATCGCAACCTGCCTTTTATCGGCAAAGTGCGGTTCACGGACGACGCGTAACCCGCCGTTCACGTGCGATCACGGATTCGTCACCGCTTGACACACAACTTCGCGCTAACGTCGCCACACAAGTTGTTTGTGAGGAGTTTACCTAATGAAAAAGACACTTGCTGCCGCCCTTATGGCCACGATTGGTCTGGCGGGCGTTTCCGTTGCAGAAAGCCATATGTCCGAAGACGATCTGAAAAAGGCCGTTAACGCGCGTCAGGCGACCATGCAGCTTTATGCGTTCAACCTTGGTATCCTTGGCAACATGGCCAAGGGCACGACCGACTATGACGCCGATGCCGCAAGCGCGGCGGCTGGCAACCTGGTCAAGCTGTCGACGCAGAACCAGATGGCCTATTGGGCCCCGGGTACGGCCGAAGGTCAGATCGAAGGGTCCAAGGCGCTGCCTGCGATCTGGGAAGACATGGCTGGCGTCGGCGCAGCGGCGACCGCGATGACCGAAGCGGCCATGGCGATGGAAGCAGCGGCTGGCACCGACCTTGCGTCGCTGCAGGGCGCAATGGGCGCCCTTGGCGGGGCCTGCGGCGGCTGCCACAAGTCCTACCGCGCGTCGTCCAACTAAGACCGGCTGACCGATTTAATAAGGAGCAGGGCCATGTATAAACTCACTAGGGTATTGGCCCTGCTTGTCGTTCTGGCCGTGATCGGCCTCGGGGTGTTCTGGCTCGTCACCCGTCCGTCCCCCCTGCCCGCTGACACGTTTGCCGGGGTCACTGGCGATGCGGCGGCTGGCGAAGCCGTTTTCTGGGCCGCTGGCTGTGCGTCCTGCCATTCCGCACCCGAGGCTGAAGGCGAAGAGCGCCTGATCCTTGCGGGCGGTCGTCCCTTCGCGACCGAGTTTGGCACCTTCTATGCGCCCAACATCTCGCCCTCTGACGCTGGCATCGCGGGTTGGTCGCTGGAGGATCTGGGCAATGCGATGATGCGGGGCGTGTCGCCTTCTGGCGCGCATTACTACCCGGCCTTCCCCTATACTTCTTACGTCAAGGCGCAGCCGCAGGACGTGGCGGACCTGTATGAATTCATCCAGACCCTGCCTGCCTCGGACACACCGAACACGCCACATGACGTGGGCTTTCCCTTCTCGATCCGCCGCAGCCTTGGCGGCTGGAAGATGCTGTTCTTCAGCGATGATTTCGTGCTTGCCAATGCCCCCGACGATCTGGAGCGTGGGCGTTATCTGGTCGAAGCCTTGGGCCATTGTGCCGAATGCCACACGCCGCGCAACGCGATTGGCGGGCTGGATACGGGCCGCTGGATGGCGGGCGCACCGTCGCCCGATGGTCGCGGACGTATTCCCAACATCACCCCTGCTGCGCTAGACTGGAGCGAGGTGGACATCGCCGCCTATCTGAAAACCGGGTTCACCCCCGATTTCGATAGTGCCGGTGGCGAAATGGCAGAGGTGGTCCAGAACATGTCGAATTTGTCGGATGCAGATCTGGCGGCCATCGCAGCCTATCTGAAAGCGATCCCGGCCGTCGAATGACACAAGTGCTGGTGATCGGCGCGGGGCCCACGGGGCTGACAGCGGCGGTAGAGCTGGCAAGGCGCGGCATTGCCGTTCGTATCTTTGACAAACGCGACGGGCCGTCGCCGCTTAGCCGCGCGGTGGGGATCACCCCCGCCTCGATCGACCTGCTGACGCCTTCAGGTGCGGGCCCCGCCATCCGGTCAGAGGCCGTGCGCTTTGACGCCATGGTCATGCATCAGGGCGCCGATCCGATCCTGACCCTGCCGCTGAACTTCGACGACCGCTCGACCGTCTATGGCCTGCCCCAAGACCGGACCGAAGCGCATCTGATCGACGCCCTCGCCCGGTGTGGTGTGACGGTCGAATACAACCGCCCCCTGACCAACTACCACGTTCACGGCGATCACATCCTTGCCGATTTTGGCCAGCACATCCACATAGAGGCGCGCTATCTGATCGGTGCCGACGGGTCGCACAGCCGTGTACGCGCCACCGCAGGCATTCATTTCGACGGCCACGATCTGCCGGGGCATTGGTCGATTGCTGACGTGATGTCGAAGACTTGGCCCCACAAGGACTCCTTTGCCGGGTACATGCTACCGGGCGGAGAGGTCGCCGTCGTCGTGCCCATGGCCAGTGATCGTTACCGCGTGATCTCTAGCCTGCCGGATGCGTTGAAGGCGCTTCCCGTGACGATGGAGGTCGATGACTTGCGCCGTACGTCCGAATTCACGATCCAGGTGCGTCAGGCCGAACGCTATCGCAAAGGCAGCGTCTTTTTGGCAGGCGACGCGGCGCATGTGCATTCACCCGTGGGCGGGCGCGGCATGAACCTTGGCATCGCTGACGCCGCCGATCTGGCTGCTCGTATCGCTGCGGGCGATCTGGAAGGCTACGAGGACACCCGTATGGAGGTCGGAGAGCAGGTGATTCACGGCAGCGAACGCGCCCGCCGGATGATCCAAAGCACAGGCGCGGCAAAGCTGGTGTTCCAGACCGCGATGCGCGGATTGAACCATTCCGAGAGCGCCAAACACGCCATCGTCCACCAATTGCTATCCGGCTGATTTGGGGCGGGTTTTCCCCCCACCTAAGCCAAGACCCGTAGGGTGGGTTTTCAACCCACCTAAGCCAAGCCTCGTAGGGCGGGCTTCAGCCCGCCTGAGCCAACCCCGACGCGCTGTCTTACGCCTGCCCCAACCGCTTCAACCGGTTCTCACGCAGCCGCGCGAAATCATCGCCTGCGTGGTAAGACGACCGTGTCAGTGGCGTGGCAGACACCATTAGGAAGCCCTTATTGTAAGCGGTCTTCTCGTAAGCCGCGAATTCCTCGGGCGTGACAAACCGATCCACGGCGTGATGCTTGGGCGTCGGTTGCAGGTACTGACCGATGGTCAGGAAATCGATATCCGCCGCGCGCATATCCTCCATCACCTGCGTGACCTGCTGACGGTTTTCGCCAAGGCCGACCATGATGCCCGATTTGGTGAACATCGACGGGTCCAGCTCTTTCACCCGCTGCAACAGGCGCAGCGAATGGAAATACCGCGCCCCGGGCCGCACCTCGGGATACAGCCCCGGCACGGTTTCCAAATTGTGGTTAAAGACGTCCGGCTTGGCAGCCACAACAACTTCCAACGCCTCTGGCCCACAGCGGATGAAATCCGGCGTCAGGATCTCGATCGTGGTGCCGGGCGCACGGTGACGGATGGCGCGGATGGTCTGGGCGAAATGCTCGGCCCCGCCGTCCTCAATATCGTCACGGTCGACAGAGGTAATAACGACGTGGTTCAGACCCAGCTTGGCCACCGCATCGGCAACGCGGCCCGGCTCGAACACGTCCAGATCTTCGGGCGGCTTGCCTGTGGCGATGTTGCAGAAGGTACAGGCGCGGGTGCAGACCTCGCCCATAATCATCATGGTCGCATGACCCTGTGACCAGCATTCGCCGGCATTGGGGCAACCCGCCTCTTCGCAGACGGTGACCAGCTTGTGCTCTCGCATGATGTCGCGGGTCTGGAAATAGCCCTTTGAAGTGGGGGCCTTGACCCGGATCCAGTCCGGCTTTTTCGGCTGAGGATTGTCAGGCTTTTTCGCCTTTTCGGGGTGACGCTGTTCAGGGATCTTCAGATCACGCATCGGGGGCCTCTTGGTCGCGGCATTGGGCCCTAGATAGACCTTCGGCAGGCTCTTGACCAGCCACCCCAGAACACATCACCGCCATGCACGAACGACATAGCCTTCTTTGGTCCAACAAATATTCCTCGGGGGTGAATGCCACCCAAGGTGGCAGAGGGGGCAGACAGCCCCCTTCCCTGCTATCCAATCAGCACGGACCGAATGATATAGGCGATCACGCCCAGCACGCTAAGCCCCACCAGATAGAAGGCGATAAACCACAGGGCCCGTCGCATCAGTGATACCCCTCCGACGGATCGGTTTTGCCCCGGAATACCCAATAGGCATAGGTGGTGTAGGCAAGGATCATCGGCACCAGCACCAATGCGCCCGCCAGCAGGAACCACAGGGATTCATCTGGTGCGGCGGCTTCGGCAATCGTGACCGAATGCGGCACCATGTACGGATAAAGGCTGACGCCCAGACCGACAAAGGACAGCACAAAGATCGACAGCGCCGACAGAAACGGCCAGGCGTCGCGGTCATGCCGCATGCCGCTGACAAACAGCACTGCCGCCAGAACGATGCCCGCGGGCACCCACATGGTGTAATAGACGTTGGGCCGTGCGAACCAGCGATCCAGATAGGCGGGGTCAAGGAATGGCGTCGCCAGCGACACCGCGCCCACCAGCACCAGTGTCGCAACCGCCGCGATCCACGACAGTCGGCGCGCGCGGTCGCGCAGGTGGCCCGTGGTCTTCATCACCAACCACGTCCCGCCTAACAGCGCGTATCCGGCAACCAAGGCCACTGCGGTCAGGATCGAAAACGGCGTCAGCCAGTCGAAATAGCCGCCCGCATAGGCGCGGTTTTCAACCTCGATCCCCTGCACCAAGGCGCCAAGGATCAGCCCCTGCGACAGGGTCGCCACGATCGACCCGAAGAAGAACGAGATATCCCACAGCTTTTCGTGGTCGGGATTACGGTGCCGGAATTCGAACGCCACGCCGCGAAAGATCAGCGCCAGCAGCATCGCGATCACCGGTGGATAAAGCGCAGGCATCACAATGGCATAGGCCAGCGGAAAGACGGCGAACAATCCGCCGCCGCCCAGCACCAGCCATGTTTCGTTCCCGTCCCAGACGGGCGCGATGGTGTTCATGGCGTGGGCCCTGTGGTCTTCTTTGCCTAGGAACGGGAACAGGATCCCCGTGCCCAGATCAAAGCCGTCCAGAATGACATAGGCCAGAATGGCAAAGGCGATCAGCCCCGCCCAGATCATCGACAGTTCAAACCCCAGCATCACTCGGCCCCCTGCGCGTCTTTGCCCATGGCCGGACCGGGCGCCACGCCCGCCGTCCGGGTCGGCCCCATGGCCGGATCGGGATCGCCCTTTTCAGGCGGCTGCTTCATCAGATGGATCAGGTAATAGGTGCCGATCCCGAAGATGATGAAATAGACGACGATAAAGGCCAGAAGCGACGTGGTCACCGCAGGCAGATCAACCGGAGAAGCCGAGTCCGCCGTGCGCAGCAAGCCGTAGACCGTGAAGGGTTGGCGTCCGACCTCGGTCGTGATCCAGCCGCACAGCACGGCAACAAAGCCCATCGGCCCCATGCCAATCGCTGCGCGGTGCAGCCACTTGCGGTCGTAAAGCCGCCCCTGCCACCAGCTGATCGCGCCCCAGATGCCCAGCCCCAGCATGGCAAAGCCAAGGGCCACCATGATGCGGAAGGTGTAGAAGATCAGCTCGGCACTCGGGCGGTCTTCTTTGGGGAAGTCCTTCAGGCCCGGCAGCGGGCTGGTCAGGTCACGCGTCAGGATAAGGCTGGAAAGATATGGAATTTCAATCTTGTAGTGGACAGTCTCTTCCTCGTCATCCGGGATGCCGAACAGGATCAGCGGGGCCGCGCCTTCTGGATGCGGTTCGTAATGGCCCTCCATCGCGGCGATCTTGGCAGGCTGGTATTCCAGCGTGTTCAGCCCGTGTTCGTCGCCCGCGAAAATCTGGATGGGCGCGACGACCACCAACATCCCCATGGCCATGGCGAACATGGTCCGCGCGCCCTGATCGGCGCGGTCCTTCAACAGGTGCCATGCGCCCACGCCGCCCACGACCAGCGCGGTTGTCAGGTAGGCGGCCAGCACCATATGCACAAAGCGGTAAGGGAAGGACGGGTTGAAGACGATGGCCCACCAGTCTTCGGGGACGAACTGGCCGACCTCGTTCATGGAATAGCCAACAGGCGTCTGCATCCACGAATTCACCGACAGGATCCAGAAGGCCGAGCCAAGTGTACCGATGGCGACCATCAGCGTCGCGACAAGGTGCAGACCGGGGCCGACCCGCGACCGGCCAAACAGCATCACGCCAAGGAACCCGGCCTCAAGGAAGAAGGCCGACAGAACCTCATAACCCATCATTGGTCCAAGGATCGGGCCGGTTTTATCAGAAAAAACCGACCAGTTTGTTCCAAATTGATAAGACATAACGATGCCCGACACGACACCCATGCCAAAGGCCACGGCAAAGATCGTTTTCCAGTAATCAAACAGCCGCATAAAGACGTCGCGGCCCGTGATGTAATGGGCGGCGTTCAAAACGGCGAGGTAGCTGGCCAACCCGATCGAGAAGGCCGGAAAGATGATGTGGAACGACACCGTGAAAGCGAACTGGAAACGGGCCAGGTCGAGAGCGGTGAAATCAAACATGTAATTCCCCTGTATGTTCGCCTTGGTTCTGAGACATCATTTAGGCCTCAACCAGCCAATTCGACCCCCCTGCGGTCTTTTGTCATGGCGAATATGGTCACCGCGTGACCGTTCCGCGCGGTCACTGCTTAGGGTCTGTCCAGTGGCGCAGGTGGGTCGAAAGTCAGCGTGCCGGACAGGTCGATGATGATCTCGGCCAGCGTGTCGAACCAGTCCGCCTTGGGGGATGTGGCGCGGCGTACCAGACCGATGGTGCGATAGGGTTCGGGCGCTGCGAACCGCTGAACGGTCAGGTCGCGCGCTTCGGTTTTCAGGGCCATTTCCGGCAACAATGTCAGACCAAAGCCCGCGGCCACCAGTCGTGATAAGGTCGCAAGCGAAGATGCCCCGGTGTTGATCTGTGCATGGCCCCTGCCCCGGCCGCAGACCTCTAGCGCCTGATCGGTCAGGCAATGGCCGTCTTCCAGCAACATCAACTGTTGGGTGCCAAGTTCCGTTGGCCGCAGTGCTTCGGCCCCGGTATTCAGTGCGGCGATGCGTGCGGCGGATCCGGCCAGAAAAAACCGATCGTCAAACAGGCGGCGTTCGCTGACGCCCGTGCCGCCCGACGGCAGCGCCATGATCGCCGCGTCGATGCGGCCCGCCGCCAGATCGTCCAGCAGGCGGTTGGTCTGGGCCTCCTGCACCTCCACGTCCAGCGCAAGGTTATCGGCGCGCAAGCGGGCCAGCAGGCCGGGCAACAGGTACGGCGCGATGGTGGGAATGACGCCAAGCGCCAGCCGACCAGCCAGCCCGTCCTTCCAGCGCGCGGCCTCTTCCAGCAATTGCATCCGCGACAGCACGGCCTCTGCGTGATCCAGAATTCGGCGGCCAAAGGGGGTCAGCACCACGGCGCGGGCGTGCCGTTCGACCAGCGCACCGCCCAAGGCGTCCTCCAACGCTTTGATCTGCATCGACAGCGCGGGCTGCGACACCCGTTCCGACAGCGCGGCGCGGCCGAAATTGCCGTGCTCTGCCAGTGCCTTAAAGTAACTCAATTGCCGCAGCGTGATATTCATAAGCGTACCTTATCGCGCAATGCTTGGGACACAAGAGCACACGCCCTTGCGCCCACCGGGCAACCGCGCGATTCATTTGGGGACAAGTAGAGGATCCGCCATGGAACCGACTCAACACCGGCGCAAGGCTCACGGGCTGACCCGCATTCAGGAATTTCTGAAACAACTGGTCTTTGGCGGCAACGACGGGATCGTCACCACCTTTGCCATCGTCGCGGGCTTTGCCGGTGCGCAGGCCGATGGGGTCGCACAGATCGGCGGGCTGGCTGTGCTGGTCTTTGGCCTTGCGAACCTTTTTGCCGATGGTGTGTCCATGGGGATGGGAGAGTTCCTGTCAGGCCGCGCCACGAACGATCTGTACCACAACCGCCGCGCACAAGAGATGCAGGCGATTGCCGATACGCCCGCGCAGGAACGCCAAGAGATGAGCGCGCTGTTCCGCCAGCGCGGTTTGCCCGCTGATGACGCGGACAAGGTGGCAGAGATTCTGATCCGGCACCCGGAGATGATGGCCGATCTAAAGATGACCTACGAGTTCGGGATGCACGATCCGGATGACGAAGACCCCGGCATCAACGGGCTGTTCACCTTCGGCAGTTTCATCGTCTTCGGATCGGTGCCCTTGGTGCCCTACTTCATCGGCGACGCGACGCAGGGCACCTTCTATGCCTCTGTCATTGCGACGTTTTCGGCGCTTTTCGGGCTTGGTCTTCTGCGCTGGTACGCGACGCGGGAAAAGCTGATCCGCGCGGTGGCGGAAACGGTGTTCCTTGGCGCGCTCTGTGCGGCTGTGGCGTTCGGCGTGGGCTGGCTGGTCGGGGGCTAAGCCCGCATCACGCCGTTCCGCTTAGCCGATCAGGCCGCCGCCATCGGACAGGTTGTCATAGTGCTGGCGCAACCGCTGCAGCGCGATGCGCAGCACGATCTTGCCGGACCGGGCGGACCAGCCCAGCTTTTTCTCGGCCGTTTCCAGCCCTTCCAGACGGCAGCAGCATTCCAGTACCACGTCGCCCAGACCCGGGCCCAATTCACGCAGCGCCGCCGACACCCGCGCCCGCGCAGCCGATGCACCGCGCAACCCGCCCTCGGACAGGCCGGGGCCAGAGGTTCCGGCGGTCAGGTAGTCGTTCCAGTTGGTGGTGGTCCGCGGCTCCATCTGCGCCAGTTCGAAATCGTCCTGAATACGCTCTGCCGCCCGCACCTGCGCAGGCGTCAGGAAGGGCCGTCCGCGCGTATCGCGACGGCGGGCAAGACTCATGATCGGGGTTTCGATCAGGCCCATACGGCTGCGTTTGACGGCGGCCGACTTGCGCTTGGTCTGGCCAAGGAACTGCGACGGCGTTTCGGCGAACCCATTGGCAAGGTTGTCCAATTTCGCCATCATGGCGTTCAGTTCGGTCCGGCCAAGGTTGGTGATCCGGTAGCGGCTAAGCCGACCGGGCTGGATGCAACTGATCCATTCGTTCAGCGCCAGCGTCTGCGCGATCCGGCGTTCGACGACGCCCAGGCGATGCGTCTCTCCGCCTTCGCCGTTTTTGACGATGACGGCGCGGTCCATTTCCGCAGCAATCGCCATGACGGCGCCGGGTTTGGACAGGCGGCGCAGGGCTGGGATCGCCTCTTTCTCCAAGGTCGGCACGTCGTGCACGGTCTCGGATAGTTTGAAACCGGGCAGCACGTCCTCTCCGGTGCCCAAGTCGATGACTTCGGTGTTCTGGCCCAGCCAGCGAAGCCCTTCGTCATACAGCGCGTCTTCCCGCGCGCTTTCCACCTGACGGATCTGACGCATCACCGTCGAGGCGTGGCAGCCTTCGGCCTTGGCAAGAATGCGGATCGGCGCGCCGCCTTCGGTATGCGCGATGTATCGGCGGACTTGTTCCGGCACCCATTCGGGCCAGCTATCGTTCCAATTCTGGACATGTTGGGTCATAAGACACTCCCTTTTGTTCGACACCCGCCAGCACACGTTCTGCGTGCTGGCCTTTCCCCAGACCACCTTGGAGTCTGACGGGTTAATGGTTTCCGTTTCATTAACGGTTAACCTTGATGACCAAGAATGTTTCGAAAACGTAAACGGAGTCTGGAGGCACAGATCTCTGTTTGGCGATTCACGCAACACAACCCAAAGGTGTGAGATACTGCTCCGACTCGCATATTGAAGAGGTGCAGAATGCAGGATCCGATTAGCCGACTGAACATGATGACCCGTCCCCGCGTCCTGATCGACGCGGCGCAGGCCGGGGCCGCGCAATATCACAGGGCGCGCGACCTGCGCCGGGTGATTGGCGCGCGGGCCATCGGGCGGGTGCCGGGGCATGGGGCCGCAATGATGATATTGTTCGACAAAGAGGCCGAGCTGGAAGACCAGCGGCAGGTGCAGGACGCGCGGTATCACGCGGTGGCGCATGTGGCCGCCCTGACCGCCCTGCTGGCTGAGGCGCAGTTGCTGCGGACCTCAACTCGGGACGCGGCAAAGCCTCCGGGCCAATAAAAAGGCGACCGGGCCGTGACCCGATCGCCTGAATTGTCGCAAGACCTGACGGCCTTACATGAAGGCGTCTTCCATAGAAGCCTTGCGCTGCGCCACGTAGGCGGCCAGCGCCTCGGCAATGGCCGGATCCATCGGCGGCGCCTCGTAGCGGTCCAGAAGCTTGGTGACCCGTTCGGCGGCCAGCGCCTGCGTGTCGCGCGCGCCTTCTTCGTCCCATGTCTCGAACGGTTTGTAATCAAACAGTTCCGAGCGCCAGAAGGCAGATTTGTAGTTGTTCTGCGTATGCGCGCAGCCCAGATAGTGACCGCCCGGCCCCACTTCGCGCATGGCGTCCATGGCTTGGGCGTTTTCGTCGTTTGCCACGCCGGCGGCCATTTTGTGCAGCGATCCCAGCTGGTCGGCGTCGATCACGAACTTCTCGAACGACGACACCAGACCGCCTTCAAGCCAACCACAAGCGTGCAGCATGAAGTTCACACCGCCCAGCAGCGCCGTGTTCAGCGTGTTCGCGGTTTCATACGCGGCCTGCGCGTCGGGCAGTTTGGACCCGCAGAGGCTGCCGCCCGATCGGAACGGAAGACCCATGCGGCGGGCCAGCTGACCAGCGCCATACAGGATTTGCGACGCTTCGGGCGTGCCGAAGGTCGGCGCACCAGAGTTCATGTCGATCGAGGTCACGAAGGCCCCGAAGATCACCGGCGCACCGGGGCGGACCAACTGGCTGTACGCGATACCGGCCATCACCTCGGCCAGAACCTGTGTCAGCGTGCCGACAACCGACACGGGGGCCATGGCGCCGCCCACGATGAAGGGGCTGATGATGCAGGCCTGATTGTTGCGCGCATAAACTTCCAGCGCGCCCATCATCACGTCATCGAACGTCAGCGGAGAGTTGATGTTGATGAGCGAGGTCATCACGGTGTTGTTCTGAACGAACTCTTTGCCGAACAGGATTTCGCACATGTCGACGCTGTCCTGCGCCCGGCTGGGTTCGGTGACCGACCCCATGAAGGGTTTGTCGGTCAGCGTCATATGCGCCATCAGCATGTCAAAGTGACGCTTGTTCACCGGAATATCGGTCGGTTCGCAAACGGTGCCGCCCGAGTGCTGGACCCATTTGGACATATGGCCCAGTTTCACGAATTTGCGGAAATCTTCCATCGTGGCATAGCGGCGGCCCCCTTGGGCGTCGCGCACGAAGGGCGGGCCGTAGACCGGTGCCAGAACCAGACCCTTGCCGCCGATTTCCACCGATTTGGCGGGGTTGCGGGCGTGCTGGGTGAACTGGCTGGGCGCGGTTGCACACAGCTTACGGGCCAGACCACGCGGGATGTGGACGCGTTCGCCCTGAACGTCAGCGCCAGCGTCCCGCCACAGTTGCAGCGCACCGGGGTTGTTGACGAAGTTTACGCCGATCTCTTCCAGCACGATTTCCGCGTTGGCTTCGATGATCTGCAGCGTTTCTTCCGTCAGCAGTTCCATGTTCGGGATGTTGCGCTGGATCGTCGGCGCGGTGCCGAAATCACCTGCGGTCCGTTCTGCACGGCGTGCCGCGCCCCCGCCCGAGCGTCCCCGTCTGCTGCGCACTGCTGTATCGTTCATAGGTCGTCCCCAAATGGTGCCTCCGAATCCCATCCGGAGATTTTCCACCGTGATAACGGCACAGGCCAGTCGGCAAGGCGCGGATTGCGTCAAGCTGATCGCAAAAACGACATGTCGCACGGGCGTCAAGCGTGTCGGGGGCTGTCTGCCCCCGTTCGTCAAAATCGTGGATTTTGCCGACCTCCCCCGAGGAATATTTGTCCGACCAAAGAAGATAGGCGGTCTGGCAGCTATCTCGGGCGTCGGTAACGGTTAATTAACCTTAATGAGGGATAAGCGAGGGACGGTACAGGCGGGGACGCCGATGACCGTGACCGAAGAAGCCTCTGCCTCTGGTCTAGGGGCGGAGGTGATCTCTCCTTCTTTGGTGGCGCAAATGTCCCTCGGAAGGGCGTGCCATAGGGGCGCGCCGGAACGGGACTGCCGCATCTGGCGGCGGAGGGGGCAGAAAGCCCCCTATTTCCCGCGCCAAGGGGCTGGACGACGTGTTGCATCTTGCGCGCGGGACCGGTCGCGACTAATGCATCGCCATGACCGAGACCTCGCACGACCGCCTTCTGATTATCGACTTTGGCAGCCAGGTGACGCAGCTGATCGCGCGCCGCCTGAGAGAGCTGAACGTCTATTGTGAAATCCATCCCTATCAAAACGTGACCGGCGCCATGTTGGCCGAGTTCGCGCCCAAGGCCGTGATCTTTTCCGGCGGGCCGGATTCGGTGATGCGCGAGGGATCGCCCCGCCCGCCGAAAGAGGTCTATGACCTTGGGGTACCGATCCTCGGCATCTGCTATGGCCAGCAGGTCATGATGCACGATCTGGGTGGCCGGGTTGAGGCTGGCGAACATGCCACGGCAGAGTTTGGCCGCGCCTACGTGACCCCGGCCGAGGCGAAAAGCGATCTGCTGACCGGCTGGTTCCTTGAGGGCCGCGAACAGGTCTGGATGAGCCACGGCGACCACGTGGCCGAAATCGCCCCGGGGTTTGACGTGCTGGGCACTTCGCCCGGCGCGCCCTTTGCCATCACCGCCGACCGCGACCGCGGGTTCTATGCCGTGCAGTTCCATCCGGAGGTGCACCACACCCCCAATGGCCGCACGATCTATGAGAATTTTGTGCGTCTGGCGGGTTTTGCCGGTGACTGGACCATGGCCGCCTATCGCGAAGAAATGGTTCAGAAAATCCGCGATCAGGTGGGCGATGCCAAAGTGATCTGCGGGCTGTCTGGCGGCGTCGACAGTTCCGTCGCGGCCGCGCTGATCCACGAGGCCATCGGTGATCAGCTGACCTGCGTGTTCGTCGATCACGGCCTGCTGCGTCTGGACGAAGGCAAAGAGGTCGTCGGCATGTTCCGCGATCATATGAACCTGAGGGTCATTCACGCCGAAGAGCAGGAACTGTTTCTGGGTGAGCTTGAAGGCGTCAGCGATCCCGAGACCAAGCGCAAGATCATCGGTAAGCTTTTCATCGACGTGTTCCAGAAATACGCCGACCAGATCGAAGGCGCATCGTTCCTGGCGCAGGGTACGCTGTATCCCGATGTCATTGAATCGGTGTCCTTTTCCGGCGGCCCGTCCGTCACGATCAAATCGCACCACAACGTCGGTGGCCTGCCTGAAAAGATGGGCCTGAAGCTGGTTGAGCCGCTGCGGGAACTGTTCAAGGACGAGGTCCGCGCCTTGGGTCGCGAACTTGGCCTGCCCGACAGCTTCATCGGCCGCCACCCCTTCCCCGGACCGGGTCTGGCGATCCGCTGCCCCGGAGAGATCACCCGCGACAAGCTGGAGATACTGCGCAAGGCCGACGCGGTCTATATCGACCAGATCCGCAAACATGGTCTGTACGATGAGATCTGGCAGGCCTTCGTTGCCATCCTTCCCGTCCGCACCGTTGGCGTGATGGGCGACGGACGCACCTATGATTACGCCTGTGCGCTGCGGGCCGTGACGTCCGTGGACGGGATGACCGCGGATTATTATCCGTTCAGCCACGACTTCCTTGGCGAAACCGCGACGCGGATCATCAACGAGGTCAAAGGCATCAACCGCGTGACCTATGACATCACGTCGAAACCTCCGGGAACGATCGAGTGGGAGTGATCCCGCTTCTTGCCTGAGCGCATCACTTGATGCATTCAGGACCCCACCAAACCGGGGACCCGCGCCATGGCGAAACGCGACAGCATCCTGAAACGCTGCGAAGACAACGGCCTGCGCATGACCGCGCAGCGCCGCATCATCGCGTCGGTGCTGGACATGTCGCGCGATCACCCCGACGTGGAAGAACTGCACGCCCGTGCCAATGCCCGCGATCCCGGCATTTCGCTGGCCACCGTCTATCGCACCGTGAAGACGCTGGAAGAGGCGCAGATCCTTGAGAAAGTCGATTTCGGTGACGGCCGCGCGCGGTATGAAGATGCGGAACGCGACCACCATGATCACCTGATCGACATGGATACGGGCCGGGTCATCGAATTCGTAGATGAAGAGATCGAGGCGCTGCAGGAAAAGATCGCGGCGAAGCTCGGCTTCAAGCTGCTGGGCCACCGGCTGGAGCTGTATGGGCGTCCGCTGAAGGACGACGAGTAGCATCCTCTTGCGGTAAATATCCCCGCTGGATGCACGCCTCATCGGACGTATATTATCGCATTTCCCAACCATAATCAGATGCTTCGCCCGGCGGCGATGCCGGACAGCGCCGTCCGTTCCCCCGGACGGCGCTGCCCTCAACTGCTATTTCCGACCCTGTTTGCGCAAACTGCGTCCTCGGCCCCTTTCCATGGCTCGTCCCACACCGTAAAAGCCCCGCAACATCTGCCCTTTCATAAGGATAAGCCTCTGATGAGCACGATTATCGACATTCACGCCCGCGAAATTCTGGACAGCCGGGGCAACCCCACGGTCGAGGTCGATGTGACGCTCGAAGACGGGTCCTTGGGGCGGGCGGCGGTGCCGTCGGGCGCGTCTACCGGGGCCTATGAGGCGGTTGAGAAGCGCGATGGCGACAAATCCCGCTATTCCGGCAAGGGTGTGCTGGAGGCGGTGGCGGCGGTGAACGGTGAGATCGCGGAAGAACTCGCTGGCATAAACGCGACGGATCAGATTGGCCTCGACATGGCGATGATCGATCTGGACGGGACCGACAACAAAGGCCGTCTGGGCGCGAACGCGATCCTTGGCGTGTCTCTGGCAGCGGCCAAGGCGGCGGCGGAATTCACCATGCAGCCGCTGTATCGTTACGTTGGCGGCACCTCGGCCCGGATGTTGCCCGTTCCGATGATGAACATTATCAATGGCGGTGAGCACGCGGACAACCCGATCGACATTCAGGAATTCATGATCATGCCGGTCAGCGCGGGCAATATCCGCGACGCGGTGCGCATGGGGTCCGAAGTGTTCCATGTGCTGAAGAAAGAACTATCGGCGGCAGGCATGTCCACCGGTCTGGGCGACGAAGGTGGGTTCGCGCCGGAACTGGCATCGACCCGTGACGCACTGGATTTCGTTCTGAAAGCCATTGAAAAAGCGGGCTATAAACCCGGCGAAGACATCTATCTGGCGCTGGACTGCGCGGCGACCGAATACTTCAAAGACGGCAAATACGTGCTGTCCGGCGAAGGTAAGACGCTGTCGGCGGAAGAGAACGTCGATTACCTTGCGGCGCTGTGCGGGGATTATCCGATCATCTCGATCGAAGACGGCTGTTCCGAGGACGATTGGGAAGGCTGGAAGCTGCTGACCGATCGCTTGGGCGACAAAGTGCAGCTGGTGGGCGACGATCTGTTCGTGACCAACCCGGCGCGTCTGGCGGAAGGTATCGAAAAGGGCGTGGCGAATTCCATGCTGGTCAAGGTGAACCAGATCGGATCGCTGACCGAAACGCTGCGCGCCGTCGATATGGCGCATCGTGCGCGGTACACCAACGTGATGTCCCACCGGTCCGGTGAGACTGAGGATGCGACGATTGCCGATCTGGCGGTTGCCACGAACTGCGGTCAGATCAAGACCGGGTCGCTGGCACGCTCGGACCGGTTGGCCAAGTATAACCAGCTGATCCGTATCGAAGAACTGCTGGGCGAAGCGGCGGAATATGCGGGCCGTTCGATCCTGAAGTGATGTTACGCGGTTAGGTACTTCGGGGGCTCTGCCCAGAGTATCTAATTCGGGGGCTCTGCCCACAGTATCTATTTCGGGGGCTCTGCCCCCGGACCCCCGAGGGTATTTACCAACCAGAAGAAGATCAAAGCGCGTCCGGTTTCGGGCGCGTTTTTGTGTTGCGGCTGGCGGTGAGAGATCCAAAGTAGCGCCATGAGCCATCTGACCGTTGATATCGTTCGCAGCCCTGAGGATCTGGATGCCGTGCGCGACCTGTGCCGCGCCTACCGTTTGTTGCTGGCCGAGCGGATCCCGGACCGTCCTGAAATCCTTGCGAATTATTATGCGGAAGAGGATTACGAGGCGCTTTTGGCTGTGCTGCCGGAAAAGCACGCCCGTCCGGATGGAGAGATTTTCTTGGCGCGTCTGAACGGCCAGATCGTGGGCTGCGGGATGACGCATCGTGTCGGGCCCGAGACCTGTGAGATCAAGCGCGTCTTCACGGCGCCGGACGCACGTGGGCACGGGGCGGCGCAGGCGATTTTCATGGCGGCAATGGATCAGGCGCGGGCGGATGGGTATTCCGTGATGGTGCTGGACACGATGGTCCGGCTGGTCGAGGCGATCGCGCTGTATGAAAAACTGGGCTTTACCGCGTGGGAGCCGTTTTACGACCTGCCCGAGGGGTTCGAAGACCTAATCCGCTTTTACGGAATCCGCCTATGACTGCCGACGACATTATCGCGATGCTGGACCTCTCGCCCCATCCCGAGGGCGGGTATTACCGCCAGACATGGATCGACGAAGAGGCCGAAGGGCGGCCCACTGGCACCTGCATTTATTTCCTATTGAAGGCCGGAGAGCGGAGCCATTGGCACCGCGTCGATGCGGTGGAGATCTGGCATTATTACGCGGGCGCGCCATCGTTGCTGCATCTGGCAGAGACCGAATCGGGTCCGGCTAAGGCACTGACCTTAGGACCTGATCTGGCGTCAGGGGCGCGGCCTCAGGGCATTGTGCCGAAGGATTGGTGGCAGGCGGCTGAAACGACCGGAGACTGGACTTTGGTCGGCTGTACGGTGTCGCCGGGGTTCCGGTTCGACGGGTTCGAACTGGCCGCGCCGGGGTTCGATATTCCGGACTGAGGTGAGAGCAGGACCTGCGATTATCACCGATGGCGAGGGCCGGGTCGATCCGGGGTGGCGCAGTCGCGCCGCCTGTGGGGCGGCCCCGTTTCGGGTGATTGCGGCGCAATCCCCTACCCGGCAACGGGACGGTGCCCGGCGTGGTCGCCGGGTGGGACGTGATTTACGGGCCAGTTTTATAAGTTTTAGCGATGCCGTTGCGCGTATTCCACCAGCGCTTTGGTGGACCCGTCTTTGCCTTCGATGCTTTCCTTACCAGCCAGCAAAGGCGCCAGAGATTTCGCCAGCTCTTTGCCCAGTTCGACCCCCCATTGGTCGAAGGAGTTGATGCCGAGGATCACGCCTTCGACGAACACGCGATGTTCGTATAGGGCCACGATCTGACCCAAAATATGCGGTGTAAGTTTGGGGAATATCAACGTGGTAGAGGGGCGATTGCCGGGGAAGACGCGGTGGCGGGCCTGACGCTCCAGCTCATCACCCTCCAGCCCCTTGGCCTCCATCAGCGCGCGGGCTTCGTCCAGCGACCGGCCCAGCATCAAGGCTTCGGACTGTGCAAGGCAGTTGGCGACCAGAAGCTGGTGGTGATGCGCCAGATCGGGTTCGTGCCCCTGGGCCGCGACCATGAATTCGCAGGGCACGACGCGGGTGCCCTGATGGATCAGCTGGTAAAAGGCGTGCTGGCCGTTGGTGCCCGGCTCGCCCCAGACGATGGGGCCGGAATTTACCTCCAGATCATGGCCGTCCATCGACACGGATTTGCCGTTACTCTCCATCTCAAGCTGTTGAAGATAGGCGGGTAACCGCAGTAGGCGCTGATCATACGGCAGTACGGCGCGGGTGCCGTGGCCCTGCCCCTGATTGTGCCAGATACCGACCAGGGCCAGCATGACCGGCATGTTCTGGTCCAAGGGCGCGGCGCTGAAATGCATGTCCATTTCGTGCCCGCCCGCCAAGAAATCGCGGAAGTTGTTCGGGCCGATGGCGATCATCAGCGGAAGGCCGATGGGCCCCCACAGCGAGTACCGGCCGCCGACCCAGTCTTCGAACCCGAAGACGCGGGACGGATCGATGCCGAACTCTGCCGTCAGGTCGGCGGCGGTGGACAGGGCGGCGAATTGCGCGGCCGGGTCGCTGACCGTTTCCGCCATCCAGCGGCGCGCGGTTTCGGCGTTGGTCATCGTTTCAATCGTGGTGAAGGTCTTGGACGCGACGATCACCAGCGTGGTCGAGGGATCCAGTGCCTTCAGCGTGTCGTGGATGTGCGCGCCGTCGACGTTGGACACGTAATGCACGCGCGGCCCGTCGGCGTAGGGCGCCAATGCCGCGGTGGCCATGACGGGGCCAAGGTCGGACCCGCCGATGCCGATGTTCACCACATCGGTGATCGCACCACCCTGCCCCGTGAAAGCGCCAGAGCGGACGTCGTTGGCGAAATCCTCCATCCGTGTCAGCGTGTCCAGCACGCCGGGCATGACATCCTGACCGTCGACGAAAACCTCACGCCCCGACAGGTTGCGCAAGGCGGTATGAAGAACCGCGCGGCCTTCGGTTTCGTTGATCTTCTCGCCGTTGAACATCGCCTCACGACGGGCTTCGACATGGGCCTCCCGGGCCAGCGCCAGCAGCGCGTCACGGTCCGATCCGTCGATCTGCGTCTTAGAGTAATCGAACAGGATGTCACCAAAAGTGACAGACATATCCGCCGCTCTGTTCTCTGAATCGAACATTTTTGCGATATTTCGGGAAATCGCAGCTTGGCCGTGGTTCTGGATGTCTTTGAACAATGTACCCTCCGCTCGGGTCGGTGACTTCAGTCGGCGTAATGAACCTGCGCGCCGTCAAGGATCGCGGCGACCGGGGCGTCGATCGGTTGCAGCTTTTGCGCCTTGTGAATGGCGTTTTTCTTCTCGGCTCCGGTGATGACGATATGCGTGTCGATCGCGCCGCGCAGCACGGGGGCCGTCAGGGTGATCCGCGGCTCTGGTGCGCCGGGCGCGCGCATCGGCATCAAGGGTGGCGCGTTGTGGGCCAGCGCGTCGGCCAGCCGATCCGCGCCGGGAAACAGCGACGCGCAATGCATATCCGCCCCCATGCCGATCAGCAGCACGTCGATAGGCAGGTGCGGCTTGAGTCCTTCGGTCAAAGCATCAAGGCTGTCTTCGGGCGCGTCCGTGTCGGCGACCAAGGGGATCAAGGTGGCCGCCGCTGCGGCGTCCTTCAGCAAGGTTCTGCGTAGCAAGGCGGTGTTGGAGCGGTCAGAGCTTTCCGGCACCCACCGTTCGTCTGTCAGCACCACATCGACGCGGTCCCATGGCAGGTGCACTTGGGACAGCGCGTCGAATACCGGGCCGGGGGTGGTGCCGCCGGGCACCGCAAAGGTCACCCGCTCCTTGCCATTAAGGGCCGAGTTCAAGGACGCGGCCAGCACGTCCGACAGGTCCAGAACCAGCATGTCTGTATCGGGATAGGCTTTGAAATTCATGATCTTATCTCCCTCCACTTGCGACCGTCGCGATGCATCAGCATCAGCGCGTCATCCGGCCCCGAGGAGCCGGGATCGTAGGATACGGGCCTGTCGCCGCGGGTTTCCCAGCCTTCGATGATCGGGTCGGTCCAGGCCCAGGCGGCTTCAACCTCGTCCCCGCGCATAAAGAGCGTCTGGTTGCCGCGGATCACGTCCATGATCAGGCGTTCGTAGGCGTCGGGGACGTCTTCGCCGTCGGGGCCAAGCGCATCGGCAAAGGTCATGTCCAAGGGCACATCCACAAGACGCATACCCCCCGGCCCCGGTTCCTTGATCGTGACGTCCAGATCCATGCCTTCGTTGGGCTGCAATCGGATGGTCAGGATGTTGCGGTGGCGGCCTGCCTCTTCTCCGAAGATCGAATGCGGGGTTTCCTTGAAGACCACGGCGATTTCGCTGCTGCGCGCCTTCAGTTTCTTGCCGGTGCGCAGGTAGAACGGCGTCCCGGCCCATCGCCAGTTGGAAATATTGACCCGCAGCGCCACAAAACTTTCCGAGGTCGAGCGCGGGTTTTCCACGTCGGTCGGGTAATCAGGCTTGCCGTCCTTTGCGCCGTATTGACCGCGCACGATGTCGATGGGCTCGACCGGGTCCAAGGCGCGGATAACTTTCAGTTTTTCGTCACGCACGGCGTCTGGATCGAACTTGGCGGGCGGCTCCATCGCGATCAGGCAGAGAAGCTGCATCAGGTGGTTCTGCACCATGTCCCGCATCGCACCAGAGCGGTCGTAATATTCGCCACGGCCCCCCACGCCCACGGTTTCGGCCACGGTGATCTGGATGTGATCGACGTATTGCGAATTCCACAGCGGTTCGAACAGCATGTTGCCAAAACGGACGGCCATCAGGTTCTGGACGGTTTCTTTGCCAAGGTAATGGTCGATCCGGTAGATCTGGCTTTCGTCAAAGTGCTGCGCCAGCGTTGCGTTCAGGTCCTTGGCCGTGTCCAGATCGCGACCAAAGGGCTTTTCGACCACGATGCGGCTGTCGGCATCTGCCATGCCGTGTTTGTGCAGCCGTTCGGCCAGATCGCCGAACAGGCTGGGCGCGACCGAGAAGTAGAAGGCCCGCACGCGGCCGGGGATCATCAGGTTGTGCAGGTCTTCCCAGCCTTCTTCGCCCTTAGCGTCGATATTGACGTAATCGATGCGTTCCAGAAACGCCTCGACCGTGCCCGCCTCGCAGGTGGTGGATGTGTTGAATTCGGCAATCGCCTCGGCCACCATCTGGCGGAATTCGTCGCGGCTGTGTTCGGACCGGGCGGCGCCGATGATGCGGCTGTCATCCTCCATCTGGCCAGAGCAGAACCGTCGGAACAGCGCGGGCAGGATTTTCCGTCGTGCCAGATCACCAGTGCCGCCAAAAACGACAAGGTCAAAGGGATCGACCGGGATGACGCGCGAGACCATGGAGTTTTCCTTTGCCTAGGTTTTATGGGCTTCCCAAGCCCAGTTTGGGCGCTAACATAACGTCGCACCCGCAGATCACAATGGCGATATGACCATACCAGCGGTTTGCCCTGCCCCTGTCCACCCGTTACACGGATCCGGACAACAGATTTGACGCGGAGCCCCCATGAAAGACGAGATCGCCGCCGCCGGTGCTGCCAATTCCGGCAAGTTTATCGACCCGCAGGTGACCGCAGATGGCGACACCCGGGCCAGCGTGGCATTGACCGGGATCCGCACGCTGTGGGTGAATACCGGGACGCTGTGCAATATCGCCTGTTCGCATTGCTACATCGAAAGCTCTCCGACCAATGACGCGCTGGTGTACCTGAGCGCCGAAGAAGTTAGCGCACATCTGGATGCCGTGCTGGCAGCGGGCCATCCCGTTGAAGAGGTTGGATTTACCGGGGGCGAGCCCTTTATGAACCCCGCCTTCCCTGCAATGGTCGAGGATGCGCTGCGCCGTGGTTTGCGCGTGTTGATCCTGACCAATGCGATGAAGCCGATGATGCGGCCCGTGCCGCAAGAGGCGATCCAGCGGTTGAACGCGCTTTATCCCGGCCAGATGGAATTGCGGATTTCCTTGGATCACTACACCGCGTCCGTGCATGATGAAGAACGCGGGCTGGGGTCTTTCCTAAGTTCGCTGACCGGGATGCGCTGGCTGCGGGATATCGGCGTGACGCTAAGCGTGGCGGGGCGAGGATTTACCGGAGAAGACGAGGCATCCCAACGTGCGGGCTATGCCGCGCTGTTTGCCGAGGAAGGGTTTAAGATCGACGCCTATGATCCGGCCCGCTGCGTGATCTTCCCCGAGATGGATATGAACGCGCCCGTGCCCGAGATCACGACGGCCTGCTGGGGTATTCTGAACAAACGGCCCGAAGATCAGATGTGCGCTACGTCCCGGATGCTGGTGAAACGGAAGGGAGAGGCCCCGGCCTATGCCGCCTGCACCCTGCTGCCCTACGACCGCGGATTTGACATGGGGCCAGAGGCGCCAGAGGTCGGTCAGGAAGTCGCGCTGAACCATCCGCATTGCGCCAAGTTCTGCGTATTGGGCGGGGCGAGCTGTTCGGTTTGATTTGGGTCAGAGCCGCATGTCGCAGGGCCGCGGTGCGGCGACCCTGACCAATGGACACCTTGATTTATGGCAGCCGTGGTAGCGCTTGCGCCCGCACGTGCCGCAGGCATCAGCCAATCGCAGTGCCGGGGGGCGGCCCTGCGATGTGCGGCGGGCCTGCGGCCCTTGATTCCGCACGTGTTAGATAATTCGATGTTGGGAAGCAGGGCCTGACGCCCAGCCCTGATCCGCTAATGCAGCGTGAACTCTCCTTTGCAGTTCCGCCATTCTCCGGGCGATATCTGTTTGCGATGGGTGAACCGCACGGAATGCAGCGGGCCTTCGATCTTGTCCTGCCAGAACTCGATGAATTGAAACAGCCGCGGATGGTCCGGGGCCAGATCGTATTCCTGCCAGATGAAAGAGTTCAGGACGCTTTGATAGTCAGGCAATCGATAGAACAATTCCGCCGTCGTCAGACCGTAGCCCTTTAGCATCATTTCCGTCTCGCTCATGCTCATATGTGCACCTCAACACGTTACCGATATGAAAATGATGCGCCGTAAGGATTAAAAATCAACAAAAACAGACTGTTATCCACCTGACCAAATGAGTGCCAAAAGTGCCGCCCGGTGACCATTGCACCCAACAAAAGGTGGGTGCTATAGTCCGCCACAACAATATATAGACGCTGCCAAAGAACAGGCCACATCCGTGACTGATACCCCAGAACCCCCTGAGAATACTGAGGAAAATCCCCGCCCGGCGTATGACGGCCCGACCGTTTCCATCGCCGAGGAGATGAAAGCCTCGTATCTCGACTACGCGATGTCCGTCATCGTGGCCCGTGCGATTCCCGATCTGCGCGACGGCCTAAAACCTGTGCACCGCCGCATCCTTTACGCGATGAATGAGGTCGGCAATACGCATGACAAACCGTATCGTAAGTCCTCGCGCCCGGTTGCGGACACGATGGGTAAGTATCACCCGCATGGTGATTCCGCGATCTATGACGCCTTGGTGCGGATGGCGCAGGATTTCTCCATGTCGCTGCCGCTGCTCGATGGTCAGGGCAACTTCGGCTCTATGGACGGGGATAAGGCCGCGGCCTTCCGTTACACCGAAGTGCGGATGGACAAGGCGGCGAACTACCTGCTGGACGACATCGACAAGGATACTGTCGATTTCGAATTGAACTATGACGGCAAGGACCGCGAACCCACTGTTCTGCCTGCCAAATTCCCCAACATGCTGGTCAACGGCGCGGGCGGGATCGCGGTGGGTATGGCGACGAACATCCCGCCCCATAACCTGGGCGAAGTGGTGGATGCGACGCTGGCGCTGATCGAAAACCCGGATATGTCGATCGAAGATCTGATCGATTATATCCCCGGCCCCGACTTCCCCACCGGCGGTATCATGTTGGGCCGCTCTGGCGCGCGTAAGGCGTATCTGGAAGGCCGCGGATCGGTCATCATACGCTGTAAGCAGCACGTCGAAGAAATCCGCAAAGAACGCTACGCCATTGTTATTGATGAGATTCCTTATCAGGTGAACAAGGCCGCGATGATCGAAAAGATTGCGGAGCAGGTGCGCGAGAAGAAGATCGAAGGCATCGCCCACGTTCAGGACGAATCCGACCGGAACGGTGTGCGCGTGGTGATTGAGCTGAAGCGCGATGCGACGCCTGACGTCGTGTTGAACCAGCTATGGCGGTTCACACCGATGCAGACCTATTTCGGCTGTAACATGCTTGCGCTGAATGGTGGCCGCCCCGAGACACTTACACTGTATGGTTTCCTGTCGGCCTTCGTGTCCTTCCGCGAAGAAGTTGTCGCCCGCCGTACCGCCTTCCTGCTGAACAAGGCCCGTGAACGCAGCCATGTGCTGTGTGGTCTGGCCGTCGCCGTGTCGAACGTGGATGAGGTCGTGGCGACCATCCGTGCGTCCGCCGATGCCGCCGAAGCGCGTGAAAAACTGATGACCCGCCGCTGGCCGGCCGAGGAAATCGCGCCCTTCATTCGCCTGATCGACGACCCGTCGCATACGATGAACGACGATGGCACCTATAACCTGTCCGAAGTGCAGGCCCGCGCCATTCTGGAACTGCGTCTTCAGCGCCTGACCCAGTTGGGCGTCAAAGAAGTCACGGATGAGCTGGAAGAATTGGCGACCAAGATCAAGGAATACCTTGAAATCCTTGGCTCTCGCGACCGGATCATGGGCATCATTTCGGACGAGCTGCGCGAAGTGAAAGACCTCTTCGCCGTGCCGCGTCGGACGGAAATCGTCGACTGGTCTGGCGACATGGACGACGAAGACCTGATCGAACGCGAAGACATGGTCGTGACGATCACGCAGTCCGGCTATATCAAACGCACCCCGCTGGCCGATTACCGTGCGCAGAAACGTGGCGGCAAAGGTCTGTCGGGGATGTCCACCAAGGATGACGACGTGGTGACGTCGCTGTTCGTGGCAAACACCCATACGCAGCTGCTGTTCTTCACGACGGACGGCATGGCCTACAAGCTGAAGACGTGGCGCCTGCCCCTTGGTGGTCGGACGTCCAAAGGTAAGGCTATCGTCAATATCCTGCCGATCCCGACAGGCGTGTCGATTGCGGCGATCATGCCGGTTGACCGCGCCGAAGAGGATTGGGGCGATCTGCAGATCGTGTTCGCCACCAGCGCGGGCACCGTTCGCCGTAACGCCCTGTCGGACTTCACCAACGTGAAATCCAACGGCAAGATCGCCATGAAGTTCGAAGGCGAAAACGAAGGCATGCGCCTGATCAACGCCGCGATCTGTGGGCCCGAAGATGACGTGATGCTGTTCACGCAATCTGGCCGCGCGATCCGGTTCCGGGCGGATGATGTACGGGTGTTCAACTCTCGTGCCTCGACGGGTGTGCGCGGTGTTCGCCTGAACGACAAGGATGAAGTCGCGTCGATGTTCGTGCTGCCGACCTTCCCTGCGGAATCCGATGAACGCGCGTCCTATCTGAAAATGCGCCGCGCCATGGCCGGTGACGTGGAACAGGTATCGGACGAAGACGAGGGCAACGCCGATATGCCCCTGCCCCAGGACCGCTATGCCGAAATGTCGGCGGCGGAAACGATCATCCTGACCATCACGGCGGGTGGCGCTGGCCATATCTCTTCGTCCCACGATTACCCGATCCGGGGCCGTGGCGGCATGGGTGTGACCGCGTGGGAAAAATCCATGCGCACCGGTGAAATCATCGCGGCCTTCCCGGTCGAGATGGATGATCAGGTGATGCTGGCGACGTCCAAGGGCCAGTCGATCCGCGTGCCGGTGGATGGCATTTCCTTCCGTTCGCGCAGTGCGGGCGGTGTGAAGGTGTTCAACACCGGCAAGGGCGAAACCGTCGTTTCTGTCGCGCGCATTGCTGAGCAAAATGAAGAAGATACCGACGGGGCCGAGGCCGCAGAAGGTACGAATACGGATGAAAGCTGATGCTGCGCGGAACGGAAACTCGGATCGATAACTGGGACGACCTGCGATACCTGCTGGCGGTCCATAAAACCGGCAGCATGAGCGCGGCGGCGCGGTTGCTGACCACGAACCCGGCCACGGTATCCCGTCGTCTGGCGCGGCTATCGGAAACGCTTGGGTACGAGCTGTTTCACAAGACGCCCGAAGGCTGGGTCGCCAGCGAAGCCATCGGTGCGCTGATCCAAAGCGTCGGCAGCTTCGAAGGAGAGATCGACAGTTTCCTCAACGCCTCCGACTCGTCAGGCGGAGAGTTGAACGGTGCGATTTCCGTCGGCATGCCCGGGTCGCTGGCCAATGCGGTTCTGCCGCCCTTCATCCCCGATCTGGTCCGACGTCATCCCGGTATCCGACTAAGCCTGCATGCGCAGACCTATCGCGAAACGCTTGGGGAAAATGATCTGATCGTGTCGCCCGTGCGGCCGCAGCAAGGGCGGTTGATCGTCAAGCCGATCGGTAAGGTTCATGCGAATATGTATGCCTTCGAAGACAGCCCCCGTGGCGGCGCCTGGATCAGTTTGCTGCGGGAACATGATCAGCAGATGGCTGTTCAAAACGCGTTCAACATTATGGACGGACGCCCGCCCAGCCTGCGGGTGGAAACGCTGCACGATACGGCCAATGCGATCCGCACGACCCGCCTGCCCGGTCTGACGCTGCGAATCGAAGCAGAACAGACGCCCGGGCTGGAGCGCTACGATCCTTCTGTGCCCGACACGGAAACGCCGCTGTACCTGTGTTACCACGAAACGCGTCGCCACGATCCGCTTTTGCAAGCTGTGATTGAGTGGATTTCCAACGCTTTCGATAAATCCGACACGCTGTAACGCGTCAACCTGACGCTTATCCACATCGCTGTATACAGGATTATTGCGCTTTTGCAGCAACTTGCGGATTCTGTCCACAGGGCTCTTGCGCGCGCAACCTGAACGTGTTCTACCTTTGCGGGAAGAAAGTTACCGCAGCGGTACAGGCCCTATAGCACTACCCGGTATCGTCGCGGAATAAAGTGGGACAACGTCTACCCCGTTTGGGCCCACGATTAACTTGGGTCGGAGGCAACTCCGGCCCAAATTTTTTGCGCATATGCCTGATCGGCGGGCGATAAAACCTATGGCGTAAATGACACATTTTTTGTCGCACGTCAGGGACTTGGGAACCATATGCATTGGCGGTAGGTTTGAAGTTTAACCAGTTTAGCGTTCTGAAAGGACGACCCATGACCCGATTTCCCGCCCGCCTTCTTGCGACTGCTGCCACGGCGGCTTTGCTGACCTCTCCTGCCGTTGCGCAGAACATGCTGGATGGCGATGTCACGTTCGAACTGGGTCACAACGTCGGGAAAAGCCGTAACTTCAAGCATATTGCGACGTCCTTGGGCACGACCTTCGACAACGGCATCGGGATGCAGCTGGACATTAGCGTCGGTAAATACGAAGCGATCAATTCCACGGTGCCAAGCGCCGGGGTGCACGTGTTCTATGCGCCGACCTCTGACTGGGCCGTCGGTGGCTTTGTGCTGGCCGAAGACCTTCGTCCCGGCAACTACGCCTACGCGGGGCTAGAGGCGGCCTATACCACCGGGGATTTCAGTGGTGAGGTCTATGTCGCCTATCGTCATGATTACAATGGCGCTTTCCACGGTGAACGCTATGGGATCGAACTGGCCTATGCGCCGGGGAACTGGAATGGCTTTGGGGTCTTTGGTGGCGCGCATGGCGAAACCGGTCTGCCGGGTGGGACGAAGTCTATCGCCTATGTCGGCGCGGATTATCGGTTCGCGAATAACACCAAACTGGCGCTGACCGTGGGTCGCAACGATCGCCGCGAAACCGTGGCGACCTTGGGCTATACCATCCAGTTCGGCAATGGCGCACGCTTTTCGCGCCGCCACAGCCAAGGTGTGTTTGACGGCTACTAAGGCGCTTTACAGGTCGTAAAGGGCGGTAAACTTCGCCTCGATATACTCTAGCAGAGGCTCCGCTGTCGGGGCCTCTCCACAGGCGCGTTCGATCAGCTCGGCCGGGCGATATAGGCCCCCGTGCTGTTGGACGTTCTCGCGTAGCCACGTCGTGGCGGCGCTGGTGTCGCCCTTGGACAGTTGCGCGTCCAGATCGGGCACGGCCTTGCGCAGCGCCTTGTTCAGACAGCCCGCGTAGACGTTGCCCAGGGAATAGGTCGGGAAGTAGCCGAACAGCCCGATCGACCAGTGTACATCCTGCAAACACCCCAAGGACGCGCGCGGCACGTCATAGCCGAAATCGGCCTTGAACCGATCATTCCACGCGGTTTCCAGATCGGCAGGCTTCAGATCACCGCCCATCAGCGCGCGTTCCAGATCAAAGCGCAGCATGATGTGCAGGTTGTACTGAAGCTCGTCCGATTCAGTCCGGATGAAGTCTTTGCGCACGCGGTTCACGGCGGCGTAAAAGGCATCGGCATCCGCCACGCCGATGTCGCCAAACTGTGCGGTCATCTGGTCGAACATCCAGCCGGTAAAGGCGCGGCTGCGGCCCAGTTGGTTTTCGTAGATGCGGCTTTGGCTTTCGTGCACGCCCATGGACACGCCCTGCCCGAGTGGCGTCAACGCATATGCCGGATCGATGCCCTGTTCATAACAGGCGTGGCCGACTTCGTGGATCGTGGAATAGAAGCAGTTGAAGGGGTCGTTTTCTGCAACACGCGTGGTAATGCGCACATCACTGCCAGAGCCGGAGGAGAACGGGTGGACCGATAGGTCCAGCCGACCACGGTTCAGGTCATAGCCGAAGGTCGTGGCCAGTTGCGTGGTAAAGGCCATCTGCTTGTCGGTGGGAAATGTGCCGGACAGACCATCGGGCGTGGGTTTTTCCAGCACCTTTTCGCGCAGGGCCGTCAGCCGGGGGCGCATTTCGCCGAACATATCCGCCAGTTGGTCGGCTGACATCAGCGGTTCGTAATTGTCGACCAGCGCGTCATAGGGCGTGTTGCCATCGGACAGCGCCTGACCTTCTTCCTGACGCAGGGCGACGACCTTTTCCAACCACGGCAGGAAGGCTTTGAAATCATCCTCGGCCCGCGCGGCGGCCCATTTACCTTGGGAGACAGAGGTCACCCGCGCCAGTTCGGCGGCCAGTTTCGCGGGCACCTTCTGGGTTTTTTCATAGTCGCGGCGGATGTGGCGCAGCATGGCCTGCTGCGCCTCGGTTGCGTCCTCGGACGCGGCTTTGTCCAACCAGTCGCCAATCCGCGGGTCCGTACGGCGGGCGTGCAACACGCTTTGGATCGCGGCGTGTTCCTCGCCCCTCTGATCCGCCGCGCCTTCGGGCATCATGGTTTCCTGATCCCATTCCAGACGGCCCGCGATGGCTGACAGCGCCTCGGTTTCCTTTTGGAATTCCAGTAGGTTGGATAGTGCGGTCATGTCAGCCTCGGACAGATTGGGGGACGGGATAGGCGGCGTGGAAACGCGCGCGCAGGATCAGCACGAAGGTCGCCACAGCCAGCAGTTGGTGGGTCAGCGCGACATGCATCTGGGCGGCTGAGATTACAGTGTAAATCCCCAGCAGCACTTGGCCCGTCAGCGCGACAAATGCCACAAGAAACGCGCCAGAGGTTACGCGATGCGCGGCGCGGCGCGACTTGATCAGCACCATGATCGAAAAGGCGAAGAGCACATAGCCGACCATCCTGTGGATGAACTGCACAAGGCCCGGATTTTCAAGGAAGTTCCGCCAAACTGGTTCCAGCATGAAGGGATCCGGCGGGATGAACTGCCCGCCCATGGTGGGCCAATCGGTATAGCTGCGGCCCGCGTCGATGCCCGCCACCAGCGCGCCGATGAGGATCTGCAAAAAGGCGAAATGCATCCATCCTGTGCCCAAGGAAAACAGCTTGGCCTCGCGCGATCGGCGCGCCTGCATCAGGTCGCGTTCTTCTCGGCCCAGCAGCAGCACGTACCACGCGATGAAGCCAAGGATGATAAAGGCCAGCCCAAGGTGCGTGGCCAGACGATAGGACGCCACATCCAGCATCGTACCCTCAAGCCCGGATGACACCATCCACCAGCCAATCGCGCCCTGAAGGCCACCCAAAGCGCCAATCAGGACAAGGCGTCCGGTCCAGCCGGTCGGAATTTTCCGAAATGCCAGAAATCCAAAGAACCCGATGGCCCAGACCAGACCGATCACGCGGCCCAGTTGGCGATGGCCCCATTCCCACCAGTAGATCGTTTTGAAATCCTCTAGCTGCATCCAGGCGTTCTGCACCTGAAATTCGGGGATTTCCTGATACTTGGCGAATTCGGATTGCCAGTCGGCCTCGCTCATCGGGGGAAGCGCGCCGGTCAGGGGGCGCCATTCGGTGATGGACAGCCCGCTGTCGGTCAGCCGTGTCAGACCGCCCACGGCGATCATCACGACGACCATTGCGAACAGGATCATCAGCCAGACGCGGATCGCCCCGCGCGCGCCGCGTTTGGCGCGGTCGATAGTGCCTGTTGCGATTTCGGGGCGCTGGTCCGTCTGGACCTCTTCGAACAATTTGCGTTTCTCAGCCATGGTCCGCCTCTTGCTAGTCTGCGGGAAAGTAGTCGCCCGCCCCTGCCCCGTCCAGACGGGCTGAGGCGTTTAGTCGCCCCGTTCCTTCCAACGGACCATCTGTCGCAACACACCATGCAGCGTCTGCACGTCCGCCTGCGTCAGCGGCATCCGGGACCACAGGTTGCGCAGGTTCATCTTCATCGTCTCGGCCTTGTGGTTGGGGAAAAAGAACCCGGCATCGCCCAGACGGTCTTCGTAGTGCTGGGACAGCTTTTCCACCTCGACGCCCGTCGCCCACTGGGTGCCTGCCATATCGACGCGTTCCTGAACGATCTCAGCCGTGTGCCGCTGCCATTCATAGGCGCACAGCAACACGCATTGGCCAAGGTTCAGTGACGGAAATTCGGGGTTCACGGGTACGTTGATGATGGTGTTGGCGCGGGTGATGTCGTCATTTTCCAGCCCCGCGCGTTCAGGCCCGAACATCACGGCGACCTTTTCGCCGCGCCCGATCATTTCGGCCGCCATCTGCATTGCGCGTTCGGGGGTCACCACGGGTTTGGTCAAGCCACGGGCGCGCGCCGTGGTGGCAAAGACATGCGTGCGGTCGTGCAGTGCGTCGGCTGTGGTGTCAAACAAACCGGCCTCGTCCAGCAGGCGACCTGCGCCCGATGCCATGGCGACGGCCTTCTGGTTCGGCCAGCCATCGCGGGGCGCGGTGACGCGCATCCGGTCCAGTCCGAAATTCCACATGGCCCGCGCGGCGGCGCCGATGTTTTCGCCCATCTGAGGGCGGACAAGGACAAAGACGGGTTGGGTCATGGCGGCTCCTGCTTTGGGGCGGGTGTTAGCGTCGGCACGTCTTGGGAACAAGTCTTTGCGCGCAAGGGAACATACAGTATACCGCCGGAACTTAACGGAGATTCCCCATGGCCGAGCAAGAGCAGCCGCAAATCTACCTGATCTCGCCCCCCGAATTCGACCTAAGCAGCTTTAGTGAGGCGCTTGGCCGGGTTCTGGATGCGGTCGAGGTCGCCTGCGTGCGTTTGGCCCTGTCGACGCGTGACGAGAGCGAGATCGCCCGCGCCTGCGACACCCTGCGCGAGGTCTGCCATCAGCGCGACGTTGCCATCGTGATCGACAACCACATCCTGCTGGCTGAACGGCATGGCATGGACGGGGTGCACCTGACGGATGGGGCGCGGTCCGTGCGTAAGGCGCGCAAACAGCTTGGCGCGGATGCGATCGTGGGCGCGTTCTGCGGCACCTCTCGCCATGATGGCATGTCGGCCGGCGAAGCGGGCGTGGATTACGTCAGCTTTGGTCCCGTGGGCGAAACCGCATTGGCGGATGGAGAACGCGCCGAGGCCGAGACCTTTGACTGGTGGTCGCAGATGATCGAAATCCCGGTCGTGGCCGAAGGCGGCCTGACGGTAGATCTGGTCAAGCAATTGGGTCCGATGACGGATTTCTTTGGCGTAGGCACCGAGATCTGGAAAACCGACGATCCCGCGCAGGCGTTGAAAGACCTGCTGGCCGCGCTCGACTGATCCCCAGTCGATAATCTTTAGTCGATAATCTGGCGTTCCGGCGGCATCGCGCTGCGCACGATGTCTTCGCTGGCTTTGGCCAGTGCCTTGCGATCGGGGAAATCCGACACGTTCATCGGCGGGTGATAGACCACCTCGACCGATCCTTGCGGCATCTGCCCGATCACGCGGACCAGATGCCACGCGAACTCCATCTCTCCCCACCAGCCGTAGAACGTCGGCTCTTTGCCCTTGGGCGCGTGGTAGATCACCGTGACGGGCTGAATCTTCAGCGTGTCGCGCAGTTCGGGGGCGTAAAAGGCGGAAAACAGCGTGGTCTTGAAGGGCAGCACGCGGACTGCGTCGGTTGAGGTTCCTTCGGGGAAAAACAACAGCTTATGCCCGATGGTCAGACGGTCGCTTAGCACCTGTTGCTGCTGCTTGGCCTCGGCGCGGACGCGGTTGATAAATATCGTGCCGGTGGCGCGGGCCAGAATGCCGATGCCGGGCCAGCCGCGCACCTCGGCCTTGGACACGTAATAGACGCGCTTGGCGGCGTGCAGGGTGAAAATATCGCTCCACGAGGCGTGATTGGCGACGATGGCGCCGTGATCGTCCATAGGCTTGCCGGTGATCTTCAGCCCGATCCCGGTGATGACAAAGAACATCCGGCAGACGAATTGCGTCAGATAGGGCGTGAAGGGGCGGTGCATCCCGTAAATCGCGCGTTCGGGATAGCGCAGGATGACCAGCAAAAGAAGGCAGATCACGATGATCGAGGCAAAGGGGATCGCGCGCAGGGCAAAGATCACCTTGGTGCGCAGGCCAAGCGGCGGCATCGGCGCGTCGGCCTTGTCGGGATCCCAGGTCATTTTCCGCCCTTGTAGATGCGCGCCTGCGTGTCGGTGATCCGCGCGGTGTCGAGGATCAGGAACACGTCGGTCGTGTTGAACGCATGATCGATATAAGCGCCGTCCCCGACGTAGCCGCCCAGACGCAGATACCCTTTGATCAGCGCGGGCACGTTGCGCATGGCGGCAACGCGGTCCAGCTGATCCTCGGCGATCAGGTCCATAGGCTGATAGGCGTCGGGCTGGGTGCGGACGCGGATATCTGCGGGGGCCAGATGGCGGTGATGTAGCAACGATAGCGACGGGGCCAGTGTGTCGATATCCGTGCCGTGGAACGACGCGGTGCCGAACAGCAGGTCGATCCCCCGCTCGGCCACATAGTCCGACAGGGCTTGCCACATCAGCATCATGCCAACGCCGCCGCGATAGTCGGGGTGCAGGCACGACCGGCCCAATTCCAGCAATTTGCGGCCTGACTTACGCAGTAAGCTTAGGTCATACTCATGGTCGGAATAAAAGCTGCCCGCCTGTGCCGCGCCCTCTTCGCTGAGCAGTCGGTAGACGCCAACCACCTGATCCCGAACGCTTTCCCCGCGCTGTGTGTCCAGCAGCAACAGGTGGTCGAAATAGGGGTCAAAGCGGTCGGCCTCGATCTGCAGGTCGTGGTCCACCATCTCTCCGTCACCGCCAAGTTCCTGCACGAAAACGCGATAACGCAGATGTTGGGCGGCCTGAACCTCTGCCGGATCGCGGGCAAGGCGCACCACAAAATCAGGAGAGGTATCGGGCATGAAATCGTAGGTCCTGTCAGGCTTTGAGGGGGTTTAGGGGCCCAAAGGCCCAAGCGCAATCCCGCTTGTCCTCTGGGTCTTCAGGCTTTGTTAACCTTTATGAAAGGATTTGTATGACATAGAGCGGCGATAACTTGGTTAATCGCCCGCTACTCGAAATGCGGGATCAAGGAGACGCGCGTGCCATCAATGACCACTTTGCCCGCCTCGGGAAAGTTCACCGTGACGCGTCCACCGATGTTGGATTGCACCTGTCCGATGCCCCAGTCGGGTTCATTGGGATGGCTGACGCGCATTCCGGGTTCCAGTAGCGAATTCAACTCTGTCATCTATAGCCTCGCTGATTGTGCCGAAGGATACCACCATGTCGGATGAAACCCAAAGGCTTGCGGCCCTCGTTGGATCGCGGATTTGCCATGACCTGATCTCTCCTGTCGGGGCGATCCAGAATGGCGTCGAACTTTTGGCGATGGAGGGTCGCGCTGGTCCTGAAATGGCGCTGATCGAGGATAGCGTCAAGAACGCCTCGGCCCGGATCCGGTATATGCGCGTGGCGTTCGGTCTGGCCGGGGTTGCGCAGCCAATCTCTCGGGCCGAGGTGATGGGCACGCTGGCCGACATGAGCCGCGCGGGTCGTGTGCGATACGATTGGACGCTGGATAAGGATTGTCTGCGGGCCGATGCGCAGCAGGTGTTTCTGGCGATGATGTGCCTGGAATCCGCGATGCCGCGCGGTGGAACAATCGTGGCCCGCGGCATCGATGATGGCTGGGCGATCACCGGGCCTGCCGAAATGGATCGCCCCAACGCCGAGATGTGGGGGCTATTGCAGGGTCAGGCAGAGGCTGACCCCCTGCCCGCCCATGTGCAATATGCGATGCTGCCGCTGGTGTTGAAGACGCACCAACGGCATCTGACGGTCACCCCGGGTGACACGTCCGTCACCCTGAGGATCACGCCAAATGGTTAAGCGCGTGTCGCGCCGTTGCCGCTGACCAGATATTTAAAGCTGGTCAGCTGTTCCGCGCCCACGGGGCCACGCGCGTGCATCTTGCCCGTTGCGATGCCGATTTCCGCGCCCATGCCGAATTCACCGCCATCGGCAAACTGGGTCGAGGCGTTGTGCATCAGGATCGCGCTATCCAGCCGTTCAAAGAAGTAATCGGCGGCTTTCTGGTCAGACGTAATGATTGCGTCGGTGTGGTTGGACCCATAGGTGCGGATGTGGTCGATCGCCTCGTCCACGCCATCGACCAGCTTGGCCGCGCAGATCATATCAAGGAATTCCTTGCCGTAATCATCCGCCCTGGCCGGGATCACACCGTCAAGCTTGGACAATTCCTTATCGCCACGCACTTCGACCCCTGCCGCGACCAGTGCGTCGGTCAGGATGGATCCGTGCTGCGTGTAGAAGCGCCAGTCGATCAGCAGGCATTCCAGCGATCCGCAGATGCCGGTGCGCCGGGTTTTGGCGTTCAGGACGATTTCCACCGCCATCGCCGGATCCGCCGTGGCACCGACATAGGTGTGGCAGATGCCTTCGAGGTGGGCAAAGACGGGCACGCGGGCTTCGCGTTGCACCAGACCCACCAGACCTTTGCCGCCACGCGGGACGATCACGTCGATATGGTCGGTCATGGTCAGCATTTCCTGCACCGCCGCGCGGTCGCGCGTGGGCACCAGCTGGATCGCCGCTTCGGGCAGACCCGCCTGTTTCAGGCCGGTAACCAGACATTCGTGGATCGCGGCCGAGCTGTGGAAGCTTTCCGAGCCGCCGCGCAGGATCACCGCGTTGCCGGATTTCAGGCACAGCGCGCCCGCGTCCGCCGTCACGTTCGGGCGGCTTTCATAGATCACGCCGATGACGCCAAGCGGCGTGCGAACCCGGCGGATGTTCAGGCCGGTGGGCATATCCCATTCGGCAATCGTATCGCCCACGGGATCGCGTTGATCGGCCACGGTGCGCAGACCATCGACGATGCCCCGGATGCGGTCTTCGTCCAGCATCAGGCGGTCCATCATGGCCTTCGACAGGCCTTTGTTTTCGCCGTAAACAAGGTCTTCGGCGTTTTCGGCGATGATCTTGTCCCGGTTCTGCCAAACGGCATCGGCCGCCCCGATCAGGGCCGCGTGCTTGCGGTCTGGGGAAGCGAAGGCCAGGTCTGCTGCGGCCTTGCGGGCGTTGTCGCCCAATTGGCGCATGACGTCGGGGATATTCTCCAAGTCCTTCATATCGCTTCCTTTCTGTCGTTGGAGGCCAGCACGGCCAGATCATCGCGGTGCACCAATGCGGCACGCCCCGAATAGCCCAGCAGCTGTTCAATTTCGGCCGAGCGGTGGCCTGCGATCAGGGTCGCCTCGTCCGAAGTATACCGTGTAAGTCCCTGAGCGAGAACCTCGCCCTCGGGGCCCGTCAATTCCACCGGATCGCCGCGTCCGAAATGCCCGTGCACGGCGCGAACGCCTGCGGGCAATAGCGATTTCCCCTGCTGCAGTGCACGCACGGCCCCTGCGTCCAGAACCAGACGGCCCTGCGGTTTCATTGAGCTGATCCAGCCCTTGCGCGCGGCACGGGGGTCACCCTTGGCGGTGAACCACGTGGCATTGGCGCCGTTTTCCAGCGCGGTGATCGGGTTCATCGGCGACCCGAGCGTGATTGCCATGGCGCAGCCCGCCGCTGTGGCGGTTTTCGCGGCCATCACCTTGGTCTTCATCCCGCCCTTGGACAGGCCCGACCCGGCGTCACCTGCCATCGCCTCAATCTCGGCCGTGATCTGGACCACCTGGTCCAGCCGTTTGGCGGATGGGTCGGTGTTGGGGTTCGCGGTGTAAAGGCCATCGACATCCGACAGCAGCACCAACCGGTCAGCGCCAACCGTCACGGCGACCTGAGCCGCCAGACGGTCATTGTCGCCATAGCGGATTTCGTCCGTGGCCACCGTGTCATTTTCGTTCACGATCGGCACAACCCCATAGGACAAAAGGGTTTCCAGCGTCGCCCGAGAGTTCAGGTAGCGGCGGCGGTCTGCGCTGTCTTCCAGCGTGACCAGCACCTGCCCCACCTTGATCTGATGCCGCCCAAGAGCCTGCGTATATGCCGCGGCCAGACCGATCTGGCCCGTGGCCGCCGCCGCCTGCGCCTGTTCCAAGGCCAGCACGCCAAGGCCCAGCCCCAGCACGCCGCGCCCCAAAGCGATAGAGCCTGACGAGACTAGCACAACGTCCACGCCACGCCCCCGCAGGTCCGCCACGTCGTCGGCCAAGCTTTGCAACCAGTCCGCGCGCAGGGATCCGGTGTCCCGGTCCACCAACAGGGCCGATCCGATCTTGATCACCACGCGTCGAGCATCTTTCAGGCTTAGGGCTGCCAAGGCTCTTCCTCACCCTCGTCCTGCACCTTCTGGCGCAGCCGGTCTTCGCTGATCTCGGCTCGCAGCGCGCGCAGCACGTCGGTGACACCTTCGCCGGATGCGCCGGACATCAGCATGACAGGGCCGCCGACGGCCTCTTCCAGAAACTCGCGCTGCATGTCGCGCAATTCGTCATCAAGGCTGTCGATTTTGTTCAGAACGGTGACGCGCGGCTTGTCGGCCAGATCACCGCCATAGGCCTCAAGCTCTTGAATAATGGTGCGATATTCTTCGGCCACATCGTCAGACGTGCCGTCGATCAGATGCAGCAGGACTGAACAGCGTTCGACATGGCCCAGAAACAGATCACCCAGTCCCCGCCCTTCGGAGGCACCTTCGATCAGGCCGGGGATATCGGCCACGACGAATTCCGCCCCGTCCACACCGACGACGCCCAGATTGGGATGCAGCGTGGTGAAGGGGTAATCCGCGATCTTGGGCCGCGCATTGGACGTCGCCGCCAAGAACGTCGATTTGCCCGCGTTCGGCAGACCCAGCAGGCCCGCATCCGCGATCAGCTTGAGCCGCAGCCAGATGGTGCGTTCGACGGCTTCTTGGCCGGGGTTCGCCCGGCGCGGCGCCTGATTGGTCGAGGTTTTGAAATGCGCGTTGCCAAAGCCGCCGTTGCCGCCCCGCGCCAGCACGACGCGCTGGCCCAGTTCGGTCATGTCGGCGATGACGGTTTCGCCGTCTTCTTCCAACAGTTCGGTGCCGACAGGCACGCGCAGGATGATATCGTCGCCATCGGCGCCGGTCTTCATCCGGCCCTGACCGCCGCGACCGTTTTGCGCAAAGAAATGCTGCTGGTAGCGGAAATCGATCAGCGTGTTGAGGCCTTCGACCGCTTCGGCGATCACATCACCGCCGCGTCCGCCGTTGCCGCCATCGGGCCCGCCGAATTCGATATACTTCTCGCGTCGGAAGGAAACGGCACCGTTGCCGCCCGCTCCGGACCGGATATAGACCTTGGCGAGGTCGAGGAACTTCATCTTTGTTCTCCTGCCGCTAAGGTCGCTTAACTCAAGCTGTCCGGCGGCTCAATTCAGTTTACGGATATAGGTCCAGGTTGCGACCTTGGCGTTGCGCGCCACCGAGTATGTTTCGGCGTCGCCCACATAGGCGAACCCGGCATTGGTCAGGACACGGGCCGAGGCGTGGTTGTCCTGAAAACACGAGGCAAAGATCGTGTCGTTCTGCAGTGGGTTGGCCGTGATCAGCGCCTGCACCGCAGCCGAGGCCGTGCCGGTGTTCCACCACGCTGGTGCGACCCAGTACCCGATTTCAGACTGCGATGGCCCACCGTTTGGCCCCATTTCCATCCGTTCGAGGGAAATGATGCCTTTGAGTTCCGCCCCACCATTGGCCGAGGCGTCCATCGCCCAGATCATTTCCAGATCCGGGTTCGTCATGGCGCGGTTCACGAAGGCTTCGGTCGTACCGGGCGGCAAAGGGTGTGGGATCGACGTGGTCATCCGCGCCACCCGTTCGTCCGAGCCGTACATTTCGATCAGCCCCGCGTCCGACCGACGTACGGGACGCAGAACCAGACCGTCGGCCTGAATTTCCGGAACGTGGTTAAAGAGGTCGTCCATACCAAAGCTCCTCCTCAGAAGTACCCCTTAACGAAAAAGGGGACCGGAGTGTTCCCGATCCCCTTCCTGATGTCTCATCAGCCTTAAGATCGGCTTACTCTGCGGCCTCCACCGCTGGCAGAACCGAAATAAAGGTACGGCCTTTCAGGCCCTTGTGGAACTTCACATTGCCTTCGACGGTCGCGAAAATGGTGTGGTCCTTGCCCAGGCCTACGCCCTCGCCCGGCCACCACTTGGTGCCGCGCTGACGGCAAAGGATATTGCCGGGGATGACGGCTTCGCCACCGAATTTCTTGATGCCCAGGCGACGTCCGACTGAGTCGCGTCCGTTACGGGATGAACCGCCAGCTTTTTTATGTGCCATATCGTTCTCTCCTTAGCCTTAGGCCAGTTCTTTAGCCTGTTCGATCCACTCGGGCTTCACTTTGACGGCGTCAAAGTTTTCCGCGTCGACCGCTGCCAGCTGGGCGTAGGTGAACACGCCAGCTTCGTTCAGTTTCTTCTGAGCCGCCGGGCCGATGCCGGTGATGGCGGTCAAGTCCTGAGCTGCTTCGCTGTCGTTGTTCGCTTGCGCGTCCAGCGTTGCGGCTTCGGACTTGTTGGTCGTCTTGATGGCGGCACCAGCGGTCTTGCCGGGGGTCGCCTTGTCGGCCTTGCCGGCCGGAGCACCGGAAACGGAGCCCGCACCGATGGCAGCCTTCACGCCGGATTTGCCTGCGCCGTTGGCCAGAATGTCGGTCACGCGCAGCAGCGTCAGTTGCTGGCGGTGGCCCTTCTTGCGCTGCGACGAGTGCTTACGACGACGCTTGACGTAGTGGATCAGCTTGTCGCCCTTGATCTGGTCAACGACTTCGGCCTGAACGCCGGCGTCTTCGATCAGGGGGGCACCAACGACCAGATCGTCGCCGCCCAGCATCAACACTTCGTTGAATTGAACTTTTTCGCCAGCATCAGCCGCCAGCTTTTCCACGCGGAGCAAATCGCCAGATTTAACGCGATACTGCTTACCGCCGGTCTTGAGGACCGCAAACATGTGCATCTTCCTTATCTACCGCGTCCTCTGGCCCCTTTTCAGGCGTTTCCGGGTTGCCCCGCCGTCGAACTGCGCGCCCTTGTCCGGGCGAATTACAAATTTCCCGCGCGGGCCAAAGACCTGCCGGGATGCGGGCAGATACGCAGGATTCCCCTTTAAGTCAAGCGCCAAGGCCGCAGGATATTAGGTTTTCCTGCCTAAAGGTCCTGCCCCGCCAGTTGCTGCGCCACCGCAAGGCCAAGCGCGTTATACTGGTACGTATACATATCGCCAAAACCGACAAAAAGCGCGCGGTTCAAACGCTGGCCCGCCTCGGTTTCGGAAAACGCGATATAGGCGCGCAGGTCTTCGTCCGACAGGGGCTGATAGGCGGTGCTCAGATAGGCGCGCAGCCATTCCTCTGTATCCGAGCGGCTGGCGTCAGAATCGCCCCAGACCCCGTCGAGGATTTCCTGTTCGCCCATCTCGAAAATCTCGGACGTGGCGAGCCCCCTCAGAAAGGCCACATTCGTATTCATGGCGCCAGAGGTGTTGTAATCGACCAGATCATTCACGGCGATGAATTCGTCGATCAGCTCCATACGGTCAGGGTCGATGGCGTCGGTGCGGACACGGTCGCGGGCGGCCTCTTCCATATCGGAATCCAGAAAGACTTCGCGCGCCGACATTTCCAGCGTGATAATGCGCTGGCCCAGATCGCTTTCAAAGAACGCCAGCATCGGGTCAGGATCAGCGCCCCCCAGATCGGCCACCATGCCGTCCATCATCATGTCGCCCATGGCGTCGCCGTCATAGATCGTGGCGACAGCATCCTGCCAAGACGCACCCGTGCGGCCCACCAGATATTGCTCGGCCACCTCATCGGCCAGCGACAGGCCTTCGCGGCGCATCACGTCCAGCGCGCCGGGCATATCCAGCGCGTCCCACAGGCGGGACTGCTGGTCAGCCGTGATGGTGTCGGACTGCGCAAGGGCGGGATTTACCGCGCCAAGCGTCAGGCCTCCAAACGTCAGTGCCCCAAGCGTCAGGTTCAGACCAAGACAGGCCGCGCGCAGAAAGCTCACAGTTCCTGCCCCGGACCCATTTCGGCCAGACGGGTCGCGACCTCTTCGAAACGGTTGGCCATGATTTCGAACTGCACGGCATTCATCAACTCGTAGACCTCTTGCATCAGGGGCTGCTCCAGCGCCTCGGCGTAGGTCTCGATCTCTTCGGTGGTGAAATCGCGATAGGTCGCGGCCGAGCTTTCCATGCCAGACGCGCGCATGTTCTGTTTGATCTCTTCCGCCTGCTCGGCCTGCGCGGCGCGGATGCCCTCTTCGTCCAGACGCAGTTCGATCACCCCTGCCCGTGCAGCGGCCATCAGGAACCGGATCTCCAGCTCATTCGCGGCACGCAGGCTTTGGTCTTCGGATCCGATCGCGTCCATCATGCGCTGGATGGCGATCACACGCTCCGGGTCTTCCTGTTTCGCCTCTTCCAGCAGTTCTGCACCTTGATCGCGTTTGTCGGCCCGGTCGCGCAAATGGCTTTCGTTCTCGGCCTCGACCAGCCGCTGCCCCAGATCGGTGGCGTAGAAATCGGCGGCATGGGCCAGCGCCTCATCGCTGAGGGTCTGGGACAGGATGTCCATCGCGTCGGCCTGCATATCCTTCACGTTAAAGACATCGCCCGCCATCAGCGTCCAGGCTGCGCCGAAATCCTCGGCCTGCAGGCCCAGCATCCGCGGCGCATCCTCGGCCGACAGCTTGATCGATTCCAGCGCCACGTCAAAGCCAGTGACGGTCAGGAAGGCGCGGACCTTGTCGCGATCCGCGGCCCAAAGCTGCGTCGCCAGCGCCAGCACGGCCAAAAGGGTCGTGGTGAACTGGATCAGGGGAAAACGCATGGCACGGGCGGATGGCATTGGGGCACCTATCAGAGTTTTTTCATAAGTTTGCGGGCCGGATTTCCCCGGCAACGCGGCTTTCCTTGGAAGTTAGGTCATTTCCGGGCGCACGCAATGCAAAACGCCTCTTGCGTGGGCGGAGAGATGCCGTTAGGAGGACCTCCCAGACCCCCGCGGAGAGGTGCCGGAGTGGTCGAACGGGGCGGTCTCGAAAACCGTTGTGGGTGCAAGCCCACCCAGGGTTCGAATCCCTGTCTCTCCGCCACTTTCCCTTTTGGTAAGTCGCCCCCTTCACGTTGTTGCGAGGCGGTAGACTTTTGGGGTTCGGCTGGCGATCTGATCCTTCCATCATGACGTTGCAGGCAGTCTTCATCTGATGTCCTGTCCCGGTGTGCGCACTTTTCTAGATCCCAAGCAGGGTCGACGCTTGGGACCTTCAAATGAGAATCGTGGATTAGTTTGACCGCCTACTCGGAATGGCGATGCACTGGGTTCTCTGGCTTTCATCACAGGTGGCCGCCGTCACCGGAGGGAAACGATGCGCAGCCTGAGCAATGTCAGGAATTGGCCGCGGATCGCAGCGTCTTCCAGTTGGACCGGATCGAAGTCGTTACCCGCTAAACCGAGGTCCGAAGGGGCCCGGCACTCCGAACGGTTTTCCGGGCCCCTGTGCTTACAGGTCCATCGCCGCCAGCGTCTCTCTCAGGCTTTCGATGGTGTAGGGTTTTTTCAAGATCGGCACCGTCGGGAATTGTTCGACCAGATCAGTGTTGGAGCCATAGCCCGTCGCCAAAATCGCGGGAATTCCCTTTTCAAGACAATGGCGTACCACCGGCAGCGATGTCTCGTCCCCAAGGTTCACATCCAAGAGCGCAAAGGCGATCTTCTGCGATTGCAGGATCTGGAAGGCGTCCGACACGCGGCTGGCGGTGCTGACGAAATCGGCTCCCATCTCGGCCAGCATGTCCGATGCGTCCAGCGCGATGACCATGTTGTCCTCTAGTACCAGACAATGGCCCGACATCTCGACCTCTGGTACCGCTTGGATAACCATATCGTCGGTTTCGACCGGGGCACTTTTCACGGCACGCACATGCAGGCCCGGCAGGGTGAAGTCCGCTTCGAGCCCGGTGACTTTGTAATGCACCTCGGCCGTGCCCTTCAGTTCGTAAGGGATCGACCGTTCGATGATCGTCGTACCAAAACCGCGGCGCGTCGGGGCCTGTACGGGCGGGCCGTCGTATTCGCGCCACGTCAGACGCGCGACGCCGTCCGGGTCCAGATGCACGTCGATGGTGACCGACCCGCTGGAATCGTTCAGCGCACCGTATTTGGCCGAGTTGGTGACAAGCTCGTGGATGACCAGCGCCATGGTGGTGAAGGCGCCGGGCGACAGGTCGACCTCGTCCCCGGTGATCGATACGCGCGACGCCTTGTCGGTCAGAAAGGCTTTGACCTCTGTTTCGACAAGGCCGCGGAGGGGCACCCAATCCCATTCGGACTGGGTCAGCTGATCGTGGGCACGGGCCAGTGCGTAGATACGGGCGTCCAGCACCTGACGATAGGCATCGACCGAGTCGGCATTGTTCTTACCCTGTGACACCAAGCCCCTGATAAGGTTCAGGATATTTCGAACGCGGTGGTTCAGTTCCGCGATCAGTAATTCCTGCTGGTCCTGTGCCCTGCGGCGAACTTCGTTGCGCTGATCGGCCATTTTCAGGACGACTTCCAACAAGGTCACACGCAGCGCGTCGGCGGCGCGCAATTCGCTGGACCGCCACGGCGCGGACTGGCCACGGACGATTTCCTGCCAGGCCTTGAAGCTTTTGCGCGGTGTCAGGCGGGATCCGTTCGGGCCAAGCTCGACCGGTTTTTCCGGGTTACCGGCCCAGTTGACGGACGCGGTGATTTCCCGGCGGAACAGCACAAGGTAATCGCGCGGGGTGCGCGAGATCGGCAGCACGAGGATCCCGGCCACCCGCTCGCCGAATGCCTCGGCCGCCGGATAGCGTTTCGCCAGTTGCTGGGTGGAATACACCTGCCCCGCCGGTGTGGTGTTCAGGAACCGCGCCAGCCCCATGAACTCTTCTTTCGTGGGGGTAGAGCCGTCCTGCCGGTAATCGCCATCGCTATAGACCGCGATTCCGTCAAAGGGGATCACCTCTTTGATACTGCTGGAAAAAACATCAAAGACATCGACGATCGACTGATCCCCAGAAAGCTGAGACATCAGCCGGTCGTGCAAGGACCGGGCGCGATCAACCTCGGCCAGTTCTTCGTTCATCTCGACCTGAGCGAGTTCATAATTGAACAGCTGGGCAAACAGTTCGACCGAGCTGCGGGTTTCATAATCGATGTGGCGGGGCGTGTCGTGGTGGCAGGCGAACAGCCCCCACAGCTTGCCCTTACGCAGGATCGACACCGACATCGACGCGCCGACGCCCATGTTCCGCAGGTATTCAAGATGGATCGGCGACACGGCGCGCGACATGGTCAGCGACAGATCCAGCGGCTCTCCGTTCGGGTCGCGTTCGGGATAGATCGCGTGGGTGTCGCCGTTGACGTCGGAAATCAGGCGCAGCAGGCTTTTGACGTAAAGCGCGCGGGCCTGCTTCGGGATGTCGCTGGCCGGGTAACGCAGCCCCATAAAGCTTTCCTGATTGGGCCCGTGTTCTTCTGCGATGACCGTGCCGCTGTCATCGGCGTTGAACTGATAGACCATGACGCGGTCAAAACCCGACAGGATCTTCAGGCCCCGCGCGGCCTCGGCCGACATGCCGGCGATGGTGGTGTGTTTCTGCACACGGGCGATCAGCGCCTGAACGGTGGATCCGTCGTCGGGCGAGCGTTTGACCTTTTCGCGCGGCTCGAATTCGAACACGATGTTACGGCCGCTTTGGCTGATCGACACGTTGTACAGGCGGTTGTCTTCGAAGATCGGATAGGCAAAGACGCGCGCGGCCCCGGAATTCTGGTTCAGCACCTGCATCCGCGTGCGCAGGAAGTGGATTGTTTCTTCTGGAAACAGGTCGATGAACCGCGTGCCCACCAGATCATGGGCGTCGTGGCCGATCAGATCCTGACAATTTTCCGACGCATGGGTGATCATCCAGTCGGTCGAGATGGCGATCAGGCAGGCGAAATGCTGGACTTGGCCTAGGATGTGGATCGGTTCGCGATCACAATTGGTCAGATCGTATTGCACCTGTTCGGTGGTGGTCTGGGGATCAGGCATAAGCGGTGGCCAAGTCCTTGTGGGCTGCGACGGCGCACCCGTGGTAGAAGTCAAACAGACGGCTTGTATCGTTAACGATTGTCTGGGCCTGCGGGCTGTCCGCCGGAACCTCCGCTGCGGCGCTGCAAAACGCCTGCCAGACATCAATATATGTGGGGGCCGAGAAATAGGCCGACGCCGCATGCACCCGTTCATCGGTGGCCATCGACCAGCGTTTTTTCAGCACGGCCGTGCCAAGCCGGGATCCCAGAAGGACGTAATCCACCGCCATAGCATCGGGCGTCGTGCCAAGGGCTGGGCGTTGAGGTGCGGGCGTCGCGCCAAGGGTGGCCAGATCGTCTGCTGCGCGGGCTGCCAGATCGGGCAGAATTGACCGCGTCCGGTCACCACCATCTGCCGCGATCAGCGCGTCTAACGCGGCCTGCTGCATCGCCAGAAAGACGGCTAATCCGACCGGCGTCGACAGGTCGAACTGCGACACGAAACGGTCCAGCGCCTCGTGGGCTGGACGTGTATCAAAACGAAGTCGCGTTCGTAGATTTGACAGCGGCTCAATCTTCATGGGCAAAATCAGTGTCACAGGTGTCGTGACATGTCACGCCGTATGACGCCTTCCGCCGCGTGAAGGTTTTAACTGGTTTATCTATGATTGAAAAACGCCTGCGCGGTGGGGCCGCAGTCTGCGTGGTCATGTATGTATCCTTTGCCACTTGGCAGGACTCTGCCAAGCGATTGTCCACACTTACGCCCGCTATCGGCACAATCAAGCGATGGCCCGGCGTCACCCCGACAAACACGTCCTTGCCAGAATCAGGATACCCACAGGTATGTTCCACGAAAAAGCCCGGCGCGGTTTAGAACCGTGCCGGGCGTACGCTGAAATCGCTTTGCTTGAAATGTGGTGCGGCCCCTTCCCCCCAGAACAGACCGTTTAAAATCAGGCGTCCGCGTCGACCGAGAGAGAGTCGATGACGTCGGACAGCAGCTTTTCAACTGCCGGGTTCAGCGCGGTACGATCCGCCTTGAAGGGCGCGGCGGACAATTTCAGGCCGGGGAACTTTTCGGTCAGTTCTTCGGCGGTATCTTCTTTGGCAACGGCGGCGGCATCGACCCACACACCTTCGACCAGCAGGGTGACGCAGTCGTCAAACATGATTTCAACGATGGCAACGTCGGCTTCCAGTGCGGTGATGCCGTCACGGCCCACCAGATCAGCGGCGGCGATCATGTCTTCGGCGTCGGCCATCTTGACCATGTCGGTGGCGGCAACGACCAGATCGCTTTCGGGCAGTGCTTCACCCAGGGAACCGGCTTTGATGTGCACCATCTGGGCGGTTTCGGCATCGCGGCGGGCGACGAAACGGATCGTCTGCAGACCGTTGTTGCGGGTCATGACCTGATCACCGGCTTCCAGAGCGACGGCAGGACGCTGACCTTTCAGGGTAAGAACGCGGGATGCGGCGATGAGGCTAACAACAGCACCTTGCTTGCCCACACGGCGGGTTGCAGCAGCAGCGTTGTTCAGTTCGTTCAGCATCGTCATATTTTTGCCTTTCGTCGCATCAGCATCTCAAGGCCCCCACAGACATTTATACAGATGTTGGCGGCGAAGTGGAGAAATAAGACGGAAAAGGGGCGAAAAAGGCGATTTGGGCAGGATCTGCCCCAATTGGCGCGAACAGTCCCTAGGGTGTTGGGAAAACTGTTTCAAAACAGTGAACCAAACGGCCACATTTTGATTCGTAATTGTGACGGATTGGGGCGGTCGCTGCCCCATTCTGCCTAAATTGGGCCGGAATTGGGCAAAGGAGATTCGCGGGACGTGTGAATCAGACGGTGCCTTCAGAAGACGACGCGCTACGCCGATCATAGCACTCGCCCGGCGGCAACGCCGGGCAGCGGCCGTCCGCCCCCCTGGGCGGCCGCTTCGCTTGCCGCCCGCGGACGGCCCCTACCCTCAAGCGTCTCATGCCCGCAGACGCTTCACTTCAACTTATCCCCAGCCACCTGCTTGACTCTGGGCGCGTCCATTTACACCGTAAGCACATGAGCACGACCCAAGACACCCTGCCCGAACCCACCACCCGACAGCCCCTGTCGCGTGACCGTATATTACAGGCGGCGCTTGCCTTTGCCGACGAACATGGGCTGGCCGCCCTGTCGATGCGCAAAGTCGCCGCCACCCTGAACGTAGAGGCGATGTCTCTCTATAATCATATAGCGAACAAATCCGACATCATCGCTGGTATCACCGATTTGGTCGCCGGAGAGATCACGCTCCCCACCCCCGATTTCGACTGGAAGGGAGAGATGCGGGCGCGGTCTCAGTCAGCGCATAAAGTTCTGATGAAACACCCTTGGGCCGCGCAACAGTTTCAGGCGGGCCATCCGCCGGGGCCGAACATGATGACCTATCTGGATGCGACTTTGGGCTGTCTGATCGCCGTCGGCTTCAGCCCGCGACAGGCCGATGACGCGCGCAACACGGTCGATAACCATATCTACGGCTACACGCTGAAACGGCTCAACCGTCCGAACCGCGCGCGCGAGATCTCTCGCGCGGCCAAGAAGACGTTGAAGGACATCCCCAAGGATACCTACCCCCACCTTTATAAACGCACGTCCGAATTGGCAGGCACGGAAACGCCTGACGTGGATGATTTCGATTTTGGCCTGAACCTGATCCTCGACGGGCTCGAGGCGATTTCGGCCAGATAATGGGGCAGCCCGTCTCGGCCATCCGCAACCTTGGCCCGGCCTCGGTCGACCAATTCGCCCGCGCGGGTATCCATACGGCGGATGAGTTGCGCGACCTTGGGGCCGATGCGGCCTATGCCAAACTGCTGGCCAGTGGCACGCGCCCGCATTTCATCGGCTACTACGCACTGGTCATGGGATTGCAGGGCCGCCCGTGGAACGATTGCAAAGGCGCCGAGAAAGACGCGCTGCGTGTGCGGTTCGACGCGCTCTGCGCCACCAGCCAGCCGCAGGATCCCGACGACCTGCCGGCAGAGCTTGCCAAGTTCCTGCGCGACACAGGCATCACAGCCAGCTAACCCGCCTACCCGATCGTGATCAAAAGGACGCTTGGGAACCAAATGTGCCTTTCCCCGTTGGTTACACAACGGAACACGAAAGGACACGTTATGGATATTCTTCGTATTATCATCGCCATCTTCATTCCGCCTCTGGGTGTCTTTCTGCAGGTCGGTCTGGGCGGCGCCTTCTGGCTGAACCTTCTGCTGACGATCTTGGGCTACATCCCGGGCATCATCCACGCGCTCTATATTATCCTGTCGCGCGGTCCGGCACGGGCCTGAGGCGAATATGAACCAGCGTAGCACTCCCTACACGCATCCAACCCTTGATAAGGTTGATCGGATCGCTCGCGTCATGGACCGGGCGGTTCGCATCCCCGGAACATCCATTCGCATGGGTCTGGATTCGATCATCGGCTGGGTTCCGGGCGTAGGCGATACGCTGACCCTTGCCCCGTCACTATATATTATAGAGCTTGCCCGCCGCGAAGGCGTGCCCGGTCACAAACTGGCACGCATGTTGGGCAATATCGGCGTCGACTGGTTGATCGGCCTTGTGCCGCTGATCGGTGACATCTTTGATATCGGTTGGAAATCCAACACCCGCAACGCCGCCTTGCTGCGGGACCATATCGAAGGCCGCATAGAAAAAGGCCGCGCCCTAAGGGACGCGGCCTGATCTGTCGGTCTGACGGGTTGGCTTAGCCGACCAGTTCCAGACCCGAGAAGAAGTAAGCGATTTCGACCGCTGCGGTTTCCGGTGCGTCGGAACCGTGGACCGAGTTTTCGCCAACGGATTCAGCGAACTCTGCACGGATGGTGCCAGCGGCTGCATCGGCGGGGTTCGTTGCGCCCATGACTTCGCGGTTTTTCGCGATGGCACCTTCACCTTCCAGAACCTGAACGACAACCGGCTCGGACGCCATGAATTCGCACAGTTCGTCGTAGAACGGACGCTCGGCGTGAACCTTGTAGAACTCGCCTGCCTGCGCTTTGGTCAGGTGAATACGCTTTTGTGCGACGATGCGCAGACCTGCGTCTTCGAATTTGGCGTTGATCTTGCCCGTCAGGTTACGGCGGGTTGCGTCGGGTTTGATGATGGACAGCGTGCGTTCGGTCGCCATGGGTCTCTTCCTTTTACTAAGGGGCCCTATGCCCCGCATATGTTCGGCGCTCGCCTAGCATGGGGATGTGGGTTTGAAAAGGTACTAAGGCGCGGCCCATGCGCGCTCCCCAACTTCATCTTTCCCGAAATACTCTGGGGGAGGCCGCAGGCCGGGGGCAAAGCCCCCCAATTTCCCCCATGGCCCCGCCCCAAAACCTCTGCTAGAGCCGCGCCATGCTGCGCATCACCGACATATCCTATTCCATCGCGGGCCGATCCCTGATCGAAAACGCCTCTGTCACCATCCCTCAGGGCCACAAGGTTGGCATCGTGGGCCGTAACGGCGCTGGGAAAACCACGCTGTTCAAGCTGATCCGAGGAGAGCTGGTGCTGGACGGTGGCACGATCACCCTGCCCGAACGCGCCCGCATAGGCGGTGTCGCGCAGGAAGTGCCGGGGAACGAAGTGTCGCTGCTGGATACGGTGCTGGCCGCCGATACCGAACGCGCCTCGCTGCTGGCGGAATCGGAAACCGCGACGGATGCGGCCCGGATCGCTGAGATTCAGACGCGACTGGCCGATATCGACGCTTGGTCCGCCGAAGGGCGCGCGGCCACGATCCTCAAGGGCCTCGGCTTTACTGAAGAAGAACAGCTAATGCCTTGTTCTGCCTTCTCGGGCGGGTGGCGGATGCGCGTGGCGCTGGCGGGGGTGCTGTTTTCGCAGCCCGATCTGCTGCTGCTCGATGAACCGACCAACTACCTCGACCTTGAGGGCGCGCTGTGGCTTGAAGCTTATCTGCAGAAATACCCGCATTCGGTCATCATCATCTCTCACGACCGGGGTCTGCTGAACCGGGCTGTTGGGGCGATCCTGCACCTCGAAGGCAAGAAGCTTACGCTGTATACCGGCAATTATGACAGCTTTGCCCGCCAGCGCGCCGAACAGCGGGCGCTACAGGCCGCTGCCGCGAAAAAGCAGGACGCAAAACGCGCGCATCTTCAAAGCTTTGTGGACCGGTTCAAGGCCAAAGCCAGCAAGGCGAAACAGGCCCAGTCCCGCGTCAAACAGTTGGAAAAGATGGAACGGATCACCGCACCGGAAGATGCGGCACGCGTCGTCTTTACCTTCCCCTCGCCCGAGGAACTTTCGCCGCCCATCATCCGGATCGAAAGCGGTTCGGTGGGCTATGGCGACCGCACGGTTCTGTCACGGCTGGACCTGCGGATCGATCAGGATGACCGGATCGCGCTGCTGGGGCGCAACGGCGAAGGGAAATCGACGCTGGCGAAACTGCTGTCGGACCGTCTGGCGCTGCAGGAAGGTAAAATCACCCGGTCGTCGAAGCTCCGCATCGGGTTTTTCGCGCAACATCAGGTGGATGAGCTGTTTCTGGACGAAACGCCCATCGACCACGTGCGCCGCGAACGGCCCGATGAGGCCCCTGCACGGCTGCGTGCGCGTCTGGCGGGCTTTGGCCTTGGCGCGGATCAGGCCGAAACCGAAGTTGGGCGGCTGTCGGGCGGACAAAAAGCGCGTCTGACGCTGTTGCTGGCGACACTGGACGCGCCGCATCTGCTGATCCTCGACGAACCGACCAACCACCTTGATATCGAAAGCCGCGAAGCGCTGGTCGAAGCGCTGACCGCCTATGACGGCGCGGTGGTTCTGGTGTCGCACGACATGCACCTGCTGTCGCTGGTCGCGGATCGGTTGTGGCTGGTCAAAGACGGTCGGGTGACGCCCTACGACGATGATCTTGAAGCTTACAGAGACCTCTTGCTGAACGTGAACTCTGGGACGAAACAGGCTGAAAAGAAAAAGAAAGTTAGGCAGTATTCGCGTGACGAAATTCTTGCCCTTCGGTCCGAGTTGCGCAAATGCGAAGACCGGGTAGAAAAGCTGCAGGACATGTCGGAAAAGCTGTCGGCCAAGCTGGCCGACCCCGCGCTGTACGAGGACAGCAAGGTCGGAGAGCTTGAGGTCTGGAACCGCAAATACGCCGAGTTGCGCGAAGCGATGACGCGGGCGGAATCCCTTTGGGAAAATGCGCAGGCCAAGCTGGACAAAGCCGAAGCCGCGCGGGCAAGCTAAAGCGCAGAGGGATCATGGATTACACCGTATATATCACCGCCTTCGTCACGCTGTTCGTCATCATTGACCCGATCGGCCTGACGCCCCTGTTTGCCGCGCTGACCCAAGGCCAGCCCGCGGCCAACCGTCGTGCCATCGCAATACGGTCCTGCCTTATAGCATTGGTTCTGCTGGTTCTTTTCGCGATCTTCGGTGAAGCCGTGATGGGTTTCGTCGGCATCTCCATGCCCGCGTTCCGCATCGCTGGTGGTGTTCTTCTGTTCCTTACCGCGCTTGAGATGTTGTTCGAACGACGCACCAAGCGGCGCGAGGATCAGGCCGAAAACCCCGAGGACCTGCCCGACCCATCGGTCTTTCCCATCGCCACGCCGCTGATCGCGGGCCCCGGCGCGATTGCCACGGTGATCCTGCTGGTGGGCCGTCAGGACGATCTTCTGGGCACTGCGATGATCGTTGGCGTTGTTGCAGCGGTGCTGCTGGTGGTGTTCGTCTTCTTTTTGACCGCCGGGTTGCTGGAACGTCTGTTGGGGCGTGTGGGCATTAACGTGGTGACGCGGGTGCTGGGGATGCTGCTCGCGGCATTGTCAGTGCAATTTGTGCTGGATGGCCTGCGGGATTTCGGTCTGGCCGGGTGACGTCGGCGGCCCCGGCACCTATATCCATGCTATGGATACGAATTCTTGGATGAACCTCGCCTACCTCGTGCTGCTTCTGGTGGCCGTGGGCGGCTGGATGCTGGTGCAGAACCGCGACCGACTGGGCAAGATGGCCCAGCAGGCGGCGGTCTGGGTGCTGATCTTTGTTGGCGTGATCGCCGGGATCGGGCTGTGGGACGACGTGCGGCGCACCGTGACGCCGACGCAATCGGTGGTGCAAGGCGGATCCATCGCCGTGCCGCGCGCGCCTGACGGTCACTATTATCTGACGGCCGAGGTCAACGGCACCCCCATCCGCTTTATGGTCGACACCGGCGCCAGTGACATCGTTCTGACGCAGAAAGACGCGGCTCATGTCGGATTGGATCTGGACGAGTTGGTCTATAACCGCCGCGCCCTGTCCGCGAACGGCGAGGTCGGGATCGCCCCGGTCATTCTGGATGCTGTGGCGCTTGGCCCCGTGCAGGGGAACAACGTCCGGGCCGTTGTGAACGGTGGTGAGATGCGGCAATCGCTGTTGGGGATGCGGTATCTGCAGCAGTTTTCCAAGATTGAAATCGGCGATGGGGCGTTGTTGCTTACGCCGTAAGTCGACCGCTCAGTCCGCTGTTTTCGCGGGACTTTCCGATTTCATCTGCCATTTGCCCGATTCCTCGGACCAGTATTTCGCGCCCACCCCGGCTTGGGTCAGGGCACGCCATTGACCACGGGCGTGATCGACGGCGCTTGGGTTGTTGCCGTCGAACAGGATGCAGACGCGGGCAAGGTTGGTGACCTCTTGCGGGTCGACCTCTGCCCCATCCACGGCCATCAGGCATTGCGGATCGTTTGCCGCCTTGTCCGTCGTCAGCAGGATGGGTTGCAGCGCATCGTGTTCGCCGCCCGCAATCCCGTGGGCCAGAAACTCGTCCTCTGGCCCTTCCCACAGCTTCTGATCCAGCCAGCTTAGCCGGTTTTCCGTCGGCGCGCGCACCGCCACCCGCCATCCCGCCTGAAGAGAACGGGACAGCAGCACCGGCAAGGTCTGTTCCAACGGCCCGCGCGTGAGGTGATAAAAATAGGCCTCGCCCATCAGGCGTCTTTTTCCATCATCGTCTGGACCAGTTGGTCCAGCGCACGCACGCCCCATCCGGTGGCCCCGGTGGGTGCAAAGGTGGTTTCGGCTTTGACGCTGGCGACGCCCGCGATGTCGATGTGGCACCACGGCATATCGTCCTTAACGAAGCGGTGCAGGAACTCGGCTGCGGTAATTGATCCGGCGGGACGTCCGCCGACGTTGTTTACATCGGCCACGCGGGATTTCAGCTGTTTGGCATAGGCGTCCCCCAAGGGCATCCGCCACGCACCTTCCCCGACGCTGTTGGCGGCCTTGGTCAGCGCGTTGCACAGTTTGTCATCGTTGGAAAAGACACCCGCGTTATGGTGGCCCAGACCGATGATGATCGCGCCGGTCAGCGTCGCCAGATCAATCATCCCCTGCGGTTTGAACCGATCCTGCGCGTACCACATGACGTCGCATAGAACCAAACGACCCTCGGCATCGGTGTTGGTGACCTCGATCGTGTCACCTTTCATCGAGGTGACGACGTCGCCGGGCCGCATCGCATTGCCCGAGGGCATGTTTTCCACCAGCCCGACCAGACCCACGACATTGGCGCGCGCCTTGCGCAGGGCCAGCGCCTTCATCGCGCCGGCCACGGTGCCCGCGCCGCCCATATCCATGGTCATGTCTTCCATGCCTGCCGCGGGTTTCAGCGAAATCCCCCCGGTGTCAAAGACCACGCCCTTGCCGATCAGGGCCAGCGGGGCCTCGTCCCCGCCGCCATCCCAACGCATAACAACGACCTTGGAGGGGCTGTCGGATCCCTGCCCGACCGCCAGCAGCGCGCCCATGCCCAGTTCGGTCAGCTTGTCTTCTTCCAGAACCTCGACCTTCAGGCCGCTGTCTTCCAAGGCCTTCAACTGGTTGGCAAATTCGGTTGTGGTCAGAACGTTGGCCGGGGCGCTGACCAGATCGCGGGTGAAGAACACACCTTCGGCCACGGCCAGCAACGGCAGGGTCACCTGTTCCATCTGCGCGGGATCGGCGCATTGCACGGTAATGGTGCCCGTGGGCTTGGCCTCATCCGTTTTCTGATCCTTGTAGGCATAATTGCGCAGCACGATCGCCTCGATCAGGCGCTGCGTGTCGCGCAGGGTGCCGGGCAGCAGCAACAGCCCGTCTTCGCCCATCAGCTTGCCAAGGCTGGCGCCCGCCTTGCGCAACTGTTCCTGAGTCGAGCGACGGTTCAGGATCACCACGTCGATGGCATCCGCCTCCATCCCCACGGGATAGGCCAGCGTGACTACATCTCCGATGGCGCGTTTGTCATAGCTGTCGCTTTCGGTCAGACGTTTGATCGCCCCGCGGGACAGGCGGTTCACCCGGCGCGCAGCGGGGCTGAGTTTTCCGTCGCCGGACACAACAACGGCCACGCGGCCGGTGGCGGTGGCGATTGCGTCCAGATCGGGATCGACAAAGGTGACTTTGGCCGGAGAGGTCAATGAAAGCTCCTGTAGATTTGCGGGCCTCATGGGCGAGGCTTTGCCAAAGGCTAGCGCCGCGCCGCGGAATTGGCCAGATAGCAGTTTTCCCCCCAGATCAAATCCGTTAGGGTCCGGTAAGCCTGCTGCTGGCGGTCATACTTGGGGGAAGTCTTGGCGCGTTTCGACAGATACTTGCTGTCGCAATTTCTGGTGCTGTTTGGATTCTTTGCGCTGGTTCTGGTGTCTATTTACTGGATCAACCAGGCCGTTCGGCTGTTCGATGCCCTGATCGGCGACGGACAGACGGCGTGGGTGTTTCTGGAACTGACGGCCCTGTCGTTGCCCAACGTTGTGCGCATCGTGCTGCCGATGGCGATTTTCGCGGCCTCGGTCTATGTGACGAACCGGCTGTCCAGCGAAAGCGAACTGGTGGTGATGCAGGCCACGGGGTTTTCGCCCTACCGGCTGGCGAGGCCCGTGTTGTGGTTTGGGCTGATCGTCGGGCTGATGATGTCGGTGATGACGCATTTTCTGGTGCCCATGGCGATGACCCGCCTGCAAGAGCGGCAGGAAGACGTGGCCGATAATGTCACCGCCCGTCTGTTGACCGAAGGCACGTTCCTGCACCCGGTCAATGGCATCACCTTCTATATCCGGGAAATCGACGCCGACGGGACGTTGCGGGATGTCTTCCTGTCGGATCGGCGCAGTGATGAGAACCCGCAGACCTTCACCGCCGACCGCGCCTATCTAGTGCCGGACGCCAGCGGCGATACGGCGCGGGCCAAGCTGGTGATGGTCGATGGTCTGGCGCAGACCCTGAACGCCGAAGACGAACGCCTGTTCACGACCCATTTTCAGGACTTCACCTATGATATCGGGCGGCTGTTTGGCGACAACGCCAGCACCTATGTCCACATCCGGTTCCTGCCGACTCTGCAATTGCTGCAGAATCCGCAGATGGTGCAGGTTCTGACCGGCGCGACACCCGGCCAGATCGCCTATGAGGCGCATGGCAGGTTCGCACAGGCCCTACTGTGTGTGGCCGCCGCCCTGATCGGGTTTGCGACGCTGTTGACGGGGGGCTATTCGAGGTTCGGGGTCTGGCAGCAGATCGTCTTTGCCATCGTGCTGCTGATGGTCGTGAAATCGATCGAGGGCAGCCTGTCGGACCCGGTGTTCAAAGACGCGTCGAAATGGCCTTTAACTTACGTCGCGCCCTTGGTCGGGATCGGCCTTGGCTTCGTCATGCTGTGGTGGGCCGCGCGCGGCAGTCGGCCTTGGTTCAGACTCAGACGGCAGGTGGCTTCATGATCCTGCATCTGTATTTCGCGCGCCGGTTCCTGCGCATCTTCCTTGGGCTTCTGGCCGTGTTCCTGATGATGTCGATGCTGATCGACGTGGTGGAACATCTGCGCCGCCTGTCGTCGAACGACGTCAGTTTCGCTCAGGTCCTGCATCTGGTGCTGCTGAATGCACCGCAGGGCATCTATCAGATCCTGCCGCTGATCCTGATCCTCGCCACCGTGGCGCTGTTTCTGGGCCTTGCCCGGTCGTCCGAACTGGTGGTCGTGCGGGCCGCGGGGCGGTCGGCGTTGCGGTCGCTTTTGTCGCCGATCTTCGTGGCGTTTCTCATTGGCCTTATCACCGTTGGCATGGTGAATCCGATCGTCGCGTCCACCTCTAAACGCTATGCGGATATGTTGGAACGCTTCCGCTCGGGCGGGGTCGACGTGGTGTCGGTGTCACGCGAAGGGTTGTGGCTGCGTCAAGGCGATGGCGATGGGCAGACGGTGATCCGGGCCGCGCGCTCCAATCCGCAGGCGACCGAGTTGTTCGATGTGACGATGATCGAATACGCGGGCACCGGCGGGCCAGAGCGGCGGATCGAAGCGGATTGGGCCAAGCTGATCGACGGCGCGTGGGAATTGCGCAACGCCCGGATCTGGCCCTTGAAAGAAGGCCTGAACCCAGAGGCGCAGGTGCAGGCGCTGCAGCGTGTCGAAGTGCCCTCGACCCTGACAGAGGCACGGATCCGTGACACCTTTGGCGATCCATCTGCGATCCCGATCTGGGAATTGCCCACTTATATTCGCCTGCTGACCGAGGCAGGATTTTCCGCCCGGCGCCATGCCGTCTGGTACCAGATGGAGCTGGCGCGCCCGATCTTTCTGATCGCTATGGTGTTGATCGCGGCGGCCTTCACAATGCGCCATGTGCGGTTTGGTAAAACCGGGGTCGCAGTTCTGTCGGCGATCATGTTGGGATTTGCCCTGTATTACATTCGAAATTTCGCGCAGATTTTGGGAGAGTCGGGGCAGATTTCGGTGATGCTGGCCGCTTGGGCACCACCTGTAGCGTCACTTTTGCTTGCGCTCGGCCTGTTGTTGCATATGGAGGACGGATGATCCTGCGCCTTCTTGCCCTTCTGTTGTTGCTATTGCCCCTGCCCGGTTTGGCGCAGGACACTGGCGCTGCGGACGATGGTCCGGCGATGCTGGTCGCCGACCGCGTCTGGCTGGAAGGCAAGTCGCGCGTTGTGGCCGAAGGCTCGGTCGAGGTGCTGCAGGGCGAGGCCCGCCTGAGGGCGCGACGCGTCAGTTATGACCGCGACAGTGAACAACTGCTGATCGAAGGCCCAATCGTTCTGACCCGGGGTGAGGACGAGGTGATCATCGCCGACGCCGCCCAGTTGGACCGTGATCTGCGCAACGGCATCGTCCAAAGCGCGCGGCTGGTGATAAACCAACAGCTCCAACTGGCCGCGGCGCGGCTGGACCGGGTCGATGGACGCTATGCCCAGCTGACCCGCGCGACCGTCAGTTCATGCAAGGTCTGCGGGACCAAGGCACCGCTGTGGCAGATCAAGGCCAAGCGGGTGATTCATGACCGCGAAGAGATGCAGCTCTATTTCGATGACGCCCGGATGGAGGTCATGGGCGTGCCGATCTTCTGGACGCCGCGCCTGCGTTTGCCAGACCCGAACCAGACCCGCGCAACGGGCTTTCTGATCCCATCGATCAAGCGGAACTCTCAGCTGCTGACCGGGGTAAAGATCCCTTATTTCATCAAGTTGGGCGATCATCGCGACCTGACACTTACACCGTACTTATCGTCCGAAACCCGCACGGTGGAGTGGCGCTATCGTCAGGCCTTCGTCAACGGGCGGATCACCTTCAACGGTGCGGTCAGTCAGGATTCGCTGATCGCCCCGAACCGGGCCTATATCCGGGGCACGGGTCAATTCGATCTGGCGCGCGACTATGAGCTGACCTTTCAGCTAGAGGGCGTCACCGATGACGCCTACCTGTCGGACTACGGCTATTCCGACGACGACCTGCTGGAAAGCAACCTCATCATCTCGCGAACGCAGCGCGACGAATATGTCGAGGCACGGCTCAGCCATTACTACACCCTGCGCCCCGGTGAGTTGAACAACCAGATCCCGTCGATCGTGGGGGATCTGATATATGAACGCCGCCTGTTCCCGCGTCAGGGCGGCGAACTGCGCCTGTCAGCGGAACAGCACAGCCATTTGCGCACCTCAAACAGTGCCATTCTGGGCCGCGATGTGGCGCGTATCAGTGCGGGCGCGGAATGGTTCAACACATGGACCCTGCCACTTGGCATCCGCGCCGAAGGGCTGGTGGGCGTTCAGGCCGATAGCTTTGCGACACGGCAGGATCCGACATTCCCGTCGAACCAAGCCAATGTCGCCCCCACGGCGGCCATCACCCTGCGCTGGCCTTGGGTGCGCACTCAAAACGGCATCTCCGAAGTGATCGAACCCGTCGCCATGGCGGCCTGGACTGGTGGCACGGGGCTGAACGTCGCCAATGACGAAAGCACGCGGGTTGAATTTGACGAAGGAAACCTGCTTAGCCTGTCGCGCTTTCCGGCCCCGGACCGGCGCGAGGTTGGGTTCCGCGGTGCGGTGGGGATCAACTGGACCCGGATCAATCCTGACGGCTGGGATGCCCGGCTGACCCTTGGTACGGTCTACCGCGAAACGCGGGATGCGAATTTCACCCTGTCTTCGGGCCTGCGCAACACGGCGTCAGACCTGCTGATCGCCGGGCAATTCCGCAGCAAACACGGGATCACCCTGACAGGCCGCGGGCTGTTCAACGAAGGCTTTGGCGTCAACAAGGCCGAGGCGCGGGCAACATGGACGTCGAAGCGTTATGACCTGTCGGCCAGCTATGTCTGGCTGTCCGCCGACCCGACCGAAGGCCGCCCGAACAAAGTGTCGGAATGGCTCTTCTCCTCGGGTTTCGATCTGGGCCGTCATCTGCGCGGATCGCTGTCGGGACGCTATGACATCGTCGCCGATCAGCCGATTTCTGCCGGGGTCGGCCTGACCTACACCAACGAATGTGTCGAGATGCAGCTTTCGGCCTCGCGCCGCTTTGCATCATCCACTATCGTCACCCCAGCCACGGATTTTGCCTTTACCATCGGCTTGCGCGGTTTTTCCGCCTCGTCTTCGGGTCGGGGCGTTGCCAGAGTGTGCCGCTAAAGGCTAAGTGACGATGACTAGACGAACGGAATCCATTATGCGCCTTATCTTCCGCCTGATCCTTTCTTTGCCGCTTCTGCTGGTCGGGTTCGCTCCGATCGCCTCGGCGCAGGGCTTTGGTCCCGCCATCAAGGTCAACGACCTTGTCGTCACCCGGTACGAACTGAACCAGCGTATCCGCATGTTGAACCTGTTCAACACGCCGGGCGACGTGCCGCAGGTGGCCGAACAGCAGCTGATCGACGACCGTCTGAGGTTGCAGGCGGCCCGCGAACTGGGGATCGAGCCGACGCAGGAACAGATTGCCGACGGGATGCAGGAATTTGCCGCCCGCGCCAACCTGACCGCCGATCAGTTTCTGACCGCCCTGCAACAGGGTGGCGTCGCGGCCGAGACCTTCCGCGATTTCGTCCGTGCCGGTGTGGCGTGGCGTGATCTGGTGGGGGCGCGCTTCGGCTCTAAGGTGCAGATCACCGAACAGCAGATCGACCGCGCGATTGCCACGGGCGGTGCGTCGGGCGCCACGGTACAGGTGCTGATGTCCGAGATTTTCCTGCCGGTCGAGCCGGGCAACGAAGAGGCCACCCGCCAGCTGGCCGCGCAGATCCGTCGCGGTGGCGCCAATGGCTTTGGCAGCGCGGCCCGTGAATATTCCACCGCACCGACCGCCGGTGCCGGTGGCCGCGTAAACTGGGTGCCCGTGTCGAACCTTGCGCCGCAGCTTCGGTCGGTCATCCTTGGCCTCAGCCCCGGTCAGATTTCCGAGCCGGTCGAGCTGGACGGTCAGATCGCCCTGTTCCTGCTGCGCGCGGTCGAAGAAACGGACAGCCGTGCGTTGACCTATACCGCCGTCGAATACGCCGCCTATTACATGCCCGGTGGCCGCAGCGAACAGACGCTGGCGCAGGCGGCCAAGATCAAGGCGCGTGTCGATACCTGCGATGACCTCTACGGTATCGCCAAGGGTCAGCCGGCCGAGGTTCTGGACCGCGGCACCAAGTCGCCGAACGAAATCCCCGAAGATATCGCGCTGGAACTGGCGAAACTGGACGCGGGCGAAGTGTCGACCAACCTGACGCGCTCGAACGGCCAGACGCTGGTGTTCCTGATGATGTGTGGCCGCAGCATGGACCTGTCGGGGGCCGTATCGCGCGAAGGCATCGCGCTGGACATCCAGAACCGTCGCCTTGCGTCCTTTGCCGAAGGCTATCTGCAGCAGCTCCGGTCCGAGGCGCGGATCATCCGTTACTGATGGCCGCCATCGACGGGCTGCCCCCGCTGCGAGAGGTTATCGCGACACACGGGCTGGCGGCCAAGAAATCCCTTGGCCAGAACTTCCTGCTGGACCTGAACCTGACCGCCAAGATTGCCCGTCAGGCGGGCAATCTGGCAGACTGCGACGTGCTGGAAATCGGCCCCGGCCCCGGTGGCCTGACCCGTGGCCTGCTGGCCGAAGGTGCACGCCGCGTCTTGGCCATCGAGAAGGACGCGCGCTGCCTGCCCGCTTTGGCCGAGATTGCAGAGGCCTATCCCGGGCGTCTGGACGTCGTGAATGGCGACGCGCTGGAGGTTGACCCTCTGGCCAGCCTGACGCCGCCCATCCGCGTCGCGGCAAACCTGCCCTATAACGTCGGCACCGAACTGCTGGTCCGCTGGCTGACGCCTCAGGTCTGGCCGCCCTTCTGGCAAAGCCTGACCCTGATGTTCCAACGCGAGGTCGCCGACCGCATCGTCGCCACCCCGGGGTCCAAGGCCTATGGCCGTCTGGCCCTGCTGGCGTCGTGGCGGGCGGATGCGCGGATCGTGCTGTCCCTGCCGCCCGAGGCGTTCACGCCGCCGCCCAAGGTATCGTCCGCCGTGGTCCACCTGACCGCCCTGCCCGAACCGCGGTATCCTGCCGATCCCAAGGTCTTGGAACGTGTGGTCGCCATGGCCTTTAACCAGCGTCGCAAGATGCTGCGCGCCGCGCTGAAGGGCTTGGCCCCTGATATCGAGGATCGCCTGATCGCCTCCGGCATCAAGCCGACCGACCGGGCGGAAACCGTGTCGCTGGAGCAATTCTGTGCGCTGGCACGGGCGGTGAAGGGGTAGTCGCGCCGCTGCGCGGTCCGAGCCTCCGGCGGGGATATTTTCAGGACCAAAGAAGCGATGGGCCGCGCCAATACCTTCTTTGGTCCCATAAATATTCCTGGGGGAAGTCCGAAGGACTGGGGGCAAAGCCCCCTACACTCGTCGGATCAGGCGAAGGTGGATGCCATCCCGGGACCTGACCGTCAGATGCGCTATGGGAACCGGAGGATCGCCTACAGGCTCCACCCGGAAGTCACGCAGGATCATCGACAGGATTAGCGGACCTTCGACCATGGCGAAGCCCGCGCCGGTACAGACGCGCGCCCCGGCCGAGAACGGGATATAGGCGTCGCGCAGGCAAGTCTTGCCGTTGTCCGTACCCCACCGCGCGGGATCGAACCCATCGGGATTGTCCCACAGACGTTCGTGGCGATGGACGTGCCATGGGCTGAGCACGACCTGAGAGCCTTTGGGCAGGTCACGGTCGCGGAAATGTTCCGGGCAGGTCGTTTCGCGCACCATCATGGGCACTGGCGGGTACAGGCGCAGCGCCTCGCGGAAGGTATCGCGGGATAGTTTCAGCTTCGACACGGTCGAGAAGTCCGGGCCGTCGTCCAGCGCCTTGGCCTCTTCTGCCAGTTTCTCCTGCCACTCCGGATGCGTGGCCATCAGGTAGAGCGTCCATGCTAGGGCCGAGGCCGAGGTCTCATGGCCGGCAAGGAAGAAGATCGCGACTTGATCGACCATTTCCTGCGTGTCCAGCATATCCCCGGTCTGGGGATCGCGGGTGGTCATGATCTTGGACGCCAGATCGTCAGGCGCGGTGCCAGCGTCGATCTGGGCCCGCCGCTCTTCGGTCAGCTGCGTGATCAGCGCGCGGATGCCGCGGGCGGCCTGACGGGTCTGGCGGCTGTGGAACCGCGGCAACCATTTGGGCAGAGGGACAAAAGCTGCGATGTTCAGGATCGGAGACGACCGCTGGTAGTCGCGGAACCGGGTGAACACCTGCGCGGCGATTTCATGGTCGATGGGCACCGAGAACAACGTCCGAAAGATCACGTCGGCGGCGGCATGAGAAGTTTCGGCTTCGATCTCTACAGGTGTTTCTGTCATGTCAGAAAGCCGTGACACACAGGCCTCGGCGGCGGCCCACATGGCGGGAAACGTGTCTTTCAACCGCCCGCCTTCAAAGGCCGGATCGATGATGCGGCGCTGGCGTTTCCATGTCTCGCCATTCGTCAGGAAGACCGAATTGCCCAATAGCGGGCGCAGGCCTTCGCTGATGCGGTTGGATTTCGGGAAATCGTCGGGGCGGTCCTTGAGCACCGTTTTGATCAGGTCCGGCTGGTTCACCAGATAGGAGCGGAAGAAGGGCGTCCGAAACTCGGCCATCCACGCGCGGTAAAGCTTGGCCGGTTGCGCCGACAGGATATCATCGCGGAACAGGCGGACGTAGCGGCGCAGGCTGATCTTGTCGGGGCGCGATGGCGGTTTCGGCGGGATCATGCGAGTGACCTGTAGCGGTTCACCGGCGTGGTTATGCGGGATTTGGACGGGGCTTTGCCGTTGTAGCGATCATACAGTGTAAGTGGGCCTGCGGTGATCTGAAAATAATCGTAGTGGTCTGGCCGGTCAAACGCGCAAAGGTATTGAAAATGCAGCCGGAAAAAGCGCCAGCGGAGCTCTTTCCACCGTTCCTCCGACAGGGTTTGCGTGAAGGCGGCCGACAGGATCAGTGGCCACTTTTGCCCCTCGGGCGCGACGCCCGTGACCGCCACCGGATCGCACAGCGCAAAGGCGCAGCCATCGCCGGGGGCCGTGACATCGACCCATGTCAATTCATTGCGCGTACTGAGGTAGGCGAGGTCCGCACGCAAACGGCTGGCGCGCGGCAGGAAGGACACCATGGGGACGACTTGGCCCAACGACAGAAAGGACAGCACCGGGCCGTGCTTGGGCACACGGCCCGCGCGGATCAGGTCGGACAGGATCGACACGGCAAGATGCGCGCCAGAGGAATGGCCGATCACCAGCACCTCGTCCGTGTCGGTTTTCAAAGCCTCAGCGATCGTGTCGGCAAAGTCTGAGATGCGGTATTCCAATGCTTTAGGATTGGCCCCTAAAGATTTGGCAGAAAACGAATAATCGTGCATGAGGTAATAGGCAAAGAACTTGTTGTCCTTGGCTTTGAACCAGCGCAGCAGCGCCCAGGCGACCGCGATCCCCGCAACGAAGGATATGGCCAGCGACAGATAGAGCAGCGTGGCGAAGTCGAACCCGGTCACCGCGCCCTCGACCCACATGCCAAGGCTATAGATCGCGTAGCCCGTGAACGCGGCTGTCAGATAGCCCAGCCCCAATGCGATAACCAATTGAACCAGCAGGAAAACCACCGGATAAAGCGCGGCGATCACCGGCCCTTTGCGCAGGCGCATCAGGCGGAACAATGCGCCCGAGAAGATGTAGACTGACGCTGTACGTATTAGGCTCAGGTAGGTGGCGGGGATCGATCCGTCCATGCTGTCGCGCACGATGTCGGACCAGTACAGAACCTCGATATCGGCGTCCGTCACCGCCCCGTCGATCGCCCCCGTGACATGCCAGCCATAGGGCCCTTTGGTCGTCTTGGGGCGCAGCGTCACCTCATAGCCCGAGATCGCCCCCTGCGCCGCGCTTTCGGTGCGATACAGCTCCCGATACCGCCGGGGGTGGATCGGGTCATAGCCGGGGATATAGAACACCCGGCGGGTTTTGATGGGGGAAGAGCTGCTCATCTCTGCCTCGTGATTTCGGATAAGATACCCGACATTCGCGGCAAGATTAAGACGTATTAACCGGGTGCTAGAGAGCGCGGCTTAGCCCAGGGCTGCCAGCCCCGGGAAGGTTTCAAGCAGCCAGAAGGACATGGCCGAAAACCCGCCCGTCAGCATCAGCAGACCGATGGTCCACAGCAGCAGGCCCATGATGCGTTCGATGCGTTCCATGTTCCGCTTCATCCAGTTCAGCGTGCCGGTCAGGCGCGGCAGGAAGGCGGCGACCAGAAGGAACGGGATGCCAAGCCCAAGAGCATATACCGCAAGCAATGACGTGCCGCGCAGGACCGAGGATTCGGAGGCGGCCAGCGACAGGATCGCGCCAAGTTGCGGGCCGATGCAGGGCGTCCAGCCAAAGGCGAAGGCAAGGCCCAGCACATAGGCGCCAAAGGCCGATCCGCCCTGATCGCCCGCGTCCAACCGAGCCTCTCGATCCAGAAACCCGATGCGGAAAATCCCAAGGAAATGCGCCCCGAAGATCATCACGAGGATCCCGGCGAAGGTGTTGAAATAGCCCTGATATTGCAGGAACAGCGTGCCGACGTAACTGGCCGCGAACCCCAGCAACAGGAACACGGTCGACAGCCCCAGCACGAACATCAGCGCCGTCATCAGCGCCCGGCCCCGCCGCGCGCCATGCCCCAGATCGTTCAGCGTGACGCCGGACATATAGGCGATATAGGGCGGCACGATCGGCAGGACGCAGGGGCTGAGGAAGCTGATCGTCCCAGCCACCAGCGCCACGATCATGGCGGGCAAAAGCGATGCGTCGATGATGTCTATTCCGAACATGGACAAAGGCTTATCCGGTTCGGCGGGCGGCGTCACGTGGCGTGTTGTCACAAAGGCGTTGGCGGGTCACATGCCCTGTTCGACAAGGTCCATGACGATTTGACCGAAGGTGTTGTAGAGATGAAAGAAGTCGAGCGTCGCCAGCTCATCTTCGCGCTTTGCAATCGCGTCGATCGGGGCCAGAACGACCGACGTGTCCTGATAGCGCAATGCGATGGTGGTCCCGAATTCGTCCTGAACGCGGGTCCAGCGCATGCCAAGGGTCTGCACGAAGACATCGCCCAGAACTGTGCCGAGGGCGTTGATCCCGTTTGCGTCGTAGGGCTGCAGGCTGCGCGCGGCGACGATGTGGTTCAGGGCTGACAGCTTGCCTTCGGGCGTGTGGTAGTCTGCGCGCAGATGGTCAGGGACATGGGCCGCGATCACGGCGCGGCTTGCCTCTAGCTGCGCGGTTTCCTGTGGCGCGAGGTTGATAAAGACCTTTTCAGCCATGGCGGGCACTGCCGAAAAAACCATGATCAGACATAGGATAAGACCCTTCAGCACGACGCACCGCAAAATTGCCTGATCCAACGCGGTAGTCCTAAAGTCAGATCTCGTCCAGCGGGAAAGCGAGCGGACTTGCCCGCGCATCATTCAATCGGTAGCGAGGACGCATGGAACCCATCGATCCCGACAGCGTCGATCTGGACGCGCGGGGGCTGATCTGCCCCCTTCCCGTGTTGCGGCTGCGCAAGCGGCTGATGGCCTTGGCGCCGGGGGCGCGGATCACCGTGCTGACCGACGATCCGGTGGCGGTGATCGACGTGCCGCATTTCTGCGCGGAAGAAGGTCATGCGGTGATTGAAAACCGGGACGCAGATGGCGCGCGGTATTTCGTAATCGCCAAGGGCTGAACGCGAAACAGCCGCCCCGAAGGACGGCTGTTTGCTTTTCGATCTAGCTTGGTCGCTTACGACTTACCCAAGGACCACCAACCACGCTTTTTCGGCTTGGCCGGTTCTTCCGCCTTGGGCTCTTCGGCCTTGGCAGGTTCTACCGGGGCGGTGGTCGCTTCGGCCATTTCGGGCACACGCTCTGGCTCTGCCAGCGGTTCGGTGACCGGTTCCGGGGTCGGCTCTGCCGCGGGCTCCGCCGGTGCTTCGGCCTCGGGCTGCGGCTCTGCGGGGGCTTCAGGCTCGGCTGCGGGGGCTTCCGCCGCAGGCTCTTCCTTCTTCTTCCGCGGGGCGCGTTTGCGCTTGGGCTTGGGCTTTTCTTCGGCCGCAGGCTCTTCTGCCGGGGCTTCCGCAGGTGCGTCTGCCGTGGCATCCGCATCAGCGACCGCTTCGGCCCGCGCCTCTGCCGGAGCCTCTGTCGCGGCCTCTTCGCCCTCGGGCTTCACCTCGTCGTCCGTCTTCTTGCGGCGGGACCGGGTGCGCTTGCGCTTGGGCTTTTCTTCAGCCTCTGCGTCGGGTTTGGCCTCTTCCGTGGTCTCGGATGCGGCGTCGCCTTCGGAGGTGTCAGATCCGTCAGAAGTGTCCGACGCCTGATCGTCACCCGACCCGTTGTCACCGTTTTCCGCGTTATCACCATTGCCGCCACCGCGACGCCGACGACGCCGACGACGGCGCTTCTTGGGCTTTTGTTCCTCGTCACCCGCGTCCGTCCCCGTGCTTTCAGGGGCATCGCCACCGGGCAGGTTGTCTTCGGCATCCTCGGGCACTTCGATCTCGTCCACGTCATCCATCAGGGTGGCGTCGGCAGAAATCACGGCGGTCGGTTCCGGGACCACGCGGGTGGCGGTCTTGAACTTTTCAAGCGTGAAGTCGGGGCTGACCAGGTGCGGGTCGCCTTCGATGCGGACGGACAGGCCATAGCGCGCCTCGACCGCAGCGACATGTTCACGCTTCTGGTTCATCAGGTAGTTGGCGATGTCCACCGGACATTTCACCAGAACCTCACGCGACCGGCGGCGGGTGCCTTCTTCTTCGATTTGGCGCAGAATGTTCAGCGCCATCGAGTCGTCCGAGCGGATCAGGCCGGTGCCGTGGCACGCGTGGCAAGGCTGCGTCGTCGCCTCTAGCATGCCGGGGCGCAGACGTTGGCGCGACATTTCCAACAGGCCAAAGCCCGAGATGCGGCCCACCTGAATGCGCGCGCGGTCGGTCTTCAGCTTGTCTTTCAGCTTCTTCTCAACCGCGTTGTTGTTCTTACGCTCGTCCATATCGATAAAGTCGATGACGATCAGACCGGCAAGGTCACGCAGGCGCAGCTGGCGGGCGACCTCTTCGGCGGCCTCAAGGTTGGTTTTGACCGCGGTGTCTTCGATCGAGCCTTCCTTGGTGGCCCGACCAGAGTTCACGTCGATCGCCACCAGTGCTTCGGTCACGCCGATCACGATGTAGCCGCCGGATTTCAGCTGTACCGTCGGGTTGAACATACCGCCAAGGTAAGTTTCGACCTGATAGCGCGCGAACAGCGGCATCGCCTCGGTATAGTGTTTTACGTTCTTGGCGTGGGACGGCATGATCATCTTCATGAAGTCCTTGGCGTTGCGGTAGCCGCGTTCGCCTTCGACCAGAACCTCGTCAATATCGCGCGAATAGAGATCGCGGATGGACCGTTTGATCAGATCGCCTTCTTCGTAGATCTTCGCGGGCGCGATGGATTTCAGCGTCAGTTCGCGGATCTGTTCCCACATACGCTGCAGGTATTCATAATCGCGCTTGATCTCGGTCTTGGTGCGCTTGGCACCTGCGGTCCGTACGATCAGGCCCGCGCCGGTCGGCACGTCGATTTCGTTCGCGATCTCTTTCAGCTTTTTGCGGTCTGCGGCATTGGTGATCTTGCGGCTGATCCCGCCACCGCGTGCGGTGTTGGGCATCAGAACGCAGTAACGGCCTGCCAGCGACAGGTAGGTGGTCAGCGCGGCGCCTTTGTTGCCACGTTCTTCTTTGACGACCTGCACCAGCATGATCTGGCGGACTTTGACGACCTCTTGGATTTTGTATCGACGCGGGCGCGGTTTGCGCGGCGGGCGGATGTCTTCCTGATCGTCTTCGTCTGCGACGGACTCGATTTCGTCATCGTGGGCCGTGGCGTCGCGGGTGCTTTCGCTGTCGTCATCGTCGTCGGATGCATCGTCGGTGACATCGTCGCCCGAAGCGTCATCGGGTTCTTCGACCGGGGTTTCGGCCACGGTTTCCATCGGCGACAGACCTTCGTCATCTGAAGAGTCGTCGTCCAGATCGATGGTTTCCATGCCTTCGATGTCGGCGTCGGCGGTCACGACCGCATCGTCGCTGTCGACCTTTTCGGCCTTGGCCGGGCGGCGGCGACGGCGGGTCTTCTTCTTTTCTTCGTCGGCCTCGTCACGCGCTTTCATGGCTTCTGCATAAGCGCGCTCTTCCTCCATCAGGGCCTCACGGTCCGCGACGGGGATCTGGTAGTAATCCGGGTGGATTTCCGAAAAGGCAAGGAAGCCGTGGCGGTTGCCGCCGTAGTCCACGAAAGCTGCCTGCAACGAGGGTTCGACCCGCGTTACTTTGGCGAGGTAGATGTTACCTGCTAGCTGACGTTTGTTTTCTGATTCAAAGTCGAATTCCTCGACCTTGTTTCCGTCGACCACCACGACGCGGGTTTCCTCCGCGTGGGTGGCGTCGATGAGCATTTTCTTAGCCATATTGTCCAATTGCACGGCAAAGCCCCCCGTGGACCCGGAGGCCCAAGAGGAAAATCGGCGTGTCTGTCAGGGGCGATTTTGCGGGCACTTGCGGATATGGGCGCGGGACGGCGCAAATGCGCCCTGCCCCTGCTCTCACTTGTCCGGTCGCGCCTCATCGCGGTTCTTCTCCGGCGGTTCGCCACGTGTCGTGGGTGCCGCCCGTTCGGTGCCTCGTCAGCCATTTCTGGCCGCTTGGCGTTTTCGAGACCCTTTTCGAGGGTCCATTCGGTCTGTCCGCCGTCCGTGGCCATTGTCGGCAAGCACAAGACTGGCTGAGCAGAGAAACTGATCATGGGGCGCGCGGATGGCGCTGGCCCATTTATCCACAATAGAGCCGGGAAAGGTAAAAAGACAATGGAGAAAATCGCAGTGGCCTGCGCCACAGTGGGCCGAGCGGGCGTTTTCGGCGTCGCGCGCGACCGTGGATCCGGGCGGGTCGGATGCGCGTCAGGCGCGTTATTATGATCATATCGCAATTTTGCGATGCCCGACAGACGTGCCGGACACCGCTGATCTTGGACGTCGCGTTTTTGGTCAGACGGGCGAAATCGCCCCGCCTTTGACCCGGTGCGCCCCGGCGATCTACCCCATCGCAGGCTGGCCGTTCGACGCGGACAGGCCGCCATCGACCGGAATCACTGTGCCGTTGACGAACCGCGCGTCTTGGCTGGCCAGAAAGGCGATGACGTCGGCCACCTCTTCCGGGTCTGCCGGGCGGCCCATGGGAATACGCTCCATGAACTTGTCATAGACCTTCTGGTTCTTCTCCAGCCCCTTGGTCATCTCGGTCCGCGTCATCGAGGGTGCGACGGCGTTGATGCGGACGTCGGGTGCCAGATCCAGCGCTAGCGCGCGGGTCATGTTGCTGACTGCGCCTTTCGATGCGTTGTAGGCAAACATGCTCCAATCCCCGCCGATGCCAGACACGGACGACGTGTTGATGATCGATCCCTTGGCGTCCTTCAGATGCGGCAGGGCCTTGCGAATGCAGGTGTAAATCCCAGTGACGTTGACGGCCATGACCTTGTCCCAGCCTTCGGGATCAACATCGCCGATCTTGCCCGGCACCGCGACGCCCGCGTTGTTCACCAGCACGTCCAGCCCGCCAAAGCGATCAACGGTGCGGTCGATCAGGTCCTGCACGGTGTCGGCGTCGCGGATGTCGCCGTCGATCACCAGCGTGCGGTCTTGGGGCAGGTCCTGCGCGACCTGATCCAGCTTTTCGCGGGTCGTGGCGAACAGCACTACGTTGTAGCCATCCTTGGAAAAGCGGTGCGCGGTGGCCGCGCCAATGCCGGATCCGGCCCCGGTCACGATGACGGTTTTGGGCGCAGTTTGGGGGGTGGTCATTCATAATCTCCTTTGACGTCAAAGGGACAATGAACAAACGGCCCGCAGGTTCCTGCAGGCCGTCTTACGATAAGGTGAGCCGATCAGTTCAGGTAATCGGATCGCTGCAAGCCATACTTGGCCATCTTTTCGTTCAGCGTCCGGCGCGGCAGGCACAACTCGTCCATAACACTGGCGATCGAGCCCTTGTGGCGGCGCATCGTGTTGTCGATCAGCATCTTTTCAAAGGCTTCCACGTATTCCTTCAGCGGCTTGCCTTCGGCTGTCACGACCGACTGGACCTCGTCATGGTCGGTCATCAGCAGGGACGCGATGGTGCCCGACCCGCGACGCGATTGCAGCACGGCGCGTTCGGCCACGTTGATCAGCTGGCGGATGTTGCCGGGCCAAGGGGCCTGCAACAATTGCGCGGCTTCCTGTGCGCTGACCTTGGGGGCGTCGCAGCCGTATTCTTCGGAGAATTGTTCCGAGAAGGTCGTGAACAGCGTCAGCACGTCTTCGCCCCGCGTCCGCAGCGGCGGCACGGTGATGCGCAGCGCGGCAAGGCGGTAGAACAGGTCGGATCGCAGCGCGTCTTCGCAGGTCTTGTCGGCCTCTTGCATGTTGCAGATGGCGACGATGCGGGTTTCGCCCGGCGTGCCCTGTTCGTTGATCAAGTTCAGCAGCTTGCCTTGGACCGCGTCGGACATCGCCTCCACGTCTTCCAGAACCAGCGTGCCGCCCCGCGCCTCTTCGACCGCTGGCAGGCGGCTGTCTTCGGGGTTCATGGGGCCGAACAGCCGCTTGGTCAGCGCGTCTTCGTCCAGCGCGGCGCAGGACACCAGAACGAACTTCTTGCCCGCCCGTGCGCCCACGGCGTGCAGCGCGTGCGCCACCAGCGTCTTGCCGGTGCCGGTTTCGCCGTCGATCAGCACGTGACCATCGGCCTGCCCCAGATCGAGGATGTCTTCGCGCAGACGTTCCACCGACGGGGACGCGCCAATAAACTTTTTCATCAACTGGGTGCCGTCGGACAATTCGCGACGAAGCTGGCGGTTGTCCATGACCAGACGGCGCGCATTGGCGGCCTTCTTGGCCAATTGGTTCATCCGGTCGGGATCGAAAGGCTTTTCCAGAAAATCAAAGGCACCGATCCGCATCGCCTCGACCGCCATGGGCACGTCGCCGTGCCCGGTGATCATGATCACGGGCAGCGCGCTGTCCGATCCCATCAGTTTGCGCAGGAATTGCATCCCGTCCATGCCGGGCATCCGGATGTCGGAAATAACGATGCCGGGGTAATCCGGCCCAAGGGTTTTCAGCGCATCTTCGGCGCTGGCAAAGGTTTCCGTGTCATAGCCTGACAGGGCAAGCCATTGGCTGATCGACTGACGCATATCCTGTTCGTCGTCGACAATCGCAATCTTCATGGCCTTCTGCATCGGGGTTCTCTCCGGTGGTTATTCTGCTGCTTCGATATCCGCTGCTTCATTAGAGATAGGCAGTTGGATTTCAAAAACAGCCCCGCCCGCCTCGGAGTTCCTTGCGGTGAGGCGGCCGCCAAAGTCGTTGACGATCCCCGAGGAAATCGCAAGCCCCAGCCCGACACCGTCGCCGGGGCGTTTCGTCGTGTAAAAAGGTTCGAACAAATGGTCGAGGTTTTCGATCCCCATGCCGTTGTCGCGCACGGTGATCGTCGCGGTTTCCCCGGCCGACAGGATGACGTCCACGGCGGGGTCCGACACGGTCGATGTGGCGTCGATCCCGTTGCGTAACAAGTTGATCAGAACCTGTTCCAGACGCATCCGGTCGGCCATGACATAGACCGGCTCATCCGGCACCACGCGGGTGATGCGAACCTGTCTTTGACGCAGTTGCGGTTCCATCATCGACAGGGCGGAATTCAGGCTATCCCCCACGTTTACAAGGGAAAACTGGTCGCCGCCCTTACGCGCATAGGATTTCAGCTGGCGCGTGATCGCGCCCATGCGGCTGATCAGATCGTCGATGCGCTGAAACGAACTCAGCGCCTCTTCGGGGCGGTTGCGGCGCAGCAGCAGCGCGGCGCCCGCAAGGTAGGTCTTCATCGCGGCCAGCGGCTGGTTCAGCTCGTGACTGACGGCGGCCGACATTTCGCCAAGTGCGGCCAGTTTCGACGATTGTGCCAGCGTCTGTTCCGCCACGTCCAGCGACTTTTGCATCCGCTCACGTTCGGCAATTTCCCGCTGCAGCCTTAGGTTCAATGCGCGAAGCTCCGCCGATTCCATGCGGAAGAAATTCATGCGCAACGCGTTCTTACGGCTGAGGGCGTAGAAGGCCAGCGCCAGCAGGATCGCAAAGCCCATGGTGATCAGCGCCAGAAAGCCGTTCACCTTTTCGCGCACCGACGCATAGGTGGTGAAACTGGCGATCTGCCAGCCGCGAAACGGCAGACGAGAGCCGACGCGCATCACCGCTTCGCCCTTCACGTAGGCATCGGGCGGCAGCGCGGACCAATCTGCCGTGGCCTGCAGCGCACGTTGGATGGCGGTTTCGGGTGGTTCGCGCACCAGCGCCGCGCTTTCGGTCAGACCCCGCCAGCGGGGTTCGGTGGCCAAAATGATGCGGCCCGTGCTGTCGGTCACCAGAATGGCGTCGGAAATCCCCGCCCATGCGCGTTCGAACTTTTGCAGATCGACCTCGACCACGATGACACCGACCGTGGCGCCGTTGCTTTCCATCTTACGCGAGTAAATGAACTGATAGCCCTGCCCCTCGCGCTCGGACACCGTAAAGACCGTCGCGGCGGACCGCAGGGCATCGACGAAATGCCGCGTCCCGGTGTGGGTTTCGCCCAACCGGTTCCGGTCGGTCGCGGCCACGGTGCGCCCGTCCCTGTCCAGCAGCATCAGCGATGCGGCCCCGATCTCATCCACAAAGGAAATCAGCCGCTGTGTCGATTGGGAAAAGTCGTTGGAGTTCAGCGCCCCCAGCAGCGTCGGATCCCGCGCCAATAGCTGCGGCACGATGGAATTCCGCCGCAGTTCCGACACAAGGTTCCCGCCGTACAGCGCCAGACGCAGTTCGGCCCGGTTGCGGGTATTCTGGGTAAAACGGTCGGTCAGCAGGCTGTTGGTCACCCAGACCGTGACGATCGCGATCAGCACGAAGATCGCCAGCGCGACGCGGCTGCGCCACGAAAAGGCGGTGCCCTGACGCGGCCGTTCCGTCCTGTCTGTATGAGTGTCGACCATGCTTCAGCCTACGCCAGCGCGCGGGACCGCTCAAGCCGGGTTATACTGGATGGTCCCCGCTCAGGCGGAAACCAGCCCGGACATCAGCGACTGGAACATCGCGCGGCCGTCACTGCCGCCCAGGGCCTCATCCGCGGCGCGTTCCGGGTGGGGCATCATGCCCAGCACACGGCGGTTGTCGCTAAGAACGCCAGCAATATCCCCGGCAGAGCCGTTGGGGTTGTCGTTGTAGGTAAAGGCGATCCGGTCTTCGCCTTCCAGACGCGCGCGCAGTTCGTCATCGGCCTGATAGTTGCCGTCGTGGTGCGCGATCGGGATTTGCAATTCGGTCCCGGCATTCCACGCCCGGGTGAAATCGCTGTCGGATGTGCGCACGGTCAGCGGCACAGTGCGGCAGATGTATTTCAGCCCCGCATTGCGCAGCAGTGCACCGGGCAGGATCCGCGTTTCCGTCAGGATCTGAAAACCGTTGCAGATGCCCAAAGCGTAACCGCCCCGTTCCACATGCGCCTTGAGCGACCGGGTGATCGGCGAATTGGCCGCAATCGCGCCGCAGCGCAGGTAGTCGCCGTAGGAAAACCCGCCGGGAACACCCACGATATCAGTGCCTTGGGGAAGCGCGTCGTCCTTGTGCCAGACCATAGTGACATCCGCGCCGGCCTGTTCAAAGGCGACCTGCAGATCGCGGTCGCAGTTCGAGCCGGGGAATACAAGGATGGCTGCCTTCATGGTCGGGGTCTCCGCTGGCTGAGGTATGGGCTGCTGATACGCCTGAACCGTCGCGATCTCAAGTGTGGTTTGGCCCCTTATGGCGCGACATGGCGCGTCAGGCCATCGGCTGCCCCGGCCCCTTGGGCGCGGGCGGATCGACGGGCAAAGGCGCAGGATCGGGCGGCATCTGCATCGCCGACCAGATCACCACGTCATACAGTGCCTGCGGGCTCATCCGTTGGGCATTTGGCATCCCCAAAGCGGCGGCACAAATTTCCGAACAGAACCATTTGGCGCTGTCGTGACGGCCAAGCGACAGGATCTGGCTAAAGACGATCCCGATATAGTCATACCGCGCCCCGACCCGGGCCCGGATGAACTCCGCGATCTCTTCGGGTTGGTCGGGCATGTCCACCAGATCCCAATGGTCGCGCTTTAGATGGATGGCGGTTTCCCGCACCCCACCGTCGCGCCCCGAGGACGATAGGCAGGTGTTGCGCTGATCGAACTCGGCCCGTCCGGGGATCAATTCGACATGGCTATAAGGCGACCGGGTGGCAAAGCGGATGCCCCAATCCTGAATTCTCTGCCACAGCGTATCGCCCCGACCCTTGTAGAACGCCAATGTGATCATGGTGCCTCCTGTCGCTGGGGAAAGGTTAGGCAATCGCGGGCATCAGGGGAAGTCAGGTGGTGTCCTGGCCCGTGTCCCGCGTGAACACCATGCGGGCCATCAGCCAGATCGCGATGATCACGGGCAGCATTCCTAGCGCAAAGAAGGCGCCGCCCAGCAGGTACAGATTATCCGCGCCGGGGATGCGGATGTAGTCGTAGGCGGGGTTCACCAGCACATCGACCTCCGTGTCCTCGCTCCAGCTATAGGTCGACGATCCGTGCCGCGTGCGCCGGGTCTGGCCCTCGGCATCGCCCTGCACCTGAAACGTCGGCCACCACGTGCAGCCGTCGTCGTCGCAGTTCGATGGATTGTCCAAGACAATGGCCGCACGCGGTTCCGCGGCGGCCATGAAATCAAAGGTCGTGGTCAGCTGATAGGCCCCGAACCCGGCAAAGCCGCCGCCCAGCACCAAAAAGAACACAGCGCCCCAGAAGGTTGGCCAGTCGACACGTATGCGACCGTCCCCCGTCTTGGCCCGCATCGGCTCAGCCCATATCGATCGAGTAGCTTTCGATCACCGTATTCGCCAACAGCTTTTCGCACATGTCGCGCACGGTGTCTTCGGTCGTGCCGTCAGCCAGGTCAAGCTCGATCACCTTGCCCTGACGGACGCCTTCGACCCCGTCGAACCCAAGCGAGCCGAGCGCATGGCGCACCGCCTCGCCCTGCGGATCCAGAACACCGTTTTTCAACATGACATGAACGCGGGCTTTCATCGCGGGGGATCCTCTTAGTTAATCAGGGTAGGCTTGGAGGGGCCGTTCGACTTGGGCATCACACCCAGACGTTTGGCGACCTCGGTATAGGCGTCGGTCAGGTTGCCCAGATCGCGGCGGAACACGTCCTTGTCCAGCTTCTGGCCGGTTTCCATGTCCCACAAGCGGCAGCTATCCGGGCTGATTTCATCTGCCACGATCAGACGCTGGAAATCGCCATCATAGACGCGGCCGATCTCGATCTTGAAATCCACCAGCTTGATGCCGACGCCGTACATCAGGCCCGACAGGTAGTCGTTCACGCGCAGAGCGAGCGACAGAATGTCGTCCATGTCCTGCTGCGACGCCCAGCCGAAGGCGGCGATGTGTTCTTCGGTAACCAGCGGATCGCCCAGCTTGTCGTCCTTGTAGCAATACTCGACAATCGGACGCGGCAGCGGCGTGCCTTCTTCGATGCCCAGACGTTTCGACAGCGACCCGGCGGCAAAATTACGCACGATGATTTCCAGCGGAATAATCTCGCACGACCGCACCAGCTGTTCGCGCATGTTCAGCCGTTTCAGGAAATGAGTCGGCACGCCGATGTTGTTCAGACCGGTCATGAAGAATTCGCTCAGGCGGTTGTTCAGCACGCCCTTGCCTTCGATGGTGGCCTTCTTTTCGGCGTTAAAGGCGGTCGCATCGTCCTTGAAATATTGGACAATCGTGTTCGGCTCTGGGCCTTCGTACAGGATCTTTGCCTTACCTTCGTAGATCTTCTTGCGCCGTGCCATGTCTGCCCTTTCCCGGGACGAAACGGGGCACAGGGCCCCAGAATATGATGTGGCCCTCTTAGATCATGGGCGGGATTGTCGCAAGCGGCCCCCTTTGGCCATGCGCCTCTTGCGCGCGATGGCTGGTGCGGGCATATCGGGGTGAGCTATTCTTTACGAAGGGACGAGGCCATGAGCTCCTTTGACGACCGCGAAAACGCGTTTGAAAACAAATTCGCCCACGATCAGGAGATGCAGTTCCGCGCCGATGCGCGCCGCAACAAGCTGCTGGGCCTGTGGGCGGCAGAGCTGCTGGGCAAGACCGGCGAAGACGCTGACGCCTATGCGCGTGAAGTCGTGAAGTCCGATTTCGAAGAAGCGGGCCACGAAGATGTCGTGCGCAAAGTGTCGGGCGATCTGGGCGATAAGGCCACCACTGATGAGATCCGGTCCAAGATGGACCAGCTGCTCAAAGTGGCTAAGGCCCAGCTGCTGGACGAATAATCGTTAAAATCATTGACGCAAAGGCCCGGTTTGCGCCGGGCTTTTGTGCATCTGGTTGATGCTGACTCCGAAACACCACACCTGTGCACAGACTTCATCCTAAAGGTGAGTTCTTTGTATTCTCAGGTAGGTGCAGTTGATAGGGTCCGTCAAAATTCGACCATAACCCCGGCATAAGACCGGGACCGAGCAGTCCGTGCCAACAGGCCCTTCGTTAAGCCCCCGGTAGGACTTTTCTTATTATTCCGTCCGCGGAGTGAGTGGAGAGACCTGATGAGCGACAGACCGTCCCCGAAAGCGGCGTATATACGCCTGCCCAGATCCTTGGGCGCCTCGCGGCGTCTGCTGAAGGCGGTATTCCCGCTGGTCATCGGGGTGGCCTGCATCATTCTGCTGAACACCAAGCTTGAAGGGCTGGATTTCCGCGCCGTTGCCGACGTGGTGCGCACGACGTCGTTCCCGCAGTGGATCGCGGCGGCGGCAGCTACGGCCGTGTCGTTCTGGGCCATCGGCACCTATGACGTGGTGGTGCATCGCCATCTGCGCACCGGTGTGCCGGACAATGTCGCCCGGGTGACAGGCGCAAGTTCCATCGCAATCGCGCAGGTTCTGGGCCTTGGCATCGTCACCGGGTCACTGGCGCGCTGGCGGATGCTTCAGGGCGCGGGCGGCGGTATGGCTGCAGCGATCACCGGCGTCGTTTCGGCCAGTTTTCTGGGCGCATGGGCGCTGGTGATGGTGCTGCTGGCGCTGGTCCTGCCGGGCGCCTCCCTGCCCTTTGGTGTCACGGGTCTGGTGCTGCTTGGCGCTGTCGCCGTCTTTGCGCTGGCCTTTGCTGCGCCGACGCTGCGGATCCGGTCGCTTAGCCTGCGCCTTCCCAGCCTGCGGTCTCTGGGGTCGCTGAGTGTTTTGGCGCTGATCGACATCGTGGCCGCCGCCGTTGCGCTGCACGTGTTGATGCCCGCGCACCTCGACATCGGGTTCGAAGTGCTGCTGCCGATCTTTGCCATAGCCTTGGGTTGCGGGCTCTTCAGCTCGACCCCCGGCGGTGCGGGGCCGTTCGAACTGGCCGTGCTGACCTTCCTGCCGCAGATCGATCAGGCCCCCCTGCTGGGCGCGATCCTTGCGTGGCGGCTGATCTATTACGCGGTGCCTGCGGTTCTGGCCGTGATCCCGCTGGCCTTCCCCTATCGTCTGCCCGCCAAATCCGCGCCGGATGCGGGCTTTGCCAACCTGTCCCACGCGTCCCGCGCCGAATGTAACGTAATGCGCCAGAACGGTGGTTTCTGCCTGTCCACGGGCCGTGACACCAGCGTTGTGGCCGAAACCGGGCAGACGCTGACACTGATGTTCGATCCGCTGCACGGCACGGCACAGGGCGTGACGCAGGATCTGGCCCGCGAGGCGCGCAACCGGATGCTGATCCCGGTGATCTACAAATGCTCTGGCCCCCTTGCCTCTGCCGCCCGTGACGCAGGATGGCATGTGGCGCGCGTCGCAGATGACGCCGTGGTAGACCTTGCGGCATTCAATCTGGACGGATCGAAGTACCGCCAATTACGCCGTAAGTTGCGTAACGTTGAAAAGGCGGGCGTGACCGTGGCCGAGGAAAAAGTCTCGGACGCTTTGCTGGACGATATGGCCCGCGTCGATGTGGCGTGGCTGGCAACGCACAACCATGCTCGGGGCTTCTCCATGGGGCATTTCTGCCCGGAATACGTGGCGCATCAACGCATTATCACCGCCCGCCGGGACGGAGAATTGCTGGGCTTTGTCACCTTCCACCAGACCAGCGCAGATATGGCGCTGGACCTGATGCGGCACGGCGATGACCTGCCGGACGGGGTGATGCACGCGATGATCGTCGCCGGAATCGAAGGCGCCAAGGCCGAGGGCCGCACGCGTCTGTCGCTGGCCGCCCTGCCCGCCAAATGCGAGTGCGACGGTAAGCTGGGCGCGCGCCTGCGGGCCGAGATCACCAAGCGGTCGGGCGGCGCGGGTCTGACGCGGTTCAAGGAAAGCTTTGGCGTACGTCGCCAGCCCCTGTACGCAGCGGCCCCGTCGCGGCTGGGTCTGGCCGTGGGTCTGGCGGATATCGCGCGGGCGGTTCACGCGACGCGGGGATAGCTTTCACTCAAAGTTCGCATTGCCGACAGTCGCATATGAAGTTTAGGGCAGCGCCGACCCGGGGTGGCGCAATAGCGCCGCCCATGGGGCGGGTCGGCGCTGCCCGGCGCAACCGCCGGGCGGGACCTATTCTCGGTGTGCCACGGCTATAAATGAACCGCAGCTGCTAGGGCCGCACTGGGGCCGGACGCTGCCCTACCCTCGTAACCCCGGCGCAAGCGCGACCCGACGCCCCCTTCCATCCGCCATGCTCAACAGGTATGCGGTGCGCAACGTATTTGTACCCCCGGAGGAAACATGTCCGACGCCCTTTCGAAACTCCTCGCGTCCCGCGATTGGCTGATGGCCGATGGCGCGACTGGCACCAACCTGTTCAACATGGGCCTGTCCTCGGGAGAGCCGCCGGAACTGTGGAACGTGGACGAGCCGGAGAAGATCAAAAAGCTCTACTCCTTCGCCGTGGATGCGGGCAGCGATATCTTCCTGACCAACTCGTTCGGTGGCAACGCATCGCGCCTGAAACTGCACAATGCGCAGGACCGAGTGCGAGAATTGAACCGTCTGGCCGCTGAACTGGGCCGCGAGGTTGCGGATGCTTCGGGCCGTACCGTGGTTGTGGCGGGCTCCGTTGGTCCGACGGGCGATATCATGGCCCCCATGGGATCGCTGACGCATGAGCTGGCGGTTGAAATGTTCCACGAACAGGCCGAGGGTCTGAAAGAAGGCGGCGCGGATGTGCTGTGGCTGGAAACCATCTCGGCCCCCGAAGAATACAAGGCCGCGGCGGAGGCGTTCAAACTGGCCGACATGCCGTGGTGCGGGACCATGTCCTTTGACACCGCAGGCCGCACCATGATGGGCGTCACGTCCGAGGCGATGGTGGCCATGGTCGAAAAGCTGGACAACCCGCCGCTGGCCTATGGCGCGAACTGCGGCGTCGGCGCGTCCGACCTGCTGCGCACCGTTCTAGGCTTTGCCGCGCAGGGTGTTGAACGTCCAATCATTGCCAAAGGCAACGCGGGCATCCCCAAATATGAAGACGGCCACATCCATTACGATGGCACGCCGGAACTGATGGGCGAATACGCTGTGATGGCGCGCGATTGTGGCGCGACGATCATCGGTGGCTGCTGTGGCACGATGCCGGAACACCTTGAATCCATGCACAAAGCCTTGGAAGAGCGTCCGCGTGGCGAGCGTCCGTCGCTGGAAAAGATTGCCGAAGTGCTGGGCGGCTTCTCCTCGGCTTCTGACGGGACGGGCGACGACAAAGGTCCGGGCCGCAGCCGTGGTGGTCGTCGCAAGAAAGCCTGACGCTGTAAGTTGGTTGTCCGCCTCACGGGGCGGATCGGTAAACCCCGGCGCCACTGGCGACCGGGGTTTATTGTTGTGTTTCAATGCTCTGAGATTTGCGGCGCCGAATTTGGCTTAAAACGGCTGCGACATACGCTGTAATCTTGGCTGAGTTAAAGCCCTGCGTCAGCACGTTTCTGAAAGATTAATTTCTATACGTAAGCAACTGATTTACCTACTGATTCACCCGATACACCGCACCGTTTCCTTCGGAAATGAACCACAGCCCGCCGTCAGGCCCGGTCCGAACGTCGCGGACACGGACCGTTTCGGGGGATTTCAGCTGCTCGACCTCGGCCATGGTGTCGCCTTCCAGCCGCGCGATGTAGTCGAACTTCAGCGATCCTACGAAGGCGTCTCCACTCCAATCCCCTAAGGTGCCGGAATAAAACGTCATTCCCGATGGCGCGATGGACGGATCCCAATAAAACGCTGGCTGCTCCATCCCGTCTTTCTGCTGGCCTTCACCGATCTTGAGGCCCGAATAATGCCGCCCATAGGCGATCACCGGCCAGCCGTAGTTGGCACCTTTCCTGACCCGGTTCACCTCATCCCCGCCGCGTGCGCCGTGTTCATTGACCCATAGCTGACCGCTGGCATCCATCGCCGCGCCCTGTGGGTTGCGGTGGCCATAGCTCCAGATTTCGGGCTGCGCGCCATTCACGCCGACAAAGGGATTGTCCGATGGCACGGATCCGTCGCGGTTCAGACGGACGACCGTGCCGTTGTGGCGCGACAGGTCTTGGGCGGCGGGCCGGTCGCCGCGTTCGCCCATCGTCATAAAGATATGACCCTGAGGCCCTTCAACCAACCGGGACCCAAAGTGCCGCCCGCCCCGGCTATCGGTCACCATCTGGAAAACCTGTTCCACGTCAGTCAGTTGCGCGGCATCGATATCCAACACGGCGCGGGTCAGCGCGGTTCCGGCGCTGCGGCCCTGAGATACGGCATGGGTCAGAAAGATCTCTCGGCTGGTTGCGAAATCGCGCGGCACCATGACGTCCAGCAGCCCGCCCTGACCTTCGACATAGATGTCAGGCAGACCGCCTACCGACACCGCCTGACCGCCCCGAACCAACAGCAGGCGCCCCTGCTTTTCCGTCACCAGAAACCCACCGTCCGGCAGGAAGGCCAGCGCCCATGGGCCGCGTAGCCCGCTGATCATCGTATCGACCTGCAGCGTTCCGGCGGAACTCTCCAGCGCTACGGCAGGGGTCATAAAGGCCGGGGACAGGGACACGGCGGCAAGGGCAGAGATCAGGAAACGGGACATGGAAGCTCCTTTCAGCATGGGAAAAAGCTAGGGGCGATTGACGCAACCGCAACCTTGCTTGTCACCACTTTTCTTTTTCCGCAGCCGCGCATAGCATCGCGCGCAGGACCAAAGTCCAAACAGGGAGACTATAATATGAAAAAGCTTCTACTGGCCGGTGCAGCGCTGACGGCGCTGACTGCCGCAGCCCACGCAGAAAGCCACGCAAGCGAAGTGAAACTGGGGATCATCCTCGGCTTTACCGGCCCGATTGAATCGCTGACGCCCTCGATGGCGGCAAGCGCCGAACTGGCCATGTCCGAAGTGTCCGAAAGCGGCGCACTGATGGGCGGCGCAACCGTGACGCCCGTGCGGGCCGACTCGACCTGCGTTGACGCGGGTGCAGCGACCGCAGCGGCCGAACGCCTGATCACCGCCGAAGGTGTCAAAGGCATCATGGGCGCAGATTGTTCCGGCGTGACCGGCGCGATCCTGACCAACGCAGCTGTGCCGAACGGCATGGTGATGATTTCGCCCTCCGCGACCTCTCCGGGTCTGTCGGAAGCCGAAGACAACGGGTTGTTCTTCCGCACCGCGCCGTCCGATGCCCGTCAGGGTGTCGTGATGACCGAAGCGCTGATGGACATGGGCGTGAAGTCCGTGGCCCTGACCTACACCAACAACGACTACGGCAAGGGTCTGGCAGACAGCTTCCAGCAGGCGTACGAAGCCGCTGGTGGTGAAGTCACCATTTCCGCCGCGCACGAAGACGGCAAAGCCGACTATTCCGCCGAAGTGGGCGCACTGGCATCCGCCGGTGGTGACCTGCTGGTTGTGGCGGGCTACGTCGACCAAGGTGGTGCTGGCATCATCCGTGGCGCATTGGACACCGGCGCGTTCGACCGTTTCCACCTGCCCGATGGCATGATCGGCTCTGCGCTGGAAGAGAACTTCGGGACCGAGCTTGACGGCTCCACCGGTCAGGTGCCCGGCACCGATAGCCCGGGTGCAGCCCGCTTTGCCGAACTGGTTGGCGATGCGTTCGACCCGACCGGCCCCTACACCGGCGAAAGCTATGACGCGGCATCGCTGATCATGCTGGCCATGCAGGCGGCAGGCTCCACCGATCCGTCGGAATACAAGATGAAGGTCGAAGAAGTCGCCAACGCTCCGGGTGAGAAGATCTATCCCGGCGAACTGGCTAAGGCGCTGGAACTGCTGGCAAACGGCACCGACATCGACTACGTCGGCGCGACCAACGTCGAACTGATCGGCCCCGGTGAAGCCTCTGGCTCCTACCGCGAGATCAAGTTCGAAGACGGTAAGATGACCACGGTCGGCTACCGTTAAGGACAGCTTGAAAGCATGGGCGGCCCGGCGCAGAACCGGGCCGCTTTTGATTTGAGGTCAGCGCAGGAACATGGGCGACCTTAGGGGGACGGATATGATCGTCGTAGACGATATTCACAAACATTTCGGGGGCTTCCGCGCTGTTGACGGGGCCAGCCTTGAGATCGCCGAGGGATCCATCACCGGCTTGATCGGCCCCAATGGTGCGGGCAAGACGACGTTGTTCAACGTGATCGCCGGTCTGCTGCCGCCGACCTCGGGCAAGGTCACGATGGGCGGAGAGGACATCACCGGCCTGCCCCCGCATGAGCTGTTTCACAAGGGCCTGCTGCGCACCTTCCAGATCGCGCATGAGTTCCATTCCATGACCGTGCGGGAAAACCTGATGATGGTCCCCGGTGGCCAGACCGGAGAGACGCTGTGGAACGCGTGGTTCAAGCGCGGCCAGATCGCGCAGGAAGAGGCGGAATTACAGCGTAAGGCTGATGAGGTGCTGGAGTTCCTGACGATCTCTCACCTTGCGGATGAGAAGGCCGGGAACCTGTCCGGCGGGCAGAAAAAGCTGCTGGAACTAGGCCGCACCATGATGGTCGACGCCAAGATCGTGTTCCTGGACGAGGTCGGCGCAGGCGTGAACCGCACCCTGCTGATGACCATTGCCGATGCGATCCTGCGGCTGAACCGCGAACGCGGCTATACCTTTGTCGTGATCGAGCATGACATGGATTTCATTGAGAAACTTTGCGACCCGGTCATCTGTATGGCCGAGGGTAAAGTACTGGCCCAGGGCACACTGGCCGAGATCAAGGCGAATGAGCAGGTGATCGAAGCCTATCTGGGCACGGGCCTGAAGAACAAGGAGACCGCCAGTGCAGATTGATGTGTTGGATGCCTCCGGCGGGAGTATTTCCGGAAAGATGAATGCGGGAGGGCTGCATGTCTGAGCCGTTCCTGATTGGTGAGGCCATGACCGGCGGCTATGGCCGGGGGCCGGATATCCTGCATGAATGCACGATTTCCGTCGATCCGGGGCAGATCGCGGTGATCGTGGGCCCTAACGGCGCGGGCAAGTCCACGGCGATGAAGGCGATGTTCGGGATGCTGGACGTCCGCTCTGGCCGGGTGATGCTGGACGGGGACGACATTTCCACGCTAAGCCCGCAGGACCGGGTCAAGCGTGGCATGGGGTTTGTGCCGCAGGTGAACAACATCTTTCCGTCGATGAGCGTGGAAGAGAACCTAGAGATGGGTGCCTTTATCCGCGACGACGATTTTTCTTCAACGATGGCGCAGGTTTACGACCTTTTCCCCATCCTGAAGGACAAGCGGCATCAGGCGGCTGGCGAATTGTCCGGCGGTCAGCGTCAGCAGGTGGCCGTTGGCCGCGCGCTGATGACCCAACCCAAGGTGCTGATGCTGGATGAACCGACGGCCGGGGTCAGCCCGATCGTGATGGACGAGCTGTTTGACCGGATTATCGAAATCGCCCGCACGGGGCTGCCTGTGCTGATGGTCGAACAGAACGCGCGTCAGGCGCTGGAGATTGCGGATCGGGCCTATGTGCTGGTGCAAGGGGCCAATGCGCATACGGGCACGGGCAAATCGCTGCTGGCCGATCCCGAAGTGCGCGCAAGCTTTCTGGGGGGATGATGCGGATACTTTCTATCCTTCTGATGTTGCTTCCCTTTTCCGCGCTGGCCGAAGGGGCGCGGATGGTCATGGATTGTCAGGTCACGTCACGCTGTGATGTGGATGGCACCTGCGTGGCGGCGGATGTGCCGGTGCAGTTTGAACTGGCGCCCGTCAGCATCGATGCGGATGGCGCCGGGACTTACAGTGTAACCGCGATGGAAGAGACCTATGAGGCCACAGCGCCGAGCCGCGCTGGCCCCTTTGTCTGGGACGAAGGCAATGGCGCGCGCTACACGCTGACCCTGACCAGTGAAGACACTGCAATCGGTCTGATGCAGGACATCAAGAACGACACATATGCCGTTGATTCAAAATTAATATTTATGAATTGCATGGTGATCCTATGACGCGTTTGATCCTGAGTTTGATCGTGGTTCTGATGCCGTCCCTGACGCTTGCCACGGATTATTCCTGCAATTTCAACACCGAATGCTACGAAGACGAAGCCTGTGCGACAAGCAACTTCGCCGTTGAGGTGCGCGGTGATGAAGAAAAGATCGCCACCGATTTCGGCACCTTCCCGATCCTTGCCATTCGCGACGAAGAAGACCGGCTGACGGTGTTCGTTACCTCGGACGGGGCTGTGTATCTGCTGTCGGCCAGCGGGTCCGAGGCGCGATTTACGGCGCATATCACGGACGGGCCGCAGGCGATCAATTACCTTGGCACTTGTGAAAAGGTCGGCTGATGGATCTGATTAACGCACTGGTCGCGCTATCGAATTTCGTTCTGGTCCCGGCGATCGCCTATGGCGCGCAGCTTGCGCTTGGCGCTTTGGGCGTCACGCTGATCTATGGCATTCTGCGGTTTTCCAACTTTGCCCACGGCGACACGATGGCCTTTGGCACTATGGCGGTGGTGCTGTTCACGTGGCTGTTCCAATCTTGGGGGCTGTCGCTTGGTCCGCTGCCGACCGCCCTGCTGGCCCTGCCCTTTGGCATCGTGATCTGCATGGGATTGGTGCTGCTGACCGACAAATACGTCTATAAGTTCTACCGCGCGCAGAAGGTGAAGCCTGTCGTGCTGGTGATCGTGTCGATGGGCGTGATGTTCGTGACCAACGGTTTGGTCCGCTTTATTATTGGCCCGGACGATCAGCGCTTTGCCGATGGCGAACGGTTCCTGATCTCGGCCCGGACGTTCAAGGAAATGACGGGCCTCGACGAAGGGTTGGCGATCAAGACGGGTCAGGCGCTGACCTTGGTGATTGCGATCATCGCCGTGGCGCTGCTGTTCTGGTTCCTGAACAAGACGCGGACGGGCAAATCCATGCGCGCCTATTCGGATAACGAGGATCTGGCGCTGCTGTCGGGCATCAACCCGGAAAAGGTCGTCATGGTCACCTGGCTGATCGTGGCCGCGCTGGCGACGCTGGCGGGGACGCTATATGGTTTGGACAAGTCCTTCAAACCTTTCACCTATTTCCAGCTATTGCTGCCCTTCTTCGCGGCGGCGATTGTCGGCGGCCTCGGGTCCCCATTGGGGGCCATCGTCGGCGGGTTCGTCATCGCGTTTTCCGAGGTGATGATCACCTATGCCTGGAAAAAGGTGCTGACTTACGCTGTACCCGAGGCATGGGAGCCGGACGGTTTGGTCCAGCTTTTGTCGACCGATTACAAATTCGCCGTGTCTTTTGTGATCCTGCTGGTGGTGCTTCTGTTCCGCCCGACCGGCCTGTTTAAGGGGAAATCCGTATGACCTTGCGCGACGCTGGATTGTTCGCCCTGCTGGCGGTTCTGCTGGTGCTGACGGGCGTGATGCAAAGTTGGAACCTTGCGCTGCAAATCCTCAACATGGGGCTGATCTCGGCCATCATGGCATTGGGGGTGAACCTTCAGTGGGGCTTTGCGGGCTTGTTTAACGTGGGCGTCATGGGGTTCGTGGCGCTTGGGGGACTGGCCGTGGCGCTGACCGCGATGCCGCCTGTGGGTGATGCTTGGCGTGCCGGTGGGGTCGGCGTCATCTCGGCCCTGATTGTGGCGGCGATGTCGATCGTGGCGGCGGTTGTGCTGTGGCGCAAAGATGTACCGGCGCGGGGCTGGCTGGTGGCGGCAGTACTGGTGGCCGGGTTCATATTTTACCGGATGCTGTTCGATCCAGCCCGCGACGCGATCGAGGCCGTGAACCCCGCATTGCAGGGCAATCTTGGCGGTCTGGGCATTCCTGTCGTTCTGGCGTGGCCCGTGGGCGGCGTACTGGCGGCGGGTGCGGCCTGGATCATCGGCAAGACGGCTCTTGGCCTGCGGTCGGATTACCTGGCTATTGCGACGCTTGGCATCGCCGAGATCATCTTGGCCGTGATGAAGAACGAAGACTGGCTGGCGCGCGGTGTGAAGAACGTGATCGGCATTCCGTCGCCCCTGCCCACGGCGATTGAATTGCAGGAAACTGCCAGCTTTGCGGAACGGTTCGCGGATCCGGTGACGGCGTCGACCATTTCGGTCAAGCTGGGCTATGCGCTGATGTTCACGGCCGTGTTGCTGGTGCTTATCCTGTTGATGCAATTGGCGTTGCGGTCGCCGTGGGGCCGGATGGTGCGCGCGATCCGCGACAATGAAACTGCGGCCGAAGCGATGGGCAAGGACGTCACGCGGCGACATTTGCAGATCTTTGTTCTGGGGTCCGCGATCTGTGGTCTTGCGGGCGCGATGATGACCACGTTGGACGGACAGCTGGTGCCCGGCACCTACCAGCCGCTGCGCTTTACCTTCCTGATCTGGGTGATGGTGATCGTCGGCGGGTCGGGCAACAACTTTGGCGCCGTATTGGGCGGGATGCTGATCTGGTTCCTCTGGGTGCAGGTCGAACCGATTGGCGCATGGTTGATGGACAAGGTGACGACGCCGCTGCCCGAGGGGGATTTCAAAAATCACCTGTTGGATAGCGTCGCGTTTATGCGTTTGTTTACAATGGGTTTGATCATGCTTCTTGTGCTGCGGTTCAGCCCCCGTGGCCTGATACCGGAGCGGTGATCATGGCCACGCCGCGCACCGCCACGACCTTTGCGCCCCCGGTGATGGAGGCCCGCCGCTGGCTGGCCGAGGCGTCTTTGCCCGCGGGGATGGAGCTGATCAACGTCTCTCAGGCCGCGCCGGTGGATCCGCCGCCAGAGGCGCTGCGGCAAGAGATTGCGCGCATCGCGTTGGAGGAGCCGCAGGCCCATTTGTATGGGCCGGTGCTTGGCCTGCCAGCGTTGCGAGAAGAGATCGCGGCGCAGTGGCTTACAGCGTATGGTGGAGAGATCGGCGCGTCCCGCGTCGCCGTCACCTCTGGCTGTAACGAGGCGTTCTGCGCCACCATCGCCACCCTGCTGGCCGAAGGGGACGAGGTGCTGTTGCCGGTGCCATGGTACTTTAACCACAAGATGGCGCTGGACATGATCGGGGGCCGCGCGGTGGCTTTGCCCACAGATGACCAGATGTTGCCGGATGTCGCGGCGGCGGCGTCGCTCATCACCGACCGCACCCGCGCTATCGCGTTGGTATCGCCCAACAATCCGACAGGCGTGGAATATCCGCCCGCGCTGATCGGCGCGTTTTTCGACCTGTGTCAGGCGCGCGGGGTCACCTTGATTTTGGATGAGACCTACCGCGATTTCCATTCCTCCAGCGCCGCGCCGCATGACCTGTTCACGCGCCCCGACTGGGACCAGACGCTGGTGCAATTGTACAGTTTCTCCAAGGCGTATCGGCTGACTGGGCATCGCGTCGGCGCCATGGTCGCGTCGCCCAAGCGGTTGGCAGAGGTGGAAAAATACCTTGATACCGTCACCATCTGCCCCGCGCAGATCGGGCAGTTCGCGGCGCTTTGGGGGATGCAGAACCTTGGCCAGTGGTTGGCCGGCGAACGCGACGAAATTCTGGCGCGCGGTCGGGCCATCCGGGACGGCTTTGCGCCGCTGGCGGACCGGGGCTGGCTTTTGCGCGGGGCTGGCGCTTACTTTGCCTATCTCGACCATCCGTTCGACGCGCCGTCGGACCAGATCGCGCAACGGCTGGTGGGCGAAGCTGGGATCCTGATGCTGCCCGGTACGATGTTCACGCCCGAAGGCGATGCAGACGGCCAGCGTCAGATGCGGGTGGCCTTTGCCAACCTTGATGCGGCCGGGATCGGGCAGTTTGTTGAGCGGTTGGCGGGGTTTGGGGGATAAGCCCCAGCAGCATGTCCGACCTTTTTGCCGAACATTGAACTTAGGCTCCGCCCGGCGTTTCCGCCGGGCAGCGCCGCATTGACCGGCAGGTGTTTGCAGGCAAACACCCAGAGGGGCCCGCCCCCGTCGCACCAAAGGTGCGCCGAATTGTTATGGCACGCCTCCGGCGTGACGGCGGCGCTTTCGCGCCCCCCCGGGCCGGCGCGACCCTAAACGCTTATGTCGGTCGCAAGTCGCAAACCCCAATAACCATCCCGTCAGCCCCTGTCCCAGCCCCTTGCCCCCCGGGGCGCGGACCAATAGACATGCACAGACCAAAGGCCGCAGGGGCGGCAAGTTAAGGAACGGCAGGAATGGCAAGCAAGACGGGCAAAACGGCTGGTAAGACGGCGATGTGGGTTCTGATGGGTCTACTGATCCTCGGGCTGGGGGGCTTTGGCGCGACCAGCTTTACGGGCAACGTCCGGTCCGTCGGATCCGTTGGCGATCAGGATATCGGCGTGAACGAATACGCCCGCGCCCTTCAGAACGAAATCCGCGCCTTCGAGGCGCAGACCGGGTCGCCCATGTCTCTGGAACAGGCGCAGGCGCTTGGTCTGGATCGCCGCGTGCTGTCGCAGCTTGTCACTAATGCCGCCATGGACGACGAAGCCGCGCGCATCGGCCTGTCTGTCGGGGACGAAACGCTGGCCAAGCAGGTCCAGACGATCCCCGCCTTTCAGGGTGTGGACGGTCAGTTCGACCGCGACGCCTATCGCTTTGCCATCGACCAGACGGGGATGAGCGAGAGCGAGTTTGAAAGCGGCCTGCGTGATGAAACCGCCCGCACGCTGTTGCAGGGGGCTGTGATCTCTGGCTCCGCCCTGCCCGCGTCTTACGTGGATACGGTGCTGACGTATTTTGCCGAACGCCGCCGGGTGACATGGGTGCGCGTGGATGCGTCCCAGTTGGAAGGCGACTCGTACGAGCCATCGGACGAAGACCTGATGACGCTGTATGAAAACCAGATCGAGGATTTCACCCTGCCCGAACGCAAGGTGATTACCTACGCCTGGCTAACGCCCGAAATGATCATCGATCAGGTCGAGCTGGACGAAGAGCTGCTGCGCCAAGAATACGAAGCACGCTCTGCCCAGTACAACATCCCCGAACGCCGTTTGGTGGAACGTCTGATCTATTCTGATCAGGGCCGGGCCGAAGTGGCGCAGAACCAGTTGAACAACGGGTCGATGACCTTCGAAGGTCTGGTCGAAGAACGCGGTCTGTCGCTTGGCGACGTGGACCTTGGCGATGTGACCCAAGCCGATCTGGGCGAGGCCGGAGAGCAGGTCTTTGCCGCAGAATCCGGCGATGTGGTCGGCCCGATCGAAACCTCGCTTGGTCCGGCGTTCTTCCGGGTAAACGGTGTTCTGGCCGCAGAAGAGACGACCTATGAAGAGGCCCTGCCCGATCTGCGTCAGGAACTGGCCTTTGATCGCGCCCGCCGCATCGTGACGAACATGTCCGAACCCGCCGAAGACCTGCTGGCCGGTGGCGCCACGCTGGAAGATCTGGCAGCGGAAACCGATCTGATGCTGGGCAATGTGGACTGGGCCGAGGGTCAGTCCGAAGGCATCGCCGCCTACGAAGGCTTTGACGCCGCTGCTGCCGCGCTGACGGCCGACGACTACCCCGAGATCATGCAGCTGGACGATGGCGGCATCTATGCCATGCGTCTGGACGATGTGCTGCCGCCCGAGCCTGTCCCCTTTGCCGAGGTGCGCGACCGCGTGCGCAGCATCTGGGAAACCCGCCGTCAGATGGAGCGTCTGCGCGCCGTCGCGGAAGACATGATGGGCAAGCTGGGCGAAGCGGCTGATTTCGCGTCGCTTGGGCTTGAGGTGAACAGCGAAGAGGCGCTGACACGTCAATCCTCGGTTCTTGGTGCCCCGGAAGAATTCGTCGAAAAGGCGTTCCAGATGGAGACCGGAGAGATCGCGATGGTCGATGGGTTTGGTGCCGTGCTGATCCTCAAGCTAGAGGAAATCCTGCCGCCGAACATGGAAAACCCCGATGTGGCCGCGGCCCGCAATTCGCTGGAACAGCAGCTGCAAAGCTCTGTTGCGCAGGACGTCTATCGCCTGTTTTCGGAAAACGTGCGCAGCCGCGCCGGGGCCGAGATCGACCAGCAGGCGATCAACGCGGTGCACGTGAATTTCCAATAAGCCGCAAGCCGCCCGCAATGCGTCGTTTGGCAGTCTTTGCCAAGTGCTGCGGGCGGGCTAGCTTGCCCCCGACGGCGCCGGGATCCCCCGTGCGCCGCGTATCCATAGTGACCAAGACCCCGAGGCTTTGATGTCCGACCAACCGCTTGTGATCTTTACCCCGTCCGGCAAACGCGGCCGCGTCGCCCCCGGCACCACCGTTCTGGCCGCTGCACGGCAGCTGGGTGTCGATCTGGATTCCGTCTGCGGCGGGCGCGGCATCTGTTCCAAATGTCAGGTGACCCCGTCCTTTGGCGAATTTTCCAAGCACGGCGTCACGGTGCGCGAAGACGCGCTGTCGGACTGGAACAAGGTCGAACAGCGCTACGACGACAAACGCGGGTTGACCAAGGGGCGGCGTCTGGGCTGTCAGGCCTGCATTCAGGGCGACGTGGTGCTGGACGTGCCACCGGAAAGCCAGGTGCACCGTCAGGTCATCCGCAAATCCGCCGACACCCGCCCCATGGTCATGGACCCGGCAACGCGGCTGTATTTCGTCGAGGTGGAAGAGCCCGACATGCACGAACCCTCGGGCGATTTCGAACGTCTGACGCGGGCGCTCAAGGATCAATGGCCGGATCAGGATTTCGCGGGCCTTACCGCCGCGCCAACCCTGCTGGCCAAACTGCAGGACGTGTTGCGCAAGGGCAAATGGCAGATCACGGTCGCGGTCTATGCCGATCACACCGGCGCTGCGCCTCTGGTTCTGGACGTCTGGCCTGGTCTGCATGAAGCTGGGCTTTACGGTCTGGCGATCGACCTCGGTTCCACCACCATCGCGGCCCACCTGACCGATCTGGACACCGGAGAGGTCAAGGCCGCCTCGGGCCTGATGAACCCGCAGATCCGCTTTGGCGAAGACCTGATGAGCCGTGTGTCCTATGTCATGATGAACCCGGGTGGAGAGGTCGAGCTGACCCGCGCCGTCCGCGACGCGCTGGCCGATCTGGCCAAGGCGCTGTCCGAAGAGGCCGGGATCGATCCGCAGCTAATCGTGGAATCGGTGATCGTCTGTAACCCGGTGATGCACCATCTACTGCTGGGCATCGATCCAACCGAACTGGGTCAGGCGCCCTTTGCCCTCGCGCTTAGCGAGGCGCTGTCCCTGCCCGCCTCTGATCTGGACCTGACCACCATCAACCCGCGCGCCCGGACCTATATCCTGCCGTGCATCGCGGGCCATGTGGGGGCCGACGCGGCCGCCGTATCGCTGGCCACCGCGCCCGAGCTTTCGGACGAACTGATGCTGGTCATCGACGTGGGCACCAACGCGGAAATCCTGCTGGGCGACAAACGCCGAGTGTTGGCCTGTTCCTCGCCCACCGGACCCGCGTTTGAAGGCGCGCAGATCTCCTCGGGGCAGCGCGCCGCGCCCGGGGCCATCGAACGGGTGGAAATCGATCCCACCACCAAAACCCCGCGCTTCCGCGTGATCGGCGTGGACCTCTGGTCGGACGAGGATGGTTTTGACGCCGCCGTTGCCAAAACGGGCGTCACCGGCATCTGCGGGTCTGGCATTATCGAAGCGGTCGCGGAAATGCGCACCGCCGGGATCCTCGACGGCTCTGGCCTCATCGGCTCGGCAGATCAGACCGGCACCGACCGCTGCCAGCCCGAAGGACGTACCCACGCGTACCTGATCCATGACGGCAGCGCCGACGGCGGGCCCAAGATCACCGTGACCCAAGGCGACATCCGCGCCATCCAGCTGGCCAAATCCGCGCTTTACGCAGGCGCGCGCCTGTTGATGGACGAACGCGGCGCAGACCGTGTGGACCGTATCGTTCTGGCGGGCGCGTTCGGTGCGCATATCTCTCCCAAGCACGCGATGGTGCTGGGCATGATCCCGGACGCGCCGCTGGATCACGTCTCCTCGGCCGGGAATGCGGCAGGTACCGGCGCGCGCATGGCGCTGTGTTCCATCACCGCGCGCAAGCAGGTCGAGGAAGGCGTGACCCGGATCACCAAGGTGGAAACCGCCATTGCCCCGAAGTTCCAAGAGCATTTCGTGAACGCCAACGCGATCCCGCACAAGACGGATGCCTTCCCGGACCTGCTGAAAATCGTCGATCTGCCGGACGTCAATTTCAACGCCGGCAGCGCCGACCGCACCGCCCGCCGCAGGCGGCGCTGACCTGATCCCGCAAGGCGCACGCCCCTCTTCTTCTGGTCGATAAATACCTTCGGCTACGCGAAATGCTTCGCATTTCTGCTTTCGCCCGACGCGAAATCCTTTCGGATTTCTGCTTGGGGGAGAGCGGCGCAGCCGCGAGGGGGCAATGCCCCCTTGTGAGGCCTCAAACCAAGCGATCCTGCTTGACCGTCTCTCGGCCTTCCCATATGCGTGATGCCACGCCGCGGGTGTAGCTCAATGGTAGAGCAGCAGCTTCCCAAGCTGACGACGAGGGTTCGATTCCCTTCACCCGCTCCAGCCTTCCTGCTGGCGATCTGCCCTGACATCGGACTTCCTTCCGCGTGACCTCTGCCCTGCGTATCTCCCCGACACTGATCATCGTGCATCTGGGATTGATCATCGTGGGCGCCTTGGGCGGGCTGGCCGCACGCGCTGTGGGGCTGCCACTGCCCTTTATCCTCGGGTCGCTGATCACCGTCGCACTGGCCGCGCAGATGGCCGAAATTTTCGACCGCACCCACCCGGATCGCCGTCGGCTTGTCCCCAAGGATTTCAAGTTCAGCGACACCTTCCGCGCGATTTTCATCGGCGTGGTCGGCATGGCCATCGGCACGCGCATCACGATGGATGTGCTTTTGAACCTGCCCAAGGCTGCGTTTTCCTTTGCCGCGCTAACGGCCTTCGTGCCCATCGCCTTTTTCCTGAACTATCAGATTTTCCGACGCATCGGCGGCTATGACCACGCGACGGCGCTGTTCTCTGGCTCTCCGGGGGGGCTGTACGAGGCGATCATGTTCGGCGAACAGCACGACGCGAATATGCAGCAACTGATGATGGCGCAGTTTCTGCGGATCATACTGGTGGTGACCCTGCTGCCGATCGGGCTGTCGATCTATACCGGGCACCCGGTCGGATCAGCCGCCGGACAGGGGCTGGCCCCTGCGGATACGGGGCTGGAGCATCTGCCGCTGGCGGCCGTGGTCGTGCTGCTGGGGCTGTATCTGGGCCGTCTGGTGCATATCCCTGCACCGCAACTGATGGGGCCGCTGATCTTGGGCGGGATCGTCACACTGTCTGGCGTGACCTCATTGGATTTGCCCAACTGGATGCTGTCGGTCGCACAGGTGATCATCGGCACGGCCCTTGGCACGCGCTTTGTCGGGATCCGGCCCATGATGTTGCTGCGCGGCGCAGGTCTGGCGGTGCTAAGCGTGGGGACGATGCTGCTGCTGGGCACCCTGATGGTGCTGGTGCTGGTGCCGCTGACGGGCGAACATTTCGACGTCATGCTGATCTCCTTCGCGCCCGGCGGCGTGACGGAAATGGCGCTGGTGGCCCTGTCGCTTGAGGCGAACCCGGCCTTCGTGACCGTGCATCACCTGTACCGCATCATCCTGACGGTGATCGTCGTGACCTGGGTGGCCAAGCGCGCGTTCTAGCCCGCTTCGGCCTTCTCCTCCAAAGTCATCCATTCTTCTTCCGCCTCGGCCAAGGCCTTCTGGCGTTCGACCAGCGCCTCGGTCCCCTTTGCGAATTTCGCGGGTTCCTTGGTGTACAGATCGGGCTGGGCAAGGAAGCTTTCCAGCTTGGCGATCTCTGCCCCAAGGCGGTCGATCACACCGGGCAGTTCGGCCAGACGGTGGCGTTCGGTAAAGCTTAGCCCGTCCGCAGGCGCGGCCTTTGGCTTTGCCTCTGCCGCGGGTTGGGTGTTGGACGCCGCAGGTTTCGACGCTTTGGTCGTCGTCTCGCTATCCCCGCGCTGCGCCATGTAATCGCTGTAGCCGCCCGCATAGACCGTCGCCCGCCCATTGCCCTCCATCGCTATGGTGGTGGTGGCGACGCGGTCGATGAAATCGCGGTCGTGGCTGACCAGCAGCACGGTGCCGTCGAAATCGTCCAGCAGTTCCTGCAGCAGGTCCAGCGTTTCCACGTCCAGATCGTTGGTCGGCTCATCCAGGACCAGCAGGTTGCTTTCCCGCGCCATCAGCTTGGCCAGCAGCAGACGCGCCTTTTCGCCCCCCGACAGCGACCGGACAGGCGCACGGGCCTGCGCCTCGTCAAACAGGAATTCCTTCAGGTAGCCGACCACATGTTTCGGCTGGCCGCGCACCAGCACCTGATCGGCCTGCCCAGACACGCGCATGTCCTTGTCCCCGACAAGGTTTTCCCAAAGACTTTGATCCGGGTCCAGCGCCGCACGGCTTTGATCAAAGATCGCGGGGATCAGGTTGGACCCTTGGCTGACGGTGCCCGCGTCGGGTTGGATTTCGCCCATCAGCAGTTTGATCAGTGTGGTTTTGCCCACACCGTTCGGCCCGACAAAGGCCACCCGGTCACCGCGCATGATCCGCAGGTCCAGATCGCGCACGATCGGTTTGTCGCCATAGGTCTTGGTCAGGCCCGCGGCCTCAACCACCTTGCGGCCGGATTTGGGGCCAGAGGCCAGCTCCATCGCGGCGGTGCCCTGCCGTTTGATCTGGCTGGCCCGTTCTTCGCGCAGACCCTGCAGCGCGCGGACGCGGCCCTGATTGCGTTTGCGCCGCGCGCTGATGCCTTCGACGGCCCACCGCGCCTCGGCCTTGATTTTGCGGTTCAGCTTGTGGCGGGCCATGTCTTCGTCTTCCCAGACCTTGTCGCGCCACGCCTCGAATGCGTCAAACCCCTGTTCCTGACGCCGCACCGCGCCCCGGTCGATCCAAAGCGTGCCACGGGTCAGAGCACGCAGGAACGCGCGGTCGTGAGAGATCAGGACAAAGGCCTGCCGGGTCTGCTTCAGCTCGTCCTCAAGCCACTGGATCGCTTCGATGTCCAAGTGGTTCGTGGGTTCGTCCAGCAGCATCAATTCGGGCGCTTCGGCCATCAGCTTGGCCAGCGCGGCGCGGCGGCGTTCCCCGCCAGACGCGGTGGCGACAGGGCGATTGGGATCGAATTTCAACCCTTCGGAGGCCATTTCGACCTTATAGGCCTCGGCCGGGTCCAGCGCTGACGTCGCAAAGTCGCCAAGCGTGGTGAAGGCGCCCATGTCCGGGTCCTGCTCCATGTACCCGACAGAGGTGCCGGGGGTCACAACGCGGTCCCCTTCATCCACGTCGACCAAGCCCGCCATGACCTTCATCAGGGTCGATTTGCCAGACCCGTTGCGGCCCACCAGCGCCATGCGGTCGCCGGGCTGGATCACAAGGGACAGGTCGGCGAAAACGGGGTCGCCGCCGAAGGTCAGAGAGATGTCGGAAAGCTGAAGAAGGGGTGCGCGTGCCATGCCGCTGCGCTAGGGCTTTCCACGATTGCCGTCAAGGGTGGCTGAGGGTCCTATGGGGGCGCTGCCCCCTCGCGACTGCGTCGCTCTCCCCCGGGAATATTTAAAGGACCAAAGAAGCCCTTTCAGCTTGATAAAAATATCCCAGCCGGAGGCATCCTACATCGCCGTCGCGCGCAGCAGACGTTTCCGCGCGGGCGGGATGGCGCGGATTTCCAGACCCGTGAAGACGTGCAGCGTGTTCATGTGGCTGTCGACGACCGCATGATCGCTGACCCATCCGCCCATCATCAGGTAGGTGCGCAGCAGTGGCGGCATTCGAAGCATAGCCAGTTTCGCATCAGGCTTACGGCGTAATTTTTGCGCAAACCGAAAGACCTTGGGCGCTTTGACCTTGGGCAGCCAGCGCTTGGGCGCAAGGTGGCGTTCCTTCAGCATGGCAAAAGCGTCGCGATACTGGCGGGCGTCGGTGCCGTGGAAAGACGAACAACCAAACAGCATCTCGACCCCTTGTTCATCCACATAAGTCGTCATCGCGCCCCAGGCGACGCGCAGGATGTCGGGGTCTTTCACGTCCGGGTCGATGCAAAAGCGGCCCATTTCCACCATCGGGCCGTCAAAGGCCTCGAGCGCGGAAAGCTCGTAATATTGCGCGGAATAGCTGCGGGCGATGTCTACGCCGCCAGACAGGGGCAGGATGCGGAAACAGCAGACCAGAGCGTCAGTGCGCTGATCCTCGACCAGCACGTGGTCGCAGATCTCGTCAAAGTAATCGGCATCCAGATCCGCATCGGGATCGTCATGGAAGGCGCGGGTGCGCAATTGCTGCGCGGCCAGCAGATCCTCGGGCGACTCGGCGAACCGAGCGCGGTAACGACCTTTGCGTAGCGACAACATCTAGACACCTCCGCCGGGCCTAATGCCCGATAAAGAGTTAGGATGCCGCAGCTATGCCTGCAAGATGTATCGGTTTCGTGACGGCCCGCGCGGGTTTCGCAGGCCGCTGCGGTTACAGCGAGTCGCCGACCGAGGGGCCGAAGCTGCCAATATTGCGCAGCAGCTGTTGCAGGATGCCGTTGCCGCCGGTTTCGTTTGTCGTCACACGACGAGAGATCACGACCGCACGGCCCTGTTCCAGACCAAAGCGTTCGATGTTCTGCACGATACCGCCGTCGTCGAAGGTCACCGCGACGATTTCGCGTTCGATCACCTTCGGTTCGATCGGGCCGATGTGCCGCACGAGCGACCGGACATAGTAGAAACCGCTGTCGTCCGTCAGGCCAGAGGTGGTGGGCGCGCCCAGCACTTCGGTCACGGTATCGCGGGTATCGACGCCGACGGTGATCTGGTCCAGATCGTCTTCGGGCGGCACATATCCATGCGAACGGATGCGTTCCACACAGGCGGCCAGCGTCAGGACCAACCCGCCAACGAGCAGCAGTTGCGCGATCTTTGCCGCGGTAATCTTCGCCATGTCGTGCATCCCTGCCCCCAATTCCCTGCCCCGCGTCCCTAGCAAGAGTGGCCCTTGTAAGAGTGGCGCGTGGCTTTTATCCCGATTACATCAACTTATCCCCCCGGTTCAAGAAAGGATCCGCGCCATGGCCTCTGCCCCCCGCTCTGACACGGTGTTGCGACTGGCTGATCTGAACGATCGCAAGGCCCATGACATCCTGCTGACGCCGGACGAGCCGACGATGGCCAAGATCGCGACCGAGCTGAAGCTGATCGCGCTGAAGAAGATGCGCTTCGCCGGGAAGCTGACGCCCAAGGGCAAGCGCGGCTGGACGCTAAGCGCGCAACTGGGCGCGACCGTGGTGCAGCCCTGCGTGGTGACGCTGGATCCGGTGACGACCCGGATCGAAGAAGAAGTCATCCGCCGCTATACCCCTGATACAGAGGCGTATCAGGCGCGCTCTGACGGGTCGGGCGACGGGGACGGCGTGCCCATGCCCGAAGACGATACGATCGAACCGCTGCCCGCCACGCTGGATCTGCAAGAGGTCATGGTCGAGGCCCTTGCGCTGGCCTTGCCGCTGTATCCGCGCGCCGATGGCGTCGATCTGGGCGAAGCGGTCTATGCGGAAAAGGGCACCGCGCCTTTGCGGGATGATGACCTGAAACCCTTTGCAGGGCTGGCCGGTTTGCGCGACAAACTGGCCAAGGACGATAACGACGACGGGTCTGCGTGAACCATGCAACGAATCGCTTGCGATTTTGCGTTTGAGGAGTATTTTCGCGCGCTCATCCGATTTGACCTTGAAAGCGTGGCGCTTGACCGATTAAGAGCCTCGCATCAGACGAAACTCGGCCCTGATCGCGTCGAGTGGCATGTAAGTGCTGCGCGATCACGGCCCCAGACTATAAAGGTTGCGACATGGCTGTCCAGCAGAACAAAGTCTCGAAGTCCCGGCGCAACAACCGTCGTGCGCATGACGCTCTCGTGGCTGCAAACCCGAATGAATGCCCGTCCTGTGGCGAACTCAAGCGTCCGCACCACGTGTGCCCGTCTTGCGGTTCCTACGCCGATCGCGAAGTCATCGCGATGGCCGACGAAGTCGATCTGGACGACGACGCAGCATAACCTAACGGTAAAACTGGGCGTACCCGCATGAGCGACGCAATTCGTCACACGCCAGCGGGACCCACGACCGAAGCCACGGAGCATTCCGGCGCTTCGGCCAGTCAGGGCCGCATTATCATCTCTGTCGATGCGATGGGGGGTGATCGCGGCCCTAATGCCGTTGTGGCGGGTATTGCCCGATCCGCGAAGAAGAACCCGGACATCGGGTTCATTTTGCATGGGCCGACCTCGGACCTGAAACGTATGGTTCAACGCCGCAAGGTGTTGCGCGGGCGTGTCGAATATCGTGACGCCCGCGATATCGTGCGGATGGAAGACAAACCCAGCCACGTGATGCGCCATGGCAAGGACACCTCGATGTGGTCCTGCCTGGAATCGGTGCGCAACAAAGAAGCGACCGTTGCCGTGTCCTGCGGCAACACCGGCGCGCTGATGGCGCTGTCGATGATCCGGCTGCGCAAGATCCCCGGTGTGAATCGCCCTGCCATTGCCGTGCTGTGGCCATCGCGGAACCCGTCGGGGTTCAACGTGATGCTGGACGTGGGCGCGGATGTGCGTGCGGACGAAGAAGACCTGCTGCAATATGCGCTGATGGGCGCGTCCTACGCGCGCAACGGGATGCATCTGGATCGGCCCCGTATCGGTCTGCTGAACGTCGGCACCGAAGAAAACAAGGGCCGGGCCGAGTTGAAAGCCGCGCATGACCTGATCGAAAAAGCCGCACCGGGCGGACATTTCGAATTCGTTGGCTTTGTCGAAGGCGGGGATATTCCGGGCGACGTGTGCGATGTGATCGTGACGGATGGCTTTACCGGCAACATCGCGTTGAAGACCGGCGAAGGCACGGCCAAGCTGATTGGCGACCTGCTGAAAGAAGCGTTCAAGTTTTCGCCCCTGTCGCGCATAGCGGCGGTTCTGGCGCTGACCTCCATGCGGCGCTTGCAGAAACGCATCGATCCGCGCCGGGTGAACGGTGGCGTATTCCTTGGGCTGAACGGCACGGTGGTGAAATCCCACGGGTCGGCCGATGCGACCGGGGTGGCCGCTGCGGTGAAACTGGCGTTCCAGCTGGCTCAGCAAGATTTGACAAACAAGATCAAGGCGCGGGTTGCATCCGCGAGCGCATCGGAACAGGATGCCGCCGAAGTTAACAAGGTGGCCGAATGACAATCCGCGCCGTACCGACCGGGATCGGGCACTATCTGCCCGACCGCGTCGTTCCGAACTCTGAATTTGAAGACACTCTCGACACGTCCGATGAATGGATCCGCTCCCGCTCTGGGATCGAGCGTCGGCATTTCGCGGCCGAGGATGAAACGACGAGCCAGATGGCCGTCAAGGCCGCCGAACGCGCGCTGGCCATGGCCGAGCTGAAGGCAGACGACATCGACGCGGTGATCGTTGCGACCTCGACCCCTGATCTGACCTTCCCGTCCGTGGGCACGATGGTTCAGCAGGGGCTCGGCATGACGCGCGGCTTTGCCTATGATGTGCAGGCCGTTTGCGCCGGGTTCGTCTTTGCGCTGGCCAACGCTAACGGGATGATCCTGTCGGGTCAGGCGGAACGCGTGCTGGTCATCGGGGCCGAAACCTTTTCGCGCATCATGGACTGGGAAGACCGCGCCACCTGCGTGTTGTTCGGCGACGGCGCTGGTGCGCTGGTGCTGGAAGCGCGGACAGGCACGGGCCACAGCGACGATCGCGGGATCCTGTCGGTCGATCTGAATTCCGATGGTCAGTATCGTGACATGCTGTTCGTCGATGGCGGCGTGTCCAGCACGGGCACCAGCGGCAAGCTGCGTATGCAGGGCAATGCGTTGTTCCGGCAGGCGGTGGAAAAGCTGGCCTCGACCGCGAATGCGGCGCTTGGCAAGGCCAATCTGGGTCATGACGACGTCGATTGGATCGTGCCGCATCAGGCCAATATCCGCATCATTCAGGGCACGGCCAAGAAACTGAACGTGTCGATGGACAAGGTGATCGTCACGGTTCAGGACCACGGCAACACCTCTGCCGCGTCGATTCCGCTGGCCCTGTCGGTCGGCGTGTCCGAGGGCAAAATCACCCCCGGTGACCTGCTGGTGGCCGAAGCCATCGGCGGCGGCCTGGCCTGGGGTGCCGTGGTGATCCGGTGGTGACGTCGCGGTCACCTGCCTGATTTCCACAGCAAAAACCTTTTTGTTCCAAGTCGTTGATATTGACTCGTATATCACTCCGACGCAGGATGCCTTAATGTGGTTTTAAAAAAGACCCTCTGCACGGCATCAAGGGAGGAATGGGAATGGGTGAAAAGACTTTGACACGACTGGATCTGAGCGAGGCGGTCTTTCAAGAGGTCGGCCTGTCGCGGAACGATTCCTCTCAGCTTGTTGAATCCGTTCTGACCCATATGTCCGACGCGCTTGTCGCCGGGGAACAGGTCAAGATTTCGTCCTTTGGCACCTTCTCGGTCCGGGACAAGGCGGCCCGCGTGGGCCGGAACCCCAAGACGGGTGAAGAAGTTCCGATCAGCCCCCGTCGTGTGCTGACCTTCCGTCCGTCGCACCTGATGAAAGACCGCGTGGCCGACGGCAACAAGTCGTAAGCCGCGCGCTTGAGGCGTCCGTAAGAATGGCAAAATCCGCAGACGCGTTCCGTACGATCAGCGAAGTGTCCGAATGGCTGGACACCCCGGCGCATGTGCTGCGCTTTTGGGAATCCAAGTTTTCGCAGGTCAAACCGGTCAAACGGGCCGGTGGTCGCCGGTATTACCGCCCCTCTGACATGGAGCTGCTGGGCGGGATCAAGCGGTTGCTGCACGAAGACGGGATGACCATCAAAGGCGTGCAAAAGCTGCTGCGCGAAAAGGGCGTGGCGCATGTGTCTGGCATGAGCCAGCCCTTGGACGCCGTCACCGCCGCCGTGCGCGACGCGATGGAGCCCAAGCTAAAGGACACCCCTGCCGATCCGCCCGCCGCCGTCGCCAAGCCCGACCCGGTCGAGGCCGTGCCCGCCGACGCCACCCCGGCCCAGCCGGTAGAGCCCGCGACGGAGCCCGCGATCGCCGCCAAGGTAGACGAGCCTGTCGCCGACGCCGCAGAAGACGCGGCAGAGCCGGTCGAGGCCGAAGAGGTTGCCGCCACCGTGGCAGACACGGCAGCAGAGATTGCGGCGCAGAACGACACGCCTGCTGACGCAGAGATCGCCGCTAATACCGCAGAGCCCGCGCCCACGCTTGAAGCCCCGACCACCGCCAATGTCGAAGCGCCCAAGGTGGATACACCGGCAGAGCCCGCAGCGGCACAGGCGACCGAGACCCCTGCCCCCGAAGCGCGCCCGCGCCCGGCCATCAAGGCGGTCGAGATCGAACATCGCCCCACGGTTCTGTCGCTGGCGCTGGCCCGCAAGACGCCGCTGCGCCCCGAAGATCAGGTCGAAGTGCGCCGTCTGGCCACCCGTCTGCAAAACTGGCTGTCGCGTCAGACCGCCTGAGGCACCTGCCGTAAAATCAATCTGCATATCGGCGCAGATTGCCCCTTGTCCTGCCCGCGAAAATCGATACATAGGCCGGACCGTCGGGCTATAGCGCAGCCTGGTAGCGCGTCCGTCTGGGGGACGGAAGGTCGCAGGTTCGAGTCCTGCTAGCCCGACCACTTCAATCCGCACGGTATCATAGGTCTTTGGGTGTCTGTTTCAGACGCCCTGCGGTGGCGTTTGTGGCCGCCGGGGACGCCTCCGGCGGGAGTATTTCTGGAAAGATGAACTTGGGACGCGGCGCATTTGCCCCGCGTCTGGTTTTTGTCAGGCAGCGGTCGGAATCGGTTGTTTGACCCACTCCCATGCGGCCTGTTCTTCGGCCATGGGAAAGATTTTCACGTCGACCTTGCTAACCAGCCGGGCCATGCCGGCAAAGGGGCGCACCCATTGGTGGTCGGTGACGATGGCGTAGCGGTGCAGCGCGCGGATGGCGTCCCATTTCATGCCCAGAAGCGCGCGGTCAAACAGGATTTCCGGATCGAAACCTGCGAAATGTTTCAGGCGCGCCAAGGCGTTGAACTGTCCCCCCTTATCAATGCGGTCGCGGAAGGGGCGCACGATGATGTCCATATCATCGTCGTCCATGTAGCCGTCCAATTCGAACGCCAGCACGTCGGGGTGATCGGTGTCGATCACGCTGAGGCCGGGTTTGCGCTCTTTCGGTTCCGGCAGATCGCGGGCCCAGTCTTCGGCGTCCCTGATCTCGGACGGCATGAAGACGCGGGTTTCCATCTTGGGGATGATCGGGTTGAGGTAGCGGACCATGCCCGCCCAGGTGCGGTTGCCAGTGATCATGGCGACGCGGGGCATTTTGGACATATCGCCCAACAGGCCGAATTCTTCGATTACGTCTTCCAGCATGGCGCCGGGGGTGATGTCCTTGAACCCTGTGATATCGACCAGAACGCCGGTGCGGTGACGTTCGTCAATTTCGGGTTTGAACTTGGCGTAGAAGTCTTTGACCTCCTCCCGCGACACGTCGCCGGTGATGGTAACGCGGAGGAGTTTCGGGTCTGTCGTGTCGAAGTCGATCATATTGCCCTCCTGTGGCTTATGGATCGTTCGCGCAGGACAGATATGGGGTTTCCGTGGCGGTGGTTCAATTGGGGCGGACTTCGAACATGTGTCCCGCCCGGCGGCAACGCCGGGCAGCGCCCCGTTGCCCGATAGGGGATTGCGAAGCAATTGCCCGATAGGGGATTGCGAAGCAATCGCCCGAAAGGGGGCCGCCCCATGGGCGGCGCTATCGCGCCACCCCGGGTCGGTGCTGCCCTGGTTCAGGACCGCAGGCGTCAAGTTTGTCTCTTAAATCAGTTTCGCGAACATCATCGTCGCGCCATCCTTTACCGGGTGGAACATGATCTGCGCGCGTTTGCCGATTTCCAGCGACTCGTTGTCCTCGGGCCGGAACTGGACATAGACGCGGGGGCCTTCGTCCAGCTCCAGGTAAGCCAAAGCAAAGGGGCCGCGGGGGCATTTGCGCATGTGGGTCCAGCTGTAGATCGTGCCGGTGCCGGGGCTTTCTTCCCAGTGCGTATCCGCCTTGTGACACAGCGGGCAGATGGTGCGGGGATACCAATGCGCCTCACCACAGGCGGGGCAGCGACGGATCAGGAACTTGCCCTGTTCCGCCGCGTCCCAAAAGGGTTTGGTTTCGGGATTGATGGGCGGGGCTGAGATCAGATCATAGCTCATGACAGACGCTCCAATACGGCAGAGGCGGCACCGTGGCGCACGGCCAGCGTGCCCCCGATGCCGGTGACGAAGGCCAGATCACAATTGGGGACCTGAACCGCCGGGTGCGCTTCGCCGCGCAACTGGCGGACGGCCTCCAGCACCTTGGTCAGGCCGCCGCGGTTGACGGGGTGGTTGTTGCACAGCCCCCCGCCGTCGGTGTTGAAAGGCAGTTTGCCCTGCCCCGAGATCAGGTTGCCATCGGCCACGAAAGCCCCGCCTTTGCCCTTTTCGCAAAAGCCGCAATCCTCAAGCTGCATCAGCACGGTGATGGTGAAACTGTCGTAGATCGAGGCGTATTTGATGTCGGTCGGCTTAACCCCCGCCTCTTCCATCGCTTTCGGCCCGGTGAAGGCCGCGCCGGAATAGGTCAGGTCGATCTTGCCGCCGTCCTGACCCTTGATCGCCTGCGCCGCGCCCTGCACCCGAATGTCGGGTTTGCCAAGGGATTTGGCGATTTCGGGCGTGGTGATGATGAAAGCGCCGCCGCCCTCAGAGACGACGCAGCAATCCATGCGGTGCAGCGGGTCGGCGATCATGGGGCTGTTCAGCACGTCATCCACCGTCACCACGTCACGCAGCATGGCGTGTTCGTTGTGCTGGGCGTGATGCGACGCGGCGACCTTGATCCACGCCAGCTGTTCAGACGTCGTGCCGAATTCGTGCATGTGGCGATGGGCGGCCAGCGCGTAGATGTTGGGCGGCGTGCCACCAAGGGGCTGTTCCCACCCGGCTTCTGGCCCTGCGGGGCGTGCGGCAGGTTTGTCGTGGCGCGGACGGCCCGCCAGCGTGACCAGCGCAATCTTGCAGCGGCCCATGGCGATGGCGGCGGCAGCGTCGTTCAGATGCGCGATATAGGACGATCCGCCCACATCGGTCCCATCGAAATAGGTCAGGTTTTTCAGGCCCATATAGTCAACGACCGACATGAACCACCCGGCGTCACCGGCGCAGAAATAACCATCCACATCGTCAAACGTCAGGCCTGCATCGGCCAGCGCGCCTTGGGCACATTCGTAATGCAATTGCGGGGTGGATTTGTCCGGTGCCTTGCGCAGCGGGTGTTCGTATATGCCAACGATGCTGGCAACGCCTTTGATACTCAAGGCGGGTCCTCCTTTGGTTCCTCGGCGTCATCTTACCGGTCGGTAAGTGCATGTCCAGACGGGTAAATGCGATGGCGGTTTTGAGGGGTCTGACGCCTTCCCTTCCCTGCGTGTGCAAAGTAGTCTGCGCCGACAGATGAGGAGCGCCATGACAGGTATCATTCCCAGCCAGCACCTGCGCGACATGATCGCCCGAGGCGAGATTGCCGGCACGCCCGAGATCACCGAGGCGCAGATCCAGCCCGCCAGTATCGACCTGCGGCTTGGGACCGTGGCTTACCGTGTAAGGGCGTCGTTCCTGACGGGCGAAGATCGCACGGTTGAGGAACGACTGGCCGAGTTCGAGATGCACCGCATCGACCTGACCGACGGCGCCGTGCTGGAAAAGGGCTGTGTCTATGTCGTGCCGCTGATGGAACGGCTGGCCCTGCCCGGTGGCGTGCAGGCGGTGGCGAATGCCAAAAGCTCGACCGGGCGGCTGGACCTGCTGACGCGCGCGATTGTCGATGGCGGGACGGAATTCGATCGGATCCCCGGCGGCTATACCGGGCCTTTGTACGCCGAGATTTGTCCGCGCAGTTTTTCCGTTCTGGTGCGTCCGGGGATGCGTCTGAACCAAATCCGGTTCCGGGCGGGTCAGGCGCGGCTAGATGATACCGCGTTGAAAGCGCTGCATAATCGCGTGCCGCTGGTAGATGGCATGCCGGTGATCGAAGATGGGCTTGGCTTTTCCGTCGATCTGAAACCGGGCGAAGGCGACATCGTCGGATACCGGGCGAAACCGCATACCGGCGTGATCGATCTGGACCGGATCGGCGAATACGATCCAGAGGATTACTGGGACGCGGTGCGCACGCGCAAGGAACGGATCATCCTTGATCCCGGCGCGTTCTACATCCTCGTCAGCCGCGAGGCCGTGACCATCCCGCCCGATCATGCTGCCGAAATGGCGCCCTATGTCGCGATGGTAGGCGAATTCCGCGTGCATTACGCGGGCTTTTTCGATCCCGGCTTTGGCCATGATGCCGCGGGCGGTGCCGGGTCGCGCGGCGTGCTGGAGGTGCGCTGTCACGAGGCGCCCTTTGTGCTGGAACACGGGCAGATCGTCGGGCGGCTGGTCTATGAGAAGATGGCGGCGGAGCCTGAGGTTCTCTATGGAGCCGACATGGCGTCGAACTATCAGGGTCAGGGTCTGAAGCTGGCCAAACATTTCAAGACGCCCAAGGCATAGGCTGACGCGCGTCCGATAACTGGCTGAAACTGAATGATTTCTAAGCAACTGGCCCTGCTGACCGCCGCAATTGCCGTGGTTGGGGCGAATTCGATGGTCTTGGCGCCGATCACCGGGGCCGTGTCGCGCGATATTGGTGGGGATCCGGCGGATATCGTACGCGCGGCGGCGGCGTATGGGGTGACCACAGCGATTTCGGCGGTATTTCTGGCCCCTCGCGCGGACCGGATCGGGGCAAACAAGGCGCTGTATCAATCGGTTATTATCCTTTTGATCTCGATGGTTGCGTCGGTTTTCTCACCTGATCTGTGGACTTTGTCGCTGGCGCAGGGTTTGGGCGGGATCGGCGCGGGCATTGCGATCCCGGCGATCTATGCGCTGGCCCCTCAGCTTGGCCCCAAGGGGCAGGAAAAGCGGTCCATGGGGTTGGTCCTGTCGGGCTGGACCTTGGCGCTGGTCGCGGGCGTTGCGGGGTCAGGGTTTCTGGCGGAATGGGCGGGGTGGCGGTCAGTTTACACTGTACTTGCCTTTGCGATCATTGGCGTTTTCATCGCGATGCATTTCGTCGACATGCGTGTCGATCTGTCGACGGCGCGTCCATCTTCCCCTCTGACGGCGCTTAAGGTGCCGGGGATCGGGCGCGGGTTGTTTGCCGCTGGCGCACTGATGCTGGGGTTCTATGGCACCTACGCCTTTATCGGTGCGCATGTGCATGACGCATTGGGGCGTGGCACTGACGGCGCGGGCGTGGTCACGCTGTTCTACGGCACCGGGTTCGGTTTGGCCGCATTGGTGGACAAATACGTGGACAGATTGCCGCAGCGTCAGGCGGGCGTTCTGTCTTTCTCTGGTCTGACAGTGGTTTACATCGCGCAACTGATGTTTGGCGGCACCTTTGGTCTTTTGGTGGCGATCGCGCTGATCTGGGGCATCGTTCAGCACCTTGGGTTGAACTTTGCGGTGTCCCGATTGGCGGCCTTGGACGCGTCGCAACGCGGTGCAGTCCTCGGGTTGAACTCGGCCATCACCTATCTTGCGGTGACAGGCGGCGCGCTGGCGTTCCGTCCGGCGTATGAGGCCGGAGGGCTGGCGCTGTGCAATCTGATCTCGGCGATCTGCGTGGCGGCGGCGGTGGTGGAAAGCCTGACGGCGAAACGGGTCTAGGTCAGAACCGCCCAAAGCGGCGCAGCATGTTCATCATCTGACGCACCCGGCGCATGTTGCCCTGAGATTGCCCATAGGCCCGCCCCGCGCCCTTGCCGCCAAAGCGGTTGACCGCGCTGCGGATGCCTCGATGGGCAAATTGACGGATGATCATGCGGATCAATCGTTCCGAATTTATTCCTGATCCTCGAACATATCGTTCTGGCCGTGAACTTCGTCGTCCTCGACCTCGTCCTCGGGGTCTTGCATGGCGCCGTCGAAGCCAGGGGGCGGACGGTTTTCCAACAGCCCGGCCTCTCTCAGTTCCTTGAGGCCCGGAAGGTCGCGCGCGGTTTCCAGTCCGAAGTGATCCAAGAAGGTCGTCGTTACGACGAAGGTCACGGGCCGACCGGGTGTCATGCGGCGGCGGCCAAAGCGGATCCATTCCATTTCGATCAACAGATCGATTGTTCCTCGATTGACCGACACACCGCGAATTTCTTCGATCTCGGCGCGGGTAACAGGCTGGTGATAGGCAATAATGGCCAGCGTTTCGATGGCGGCACGGCTAAGTTTGCGCGTCTCGACCGTTTCTTTTTGCATCAGGTGGCCAAGGTCGGGGGCGGAGCGGATGGCCCACATTTCCCCCACCTGTACAACCTGCACGCCCCGCCCTTCGTAGCGTTGTTTCAATAACTTAACCGCCTCGGCCGCGTTGCAACCGTGGGGCATCCGGGAATTCATGTCGTTGATCGTCACCGGATCGGCCGAGGCAAACAGGATCGCTTCGACCATGCGTTCCTGTTCGGCCATGGGCGGCGCTTCGAACAAAGAGTCGTTCGAGATCTCCTCGGGTGCGTCGGTCACAGGCTCATTCATCCCGCGCACTCCGCTGCCGCAACTGGATCGGAGAGAAGGTTTCCGTCTGCCGGATCTCGGCGTGGCCTTCTTTGACCAGCTCAAGCGCGGCGGCAAAGGTCGCGGCGGTGGCCGAGCGGCGGCGGGTCGGGTCGCTTTCCCAGCCCTGTGGCAGATAAGACATGATGTCGGTCCATTGCCCGGCAAAGCCGATCATATTGCGCATCCGGTCAAGGGCCTGTTCCATCGTAAACACATTGTCGCGGTCCATCACGAAGGGGCGGAATTCGTCGCGGGTTCTGATGCGCGCATAGGCCTGCATCAGGTCCAGCAGGTTGGCCGAATACTCCACCCGGCGGATACGTTCCATCCCTTCGGGGATACCACGGGGGAAAAAGTCGCGGCGCAGCTGATCGCGCGCCATCAGCCGGGCCGAGACTTCGCGCATCGCGGCCAATCGTTCCAGCTGAAACGCAAGGTGCGCGGCCAGATCTTCGCCCGACGGCCCTTCTTCCTCGGGATCAGGCGGCAACAACAGGCGGCTTTTCAGAAAGGCGAGCCATGCGGCCATCACAAGGTAATCGGCGGCCAGTTCGATCCGAAGCTCTTTGGCCTTTTCAACGAAGAACAGGTATTGCTTGGCCAGTTGCAGGACCGACACCTTTAGCAGGTCGACCTTCTGCGTCCGGGCCAGCGACAACAGCATGTCCAGCGGGCCTTCGTACCCGTCGACGTCAACGATCAGCGCCTCGGCGGCGAGGCGTTCTGAAACTGATAGCTGATCGGTGAAAAGGTCGCCTTCAGACATATTCCTGACCGTGTGAGAGAGCCTTTAGCTTCTCCTCCACAGCCTGAATGTCAACCTCTGCGGCCTGATCGCGCAAGGAGAGCGCCCGTTCCGCGCGGGTCTGTGCCTCTGCGCTCATGGTGCCTGCGGCCTCTGCCACCTCTTGCCGTTCGGCAAGGGTCGCGTTGCACAGCAGAACCACGTCGCAGCCAGCGTCCAGCGACTGGCGCGTCAGATCGGCGTATGATCCCGACAGAGCTTTCATCGAGATGTCGTCGGTCATCAGAAGGCCGTCGAACCCGATCTCGTTCCGGATCAATTGGATCATGCGTTCTGACAGCGTTGCGGGTTTGTCGTCGAACGCCTCGTAGACCACATGCGCGGTCATCGCCATTGGCAAATCGTTCAGAACCTTGAAGGGCGCGAAATCCACCTGCGTCAGGTCCTGGGCCGAGGCTTTGACCCGCGGCAGATCGAAATGGCTGTCGGCGGTGGCCAGACCATGGCCGGGGATGTGTTTGACGATCGACAGCACCCCGCCCGCCTGCAGGCCCATCGCCACGGCGCGGCCCAGTTTGGCCACGTCCACGGGGTTGTCGCCATAGCAGCGGTTGGTCAGAAACTCATGCGTTTCGGGGCGCGGCACGTCGACCATGGGCGCGCAGTTCACGTCGATCCCGTAGTTGCGCAGTTCCAGCGCAGTGATGAGGTAGCGGAGGTACATCGCCTCAACCGCCTGCCCTTTGGCGGCGCGGGCGAAATCCAAGGGCGGGGCCCAGTCGCGGGCCAAGGGCGGGCGAAGGCGCTGAACCCGGCCGCCTTCCTGATCGATCAGGATGGGCGCGTCCCGGCCCACGGCGTCCCGCATCTCATCGCACAGGGCAATCAGCTGTTCGGCGGTGTCGATGTTGCGCGCGAAAAGGATAAACCCAAAGGGATCGGCATCGCGAAAGAACGCCTTTTCATCCGCCGAAAGGGTCAGCCCTTCGGCGTCCAAAATCGTTGCACCAAAGCTCATTTAGCCACCAGAGGAATACAATCAGCGTTTTCCGCCACAAGGGCCGCGCAGAAATGGCGCGCGCCGGACATATCGTCAAAGTTCATCACCCGCAGGCGATAGAACGTCCGCCCGCCCGAGGACGCCTTTTGGATCACGCGCTGCTTGTCTGTCATGTAATCGGCAAAGCGGTTCTGGAACTTGGTCCATTCCTTGCGCGCGGTCTCAATACTGTCATAAGCGCCCAGTTGGGTCAGCACAGTGCCCGCCGTGATCGAGGCCGGATCAACATCGACCGCCGGCTGCAATGGCGACGGGGCCGCGATCGGGGCCTGCGGTGCGGTGGTGGCCATCACAACGGGGCGCATCCGGGGGCGCAGAGTCCGGTGTTCGCTGGCTTCTTGATCCACGATCATCGCGGCCTTGGTTTCCTGCGCTTCGGCCTGTTGTTCGGCCTTCAGCAGCGCCAATGCGATGTTGCTGTCTTCGGTCGGTGGCGCAACGGTTTCGCCGGACAAGGGGGCCGCATCTTTCAGCAGGCGCGCGGTCAGGGCGGCCACAGGATCAGCCTGTTCGGCAGCCGCCATCTGGGCGGCCTCTGCGGCGCGTTCGGCGGCCTCGCGTTCGGCGGTGATCATCTGGCCGGGTCGATCTTCGGTCGACAGACGGACCGGCGCGGGGGCAAGAATCAGCCGATCCGCTGGTTTTTCGGCCAGCCCTTCGGCGGCCACTTTGTTCACGGCAAGGCCGATATTGCCTGCCAAACGGCCACCCGGATCGTCCGGAGCGACGCGCATCGGGTCGGTCGCGGCGCGCACAACGGGCACCTCTGACACGTCCCGCGACAGGGTGTTATACCCCCAGACGCAGGCGGCAACGACCAGACCAAGGGACACTAAGCCCCCGGAAAGGTTGACCAAAGTGGATGTGGATACGGGTGTGTAGCCCTGCTCGGACTGCGCCTGTACTTCTGTCATTCGCCTCGCTCCCGCGCACGTTCTGTACGTCGGCTTTCCCTAAGACTGCTCGGCCCGGTCGCGGCGGTGCGTTATCGCATCTCATCCGCGGGGGTTACGCCTAGGATAGCAAGACCTGCGGAAATAACAACGGCTACGGCACGTGCCAGCGCAAGTTTCGCCTGAGAGGTGGCGGCATCGCCCTCTTGCAGGAAGCGCAGTTCCGGTTTGTCGTTGCCGCGGTTCCACAGCGAATGGAAGTCGCTGGCCAGTTCGTAAAGGTAAAACGCCACGCGATGCGGTTCGTTCGTGCGGGCGGCGATTTCCACCAGACGCGGCCATTCGGTCAGCTTTTTGGCGACGGCCTGTTCGACCTCGTCCGTCATGCCGGACAGATCCGCCGACAGCAGCGTGGCATCGTCATGGGCAATCCCGGCCTCGTCGAATTTGCGCATCACGGACGACACGCGGGCATGGGCGTATTGCACGTAGAACACCGGGTTGTCGCGCGATTGCTCCAACACCTTGTCGAAATCGAAATCCAGCGGCGCGTCGTTCTTGCGGGTCAGCATGACGAACCGGGTCACATCCGGCCCCACCTCGTCCACCACGTCGCGCAGGGTGATAAAGGTCCCTGCCCGCTTGGACATCTTAAACGGCTCGCCATCCTTAAACAGCTTCACCAGCTGGCACAGCTTGATGTCGACCGGGACACGGCCATCGGATAGCGCTGATACAGCGGCCTTCATCCGTTTGACATAGCCGCCATGGTCCGCGCCAAAGACGTCGATCAGCAGGTCAAAGCCCCGTTCGATCTTGTCATAGTGGTACGCAATATCGGGGGCGAAATAGGTCCAGCTGTCGTCCGACTTCATGATCGGGCGATCCACATCGTCACCATGTTCGGTCGATTTGAACAGCGTCTGTTCGCGCGGCTCCCAATCTTCAGGCACTTTGCCCTTGGGCGGCTCCAGCACGCCGCGATAGATCAGGCCCTTGTCGCGCAGGCTATCGATGGCCGCTTCGATCTTGCCCGTGCCGTACAAAGACTTTTCAGAGAAGAAATGATCCATCTGCACGCCCAGTAGACCCAGATCGACGCGGATCAATTCCATCATCGCCTCGGTCGCCATTTCACGCACGTCATCCAGCCAGACGTCTTCTGGCTGGTTCACATAGGCGTCGCCGACACGGTCCTTCAGCGCCTCGCCAACGGCAATCAGGTAATCGCCGGGATAGGTGCCGTTTTCAAAGCTGACCTCTTGGCCGTGCGCCTCGAGGTAGCGCAAGTAGACAGACCGCGCCAGAACGTCAACCTGCGCGCCGCCGTCGTTGATGTAATATTCGCGGGTGACGTCATAGCCCGCGTAATCCAGCAGGCTGGCCAGCGCATCGCCAAAAACCGCGCCGCGGGTGTGGCCCACATGCAAAGGCCCCGTGGGGTTGGCCGAGACGTATTCGACGTTGACCTTCTGGCCCGCACCCATGTCGGACCGGCCATACTGCGCGCCCTGTTCCAGTACGGTTTTCACCACATCGACCCAGACGCCCGGCTCTAGCCGCAGGTTCAGGAACCCCGGCCCCGCGACTTCGGCCGAGGTGATCCGCTCATCCGCCGCCAGACGCGCTGCCAGCGCATCGGCGATGTCGCGCGGTTTCATCTTGGCGGGTTTGGCCAGAACCATCGCGGCATTGGTCGCCATATCGCCATGGCCTGCATCGCGCGGCGGCTCGACCGTGACGTTGGCGAAATCGAGGCCCTCGGGCAGCTGCCCCTCGGTCTGCATGGCGGAAAGCGCGTCCAACACGGTGGCGCGAATATCTGCGAAAAGGTTCATGGACCCCGTCCTTTCATTTGGGCCGGGTTTATCATGGGAAAGGCCCGCGTCAACACGCCATGAAACCGCGCCGCACTGCGCAAGCCTGCTGCTTCTTTGGTCCTGTGAATATCCCGGCGACGCGAAACGCATCCGCGTTCACGCTTTCCCCTAACGCGAAACCTTTCAGGTTTCTGCTTGTGGGGGGGCCGCAGGACGGGGGCAGCGCCCCCACCCCGCCTTAGGCCCCAGAGGGCCCTTCGTCCTTGGGCGCCGTGTCTTCGGCCAGCGTCGCGTTCAGCCGCGCCTCTGTCACGTCCTCGGGCGGTGCCAAATGGACCAGTCGCATATCTTCGGCCCCTTTCAGGTTCTCTCCAGTGTTCAGCAGGCGCAGGGGCTGACCTTTGCGCTGCGCGGCAATCAGGATGCTGTCGGGATATTCCTCGCGCCAGTCGGCCAGCGTGAACTTGTCGGTCAGGCGCGACGTGCGGAAGCGCCAGCCCTTGGACATCTGCGCCTCGAGCTGTTCATGGGTCATGGCGTTGAAGGCAGGCTTGCCGCCAAGGGTCGCAGGCAGCGCGTGGCGCGTCTGGCTGTCCTTGGTGCGCGCCACCTGATAGACGGCGTCGCGGCCAAAGTGATGCGCAAGGTCGGTCGACACCAGCGTGTTGTAGGCGTCGTTATCGGTGGCCGTCAGCAAGGTGGTATAGCTGACCATGTCCAGACGATGTTCCGCCGCTTCGGCAAGGATGTCGCCGTAATAGGTCGGCACCCCATCGGCCCGCGCGCCGCGCAGTTTGCCGTGGTTGGGGTCGGACACCAGCACGGGGGTGTCGTTGTCCTTGAGGTGCCGCGCAAGTGCCGTGGAAAAGCGCGATCCGCCGACGATCAGGATGCCGGGCGTCTCTGCCCCCGTCAGCCCAAGGGCCGAGGCCATGGGTTTCAATCCGAACCCGTGAACCACCACGGTGACCGCGACCAGCGCAAAGGCCAGCGGGCCTACGAGCGCCGCATCTTCGACGCCAAGCGACACAAGCCGTTCCCCGAACAGCCCCGCGACCGCCACCAGCACCACTCCGCGCGGGCCGGTGAAGGCCACCAGCACCTGTTCACGCCACGACACGCCCGAGCCCAGCAAGGACAGGAACACCGTCGCGGGCCGTGCGATCAACATGACCACGGCGATAAAGAGTGCTGCGCGCCAGTTCAGGGCCGACAGCGCGCTGAAATCCAGCCCCGCCGCAAGCAGGATAAAGACGCCCGACACCAACAGAACCGTGGCGTGTTCCTTGAACCGGCGCAGTTCTTCGAAGGACGGCAGGTTGGAGTTCGCGATCACGATCCCCATCACGGTCACGGCCAGCAGGCCGCTTTCGTGCAGGACCATGTCACAAACGGCAAAGACGCCCAGCAACAGGGTGAACAACACCGGCACCTTCATGTATTCCGGCACGCGCCCCTTGCGGAAGGACCACGCCAGCCCTGCGCCCCCCGCCCAGCCGACGGCGATGGCCAGCACGATGCCAAAGACGGTTTCGCCGACCGCATTCCCGATTTCGGCCGATGCGCGGGTGACGGTGACGACTTCGAACGCCAGAACGGCAGCCAGCGCGCCGATCGGGTCGTTAACGATGGCTTCCCATTGCAGGATCTGCGCAGGTCTGCGCGACAGGCGCGCCGACCGCAGCAAGGGCGCGATCACGGTGGGGCCGGTCACGATCATGATGCCGCCAAAGACGGCGGCGGTTTCCCAGCCGACACCTGCCACGTAATGCAGGGTCAGCGCCGACAACAGCCAGCCAAGCGGCGCGCCGACGATCACCAGCCTGCGCACGCCCTTGGCCGCGTCCTGAAGGGATTTGACGTTCAGGGTCAGACCGCCTTCGAACAGGATGATGGCCACGGCGACGGCGATCATCGGCTCCCTCAACTCTCCGAATTCGCGCATGGGATCAAAGATGCCGGTGACCGGACCCGCAATGATCCCCGCCAGCAACATCAATACGATGGCAGGCATTTTCAGCCGCCACGCCAAAAGTTGCGCGCCAACGCCTAAGGCGCCCACAAGGGCGAATGCGGCTACGGTGGGAAGCTGGTCGGTAGGGACTGACATGTATGGGGGCCTTAAAATCGTCGAGGGCGTTCGAATGAGATTAGGGCAACGCGAGGGAAAGGCGAGAGGAATTTCACCCAAGCAGGCTCCTTCGCATCCGGTCATTGCTAAGGGCTGCGCCGGCCCATGAGGGCGGGTCTCTCTCGAGCGATTGCTTCGTAATCCCCTGCCGGGCGTAGGGGCGCAGCCCGGGGTGCCGTTGGGTGGGACTTCTGTTCGATGTCAGGCACAGACCAACCAGCGTGATGCGATTAAGGAATGACGCCAATCATAGGTCCTGCCCGGCGGCACGCCGGGCCGCGCCGACCCGCCCCCATGGGCGGCGCGATTGCGCCACCCCGGGTCGGTCGCGGCCCTCTTTGCAAAGCTCAAGCGTGTCAGGCATCAGCCGCCCACGGAAACAGATCACCCGTTCTTCAACCGATCCTCATAGCGGATATGCCCCGGACCCGAAGCCCGTAGCCCCGGCTCTGGCTCGCTCCCTGTCAGGCGGGCGTGTTCCACGATGGCGAAACGGTCCGTCATGCCCGAGATATAATCGCAGACGATCCGGGCCAGCGCGACCTCGTCCCCTTCGACCGCCTCGACATCCTTGCGCCATTGCTTTGGCAGCACGTCGGGTGTCTGCATGAACAGCGGGAACAGCTCTTCCACGATGCGGGTGACCTTGGCGCGGGTTTCGACCACCTCGGGCGCGCGGTACATGCGGTGGAACAGGAACTTGCGGATGACCTTGAGGTCTTCCCACAGCGAGGGCGAAAACTGCACCATCATGCGGCCCGCCATGCGGACGTCCTGAACCGATGACGGGTTCAGCGCCGCCAGATTGGCGCGGCTGACATCAATCACGTCTTCGACCAGAACGCCAAAGAACCGGCGCAGCGCCTCGTGACGGCGGCGGTAATAGTTGAGGCCGGGATAGGCGTTGTCGACCTCGGCAAAGCAATCCTTCAGGATCGGCAGTTCGGCCAGTTCGTCGGTTGAAAACAGCTCGGCTCGCAGGCCGTCGTGCAGATCGTGGTTGTTGTAGGCGATGTCGTCGGACAGGGCTGCGACCTGCGCCTCGGCCGAGGCGTGGGTGTGTAGTTCCAGATCATGCCGCGCGTTGTATTCGGCCAGCGCATAAGGGATCTTCCCCGTGACAGGTCCATTATGCTTGGCGATGCCTTCCAGACAATCCCACGTCAGGTTCAGCCCGTCCCATTCCGCATAGGTCCGTTCCAGATTGGTGACGATCCGAATGGCCTGCGCGTTGTGATCGAACCCGCCATAGGGCTTCATCAGATCGTGCAGCGCGTCTTCGCCTGTGTGACCAAAGGGCGGATGGCCCAGATCATGCGCCAGCGCGACGGCCTCGGTCAGTTCGGGATTCAGGTCCAGTGCGCCGGCGATGGTGCGGGCCACCTGCCCCACCTCGATCGAATGGGTCAGACGGGTGCGGAAATAATCGCCTTCGTGTTCGATGAACACCTGCGTCTTATGCTTGAGCCGCCGAAACGCACTGGCATGGATGATGCGGTCGCGGTCGCGTTGAAAGCAGGACCGGAAGGCGCTTTCTTCCTCTGGATATAGCCGTCCGCGCGCGGTCGCGGGCGACGAGGCATAGGGCGCGGTCATGGCGGCGCCTCCTTCCATCATCTAATCGTGTCCCTGGATCGACCCGTTGATCGCGCCTGATCCTTGTTCCCCAGTTTGGCCCGTCTTATATTGCACAACAGTGACACGCAATTGATCCGGCAAAGCAATTGAAATGCCTGCCGAAACCTGAACCACCGAGGTCGCCCATGCAGATACCGCCCAAAGTCACAGACCGTGCGTTTGATCGCCTAGCCGAGATTGGCGCAGGCGCCCAAGGTCAGGCCCTGCGCGTCGCCGTCGAAGGGGGCGGCTGTTCGGGGTTTCAGTATGAAATCAAGCTGGACGACCCGGCCGATGGCGATCTGGTGCTGGAAGGCAAAGGTGAAAAGGTGATCGTCGATGACGTGTCGCTGCCGTTTCTGGCCGGTGCCGTGATTGATTTCACGGACGAATTGATCGGCGCACGGTTCGTGATCGAAAACCCGAACGCCACCAGTTCCTGTGGCTGCGGCACGTCATTTTCAATGTGATCTTAGCCGTTTAGGCGGTTTTCAGAACAGATGTTCCGAAATCACTCTGCCGGGGGCATGACCGCGGCGGGTTGGACCGGGCGTCGAACTTTGGCGAATTGCGCATAGACCAGATAGAGGCCCGAGGCCGCAACGATCGCCGCGCCCAGATAGACGTGGCCTTCGGGGTATTCGCGGAAGACCACGATCCCGATCAACACCATCCAGACGAATTGCAGGTTCATCAGCGGCGTCGCCGTATAGGCGGGCAACAGACGCAGCGCGATGACAAGCAGCCAGCGCGCACCGAATAGGAACCCGGCATAGGCCACGGCCAGCCCAAGGTCGATCAAGGGCATGGGCGTGAAGACAAACGGCAGCGCGGCGGCCATGACGATCATGTTCAACATGTTGGGATAGAACACTAAGGCCAGCGAATTGCTTTCCCGCCGCCCGACAAACCGCGCCATGACCATCGACAAAGTCCCCGAAAAACAGGCGATCAGCGCGATCAGGTGGCCCCATGTGACGGCGTGGATGCCTTCGGGAAACAGGGTCAGCACGCCGAGGAACCCGACCCCAAGCGCGATCCAGACCTTCAGCGAGACCCGTTCGCCCAAGATCGGGCCGGACATCAGACCGGCCATAAGGGGCATCAGTCCGATGAAGATAAAGACCTCGGCAAAGGGAAGCAGGCGGAAGGCGTAGAAAAAGGCGACCCCAGCGATCACAGTGGTGACCGACCGGATTGCCATGGGCACAGGCTGGGTGGTGCGCAGGCCCGCAGGTTTCCGGGCCATCCGGTCGGCGATCACGCAGAACAGCGCAACCAGGCCGCCTGACACGGCGTAAAGCTGTGGGGCCGCATAGCCGCCCGCCAGAAGTTTGGTGATCCCGTCCGCCGAAGAAATCAGCGCCGTGTAGATCAGGACCAAAGCCGCCCCTGTCAGTGTCGCAAAGGCAACCGGTGACTTCATGCCGACAGGACCTTTGCATTGTTGCGCAGGTTGGTGCGGGCAAACCGGGCGAAGAAATCGCCAAACCCGTCACAGGCGGCTTCGGCCTGCATAAGCGTGTCGGACCCGGCCGCGCTGATCGTATCGCACAGATAGTCGCGCATCAGGTGCCAGTCATCGCTGCGCCGCGCGTCCAGATCGAACAGAATCTGAGACATTTCCCGCAAGGCCGAGGGGCGCGCAGGGTCGGCGTGAAAGCTGACAGGGCCCGGGGTCATACGGTGGGGAAAGGCGGTTTCGCCTGCCGTGCTCAACGCCCAGTTGCACACAAGATATTCGTGATAGTCATCCTGCCGCACGGCGTCGTCTCCCTCAGCGACAGTGAAATGCGATGTCGCCTGTGCAATCGCCGCATCCCATTCCGCCGGAGGCGTCATGCCGCAGTACCGCATTGCCACCAAGGTTTCGGCAAGAAGGTCCCAATTGCAATCTAAAAGTGCAAGGGTGCCCGCAAATTCTAGGGATTTACGGGTTTGCGTATTTAAACCGGGATCCCGGCGACCGTATTCGGACAGGTAGAAAACAATGTGAGTCAGTTCGTATGCGGCCTTTTTGTTTGGGATGGCAAAGGTGTCGGCCCGTGACACAAAGCGATGCAACCGTGCGTTGATCGCCTCTTGACCGACGTCAACCATGACGCCATTGCGCGCCAGCAGCCGCTGCGCCTCGGCCCGTTGAAGATCGGACAGTTCCGCATCGACCAGACCCTGATCCGCAACCCATTGCGCCAGCGCCCGGGCCTTGCCGGATCCGATGCCGTGCGCCTCCAGATCCTGGCAGATCGACAGCAGGAAACGGTAGTATTGCGGGAAGAATTCCAGACGCGTTTCGATGGTGTCGTAGAAGGCGCGGTACGGGGCCAGCGCGTCCTGATCGACGACCTCTCCGGTGCATTCCAGAATGTTCAGTATTTCGGCGTTTTCCTTCATCCAGAATACGTCGTCCATATCGCGACGATGGTTGGCGAAGGTGTCCAGCAGGGCCGCGATGGTCGCGGCCCGCTGATCGCGGCGGGAGGGGAAGGTAAGCTGGATGACATTGGACATGGTATTCTCCTTTGTTCTCCGGGGCTTTTTCCTGCCCCGTCCCGTCAGACTGGATTAGCTGCCCGATGCGAAAGACTGGACCGCGTCGCCGTCGATCGTCTTGGTCGCCGTCGGTGCGGACCCCGATGCGAACATCTCAGTCGCGTCGCCGGTGGTGACTTCGGAAGTGGCCGGAGCGGAGCCGGAAGCGAACATCTCGGTCGCGTCGCCGGTGGAGGCGTCGGAAGTGACCGGAGCGGAACCTGAAGCGAACATCTCGGTCGCGTCGCCGGTGGAGGCGTCGGAGGTGACCGGAGCAGAGCCCGAAGCGAACATTTCGGTCGCGTCGCCAGTGGTCGCGTCAGAGGTCATCGGCGCGGAACCCGAAGCGAACATTTCGGTCGCGTCGCCTACAGAAGCAGCAGAGGCGGTCGGAGCGGAGCCGGAAGCGAACATTTCGACCGCATCGCCGGTGATCGACTTGGATGCGACGGGCGCAGAGCCGGAGGCAAACAGCGAAACCGCGTCGCCCGTCAGGGCCCGAGTGGCCGTCGCAGGGGCGGAACCAGAGGCAAACATTTCGACCGCGTCACCCGTCAGGCTGGCAGAGGCCGAGGGGGCAGAACCAGAGGCAAACATCTCAACAGCGTCGCCGCCGTGCAGATCGGTTTCCTGAGCCTTAACAGTTGCTTGAGTGGATTTGATTTTACGAATTGCAGACATTTCGTCGTCTCCCAGTTGGTGGTTGATGCCCTCAAGCTTTGCGACCAAACCGGGTTTCGAAAAGTCTTTTTTCAACCTATACGTGTGTGGATTTTTGTGGCACGTGAGGCGATTCGAAACAAACTGTTGAAATTACTAGGACGATGTTTTCTTAAATTTCCGTTAAGAAAAAGTGGCAACATCGCTGAACTACTGGATATCCGCAGAATACGGCGTCAGAAGGGGTCGAATCAGCTTCTTTGGGCCAACAATTTTGGGTCAATTCCGGCACTTAGCTGATGCTGATGCGATGCAGACTGTCGCCCTGTCGCGTCACTTGAAGCGCCCTGATTTGTGGGTCACAAAGGCGGAAACAACGGGGGCGGCAAGATCATGCGCATCGCGACTTTCAACATCAACGGCATCAAGGCGCGGGTCGACGCGCTGACCTCATGGCTGGATGAGGCGTCGCCGGACGTGGTTCTGCTGCAAGAGATCAAGTCGGTGGACGAGAACTTCCCGCGCGAGCTGTTCGAGGATCGCGGCTATAATGTCGAGACGCACGGTCAGAAAAGCTTCAACGGTGTGGCGATCTTGTCGAAACTGCCGCTGGAAGACGTCACGCGCGGCCTGCCCGGTGACGATGAAGACGAACAGGCCCGCTGGATCGAGGCCACCGTGGTCGGCGATCATACCGCCGTGCGCCTGTGTGGGCTGTATCTACCCAACGGCAACCCGGTCCCCGGCCCCAAATACGATTACAAACTGGCATGGATGGAGCGGCTTAAGGCCCGCGCCCAAGACCTCATGGCGCTGGAAGAGCCGGCGCTGATGGCGGGTGACTATAACATCATCCCGCAAGCCGAAGACGCCGCCAACCCTGATGCATGGCGCGAAGATGCGTTGTTCCGGCTGGAAAGCCGCGAGGCCTATCGCCGGATCCTGAACCTTGGCTTTACCGAAGCGTTCCGCAGCCGCCACCCTGCCCCGGGTCATTATTCGTTCTGGGATTATCAGGCGGGCGCATGGCAGCGGAACAACGGGATCCGCATCGACCACATCCTGATGACGCCGCAATGCGCCGATCTGATGATCGAGGCGGGGATCGAAAAAGAGCTTCGTGGGCGCGACAAACCGTCGGATCACGTGCCCGTCTGGGTCGATCTGGCCGCTTAAATCAGGCTGACGCCGCCCGTGACGTCATGTTCATAGACCCATGCAAAGCTGCGCGCGGCGTAACCGGGCATGACCAGACCAAGCATTCTGATCCCCATCCCCGCACCAAAGGCCATCACACCGCTTAGGTGGAAATGGCGTGCGTTGCGGCTGGCGGCGTCGACGACGCGGGTCACGCGGGCGTGGCGCAGGGATTGATAGGCGGCCAACGCCTGCCCCTGATCCTGATGCCGATCCAGCTGGTCTGCCAGTACCCAGGCGTCCTCTAGCCCCATGCAGGCACCTTGCGCCAGAAACGGCAGGGTCGGATGCACCGCATCCCCCAGCAGCGCGACACCGGGGGCGTGCCAGCGGTCGGCAACGGGGTGACGGAACAGGCCCCAGATGTTCACCTTATCGATCTGATCCAGCAAGGCCCGGGGCCGCGCGCCCATTCCGGCAAAGGCCTGTTGCACATTGCGCGGGTCATCTGAGGTGGACCAGCTTTCCTCGGCCCAGCTTTGGCGTTCTTCAACCGCCACGATGTTGCGCAGGGTGCCGCCCCGCAAGGGATAGGTCACCAGATGACGGCCCGGCGCCATGTAGAGCTCGACCTCATGCGGGCTGTTGTCGCCGGGGATCACCGCGCGCCACGCTATCTGGCCGGTAAAGAACGGCTGGTCACGGGTCACCACGGCGCGGGCGGTCGGGGAATGCAGGCCATCGGCCCCGATGATCAGATCGGCCTGCCGCGAGGTGCCGTCAGTCAGGGTGACGGTCGGCGCGGCACCCGGCGTTACCTGTTGGACCGTCTGGCCCAGTTGAATGTCGACACCCGCATCCCGCGCGCCCTGTGCCAGAACCTCGATCAGGTCGGCCCGGTGGACCAGCAGGTAATCATCACCCCGCGCCAGCCGCGTCTGGGGAAACCGCCCCAAGCGGCGGCCCGCGTGGTCATGCAGCAACAGCGCACGCGCCCGCGGCGCACCAGTGTCCAGCAAGGCCTGCGCCAAGCCCAAGGATTTCAGAACAGCCATTCCGTTGGGCGACACCTGCAGCCCTGCCCCGACCTCGGTGATCGCGGGGGCCTGTTCCAGCACGGTGACCGTCGCGCCGCGCAGGGCAAGGGCGCGCGCGGCGGCCAGCCCGGCGATACCAGCGCCGACGATCAGGATATGTTGCGAATTCAAAGCCATGTGGTCGGTATCCCGCCCTGCGCAAAAGCAAACGGCGCCGGGAGCAATTCCCGACGCCGTCGCAATGTCAGACCTGATCGGTCAAATCAATCGTCGCGGTGGACCTTTTCGCGGCGTTCGTGGCGTTCCTGTGCCTCAAGGCTCATCGTGGCGATCGGACGCGCATCGAGGCGCTTCAGGGAAATCGGTTCGCCGGTCACTTCGCAGTAGCCGTATTCACCTTCGTCGATGCGGCGCAGGGCGCTGTCGATCTTGGCGACCAGCTTGCGCTGACGGTCACGGGTGCGCAGTTCCAGCGCGCGGTCCGTTTCTTCCGACGCGCGGTCGGCCACGTCGGGAATGTTACGGGTGTTTTCCTGCAGACCTTCGACGGTGTCGCGGCTGTCTTCCAGCAGCTCTTCTCTCCATGCCAGCAGTTTGCGGCGGAAATACTCGGCCTGGCGGTCATTCATAAAGGGCTCGTCCTCAGCGGGACGATAGTCGTCTGGCAAAAATGCTTCGACCTTCATTCTGATGCTCCCCTCGCTTCGCTGTCCTGATCCTGCGCTTGACGCGTCGGTATGCAGGTCCCTTACGGGGGTGCTGTTACTCCTATTGGCTAGGGTTGTCACTACACATTTGCACATGAAATTATCACGTTTCGCCCGCGAAATAATCCGCTTGGCCTTGCATTGCACCCGTTTGCGGAAATGTTTATCGTTCTGCGGAAACGTTCCCAACAAGGCCCCTTTTCGATGAAATTCCAAGGCACTGAAACCTACGTCGCCACCGATGATCTGACCGTTGCCGTGAACGCGGCCGTGACACTGGAACGCCCCTTGCTGGTCAAAGGCGAGCCGGGCACAGGCAAAACCGAACTGGCGCGGCAGGTGGCCGAAAGCCTTGGCCTGAAGATGATCGAGTGGAACATCAAATCCACGACCAAGGCGCAACAGGGTCTTTACGAATACGATGCCGTCAGCCGTCTGCGCGACAGCCAGCTGGGCGACGAAAAGGTGCATGACGTCAAGAACTATATCCGCAAGGGCAAGCTGTGGCAGGCCTTTGACGCGGACGAAAAGGTCGTGCTGCTGATCGACGAGGTCGACAAGGCCGATATCGAGTTTCCGAACGACCTGTTGCAGGAACTGGATAAGATGGAATTCCACGTCTACGAGACCGGAGAGACCATCAAGGCCAAGCACCGGCCCATCGTCATCATCACCTCGAACAACGAAAAGGAATTGCCGGACGCGTTTCTGCGCCGCTGTTTCTTCCATTACATCCGCTTCCCCGACATGGAGACGATGCGCAAGATCGTCGAAGTGCACCACCCCGGCATCAAGGGCGACCTGCTGACCATGGCGCTGACGCAGTTCTTTGAGGTGCGGGAAACGAACGGGTTGAAGAAAAAGCCTTCGACGTCCGAGGTTCTGGATTGGCTGAAACTGCTGCTGGCCGAGGATCTGGACCCGGCGGACCTGAAGCGGGATGGCGCGAATGCTCTGCCCAAGCTGCATGGCGCGTTGCTGAAGAACGAACAGGACGTGCATCTGTTCGAACGTCTGGCGTTTCTGGCCCGCGGGCAGCGGTAAGTCTGCCTAACTTATCCGCGCGAAACAGCGGCGAAGCCGCCGCGCAGCGCCTGTCCGCCCCCCGGACAGGCGCTTTGTCTTTCAACGGGCGACCTCGTCTGTTCAATGTGAAGGCACGATAAAGCACACCCGCTCAGCTGGCGGCGCGCCTCTCCGCGGACAGTCACTGCCCGGCTCGCGCGACTATCCATGCCCCATCAAGGATAATCACCCAACCCGCACACCGCTGTTTTTCCGCAATTCTTAACAGAACCTTTCGGAAATCCCCAAAACGCGGACCACAGGGCAATCAATCCTTTGCACCCCGCCCCTCCTCCTGCATAGTCCCTTTAGGCCAGACAACGATCCGGCCCGGACCTCGGATTAACCGGGGCCACTAAATAAAGGTCAGACGGGGGAAACAAATCCGCTGGCCGCGAGATGGAGCAGTGTTTCATGGCAGGACCGGTGGCAGCCGATCCCCTGACCATCCGGCCTATTGAACGGGCCGACCGTCCCCATTGGGAACGGTTGTGGCGGGGTTATATCGAATTTTACAAATCCACCCTCCCGGACGAGATGTATGATCTTGCGTTCGACCGCCTGTTGTCTGGCGATACGGGGGAATTTCAGGGGTTTCTGGCGCTGGATGGGGTTAAGCCCGTCGGTCTGGTGCATTACCTGTTCCACCGCCACGGGTGGAAAAAGGAGCAGGTCTGCTATCTTCAGGACCTCTATGCCGATCCGGACGTGCGCGGCAAAGGCATTGGTGCTGCCCTGATCAACGCGGTCTATGACGCGGCGGACAAGGCCGGCGCACCCACGGTCTACTGGCTGACGCAGGAAGACAATGCGCAGGCCCGCAAGCTTTACGATCAGATCGGTGTGCTGACCGATTTCATCAAATACCAGAGGCCAGCATGAGGATCCGGGCCGCGCTGCGTTTCGCCCCGCTGGCTTTCGCCCTCTCGGCCTGTATCGGCCCTGTCACTGGAACAAATTCAACGCTGCCCGTGTCGGACGAAACCCCGACTCGGCTGGCGCAGGCGTCCTTGCCGTCGCTGCCGCCGATGAAGGTCTTTGCGACCCCGCAACCCGTGGCACCGACCCGGTCGAATACCGAGATCGCGCAGGACTTCCTCGATCTGTCGTTCCAGTTGGAATCCGGCCGGTCGCTGCCTGTGCTGACGCGCTTTGAAGGGCCGATCAAGATCGCGCTGTCGGGCACCCCAGCCCCCGGTATGGCCGATGATCTGCGCCGTCTGGTCAAACGCCTGCAATCCGAGGCCGGGATCGACATCGATTTTGGCACCGGCCCGAACCAGATCATGGTTCAGGCGGTCAGCTCCAAGAAGATACGCCAGTACCTTCCCGAGGCCGCCTGTTTCGTCGTGCCCGGCATCACGAAACTGTCAGAATATCACGCCGCGCGGCGCCGTGGCGATACCGACTGGGCGCAGCTGCGCAGCCGTCAGCAGATTGCCGTTTTCGTGCCCTCTGACGTCAGCCCGCAGGAAAGCCGCGATTGTTTGCACGAAGAACTGGCGCAGGCCCTGGGGCCGCTGAACGACCTCTATCGCCTGCCGGACAGCACGTTCAACGACGACAACATGAACACCGTCCTGACCGGGTTCGACATGCTGATCCTGCGCGCCACCTATGCGCCTGACCTGCGATCCGGGATGAGCCGCGAACAGGTCGCGGGCATCCTTCCCGGCCTTCTGGCCCGCCTGAACCCCGCCGGTCAAAAGCGCCCGACGCAAATCCTGACGCCCACCACGGCCGATTGGATCAAGGCGGTTCAGACGGCGCTTGGGCCCCGCGGATCGACGGCGGCGCGGACCTCTGCGGCGAACCGTGCGCTGATGATCGCGCGCAATTCCGGCTGGCAGGATCACCGTCTGGCGTTTTCGCATTTCACCATGGCCCGTCTGGTACAAAGCTTCGATCGTGAAGCGGCCTTTGCCCATCTGACACGGGCGCTGCGCATCTATCGCGCCCGCCCCGAAACCGCCCCCCATGCGGCGCATGTGGCGGCGCAGCTGGCGGCCCATGCCATTCACGGTGGTGACGCGGACATGGCGCTGGCGCTGCTGGACGGTCAGGACAAGATCGCGGTGCAAAGCGAAAATGCCGCACTGCTGGCATCCGTTCAGATGTTGCGCGCGGAGGCGCTGGAGCTATCTGGTCAGTCTCAGGCGGCGGGGTCCGTCCGGCTGGACAGTCTGGGCTGGGCACGCTACGGGTTCGGCCCGGATTGGGCCGTGCGCGCCAAGCTGAACGAAATCTCGGCCCTGCGGCCCGTCAGCGTCCGGGGTTAATCCCCCGGGCCACGCGGGCCTTCGGGGCCGCGAAGTGAAAGGGCAGAGATGGTCATTCTGATTGCGATCCTTCTGGGCGCCGTATTCGGCGGCTACCGGGCCAAGAAACGCAAGGGCCGTGCAGCGGATATCGCGCAATATGCTTTTGCGCATGCGCTGCTGTTCGGTCTGATCGCGCTGTTCGTGTCCCTGATCCTGGATCGCACGCTGATCTAAGCCGCCTAAGGCTGCCCCCTCTGGCATCCACCGCGGATCCCCGATAGGTTTGCGGGAAACAAACGTTTCCAACAGGACCGATCCGGCGATGTTCATCCCCTTCTTTCAGACCCTGCGCGACCATGCGGTACCAGTGTCCTTGCGCGAATACCTGTCGTTTCTCGAAGCGCTCAAGGCCGACCTGATCACCTATGATCCCGAGGGCTTCTACTACCTCGCCCGGTCCGCGATGGTGAAGGACGAACGGAACCTCGACAAATTCGACGTGGCCTTTGCCAAGACCTTCGAAGGGCTGGACCAGATTTCGCTGGATCAGGTGCTGGAGAAGGTCGACCTGCCCGAAGATTGGCTGCGCTCGATGGCGGAAAAGCATCTGAGCGAAGAGGAAAAGGCCGAGATCGAAGCGCTTGGCGGTTTCGAAAAGCTGATGGAGACGCTGAAGAAGCGCCTTGAAGAGCAAAAGGGCCGTCACGAGGGCGGCAACAAATGGGTCGGCACCGGCGGCACGTCCCCCTTTGGCGCCGATGGCTACAACCCCGAAGGCGTGCGCATCGGACAGGACCGGTCGCGCCACCAGCGCGCGGTCAAGGTCTGGGACAAACGCGAATTCAAGAACTTCGACGACACGGTCGAACTCGGTACCCGGAACATCAAGGTCGCGCTGAAACGCCTGCGCAAATGGGCCCGCGACGGCGCCCATGAAGAGCTTGATCTGAACGGCACCATCCGCGCCACCGCCGAACACGGCTATCTGGACGTGAAGACGCGCCCCGAGCGGCGTAATGCGGTCAAGGTTTTGCTGTTCCTCGACGTGGGCGGATCGATGGACCCGCATATCAAAGTGGTGGAAGAATTGTTTTCCGCCGCCAAGTCCGAATTCAAGCACATGGAATATTACTACTTCCACAACTGCCTTTATGAAGGCGTGTGGCAGGACAACCGCCGCCGCTGGACCGAACAAATCCCGACGTGGGAAGTGCTGCGCACCTACGGACCTGATTACAAGGCGATTTTCGTGGGCGACGCGTCGATGTCGCCCTATGAGATCGCCTATCCCGGCGGGGCCAACGAACATTGGAACGAAGAATCCGGCCAGACATGGCTGGAACGCTGTCGCAACCAGTGGTCGTCGAACCTCTGGATCAATCCGGTGCCGGAAAAATACTGGGGCTACACTCAGTCGATCAAACTGATCCGAGATATTTTCGAAGAACAAATGGTGCCGATGACCCTTGCCGGGTTGGAAAAGGGTATGAAAGATCTGACGCGCTGATCTGTTCTGCGCTTCTGGTGCCTTGAAACCGCCGCGGAACGCACTCCCTTCCTTTCCAAACGGAAAGGAGATCTCTGATGATCAAGAAGTATGGCACCGCCCAGTGGAGCGGCACGATTAAAGAAGGTGGCGGCAAGGTCAGCACCGAATCCGGTGTGATGAACGACGTCCGCTATGGGTTCAACAAGCGCTTTGGCGACGAACCCGGCACCAACCCCGAGGAACTGATCGGTGCGGCCCATGCGTCCTGCTTTGCCATGGCGCTGTCGCTGCAGCTGGAAGAACACGGCATGGTCGCGGACGAGCTGGATGCCAAATCCACCGTCTACCTCGACAAAGAAGCTGACGGGTTCGCCGTGAAAAAGGTCCATCTGGACCTGACTGCGACGATCCCCGACGCAGACGCGGACAAGTTCCAAGAGGCCGCCAAAGCCGCGAAAGAGGGCTGCCCGATCTCGAAACTCCTTGCCGGGGCCGAGATCACGCTGGATGCCAAGCTGGCTTAATCCATCCTCTTGCTAAAATCATCCTGGGGGTATTGGCGGATGCCAATGGGGGCAAAGCCCCCCGCGCCCCCAGGGTCTCACGCGGCGGTGACACCACCTTGCCCCCGCCCGCGCCCTGCCCCATATCTGGGGCATGCTAAAGCTGACCCCGATCCTTCTGGCTATCCTCTACGGCTTTGTCGCCTGGCATTTCTCGTCCTGGCGGCTGAAGAAGGAGATGGACCAGAAATCCACAGAACTGGCCGATCCCCGGCTTGAAGCGCTGACCCGCAAGATGGCGCAGGCGCTGGACCTGCCGCGGATCCGGGTGAATGTCTACGAAGTCGCCCCCGTCAACGGGATGGCCGTGCCTGATGGCCGCATCTTCATCACCCGCGGATTTCTGAACAAATACAACGCCGGAGAGGTGTCCGCCGATGAGCTGGCCAGCGTCATCGCGCATGAATTGGGCCATGTCGCCCTGAACCACACCCGCCGCCGTCTGATCGATTTTTCCGGCCAGAACGCGCTGCGCTCGGCCCTTGGGATGGTGTTGTCGCGTCTGCTGCCGGGCATCGGTGGCTGGATCGCGGGGCTGCTGACCTCGCTTCTCGCGGCGCGGCTGTCGCGCTCGGATGAATACGAGGCCGACGCCTATGCTGCGGCCCTTCTGACCAAGGCGGGCATCGGCACCGCGCCGCAGATCCGGCTGTTCGAAAAGCTGGCGGCGCTGACCGAATCCAATCAAGGCGCGGCCCCTGCGTGGCTGCTTAGCCACCCGAAACCAGAAGAACGCATTGCCGCCATCCGCCGCCTTAGCGACGGCTGGGACCAAAGGACCACATGAAATATTCTCTGCTAGACCTCGCCCCAATCCCCGAAGGCTCGGGCGCCCGTCAGGCCATCGCCAATTCCGTCGGCCTGTCGCAATTCGCCGAAGCGCAAGGATACAACCGCCACTGGTTGGCCGAACACCATAATATGCCGGGCATCGCGTCTTCGGCCACATCGGTGATGATCGGCCATATCGCCGGGGCCACATCCCGGATCCGCGTCGGATCCGGTGGGGTGATGCTGCCGAACCATTCGCCCTTGGTGATCGCCGAACAATTCGGCACCTTGGCGGAAATTCACGGCGATCGCATCGATCTGGGGCTGGGTCGTGCGCCCGGTACCGATATGGAAACCGCCCGCGCCCTGCGCCGCAACATGAGCCAGCAGGACACTTTCCCGCAGGACGTGCTGGAGCTGATGGCCTACCTTGGCCCCGTTGAGGACGGTCAGCGTCTGCGTGCGATACCCGGCGCGGATACGAATGTGCCGATCTGGATCCTTGGGTCCTCCCTTTACGGCGCGCAACTGGCCGCGCATCTGGGGCTGCCCTACGCCTTTGCGTCGCACTTCGCGCCCGAGATGCTGGAAGAGGCCGGCGAGGTCTACCGCCGCACCTTCCACCCGTCCGAGCATCTGGACAAGCCGCATTTCATGGTCGCCATGAACGTCTTTGCAGCCGAAACCGAGGACGAGGCCAAATATCTGCAATCCTCGGCCATCCTTGGATTTGCCGCCTTGCGGTCCGGAACGCCCGGCCCCTTGCCCCGCCCGGTCGCGCGGTTGGAGGATCATCTGCAACCCAACTGGATCGCCGCCGCGCAGACGCGGTTCACCGTCAGCGCCATCGGGTCGGAAGAGATGGTGAAACGCCAGACGGCCGATATTCTGGAACGGTATCAGCCCGATGAGGTGATGGTGAACGCGCAGATCTGGGATCACGAGGCGCGGCTGAAAAGCGTCGGGATCGCCGCGAAAGTGTTGCGAGAGCTTGGGGCGGAAGGGTCGTTCTGAGTGGTGGGGGGCTAACACACCCTATAGGCATCGCTGTTTGAGGCTGCGGACGCCTCGGGCGGGAGTATTTCTGGAAAGATGAAGAGACTAACGCTCTAGCGCCTTGCCGAGGCGCGGGAGGCGGGCCTTTTTCATCAACTGGCGCATTGTCCAGTCTTCGCCAGACAGGCGGCGGGCGGTGGCCAGAACGTCGTCGGCGGCGGCGCGCATCGGGTCTGGCTTGGCCTCGAAAAACCCCAGCATCAATGTGTCCGGGTCGGCGCGGGTCAGGCCCTCTTCGGCCAGGATATTGCGGGGGAAATCCTTGGCGTTCATCGTGACGATCCCGTCCGCGTGGCCAGCGATGGCAGCGGCGAGGACGTGGATGTCATTGTCATCCGGCAGCCAGAGCCGCGCGATCTGCGCGTCGGTTGGCGTGATTGCGGCGCGGGGGAATTCGGCGCCTAGGGTGGCAATCTCTCCGCGGGCGATGATCTCTTGCCCCGGCTCGATCCGGGCGGCGGCGCGGGCCCATTCCTCTAGGATACGCGGCGACCAGAGCGGTTGGTAAAACCCTGCGCGGGCGGCGGCGATCAGGACCTCTCGCATCACCGTGGGATAGAGAACGCAGGCGTCCAGAACCAGTTTCATAGCTGGAAAAACAGCGACTTGAGGTATCCGCTTTCGGCCAATTGCGGGTGGATCGGGTGATCGGGTCCGGCAAAGCCCGTATGGATCAGCTTGGCAGAACGGCCCGTCTGATACAGACCCTTACCGATGCCACGAATGCTGGAGGTGCGGAATTTTTCCAGATCAGCCGCGTGGGAACAGGAACACAGGCCCAGATAGCCGCCGGGTTTGACCAGCGGCGTCGCCAGCCGCGCGATGCGTTCATAGGCGCGCAGCCCCTTGTCCAACGCGGGTTTCGACGGGGCAAAGGCAGGCGGATCGCAGATGACCACGTCGAATTGCGCGCCTTCTTCTGCCAATGCGGTCAGCGTATCAAAGGCATCGCCCTTTCGCGTCTGGAACCGGTCAGTCACGCCCGTGCGCGCCGCGCCTTCGGTCGCCAGATCAAGCGCGGGTTGCGATCCGTCGACCGACAGGGCGCTGTCGGCCCCCGCCGCCAGCGCGGCCAAGGCAAAGCCCCCGACATGAGAGAAGACGTCCAGCACGCTACCGCCACGCGACAAGCCCGCCGCAAAGGCGTGGTTCGGGCGCTGGTCGTAGAAGAGGCCGGTTTTCTGCCCGCCCGTCAGGTCCGCCATATAGGTCGCACCGTTCATTGGCACCGGAACCGGCGCATCGGGCGCCTGCCCGGCCAGCACCGCGTCGGCATCGTCCAGCCCTTCCAGACCGCGTGCACGGCCCCCGGCGCTTTTCAACACGTTGGTCACGCCGGTGACGCGGATCAGCGCGGCGGTGAGCGTGTCCAGATGTGTTTCCGCCCATGCCGCGTTGGGTTGCAGAACGGCCGTGTCGCCAAAACGGTCGATGATGACACCGGGCAGACCGTCGGCCTCGGCATGGATCAGGCGATAGAACGGCTGATCGTAAAGCGTTTCCCGCAGGGACAGTGCACGGGTCAGGCGGGCGGCGAACCAATCCTCATTCAGCGCGGTGACATCGGCGCTGTCCAACACGCGGCCCACGATGCGGCTGTTTGGGTTCACGGCGACCAGCGCCATCTGCTCTCGGCCTGCGTCTTCCAGCACCGCCAGCGATCCGGGTGCCAAGGCTTTGGACCGGCGGTCCATCACCAATTCGTTGTCGTAAACCCAAGGATAGCCGAAGCGGATGCGGCGGGGGTCCATTTTGGGCTTGAGGCGGAGTACGGGCAAATCTGTCATGCGCCCGCTTTACCCCCTTATTCGCGGGCCGGAAAGGGGCACACTTGCCTGCATGAGGGTGCGGGGCTAGCTTTATCTTGTGCCGGGTGGATCGCCACCGCACGATCAGGGAGGACGCGGTTTTCGCCATTTCGTGCAGGACTGCATTGTTATCGCTAACACCATTTGCTAGGACGTGCTTAGCAACAGGAGGTTCCAATGGCCCTGAACCACACTATCGCCAAAGTCACCGATCGCATCATCGAACGATCCGCGCAAAGCCGCGGCACCTATTTGGACCGCATCGACCGCGCGATCGAGGCCGGACCCGTCCGCGCCCATCTGACCTGCGGGAACCAGGCACATGCCTATGCGGGCGTGCCGGACGATCAGGACGCGCTGGCGCAGGGAAACGCGGCCAACCTTGGTATCGTCACCGCCTATAACGACATGCTGTCGGCGCATCAGCCGTTTGAACGATTTCCCCAGATGATCCGCGACGCGGCCCGCGCCAAGGGATCGACCGCGCAGGTGGCGGGTGGCGTGCCCGCGATGTGCGACGGGGTCACGCAGGGCCAACCGGGGATGGAGCTGTCGTTATTTTCCCGCGATGTCATTGCGTTAAGCGCCGGAGTTGCCTTGTCGCATAACTGTTTTGACGCGGCACTTTATCTCGGCGTCTGTGACAAGATCGTGCCGGGGCTGGTGATTGCGGCGGCGACCTTTGGCCATATCCCGGCGGTGTTCCTGCCTGCGGGGCCGATGCCCTCGGGTCTGCCGAACGACGAGAAGGCTAAGGTCCGCCAACAATTTGCGGCCGGAGAAGTGGGCCGGGACAAGCTGATGGAGGCCGAGATGGCCTCGTACCATTCGCCCGGGACCTGCACCTTTTACGGCACGGCCAATTCCAACCAGATGTTGATGGAATTCATGGGGTTGCACCTGCCCGGCGCGTCTTTTGTGAACCCCAATACACCCCTGCGTGATGCGCTGACCGTGGCGGGGGTCGAACGTGCCTTGGAAATCACTGCGCTTGGCAATGATTTCCGGCCTGCGGGGCGTATTCTGGATGAAAAGGCCTTTGTTAACGGGATTGTCGGGCTGATGGCGACCGGCGGGTCCACGAACCTTGTGCTGCACATGCCCGCCATGGCGCGGGCGGCGGGCGTCATGCTGGAGCTTGAGGATTTCGACGAGATTTCCAGCGCCGTGCCGTTGATGGCCAAGGTTTATCCCAACGGTCTGGCCGACGTGAACCATTTCCATGCGGCAGGTGGCCTGGGCTACATGATCGGTGAACTGCTCAATGCGGGCCTTCTGCATGACGACACGCTGACCATCGCGGATGGTGGACTTACGGCGTATGCTAAGGAGCCTAAGCTCGTCGATGGACGCGTTGAATATTCCGAAGGCGCGCGGCAATCCGAGAACGACAAAATCCTGCGCCCGCCGCATGATCCGTTCCAGAAAACTGGCGGTCTGAAAAGACTTAGCGGCAATCTGGGCACCGGAATGATGAAGGTTTCCGCCGTCGCGGCAGAGCGTCATGTGATCGAAGCCCCTGCCCGCATATTTGAGGATCAGGAATCGGTCAAAGCCGCCTTCAAGGCAGGCGAATTCACCGGCGACACCATCGTCGTGGTCCGGTTCCAAGGCCCCAAGGCCAACGGAATGCCGGAACTGCATTCGCTGACCCCGACCCTGTCGGTGCTGCAGGATCGTGGCCTGAAGGTCGCGCTATTGACCGATGGGCGGATGTCCGGTGCGTCGGGCAAGGTGCCCTCGGCCATTCACGTGTCGCCCGAGGCGGTGGATGGTGGCCCGCTGGCCAAGTTGCGCGATGGCGACGTGATCCGCGTGGATGCGGTGGCGGGCATCATCGAAGTGCTGACCGAAGGCGCGCTGGACCGTGCCCCTGTGACCCCGGACCTGACGGCCAACAGCCATGGGATCGGGCGCGAAATGTTCGAATTGTTCCGCCAGAACGCCGGGCCGGCGACCTCTGGTGCGGCGAATATTGTGTAAGGAAATCAAATGGCTCTCACCCCGGAAGAGGCCAGCGCCTCAAGCGAAAAAATTTGCCGTACCGCGCCTGTGATCCCGGTGCTGGTGGTGGATGATCTGGCCCATGCGGCGCCTTTGGCCGCTGCCTTGGTGGCGGGCGGCTTGCCGGTGCTGGAGGTGACGTTGCGCACCCCCGTGGCCTTGGACGTGATCCGAGAGATGGCGAAGGTTCCGGGCGGCATCGTTGGTGCGGGCACGATCCTGACGCCCTCGGATGTCGAGGCCGCGCTGGAAGCCGGGGCGACCTTTGGCGTGTCACCGGGGGCCACCGACAAGCTGCTGGCCGCGGCCGAGGATATGGGCCTGCCCATGCTGCCCGGTGCCGCCACCGCGACCGAGGCGATGGCCCTGTTGGAACGGGGTTACCGGGTGCAGAAGTTCTTTCCGGCAGAGGCATCAGGTGGGGCCAAGGCGTTGAAATCGCTGGCCTCCCCTTTGCCGCAGATCCTGTTCTGCCCGACGGGGGGTGTCACGCCCGAAAACGCGCGGGATTACCTTGGTTTGCCGAACACCGCCTGCGTCGGCGGGTCTTGGGTGGCACCTAAAGGTAAGGTCGAGAATGGCGATTGGGCCGGGATCGAAGCGCTGGCGAAAGAGGCGGCACTGTTGGGGTGATGGTGGTGTCGGCGGGCTGAAGCCCGCCCTACTACTTCGGCCAGATCAATTATAAGGACAGCGCCCGGCCCGAGTGTGGGCGCAAAAGCGCCCGCCCATGGGGGCGGGTCGGGCGCTGCCCGGCGTTACTGCCGGGCGGTGCTCAGGACATTGGCGGGCTGCAAGATCGGTTACGCGGAAGCCCGCACTGGCACCCCAGATCCACAGCATGAATTTTCTATCGCATGGTCCAAGCACCCGTACGGCAGCAATACCAAGCAGCAGCCCATTGCCCGAAAGGAGATTGCACAGCAATTGCCCGAGAGGGTCCGTCCAGCGGGCGACCGCAACCCTATGCTCATTAGACATCCGTGACCCGGAAGTCGCGCCGGTCACACGATTTTCCCAGCCCTGCCCGCTTTCCCTTGGCCCCCGCGCCCCACGGCCCTATACGAGCCGCAAACACCACCGGAGGCCCCATGCGCAGCGCCAAGATCAGCCGCAAGACCGCAGAGACGGATATCGACGTGTCCCTGACCCTCGACGGGACAGGCACTTATGACATGCAGACCGGCATCGGGTTCTTTGACCATATGCTGGATCAGCTGGCGCGGCATTCGCTGATCGACATGAACGTACAGTGTAAGGGCGATCTGCATATCGACGACCACCACTCGGTCGAGGATGTTGGGATTGCCATCGGTCAGGCCTTGACCCAAGCGCTTGGCGACAAACGCGGAATCCGGCGCTATGGCTCTTGTCTGCTGCCCATGGATGACGCTCTGGTGCGCTGTGCGCTGGACCTCTCGGGCCGGCCTTTCCTTGTGTGGAACGTGGACCTGCCCACTGCCAAGATCGGGACGTTTGATACCGAATTGGTGCGCGAGTTCTTTCAGGCGCTGGCGACGCATGGCGGCATCACCCTGCACGTCGACATGCTGCACGGCATCAACAGCCACCACATCGCCGAGGCCGCGTTCAAAGCCGTGGCCCGTGCCCTGCGGGAAGCGGTCGAGACCGATCCGCGCAAGGCGGATGCCATCCCATCGACCAAGGGAATGCTGTGACCTGACGGGCCGCTGTGGCGGCCCATGCCTCCGGCGGAGGTATTTTACACCAGAAGAAGCAGGGGCGCGGGCCCTTGACCCCGGTCGGGTTCCTTGGCACCTGAGCGGAGAGTTTGGGAGTTTTAGATGCTGACCGTTCTGATCGATTACGAAAGCGGCAACCTGCATTCGGCAGAAAAAGCGTTTCAGCGCATGGCGTTGGAACATGATGCGGGTCAGGTCATCGTCAGCGACAAGGCTGAGGATGTGCTGCGCGCCGATCGCGTCGTGCTGCCCGGTGACGGGGCTTTCCCTGCCTGTGCAAAAGCGTTGAAAGGTCGTGAGAACCTGTTTGATGCACTGCGTGAAGTGGTCGAGGAAAAAGCGCGCCCTTTCATGGGGATATGTGTCGGTATGCAGCTGATGGCCCGCAAGGGGCATGAATATGAAACCGTGGACGGACTTGGCTGGATTGACGGCGAAGTCGCGCGGATCGACGCCCCCGGTCTGAAGGTGCCCCATATGGGGTGGAACGATCTGGTCGTGGATCGGCCCCACCCGGTACTGGACGGGATCGAGACCCGGCAGCATGCGTATTTCGTTCACAGCTATCACATGGCGGTCGCAGACCCGGATCAGCTGATCGCGCATGTGGAGTATGGTCATTCTGTCACCGCCATCGTGGGCCGGGACAATATGATCGGCACGCAATTCCACCCGGAAAAAAGCCAGGCGACCGGGCTGCGGATGATTGCGAATTTCCTGAACTGGCGCCCCTGATCCCTGCCTTCAGACAAGGGCCGACGAAAAAGGGCGCCACGCGGCGCCCTTCTGTCTGTCTGCGGGTCGTCGGCTTACTTGACCCGCGACCAGGTCTGTTTTTTGCAGATCGGACCGACGCAGCCCGAAACTTGCAGCGTGTTGCCAGACAGAGCCATCTTGGATTTGTAGACCTTGTCGGTCGACGGCTGCCAGATCTTGCCGCTGGCGTAATTGCCGCCGCCTGCGGGCTTCATGTCCCAGACGAGGTTCTTGCCGAGATTGGCGGATTTGTATTCGCCGGTACTGTTGAAGGTGCGGGAAATGGTGCCGCAGATGGCGCCGCCGCAGGGCTTCATGGTGACATGGGCATAGGCGCCATCGTCAACTTGGGTCTTCCAGACGCCTTCCACCGGGTCGGCCATGGCCGTGGTGGCGGCGAAAGTCAGTGCAATCGTCAGAAGTGCTTTGCGCATTTCTCTCTCCTCCGTTGGATGGTGTGGATCTTGCCCTCGCGGCAAGCTCTAGGCAAGCGGGTGTTGCACATCCCGTTGCGTCATGCATAACCGCGGCAACCAAAGACCAAGGGGCTGCCTATGATCCTATATCCCGCGATTGACCTGAAAGACGGCAAGGCTGTGCGCCTCTATAAAGGGGATATGGAACAGGCGACCGTGTTCAACGACGATCCCGCCGCGCAGGCGATGGAGTTCGTGTCGGCCGGATGTGAGTGGTTGCATATCGTCGATCTGAACGGCGCCTTCGCTGGTGAACCGGTCAACGCCGCCCCCGTCGAGGCGATCTTGGAACGCACCAAGGTGCCCGCCCAACTGGGCGGCGGCATCCGCGACATGGCCACGATCGAACTGTGGCTGTCCAAGGGGCTGGCCCGCGTGATCCTTGGCACCGTGGCAGTGGAAAACCCCGATCTGGTGCGTGAAGCAGCGAAGGCCTTCCCCGGCAAGGTCGCCGTGGGGATTGATGCGCGGAATGGCCGTGTGGCGACCAAGGGCTGGGCCACGGAAACCGACGTGCTGGTGACCGATCTGGCGCGGTCGTTTGAGGACGCAGGCGTGGCCGCCATCATCTATACCGACATCAACCGCGACGGCGCGATGCAAGGCCCCAACGTCGAGGCGACCGCGGCGCTGGCCAATGCGGTCAGCATCCCGGTCATCGCCTCTGGTGGTGTGTCGTCTCTGGACGACCTGCGCGCGCTCAAGAATTGCGGCGCGCCGTTAAATGGTGCGATCTCGGGCCGGGCGCTTTACGATGGAGCGATTGATCTGGGTGACGCGTTGAAGGTCTGTGCAGAATGAACGGTTTGATCATCCCTTTCATCGTCTCGCTGGTTGCAGTCATGGCCGGAACCCTGTGCCAGTTCAAAGGGTCCCGCTACCTGCTGATCGGTATGGGCGGGCTGACGGCCGCCGCGATCGCCGTTCTGTGGGCGGTGAATTTCGCCGCCGGAATGATCGGCTGCGAAGGCGGCACCATCCGCACCATGTCCTGCCCCGAAGACCACGCGCTGACGCCGGTTCTGTTCACCCTTGGCAAGGTTGCCGCGAACCTGACCCTGCCCGGTCTGGTCGCTGGCCCCGTTGCCGCCCCCTTTGCCGCGTTGGCCGAATACTGGACGCGCCGCAATCGCAAGGCGTGACGGCATGGCCCGCGGCATCATCATCGCCTGCGGGGTGATCATCTTTGTCTGTCTTCTGCCGGTTTTTGGGGTGGCATGGTCATCTTGGTTTGCCGAGCGCCACGGCTGCACCTTGAATGAGGCCGGTGCGCATCCCTGCGTGGTGAATGGCAAAGACTATGGCGACCTGCTGGCCGGGGCTTTCGTGTCGGGCTGGTTCATGCTGCTGACCCTGCCCGTTGCTGCGCTGACCAGTATCGTTCTGGTCCTCACCCTGATCATCCGCTGGGTCCGCAATCGTCGCACCACGCGTCAGCAGTGATTGCGCCCGCATCCCGCCCGGCTTAAGAGACTGGCATGTTAAAGACCCGCATCATTCCCTGCCTCGACGTGGCCGATGGCCGCGTGGTCAAAGGCGTGAACTTCGTCGATCTGCGTGACGCAGGCGATCCGGTGGATGCCGCCCGCGCCTATGACGCGGCTGGCGCGGACGAGCTATGTTTTCTGGACATCCACGCCACGCATGAAAACCGTGGCACCATGTTCGACGTGGTCACCCGCACGGCGGAACAATGCTATATCCCGCTGACCGTTGGCGGTGGCGTGCGCACCGTGAAGGACGTGCGCGACCTGCTGCTGGCGGGTGCGGACAAGGTGTCGTTCAACTCTGCCGCCGTGGCGAACCCCGATGTGGTGGCCGAGGCCTCGGATCATTTCGGGTCGCAATGCATCGTGGTGGCCATTGACGCCAAGACGGTGTCCCCCGGCAAATGGGAAATCTTCACCCACGGCGGACGTAAGCCCACCGGCATCGACGCGGTCGAGTTTGCGCGCACGGTTGCCGCCAAAGGCGCCGGAGAGATCCTGCTGACCTCCATGGATCGCGACGGCACGCGCGCAGGTTTCAACCTGCCGCTGACCCGCGCGATCTCTGATGCGGTGGATGTGCCTGTGATCGCCTCTGGCGGCGTCGGCAACCTTGACCACCTTGTCGAAGGCGTGACCAAGGGCGGCGCGTCGGCAGTGCTCGCCGCCTCGATCTTCCATTTCGGCGATTACACCATCCGCGAAGCCAAAGAGCATATGGAAGCCGCCGGCATCCCGATGAGGATAGAATGAGCATTCTGGACGACCTCTATACCACGATCCAATCGCGCAAAGGGGCAGACCCCGATAGTTCCTGGACGGCCAAGCTGTTGTCCAAGGGCCCCGAGAAATGCGCCGAGAAGTTCGGCGAAGAAGCGGTTGAGGCGATCATTGAAGCCGTCAAGAACGACCGTGAAAAGCTAACGTCAGAGGCAGCGGACGTCCTCTATCACCTGCTGGTCATGCTGGCCGCACGCGATGTGGCGCTGGATGACGTGCTGAACGAACTCTCCCGCCGTCAGGGAACCTCGGGTATCGCGGAAAAAGCAGCGCGCAAATAACGCGCACCCTGCCCTTCTTCTGGTCAAAAATACCCTCGGGGGAATTGGCCGAAGGCCAAGGGGGCAGCGCCCCCTTCTACCTCTGTTACTTGCACTTCCCTCGGATAAGGTAGCGATCTCGCGCCTGGCCGCCGCGTCTTGCGACAGGGGCACTGCAAACAACGGTTAGACTGGGCCCCAACTACCCCTGCCTTTCTACAGCTTCCCATTCAGCCAGATTCGACGGCCCCCAGTCCACGTCCCCAGCTGCGAGGTGATCCCAATACTCACGCGCTGCATTGTGGCGCGCAGCGATTGCCGCGATCTGCGCGGGATCATAGGTCAATCGACCCTTGTCTCCGATGGTCATCGCGCCTTCTTCCCAGGCATCCAGACTGGTTCGCAGCCAGCCCTCGACCGTGTCGAAGGCCAGATAATCACGTTCATGCATTGGGTATCGGCTGGCATAGACGCCGGATGGCGCATCGGGGTGTTCCGAACCGACTGCAAGGTTCAGTCCCAACTGCATGATTGAGCTTGAGACGACAACCGACTGTCGTCGCGGCTTGTAGTCACGCCTGCGCGACCCGCGATTGGCAAAAAACAACTCTCCGGACGTCCAGAAGTCGAAGTCCAGAAAGAGGTTCGATTGCCATTGGTTTAGCTTGGCCTTTTCCGCCTGCACACCATCGAAATTGCGATACAGCTGGTCGATTTCGTCGGGCAGCGGGCAAATCTCGGATAGTTGGACTGCGCGGGCGGGCATTTTGCGCACGCGCTTCAGGGCTTTTCCTGCGGGGCTGCCAGCCCGTGTGGCCGCCTTGGCGATCTGGGCCAAAAGCGTAACGAGGTCGCTTGAGCCGTCAGTGTGCGCCATAGGGGCCTTTCCGGGCCGCGCCCGTCACAGCTTGGAGGAGATTACGCCGGTATTGAACCCGCCCATGCGCAGTTCCCCGAATAGGCGCTGGTATTCGATCTTGGGACAGCGGTTCATCACCACGTCCACGCCGCGCGCCTGTGCGGTCGCCGCCGCCTCTTCGTTCACGACACCGATCTGCATCCAGACCGTTTTCAGGTCCGGAAACGCCTCTAACGCCTCATCCACGATGGGTGGCACATGTTCCGAACGGCGGAAGATATCGACCATGTCGACCGGTTCCTTAATCTCGGACAGGGAGGCGCGGACCGTCTGTCCGAACAGGCGTTCGCCCGCGTGGCCGGGGTTGACGGGAATCACCGTAAAGCCCTTGAGGCCAAGGTAACGGGCCACGTAATAGCTGGGCCGTACGGGGTTCATCGACACGCCCACCACCGCGATGACGCGGGTGCGTTTCAGAATGTCGCGCAGGAAGGGATCGGAATAGGTCTCGCTCATCCCGATACCCTAGCGGCGGGCCTTTGCGGCGCAAGAGGATTCGCGCGGGCTGCCCGTCTGCCCCCGTCGGTCATTACGGTCGATCATCGCCATAAAAAACGCCCGGGCAAAGAACCCGGGCGCAGTACGGAACGAGGGACAGTGAAGAGATCGCCAGTGTTCCAAACCAACGTCTCGTGACTCCATGTAGGGGTCGCCTTTCAGCGTAGGGAGAGGCTGTAATGAAAATGTGAACAAAGCGTTAAATCGCGAGGGTAAATCGCTTTGGTCCACAGAATTCCGCGGCTCTAGCGTGGGCGCACCGCATATAGCGACACCGCCGCCGCATTCGACACGTTGAGCGATCCGAAATCCCCAGCAAAATCAATGCGTACTAGCTTATCGCAGGTGTCCTTGGTCTTGGGGCGCAGGCCCGGCCCCTCGGCCCCCAGAACCAGCGCGATGGGGCGGTCCAGAAGGCCGTCGACGGCGTCTTCCAACGTTCCGTCTGCTTCGCCATCCAGCCCAAGGACGAGGTAGCCCATGTTCCGCAGCTCCTCCATCGTGTCGGCAAGGTTGCGGACCCGCAGGTAAGGTTGCCGTTCCAGCGCCCCGCTGGCGGTCTTGGCCAGTGCGCCCGTTTCCGGGGCCGCATGGTGGCGCATACCGATGACGGCGACCGCGCCGAATACCTCGGCTGACCGCAGGATGGCACCCACGTTGTGCGGATCGGTTACGCGGTCCAGCAAAACAACGCGCGGCGGGCGTTCGCCATCGCCCAGACACCGATCGGCCACCTGCCCCCAATCCAGCGGCTTGACCTCTAGCGCGGCGCCTTGGTGCACCGATTGCGGATCGATCGGGGCCGAAAATTTGCGCGCGTCGACCTGCTCCGGCTCGATCCCGGCAAAGCCGATGGCGTCTGCCAGTTTGTCCTGCGCGTTCTTGGTGACGATCAGGCGCAGCTTTTCGCGCGCGGGGTTCATCAGCGCGTCGCGCACCGCATGAAGGCCGAAAAGCCAGACGGTTTCCGCCTCGGCGGCCTTTTTGCCGCGTTCCTTTTCAACCACCCACTTTGGCTTTTTCATACCGGCCCTCGCTTGGCATTTGCCATGTTGCCCTAGCACCCCTTTGGCCCTGATGCGAGAGGTGGCGCAGATTTCCTGTTGACGGCCCTAGGGGGTCTTAGTAATCACCCCCTCACGATCCGCGCCGGGCCACACGCCCCGCACGATCGGGCGACGTGCTGCAAGGTGCGGCAGCGGACTGTAACTCCGCCGGGGAGACCCATGCCTGGTTCGATTCCAGGGTCGCCCACCATTCCCTTACATGGTGGTTTTTAGGGTTCAGACCTCACACGGGGCTGGCCAGCCTTCGTCCGTGAAAACATAGTCTGTCGGGGACATCGTGTTGAACCCGACCACGCCTTCGCGCACCAGTATCCGCCATTCATACAGGTATTTCTCTGCACGGGACGAATAGCCCCCGACGCAGATGGACATGCCTTCGTCAAAGGATCCGGTTGGGCCGCTCATATAGGCCGTGTAGCCCCCGAAGGGCGTCAGAAAAATGTTCTTGCGTGTATCCACGCGCTTGCCGTTCTGATCGAACAGCCGCACCTCGATATCGCGCAGTACGAAGTTCCCGCGATTTTCCAGCGCGATGGCCGTTGCTGCCCCGCCAGTTTCGGTGCTGTAGGCGTTCAGCACCTCACGCTCATAAGACTCGCTAAAGCTGATCCAGTAAGGCAATTCATCCGCCAGCCGTTTGTTGCTTTCGCTGATCTCGTCCAGAAAATCCGACACGGTGGCGGGAAAGATGATCGCATAGGCCGCGACAACGAAGGCCGCGATGGCGGCAAGGTTGGCGGCGCGATCGACGATGGTCCAATTCACTTTGGGCTCCTGCTTCTGCTCGGCGTCAGTTTTGCCCCAATCATCTGATTTGCAAAGGATTTTGACGCTTCAAAATTGGGCGCCCTGTCCTATCAACGGGCTGTGTCACGGAAGTATCACAGGCGTCCTGCGCCCCCACTCTTTCGTCATGCCCCTGAGAATGCAAAGCTGACCCCAGCGGGGGCTGAGACCTGCAGGTGACGTAAAAGGAGTTTGGTCATGGGACTGGGAGATATGCTGGGCAAAGCGGTTGGCGCGCTTGGTGGGATGGACGATATCGTCGCAAAGATTGGCGACAGCGGGATCGATCTTAGCGCCTTGGCGGATATCGACGCGGATGGTCTGACCGCGATGCTAGAGGAAAAGGGAATCGATCTGTCGATGCTTGAAGGCCTTGGGCTGTCGCTGGACGACGTGGTGGCGGCGGTTAAGGAAAAGCTCGCCTAAGATCCAATGATGCCAGCTTTGGGGGCGTCCGCTTGGGCGCCCTTTTTCGTTGTGTGCCGCAAGGTTACGGGATCAGCACGTTTTGACGCAGGAATACGCCCGCGTCGGTGGTCAGATCGTCATAGATCACTTCGACCGTCACGGTATCGACGGAGCCAAGGGGAAATGCACGGTAGGGCAAGCCATCTTCGGGCAACAGCGCATTGGGCGCGGGGCTGTCCGCGTGGCACGGGGGCAGCGGCCAATCCGCAAGATCAGCGTCGTTGACGGCCAGCCGCAGTCCCGCCAGCCCGCAGCGCCACGCCATGATCTGCGTAACATAGACCAGATCCTGCCCATCGTATTCGCGCACCCCGATCCACTGGGGTTTCGTCATCGACAGGATCGGCTTCACCTCGGTCGCGGTGGTGAACTTGCCGGTCGGCGTCTGGGGGTCTGCGGTATAGGCGGGGGTCGCCGGGTCTGCCGGGGTGTCGGGGCTATCTGGCTGTGCGGGCGTATCGGGGCTGCTCGGGGCGCTTGGGCTGGCGGGCGTGGCGGGGGCCGAGGCTTCGATCGTGTCGTCGGTCACGCCAGAGGCGCTGAGGATCAGAAGGGTCCAGAACCAAAGAAACATATGCTATCTCCGTCTTGACGCGGCCTTTTATCGTCCGGCCTTTATTTCGATCAGGGAACTGATAAGTTTGCTAAAAAACACAGTCTAGCACCACGCGCTGATGAGGGTAGCAAATTTATGGTCACAGGCGAAGACCCGGGGCTTGCAGATCTGTCGACTGACGGTCCAACCCCGAACATCCTGATCATAGGGCAATCCGGGCGGTTGCAGTACGAGGCGCTGATTTTCGCGGCCTCGCTATTCGGCAACAGCCCGTCGACACCCAACCTGTACGTAGCCGAACCGCAGCCCGGCCCGCTGTGGGATCGTGACCCTAGTATGGCCGGCACGCTGCGCGGCGCGCTCAGCGATCTGGGTGCGACGCTGCTGCCGTTCCAGAACGAGCATTTCGGAGAGAGTTATCCGCAGGGCAACAAGGTTGAGGCGCTGCTGTCCCTGCCCAAGGGAGAGCCGTTCATTTTTTTCGACACCGACACGCTGATCCTCGACGATCTGGCGCGGGTGCCTTTTGATTTCGATGTGCCCTCGGCCTCGTTGCGGGTGGAAGGCACGTGGCCGCAGCCCGAGTTGTACGGGCCCGGTTACACGGGTATCTGGAAATCGCTGTACGACCGGTTCGGGCTGGATTTCGAAAGCTCTTTGGACCTGAGCCAACCGGACGAATACTGGCGGCGGTACCTCTATTTCAACGCGGGGTTCTTTTATTATCGCTGTCCGCATCAGTTCGGGCGGCGGATGCTGGATTACATGATCGCCATCCGCGACGACCCGCCGGAAGAACTGGTCTGTCAGACGATGGACCCGTGGCTGGATCAGATCGCCTTGCCCCTTGTCATCCATTCCTTCGGCGGGCGACGCGACGCGCTGCCCCCCGGTCTGCTGGACGGAGAAGTCACCTGCCATTACCGCGTGCTGCCGCTGCTTTATGCGCGGGAAAGCGATCTGGCGGTCGAAGTGCTGGAGGCGGTGACCTCACCGCAGTATTTCAAGAAGGTGCTGAAGAACTACGACCCGATCAAGCGGATCGTGTATCAGGGCCGCGGTCAGAAGGTCCGAGAGATGTTTGACCGCGACAACCTGCCCCGCAAGGAACAGGCGATCCGTAACCGGATCAAGCGCGAAGGGTTCTGGATGCGGTGATTGGTGAGGGGTTGGGTCAAGGCGGGGTGAACCCCGCCCTACGCGGCCTTATCTGTAGGGCGGGGTTCACCCCGCATTTATGACCTCAGCCGATACCGCACTGAGTTAATCAAACAACCGCCCGGCGGCACGCCGGGCAGCGCCGACCCGCCCCCATGGGCGGCGCTACTGCGCCACCCCGGGTCGGCGCGGCCCTCCTTTCAGGGTTCAAACCGATTTGAAAGGTGGGTTGAAAACCCACCCTACGGCGGATCAAGCCGTTCGGGGCTCACCATGCCTAGCCTGCAAAGGCATAGGCGCAAGGGAATGTGCGCCCGACGGGGCGGCACGTTTGTCGATGGCCGCGGTTCAGCCCTTCGCGAAGACGCCCGAGAGGTCGCGGAAGCCCTTCACCTCGATCGGGTTGCCCGATGGGTCGCGGAAGAACATGGTCCATTGTTCCCCCGGCTCTCCTTCAAACCGGACCGAGGGCGGCAGGACGAACTCGATCCCTGCGCTTTCCAACCGATCCGCCATGCCGCGCCAGTCTTCATAGGCCAGCACAATCCCCAGATGCGGCATCGGCACCATGTGATCGCCCACCTTACCGGTGTTCGTCGTCTTGAACGGCTCGCCCAGATGCAGCGACAACTGATGCCCGAAGAAATCGAAATCGACCCAGGTGTCGGTGCTGCGCCCCTCTTCCGCGCCCAGCAGGCCAGAATAGAAACGGCGCGCCTCGTCCAAGTCGGTGACGTGATAAGCAAGGTGAAATGGCGGGATCATCGGACGCTCCTGATCGAACAACTTGAGCGGCACGCTGCGATCCCTTAGGGCTGTTGGCAAGACCATAATCAGACATATACGGGAGGATATTTTCATGGCCTACGGTTTCGACACGCTGCAAATCCACGCGGGCGCACGCCCTGATCCGGCAACAGGTGCGCGGCAGACGCCGATCTATCAAAGCACAGCCTATGTGTTCCGCGATGCGGATCATGCGGCGGCTTTGTTCAACCTGCAGGAAGTGGGCTATATCTATTCCCGCCTGACGAACCCCACGGTCGCCGTTCTGCAGGAACGCATCGCGACGCTTGAAGGCGGTCAGGGCGCGGTGTGCTGTTCGTCGGGTCATGCGGCGCAGATCATGGCGCTGTTCCCTCTGATGTCGCCGGGCAAGAACGTCGTCGCCTCTACCCGCCTGTATGGTGGCACGATCACGCAGTTTTCCCAGACAATCAAACGCTTTGGCTGGTCGGCCAAGTTCGTGGATTTCGACGATCTAGACGCGGTCGAGGCCGCGATCGACGACGACACCCGCGCGGTATTCTGCGAAGCCGTGGCGAACCCCGGCGGCTATATCACCGATCTGGACGCGATTTCCGCGATCTCGGACAAGGCCGGGATCCCGCTGATCGTCGATAACACCTCGGCCACGCCGTACCTGTGCCGCCCGATTGAACACGGCGCGACGTTGGTGGTGCATTCGACCACGAAATACCTGACCGGCAACGGCACGGTAACGGGCGGCTGCGTCGTCGATTCGGGTAATTTCGACTGGTCCGCGTCCGACAAGTTCCCGTCGCTGTCGCAGCCTGAACCCGCCTATCACGGGCTGAAGTTCCACGAGACGTTCGGGCCCCTCGCCTTCACCTTCCACGGCATTGCCATCGGTTTGCGCGATCTGGGCATGACGATGAACCCGCAGGCGGCGCATTACACACTGATGGGGATCGAGACGCTGTCGCTGCGCATGGATCGCCATGTGGAAAACGCACTGAAAGTTGCCGGCTGGTTGGAAAAGGACGACCGCGTGTCGGCCGTGACCTATGCGGGGCTGGAGTCGTCGCCCTACCACGACCGGGTCGCCAAGATTTGCCCCAAGGGCGCGGGTGGGCTCTTCACGTTTTCGCTAAAGGCCGGGTACGAGGCCTGCGTGAAATTCGTCGACGCCGTGGAAATCTTCAGCCATGTGGCCAACCTTGGCGACACGCGAAGCCTTGTGATCCACTCGGCCTCGACCACGCACCGACAGCTGACGGAAGAACAACAGAAGGCCGCAGGCGCAGGTCCGGACGTTGTGCGCGTGTCCATAGGGATCGAGGATGCGGACGACCTGATCGCCGATCTGGATCAGGCGCTGACGAAGGCCTGCGGGTAATTGCCGATCAGGGCTGGCAAGAACGTGAGCCTTTTCCAATCGTTAACCGTGCTATAGCATAGTCAAAACGCAGAGGATCCCCGGATTCTCTGCGCCTTTGGCATGTGACGGGCTGATGAAACCGAATTTTGCACTAATTTTGTCCATGGAAGGCATCGCCCTTCTGCAACGCTCCTCTCCGGGATGGGAGCTTGTCGGTGAGGCGTCTCCGGAAAGCCCGACCCTTGGACAGGAAATGAAAGCCCTGCGGGAGGCGGCTGAAAAGCTGGCCCCCGGTCAGGCGACCTTTAAGATCGTTATCCCGAACGAACAGATCCGCTATGTCACCGTGCCCGCAGGCCGCGCCGATCCGGTGTCGCGCCAGCAGACGGTCGCCATGGCGCTGGACGGCCAAACCCCTTATTCGCTGGACGAACTGGCAACCGACAGCGCCGTCAGCGGCCAGCACCTGCACATTGCCGCGGTCGCGCTTGAGACGCTGCAAGAGGCGGATGAATTTGCCCGCGGCTTTGGCTTTACGCCCGTGTCCTTTGCCGCGATGCCAGAGCCGCGCGACTATTCCGGAGAGCCGTTCTTCGGCACCGCGCATGATGTTCCCGCCAACATCACGGTAGAGCCGGACACCGTCGCGATCCGCGTGATCGGTCGGGTGAAATCCCCGACTGCCCCGCCCGCACCGGACCCCGCCAAAGAAGAAGACGCGCCGGTCGCCTTTGTCAGCCGCCGCAGCAAAGAGCCGGAGGGCGAGGACACCCCTGCCCCGGCGGACGCCCCCGCAGCCGCGAAACCTGCGGCAAAATCCGACCCCAAATCCGACGCCGCCGTTGCCAGCGCCAGCAGTGCCAAGGCCAGTGCGCCGCGCGGGGCCGAATTGCGCGCCAGCCGGAAGGCCAGCTGGGAACGTGATGCGGCGAAAAAGGCCAAGGCCGACACCGCTGTCGAAGATGACGCTTCTGCGGCTGATACCGGCGCGGCGCTGACCCCGCCTTCGACCGATTTTGAAACCGCATTCGACGCCACCGACGCGACGCCCAGCCCGCGCCGTCCGAACCCCTTGGCCGGTGTCACCGGCGTTCTGGGCGGGATCGGCACGACCCTTGGCGGTGCGCTGTCGTCCTTTGGCAAGAAACGTGCGGCCCGCGCGTCCGAAGTCCCCGAATTGGTTTTGCCCGATAGCGCGGGGATCAGCCTTGATGGTTCGACGCCCGCGCCTTCGGCCGAAGTTGATGACCCGGTCAATGAGCCAGTCGAACCAAGTATCGCTGAGGCGTCGGAGGAGACGTCCAAGCCCGCCAAGACCTCTCGCTGGAAACGATCCAAGAAAGCCGCCGCCGCACCGATCGTTACGGATGCCGCCGTGGCGGAAGACACCGTCGCCCCTGACCTTGAGGCTGAGGCGTCGTCGCAGGGCCAAGCCCGTTCTCTGGGCGAACTCAGCGCGGAAGAACGCCGGAAAGAAGCGGAGCGGCTGACCGTTTTCGGTGCCCGTGGTGGCGCAGCGTATGAGCCTTCGGGCGGTGGCGCCCGCGTGGCGATTGCCGTGGTCGGCGTGGTCGCCCTGCTGGGCACGGCTGGATGGGCCGCGATCTTTATGAACGACGGCATGGCGCCTCTCGTCTCGCCACAGGCGGGTGTGGAAGAGCGTGAGCCTGCAGAAGAAGTCGCCGGCGCAGCCGTGACCGAAGAATCCGTGCCGCCCGGCCCCGGTGACGATGAGGCGATCGAAGACGTGTCGCCCCTGATCGTGACAGAGGCCGTCGAAGCGGCAGAAGAAACAGCGCCCGAGGAGACCGCCAACGCGGACACTACGGATGTGCCCGCGGACGGGCCAGAGGCCGAGGCGCGCTATGCCGCCACGGGCATCTGGCAGGATTCGCCTGACCCGCTGGCGTCTGAAACGCTTGGCGCCGATGACGCGGCGCGTGACGACAACCCCGGATCCGACGGCCCGCCGCAACGGATGGAGCAACCGGCGCTGGCCGCGCTGGTGCCCGACGCACTGCCCACACCGCCCGGCCCGCCGCCGACCCCCGGCCAACGGTTCAACATGGACGACCGCGGGTTGGTCATCGCCACGCCCGAAGGGGCTGTGACGCCGCAGGGCGTTGTGGTCTACGCAGGCGATCCGCCGCTGCTGCCGCCCACCCGTCCCGGAGAGCCTGAGCAGACGCAGGACGATGCGGCGCTGCAACCCGAAGCAACACCGGACGTGACGCCCGAAGCGACACCAGAGGACGAGGCCGAAGTCACCGTCATCGCGGGTCTGCCGCCGATCCTGCCGCCCGCACGGCCCGGCGTGACCGAAGGGGTCGCTGAAGAAACTGCGCCCGTGACAGAGCCCGTGACGGAGCTGGCGGTCGACACCGCCGAGGCCACACCGGAGCTGACCGAAGACACCGCCGTAGAGGCCGAGGTCGAAACCGTCGCCGCCCGGCCCGAGCCGCGGTTTGAGGCCCTGCGACCGCTGATCCGCCCCTTCGCAGCCGATCCCGATCCGGCGCCGATCCAGGTGGCCGCTGCCACCACCACCGGCCCCGCCCAAGGGGCATCGCTGGCCAGTGGCGCGATTGAAAGCGCGGTCGCCGCAGCCCTGAATGACGAAGGGGTCACGCGCACCTCTGCCGCCGCGGGTCTGGTAATTGCGCCACAACCCACGCCAGAGCCGCAGCTAGAGCCCGCCTTTACCGCCCTGCGCCCGCTAAAACGTCCCGAAAACATGCCGCAACTGGCCGCCGCTGCGCGGGTCACGCAGGCCCCGCCGCCTGCCGTGGTGCCGCGCGTGCCATCTTCGGCTTCGGTCACGCGTCAGGCGACGGTGCGCAATGCGATCAACCTGAACCGGATCAACCTGATCGGCGTTTACGGCCAGCCCTCTGACCGGCGCGCGCTGGTGCGTCTGGCCAATGGCCGGTATCGCAAGGTGCAGGTCGGGGACCGAATTGATGGGGGTCGTGTTCTGGCGATTGGCGATGGCACGCTGCGCTATCAGAAGAACGGGCGCAACGTGACGCTGGATATGCCAAGCGGCTAAGCGGGTGATGGGCCGCTGACGCAGCCCATGCCTTCGGCGAGGATATTTTCATCAAGCTGAAATGAAAACGGGCCGCGTCGTGCGGCCCGTTTCGTTTTGTGCGTTGATCAATCTGGCTGCGGGTTATTCCGCCGCGATCTCTCCGTTGTCGATCTGCTCTTGTTCGATCGACTCGAAGAGTGCCTTGAAGTTGCCTTCGCCAAAGCCGTCGTCGCCTTTGCGCTGGATGAACTCGAAAAAGATCGGACCGATCACGGTTTTCGAGAAGATCTGCAGCAGGATCCGCGTCTCTCCGCCATCAACGACACCTTCGCCGTCGATCAGGATGCCGTGCTTTTTCATCCGCTCAATCGGTTCTTCGTGATCCTTCACGCGGTCATGCGACATGGCGTAATAGGCGTCGGGCGGGCCGGGCATGTATTTGATGCCCTTTTCGGCGATCTGGTCGGTGGCGTCATAGATGTCGCGCGCGCCGACCGCGATGTGCTGGATGCCTTCGCCATTGTACTTCTTAAGGTAGGCAACGATCTGCCCCGTCTCTCCCCGGTCTTCGTTGATCGGGATCCGGATGCGGCCACAGGGAGAGGTCAGCGCGCGACTGAATAGCCCGGTGAACTTGCCCTGAATGTCGAAGAACCGGATTTCCTTGAAGTTGAACAGGTCACCGTAGAACTTGAACCACGTGTCCATGTTGCCCTTGAACACGTTGTGCGTCAGGTGGTCGAGGTAATAGAACCCGACGCCGCGCGGCTTGGACTGGGCCAGCCAGTCGAATTCGCGGTTGTAGGGCGAGGTCTCGTAATATTCTTCGATAAAGTAGATGAGCGAGCCGCCGATGCCGACGATCGCAGGCACATCCATCAGCTTGCCGTTGCCCTCATAGGGTGTGGCGCCGTTCTTCACCGCGTGATCGAAGGCGTGCTGGGCATCGACGACGCGCCAGCCCATCGACGGCGCGCAGGGCCCGTGTTCTTCGATGAACTGGGCCGCGTGGGTGCCGGGTTCCGCGTTGATGATGTAGGTGATGTCGCCCTGCTGCCAAAGCTCCACGTCTTTGGATTTGTGGCGGCCAACCAGTTCATACCCCATGCGGGAAAACAGGTCGCGCAATTCGTCCGGGTTGGGATGGGCGAACTCGACGAACTCGAACCCGTCGGTGCCGGCGGGGTTTTCGGGGGTGATGGTGGATTTCGGGGCGTCGTGGGGGAACGGACCCATGGGGAACCTCCTGTCTGTATAGCTTTTGTGCAAATTACGCCCCATGCCGCACATTATCTGCGCGTTCTTGCGGGTGACTTGTGGTTGGCGCGCGCGAAATTTACACTATCTGCAACCATCATGCGGAGATTTCGCGAATGCTGGATTCGACTGACCTGCGCCTGCTGGAGGTGCTGCAAACCAACGCCAACCTAACCGCCCAGGACCTGGGCGAGAGGTTGAACCTGTCGCCGTCCCAAGCCGGGCGCAGGCGGCAGAGGCTGGAGGCCGAAGGCTATGTGCAGGCCTATGTCGCGCGGCTGGCCCCGCAGGCACTGGGCCTTGATATTCAGGCCTTTGTGCAGGTTCAGCTGGGCACCCACGGGCCAAATCAGTCGCGCGAGTTTGCCACGCTGATCCAGACCCGGGACGAGGTCACCGGCGCGTGGACATTGACCGGCGAAGCTGATTACTTGTTGCGCGTCTATTGTGCCGATCTGGGCGCGCTTCACCAACTGATTCACGAAGTTCTGCTGCCGCATCCATCTGTCACAAGGGTGCAAAGTCAGATCGTTATGGACCAATTCAAACAGGACGGCCCCCTACCCGTTCGCCCCCTTTAAAGGCAAGGACTTAGACGCATATGGAAGGCTTCCTGTTTCAGGCGACGATCTATCTGGCAGCCGCGGTGATCGCCGTACCGATCGCGTCCCGGCTGGGGCTGGGATCGGTACTGGGCTATCTGGCGGCGGGTATCGTCATCGGGCCGGTTCTGGGGCTGGTGGGGACGGACAACACCGACCTGCAGCACTTTGCCGAATTTGGCGTCGTGATGATGCTGTTCCTGATCGGGCTGGAGCTTGAGCCGCGCGCGCTGTGGGACATGCGACACCGATTGCTGGGGCTTGGTGGGTTGCAGGTCGTGCTGACGACGCTGGCCGTGATGGTGGGCTTTGTCGCGCTTGGGTACGCATGGCAGGTGTCGCTGGCCGTGGGGATGATCCTTGCGCTGTCGTCGACGGCCATCGTGCTGCAAACCCTGTCGGAAAAGGGGTTGATGCAGACGCCGGGCGGACGATCCGCGTTTTCCGTGTTGCTGACGCAGGATATCGCGGTGATCCCGATGCTGGCCTTCCTGCCGCTGCTGGCCTTGCCGTCCCTTGGGTTGAAGGCGAACCCTGATGGATCGCTTACCCGGACTGCGATGGAGGCGGACGCCCACCACGGGATGAGCCTTGTGGAAGGCCTGCCCGGCTGGGGGGTGACACTGGTGACCTTTGGCGCTGTGGCGGCGGTGATCCTGACGGGTATCTACCTGACCGCGCCGGTGTTCCGCTTTATCCACGCGGCCAAGCTGCGCGAAATGTACACCGCGCTGGCGCTGATGATCGTGATCGGCATCGCCTTTCTGATGAACCTTGTGGGCCTGTCCCCGGCGCTTGGCACCTTTCTGGCGGGCGTGGTTCTGGCCAACAGCGAATTCCGACACGAGCTGGAGTCGGACATTGAGCCCTTCAAGGGGCTGTTGCTGGGTCTGTTCTTCATCACCGTGGGCGCGGGCATCAACTTTGGCGTGCTGGTGAAATCTCCGGGCATCATCCTTGGGCTGACGGTCGCGCTGATCCTGATCAAGGGGATCATCCTCTTCCTGATCGGGCGCGCGTTCAAGCTGAGGCGGCGGCGGCTGATGCTGTTCACCCTGTCGCTAAGCCAGGCGGGGGAATTCGGGTTCGTACTGCTGTCGTTCTCGCGCCAGCAAGAGGTGCTGCCCCCGGTGCTGGCGGAACGGCTGTTGCTGGTGATCGCCCTGTCGATGCTGATCACGCCGCTGCTGTTCCTGTTCTACGACTACATGTCCAAGAAGATGGGCGACCCGGCCAGCGAAACGCGCGCCGCCGATGAGATTGACGATGAAGGCCCTGTGATCATCGCGGGCGTGGGTCGGTTTGGGCAAATCGTGAACCGGCTGTTGCAATCCTCGGGTATCAAAACGGTCGTTCTGGACAACAACATCCGCACGATCGAGGTGATGCGCCGCTTTGGTTTCAAGGGGTATTTCGGCGATCCATCGCGCCCGGACATCCTGCGGGCGGCGGGGCTGGACAAGGCCCGCGTGCTGGTGGCTGCCATTGACGATCCCAAATCGGTCACCGATCTGGTCGCCTATGCTCGCAAGCAGCGGCCCGACATTCACATCGTGGCGCGCGCGCATGACCGGCGGCATGTGTATGAACTTTATCAGGCCGGGGCCGACGATATCGTGCGGGAAACCTTTGACAGCAGCCTGCGCGCGGGCCGCTATGTGTTGGAGAATACGGGCTTTTCGGACTTCGAGGCGGCCAAGCTAGAACAGGCCTTCTTCCACCACGACAGGGATACGGTGCGTGAACTGGCCGAGTTGTGGGACCCGAACCTGCCTGCGGACAAGAACCCTGAATACATCCAGCGCGCGAAGGAACTGGAGCGGGACCTTGAGGCCTCGCTCCAGTCGATCCTGACCCGCGATGGGGATGAGGCGGCTTAACCGTCGCTGACGCCCGCCTCGACAAAGGTGGCCATGCCGGAATGGCAGGCCACCGCGCCCTTCAGCACGCCGATGGCCAGCGCCGCGCCAGAGCCTTCGCCAAGACGCAGGCCAAGGTTCAACAGCGGCTCTTTGCCCAGTTGTTCCAACAGGTTGGGATGGGCGGATTCGGCGCTGACATGGCCCGCGACGCAGTGATCCAGCGCGGCGGAGTTCATCGCCTGAAGGCAGGCCGCGGCGGAACAGCAGATGAACCCGTCCAAGATCACCGGGATGCCTTCGACGCGCGCCCGCAGGATTGCCCCCGCCATGGCCGCGATTTCGCGCCCGCCAAGGCTGGCCAGAACGTCGATGCCGTCTTTCCCGCCGTGTTTGGCAACGCCCGCCGACACGACCTCTGCCTTGCGGGTCAGACCCGCGTCATCGACGCCTGTGCCACGTCCGACCCAGTCCTGCGCCGTGCCGCCGTAAAGCGCATTGGCGATGGCCGCCGCGGCGGTGGTGTTGCCGATTCCCATTTCGCCCGTCACCAGCAGATCGGCCTTGGCGTCTACCGCGTTCCAGCCAGTGGTCAGCGCGGCCAGAACGTCAGCGTCATCCATTGCGGCGGTTTCGGTAAAGTCGTTCGTGGGGCGATCCAGATCCAGCGCGTGGACGTCCATCTGTGCGCCAAAGGCTTTGGACAGCTGGTTGATCGCCGCGCCACCGTGTTCGAAATTCGCCACCATCTGGACCGTCACCTCGGGCGGGAAGGCCGATACGCCTTTGGCCGCAACCCCATGGTTCCCGGCGAAAATAATGACCTGAGGGTGATCAAGCGACGGACGCCCGTTGCCGCGCCAGCCCGCGTACCATTGCGCCAGATCCTCCAACCGGCCAAGCGCCGCCGGGGGTTTCGTCAGCTGACCATTGCGATCCGCCGCGTCGGCCTGCGCCTGGGCATCAGGCCCCGGCAAATCAGCCAATAGATCACGGAACTGGTCCAGCGTAGCGGGGGCGGATGTCATGGCAAAACCTCGTTGTGCAGAATTCTCTCGCGGTGTCTAAAGCATGGGAAATCAGGAGCAACCCCACGATGCGCGCCCTTTCAAACGCCTTTGACGACATCCTGACAGGCTTTGGTCTGCTGACCCGCCTGCCCTTGCCCAATCACACCGCCCGCGGGGCCAACGCCGGGTGGAGCTGGCCCTTGGTCGGGCTGGTCGTCGGGCTGATCGGATGGGCGGTGGGCTTTGTGGCCATCGCGGCGGGCGTGGCCGATCCGCTGGCGGCGGTTCTGGTGGTCGGCGCGCTGGTCATGGTGACCGGAGGGCTACACGAAGATGGTCTGGCAGATACTGCAGACGGTCTGTGGGGCGGCTGGACCCGCGAGCGGCGGCTAGAGATCATGCGCGACAGCCGGATCGGGTCCTACGGGGTGATCGCGCTGGTGCTGGTGCTTCTGGCGCGGGTCTTTGCGGTGTTTCTGGTGATCAACGCGTGGGTTCTGCCTGCGCTGGTGGCCGCTGCGGTGCTGTCACGCGGGGTTTTGCCCGGTGTGATGGCGCTGGTCTCCAATGCGCGGGAGGACGGGCTGTCGCGCGGCGTGGGGCGTCCGTCGTTGGCAGTGTCTGGGGTCAGTGCGGCGCTGGCCGTTGTGCTGGGCGCGTTTTGCGTCGGGTGGAGCGTTGTGGCTGCCGTGGTGGCAGTTCTGGTCGTGGCCTGCGGTATGGCTTTGCTGGCGCGGTCCCGGATCGGTGGGCAGACGGGTGATATTCTGGGGGCTGTGCAGGTGCTGGCCGAAGTGGCGGTGCTGGTCGTGTTGGTGAGCTGAGCGCGGCGGAGGGCAGCGCACGAGCGTGCTGCCTGAGGTCGTCTTAAGCCCGGAATCGAGGCACGAAGTGCCGCCGGGCAGCGCCCGACCGCCCCATGGGCGGGCGCTTAGCGACCGTTAGCGCGACGATCTTATGCGCGGCTACCACGTTTGGATAAAGCGAAGACTACATTCGGCGTGAGCGCCAGCCCGCGGTCGGACACCGCCCTCTGTTCAGGATATACAATTCCGCAACGAAAAAACCGCCCCGGTCACCCGAGGCGGTCAATTCAGTTAAGCCGATCAGCGAATTACGCTGCGCGGGACACCAGAACGGCGTCCACTTTGCGCGCGGCGTCCACTTCGTCCGCGCCGGACACGGCGGCGACTTCGCGGGTCAGACGCTCTAGCGCGGCTTCGTACAGCTGACGCTCAGAATAGCTCTGCTCGCGCTGGTCGTCGTTGCGGTGCAGGTCGCGCACGACCTCTGCAATGGCAACCAGATCGCCAGAGTTGATCTTCTGTTCGTATTCCTGCGCGCGGCGGGACCACATGGCGCGTTTTACCTTCGCCTTGCCTTTCAGCGTGGTCATGGCCTTGGACACGACGTCCGGCGTCGACAGGGACCGCATCCCCACTTCGGTGGCCTTGTTGGTCGGAACGCGCAGGGTCATCTTATCCTTCTCAAAGGAAATGACGAACAATTCCAGAGAGATACCGGCGATTTCCTGGCTTTCGATCGACACGATCTGGCCAACGCCATGCGCGGGGTACACGACGTATTCATTGGGGCTGAAGTCGGCTTTTTTAGCTTTAGTCATTTTTTTATTCCTCACATTGCCCGGATCACGACAGGCCGCAAAGGACCGGGCGAGGAATAGCACCTCGTCCGGCTGCGGAAAATCTGTGGTTACGTACCGTAGCGGGTGGCAGCAAGCGCTACGTTTAGGCAGGCAGTCTTCATCATACGAAGAACAAAATACCACGAATCGCCCCGAATCGGAAGCGTCATGTTGCGGTGCAGCGCCAGAGCGCCCTCAGGGGGCGTCACGACCTGACACAAACTTGGGTCCAAGCTGGTTTAACCACCCTCGCCCGGCTGTTCGCTAAAGTACTTCTCAAGCTTGCCGGATTCGCCGTCGTGTTCTTCGGCGTCGGGCAGCGGGTCCTTACGGGTGATGATGACCGGCCAAAGTTCCGAATACTTGCGGTTGAACTCGACCCATTTCTCCATGTCCGGCTCTGTGTCCGGGCGAATGGCATCGGCGGGGCATTCGGGTTCGCAGACACCGCAGTCGATACATTCGTCGGGGTGAATCACCAGCATGTTTTCGCCTTCGTAGAAGCAATCCACGGGGCAGACTTCGACACAGTCGGTGTACTTGCAGGCGATGCAGGCGTCGTTGACGATATAGGTCATGTAAGGCTCGGGGTTAGGCGTGTTCCGGGGTTAGCTAGCGTGGCCCGCCCGATCATTCAAGCGCCTCATCGCCGCGCCCCTTGCGATAAAGATCAAGCTTCCGTCTATCCCGCTTGGTCGGGCGAGAATTGCCTTCAATCCGGGCACCTTGGGGGATTTCCGTCTTCTCGACCGGGGGCGACATATCATCGTACAGCGTCTGCGCTTCGGTCGCGGGGCCGCGACGAGTGGCTGCCGCAAGGATGCGGACCACGCGGATGCGGTCACCTTGCGGGAATGTCAGCACATCACCGCGCTGCACTGCATGCGATGCCTTGCCCGCCCGGTTTCCATTCACACGAACATGGCCGCCGGTCACCAGAGCGGCGGCGAGGCTGCGCGATTTCACGAACCGCGCCTGCCATATCCATTTGTCCAAGCGGAATTTTTGCGACTGATCCACCATTGGATCAGTCCGTTTTCAAGCCCTTCAACGCGGCGGCAAAGGGGTTGTCCGGGTCAATCGCCTTCTCGCGCTTGGGACCGGACTGGAAGGATTTCGGCCCGTCGTCACGACGCTTGCCGCCCTTGCCCTTAGGCCCGCGCGGTTTGCCGCCCTTCTTGGCGTCGTCGGCGCGCGGCTTGCCACGGCGGCCGCCCTGTTCGCCCGGACGTTTGGACCGCGTGCCACCCCAAGTGAAGGTGTAGAAGGTCTCGTACTCCGGCGCGGCGTCGGCCACGTGCTGGGTGTCTGCGATGGTGTCGTCACTGGGCGTGTCGACCTCTTCGGGCGTGGCCTCGGGATCGACCTCGGCCAGCACCTCTTCGGTCGACAGACCGGCGGTGGTGGCGTCGCTTTCCAGTTTCTCGGGCGTGCCGTCGACGGTCGCGCCTTCGACAGCGGGTTCCGAGGGTTCGGCGGTTACAGCGGCGTCGTCTACGACCTGAGGCTCTTTGCCCGCAGGTTCGGCCTGCACGCGCTGCTTTTCGCGTTCGCCCTTTTCAGCCTTGTAACCGAGGCCCTGCATCAGGTCGGCGAACTGGTCCAGCGTCATGCCGGTGATCGACAGCATGTCGGCCTTCGCCTCGAACCCGCTGCGGGTGTCTTCGCCGCGCAGCATGTCGGCCAGACGTTCCAGCATGTCGATGCGGATCGACCGGTCGCCCGCCACGCGGTAGCCCGCCATCGCGGCATAGCCTTCAGGCGCGCTTTGGTCGGTCGGCACGGTGACCAGACCGGGGGGCGGCGCTTCGGGGAATTCGTCCAGTTTGTTGGCCAGGGCCCACAGAACAAGGCGCAGACGCGTCGGCGCGGGTTTCAGCAGCAGCGGCATGAAGATGGTGAACTGACCGAACCGCACACCATGTTTGCGCAGCGCGCCGCGGGCGTCCTGATCCAGTTGTTTGACCGTATCGGCCACCTGTTGACGCGGCAGAATGCCCAGACCTTCAACCATTTGGAAGGCAAAGCCACGCGCCATGCCCGACAGCGATTCATCGCGGGACATGTTCAGCAGGGGTTCGAACAGCGCGGCGATCTTGCGATCGATAAAGTGCTGCAAACGACGCTGCACCTTTTCGGCCACGTCCTGCCCGGCTTCGTCATCGACGAAAACCTGTACCTGCGGCTTCAGCGGATCGGACCCGGCGGTCAGTTTGCCCACCGCTTGATCACCCCACATCAACCCGCCCTGTTCGGTAAAGTCGATTTCCGTATCGGGGGCGTTGTAGAACTTGTCCGCGCGCAGATGGAAATGCGGCGCAAGCGCCTGCAAAGCCGCACGGCTGATTGTTTTGGCTTCTTCGCCGGACGCTTTGGCATCCTGACGGAAACGGAACCCTTCCAGACGGCCGACGAATTCGCCTTCGACCGTTACATCCCCGGTATCACTGACTTCGGCCAAAAGGGCCTCCTTCTGCTTGAGCCGCCGCAACAACACACTGGTGCGCCGGTCCACAAATCTTTGGGTCAGACGCTCATGAAGGGCATCTGACAGACGGTCTTCTACAGCGCGAGTCTCTCCGCGCCAATGGTTTTCGTCGGAAACCCAGCCCCGACGTTGCGCGACGTACGTCCATGTGCGGATAAACGCCAACCGTTTTGACAGGGTGTCGATGTCACCATCGGTGCGGTCGATACGCTTGATCTGGCGGGCCAGCCAGTCGTCTGGGATGGTGCCGCGCTGGTGCAGATCGGCAAAAATCTGGGTCAGCAGGCTGGCGTGTTCGGCGTGGCTGATGCCGCGGAAATCGGGGATCCGGCAAACATCCCACAGCAGGCGCACCGCGTCGGGGGTGCTGGCCCGAGCCCGAGCTTCCGCATCGGCAGCAAGGGTGCGCAGGGCGATCAGGTCATCGGCATCGCGCGCTTTGACCAGACCTTCGCGGTTGGATGGTTCTTCCAGCGACGCGATCAGTTTGTCGGGGCTGGCAAAGTTCAGCGCCGGGTTGCGCCATTGCAGGTGGCGCACGGGGGTGAACTGATGCTCCATGATCGCCTCGGCCATGGGCTGTTCCAATGGCGGGGCTTCGCCCGTGACGCCAAAGGTGCCGTCCGACATGCCGCGCCCTGCCCGACCTGCAATCTGGGCTAGTTCGTTTGGCGCCAAGGGGCGCATCCGGCGACCGTCGAATTTGGTCAGCGACGAAAAGGCGACGTGATTGATATCGAGGTTCAGGCCCATGCCGATGGCGTCGGTGGCGACCAGAAAATCCACATCGCCGTTCTGATACAGATCGACCTGCGCATTCCGCGTGCGGGGGCTTAGCGCGCCCATCACAACCGCTGCGCCACCCTTCTGGCGGCGCAACAGCTCTGCGATGGCATACACATTATCAACCGAAAAGCCGACAATTGCCGATCTTGGCGGCATCCGACTTATCTTTTTCGAACCATTATACACTAATTGGGACATTCTCTGGCGGTGCATGAATTGCACCCCCGGTACAAGGTCTGCAATCTTGCCGCGCATGGTGTCAGACCCAAGAAACAGCGTCTCGTGCGTGCCACGGGCGCGCAGCAGCCGGTCGGTAAAGACGTGCCCCCGTTCGGGATCGGCGCAAAGCTGGATTTCGTCTACTGCCAGAAAGTCTGGGCCCGTGCCTTCGGGCATCGCCTCGACCGTGCAGACCCAATATTGCGTGCGGGGCGGGACGATGCGTTCTTCGCCCGTGACCAGCGCCACGACCGACGGGCCGCGGATGGCGACGATCTTGTCATAGACCTCGCGCGCCAGCAGACGCAGGGGCAGCCCGATGATCCCGGTGCGATAGCCCAGCATCCGGTCGATGGCATAATGGGTTTTGCCCGTGTTGGTCGGCCCTAGAACGGCCGTTATGATGCCCTGCCCGGCCATGCTGGCCCTTCCCGATTAAGCGATGAGGGGTCGGCCTAGAGCGTCTGGCCGGTGATTTTGCCCTGCAGCCGCTCTTGCGCCTCGATCGCGCGTTCGTGGGTTGGGTACATCTCGAGCACGCGAGAATAAAGCTCAAACGCCTCATCGGGTTTGTCGAGAGATTCAAAAATCACGCCCAGACCGTAGATGGCGTTGAAATGATTGGGGTTCAGCGTCAGCGTCTGCCCCAGATCGGCCACGGCCAGCCCGAATTCTTCCTGTCGGTAGAAGGCCTGCGCACGCCTATGCCACGCCTCGGCAAAGCCCGGGGCATGGTCGATCAGCGCCGAGAAGTGGCCAATCGCCTTGTCCACGTCGCCCGCCTCTAACGCGTCAGAGCCGCGGGTCATCAGCAAATCCATCGAGGCGGATCCAGAACGGCGCCACGCGAGGTCCAGCTCACGCTCGATCTTTTTTGCATCCACCGGATCAGCATCCTGAAGGCGTTGCAAAAGATCGTCCGTCGCGCCACCCTGCGCCTGAGCGAACAACGCTCCGGGCACGGCGATGGCAAATGCCGTAACGATAGGTTTGAGAATCTGCTTTGAGACCATCATAACAATCCTATGTGTAGCGTCAGTATCGGCAATTCCCGGCACGATGTAACCCCCAAGGGACCGAATTCCAGAAAAGGTGAACCATGAGTGAAGTAATCAACGCAGCTGTCGCAGCCCTGCAGGAAAAGATGAGCGGTGGGATCGACGGAACCGCCAAGTTCGTCGTCGAAGGTGAAGGCGCCATCATGATCGAAGGCGACACCGTGCGCGAAGGCGACGAAGACGCCGATGTGACCATGACCGCCGACGCGGCCACCTTTCAGGAAATCATGGCGGGCGATCTGAACCCGACCTCGGCCTTCATGACGGGCCGTCTGTCTGTTGATGGCGACATGTCCAAGGCGATGGCGCTTGGCGCCGCGCTAAGCTGATCTGACAGGTACGGGAAGGATCGGGCGATGGAGCAGGCACCGTTCTTTGCAGACGTGGCCGAAGGGCCCGACGGCGGTCAGGCCGTCTGGACCAAGGCCAGCGACGGTGTCCGCATCCGCGTGGGCTGGTGGCCCGCAAAAGGCACGCCCAAGGGCACGCTTCTGATCTTTCCCGGCCGTACCGAATACATCGAAAAATATGGCCGCGACGCGCAGGTTCTGTGCGACGCGGGCTATGCGGTTCTGGCGGTCGACTGGCGCGGTCAGGGCATTGCGGACCGTCTGATCGACGATCCGCGTATCGGCCATGTGAAGGAATTTCCCGACTATCAGAAAGACGTCGCCGCTGTGATGGAGGTCGCCAAGGCCGCCAACCTGCCGCGCCCCTATCACATGCTGGGCCATTCCATGGGCGGCTGCATCGGGCTGCGCGCCGCGATGGAGGGGCTGGACGTCAAATCGGTGATCTTCTCGGCCCCGATGTGGGGGATCCGGCTGAACATCTTCATGCGGCCTATCGCAGTATCGCTGTCGACGATTTCCGTCGCCCTTGGCAAAGACAGCGCCATGGCCCCGGGGATGAGCGCCGAGGCCTATCCGCTGGCCAATGATTTTGCCGAAAACAAACTGACGGCGGACCGGGATTTCTATGACTACATGGCCCGTCAGGTCACGACCCACGAAGGGCTGAAGCTGGGCGGGCCGTCCATGCGCTGGCTTAACCTCGCGCTGTCGGAAACCAAGCAATTGGCCGCGCGCCCTGCCCCGAACTACCCCTGCCTGACCCTTTTGGGAGAGGCCGAAGCCATCGTTGATCCGGGCCGCATCCTGACCCGGATGAAAAGCTGGCCGGGCGGTGATCTGATGATGCTGCCCGACGCGCGGCACGAAGTGCTGATGGAAGTGCCCGCCACGCGCGAGGCGATTTTCAAACGCCTCCTGCCCTTTATGGATCAGCACGGCGCAGCGTAAGGGGTCGTGGGTGAGAAACCCAGCAGACGAAAACAAGACCACCGTGCGGTGGGGTTGCCCTGCCCTGACCCCGGGCATATCTCTGACGAAACCGAATTAAGAGAGAGCCCATGATCGCGCAGCCTTTCCACCTTCCGACACTCCTCCGTGACGCCAACGCCCAATCGGGTGGCAAAGACCTTGGCAAGCTTCCCGACTGGGACCTGAGCGACCTTTACACTGGCGAAGACGCCCCCGAACTGCAGCGCGATCTGGAGTTTCTGCAGACCGAATGCGCGTCCTTTGCCGAAGATTACGAAGGCAAGCTGGATACGCTGGACGCCGACGCGATGCTGACCTGCATCCAGCGCGACGAAAAGCTGACCAATATCTCGGGTCGGATCATGTCTTACGCTGGTCTGCGCTATTACCAGCAGACGACCGATGGTGGCCGCGCCAAGTTCATGTCCGACATGCAGGACAAGATCACCACCTACACCACGCCGCTGGTCTTCTTCACGCTAGAGCTGAACCGCCTGCCCGACGATCATCTGGACGCGCTGCTGGCCGCCAACGACGAATTGGCCCGCTACAAGCCGATCTTTGACCGCATCCGTACGATGAAGCCCTACCAGCTGTCGGACGAGATGGAGAAATTCCTACACGACATGGGCGTCGTGGGCGATGCCTGGGAAAAGCTCTTTGACGAAACCGTTGCGGGCCTGACGTTCTGCGTCAACGGGGACGAGCTGGGGCTGGAAGCCACAACCACCCTTCTGACCGACCCCGACCGCGACGTGCGCGAAGCCGCCGCCCGCGAAATCGCCGCCGTTCTGGGCGACAACATCCGCACCTTTGCCCGCGTTCACAACACGCAGGCCAAAGAGAAGGAAGTCATGGACCGCTGGCGCGGGATGCCCACTGCCCAGACCGGTCGCCACCTGTCCAACCATGTGGAACCCGAGGTGGTCGAGGCGCTGCGCAACGCCGTGGTCAACGCCTACCCCCGCCTGTCGCACCGCTATTATGAGCTAAAGCGCAAATGGCTGGGTCTGGACCGTATGCAGGTCTGGGATCGCAACGCGCCCCTGCCGATCGAGCCCGCGAAAACCGTCAACTGGGACACCGCGCAGGATATGGTCATGTCGGCCTATGCGGGGTTCGACACGCGAATGGCCGATATTGCCGAACCCTTCTTCACCAAGGGCTGGATCGACGCAGGGGTGAAGCCGGGCAAAGCGCCCGGTGCCTTTGCCCACCCGACCGTCACCAATGTGCATCCCTACGTCATGCTGAACTACCTCGGCAAACCGCGGGACGTGATGACGCTGGCGCATGAATTGGGCCACGGCGTGCATCAGGTGCTAGCGGCGGAACAGGGGGAACTCTTGTCCTCTACCCCGCTGACGTTGGCGGAAACCGCATCCGTATTTGGCGAAATGCTGACCTTCCGCAAGCTGCTGGACGAGGCCAAGACCCAGTCCGAACGCAAGACCCTGCTGGCGGGCAAGGTCGAGGATATGATCAACACGGTCGTCCGTCAGATCGCGTTCTATGACTTCGAATGCAAACTGCACGCCGCCCGCCGCGAAGGGGAACTGACGCCCGAGGACATCAACGCGCTGTGGATGTCGGTGCAGGCAGAATCCCTTGGGCCGGCGTTCGATTTCATGGACGGCTACGAGGTCTTCTGGTCCTACATCCCGCACTTCATCCACTCGCCCTTCTACGTCTATGCCTATGCCTTCGGCGACGGGCTGGTGAACGCGCTTTACGCCGCCTACCAAGAGGCGCCCGAAGGGTTCCAAGACAAGTACTTCGACATGCTGCGCGCTGGCGGGTCCAAGCACCACAAGGAACTGCTGGCCCCCTTCGGCCTTGACGCCTCTGACCCCAGCTTCTGGGACAAGGGCCTATCGATGATCGAAGGCATGATCGACGAACTGGAGGCGATGGAAGACTAAGCGCCCCACGCCCCCCTTGATGACGTAACGCAAACATGGCCCCTATCGCGGGGCCATGTTTATGTGGTGCCATTAAGGGAGGTATTTCAGATGTACAGATTTCTGGTTTGGGTCGCGCGGATCATCCTTGGGCTGGTCGCGCTTGCTGCGCTTGGGGTCATTGCCTTCTGGACGTTCGCGCCCGGTATTGTGGGCGCGGCCCGCAACAACGTGATCGAACATGAGCCCTATCCCGTCACCGACACCGCACAGGCCCTGCATGATCAGCTGATCATCGGCGATTGGCACGCCGATCCGCTGTTGTGGAACCGCGACCTGACGACCCGCGGCGGCTGGGGTCAGGTGGATTTTCCCCGGCTGATCGAAGGCAACGTGGGCCTTCAGGTCTTTACCGCCGTGACCAAAAGCCCCGCCGGTCAGAACTACGAAGAAAACTCGGCCGAGGCGTTTGACAACATCACCCTGCTGGCCTTCGGGCAACGCTGGCCGATCCGGACATGGACCAGCCTTTACGAACGCGCGGTCTATCAGGCGGAAAAACTGCACGAATTCGCGGCGCAAGACGGCCGCGTAACGATCATCAAAACCGCCGCAGACCTTGACGCCGTGCTCGACGCCCGCGCCAATGGCGAAGACCGGATCGGCGCGCTGCTTGGCATCGAAGGCGCCCACGCGCTCGAAGGCGACATGGCTAACCTCGACGGGCTGATCGACGCGGGGCACCGCCTGATCGGGTTGCACCATTTCTTCGACAACGCGCTTGGCGGATCGCTGCATGGTCAGGCGAACTCTGGCCTTACCGACTTTGGCCGCGCTGTGGTCGAACAGGTCGCCAGCCGACCGCTGATCCTCGATCTCGCCCACTCCAGCCCGCAGGTTGTCGAAGAAGTCCTCGCCATGACCGACATCCCCCTGGTCGTCAGCCACACCGGCGTCACCGCCTTTTGCGAAACGCCGCGCAACCTGTCGGATGATCTGATGAAACGCGTGGCCGAAACCGGCGGCACGATCGGCATCGGCTATTGGGACGAGGTGTCGTGCGGCCAGATCACCCCCGCTGGCATTGCCGAGATGATCATCGCCGCCGTGACCCTGCTGGGCGAAGATCACGTCTCTCTCGGCTCCGACTTCGACGGCTCGGTCGAGACGGCCTTCGACACGGCGGAACTGGCGGCGCTGACCTCGGCCCTGCTGGACCAAGGTCTTACCAACGACCAGATCGCCAAGGTCATGGGCGGCAACATGGTCCGCGTCCTGCGCGCGCGCTTGGGCGGCTAAACGAAAAGCGGCGCGCCTGATCCGGCGCGCCGCTCCTGTCTTCTTTGGTCAAATAAATATTCCTCGGTTGCGCGAAACGCTGGCGCGTTTCTGCTTTCGCCGCACGCGAAACCTTTCAGGTTTCTGCTTGGGGGGAATTGGCCGAAGGCCAAGGGGGCAAAGCCCCAAATCCCCGAAACACTACGCCTCGACCAGCATTCCTTTTTCAGACGCCAGTTCCCGCATCCGCTGCTGCAGCTTCTCGAACGCCCGCACTTCGATCTGGCGGATACGTTCGCGGCTGACGTCATACTGGGCGGACAGGTCTTCCAGCGTGATCGTCTCCTCGCTCAACCGGCGTTGGGTCAGGATGTCCTTTTCGCGGTCGTTCAGAACCTCCATCGCCTCGGCCAACAGTTCGCGACGCGTGTCCAATTCGTTCTTCTCGGCATATTCGTTGGCTTGGTCGGCGTTTTCATCCTCAAGCCAGTCCTGCCATTCCATGGTGCTGTCGGCATCCTGACCCACCTGACGGTTCAAGGAAGCATCGCCCCCCGACATCCGCCGGTTCATCGAGATGACCTCATCCTCGGTCACGCCAAGATCAGTTGCGATCTGTTTGACGTTCTCGGGGCGCAGATCGCCGTCCTCGAACGCACCAAGCTTGGCCTTCGCCTTACGCAGGTTGAAGAACAGCTTTTTCTGGGCAGATGTCGTGCCAAGCTTCACCATCGACCACGACCGCAGGACGTATTCCTGGATCGAGGCGCGGATCCACCACATGGCATAGGTCGCCAGCCGAAAGCCCTTTTCGGGGTCGAAGCGTTTGACAGCCTGCATCAGGCCGACGTTGGCTTCTGAAATCACCTCAGCCTGGGGCAGGCCATAGCCGCGATAGCCCATAGCGATCTTGGCGGCCAGTCGCAGGTGCGAGGTCACCAGTTGATGCGCCGCATCGGTGTCCTGATCTTCGACCCAACGCTTGGCCAGCATGTATTCCTGATCCGGTTCCAGCAGGGGGAACTTGCGGATTTCCTGAAGATAGCGGTTTAGCCCGCCTTCCGGCGATGGTGCCGGCAGATTAGCAAAATTTCCCATTCTCTGTCCTTTCCGTAGACCCCAATGTTTAAGGGCTTAACATGGCAGATAGGTACGCGCGACACTGTGTTCAAGATCGCTAGCACATACTTATTAACGCAGGATGAGGCGATTTAGATCGCTCTTTCCGCAAGATTTCGTTGTTTTCACGCCGATGTGTGAACGGGTGATCGCCAAAAGTCTGCGCCTTTCGCGACACAGGCGCAACGCGCATCAGCGCACAGAGGTCTCTGCCAACACGAACCGACCCGCATGAGCGCACTTATGCATATCCGTATAATACACCTGCCAAATCGGGCAATCCCCATGCGCAAACTCATAGCTTAGGTCTGGGCCAGACATTTCACAGATTGGATCACACCATGAAACCTCAAACCCTTCCCCGCCTTGCAGGCCTTGCCTACCTTGGGATCATCGCCAGCGGATTGACCGCTGAACTGGCCTTCCGAGGCCCGGTGGTTGGTGCCACTGACCCGACCCTCGCCCTGCAATCCGCCCTGCCGGACTGGCGTGCGGCAATCGGGCTTGACCTTGTGATGCTGACACTGGATGCGGCGCTGGCCTTCATCCTGTTCTACCTATTCCGCCCTCACGGCCCGAACCTGTCCTTGGCGGCTTTGGCCCTGCGTCTGACGCAGATGGCCATTATCGCGGCGCATCTGCCATTGTTGGTTTCGGCGATCGACGCCCCCGATGCATCAGCGCTGATGACCCGCCATGGCATCGGCTATGATGTGGGCCTTTGGTTCTTTGGGCTGAACGCTTTGGTGATGGCGACGTTGCTGTGGCGCGTCGGAGCCCGGATGCTGGGCGGTTTGGTCGCCTCGGCCGGGGGGGTCTACCTGATCGGCACGCTGACCCGATTGGTCGCGCCCGAGCTGAACGCCGCCTTCCAGCCTGCTTATGGCATCGCCGTGATTGCAGAGCTGTCTTTCGCCCTGTGGCTGCTGCGCGGCCCGCGTGCCTTACGCACCGCTGCGTAGGGTCGTCAGAAGGTCCTGCATGTCGGTGGGCAGATCGGCTTCGAACCGCATCGGGGTCTGATCCTCGGGGTGGTCAAAGCCCAACACGGCGGCATGCAGGGCCTGACGCGGAAATCCGTCCACGGCAAAGGTCGCCTTGGGCCCCAGCAGTTTGCTGGCCTTGCGCCGTCCGCCATAGATCGTATCGCCCACCAGCGCATGACCCGAGTGGGACATATGCACCCGGATCTGATGGGTGCGCCCGGTTTCCAGCCGACATTCAATCAGGGCCGCGCCGCCGAAATCTTCGACCAGCCGCGCCCGTGTCACCGCATGACGCCCGCCGTCGAAGGTAACGGCCTGCCGCTGCCGATCCGTCCGGTGTCGCGCCAGCTGAGTCGTCAGCTTCAGCACCCCGCCGCCTTCGAAACTGGCGCCCTTCACACCGCGCAGACGCGGATCCCCCGCATCCGGCACGCCATGGCAAACCGCCAGATAGGCGCGTTCGGCCGTGTGTTTTTCAAACTGCGCGGCCAGCGCATGATGCGCCTTGTCGGATTTTGCCACCACCAACAGGCCACTGGTGTCCTTGTCGATCCGGTGCACAATGCCGGGCCGCTTTTCCCCGCCGATACCGGACAGGCTGTCGCCGCAATGATGCAGCAGCGCATTCACCAGCGTCCCGTCAGGCGATCCCGGGGCTGGGTGCACTACCATGCCCGCGGGCTTGTTGATGACGATGAGCGCCGCGTCCTCAAAGACGACGTCCAGCGGGATGTCCTGCGCCACCGTGTCGACCTCGACCGCGGCCTCCAGCATGATGTCAAAGACATCGCCTTCGTCGACGCGCGCCTTGGGGTCTGTCACGACCTCACCACCCCGCGTGATCGCCCCCTCGGCCAATAGCCGCGCAAGACGGGTGCGTGACAGCGACGCCGCCTCTGGCACATCACGGGCCAAGGCCTTATCAAGACGTGCGGGCGGGTTAGCCCCGATGCGCACGGACAAGGTTTCAAAGGCGGCACGGTCAGTGGACACGAATACTCCTACAGAAGACCCGGATATTCCCCAGCTGCGCTTTCTGCGGGTGCTGGTGTCTACCTTGGCGGGCGTGATGATTTTGGGGCTTCTAGTCCTGATCGTTCTGATTGTCATCCGTTTCCGCGCCGATCCCACGCCCCTGCCTTCGCTGCCGCCGCAGATCACGCTGCCAGCTGATATCACCGTGCAGGCAATCACGGCCGGCCCCGGCTGGTTCATGATCGTCACGACGGATGGTCAGGCGCTAGTCTACGGCACGGACGGGAACCTTGTGTCGGAAAACAAACTGACGCTGCCAGAGTGATCCCCGCTGCGCCCCTGCGCGCGGCCCCTTGCTTCATCTTTCCAGAAATACTCACGGCGCAACGCAGCCACAGGCCATGCCGCGGCAGACAACCGCGCCTCGTCCAAACTGATTTTGGGGAATGGTACCGCCTCCCTGGCTTGAACAGGGGACCTCTGGATCCACAATCCAGCGCTCTAACCAACTGAGCTAAGGCGGCACGTTCGGGCCAATTACAATCCCCAAACGTCGAATGCAAGTACCGCGATGGGAAAACCTGACGCAAATTTCCGCGCTTAGTGAAGCGATACCCGATCCGAGGAAATCAGCGCCTCTGCCCCAAGGCAGACGCCCCCCAGACGACCGAGCGGTGCCGCCGTCTTTGCCAGAGAATTCAGGACCGTTCCGCGCTCCCGTGCTTCGAACCCGGAATTGACCAGCGCCAGCGCGGGCATGGCGGCCTCGATCTCGGCATTGGCGAACATGTAAAGGCGCGGCCCGGCACCGGGGGCGCAGGAGTCTTTGTCCATCACGCGGGTATCATGGGGCACACGCGCTTCGTTCAGGCGCGGGAAAAATTGCGAGGTATTGGTCAGGAACAGGCTGGAGCGGGCGGTCACATCACTGTCGAAGCGGATCGGGCAATCGCTGATCAATAGTGTGTCTTCGATCTGCAACGGCCCGCGCAGCCGCGCGACGCCCCCCGACGGACAGGTCAGCCGCAGCTTGGCCCCAGGGCGAAGGATGTCCACCGTCAGCTCTGCCGGGGTGATCGTCCGGGTTGTGGACATCAGATCGGCAAAGGCCCGGCGTGCAGACAGGACCGACGCGAAATCCACCGACGAAATGCCAGGCAGGGCCGCTTTGACGACCTCACCGATCAGCGCGGCGCCATCGTTGATCAACCATTCGGGCAAGGGGGCTGCGGACACGCTGGCCTCGGCCTGAACACACAGGCCTGCAAAGGCGTCTCGCCCCAGCAGGTGCCCCTTAGCCTGCACGGAAATCAGGGCGTCGGGACATGGCAGGGTTTCAACCGTCCGGGCCCGCGCAATGGACGAGACGCGCAAATCCCATTCCCGCAGACCGACCATGCCCAGAAGCAGCGTCTTCTCTCCGTTCCCCTGCGAAGGTGAGCGGGCCAGTGACACACGCACCGCATCAGGCGTGTCTCCGCCGGCCGTAAAGATACCCGTGATCGGGTCATACCGCCCGACTTCGACACTTCCGGGGCGCAGGGCGTCGATCATATGGGTTTTGCCAAGGCTGGTCCGGATCGATTGTTCGGCGACCGCCTGCGGCCCCGACATCCCCTCCGGCTCACCCAAGCGGACGGCGGCGGCAACGGCGGCCAGATCCGCGGCGGATTGCAGCGCGGCCTCGACCCGGTAGCGGTTGGCGAAATCCATGGCAAAGCCGCCCACCAGCAGGACGATACCAATCAGGTACAACATCAGGAATGTCGCTGCTCCGCGCGTGTCGCGATAGAAATCGGACAGACGACCCAGCATCAGACCGGCTCTCTTAGAATTTCGACCTCGGCGACCCAGTTGCCAGACAGCTTCGCGGTCGCAAAATCGATGATGCCAGAAGTCTTCATCGGCGTCTTGATCGACACTCGAACGGTTGAGCGGTCTTCGACGATATCGATCTGGTAATCGGATCGCGTCCAATGCAACCCGCTGTTAATAAGTTCACGCGCATCTTGGGGTGAGATTTCGTGCATCGAAAGCCCCCTCGCCGCGATCCGGGCCTGATGCCACATGGTGCTGTTGACGGTCATCGCATGTGCGAAATCCAGAACGGTCAGGAAGATGCCAAAGACAAGCGGCACCCAGATCGCAAATTCCAGAGAGACGACACCGGACTCGTTTTTTAGGAAATTTTTAGAGGCGATTCTGATGTGCTTCATGAGATTTCCCTTCTGGGATATAGCTGTATACACCTCGTCCGGCGAGAATGAGGCCGGATTGCGGCATGTGATTAGATTTTTACCAAGTTGCGGAAATTAAACTGAATAAACTTCGATCGCAGGCGATTTCGTTTGGCGGTCCAAGGCTCAGGGCTGAAGAACCGATTCGAAACCGGCGATGATCTGGGCGGCATGGCTGTCCATGACTGCGCGGGTGTGATCCAGCGCACCGATCCCGAAGCTTAACGCCACTGGCATGAAAAAGAGCATCTCCTTGCTCATCGTTCCTGCGGTTCCAGACCAGAAGGCTTTGATTTTCGACACGTCCCACTCCATTCGATTAAGATTTTCTTGATCGTGATGGTGCTCAAACGGTTAACAAATTCTAAACACAGAATGCGACCATTGAGCAGGCGGCCTTGGATTTTCCATATATTTCAGACATATAGCTGTAAACACATGTTAACAGCCCTATACTTTTGCACCCTGACTTGAAGTTTATTCTGCGCTGAGATAGCCAATCGCATCCCGCCATTTCAGCGATCCGAGGCAGCCATGGGCATCGACACCGAACGCGACATCGAAGCAAATCTTCAGATCGGTCCGACCGATCAGGGCATGGTGCGCCTGTTCATTGAGGCCGGAAGCGCCGAGATTCCGATGGATTTCGATCCGGATGAGGCGCGCGAGATCGCAGAAGAGATCATGGCCGCCGCCAAGGCCGCCGAATCTGTGGGCCGGAAGCGCCGCTAAGCCCCGCCTGAAAGTTATTCAGAACCCGCCGGGCGTGCCCGGATCGCGGGTCCATTGCAGCCGCCGCGCCGTATCCCGCGCCAGTTTCAACGTCGTCGCCTTGCGACGCGCGGGCGCTAGCTTTGTCTCGTCCGGATAACGCACGATCTCTCCTCCCCACGCGTCGGCCAGGATCAGGCCGGTTTCATCTGGCAACAGCTCGACCGGGAAGTCCGGCCCCACGGCCCAGAAGAAGCGGTCACAAAACTCCAGATACCCCTGCCATTTCGCGTCGCCCATGTAATCCGCGCGCGAGGATTTGCATTCGACGCACCACAACTCTCCCTTCGGACCGACGGCCATCACGTCCATGCGCAACCCGCGCTTGGGCACGAATTCCTCCAGACACCAGAAATCATGGCTGGCCAGCAGGCGACAGACGCCGCGGGCGATCAACTGACCGGGTTGGAATTGGCTTAGATCGGGGCTGTGGTCGTTCATAACGCAATCATGAACATTTCGTGAACAAATGCAAGTCTGGCGGCCCAAGACTGGCGTAACCCCTGCCCTAACCCTATTTTCAGCCAATTGCCGATCATTGGCCAAAGGGGGACAGGATGAGCGCAAGGACAGACCGCGGCGCGAAAATGGCGCGCGAGCTTGAGGGCCATCTGGGTTGGCTGGACAGTTTCACCGGGGCCGCGCTTGGCGTGTTGGCGGTGGCGTCGGGGATCTACACCTATCTCGGCGTGTCATCGCTGCTGGACGGGGACGGCGCGATGAAGGCCTTTGCCGCCATCGCCTATTCCATCGCCGTGTCCACGGGCATCTTTGTCTTCTGGTCTTATATGATGCGTCTGTTCCCCGCGATGCAGACGGCGCGATCCAGAATGGGCCTTCTGGGGGCCATGGGTCTGGGGTCGGTCGCCATCATCGCCATGTCATCGTGGCTGAACGCTGCGGCCTTGGCCGGGGCGGCTGCGGTCGAACAGCATCTGGCGGAAACGGTACAATCCTATCAGGAAACGCTGGAACGCACGCATGAGATCGCGATCTCCGCCCAAGGGTTGGAGCGTGACGTGGCCCGCGTGCGCCAAAGTTTCGAAGACCTGTCGGAACAAGAGGCCGCAGGCACCCTTTCGGGCCTTGCCGGTCGCGGCGCCGTGTTCCGGGTTCTGCGCCAGAAAAGCGCCGAACTGCAGGGACTTGAAGATCAAATCTCATCCCAAGGGCCGCTGGTCTCGGCCGCTTTTGCCGAAGGGAACGCGCTGCTATCGCGGATGCGGGCGCTGACCGTGGAACAAGGCCCGGTCGAGGCGCGATCAGTCGAGTTTTCGGAACAGGCGGTGCAGTTGGCGGGGATCATCACGCGGTTGCGGCAATTGTCGGTGGCCCCCTTGGTGGAACGGGCGGCGCAGGATTTGGCGGCCTCGGTCGTGCTGCCGGAATTGGACGGGCGGACGGAATCGAACCGCAGCGACCAATCCGCCACGATCACCTCGGTCCTCGACGTGCTGGGCCAACGGGCCGAGACCCTGCAACGCGCCGCCGCCGAAGTGATCGCGATGCCACCCCCGCCCGAGTCCACTTACACCCCCATCAGCGCCGCTGACGCGGTGATCCTGTATGCCCGCAACTTCATCCCGTCTTGGGCCGGAGCCATTGCGATCGACCTGTTGCCCGCCGTGCTGGTGTTGATCGTGGCCATCACCCAAGGGCTGATCCGGCATGGGCGTGACGGCGCGCCGATCGAAGACACGATGACCATCGCCGAATTGCGCGCGGCCCTGCACGCCGCGCGGGACGTGGATCAATCCTTGCTGCAAATGACCCCGCAGCAGCCGGTGATGCCTGCGCCCTCTGCCCCGCCGACACCCGCGACGCCCCCCGCGACGCCTGCTACGCCGGATTCGCCTGACACAGGGTCCGCATCATGATCAGCGATCAGGAAAAGCTGCGCCCGATCCGGCGGATGCTGACGGGCGTACTGGCCGTGCAACTGGTGCTGGGGGCGGTGCTGTTTCTGGGCGACATCGGGCGCGACTTCAGCCTGCCGACGACCGGCCCCGCCGCGCCCCGGTTCGACATGCCAACCCGTCCCGGAGACCAGACCCGGCGGTACGACCCTGAAATGCCCGCAGGCCCCGGCACACAGATCGACGGCCCGATGCCAGAACGTCTGGTGATCGAACCACTGGACGATGGTCGCGCCCTGCTGACCGGTCGGATCGGCCCCGGCGACGGGGACCGTCTGGTGACGCAGATCGAAAGCTCAACTGCCACGACCTTTGTGCTGCATTCCCCCGGTGGGTCGGTGCAGGACGCACTGATCGTGGGCCGTGCGCTGCGGGATGCGGGAAAAACAACCGAGCTGCGGTCCACCGACGTCTGCCTGTCGGCCTGCCCCTATATGCTCGCGGGCGGAGAGACCCGGCAGGTGGCCGATGGGGGCCGCGTGGGGCTGCACCAGCATTACTTTGGTGAAAACACCTTCCTGCCCGCGTTTCTGGCGGTGCAGGACATCCAGCGCGGTCAGGGCGAGGTCATGCGCTATCTGGACGAGATGGGCGTAGACCCGATGGCCTTGGTGCATGGCTTGGCGACGCCGCCCAAGTCGATCTACGTACTGTCGCGGGACGAGTTGGAAGAGTACCGGTTCGTCACGGAGTAACCTCTTATTTCCTTGAGGTTGGCGTTAAATCTACGCCCCGGCGGTACCACCTGAACACTTAGCATTTGCGCTAAGTGACACCCTGAGATACTTAGCATTATGGCTAAGCAAAACCAAACACTCGATCTTGTGTTCCAAGCCCTGTCCGACCCCATTCGCCGCGACGTGCTGGACAGGTTGCAAAGCGGCCCCGCCAGCCTTGGCGATCTGGCAGACGGGCATGGGATCTCCCTGCCCTCGTTCTCTCGTCATATAGGCGTGCTGGAAGATGCAGGCCTGATCGCGACCGAGAAGAAGGGCCGTGTCAGGATGTGCCGTTTGGTGCCGAAACGCCTGCAGGTTCTGGACGACTATCTGGCAGGGTATCGCGGAATGTTTGCCGCAAAGCCCGTGGGGTATGGCAAGCTGGCGAAGTCGCTTTATGGGGCGGATAAACGATCGAGCTAGGGCTTTAGCGAGTGGTCGAAGTCAAACCGGTCCCACGCCGATCATGTTCCCCGCCCGGCGGCGACGCCGGGCAGCGCCGACCCGCCCCCTTGGGCGGCGCTATTGCGCCACCCCGGGTCGGTCGCTGCCCTTGATGTCCACCTCGGCGGTTGCGCGCGAGACAGTGCCTCTCCCCCTTGCCGAGAGGCAGCCGACAAACTATCTGGGGGTCAGGCGGGTGCTGCCCTTCTCGTGAACGGGTACATTCCGGTGGCCTTAAGCAAATCCGAGGGAGCTGGCTCTGTCCGGACCGTGGTCTGGTTACCCGGCGCCCACCTGTAGATACAGGTCCTCGGGAATGCGTCACCCAAACGGTTGCGTGCGGGCCCGCCGCTTTTACGCAAAACGCTTAGCGCGTGATCTTAGCGCTTTTTGGCCTGCGCTTTGGCGTAGGCCGGTTGCAGCCGCGTCACCGGCGCGCGGGTTCCGCCGCGCGGTGTGTCGTCCTTTTCGCGCAGCGCCATGACGGCCAGCGCGAATTGCACCCCTGCAAAGACGATGCCGTTTGCGAACCACATCATGACGATCGCCATGTAGCCCGCGGGCGATGACAGCATCAGGTGGCGCAGGTTGCCGACGTTAAAGCCGATCAGGGCCGCCACGAAAATCGCAGCAATTCCAAAGCCTATCAGGACGTTCTTGATGTAAAGACGGATCAGTTTGGGCATGTCGCACCCCTCTACAATAGGTCAATCATATCGCGAAAGCCCGATGTGTCACGCCCCGCCTGCGGGCCAAAGCGTCGCAGGCGGGAAGTGGCCGATCAGTGGCGGCGGGCGGCGCGGCCCCCGCGGCGGCCAGCGGTCGCCAGACGCGCCTGACCTTCGATCAAGAGCGTCGTCATCGGATGATCGGGCGCATCCGTTCCGTATTGCGCCTGCAGGGCGGCCAGCGCCTCTTTCTGGGGGCGGTCGTCCGGCAGGCTAAGCGCCCAGTCCATCAGGATGGATCGGCACTCGGCGTCTGAAATGCCTTCGATATTGAAGGATTCACGGATCAACCCCTTGGGGTCATTGGGATCTTGGGTCTTGGGCATCGTCAGCTCCGGCTGTCAGGGCATGGTCTATGATTGCGGCGGCTTTGGGGGCCGCATCGGTAAGGCGCTTGGTCAGGGCATCAAGGCTGTCGGACCCCAGTTCGCGCAACAACAATTCGCACCCGCCGCGCCCCAGCACATCGGGATCCAGCGGGCGGTCGGTCAGCAGTTTGACGGTGGCGTTAAGCCGCCAGAAAAGCCCCCAGACCTCGGTCAGGGTGTCGGCCTCGGCCCCGGTGATCCAGCCCTGATCCGCCGCATGGGCCAACCCGTCTGCCACGTTTGATCCGGCGCTGCCTGCGGCCAGCGTTCCGGCCTGGGCCAGCAGTTCGATGTCCTGCACGCGGCCCCGGCCGATCTTCATTTCCCACAGGCCGCCCTCGCCCTTGGCCTGCGCAATCCGGTCGCGCATGTCGGCCACGTCACGGCGCATGGCCTGCAGGTCACGCGGTGCAGACAGAACTTGCGTTCTGAAGTCTTCCACCCGGGTCTGAAACGCCTCTGATCCCGCGAGCGGGCGGGCCAAGGTCAGGGCCAGATGCTCCCAGGTCCAGGCCTGTTTTTCCTGATACTCTTGGAACGCAGCCCATGAGGTTGCCACCGGCCCCTGATTGCCCGAGGGGCGCAGGCGCATGTCGACCTCATAGAGCCGCCCTTCGGCCGTCGGTGCGGACAGGGCCGTGACCAAAGCCTGCGTCAGTCGGGCGTAGTAGGCCCGCGTGGCCAGAGGACGCTTGCCATCGGATTGTTCAACGCCGTCAGGATCATAGATCACGATCAGGTCCAGATCAGATCGCGCGTTCAATCGCCGCGCACCAAGGCTGCCCATGCCCAGCACCACCGCACCCTTGCCCGGACAATCGCCATGACGGCGGGCAAAGTTGCGCTGCACCACGGGCCAGAGGCCGCGGATCGTGGCGTCGGCGATGTCGGAGTATTGCGCGGCGGCCTCTTCCGCGCCGATCAGACCGCGCAGGTGGTGTACGCCAACCCGGAAGTGCCATTCGCGTTGCCAGCGGCGCGTGGTGTCGAGCCGTTGTTCGTAATCCTCGTCCTGCTCCAACAGCCCGGTCAGATCGCTGGTCAGGTGGTCCAGCCCCGGCCACGGGCCAAAGAAACTGCCCCCGATCACCGCGTCAAAGACCGAGGCATTGCGCGACAGATAGAGCGCCAAATCAGGCGTCGTGCCCGCGATATCGGCCAGCAGGTCGATCAGCTGGGGGTTGGCCTCGAACAGGGAAAACAGCTGCACACCTGCGGGCAGACCGGCAAGGAATCCATCAAGGGCGGTCAGCGCCTCTTGCGGGCGGGCCGCGCGGGACAGGGCCTGCATCATCCGCGGGCGCAGGCGGTCAAAGATCGATTGCGCACGGGCGGATCGCAGCGCGGGATAGGATCGCCAGCGGGTGATGACCTCTTCGGGGATTTCGGTGGGCGGCTCGTCCGTGTCTGGCGCGTCGGCCTCTTGATCGCGGGCGAAGAAATCTTCGCAGATGGCGTGGACCTCTTCCAACCGGGCCTTAAGGCTGCTGCGGAACGTGTCGCACTCTTCCCCGCAGAGCGCGGCGATGCGATCGATGCCATCGTCGGAGTTCGGCAGCGCGTGGGTCTGGCTGTCGTTCACCATCTGGATACGGTGTTCGACGTCGCGCAACACGCGGTAGTGGGCGATCAGCTTGTCCGTGATGTCCTTGTCGATCCACTTCTTTTCCGTCAGCAGGCCAAGCGCGCGGACCGTCGGGCGCACCCGCAGATCGGCATCGCGCCCACCCGCAATGATCTGGTGGAACTGGGCAAAGAATTCGATTTCCCGGATGCCGCCACGCCCCAGTTTCATGTCATGCCCCGGCAGGGTGATCGCGCCGTGGTGGCCTTTGTGGTCGCGGATCGCCTGACGCATGTCGTGGGCATCCTGAATGGCCGCGTAATCAAGGTGCTTGCGCCAGACGAAGGGTCGCAGGTTGGTCAGGAACTTGTCACCCGCCGCCAGATCGCCCGCACAGGGCCGCGCCTTGATATAGGCGGCGCGCTCCCATGTGCGGCCAAGGCTTTCATAATACCGCTCGGCCGCGTCCAGCGACAGGCAGACGGGGGTGACAGACGGATCGGGACGCAGGCGCAGGTCGGTGCGGAAGACATATCCCTGATCGGTGATGTCGTTCAGTGTGCCGGCCATGGTGCGGGTGGCGCGGACGAAGGCGGCGCGCGCCTCGCCCAGATCGTCCGGGTCGAACTGATCATCATCGAACAGCACGATCAGGTCGATGTCGGAGGAATAGTTCAGTTCCCGCGCGCCCATCTTGCCCATCGCCAGAACGACCATTCCGGCGGCGTTGTCCAAGTCATCTTCAGTCTTGCCGGGCACCTTGCCCCGCCGCAGCAAAGGGGCCAGTGCGGCGCGCAGGGCCAGTTGCACCGACAGATCGGCAAAGTCGGTCAGGTGGCCTGTCACCTCTTCCAGCGGCCAGACGCCGCCCAGATCGGCCAATGCGGTCAGCAGCGCAACGCGGCGTTTGCCCTGACGCAGCGCGGGGCCGATGTCTGACAGGTCCCAATCGCGTAGCCGCGCGTATTCCGCCTGCAGCGCCGTTTCGGGATCATCCAACGCCGTGGTGATCCACGCGGCCTCTTTCTGGATCAGCGACGACAGGTAGGGGCTGTTGCTGCCTGCCCCCGCGATCAGGTCACCGACGGGGCCTTCTAATCCCACATGCGCGCGCGCGTCGGCCGCACGTTCTGCGTCAAGGATACGGGGCGTACGGGTCAGGCGTTCGGCAAAGCTCATGCGCGGACAATTGCCCTGTCGCCGGGTCTGGTCAATGGGGATCATCGCGGGCATGGTCGCGCCATGAGCAAGAGCATGAAGCGCGTGCGTCAGGCGCTGAGCGACGCAGGGATCGAGACCGAGATTCAAGAACTGGGCGCCGCCCGGACCGCCCAAGAGGCGGCGGATGGTGTCGGCTGTCATATCGACCAGATCGCCAAGTCCATCATCTTTGCCGGAGTGCAAAGCGGAGAGGCGCTGTTGTTCCTGACCGCAGGCGGCAATCAGGTGGATCCGGTCAAAGCCAGTCAAGTCGCCGGGGAAGCCTTGGCCAAGGCCGATGCGGCGCTGATCCGGGCGCAGACGGGGTTTGCCATTGGCGGTGTCGCGCCCGTGGGCCACATCAATCCGATCCGGGCGTGGATCGATCCAAGGCTGCTGGAATTTGATCGGATTTGGGCTGCTGCGGGCACGCCGCACCATGTTTTCGGCATGAACGCTGCCGATCTGCCCCGAATTTCTGGCGCGCAAGTGGCTGATTTTACGTAGCTTATCAAGAAAATGTAAAAAACATTCACATCCCCCCTTGCGGGGGCCGGTCTCAATCCCAATCTTGGTAATGTGAAAAGCATTCACATCGACGAGAAACCTTACAGGAGACCATCAATGACCCTCGCAACCACCACCGCCTATTCTGGCCAGGAAACCCGCCACATGGGGTGGTTGTCCCGGTCCGAGGCCTGGCTTGACAGCAAAGGCAAAGGGGCCTGGATCGCCGCCATGGTGCTTGGCTTCGTCTTTTTCTGGCCGGTTGGCCTTGCCCTTCTGTTCTACATGATCTGGAGTAAACGCATGTTCAGCAAACCCTGCAGCCGTTCGGGCCGTAACTTTGAAATGCGCCGGTCGGGCATGGCCGCGATGAAAACCAGCGGCAACACGGCGTTCGACGCCTACAAGGCCGACACGCTGCGCCGCCTGGAAGAAGAACAGGAACAGTTCGAAAACTTCCTGGACCGTCTGCGCGAAGCCAAGGACAAGGCCGAGTTTGACGAGTTCATGGACGAACGTGCCAAAAAGGCCCGCGCCGACACGAACGAGAAGACGCGCGAAGAAGAAGACGCTTAAGCCGGGTGTATCACACGACGACACGGGGGCCGCATCAGGCCCCCTATATCCCCAACGCCATCCCTTTGAGACGACGATGACCGACCAGACCTGGACCATACCTGACCCACACGTACAGCCCGAGTTTTACGCCGATATTCCCGTAAAACGTCTGTTGGCCTGGGTGGTGGACTGCATCCTGATCACGCTGGTGGTGCTGGTCGCCCTGCCATTCACCGCCTTTACCGGCCTGTTCTTTCTGCCCTTCCTCTACCTTGTGATCGGCTTTCTGTACCGCTGGATGACGCTGGCGGGCGGATCGGCCACCTGGGGGATGCGTCTGATGGCGGTCGAGATGCGGGATGGCTATGGCCGCCACTTTGACGGTGCGACCGCATTCCTGCACACGCTTGGCTATACTGTTTCGCTGGCGTTTCCGGTTCTTCAGATCATCTCGATCGTGATGATGGTGACCGGTCAGCGGGCGCAGGGCTTGACCGACAATGTTCTTGGAACGGTCGCAATCAATCGCCGCGCCGGTCATTGATACCGATTCCTGAACAATCGATCCGACGCAGCGCCCGGGCTTTCCCGGGCGTTTTGTCATTCACGCGGGACGTGTCCGAACGTCCCATGATTCCCGGCATATCCTTGCCTGTTTTCGCTTTTTTGCCGCAACGTACGGTGGGGGGCGGCTCTTCCTTTGACAAGCGGGCGGGCATATGTATCGTTCTGACAAAGCTGCCCCAACTACCCTGATCCATGCGCCACACACTACCACTGACGCCGCAGTTCTATGTGACTGCCCCCCAGCCCTGCCCTTACCTTGAGGGCCGGATGGAGCGGAAGCTGTTCACCTCGCTGTCTGGCGACGGGGCGTCGCGGCTGAACGACAGCCTGTCGAAACAGGGGTTCAGGCGCTCTCAGAACGTGTTGTATCGCCCGTCTTGCGCCGATTGTGCGGCCTGTCTGTCGGCGCGGATCGACGTGTCGGCCTTTGCGCCCAGCAAAAGCCAGAAGCGCACGATGAAGCGGAATCAGACTTTGGCCCGTCAGGCGACCTCTCCTTGGGCGACCGAAGACCAGTACGAGCTGTTCCGCACCTATCTGGATGACCGCCACGCCGATGGCGGCATGGCGGACATGGACGTGTTCGAATTCGCCGCGATGATCGAAGAAACACCGATCCGCAGCCGGGTGATCGAATACACGGACCCCGAAGGTACGCTGAAGGGCGTGGCGCTGACGGATGTGTTGGATGACGGGTTGTCGATGGTCTACTCCTTCTACGACCCCGAGATGCGGGCCTCGTCGCTTGGTACCTACATGATTCTTGATCATATCGAGATCGCGCGCGAAGCGGGGCTGCCTTATGTCTACCTTGGCTACTGGGTCCCCGGATCGCCCAAGATGGGCTACAAGGCCAAGTTCAAAGGGGTCGAGCTTTACGTCGGTGGTCGCTGGAACAAGATGCGCGACCCGGCCGATTACGACACCGAACGCCATCCGCTCAAGACCGATCCGATTGCGGAACAGGTGGCGAATATTTCGCTGCCGGATTTGCGGTCGCCGCGGGGGTAAGCCCCGTTTTCTTCGAAAGCACCAAGCGCGGAATCAAGGCCGAAGGCCGCCGCGCATCGACGGGCCGCCCCCTGGCCCGGCGATGTGTCGACGTTCGTGGTAAGGTCGTCTGCGGCGCTACCACTGCTAACATAAATCGCGCTGGCCTGACGTAGGGTATCGCCGCGCCGCGGCCCGACGCTGCGCGGCTCAAACAAAAAGCCCCGGCGTTTCCACCGGGGCTTTTCCAATTCTCAGACCGCGCTTACCGCCCGATCAAATCCGGCACGATGGTCACGATGCTGGGCACGAACCACAGCAGCGCCAGACCCACCACCTGGATCAACACGAACGGAATGATCCCGCGATAGATGTGGCCGGTCGTCACCGACGGCGGTGCCACGCCCCGCAGATAGAACAGAGCAAAGCCGAACGGCGGGGTCAGGAAAGACGTCTGCAGGTTCACCGCGATCATGATGGTCACCCACTTAGGATCGAACGACCCGCCATAGATCACAGGGCCGACGATGGGCACGACGATGTAGATGATCTCGAGGAAATCCAGCACGAAGCCAAGGACGAACAGAACCAGCATCACCAGAAGGAACACGGTGAATTCGTTGTCGAAGGACCGCAGGAATTGCTGGATGTAATGTTCACCACCGAAGGAAATCACCACGAGGTTCAACAGCTGCGACCCGATCAGGATGGTGAACACCATCGAGGTCACCTTGGCCGTTTCCCGCACGATGGGCGTCAGCACCCGGTTTCGGAACAGCACGATACAGGCATAGACCAGCGCGATAGCAGCCAGCATGTAGGACGCCGCAGCGATGACAAAACCAACCTGATTTTCGAAGGTCACGACCTCTTGGTTCATCCGCAGGTCAAAGTTGATGCCGACCAGGATCAGCGTCACCAGTGCCACGGTCGCCCAGACGATGATCTTGCCGGAATTACCTTCGTCCTTCAGCTTGCGATAGGCGGCCAGCATGATCGCCCCGCCAGCACCCAGTGCGGCAGCCGGCGTCGGGTTGGTCACGCCGCCAAGGATCGAGCCCAGCACGGCAATGATCAGCACCAGCGGCGGGAAGACGACGCGGATCAGGTCATTTTCTGCCATCCGGGCCGCCGCATGTCGCAGCGACCAGAAACAGATCAGTACCGGGATCAGCAGGATCGCCACCTTGGTGCCGCCCGACATGGTCGGACCGATCACGACCGCATCCAGCGCAAAGGCCAGTGCCGCGCCGATCATGCCGATGGCCAGCGGACCCACCGGGGCCGAAGGCTTTACGCCCCGCGCCACGGCCAGCGTCAGCAGCACCAGACCAAACAGCGTCGCAACACCCGACCCGATGGGCGCAGCAGCGGCCACCGCAGCGGCGCGGGCTTCGGTCAGTTCTTCGGGCGTCAGTTCGCGTTGTTCTTCGGACCCACCCGCGTCGGCCAGTGCCTGACGGGCTGCGACGGATTCATCCCACCGCTCTTGCCCGTGCAGGTCGATCATGGCGTCGCGACAGCTATCGCTGACATTGGTGCGCAGCGCGTCCAGACGATCCACCTGCGTATAGGCCGATACCGTCGCGTCTTGGGGGCCAACCAGCCCCGCTTGCCCTGCACCGATCAGACCGCCGATGATGATGACCGGCACGGCCAGGAACCACGTCAGACCTTCGGAGCGGGTGATGACCTCACCATCCGGGTCGTCGATATGGACAGCGGGCGCCTTGGAGGGGTTCAACATCGCGTAGCCAAAGGCATAAGCGGCGTAGAGGAAGGCCAGCAGAACGCCGGGCAGCAGTGCCGCCTGAAACAAGGTCCCGACAGACACAACCGCCGGACGGCCCAGATAGGTCAGCGCGTCCGAACAGCCAAAGCCCTGCGCGCGGGTTTCCTGCGCGGCGGAATAAAGGTCACCGGCCAGCGTGCCCAGCAGAACGATCACGATCGACGGCGGAATGATCTGTCCAAGCGTACCAGAGGCCGCGATGACCCCCGTCGACAGTTCCGGCGAATAGCCGTTGCGCAACATGGTGGGCAGCGACAGCAGACCCATGGTCACAACCGTCGCGCCGACGATCCCGGTGGAGGCAGCAAGGAACGCGCCCACGACAACCACGGACACGGCCAGACCGCCGGGCAGCGGGCCAAAGACGCGCGCCATGGTGGTCAGTAGATCGTTGGCGATCTTGGACCGCTCCAGCGTGATGCCCATCAGGACGAACATCAGAACCGCCAGCAGCGTTTCAATCGACTGACCGGCGAAGACGCGTTCGTTCATCCGGTTGACGATAAAGGAAATATTCCGGTCCATGGCGACTTCCCAGCCGCGTTCAAAGACCGGCACGCCGATGGTTGGCAACTCCGGGTATCGGAAATGCGATATGGCATCACGGTGAATGCCCGAATTTATCAGCTCTTTATACGCGGCCGATCCCTGGTCGATGGCCTGGTGAACCAGCATCCCCTGCCCGTCCAGCCATGCGATGACCGCAAAGGAAATCAGGCCTGCACCCGGGATGGCAAAAGCCACCGGAAAGCCCGACAGGATCCCTGCGAACAGGGATAGGAAAACGATAATCAGGCCGATTTCGACGCCGTCTAGTCCGAACAACATGCCCCTAACCCCTTAGTGTGTGCCTTCGTAGGCTTCTTCACCTTCGCCGAGCGTGTCCCGGTCGAGGTATTTATCCTTGCTCTCTTCGCCTTCGATGAACTCCAGCAGCGACCGATAGAAGAACGCGATGCCGTGAATAAAGACCAATGCGATGAAAGACAGGATGAGGATTTTAAACAGGAAATAGGCATCGAACCCGTCGGGGCTGAACCCGGTCCGTTCGACGTTCCATTTCACGATTTTCGATTTGCGCAGCATCAGGTCCAGCTTGTCGGACGCCGACACCTTGGGCGTGATCAGGTGACGCCACAGGAAGTACCACGAATACATCCATGCCAGCACGGCAAAGGGGATCATGAAGAACAGCGCCCCGAACATGTCGATGACTTTCTTCACCCGATGCGACACGCCCGCATAGATCAGGTCGACGCGCACGTGGCTGCCCTGCACGAAGGCATAGCTGACGCAGAGCGCCACAACGACCGCGTTCCACAGCTTCAGACCTTCGGCGTACCATGTGATCGAATTGGTGAACCCGATGCCAAAAGGCGCGATGGTGATAGAGCCAAGGCGAAAGATGGATTGCAGGAAGATGATGATGATCTGCTGACCAACCATAATCAGACCCGCCCAGGCGGCCGCCCGTCCGATGACGTTGGCAAAGCCCTCCATCACGCGGACCATCCCCCACATGAAGGGGCGGAAAATCAGGCCAGCCACGGTCAGCACAAGGAAGATGTCGAACAGGGCAAAGAAGAATTCCGTCGATCCGCCGTAATAGACGAACCGCAACAGCGCCTCTTTGTCTGACCAGTTCAACCACATCCCTGGATGGGTAACTGCATAGAAAATATGGTAAAAGCCTAGGCCGATGTGCCCCACCAGCCAGCTGACAGCATCAATCACGTCCCATCCCCCGGTCCATGTGCCGAAACGTAAGATGCGCGCGGATACCGCGCGCATCGTTATTGTGCAAGATCGCTAAAGATCAGGACCCGGTCACGCGCGCCCGCTGTGCGGTGTAGGTGCCATCCGACTGGGACACCCAGCCTGCGGTCGCAGCCATCGACGCGTCGACGCTGTTGCGGATTTTCGCGAACAGTTCGTCGTCCATGAAGCCGTCCAGAACGGACTTCGACGCCGCGCCGAAGGCATCCCACACATCGTCCGAGAACGAGTGGATCTGCGTGCCTGCGTCCTTCAGACGCTGCAGCGCCGGGCCGTTGTTGGCGATGAAGACCGCGTAGTTGTGCTGGTGCGCATCTGCTGCGGCGACCTTGATGATCTCCTGATGCTCGGCCGACAGACCGTTGAAGACCTCGAGGTTACAGCCGACGGACAGGGCTGCGCCCGGCTCGTGGAAACCAGCGGGGTAGTAGTGGTCGCAGACTTCCTGCAGACCCAGCTTTTCGTCCGACCAGGGGCCGATCCATTCGGTACCGTCCAGCGCGCCGGTGGACAGCGCCTGATAGATTTCGCCGCCGGGGATGTTCTGAACGGATGCGCCCAGTTCTGCCAGCGCCTGACCACCAAGGCCGGGCATACGGAACTTGAGACCTTTGAAGTCGTCAGCCGAGGTGATTTCGTTGCGGTACCAGCCGCCACCCTGTGCAGCGGTCTGACCAGCGATGAAGCCTTTGATGCCAAAGACTTCGCCCAGCTCGTGGTGCAGCGCCATGCCGTCCTGAGCGTAGTACCAGACCATCATTTCGGGTGCGGTCATGCCGAAGGGAACAGCGGTGAAGAACGCCCATGCGGGGTGCTGACCAACCCAGTAGTAGTCCGCACCGTGGTACATGTCGGCCTGACCCGAGGTCACGGCGTCAAAGCTTTCCAGTGCGCCGACCAGCTCGCCCGCGCCTTTCGGGTCGATGGTCAGGCTGCCGCCGGACATGGTGTTGACGTTATTGGTGAAACGCTCGACCGAGTCCCAAACACCGGCCAGGCCACGGGGCCAGGTGGTGACCATAGTCAGCGTGGTGTTGCCCTGCGCGATGGCCGGAGCGGCCAGCGAGGTTGCGGCAACGGCGGAACCGCCCAGTGCAGACGTTTTCAGAAATGAACGACGATCCATCTTTATCCTCCCAACAGATCAATCCGGCCGGAGTTTTTGTTTTGGTCCGGCGCTATTTAGTGGCCCAAACCTACAGATGCGGCGCGAGAGCGCAAACATTTTCTTTGACGCTTCCGTATGGTTAGCGGTGTTTTTTCATGCCGTTCGGTATGGTTTTGCGGGGTTTCGGCGCCGCCGTTCGGTTTAACCGGATGGCAAGTTCGGGGCGCTATTGTCGCGCGAGGTTTACTTGAAAGGACAGCTATGACCCCGGCGCGCCGCCCTCTTACCCCTGTATTCATGTTCTGCGCAGCGCTTGTCGCTAGCAGCCTTCCCGCCCTTGCGGCAGAGCCTGCGACAACCGCTACTCCGGCCGCCGTGCCAGCTGCGACCCCGGTCGCCGAAGGCACCCTGTGCCAAGGCTTTGGCCCGCAGACACCGCGCGACATCAGTAACGTGCTGGGCAAAAATACCGTCAAATTCCCCGTGGCACCTGCGCCGGACCAGATGAATCTGTGCAATATCCATATGCACACGAACGCTGAACATCGCGGCCCCGGTTTCATGACCGCCAGCGTCAGCGATCAGGGCGGCTTTATCTGCAACGACAGCGACAAGGTGACGCCGTCCGAATTGGAAGACCCGGCATTCGGTCATGGCACCTTTGACGGGGTAAAGCCCGGCGACACGATCGAGGTGCACTGGGTCTACTCCTCCTGTGACGTGGACCCCGGTCCTGGCCTAGGCTCCTGTCTGTCGGACGCCTGCGCCAACCCAACGCTGCGCGTCGAAAGCCAGGTGTTTTTGGTGGTGAACGATCCCTATGCGTTGGATTTCATGGCCTATACCTATGGCGGCAACACGGTCGAAGGGCATCCGCAGCCGCGCGCCCTGCCCCTCGACACCGGAACGCCGGTTGTTTTCCCCGGCTCCACCACCGGGCCATCCTATTCGCAAAGTACCTGTTCGCCGCTTCAGGTGACGTGGTCCGTGCGGCCCAAATGCGCGCGGGTCGATATCACCTCGATCTATGAGTGGAGCCTCGCGGGCAATGTTTTCGACGAAGACCATTCCCACGGCGTGCGCGAACTGGTTACCGCGCCGGAACTTCTGGCGCCGATCCGCTAACACAGGCGCGGCCCAAAATTCCCGCCGGGGCGACCCCGAGTCGCCCCAGCAATTCATTTTCGAGAAGAAAATGCGCCCCTCGCGCAACTTTCGCAAAGTTTTTACCCTCGCCGCGACACTTTTGTCGCAGAAATGCGGTTGACCTCGTGTTTCGCACGCCATAATCATCGTGACGCACTCAGGAGGCCCCAAGGCAATGGCAACGCTAGTCGTCATCGTAGGAATAAGGCGCATGGGCCGGTAAGACCGGAACCTGATAGGACCCCATGCGCCCCCGGAAAACCGGGGGCTTTTTTGTTGGAACAGGTGGGCTGACCACGGCGCAAAAGGCGCCAATGACAGGAGAAGACGGATGGCACGGCAGATGACGGGCGCAAAAATGGTGGTTCAGGCGCTGAAGGATCACGGCGTCGACACCGTATTCGGCTATCCCGGTGGCGCAGTGCTGCCGATCTATGACGAGATTTTTCAGCAAAACGACATTCAGCACGTGCTGGTCCGCCATGAACAGGGCGCCGTGCATGCTGCCGAAGGCTATGCCCGTTCGACCGGGAAACCGGGCGTGGTGCTGGTGACCTCGGGCCCCGGCGCGACGAACGCCGTGACGGGTCTGGCGGATGCGCTGCTCGATTCCATTCCGCTGGTGGTTCTGACGGGTCAGGTGCCGACCTTCATGATCGGGTCCGACGGGTTCCAAGAGGCCGACACCGTCGGCATCACCCGCCCCTGCACCAAGCACAACTGGCTGGTCAAAGACACCAACGACCTGCCCCACACGATGCACGAGGCGTTCCACGTCGCCACCTCGGGCCGTCCGGGTCCGGTGCTGATCGACATCCCCAAGGACGTGCAGTTCGCCCAGGGGTCTTACGTGCCCGCCACCAAGGCGACCCAGCAGCGCTATCAGCCGCAGGTCAAAGGCGACATGGAGTCGATCCAAGAGCTGGCCGAAGCCATTGAGAACGCGAAGAAACCCGTGTTCTACACCGGCGGCGGCGTCATCAACTCTGGCCCGGCAGCGTCGCAGCTGCTTCGCGAACTGGTGGATGCGACAGGTTTTCCGATCACCTCGACCCTGATGGGTCTGGGTGCCTATCCGGGTTCGGGCGACAAGTGGCTGGGCATGCTGGGCATGCACGGTCTTTACGAGGCGAACATGGCCATGCACGGCTGTGACCTGATGATCAACATCGGTGCCCGCTTTGACGACCGGATCACCGGCCGCGTCGATGCCTTCAGCCCGCATTCCCGCAAGGCGCATATCGATATCGACCCGTCCTCGATCAACAAGGTGATCCATGTGGACATTCCGATCGTCGGCGATGTCGGCCACGTGCTGGAAGACCTGCTGAAGGTCTGGAAATCCCGCGGTCGCAAAACCAACCGCGAGGCGCTGGCCAAGTGGTGGAAACAGATCGACGAATGGCGTGCCGTCAACTGCCTGACCTACAAGAACTCTGACAGCATCATCAAACCGCAATACGCGCTCCAGCGTCTGGAAGAGCTGACCAAGGGCTACGACCGCTACATCACGACCGAAGTGGGCCAGCACCAGATGTGGGCCGCGCAATACCTGACCTTTGATGACCCGAACCGCTGGATGACTTCCGGTGGTCTGGGCACCATGGGCTATGGCTTCCCGGCCTCCGTCGGTGTGCAGATGGCCCATAAGGACGCGCTGGTGATCAACGTCGCGGGCGAAGCGTCGTGGCTGATGAACATGCAGGAAATGGGCACCGCGATGCAGTATCGCCTGCCGGTCAAGCAGTTCATCCTGAACAACGAACGTCTTGGCATGGTGCGCCAGTGGCAGCAGTTGCTGCATGGCGAACGCTATTCGTCCAGCTGGTCCGAGGCCCTGCCCGATTTCGTCAAGCTGGCCGAAGCCTTTGGCGCCAAGGGTATCCTGTGCACCGACCCGGCCGATCTGGATGACGCGATCATGGAGATGATCAAGTATGACGGCCCGGTGATCTTTGATTGCTTGGTGGAAAAGCACGAAAACTGCTTCCCCATGATCCCGTCGGGCGAGCCGCATAACAAGATGCTGATGGGTGACGCATCCACGGCCGACGCGATCAAAGAAGGGGGCGCGGTGCTGGTGTAAGGCGCTGGCGGGGGTGACCCTGCCTGTCCCACCGACCGCAAAGAAGGACGATACGATGAACGCACTTTCGATCAAAAAAGGCTCGACCAAGCATTCGGCCTACAACCTGCGCCCCAACTTCTCGGACGTGGAAGAAACCCATACCTTGGCCGTTCTGGTCGACAACGAAGCGGGGGTTCTAGCCCGCGTGATCGGGCTGTTTTCGGGGCGTGGTTACAACATCGACAGCCTCACCGTGGCCGAGGTGGATCACACCGGGCATCTGTCGCGTATTACCATCGTCACGCGCGGGACGCCGCAGGTGATCGAACAGATCAAAGCGCAGCTGGGCCGCATCGTTCCGGTGCACCGCGTGCACGACCTGACCGTCGAAGGCCCCTCGGTCGAGCGTGAGCTTGCGCTGCTAAAGGTCTGTTCCGACGGCGACAAACGGGTTGAGGCGCTGAGGCTGGCGGACATCTTCCGCGCCAATGTGGTGGACAGCACGCTGGACAGCTTCGTGTTCGAGATCACCGGCGCGCCGGACAAGATCGACGCCTTTGCCGATCTGATGCGCCCCTTGGGCCTGATCGAAATGGCACGGACGGGCGTTGCTGCCCTGTCGCGCGGGGCCGAAGCCTGATCAAACAAAATCGCAGGGCGGCTTAAGACGCGGCCGCCCTACGTTTGGGAAACGCTTCCGTTTCAGCAGGCTTTGCGAAGGCCACGACACGCGCTGTGCGCGCGGGCGCACGTTTGTGCGCGGTCGAAGGTTCGGGCGCGGTATCTGTCCGCGCCGCTGAGACCTGATCGTCCAACATATGCGCAAGGTCCGGCGCGAAATCTCGCGTCACCCTAGAGGCATTGCAGGCCTCTCGCATCTCTGCGCCAGAACGCAGGTCGAACCGCAGCAGATCGCCCGGCTCAAGGTTGTCGACAATACCAGCGAGATCCGTTTCCGCGTTCAGAAACGCCAGATCCCCGTGGTCGTCGCACCATATAACTGCACATTTACTACCCTGACACCTCCACAGAACAACACCGTACATTCCCAGCTCCTGTAGAAACTTCCCTTGTAGATCAGTGTCGTAGATCAACTCGCGTCGGCAAATGACCAATCCCGCACACCTAAAAGTAAAAATGTGGCGTGCTTTTTAAAATTTGACGCGATAGAGTGCAGAAATTGACGCTAATTAACGTCGAGAGGCACAAAAAACGTCTCCGTCTAGCGTCAGATGGGAAGGAACAAAGCGGAGACGAGGCAGTGCCAAGATCTGTCCGTAGCGCCCAACAGGTCCCCACGGACCCGGCTGGGATCAGGAATATTTTCGGCGCGAACCTGCGCCAACTCAGTTCGGAATATCGTTCGATCGCAGGGCTTTGCCGTGAATTGGGGATCAACCGGACGCAGTTTAACCGGTACCTGTCGGGCGAAAGTTTTCCCCGCCCCGACGTCTTGCATCGTATCTGCGAGTTCTTCGGCAAGGACGCCCGGATCCTGTTGGAACCGGTCGAAACGATCCCGGATGGCAACAGTGAACTGCTGAATCACCCTGCGATCCGTGACTTCATGGGTCGGAATTCGACCGAAGTGCCCGAAGACATGGTGCCAAGTGGACTCTATCGGTTCTCGCGCCGGTCATTCGTGGATGACACGATGGCGATGATGGGGATGTTGCTGGTCTTTCGCGAAGACGGCTACACCTTCCTGCGCGGTTACGAGGCGAAAGAGGCGATGGAACAGCAGGGTCTGTCCACCCATGGCCCTGCCCGCGAATTCCGTGGCATTTTTCTTATGCAGGAAGAAGGGGTTGCCAATATCGCCGCGCGGCGTGGGTCGATCACCTGTTCGTACCAGTTCCTGTCGCGCTATCCGTCGATGGATGGGCATTTCCTTGAAGGCTATTCTGCACGCTCCGTGCGCGAAACCGTGCGTAGCCGGCGGATCGAACGGACAGTGTATGAACATCTGGGGCACAACACCGAAGCGATCCGTCAGACGGCGCGCAATGGCGGCTTGATCCCCTTTGATCAGCTACCCCGGTTCCATCAGCGCCTGCTGCGGCTGGACGAACCTTTCCGCTGATGCGCTCGGGCGTCCGGTAAGACGCCCGTTGCGCGCAACATGACGTCAGGATCGCCGCGCGGTGAAGGCCGCGATGCGCGTCAGACCTTCGGTGATCGCCTCGGTGCTGGCGGCGTAGGACAGCCGCCACATGCCACCGCCCCGGTCTGGGTCAAAGTCGTGGCCGGGTGTCACGGCGACACCCTCTTCCTCCAGCAGGGCGCGGGCCAGCGTCAGGCTGTCTTCGCCCAGATGACTGATGTCGGCGTAGATATAGAACCCACCATCCGGCGGCGCGAACCGCGTGATCCCGGCTTTGGGCAGCAGATCGATCATCACCTGCCGATTTCGGGCATAGGTGGCGCGATTGGCTTCGAGCTCCTCGGTCGCGTCCAGTGCAGCGAGGGCCGCGATCTGGCTGGCGTGGGGGGCGCAGATGAACATGTGCTGAGCCAGCTTGGTCACACGGGCCACATGATCGGGCGGCAGAACGATCCAGCCGACGCGCCAGCCCGTCATCGAGAAGTATTTGGAGAAAGAGTTGATCACGAAAGACTTGTCCGTGATCTCTAATGCCGAGGTGCAGCGCCCGGCATAGTTCAATCCATGGTAAATCTCGTCCGAGATGAAGGCGGTGCCATTCGCCTCTGACACTTCGATCAGCGCGCGCAGGCCATCGGGCGTCAGCATGGTCCCGGTCGGATTGGCTGGCGATGCGATCAGCACCCCGTCCAGCCCTGCCCCATCGATCTGGTCCGGGCGCGGCTGATAGCCATCATCCATACGGGTGGTGATCAGTTCTGGTACCAAGCCCTGCGCCTTAAGGATCTGGCGATAGGCCGGATAGCCGGGATTGGCGATGCCCACCCGATCGCCGGGATCGAACAGCGACGTGAAGGCCAGCAGGAACCCACCCGAAGATCCGGGCGTCACAAGGATGCGGTTCGGATCAAGATCGACGCCGTACCATTCGTCATACAGCTGCGCGATCCGGGCGCGCAGGGCTGGCAGGCCAAGGGCTTCGGTATAGCCCAGATTGCCCTGCCCCATGGCGCGGGTCACGGCCTCTCGGGCCACGGCGGGCGCGGGCGTGCCGGGCTGGCCGATCTCCATATGGATGATATCGCGTCCTGTCGCCTCGGCCTCGGCCGCTAGGCGCAAAATCTCCATCACAATAAAGGGATCGACGTCCCCTCGGCTTGAATGCCGCCTTGAATCCAGTGTCTGCATATTCAAGACTATGGACAGCTTTTAACCGGAGTACAACGTGACCCGCATCGCCCATCTGTTCCTGATCGCGGCCATGGGCGTGATCGCCCTTTTGCCCCGCACCGGGGTGGCCGCCAGTCTGGTGCGCGACGCCGATATCGAACACGCGCTGACGCAATTGGCCGCCCCAGTTCTGCGGGCTGCGGGCCTTAGCCCCAGTCAGGTCGGGATCTACGTGGTGCAGGACAATCAGATGAACGCCTTCGTGCTGGATCGCACGGCGATCTACATCCATTCCGGCATGATCCTGCGGATGTCCAAGGCGTCCGAACTGCAATCCGTCATCGCGCATGAGGCCGCCCATATCGCCAACGGCCACCTGACACGCCGCTATGCCAACATGCAGACCGCGCGCAACACCGCGGCGCTTGGCGCGGCGCTTTCGGTGGCGGCAGGCGCACTCAGCGGCAATGGTGCTGCGGCGGGCAGCGTGGCCTTCGGGATCGCATCGTCGGCGCAGCGGGTGTTTTTTGGCCACACCCGGGCCGAGGAAAGCGCGGCGGATCAATCCGGTATGCGCTATCTGGCGGCGTCGGGGATAGAAACTGATGGCGCGGTATCGGTGATGGAGCTGTTCGCTGGCCAAGAGGCCCTGCCCACCAACCGTCAGGATATCTATGCCCGGTCGCACCCGCTGTCGCGCGACCGTTTACGGCAAATCAAGGCTTTGGCGGCAAGTTACGGCAAACGGGGCAAGCCCGATCCCAACGCCGACTATTGGTTCGACCGGGCCAAGGGCAAGCTGTCGGCCTTTACGCGCAACCCCAAGTGGACGTTCCAGCGGATGAAGGAAAGCCCCTATCCCGACGTGCGCGCCATGCGCGAAGCGGTCGCATGGCATCGCCAGAACCGGACGAACAAGGCGTTGGCCGCGCTGGACCGCGCCCGCGCGGCGCGGGGCAATGACCCCTTTTATGCGGACCTGCGGGGCCAGATCCTGTTTGAAAGCCGCAATTGGGGGGCCGCCGCCAACACCTATGCAGGCGCGCTGAAGGCCGCGCCGAATAACACGATGATCCTTGCAGGCTATGGCCGCTCGCTGGTCGCGCTTGGCGGTCAGCAGAACCTGAAAAATGCCGTCGGCTATCTGGAACGCGCCACCGCGCGTGACTGGCGCAATGATCTGGCGCTGCGCGATCTGGGCACGGCTTACGCCAAGCTGGGCCAGACCGGCATGGCCAGTGTGGTCACCGCCGAACGGCACGCGATGCGTGGCCGGTCGCGTGAAGCGCGGATTTTGGCGCAACGCGCGTCGGACCTTTTGCCACGCGGCTCTGCGGGTTGGCGCAGGGCGCAAGATGTGCTCAATTCCGTGCCTGAAAAGTAACGTAAAATATGTCCCCTCGACCAAAGGAATCCTTATGATCCGCCTAGCCCCTTTCGCCCTTATCGGCCTTATGGCCGCGCCTGTTCAGGCCTTCGATCTGACGAATATGACCGAAGATGAGCGGCAGATTTTCCGCGACGAGGTGCGGCAATACCTGATGGACAATCCGCAGGTGATCATGGACGCCGTCGCCGTTCTGGAAGAGCGTAACGCCGCCAATCAGGAAAACGCCGATCTGCGCATGGTCGAGGATAATTCCGACGCGATCTTTAACGACGGCTATTCTTGGGTCGGCGGCAACCCCGAAGGGGACGTGACGGTTGTCGAATTCCTCGACTACCGCTGCGGATACTGTCGCAAGGCCTATGAAGAAGTGATGGAGTTGGTCGAAGATGATCAGAACATCCGCTTTATCGTCAAAGAATTCCCGATCCTCGGCCAGGCGTCTCTGGACAGCTCACGCTTTGCCGTGGCGACCAAACTGGCCGCCGGGGACGACGCCTACGAGGCGATGCATGACGCGCTGATGGCCTACAAGGGGCCGACCGATACGCAGGCGCTGTCGCGTCTGGCCGATGGTCTGGGGCTGGATTCGGCCGCCATTGTCGCCAAGCTGGATGATGAAGCCGTCGACGGCGCGATCCGCAGCACGCATGAACTGGCCCAGACGCTCCAGATCAACGGCACGCCGACCTTCGTCTTTGGCGATCAGATGATCCGGGGCTACGTGCCTCTGAAGGCGATGGAACAGATCGTGTCGGAACAGCGCGACGGGTGATCCGCGCCCTTAGAATAGCCGTTCTGTTAGTCCTGCCCCTCACCGCCACGGCGGAGGGGCTGGATTTAACCGATGCGGAACGACGCGCCTTCGGGGAAGAGGTGCGGGCCACCCTGCTCGCCCATCCCGAAATCGTCGATAACGCGCTGAACCCTCCACCGCCGGACGTCTATGGCGATGCGGCGCGCGCGGACCGGGATCGTCTGGCAGCGGACACGTCGCTCTTTGCCCCGACCGCGCGCGGGATCGGGGCGGACGACCCGCGCGTTACCGTCGTGTTCTTCGAAGATTACCCCTGCGCCGATTGCGCCGCGGCCTGGGCCGAAGCCAAGGCGCTGGTCGCCGCCCAGCCCGATATCCGGGTAGAGCCGCGCTTTGCCCGCGAGAGCGGCGTGGCACAATTGCTGCTGTCAAAGCTGGACCGTGAGGGGCCAGAGGCCTACCACGCCGCACGCGACCTGTTGCTGGCCGCGCAGGATGAGGCGGCGTTGCAGCGTGTGCTGGACGACAATCGCTGGTTCCAAGACCGGATGCTACGCCCCGCGCCACGGGCCGAAGCCGAGGCATTCGAGCGGTTGGAGTTGGAGATGGCGCCGTCCTTCGTGCTGCCCGACATGATGGTTCAGGGCGCCGTTCCGGCCATTGTTTTACAGAAATACGTGGCCGAGTGACGGTGGGTTGAAAACCCACCCTACGGGCCATGTGTAGGGTGGGTTTGTAACCCACCACGCGCGGACCAAGGCGGTATCAATCCCGCCCTACGGTGTCTCGCCATGTCCAATGGACCGACGTAGGGCGGGGTTCACCCCGCCGTTGTGAACCGCCCTATTCCGCCGCTTCGACGGCGGCCTCGGCCTCGATCTCTTCGGCGCGCTTTTCGACCAGTTCCACGATGTGATCGACCATCTGGTCGTTCGACATCTTATGGCTTTGCGCCCCCGCCAGATAGACCATGCCAGAGCCCGCCCCGCCGCCGGTAAAGCCCACGTCAGTCAGCAGCGCCTCTCCGGGGCCGTTGACCACACAGCCGATGATCGACAGCGACATGGGCGTCTTGATGTGTTCCAGCCGCTGTTCCAGCGTCTCGACCGTCTTGATGACGTCAAACCCCTGACGCGCACAGGACGGGCAGGATATGATATTCACACCGCGGTGACGCAGACCAAGGGATTTGAGGATCTCGAACCCGACCTTCACCTCTTCGACCGGGTCGGCCGACAGGGACACGCGCAGCGTGTCACCGATGCCCATCCACAGCAGGTTACCCAGCCCGATGGCCGATTTGATCGTGCCGGACATCAGGCCACCGGCTTCGGTGATCCCCAGATGGATCGGCGCGTCGGTCGCTTCGGCCAGTTGTTGGTAGGCGGCGGCGGCCATGAAGACGTCCGATGCCTTCACGCTGATCTTGAATTCGTGGAAATCGTGGTCTTGCAGGATGCGGATGTGGTCCAGTCCGGATTCCACCATCGCGTCCGGACACGGCTCTCCGTACTTCTCAAGCAGGTGCTTTTCCAGCGATCCGGCGTTGACGCCGATGCGGATGGAACAGCCGTGGTCCTTGGCAGCCTTGATGACCTCGGCCACGCGCTTTTCGTCGCCGATGTTGCCGGGGTTGATGCGCAGACAGGCCGCGCCCGCCTCGGCCGCCTCGATCGCGCGTTTGTAGTGGAAATGGATGTCCGCCACGATTGGCACCGGGCTTTCGCGCACGATGTCCTTCAGCGCCCTGGTCGAGGCCTCATCCGGGGTCGACACCCGTACGATATCCGCGCCCACGTCCGCCGCGCGCTGAATCTGCGCGACGGTCGCCGCCACGTCAGACGTATCGGTGTTGGTCATCGTCTGCACGGAAATCGGCGCGTCGCCCCCGACCGGCACATTGCCCACCATGATCTGACGGCTTTTGCGGCGGTCGATGTTGCGCCAAGGGCGGATGGGATTGTGGGACATGGGGTGCCTCGGATGCTGCGCTTGGCCCACGCATACAATGCAAAACGGCCCGGAGCAATGCGCCGGGCCGGGTCATCCTCTCACGTGGGCGAGAGGTCGTGGCGAGAGGTTATTCGGTGGGAACCTCAAGCTGGCGCGCCTTGGCCAGCATGATCCGTTCGGCGACGGGATCGGTCGTCAGGTCGGCCTTGGCGTAGGTCTGCGTCACCGCGTCCGACGTCAGCGCCACACCGCGAATGGTCGAGGTGCCCGGGCCAAGCGGGCCGCGCAGTTCGCCATTAACCGAGGCATAGAGAGAGCCGGACATGCCCGCGCGCAGCAGCGGCGGTTCTTCGGTCAGCGGCACCTGATATTCTTCGCCCGCATCGAGGATCTTTTCGAAGATCACCGATCCATCCGCCGCGCTGACGCGGACCCATGCGGGGCGCACGGCCACGATGGTCACGCCGGGAACGGCGGTTTCGGTAACCTGCGGCGTGGTCGGCCCAACGGTGGCGGTGTCGTCCAGACCGGACAAGGCGGCCGCCACAGCGCGGTCTTCGGCGCTGGAATTGTCGACGCTGGCGGTCTGGGTTGCGCCGGTGCCCGCGAAGGTTCCGACTTCGGCCGGGTTCAGCGTAGCGATGGGCGCGTCACGGGCGACAAGGACGGGAACATCCAGCGCCTCGGGGCGGTACAGACGATCAAGGCCTTCGTTCGCGCGCGGCGAGGTCGACACCAGTTCAGGCGCCTGCGGCAGCGTACCACCGGGCATGGCCTGCACCGGGTCCAGATCGCTTAGGACATCGGGGGCCTGTTCGACGGGTGCGAATTGCACGCGCTGCACTTCGGTCAGGATGGACCAGCCGCCGTAGCCAAGCGCCGCGATCAGCGCGATCAGAACAGCGACAGAGCCAAGCGCCCCGGGTTCGACGCGCGAGAGGAAGCTTTCGCGTTCCGGCAGGAACGGCGTGGCCGAGCCGAGCGCATCGGTTTTCTTCTGCTGTACGGGCTTGGGCTGTACCTTGCGGACGCCGGATGCCTCTTCGGACATGCCATGCGCGGTCGAAAATCCGCTTTCGGCACAGAACTGGGCAAAGGCGCGATCGGGGTCCAGCTTAAGGTAGCGCGCGTAGGACCGCACGTAGCCCGCGATGAAGCCCGGCGTTTCAAACCCCGAGGGGTCACAATCTTCGATGGCAGAGATGTAGGAGGCTTTGATCCGAAGTTCGCGCTGCACGTCCAGCAGAGATTTCCCCATGGTGGCGCGTTCGCCCCTCATGAGATCACCCAACTTCAACTCGTAATCATCAAAACCTAAAGGCAGAGCTGTCTCCTCGGCCTTTTTCGGTTTTGCCTTCCGCAGGATCATACTGCTGCCCCGTCCAGAGTGTTGTGAGACTCGAAATTTCCCCGATTCGAGTCATGCACTTTGTTTACAACAGCCTAACACGATTCAAGAAGTTTTCCACAGAAACGGTAAACTTACGCCGATATTCGCATGCGAGGCGCGCCAGAGGCGTCAAAACGCAAGCACACAAGGGATTGTGGATGCGCAAGAAACCGCCACTAAGGGCAGTTTCTCGCATATCTTAAATGGTAATCGGGTTTAACCGGCCAGTTCCTGCCGATTCAGCGCGCAGTGCGACCAGAGCGAATCCATCGCGTGCACCAGCTTGTCGATTTCCTTGGGCCCGTGAACCGGAGACGGGGTAAAGCGCAGACGCTCTGTCCCGCGGGGAACGGTGGGGAAATTGATCGGCTGAACATAGATGCCGTGGTCGTCCAGCAGCATGTCCGACAGCAGTTTCGTGTGGACCGGGTCGCCCACGATCACCGGCACGATGTGGCTGCCGTGGTCGATCAGCGGCATGCCCAGCGCCTTGAAACGCGTCTTCAGGATGCTGGCCTGCGTCTGGTGCAGATCGCGCAGCGCCTGATCGGTTTTCAAATGCTTGACCGATGCCGCCGCCCCTGCGGCCACTGCGGGCGGCAAAGAAGTGGTGAAGATGAAGCCCGGCGCATAGGACCGGATCGCATCGCACATCTTTTCCGACGCCGCGATATAGCCGCCCATGACACCGTAGGCCTTGGCCAGCGTGCCGTTGATGATGTCGATACGGTGCGCCAGCCGATCCCGTTCGGTGACACCGCCCCCACGCGGGCCGTACATGCCGACGGCGTGGACTTCGTCGATATAGGTCAGCGCATTGAATTCGTCGGCCAGATCGCAGATCGCCTCGATCGGGCCAAAGTCGCCGTCCATCGAATAGACGGATTCGAAGGCAATCAGCTTGGGCGCGGCGGGATCGTCGGCCTCGAGCAGTTCGCGCAGATGGGCGACGTCGTTGTGGCGGAAGATGCGCTTGGCCCCACCGTTGCGGCGGACCCCTTCGATCATGGAGGCGTGGTTCAGCTCATCCGAGTAGATGATCAGACCGGGAAAGAGTTTCGGCAGCGTCGACAGCGTCGCGTCATTGGCGATGTAGGCGCTGGTGAACAGCAGGGCCGATTCCTTGCCGTGCAGATCGGCCAGCTCGGCTTCTAGCTGCTTGTGATACAGCGTCGTGCCGGAAATGTTGCGCGTTCCGCCGGACCCAGCCCCAACGGTGTCGAGCGCGTCGTGCATCGCGTCCAGCACAACAGGGTGCTGCCCCATGCCCAGATAATCGTTACCGCACCATACAGTGACAGGCTGTTCAGAACCATCAGGCTTGCGGCGCGTCGCATGCGGGAATTGCCCGTTATGACGCACGATATCGATAAAGGTGCGATAGCGACCTTCTTCGTGCAGCTTGCCAATGGCCGTGTCCAGATATGCCTCGTAGGTCACGGGCGATCCTCCTTCATTCTCGTCCGGTGCGCAAACCGGGCGGTGCGGTGCTACCACCGCGAGTTCTGAATTGGAATGGATATATGTCGCGCGTCCATTCAAGGGGAGGTTACAAATTGCCGCCCCCCAGGCCTTTGATCTGCATCAAAGATATCGCAGACGCGTATGTTTTCCATCCCCTCCCTAGTGTTATCAATCCCTTAGACTGGGATTTTTTCGCCTCCTCCTGACGAATTACAGACAGTTTGAAATCAAATATGCGAATATGTCAACATCTCATCCCCCGGACCTCATTCCCGGGATTGCAGGGGCGTTTCCCATCTGGACAGCCCCAACGGCGCTGGTAGGGTCGCGCGGTTTTCCCTTGCTGGACAGTGCAATGACCCATCCCCCTGCCCTCGAGACACCCGGACCGTCCCCTACGCTGCGCGCAGCCATGTGGATGGTGGGGGCGATCGTGTCGTTCCTGACCATGGCCGTTGCCGGCCGCGTGCTGTCGGCCGAGCTTGATACGTTCGAGATCATGACATGGCGTAGTGTCACGGGCCTTGTAATCGTTGTGGGCGTCGTCGCGATGCGCGGCGCCTGGGACCAGATCAACCTGCTGCACTTCCGGCTGCAGCTGTTTCGGAACATCGCGCATTTCACCGGGCAGAACCTGTGGTTCTACGCCATTACCGTCATCCCCCTGGCGCAGGTCTTTGCGTTGGAGTTTACGGCCCCCCTGTGGGTTCTGGTGCTGTCGCCGCTGATCCTTGGCGAACAGATGACCCGCCGCCGCGCGATTGCCGCGCTGGTGGGGTTCGCGGGTATCCTGCTGATCACCCGTCCGGGGGCGCAGGCAATCTCTCCGGGGCTGGTGGCGGCTGCATTGTGTGCGATTGCCTTTGCGGGGACGATCATTTCCACCAAGGTGCTGACCCGCGATGTCAGCGTCTTTGGCATCCTCTTCTGGCTGACGCTGATGCAGGCCGTGTTTGGCGTGATCTGCGGCGGCTATGATCTGGACTTTGCCCTGCCGTCGGCCGCGCTATGGCCCTATGCAGTGCTGGTGGGCCTGTGTGGCCTCTTTGCCCACTTCTGTCTGACGACCGCGCTGTCGATTGCGCCCGCGTCGGTCGTGTCGCCCATGGATTTCCTGCGCCTGCCCAGCGCGGCGATCGTCGGCCTTCTGGTCTATAACGAAGCGCTCGACCCCTTCGTTCTGCTGGGGGCTGCGATCATCTTTGGCGCGAATTACGCAAACATCCGAGGCGAGTCGCGTGCGTGAATGCACAGGTTCCGGGTTGCCGGATACAGGTTTTAGGCGGCTAATACGTCCATGACACAACAAAAATCCATGTCCGGCGCCGCATGGGCGCAGTTGATCCTTTTGGCGCTGATCTGGGGCGGGTCCTTCCTGTCCACGCGGATCGCGCTGGACGAAATTGGCCCTTTCACCGCCGTCATGCACCGCTGTTTCTGGGCAATGCTGGTGCTGTGGGCCGTGGTCCTGATCGGGCGTAAGGCCGTGCCGCGCGACATGAAGACGTGGATCGCCTTCTTTGCCATGGGGGTTCTGAACAACGTCCTGCCCTTCTTCTTCCTTGCGTGGGGGCAACTGCACATCGAAAGCGGGCTGACGGCGATCCTGAACTCTTTCACCGCGGTTTTCGGCGTCGTGGTCGCGGCCATCGTCTTTGCGGATGAAAAGCTGACGGCGCGCAAAGGCGTGGGCGTGGCCTTTGGCGTCTTGGGCGTGGCGGTGGCCATCGGCATCGGCACGCTGGCGCAGCTGGACCTGCGGTCACTGGGTCAATTGTCCGTGCTGACGGCGACGCTGTGCTATGCGATGGGCGGCAGCTTTGGACGGGCGAACCTGTCTCACCTGTCGCCTCTGGTCGCCTCGGCCGGGATGCTGACCGGCTCTACCGTGGTGATGATCCCGCTGGCCTGGGCGATGGAGGGCGCGCCGAGCTTTGCGCTGGAGCCGCGCACATGGGCGGCCATCGCCTATTACAGCCTGATTGCGACGGGCGCGGCCTATCTGCTGTATTATTCCATCATGGCCAAGGCGGGCAGCGGGAACCTGATGCTGGTGACGCTGCTGCTGGTGCCAGTGGCGATCCTGCTGGGGCATTTCGTCTTGGGAGAGATCCTGCTGCCGCGCCATTTCGCGGGTTTCGGGATCATTGCCTTTGGCTTGGTCGTGTTGGACGGGCGCGTGGTGAAATGGATCGGGTCACGGGTGTAGCGCTGCGGTGTGGCCGTTAAGGGGCTGTCTGCCCCTCTTGGCCTTTGGCCAATTCACCCCGAGGGATATTTGTTGGACCAAAGAAGCATGGGCGTGTCCGAGGTCGTTGGGCAGCGCCTCTTTGGCAATACGGATTTGACGCCGTCTCCCCTGCCCCTTAGCAAAGGCCAGACCAACTAAGGGCCTGATCATGATCTACAACTCTGCCGAGGATTGGATGCGCGCGCCGCAAAAGCGTGTGGTGCTGTTTGGCATGTCGGGTCTGGGCAAGACCTACCTGTCGAACATGCTGCGCGAGACGGGCGAATGGTTCCACTATTCCGTCGATTACCGCATTGGCACCCGCTACATGGGAGAGCTGATCGCCGACAACGCCAAGGCGCATGCCATGCAGGTGCCGTTCCTGCGCGACCTGTTGCTAAGCGATTCCATCTATATCGGGTCGAACATCACCTTCGATAACCTTGCGCCGCTGTCGACCTATCTGGGCAAACCCGGCAACCCCGAACTGGGTGGCTTGTCGTTCGACACCTACCGTACGCGGCAGGAAGAGCATCGTCTGGCCGAGATATCCGCGCTGCTGGACGCCGAACGCTTTGCCGCGCGGGCCGAGCAGCTTTATGGCTATCCGCATTTCGTCTGCGACTGCGGCGGGTCGATCTGCGAGGTGGTAGACCCGGAAGATGACAGCGATCCCGTGCTGGACACGCTGAGCGATCTTGGCCTGATGATCTGGCTGAAGGGTGACGAAAGTCATCGTGAGGCGCTGATCAAACGGTTCGACCGGGCGCCCAAGCCGATGTACTATCAGGCAGAGTTCCTGTTGAAGGCTTGGGACGATTACCGGGCCGAAACCGGGCTAGCCGAGGATCACGTGAACCCCGACGATTTCGTGCGCTGGACCTATGCGCGCGCTCTGGATCATCGGCAGCCACGTTATGAAGCAATGGCGCGGCGCGGCATTACCCTGTCGATGGAAGACATGAGCCACGTAGAGGATGCGCAATCCTTTGACGCTATCGTGGCCAAGGCGCTGGATGACCGCCCTTGATGCTGACGGACTGCCCGCTTATCTGACCTTTCCCCGTACCCGGATGTGACCCATGCCGATTAAACTGCCCTCTGACCTGCCCGCCTTTGATGTCCTGTCCCGTGAAGGGGTCATGGTCATGGGCGAAGATCAGGCTGCGCGTCAGGATATCCGGCCCCTGCGCATCGCGCTGCTGAACCTGATGCCCAAGAAGATCCAGACCGAGACGCAGTTCGCGCGTCTGATCGGGGCCACGCCGTTGCAGATCGAACTGTCGCTGATCCGGATGAGCGATCACCAGACCCGCAACACCGCTGCCGAGCATATGGAGAGCTTTTACCGCCCGTTTTCCGAGGTGAAGGCCAGTGGTGAGAAATTTGACGGGCTGATCATCACCGGCGCGCCGATCGAACATCTGGAGTTCGAAGAGGTCACCTATTGGGACGAGATGCTCGAGGTGATGGAATGGACACAGACCCATGTGCATTCGACCTTTGGGGTCTGCTGGGGGGCGATGGCGATGATCCACCATTTCCACAACGTGCCCAAACATATCCTGCCGCATAAGCTGTTCGGCTGTTATCCGCAGAAAAACCTTGCGAAATCATCGCCCTATCTGCGCGGGTTTTCGGATATCTGCGTGGTGCCCGTGTCCCGCTGGACCGAAAACCGGCAGGAAGAGATCGACGCGGCGGGCGGTCTGACCACCCTGCTGGGGGACGAAACCACCGGCCCCTGTTTGATCGAAGATGCGGGGCATCGCGCGCTCTATGTCTTCAATCATTTCGAATATGACAGCGATACGTTGAAACAGGAATACGATCGGGACGTGTCTAATGGGACCAAGATCAATGTGCCCATGAATTATTATCCCGATGACGACCCTTCAAAACCGCCTCAGAACCGTTGGCGCAGCCATGCGCACCTGCTGTACGGCAATTGGATCAACGCGATCTATCAGACGACCCCGTTCAATCTGGACGATGTGGGTGGCTAAAGCGATGCTGTGGCTTTTGATCCTGATCGCGATCGTCGTGGCCGCGACAGGCTGGCGCGCCATATCGCGGACCTTTGCGACCCATACCGCCTATCCGCCCGAAGGTCAGTTCATCACCGTGAACGGGCATCAGGTGCATTACGTGCAAAAGGGCGAAGGCCCCGATCTGGTGTTGATCCATGGGGCGTCGGGCAACACGCGGGATTTTACCTTTTCGCTGGTGGACCAATTGACCGACCGCTACCGCGTCACCGTCTTTGATCGGCCGGGCTTGGGCTATACCCCGCCTTTGGCGCGGCGCGGGGTCACCTTGGCGGATCAGGCCAAGCTGTTGCAGGGCGCCGCCGTCGAATTACAGCTGAACAGACCTATCGTTCTGGGGCAAAGCTTTGGTGGCGCGGTCGCCATGGCTTGGGCGCTGGCCTATGAGGATCGGATCGCCGCAGTCGTCAACGTGGCAGGCGCCACCTATCCGTGGCAGGGAGAGCTGGACAAGCTTTATGCCACCATGGCCCGGCCCGTCATCGGGCCTATCGTGGCCTGGGGGATTTCTGCGTGGGTCAGCCGGGATTACGTCGACAATGCTGTCGCAGGTGTCTTTCGTCCGCAATCCGAACCGCAGGGGTATGCCGAGTATTTCGGACCCGGTTTGGTCCTGCGCCCCTTCTCCGCTCAGGCCAATGCGCAACAGCGCACCGATATGCGGGAAGAATTGCGCGTGATGGCGCCGCAATACGCCAGCCTAAGCCTGCCAATTGAAATCGTGCATGGGGATGCGGATGACATCGTTGGCCTGTCGATCCACTCCGAACCGATGGAGCAGGATGTCGCCTCGGCGGACCTGACCGTTCTGGATGGTATCGGCCACATGCCCCAGCATGTCGCCCAGCCTCAGGTCATCGCGGCCATTGACCGTGCGGCACAGCGGGCCGGATTGCGCTAAAGCTGCTGCTGCGCATTGCATTTGAAAGACCTTGTGATTGTCACATAGCGCCGTGCGGACCTTTCGATCAGTACGACCGCAAAATCAGACTACCACGTTCGCCAACCAATGACGTTGCACCGCGCTCGCCTGCCCTCCATATTGGGGAAAAAGGAATACCCCCATGGACTTGCCCTTCGACGGTGCCATCAGCGCCTTTCACGAAAACGATGCGCCGAAAGACATCCGCGACGCCATCGCGCGCGCCGATAAGGACGATATCCTGAACCCGGCCTATCCCTATTCCGAAGAGATGAAGAAGAAGGCCTATGAGAAAGATCTGGAAAAACTTCAGATCGAACTGGTCAAGATGCAGGCCTGGGCCAAGGAAACCGGGGCGCGGGTCGTCTGTGTGTTCGAAGGGCGGGACGCGGCTGGCAAGGGCGGCACGATCAAGCGGTTTCGCGAAAACCTGAACCCCCGTGGCGCGCGGGTCGTGGCGCTGTCCAAGCCTACGGAAACCGAACAGGGCCAGTGGTATTTCCAGCGCTACATCGACCATCTGCCCACCGCCGGAGAGATCGTGTTTTTTGACCGGTCTTGGTACAACCGCGGCGTGGTGGAAAAGGTCTTTGGCTTTTGCACCGACGATCAGCGCGAACATTTCTTCCGTCAGGTGCCGGATTTCGAACAGATGCTGGTGGACGAAGGTATCTACCTGTTCAAATTCTGGCTGAACGTCGGGCGTGCGGAGCAGCTGCGCCGGTTCCTGAAACGGGAAAACGATCCGCTAAAACAATGGAAGCTAAGCTGGATCGACGTGGAAGGCCTGAAGAAATGGGACGCCTACAGCGCCGCGATCAAGGAAACGCTTGACCGGAGCCACACTGATCACGCGCCTTGGACGGTTATCCGGTCTGACGACAAGAAACGCGCCCGGCTGGCAGCGATCCGCACGGTGCTGAACGCCCTGCCTTATGATCGCAAGACCGACAAATCCGTGGGCTCGCCCGACGACAAGATCTGCGGAGGCCCGGACATCTGGGATGCCTAAACGCGGTTATCATCACGGCAACCTGCGTCAGGCGCTGGTCGATGCCGCCCTTAAGCTGATCGAAGCGAAGGGTCCCACCGGCTTTACCCTGTCAGAGGCCGCGAAAGAGGCCGGGGTTACCCCCGCCGCCGTCTATCGCCATTTCGAGGGGCGCGAGGACCTGATCGCCGAAGCCGCACGGCAGGGGTACGAAATCTTTGCCGACGTGATGCAATACGCCTATGACAGCGGTCAGCCTTCGGCCCTGTCAGCGTTCGAGGCGACCGGCCGCGCCTATCTGGCCTTTGCGCGCAAGTATCCCGGCCATTACATCGCGATGTTCGAAAGCGGCATTTCCGTCAACAGAACGCCTGATCTGGCTGCTATCGCCAATCGCGCCAGTGGCGTTCTAGAACGCGCCGCCGCCGATCTGTCAAAGCATATCCCGCCCGAGAAACGCCCTCCCGCCTCGATGTTCTCGGCCCATATCTGGGCGCTCAGCCACGGGGTGGTGGAACTCTTCGCAAGGAACTCTCCGGGGCGCGCGTCGCCCTTCCCGCCCGAGGACCTGCTGGAAAGCGGGATCGGCGTGTACCTGCGCGGGCTTGGGCTAATCGACGGCGACGAATAGCGACAATTGTCTCGGAAACCCTGAAAAGGCTTGGAAAACCGCGGGTCGTTAAGTCCCGGTCAATTCTTATCTGCGAAAGACAGGTCAGACTTGATATGGCGGACCCAGTGTTGACCGATACATCGAATTCTTCCAAACGCCCGAAACGGGTGTTCACTCCGGAAACCCTTGGCGAACGGTTTGAACGTCATCGTCGGTTGGCGATGCGGATCGTGGCCTATATCGCCATCGGCTCTCCACTGATCGTCGGGGCTTCTGCGCTTATGGCGCAGACGGGCATGTTCTGGATGGCGCTGATCGGGGCGCTGATGATGTCGGGGCTGGCCGGGCTGGGCCTTGTCATGAAAGGGAAGCCGGCGCGCATCGTCGTGGCGCTGGCGCTGATCGGTCAGGTCATCATGCTGACGGCCGCACTGCGCGGTCATCCGATGCAGCCAGATATGCACATGGTGTTCTTTGTCGCGCTGACGGCCATTGCCACCTATGCGTCAAGGCAGGCGATCTATGCCGCGGTGATCCTGACGGCCGTTCATCACGTATCGATGATCCTTATCGCACCACAATTCGTATTTCTCTCCAGTGACTTGGCTTTCAACTTCACCCGTGCGGCGGTACATGCCGTAACGGTTGTTCTGGCATCAGCCAACCTCGCCCTGATCGTCTATGTCCGACTGGCACAGACCGCGTCGGCCCAACGCCATGCGGCCCGGCTGGAAACGGCCATGAACGACGCGCAGGAAGCACTGGCCGAGGCTGAGGCCCAGAAGGCAGAGGCGGAAAAAGCTCAGGCCAATGCCGCCGCCGCGCTGGCTGACGCCGCCAAGGCGCAAAAAGAGGCTGAAGAGGCGCTGATCGCTTCGCGCCGCAATGCCGAAGCCGCCAAAGCCGCTGATCTTGCCGCGGCCAAACTGCGCGAAGATCACGACCGCGAAGTGTCTGAAATGCTTGATCTTATCAGCGTGAAACTGGCTGGCCTCGCCTCTGGTGACCTGCGCGTGCGGATTACGGAACCCTTGCCCGACGTCTATCAACGGCTTGGCGACGTCTTTAACGAGGCGGTCGATAGTCTTGAGGTCACGCTATGTGACGTCCTGGCAGAGGCCGAGTCGATTCAGGCTCATTCCCGCGACATCTCCAACACGTCCGACAATCTGGCCAAGCGGATCGAGGATCAGTCGCTGACCCTGACGGATATCGCGGCCTCTCTGCGGCAGATGACATCGCTGATCGCGGGCGTGGCGGATGATACCAAGGGCGCGCGCTCACAGGCAGAAGGGACGCGGGAACAGGCAGCCAGCGGGACAGAGATTATGGGCCGCACCGTGACGGCGATGGACGCGATTGAAACCTCATCGACCGAGATCCGGAAGATCATCAGCGTCATCGAAAACATCGCCTTCCAGACCAACCTGCTGGCCCTGAACGCCGGCGTCGAAGCTGCGCGCGCCGGCGACGCTGGCCGTGGCTTTGCCGTCGTCGCAACAGAGGTCCGCGCATTGGCACAACGTTCCTCGGACGCGGCAAGCGAGATCGACAACCTCATCAATTCGTCGGTCACGCAGATCAGCGATGGTGTGCGACTGGTCAAGGAAACCGGGACCGCGCTGGATCAAATCCAGACCTCGGTCAACGATATCGCCGAACGCATGAACACGGTCGCGGCCAGCACAGGCGAACAATCATCCGGTATGAAGGGCGTTCACCAGTCGATCTCGGAATTGGACAACGTCACGCAGGAATTTGCCTCTCGCTTCGAAGAAACCACTGCGGCCAACGCGGTACTGTCTGAAAACGCCCGCAGGCTCAGCGAACTGGTCAGCCAGTTCAGCGTCGGCAATCGCGGCACATCCGTGAAGACCACGCAGCCCCCGCAACGACCGGATGCCGTGGCGGCGGAATAGCGACGCCTTCTGGAACGATGGTTCTGCAAGGCGTGGCTGGCGCGGTCGTGCCAGCCTCTGATAGGCAATCCCTGCCCGTCAGCTTCGCCCGAAGGTCAGCACCTTCTCTTTACGCACAAAGCCGTCGGCGCTTTGCCAATCGGCGGCTTTGAAGGTGTCGAACAGAATTCCGCTGCTGAAGGTTTCCGAACAGATCAGCATGACATCGACCTCCGGGTATTTCACCGCGATCGTGTCCATGACACCCTTCCACCAGTGGGGTTTGCGCACGGTGATATGGGCGTTTTCGCCATTTGGCAGCAGGGCCGCGGCTTCGTAACAAGCGACGTTTACGACCAGTAGATGCTTGGCGAGGGTAAAAAGCTCCTCGACCACGTTCGGCACATCCGACAGGTAGATATGTTCCAGAACGTCCATGCAGACCACGCCGTCCGACGGGACCTTGTTCATCAGGTTTCGCGCGGGCTCAAAGGTTGTCACACTGTCGATCCCAAAGAACTCTTTGGCTGACAGGCCGCTGTCGGGATCGAATTTTGGCGCGTCCCAATTGGATCCGCCGCCACCATAATCCAATACCGTCTTGATCCGGTCGTTCGACAGTACCTTCTTGCAAACATTGCGGAATTTCTGCAGCTCAAAGTCATTGTAGACGTTTGTCACCTTGGCCCCGCTTTTACGCGTATAGCCGTTGACCGCCATATCCTCGTACAGCTTGATCAGGTCCTGTCCCTTCTGGGAAAGCTCTAGGTGTGTCATTGCAAGGTCCACTCGATTGTCCGCGGCCCGGCCGCTGTTTTCAGGCAGTAAGCGGGGCGACAGCGGACCCTGTCAAGCCAAGCGCCCTGCCCGGCCCGGCTTCGCCCGACGCCTGATGCAGGTGGGAAACGCCTTAGGGCTGCTGGATTTGCTTGCCGCGCCAAAAGATAAAGAGCCCCGACAGCATGATCAGGACAGAGCCGAGGATCATCGCGCCCGTCAAAGCTTCGTTAAACACAAGGATGCCGAGCGCGATGCCAAAGATCAGCCGGGTGTATCGAAACGGCGTCACGGCAGAAACGTCGCCCGTGCGCATCGCCTTCATCAGGCTGCCGTAGGCCGTCACCCCCGCCAGCACCGCGCCAAGGATCGTCAGCAAAAGGGTTATATCCATCGCCGCGACCGATGCGCCGGACCACAGCAGGATCACCGCACCGGCCACCACGACCGATAAAAACCCATAGAAGCCAAGGATATAGGTGCTAAGCGATGCGGGCGCGGCGCGGCTGGCCAGATCGCGCCCGGCAAAGCCTAGCATCCCCCCGACTGCCAAGATCGAGAGGGCGGAAAAGCTGCCGCCACTGGGCTGGATGATGACCACCACGCCCACAAGGCCGACAAACACCGCCGTCCACCGCCGCCAGCCGACCCGTTCGCCAAAGATTACCGCCGCGCCGGCCACAACCACCAAGGGCGTGGCCTGCAGGATCACTGTGGCGACCGACAAGGGGATCAGCGCGATCGCCAAGGCATAGAAAAGGCGGCCGAAAATCTCAAAGAACACGCGCCAGCGCATCGGGCGCGACAGAACCTCTGGCGTATACAGCGGCTGGCCCTTCCATATCGCCAGCGCCGCAAAGACCAGCGCGCCGCCCGCCCCGAACAGCATCAGGATTTGCCCCAAGGGCAGCGTCTGCGCCGCGGCCTTCAGGAACATATCTTCGACCGCAAAGCCCGCCATCGACCCGATCATCCACAGGCTGCCGAATAGGTTTGCCCTGCCGGGGTCCAAAATCTGCGTGGTCATAGGGGGTCCGATGTATTGCGTGATAGGCGTTGCCTGTCCGCGCGTTTAGGCGGTGGCAAGGATACGATGTCAAGATACGTCGCCGATTGCTGCCGCGGGCACAGCCGGACATAGTGGACCAACCCTAGCGGAGGAAGCCCATGAAAAAGGTTGTTCTTGTCACCGGAGGTGCGCGCGGCATCGGGCGTGCCATCGCGTCGGATATGTCGCGCGATCATCTGGTCGCCATCACCTACAACACCACGCAGCCCGACAGCCCCCCGCCCGGTGGCATGGCCATTCAGTCCGATCTGACGGCACCCGGGGCCACGGATCGCGTCGTGGCGCAGGTGATGGAGCGGTTTGGACGCCTTGATATCATCGTGAATAACGCAGGCCTGGTCGAGCCGACGCCGAAAGAAGAATTCGACACCGCCACTGCGGCCCGCATTCTGGATATCAACCTGATCGCCCCGCAGGCCCTGCTGTCCTCGGCCCTGCCACATCTGACACCGGGGGCGGCGGTAGTGAATATCTCTTCGATGAACGCATGGTTGCCGCCGCGCAATGCCGCAACCTACGGGGCCAGCAAGGCGGCGCTGAACCTCTGGACCAAGGCGATGGCCAAGGAACTGGGGCCGCAGGGCATCCGTGTGAACGCCGTGGCCCCCGGTGCCACCAACATCCCCGAAGCGCCGCGCCCTCAGGACTTGACCGATCTGTTCGTCAAGGACGTCGCCCTTGGCCGGATCGGAGAGCCGGAGGATATCGCCCGCGCCGTCCGGTTTCTGGCCAGTGACGACGCCAGCTATATCACGGGTGAGGTACTGACCGTGTCCGGAGGCTACCGGCTGTAACGCGCGCCCCTGACAAAGCAAAAGGCCACCCCGAAGGATGGCCTTTCGAATTCGTATATCCGTAGCGATTAACGCTTGGAGAACTGGAAGCTACGACGGGCTTTGCGGCGGCCGTATTTCTTACGTTCCACAACGCGGCTGTCGCGGGTCAGGAAGCCAGCGGCCTTCAGCGAGCCACGCAGCGACGGATCGTACAGCTGCAGCGCCTTGGAGATGCCGTGCTTAACCGCGCCGGCCTGACCGGACAGGCCACCACCGGTGACGGTTGCCATTACGTCGAATTCGCCTTCAACACCGGCAACGGTGAAGGGCTGGCGCAGGATCATCTGCAGAACGGGACGAGCAAAGTATTTGTTCATCTCTTTGCCGTTCACGGTGACCTTGCCGGAACCCGGCTTGATCCAGACGCGTGCGACGGCGTCTTTCCGTTTACCAGTTGCGTAAGAACGGCCCAGCTCGTCACGGACGGGCTCACGGGGGGCTTCGGGTTCTGCTGCGGCTGCAACACCACCGATATTCTCGGTCACGGTGCCTTTGAGCTCTTCGAGCGAATTGATCTGGTCAGCCATCTATCAGCTCCGCGTGTTCTTGGAGTTCAGGGATTTAACATCCAGCACTTCGGGCGCCTGCGCCTCGTGGGGATGTTCGGCACCGGCGTAGACGCGCAGGTTGGTCATTTGCTTGCGGGACAGGCGGTTGCCCGGCAGCATGCGCTTGACCGCGGCGGTCACGACACGCTCGGGGTACTTGCCTTCCAGCAGCTCGCCCGCGGTGCGGTTCTTGATGCCGCCCGGGTGGCCAGTGTGCCAGTAGTATTTCTTGTCGGTGCGCTTCTTGCCAGTCATCTGCACCTTTTCGGCGTTGATGATGATGACGTTGTCGCCCATGTCCTGGTTCGGAGTGAAGGTGGCCTTGTGTTTACCACGAAGGCGCATGGCAACGATCGACGCCAGACGGCCCAGCACCACGCCTTCGGCGTCGATGATGATCCATTTCTTGTCGATGTCTGCCGGAGTAGCAGAGAAGGTTTTCATAGCGGGTGCCCTTTGGAAAATGGCAGCCCGGACGGTTTGCAGCCATCCGGGCGAATTGATGGGCGGGTTATACAGTGTCGCGCGGGCCAGTCAAGCGCGCGTCATTCGAATATTCCAAGCAAAATCAGTTACTTGAAAAATAGGTATTATTTTACCCCACTGACCTGCCCCGCTCGTAGCGGCCCCTATGCAACATCCCATGAAATTTCCCGAAGGTCACTTGGTTTACCCATACGCGTCTGTATACATGCCTGAAAAATAAGAGCTTCACAGGCAAACCATGCAAGTCGTTCCCCTTCTGACCTTCGCGGGTCTGATGGCGTTGGCAGGTTGCGGCTATACCGGCCCGATCTACTTCACGCCACCGGCCAGCCAGTTCGCGGTACAGGTGCCCTCACCCGCCGCGCAGGCGCGGGTGCAGAACTACGTCCATGCCGAGGTGATCACCCTGCTGAACGGTGCGCCGGTCCAAGGTGCCGTCTGCGGGCTGAAATCGACCGAAGTTGACAGCGGCTTTGTCACGCCTGCGATGATCGACCTGCCCGTCTATCACCGCCCGCCGCCGCCCGCGACGCTGACATGCACCTATGGGGAGTATCAGGGGATCAAGATGATCCACGCCCAGAAGGTCGCCGAGGTCCGGGCCGAGCCTGATCCAAGATCGGTCGAAATGCTGGTGTCGCTGTTGTCGAATGCGGTGGCGGATAGCCTGAACATGTGGACCTATGCCCGCCGCGGCGACCAGATCGTGGTTGAGCTGAGGTCGTAAGAGGCAATCTTGAAAGCCGAGATTATGGAAAATTCCTCGATCTTATGTCCCGCCCGGCGGCAACGCCGGGCCGCGCCGACCCGCCCCCATGGGCGGCGCGATTGCGCCACCCCGGGTCGGTCGCGGCCCTGATCTCTGCATCAAACCCGTTCGACAAATCTCCTCACCGTTCTGGCGGGATCGAATAGGTCATCGTCGACCGCGCCACCGGTTTGTCATCCCCGTCGGAATACAGCAGCACATCCCCCACCGCCAGAACACGCCCTAATTTCAACAGGGTACATTCCGCGATCAGGTCGGTGTTGGCGACCGGTTTGCGCATGAAATCCAGCGAACAGCTTGTGGTAACAGCCAGACCCTTTGGCCCGATCATCGCCAGCACGCCCAGATATACCGCCACGTCCGCCAGCGCGAACATTGACGGGCCGGACACGGTGCCGCCGGGGCGCAGGTGGCGGTCCTGAACGACCAGCCGGACGCGGATGCCCATATCGCGGACCTCTTCCACGGCGAAATCCTTGTGAACCTGCGGAAATTCGCGTTCTAGAAAAACCGTAAGATCCTCGGCGGACATGACAGGCATCTGCGTATCGGGCATCTGCTTTCCTCCTCTTAACTTCCGTCTTAGAGTTCTTGAAAGATCGGGGAGGTACAAGATGGCAATTCTGGAACGTCACGACACGGGCCGTGTGGCGCACCTGCGCATGAACACGCCGGAAAAGCTCAACGCGCTAAGCGACGCCATGCTGGAAGAGCTGCGTCAGGCGATGGAAACCCTGCGCGATGACGATGGCATCGGCGCGGTGATCCTGTCGGGCGAAGGCAAGGCCTTCTGCGCGGGCCACGACCTGAAGGAAATGCAGGCTGGGCGTCAGGCCGAAGATGGCGGCGCGGCCTATTTCGCGGACCTGTTCAAACGGTGCAGCGCCGTGATGCGCGCCATCCGCACCCTGCCCCAGCCCGTGATCGCCATGCCCCACGGCATCGCCACCGCCGCCGGATGCCAGCTGGTCGCCACCTGCGACATGGCCGTCGCGGCGACGGGCACGCGGTTTGGCGTGAACGGCGTGAACATCGGGTTGTTCTGTTCAACGCCCATGGTCGCCCTGTCGCGCAATATCACGCGCAAGCAAGCGTTCGAAATGCTGACCACAGGCCAATTCATCGAAACCGACCGCGCGATAGACCTGGGGCTGATCAATCGCGCCGTCCCCCACGACCAGCTACAGGACGCCACGATGGAGCTGGCAGAGACCGTGGCCTCCAAACTCTCGGCCGCGGTGAAGATCGGCAAGGAAGCCTTCTACAACCAGATCGAAATGCCGGTGGATGAGGCATACGCCTATACCGGCGACGTGATGGTTCAGAACATGATGCTGCGCGATACCGAAGAAGGAATCCGCGCCTTTATCGAAAAACGCCCGCCCGATTGGGCGCAATAACGGGCGATACAACCGGGCCAGGCCATGGAAATGCCCGCTTGCCAGAGAGTTACGCGGTTGTTTCCATAATTGCGCCACAGAATTGACAAGCGAATGTTTGCGTCGGTTTCTTGGTTAAGGTAAAGTTTAAGCACCTTTTAAAAGGTCCGATATGCGATTTTGGGTCACCGCCGGCACGCTGTCTCTCCTGGCCTCTCTCTCTCAGGCCGCCGACTTACCGAATGCGGTGACCCACGCGGACTTCCCGCCCACTGATCCTGACCTTGTCCTGCTTGGGCGTGATCTGTTCTTTGACCCGATCCTGTCGGGCAATCGCAACATCGCCTGCGCAACCTGCCACCATCCCTCCTTGGCCTCTGCCGATGGGATGTCACTGGGGCTTGGCGAAGGGGCCGTGGCGCTTGGTGCTGACCGGCACGTCGATCCAACCAACGCCCCGCAGAACCGCATCCCCCGCAACGCGCCCGCGTTGTTCAACCTAGGCGCCTATGAATTCACGGTGTTTTTCCACGACGGCCGCGTTCAGACCGATCCTTCTGCCATGTACGGCGTCAAGATGCCCGCCCATGCGGAATTGGAGCGGCCCGTGCCATCCCCCCTCGCCGCACAGGCGCTGATGCCGCCCACCAGCTTTGACGAAATGGCGGGACAGGACGAAGAAAACCCCATCTCGGTCGCGGCGCGCGACAAATCCTTTCGCGGCATTGGCGGCGTCTGGGACCTTTTGTGCAAACGCATCGAAGAGGTGCCGGACTATGTCGCACGGTTCGAAAAACATCTGAACGGCCGCAAGCTGCATTTTACCGACGTCGCCCGCGCGATTGCCGAATTCCAGACCTATGAGTTTCAGACTATCAACAGCCCCTTCGATCACTACCTGCGCGGCGATCACTTTGCCCTGACCGACCAGCAGAAGGCGGGGATGGAGGTGTTCTACGGCGAGGGCAACTGCGCCTCCTGCCACTCAGGCCCGTTCCAGACCGACCATTCTTTTCATGCCATCGGCCTGCCGCAGTTCGGCCCCGGCAAGGAAGAAGGCTCTTACGCTGACAAGGGCCGGATCGCGGTGACGGGCGATCCCGAAGACCGCTATCGCTTTCGCACCCCATCGCTGCGGAATGTCGCGATTACAGGGCCTTATGGTCACAACGGCGCTTATTCAGACCTCGCCTCCATGGTCCGGCACCATCTGCAACCGATCCGGTCACTGGCCAGCTACGACCGGGGTCAGGCACGCCTGCACGACGTGTCAGTTCAGGCGGACGATTGGGGCGCCATGGACGATTTTGACGAAGTGATGCGCATCGCAGAGGCGACAGAAATCGCCCCGGTGAATTTGACCGACCAACAGATCGATGACCTGCTGGCCTTTCTCGACGCGCTGACCGATCCGCAGGCCATCACCGGCAAACTGGGCGCGCCTGACAGCGTGCCGTCGGGCCTGCCCATGGATGCGCTGAACTAATCGCAGGTCTCGCCCCTTCCCAAAGCGCAGCAGATCCCCTACATCGCGCGCATGTCCCAGACCTCTGATACCCCCGAATTGCACATCGTCGGCGGCGGCATGGCCGGTTCCGAAGCTGCCTGGCAGGCCGCCCAGATGGGCGTGCCCGTCGTGATCCATGAAATGCGCCCCAAGGTCGAAACCTTTGCGCATAAGACCGGCGATCTGGCTGAAATGGTCTGTTCCAATTCCTTCCGCTCGGACGACGACGAACAGAACGCGGTTGGCCTGTTGCATTGGGAAATGCGTCAGGCGGGCGGGCTGATCATGGAAATGGCGGACACCCATTCGCTGCCCGCGGGCGGTGCGCTGGCGGTCGACCGCGATGCGTTTTCGGCCGGAGTGACAGAACGGCTGCGCGCCCATCCGCTGGTCCGCGTGGTGGATGACGAGGTCACCGCCCTGCCCGACGACGGCCACTGGATTTTCGCCACTGGCCCGCTGACATCTGCCGGGCTGGGTCAGGCGATTGCCGAAGAAACCGGTAAGGACGCGCTGGCGTTTTTCGATGCCATTGCGCCGATCGTCTATGCCGACAGTCTGGATATGGACGTGATCTGGGCGCAGTCGCGCTATGACAAGGGCGAGACGGAAGAGGAGCAAAAGGCCTACCTCAACTGTCCGATGACCAAGCAGCAGTACGAAGATTTCATCGACGCGCTGCTGGCCGCCGAGAAGACCGAATTCCACGAAGGCGAAACCGCGGGCTATTTCGACGGCTGCCTGCCGATCGAGGTGATGGCCGAACGCGGTCGCGAGACGCTGCGCTTTGGCCCGATGAAGCCTATCGGGTTGACCAATGCGCATAAGCCTGACGACAAGCCTTACGCTGTAATCCAGCTGCGTCGCGACAACGCTTTGGGCACGCTTTACAACATCGTCGGCTTCCAGACCAAGATGAAGTACGGCGCGCAGACCGAGGTGTTCAAGCGCATCCCCGGCATGGAAAACGCGCGCTTTGCCCGGCTGGGCGGCATCCACCGCAACACCTTCCTGAACTCGCCCACCTTGCTGGACAACCAGATGCGCCTGCGCTCGCGCCCGCATATCCGGTTTGCCGGTCAGATCACGGGCGTCGAAGGCTATGTCGAAAGCTCTGCCATGGGGCTGCTGGCGGGCCGTATGGCCGCGAACCAGATCCTTGGCCGTGACCTGCCGCCGCCGCCGCCGGAAACGGCCATGGGCGCACTGATCCACCACATCACCGGCGGGGCCGATGCGAAGACCTTCCAGCCGATGAACGTGAACTTCGGCCTCTTCCCGCCCTTGGATGGCGTCCGTGGCGGCCGCAAGGGCCGGAAAGAGCGGTACAAAGGCTATACCGACCGCGCGAAAGAACTGTGGGTCGACTGGCTCGCAGGCGCCTCTGCCACCCCGGAAACGGTCTAAACCCCACGCAACTTACGCAGTAAGTGAAAATAGCAAAGCCCGTCAGCACATTGCTTTGGCGGGCTTTTTTTTAGGGCCATGCTCTACCGCCCGCGCGCCGTCCAGCCCTTCATCTTTCCAAAAATACTCACGGCGCCTCACCCGCCGTCGCAGCAAAGTTCAGGCAAAGGCTCCGATCAATTCCGTCTTCACCCACCCATCGGTCCATGACATCATACGCGCCGTCCACCACCGGATGCAGATACTCAACCAACCTCACGCATAGAGTCTGAAACAGACTTAAACCATATGAAAAGACATAGCTTTTGTCGCGAATAACCCGCTTTGCCCCGTCCCCCACCGGCCCGCTGCACTTGGGCCACGCGTTTTCCGCGTGGGAAGCCGCGCGGGTGGCGGGTGACGACGGCACTTTCCTGCTGCGGATCGAAGACATCGACCAATCCCGTGCCCGCCCTGAGTGGGAGGCGCAGATTTTTGACGACCTGACGTGGCTGGGGCTGAGTTGGCCCACGCCCGTTCTGCGACAGTCCGACCACCTGCCGCGATACCGCGACGCGTTGGAACGGCTGTGGGATGACGGGCTGCTCTACCGCTGCACCTGCCGCCGGAAAGACATCGAAATGGCGCTCAGCGCGCCTCAGGAGGGCGTGGCGCCTGCGTTCGGCCCCGATGGCCTGATCTACCCCGGTACGTGCCGTGAGGTCGGCAGGCCCCGCCCAAATGAGCCGCGGCCCGACGATGCGGTCCTGCGGCTCGACATGGGGCGCGCTGTGGCCAAGACGGGCGACCTGTGGTTTCAGGAGGACGGCACGGGCCCCAACGGCGAAACGGGCCGCATCTCCATACCCGCCGATCAGATCGTTCAAGCCACGGGCGACATCATCCTCGCCCGGCGCGATATGGGTACGTCATACCATCTGTCGGTCGTTGTCGATGACGCGGTGCAGAAGATCACCCATGTCACCCGCGGGCAGGACCTGTTCGAGGCGACGCAGATCCATTGCGTGTTACAGACCCTGCTGGACCTGCCGCGTCCCATTTACCACCACCATCGCCTGATCCGGGACGAAAACGGCAAGCGGCTGGCCAAGCGGGATGATGCCCGCGCCATCGCTAAGTATCGGGAAGATGGTCTAAATCCCGCAGACTTACACCGTATGGTTGGGCTCAGGCCATAGGCGCCATCAGCTCGACCTCTTCCCCGTCGCGCACGGCGGTATAGAAACACGAGCGGCGGTTGGTGTGGCACGCAGGCCCCGTCTGACGCACGATCATCAACAGGCAGTCGCGATCACAATCAACCCGCAGGTCGATCAGTTCCTGCACATGCCCGCTGCTTTCGCCCTTGATCCAAAAGCTTTGGCGCGAGCGGCTCCAATAGGTCACGCGGCCCGTATCTAGCGTCTTTTCAACGGCTTCCCGGTTCATCCAGGCCATCATCAGCACCTCGCCCTCCTCGTCCTGCGCGATGGCAGGGATCAGGCCTTGGGCATCAAATTTCAACGAAGCGGGATCAAAGCGCATGGGCGCATCCTTTCCAAACCGGGTCACGGGGTCTATCTAAGGGCTATGTAACGGCATCAAAGCCTAGGCACCACCGGGGACGACCGCATGAGCACCGAGAGTGATCTGATCAAACTGTACTCAGACCGTATTCTGGCGCTGACCACGAATATCCCGCATCAGGATCGGTTGGACGACCCGATGGCGACCGTCAAACGGCGCGCGCCTTTGTGCGGGTCGACCGTGACGGTGGACGTGGTGATGGACGACGGCAAAGTCAGCGCCTATGGGCAGGACGTCAAAGCCTGTGCCCTGGGCCAAGCAGCCGCCGCTGTGGTGGGTCATGCGGTGATCGGCGCGACAGCAGATCAGATCGTCGCGGGACGTGACGGGCTGAAGGCCATGCTTAAGGAAGATGGGCCCACGCCGCCTGCCCCCTTTGACGGGCTAGAGGTGCTGCGGCCTGCGAAGGATTACAAGAACCGCCACGCTTCGATCCTGCTGACGCTCGAGGCGCTGAGCGAGGCGATGGAGCAGATCGACCAGAGCCGCACGGCTTAATCCGCTTAACCTCCTGTTTCTTATTTGCGTTTATGTCGGTCCTGCGAACATAGGACGGACTTGATGCATCACGAACCAACCGGGATCCGTGGCACCCGCCTGACGGATGACAGTGCCGCGCTGAACCGCGTGGCGCAGAATGCCTCGACCCTTGGTGGCGAAATCGTCGACGTGGCCGGGTTCCTCGACCAGCTAGAAGCGCAGACAGGCGACCAGATGCGCGCCCTGCGTCAGCTGCGTGAAGGGGCTGGGCAAGTCGTGCAGATGAATGCCAGCTCCATGGAAACGCTGGCGTCGATGTCCGAAAAGATCTCCTCCACGCTGGAAAAACTGCAACATGCCAATGGGTTAATGTTGGATGCGGGCGAACAGACCGGCGCGATGATCGGCTGGATCAATTCGATCGACGAACGCTCTCATGCGGTTCAGGGCACGCTGGACGCGGTCCAGACATCAAACAACCAGATCGCCGATATCGCCCAGCAGGTGAACATGCTGGCGATCAATGCCAAGATCGAAGCAGTGCGCGCGGGCGATACCGGCAAAGGGTTCGCTGTCGTGGCCGACGCGATTAACGAACTGTCGCATCGGACCGGCAAGGCGGCTGAAGACATTTCCGACAATATCACCGCACTGATCGACTGGATTTCGACGCTGCAGCAGGAATCCGGCACGATGAACGCGCGGGCGGGCCAGATGCAGGACATCAGCGGACGCAGCCGTGACGCGCTGGACACGGCGCTGGCGGATATGCAGGCCAGCCACCAGCGCACCGGAATGATCAGCCACGACGCGGCACAGGCTGACGCGGCGCTGAAGGATTTCCTGCCCAATATCGCGGCGCTGGATGCATCGGTCAAAGACGGCGTGACCGGCGTCCTAGAGGCGCACAGCCGGGTGTCGAAACTGGTCGATACCTCCGAAAAAATGGTGCAGGATTCGGTGTCCCTTGGCGGCAATCACGGCGACGCGTTGTTTATCGAGGCGGTGCAGGATCGTGCAAAACAAGTCTCTGACATGTTCGAAAAAGCGTTGCAGGACAAACGGATAAGCTTGGCAGACCTGTTCGACAGCAATTACCGGACTGTCGTGAATACCAATCCAACGCAGGTGACGACGCGGTTTACGCGCCTGACTGACATGGTACTGCCCGCCATTCAGGAACCGGTGCTGGATCTGGATCGCCGTGTCGCCTTTTGCGCCGCGGTGGACCGCAACGGATATCTGCCGACGCACAACCGCAAATTCTCTCATCCCCAGTCGGATGATCCGGTCTGGAACACCGCGAATTGCCGCAACCGCCGCATCTTTAACGACCGCGTCGGGTTGAAGGCCGGGCGCAATACGGCCCCCTTCCTGTTGCAGGTCTATCGCCGCGACATGGGGGGCGGATCGTTCGTTCTGATGAAAGACGTCTCGGCCCCGATTATTGTTCAGGGGCGGCACTGGGGCGGCATGCGTCTGGCCTATACGTTCTGAAAAAAGAACCGCCGCACATCCTTGGGGGGATGGCGGCGGAAGGTGAGCAATCTTGCGTGGGACACCGGCCTGTCAGACCGGGGATGAGGCAACCCGGTGAATAGGACAGGCAGTCGCAGCTACCGCACGGGGATGCGGGACAGGCCGGACGCTAAATTGCAGGGCAGAATAGTGGAATTCGTGATGTGGCCTTAGGCCAGACCGGGAAGATGCAGCGCCCCCAGCAGCAGGATGACCAGGGCGGCAGCACCGGCCAGATCTTCGATCAGCGTGGCGCGGGACCGGCGGGCGAGAGTGACAATCTGGCGGATCATTGTGATGTTCCTGTCTGGGTTAACTTTGTTGCCCCTTTGTTCTCATACCCTCACGAGCCTGTAAAGAACTTTTTAAGAACATTTGAGAACAAAAGTGCTAACCTACTGAAATCAGACGAATAGCTTCGTCCTGCCCCATCAGCCACAACAGGGTCCGCGCGGCCCGTCCACGGTCCGATTCCAGCGTTGGATCGCGACTCAGCAGCGTTCGGGCGTCGGATTGCGCGATGGCCATCAGCCCCTGATCCCGTTCCAGGTCCGCCACCCGGAACCGGGGCAGCCCCGATTGCGCCGTGCCGATCATGTCGCCCGCGCCCCGCATCTCCAGATCCGTTTCCGCGATTTTGAACCCATCCTCGGTTTCGCGCATCAGGGTCAGCCGTTTGTTGGCCGTTTCCGACAGCCCGGGGCGATACATCAGCAGACAGGTCGCCTGCTGATCGCCCCGCCCCACGCGACCGCGCAGCTGGTGCAATTGCGCCAACCCAAAGGTTTCCGCCTGTTCGATCACCATTATCGAGGCGTTAGGCACGTTCACCCCAACCTCGATCACCGTGGTGGCGACCAGCACCTGTTTGCGGCCCGCGACAAATTCCGCCATGGCTGCGTCTTTGTCGGATGGGGGCATCTGGCCGTGTACCAGCGCCACGACATCATCGCCAAGCGCCGCGCGCAGGCGTTTGAACCGTTCCTCGGCGGCGGTCAGGTCCACCGCTTCGCTTTCTTCAACCAAGGGACAAACCCAATAGGCCTGCCGCCCTTCGGCCACGGCGCGACGCAGGTGGTCCACCACCTCCTCCATGCGGGCAGACGATACCATCGCCGTCTTGATCGGCTTTCGGCCCGGCGGTTTTTCATCCAGCACCGACACATCCATGTCGCCGTATTGCGCCAAGGCCAAAGACCGCGGGATCGGCGTCGCGGTCATCACCAGCACATCGGCCTGCGCGCCCTTTTTGCCCAGCAACAGCCGTTGCCGCACGCCAAAGCGGTGCTGTTCATCCACGATCGCCAGCCGCAGGTCGTGGAATATCACGTCGTCTTGGAATACCGCGTGGGTGCCTAAAAGCACGTTAATGCGGCCCGAGGCGAGGTCAGCCAGCTTGGCCGCGCGGTCTGCGCCACGGTCCCGGCCTGTCAGGATTTCGACACGCACGCCAGCGGCTTCGGCCAAAGGTTGAATGCTTTCAAGGTGTTGGCGCGCCAGAATTTCGGTTGGGGCCATCATGACGCCCTGCCCTCCGGCCTCGACCGCGATCAGCAGTGCAAGGACCGCGACCAGCGTCTTGCCCGCGCCCACGTCACCTTGCAGCAGCCGCGACATGCGGGTTTCACCCGCCATATCGGCCGCAATCTCTGCCACCGCGCGATTCTGCGCCCCGGTCGGCTGATATGGCAGACTTTTCAACACCTTATCGCGCAGTTGGCCAGTGCCCGTGGTGCGCCGCCCCTTGGCCTTGCGCGTGCGCGCCCGCGCCAGGGCCAGCGTCATCTGATGCGCAAAAAGCTCATCATAGGCCAGACGCGTTCGCGCGGCATTCAGAACATCCGTTTCGTCATTTGGAGAATGCGCCTCTGCCAAGGCCTCGCGCCAGCGGGGCCAACCGCGTTGCGCCACCAACTCCGGGTCGATCCATTGTGGCAGATCAGGTGCACGATCCAACGCTGCCGCCGCGGCCTTACCCATCGCCCGCTGCGTAACCCCATGAGTTAACGGGTAAACCGGCTCAAACTCCGGCAGGTCACCGGCTTCGTCCAATGGCAAAACGTGGTCAGGATGGACCATCTGTGCGACGCCATCGAAGGTCTCCAGCTTTCCCGAAACGATCCTTCTAGAGCCGACGGGCATCAGCTTTTTCACGTAATCACCGCGGGCATGGAAGAAGACGATCGGGAAATCCTCGGCCGTGTCTTCGACCAGCACGCGATACGCCCCGCCCCGGCGCGCGGCGGGACGATGGGCGGTCACCGTCACCTCGACCGTGACGATACCGGGGATCGGCGCGCCCTTGATCGTATCCCGGCGGCGGCGGTCGATGACCCCGTGCGGCAGTTGAAACAATAGGTCACGTGGCGCGAAAACCCCAATCTGTTCAAGGTGTTTCGCGGTTTTCGGCCCAACGCCCGGCAAGGTCTGCACATCGGCGAAAAGCGGAAACAGGATCTCGGGCCGTTGCGCCATGTTACGCGCCGATGAGGGCGATCCAGCCGTCCTCGTCCAAGGTCTCAATCCCCAATTCGGCAGCTTTCTTGGCCTTCGACCCTGCCCCCGGCCCGGCGACCAACAAATCGGTTTTGGCCGAGACTGAGCCTGAAACCTTGGCCCCAAGCCGTTCGGCCTGCGCTTTGGCTTCGGCGCGGGTCATTTTCTCTAAAGTGCCTGTAAAGACGACGATTTTTCCTGCAACGGGGCTGTCCGTGACGGCGATCTGCTGCGCGTCTTGAACGGTCAGATGCGCGATCAACCGGTCGATTGAGGCACGTTCCGCGGGGTTTGAAAACGCGGCCGTCAGCGATGTGGCCATGACCTCTCCGACGCCGTCGATGCCGGTCAAATCCTCGCGCGCTGGCCCCGGTTCCGCCGCGTCGACCAGCCCCTGTTCCAGCGCGTCCCATGTGCCGTAATGCGCCGCGATCAAGGCGGAGGAGCTTTCGCCGACGTGGCGGATGCCAAGCGCGAACAACAGTCGGGCCAGAGGAATTATGCGTTTATCCTCAATAGCTTCGAACAGTTTCGTGGCGCTTTTTTCGCCCCAGCCTTCACGATTTTTCAGCGTCTGCAGGCCAGAGCCGTAGCGGTCGCGCAGCGTGAATATATCGGCCGGCTCCTTGATCCAGCCGTCGTTATAGAAAGTTTCGACCTGTTTCGCGCCAAGCCCGTCGATGTCAAACGCGGCGCGAGAGACAAAGTGTTTCAGCCGTTCAACCGCCTGCGCGGGACAGATGACGCCGCCTGTGCAGCGGCGGACGGAATCGCCGGGTTCGCGGATCGCGGGGCTGCCGCATTCGGGGCATTCTGTCGGGAATTCATAGGGTTGCGCATCATCGAGCCGCTTGGTCAGGTCCACGTCGGCGACCTTGGGGATCACGTCCCCAGCCCGGTAAACCTGCACCCAATCGCCGATGCGGATGTCTTTGCCGCCACGGATGTCTTCGCCACGGCTGTCACGGCCCGCGATGTAATCTTCGTTGTGCAGCGTGGCGTTCGATACGACCACGCCGCCGACCGTCACGGGCGTCAGGCGCGCGACGGGGCTTAGCGCGCCGGTGCGGCCCACCTGAATGTCGATGGCTTCCAGATGAGTCCAGGCCAGTTCGGCGGGAAACTTATGTGCCAGCGCCCATCGCGGGGTGGTGGACCGGCTGCCGAGGCGCTGTTGCAGCGCAAGATCGTTCACCTTGTAGACCACGCCGTCGATGTCATAGCCAAGCGTGGCGCGCTGCGCCTCGATCCTGCGGTAGTGGTCCAGCATTTCTGCCGGAGATTTACACAGGCGCGTCAATGGGTTGGTCTGAAACCCAAGCGATTGAAGGCGTTGGATGGCGTCGTATTGGGTGTCGGCCAAGGGGGCAGACAGATCACCCCAGGCATAGGCGAAAAAGCGCAGCGGGCGGGATCGGGTGATTTCCGCATCCAGCTGGCGCAGGGATCCGGCCGCGGCGTTGCGCGGGTTTGCAAAGGTCTTGCCGCCGCGTTCGGTCTGGCGGGCGTTCAGGGCGGCGAAGTCTTCGTGGGACATATAGACCTCTCCGCGGACCTCCAGCACGTCGGGCGCGTCGGTCAAAGTCTCGGGAATATCGTCTATTGTCAAGGCGTTGGCCGTGACGTTTTCGCCCACTGCACCATCGCCACGGGTGGCTGCGCTGACCAGTTTGCCGCCCTCATACCGCAGGGAGAGACTTAGCCCGTCGATCTTGGGCTCTGCCGTGAAGGCCAGCGGGGCGTCGGGGCCTAGGTTCAGGTAGGATCGGACGCGGTCGTCGAATTCGGTGATGTCTTCGTCGTCAAAGGCGTTGGCCAATGACATCATGCGCACCACATGGGTGATCTTGCTGAACCCCTCTGCCGGGGCGGCGCCGACCTGATCGGACGGGGAATCAGCGCGTTTGAGGTCGGGGAACTGCGCCTCTATCGCGGCGTTGCGCTGTTTGGCGGCGTCGTAGTCCGCGTCCGAAATCTCGGGCGCGTCCTCTGCGTGATAGGCCGTATTGGCACGCGACAGGTAATCAGCAAGGCGGGCCAGTTCTTCCTGAGCCTCTGCCTTTGTCAGTGTGTCGACGGCTTTTTCGGTCACCTGCGCCCCCTGTCCCTGCAGTTCACCCTGCGATGAGAAAGAGATAGGCGGCAGCGGCGGGAGGGTCCAGCCTTCTGTGTTCCCTGCCGTCGCTTAGACCGTTCTGCGCAGCTTAGGCGCTGATGGCGATGCGCTGATCGTCCATTTCATCCGGATGCGGATCGCGCAGCACGTAGCCACGGCCCCAGACCGTTTCGATGTGGTTGTCGCCGCCCGTTGCGGTGGACAGTTTCTTGCGCAACTTACAGATGAAGACGTCGATGATCTTCAGTTCCGGTTCGTCCATGCCGCCATAGAGATGGTTCAGGAACATTTCCTTGGTCAGGGTCGTGCCCTTCCGCAGGCTGAGCAGTTCCAGCATCTGGTATTCCTTGCCGGTCAGATGCACGGCCTTGCCGCCAACGTCCACCGTTTTGGCGTCCAGATTGACCGAGATCTTGCCAGTTTTGATGATCGACTGGGAATGACCCTTGGAGCGGCGGATGATCGCGTGGATACGAGCAACCAGTTCTTCGCGGTGGAAGGGTTTGGTCATGTAGTCGTCGGCGCCAAAGCCGAAGCCCTTGATCTTGTTTTCCGTGTCGTCCGCACCAGACAGGATCAGGATCGGCGTGTCGATCCGGGCCAGACGCAGCTGGCGCAGGACCTCGTGCCCGTTCATGTCGGGCAGGCCAAGGTCCAGAAGGATCAGGTCGTAATCGTACAGCTTCGCTAGATCGATCCCTTCCTCACCCAGATCGGTGGTATAAACATTCAAATTCGCATGGGTCAGCATCAATTCGATGCTTTTCGAGGTAGTGGGATCGTCTTCGACGAGCAGTACACGCATAACCGACATCTCCATCAGGTTCTGATTACCAGGTTAACTTGCCCCCAAATGGTTAACGGAGGATTACCCACCCGGACAATTTTTTCAACAACTCAAAGTTGTTCTTTTCGTGGCAAGCTACCTGAACTTCTGAACTGCTGTCGCTTTCAGCGCTTCTTCCCCGTGCTGGGACACGGCCCAGACCCATTCCTTGAATTCATCGGCGCTAAGGCCGTACCGCTCCAGCGCTTCTTCCTGCGTGATCAGCCCGTGCATCACGCCCTTGACCACGGCCGCCTTGCGCGACGCGACCCAACGGCGCGTGTCTTTGGGCGGCAAATCCGCCTGTGTCATGATCGTGCCGTCCGGCAGGTTGATAGCCCTTGGCCCCGAGATTTTCTTAAGGTACATCGCGTCTGACCCTTGTTCATCGGCGCCATCCTTGCGTGATGAGCTTAACGGCGAGTGAAATCGCGCCATGGAAAATGCTCGCATTTTCGCTTAATGTCGTAACCTTTCGTCAATCAGGATCAGGAGGCCGCCATGCCACTGGATCAAAAAACTGAGTTGAATTCGCTTGGATTCGCCAAGCCGCCTTCGGAAACGCGGGTGGTCGTGGCGATGTCGGGCGGCGTGGATTCGTCGGTCGTGGCTGCGATGCTGGCCGAAGAAGGCTATGACGTCGTGGGCGTGACGCTGCAGCTGTACGATCACGGCGCGGCCCTTGCAAAAAAGGGTGCCTGCTGTGCCGGTGTCGATATTCACGACGCCCGCCGCGTGGCCGAAGAAATGGGCTTTCCCCATTACGTTCTGGATTACGAGAACATCTTCAAGGATGCGGTGATCGATGAGTTTGCCGACAGCTATCTGGCAGGCGCGACGCCTGTGCCCTGCATCCGCTGTAATGAGCGCGTGAAGTTCAAGGATCTGCTGGAAACCGCCAAGGATCTGGAGGCCGATTGCATGGCCACGGGTCACTACATTCAGCGGATGATGGGCGAAAACGGCCCCGAGCTGCACTCCGCGGCGGACGCGAATCGGGATCAGAGCTATTTCCTGTTCTCCACCACGCCCGAACAGCTATCTTATCTGCGCTTTCCGTTGGGCCACCTGCCCTCCAAGGCGGCGACGCGGGAATTGGCGGCGAAATACGGGCTGGCGGTGGCAGACAAGCCCGACAGTCAGGACATCTGCTTCGTCCCCGACGGCAACTACGCCGCCGTGATCGAAAAGCTGCGCCCCGGCGCGGCGGATCCGGGCGATATCGTCGATGTTGATGGCAATGTTCTGGGCCAGCACAAGGGCGTGATCCACTACACGATCGGCCAGCGCCGGGGTCTGGGGATCGGCGGTCTGGCGGATCCCTTGTACGTCGTGAAGCTGGATGTCGAGGCACGGCAGGTCATCGTCGGCCCGAAAGAGATGCTGGCGACCCGCACGGTACCGGTGCGCGAGATCAACTGGATCGGCGACGGGGCGTTTACCGATATGGCCGAGCGCGAGATCTCGGTCCGCGTCCGGTCTACCCGTCCGCCGCAAGAGGCAATCCTGCGCCCGATCTCAGCCACCGAAGCGACGGTCGAGCTTATGACTGCCGAAGAAGGTGTCTCTCCGGGGCAGGCTTGCGTGTTCTACGAAACGGGCGGCACGCGCATCTTGGGCGGCGGCTGGATCTGGAAGGGCTGAGGCGCATTTGGCGACGACTGGGGGCTGTCTGCCCCCAGACCCCCGAGGAATATTTATCGGACCAAAGAAGATAAGGGCGCTGGTCCCCTGTTCATCTTTCCCAAAATACTCCCGCCGGAGGCATCCGACGTCAGAGCTTGTCCAGAACGGCGCGGGCGGCGCGCAGGCCGGGGGGGTCTTCCCCCTGCCCCAAACGCTGCATGGTCAGCGCCATCGCCTCTTCCTGTGCTTCTGGCGCGTCCAACAGGCTAAGAGCTGCCGGGGCGATCTGATCGGCGGTACAGTCGGGGCCGAGGAATTCGGGCACAGTTCGGCTGTCGGCGACGTGGTTCACCAGCGTGACGGTGTCTGTGATGGCCATGCGTTTGATGAGCGCAAAGCTGAGCGGGTTCATCCGGTAGGCAATCACCATGGGCGTGCGCGCGGCGGCCAGTTCCAGCGACACGGTGCCGGAGGCCGCGATGGCGATGTCGGCAGCGGCGAAGGCCGCGCGCTTGGTGGCGGCATCCGTCGCGCCGGTGTCCAGGATCAGCGGTTTGACGGGCCAGTTCTGTGTCAGATCGCGGACCAGGTCCGAGACGGCCTGCGCCGCTGGCAGGACGAACCGTAGGTCCGGGCGGGCGGCGGCCATGCGGGCGGCCGTGTCGGCAAGGACAGGGGCCATGCGTGTGACCTCTCCGACCCGCGATCCGGGCAGCAGCAGCACCAGTGGGGCGTCGGTAAGGTCATGCGCTTGGCGGAAGTCTTGGGCGTTCTGGTCCGTGGCGACGGGTTGCGCGACGACCGGGTGGCCGACGAAATCGCAATCAACGCCCGCAGCCTGCATCAGGGGCGGTTCAAACGGGAAAAGCGCCAGCACCTGATCGATCACGCCCACCATCTTTTTCGCCCGCCCCGGACGCCAGGCCCAGATCGTAGGGGCCACGTAGTGGACGGTGCGGATATTGCTCGCCTCTTTGACCAGCCGCGCCACGCGCAGGCAGAAATCGGGGCTGTCGATGGTGATGACGACGTCTGGCTTTTGGCTCAGGATCGCGTCTGCGGTTTCCCGGATGCGGCGTTTGAGGTGGAAATACTTGGGCAGCACTTCGGCGATGCCCATGACCGACAATTCCGACATGGGGAACTGGCTTTGCAGCCCCTCGGCGGTCATCAGCGGGCCACCGATGCCCGAGAACCGGACCTCTGGCGCCAATTGCTTCAGCCCCGCCATCAGCGCCTGCCCGAGCGCGTCGCCCGAGGGTTCGCCCGCGATCAAAAAGACCCGCATCAGGCCGGGTCCGCGATGAGGAACAGCCCCGTATCCTTCAACGCCGTCAGCAGCGTGGGCCTGTCGATCAGCAGCACCTGCCCGGCGGCAATGGCGATGCCTGCCAGCCCGGCGGAATGCGCCGCGCGGACCGTGTCGGGGCCGATGGCGGGCATGTCGACGCGCAGGTCCTGCCCCGGCTTGGGACGTTTCACCAGCACGCCGCCGGATTTGGGACGCAGATGCGCGGGCGTTTCGGTCACGAAGCGCAGCAGCGCGTCGGTGCCTTGCAGCGTTTCCACCCCTAGGCAAAGCCCGCCTGCCACCACGCAGGCCTGCCCCACATCAACGGGGCCGAGGGCGGTCAGGATGTCCTGTGCGCGGGTGATGTCGGTGCGGGCGCGGTCGTCGGGCTGCGGGCCTGCGACAAGGCCTGCGGCAGCGGTCAGGTCGGGCAGCAGCTCATGTGCGCCGATCACCTCAAACCCTTGTTCTTCGAAAATCGCGATGACGAGGCGCAGCAGCGCGTCGTCGCCGCCCTGCATGGCCTGCAGGATCCGTGGGGCCAGCGCCATCATCACCGGATCAAGCTGCGCGGGATCAAGGGCTGGGCGCGACATGGCGCCGGCCATCACCACTCGGGTGACCTGAGCATTGCGCAGCGCCTCGAACAGCCCCCCCAGCTTTTCGACGCGGTGGCGGGTCAGCCGGGCCTCGTCGATCTGGACCTCTGCGCCCTCAAACGCGATGCAGGTGGCCTCTGGCAGTGCCTCGGCCAAGGCACGGGGCAGACCGCCGCCGCCCGCGATGATGCCGATGCCGTCGCCAGCCATGTTCAGCCCTTGCCCGGTGTCAGGAAGGACCGGTCGCTGGCTTCGGTGACAAAGCGGACGATATCGCGGACGTAGTCGCTTTCTGTTTCATCACCAAGCCGCTTGGCCCGGTCCTGAAACGCGCCTTCGCCCTGTGCCAGCATCTGAAACGCGGCCCGCAGCGCGGTGATATCTGCGCGGGCCACGCCGCGCCGTTTCAGCCCGACGAGGTTCAGACCGTCCAGATAGCCGCGCGGGGCCTGAACCAGACCGTGCGGGATCACGTCGTTCGTCACCATGGTGACCGCGCCGATAATCGCACCGCGCCCGATACGCACGAACTGGTGCACGCCCGAAAGACCACCAATGATGACGTCGTCTTCGATCACGCAGTGCCCGGCCAGCGCCGCGTTGTTCACCACGACCACGTTGTTGCCGATGATGCAGTCATGCGCGATGTGGCAGCCCGCCATGAACAGCCCGTCATCGCCCACGCGGGTCACACCACCACCGCCTTCGGTGCCGGTGTTCATAGTGACATGTTCGCGGATGCGGTTGCGTTTGCCGATGGTCAGCGACGTCTCTTCGCCCTTGAACTTCTTGTCCTGCGGAATCGCGCCCAGAACGGCAAAGGGATGCACCAGAGTGTCGTCGCCGATCTCGCAGATGCCCTGCACCACCACGTGGCTTTGCAGCGTCACATTCGTGCCGATGCGCACCTTGGGGCCGATATGGCAAAAGGGGCCGATGGTCGTGCCAGCGCCGACGACGGCGCCGTCTTCGACGATGGCAGAGGCATGGACCTGCGCAGTCGGATCGATGGCCATAGGGTTACTCCTTCGGCAGGTCCATCATGGCGGTGAATTCGGCCTCGCACGCCAGTTCGCCATCCACTTCGGCCACGCCTTTGAACTTCCACACCTTGCCGCCCGGTTTCCCGCGCGTGGTGGTCAGGTTCATTTTCAGCACGTCGCCGGGGGTGACCATGCGGCGGAATTTGCAGGTCTCGATCGCCATGAAATAGACCAACAGTTCCTTGTCGGCCATGTCCATCGCCACGCCCACCATGACGGCGGCGGTCTGGGCCATCGCCTCGACGATGGTGACGCCGGGCATGATCGGCTTTCCGGGGAAATGGCCCTGAAAATGCGGTTCGTTCATGGTGACGTTCTTGATGCCGGTGGCGGATTGATAGCCGTCGATGGCGATAACCTTGTCGACCAGCAGGAAGGGATAGCGATGCGGGATGATCCGCTGGATCAAACCGATGTCGGCGGATTTCAGGCTGTCGCTCATGTCATGTCCTTCTGATGGCCGGGCGGATCACCGGGTTTGAGAGGCTGCGTATCAAGTCAGGCCCCTAGCGGCAAGCGCGGGGGATCAGTCCTGCGCGGTCGGGGCCTCAGTTGGGGCCTCGCTTGGAGCCTCTGTCGTGGGGGCCTGCAACGATGGGCCGTCTGGGGCAGAGCCGGTCTGGCTCTCCTCCTCGGGCGCAGGGGTGAGGGCCGGGCCGTCGCCGGAGGAGTTGGGGGACGCCGTACCGGGTGTTCCGGTGTCGAACCCGCCGACCATGCCCGGTTGGCCCGACATGGCGCGATCCAAGCGGACGATCGCCAATCCAGTCACGTCCACCGCCTGCAAGGAGGCAAGAACGCTGGTTTTTTCCATGATGATAACGGCACCGGATTCCTGCATGATCGACACCAAAACCGGATCAGCCGCGGCCAGAATGTCCTGACGGGCGGCGTTGTACTGATCCTGAATGCCGCGCAATTTCTGATCCTGCTGCAGACGCAAGGCCTGTACCTTTTCGTCAAAGGCCAAGGCGGCGGCCCGGAACTCTTCCGCCGTCATGCTGGCGCGGCGCGTGGTCAGGTCTTGTTCTTCGTCGGCGAGTTCAGCCTCGATCCGGCGGTTTTCCGCAGCCAAGGCAGAGCTTTGGGCGTTGAGGTTTTCTTCGAGCGCCCGCCCGGCCGCGCTTTCTGCGATCAGGCGTTCGCTTTCAAGCGTCAGGATCGGGCTGACAGCGGGCGCGCGGTCCTGCGCGAGCGTCACCTGCGGGACCGTCAGGGCGACGGTCACCGCGCAGAACAGCGCGCGCAGGCCTTTGGTCAGTCTGGGCAAGGCAGGCTCAGAATTCGGACCGGATCGAGACGTTGAAGCTCTGCTCGCGGTCATAAGCTTCTTTCTGAAGAGCTTTCGAGAAGTTGAAGCGCAGCGGACCGATGGGCGTGTCCCAGAAAAGCGAGACACCTACGACGTGACGGGCCGCCCCGCCATTGCCGAGGATCCCCGCCTGACCATTGGCAGACGCACCCACATCCCAGACGTTCGAGATGTCGTAGAACGCACCACCGGTGATCCCGTATTCCTCGGGCAGACCAAGGGGGAATTCCGCCTCGACCGAGCCAACGACGAACATGTTGCCGTAAAGCGCGTTGTTGACGCCGCCAACGCTTTGCTGCGGGCCGATCCCCGTGGGTTCAAAGCCTCGGATGTAATCGCCCAGCAAAGCCTGGCGATCAATCGTCCGGCTGGACCCGTTGGTGTAGTTCAGCATGCCGCCGCGCAGAGAGGCGCGCAGGATGACTTCTTCGTTCATGATAGACGTCTGGGCCGCAGCGCGTGCCTTTGTCCGGATGAACTGCGTGTTGCCGCCAAGGCCGGCATAATCCTGGCTGAATTCCAGCAAGAAACCCTTGCTTGGGTCCAGACCCGTCGTCCGAGTGTCGTAGGAGAAGGTGTATCCCAGATACGCCGCACCGATTTCGCCGCGCGCGATTTCGGACTGGATCACGCCGCCGGGCACGACAGCTGCCGTGCCGCTGGTCGCCGTAGACATCGTCGACGCTTCGTACCCGACGCGCACGCCAAGACGGGAATTATCGCTGACAGGGAACGTCAGGCCGGTGCTGAAGTTCGTGGCGTTCGTGTCGTATTCCGCGTTGAAGCCAGAGGTTTCGACGTAAGACGCGTCAAAGTTGAACGCCACGTCGCGACCCAAGAACGCCGGTTCAAGGAACGACAGGCTGTATTGCTGGTTCGACTCGGCACCGGACACGGTCAGGTTCAGGCCCTGCCCCCGACCAAGGAAGTTCGTTTCGGTGAACGAAATCGCCAGACCGAAGCCGGAGTTGGTCGAATAGGTGCCGCCGAAAGACAGCGACCCGGTGGGTCGTTCTTCAACGTCCACATCCACGACCACCTGATCGGGGCTGGAGCCTTCGCGCGCCTGCACCTCGGCGGTTTCAAAAAAGTCCAGCGCGCGAATGCGTTCAGCCGCTTCGCGGATCTGGCGGGGGTTGAAGGGATCGCCTTCAACCACGCGGAACTGACGGCGGATGACGCTGTCCAGAGTGGTGGTGTTGCCTTCAACGTCGATCCGTTCGACGAAGACGCGCGGGCCACGGGTCAGGACGAATTCGACGTCCAGCGTCAGGTCACGGTCGTTACGGGTGACGCGTGGTTCGACACGAAGGAAGTCCAGACCTTCCTTGATCGCCAGCATCTCCATCCGGGCGATGGCGTTTTCGACCAAGCTGGGCGAATAGACGACGCCGGGGCGCAGCTTCAGAACGGATTGATACAGCTCTGCTTCGGCGGCCGGATAATCGCTGACGACGGTGATGTCGCCAAAGCGGAATTGCTGCCCTTCCTGCACGTTGTACGTGATGAAATAGGCGTCGCGTTCGCGGGACAATTCGGCCTCGGACGCGGTGGTGCGGAAATCGATATAGCCACGAGACAGATAGAAATCGCGCAGGACCTGCTGGTCAAACTGCTGGCTGTCTTCGTTGTAGGTATCGCGGCGGATCAGCTGACGCAGAAGGCCCGCCTGCTTGGTGCCCAGAACGCGGCGCAGACGACGGTCGGAATAGACCGTGTTGCCGACAAAGCTGATGCGGTTCACCTCGGTGTTGCGGCCTTCGATGATCTCATAGACCAGATCGACGCGGTTGTCGGACCGGCGGATGATCTTGGGCGACACGCGCGCGGCGATCCGGCCCTGCTGGGCATAGGCTTCGGCAATCTTGGCGGCATCAGCTTCGGCGCGGGTCGGGGAAAAGACCAGGCGCGGCTTCGATGCGACGATCGCTTCGAGCGCGTCGTCCTTGAGGCGGCGGTTGCCCTCAAACGACACGCGGTTCACGGTCGGATATTCGTTGACGTTGATGACCAGCGTGCCACCACGCGGCACGATGTCGACGCTTTCGAACAGGCCCGAGGACACGAGGCGCTGGTAGGCGTCGTTCAGCTCGGCTGCAGAAACGCTCTGACCGCGGGCGATGCCAGCGTAGCTCAGAATGGTTCCGGTTTCGATTCGGGCGTTGCCATCGACCTGGACGGAATTGAACCGATAGCTTTGCGCCATCGCCTTATCCGTCAGGGCCGGAACCGATACGGACGCCAGAAGCGCCGCCATCAGAACCCGTGTTGTCATTTTGCGAAGCGACAAGGTGGCAGCCCCGTGTTTCCTGCGGTTTGTCATCGACCCACCCAGTTAGAATTTCCCCCAGTTAAAACGTGAGTACCCCGTGCGTCGGAGGTTGTCAAAATCATCTGGGGAAGAAAATTGGGTCGGAACGGAAAAAGGTGCGCAGACCATTTGGCTTGCGCACCGCGAGTTAAGCGTCCGGATCATGATTTGCTGCCTGATCCGGCGCCGAGGTAGGCCGTAAAAACGGCCCGGGGGAAGGGGTTAGGCGATCAGCGATGCAACCCAGTAGCCACCGGCCAGCGCCATGCCGACCATGCCCAAGGTGAACAGACGGTCGCGGTTCAGGTCGACCAGAAGAGAAACGCCAGAGTAACCGTTTTGGATAAGTTGCATGTTTCCACCCATATTTGTTCGATCAAGCGCCCACAGCAGGCGCGGTTGATGTGAATATGGTGGTGGATTGGGGCCAAAGCGGGCGGCAAATGTGACGTTTTCGGGGCAAATACCGAAATTTATTTCAAAGCCGACCGCCGTGGCGGATGCGCCCTGCCCTTACGGACAGAGCATGTCATTAGACAGCGCAAACAGCATCACGGCGATGATCAGGGTCAGGCCTGCCACCATCAGGACACGCAGGGCGTTGTCCGACGGGGGTTTGCCGGCGACCGCTTCGTATCCGAAGAACACCAGATGCCCGCCATCCAGAACCGGAATCGGGAACAAGTTCAGCAGACCCACGGCCGTCGACAGGGCCGCGACGAACCAGATAAAGCTGACCGCGCCTTGGCTGGCCATGGCGCCGGACGTCTGGGCGATCCCGATGGGACCGGACATGTTGCAGGTGCTGATCGCGCCCGTGATCATGTGCCACAGCCCCGAGATCGAGCTTTCGGCGATGCGATAGGTCTGGCTTACGCCGTTGCCAACAGCGGCCAGCGGGCCAACGCTTTGCGTGCCCGGCTCAAACGCCATACCGCCCGCAATTCCGATGCGCCATTCGGTGCGGAACCCGCCTTCGTCCTGCGGCTCATCCACGCGGCGCGGCTCTAGCGTAAAGTCCAGCGGCTGATTTGCGCCTTCGCGCCAGACCGTCAGGGCCACCGGAGCGCCGTTGGACGACTCGACCCGGTCTTTCAGCTGCGAAAAGGCGAAGATCGGTTCGCCGTCCATGGTCTGGATCACGTCACCGACCTTAAGGCCGATGTCATAGGCGGCGGAATTCGGGGCCAGCTGAGTGATCAGCGGCGGATAAGGATAAGGGCCATCGACCGTCTGCTCCAAGTCGTCGCGCACGACCACATACGGCAGGGTCTGTTCCAGCGGCAGGTCGTCGACGAAACTGTCCATCTTCATGGTTTCGTCCATGGGCATTCTGATGCCTGCTATTTCCAGTAGCTGGTCGCCCTGCTCTAGCGCGGCATAGTCCGGCGGCAGCGGGCGCATCTTTTCGACGGTCAAAGGATAGGCCACGTCGCCACGAGCAAAGAACAGCGTCGCGAAGATCAGGATCGACAGGATAAAGTTGAACACAGGGCCCGCCGCGACGGTGGCCGCCCGCGCCCACAGCGGCGCGCCGTGCATGGTCATCCTGCGGTCGGTGTCGGATAGCGATCCCATCGCCTCCACGTCCTTGCCCGAGGCCGCATCCGCATCGCCCAGAAACTTCACATAGCCACCAAAGGGCAGCGCGGCGATCTGCCAGCGGGTGCCGTGTTTGTCGACGCGGCTGATCAGCGTCGGCCCGATGCCTAGCGAAAAGACTTCGGCCCGTATGCCGGACAGGCGACCGATGATGTAGTGACCGTATTCATGGATCGCCACGATGATCGACAGAGCCACCACAAAGGCCAGCAACGTCATGAAAAGGCTTCCGAATTGCGGTAAAAAATCCATGTACGTCTACACCTTAGCCTGTTTGCGCGTTCTGCTGCGAGTGCCCCGTTCACAGGGCGCGGGCCATCACCCTGTCTGCTTCTTCTCTGGCGAGATGGTCCATCTTGAGGATGTTATCAAGATCAAACACGGCTTCAATATGGCCCAAGTCGGCCTCTAGCACATCAAGAACGCGTGCGACGACCTCTGCCATTTCCGTAAATTTGATGTGTCCGCCGATGAAGGCGTCCAGCGCGCGTTCCTTGGCCGCGTTAAAGGCCGCCCCCGCCATACCGCCCCGTTCCATCACCCGCGTGGCCAGCGCCAGCGCGGGGTATCGCGTCGTGTCGGCCGCGCGGAAGGTCAGTTGGCCCAGCTTGGCAAGGTCCAGCCGTTCCACAGGCAGATGCGCCCGGTCGGGCCAGTGCAGCGCGTATCCGATGGCATGGCGCATGTCCGGCGCGCCTAAGTGGGCCATCATGCCCCCGTCCACATGGCCGACAATGGCGTGGATCATGGATTCGGGGTGGATCAGCACCTCGATCTGATCTGGGCGCAGGGCAAAGAATTCCTTGGCTTCAATCACCTCAAGCGCCTTGTTGAACATCGATGCGCTGTCGATGGTGATGCGCTGACCCATGTCCCAGTTGGGGTGGGTGGAGGCCTGTTCCGGCGTCGCAGAATGAAGCTTCTCGATTGGCCAGTCGCGAAAGGCGCCGCCGCTGGCAGTAAGAATCACGCGTTCGACGGACGTCATTGCTTCGCCGCCAAGGGCCTGAAAAACGGCGGAATGTTCGCTGTCGACAGGCAGAACGGTCGATCCGCTTTGGTAGGCGGACCGCATCACCAAAGGCCCCGCAGCGACCAGAGTTTCCTTGTTGGCCAGCGCCAGCGTCGCGCCCTGCTGGATGGCGGCCAGACCGGGCGGCAGACCCGCCGCGCCCACGATGGCAGACATGACCCAATCGGCGGGGCGTGAGGCGGCTTCGACCAGCGCGCCCTGCCCGGCTGCGGCCTCGACCCCCGTGCCCAGTAGGGCATCGCGCAGATCATCCAGACACTCATTATGGGCGGTGACAGCGACATCGGCCTTAAGGCGGATCGCGTCGCGGGCCAGTTGCGCGATGTTGCGCCCGCCGGTCAGGGCGACGACGTCATATGCGCCCGGCGCACGGTCAATCAGGTCGATGGTGTTCTGGCCGATGGATCCTGTCGCGCCCAGAATAGAGACGCGGCGCATCAGTTCACCCCGACCGGCAGCCCCGCCCAAGGGCCTATCAGCAATAGGAAAACCGCGCCGCCCAGCATCCCGTCAAAGCGGTCCAGCAGCCCACCGTGGCCGGGGATCAGGGATGACGAATCCTTGGCCCCTACCCGACGTTTCATGGCGGATTCGGCCATATCACCCATCTGGGACGCCATCGATACGGCCACCGACAAGCCGATCAGCGAATACCCAACGGGTGTCTGCGATGCGAAGGCGAAACCAACCAGGCCTGCCGCGACCCAGCCTGCCGCTGTGCCGGCCCATGTCTTCTTGGGGCTGACGCGGGGCCAGAACTTTGGCCCGCCAATGGCGCGGCCCGCGAAATAGCCCGCCACATCCGTCGCCACGATGACCAGAACCAGCCACAGCAGCCAGACCATGCCCGACACTTCGCGCAGCTGGACCATGCCGAAGGCGGCCACCAAAATCATCGCGGTGAAAGACAGGTAGAGAACGCGGTGACGCGGCACCCAGGCGATGCCCGCCATCGCAGGCGCCAGCAGCAAGGGCAGCGCCACAAGGATCGGCAGATACAGCGCCGCCAACAGCGCCAGACCCGCGGCCAGTGCCATGGCCAACGCGGATTTATGCGCCTCTGGCGTCAGAAGCCGGACCAGTTCCCAGACCATGCCGCCCGCGATGGCCGCAAAGGCCACGCGCAGCGGATGACCGCCCCACCAGATCACCAAAAGGCCAATCACCACCATGGCAACGCCAGAGATCACCCGGGGGCGCAAATCCTGCCAAGAACGTGCCATATCAGACCTTTACCCCGCCAAAGCGGCGATCACGCCCGGCGTATCCGGCGATCAGACCGGCAAAAACATCCGGTGAGAAATCGGGCCAGAGCGTGTCGATGAATTCATATTCGGAATAGGCCGACTGCCAGAGCAGGAAGTTGGAAATCCGCGCTTCACCGCTGGTGCGAATGACCAGATCGGGGTCGGGCAGCACGCGGGTATCCAGATAGCGCGGCAGAGTTTCCACGTCGATATCCTCGGGCTTCAGCTTGCCGGCGGCCACATCTTCGGCCAGCAGACGTGTGGCGCGGGCCACTTCATCCCGACCGCCATAGTTCAGCGCGATGGTCAGGTTGGTGCCGTCGCAATCGCGCGTGGCGTCCTCTAGGTCATCCATCAGCTGCTGCAGCTTGGGGTCCAAACCGGGGCGGTCCCCGATGAACCGCACCCGCACGTTATTCGCCTTCAGCGCGCGGGTTTCTTTCTGGATATAGCGGCGAAACAGCGACATGAGGCCCGCGACCTCGATCTGTGTACGCCGCCAATTTTCGGTCGAAAAGCCGAAGATCGTCAGATACTTGACACCCAGATCGGGACAGGCCTCGACGATTTCACGCACACGTTTGGCGCCAGCATGGTGCCCGAACAGGCGCGGGCGGCCGCGCATGGTCGCCCACCGGCCGTTGCCATCCATGATGATGGCAACATGCGCCGGCCCCGGCCTGATATCGTCGACTTTGGTCATCCCCGCTGCTGGCCTTAGACCTGCATGATTTCTTCTTGCTTATTCTCCAGCGCGGCATCGACCTTTTTGACGTATTGGTCAGTCAGATCCTGCACCTCGGCTTCCCAGAACTTCTGGTCGTCTTCCGACAGGCCGTCGGCCTTGGCTTTCTTGATCTGGTCCATGCCATCGCGGCGCAGGTTACGGATCGAAACGCGGGCGCTTTCTGCGTATTGCGCGGCGACCTTGGTCAGCTCGCGGCGGCGTTCTTCGTTCAGTTCGGGGATCGGCAGCATGATGATGGTGCCGTTGAGCTGCGGATTGATGCCCAGACCGGATTCCCGGATCGCCTTTTCAACCTTGTTCACAAGGCCCTTGTCCCAGACGTTCACGGTGACCATACGCGGTTCCGGCACGTTCACGGTGCCCACCTGGTTGATCGGCGTCAGGCTGCCGTAGGCATCGACCATCACCGGTTCCAGCATAGAGGCCGAGGCGCGGCCAGTACGCAGCGATGCGAATTCCGTGCGCAGGTTGCTCATGGCGCCATCCATCCGGCGCTTCAGGTCATCTGTATCCAGCTCAAAGTCGTCAGCCATGGGCGTATCTCCCCAGTATTTCGAAGTGTTTCATGGGTAATACGGCAGCGGATGGCCCTTGTATAGGCGTGGCTTGCGCCGATGCGGTTCCGCAATCAGGTATTTTTAACCAGAAGAAGCGTGAAGCGCGCGCGCCCCATCTTCTTCTGGTTTATAAATACCTCATGCGCGACGCCTGCCGCGCTTAGGTCGATTGGGGATGCAGACACAGGATCTGGTTGTCGGGGTCAAAGAAGACGTAAAGCTCTCCCAACGACCAGAACTCTAAGGTTTCGAGATGGTCTTGGATGTAGCCCTCGTCCGTCTCCACTTCATTCGGCAGGCCCGGATTGCCGCCGCCGAACTGGCATAGGAACCGCATCGGACGCATGCTGACGGGCGACAGGGGAAGTTCGGGGTATTGCACCCAGTCCGGAACGCCAGCCAGCCCGTCCCAGCCCGGGAATTCATCGAGGCCCAAGCGGCGGGGCATCAGAGTGTAGGCCTGTTCACGCCACAGGACTTCGGGCCGGTTGGCGAAGGCCTCGGCGACCGAGGCGCTTTCCTGCACCGGTCCATAGGGCGATTGGTCCGTGGTCAGTGGGCGGTGCGGCGTGCCCCAGTCTAACATGCGCCCCTCTGAGGGGGGCAGCAATCGCGGCGCCAGCGGGTCGGACACATCCAGGAAGACAGGCGGGTGATAGTCGACAAACACCGGATACAGCAGCGGAACGGTTCCGGTGCCTGTGCCCTCTGCCCCAATGCTACCGATATATTGCAGCCCCGAGGTGAAAGAGGTGTCGGGATATTTGAACCCTTCGGGCGGGTGCCCCCCGATACGGATCGGGCCGTCGTCGACCATTTGAAAGGCGGTTTCGTCCAGCGGCGGCGTGGTGATCGGTGTCAGGGTCGACGCAGCGACGACGTTTTCGTCCAGCGGGTCGCTGTCAAAGTCTTCGTCCGGGCCGGTCTGTGTCATCGCGCCGGTCAGGCGATCGCCGTCGAAGTCCAGCACCAGCACATAGCTCTCTCCGCTCTCAAGATCGGCAAGCGCCTGATCTTCGGAGATGTGATGCATCTCGAGCGCGAAGCGCGTCCGCGCGTCGCCCGAGATGTCCAGTTCAGCATGGGCGAAGTATTGTCTCATGGGGCCTCTCTTACAAACTTAAGCTAGGCCCATCCCCGTAGGGGTAAAGACGGCTTAGTCCTTGACGATGGTATAAGTGCCTTCGCCCGCCAGAATGCCGCGGAAGCCGCCCGGTTCGTCCAGCGAAAAGACGATGATCGGCTTGCGGTTGTCCCGTGCCAGCGCGATGGCCGAGGCGTCCATGACGTTCAGGTGCTGGGCCAGAACCTCATCGTAGGTGACTTCGTCATACCGCTTGGCATCGTCGTGCTTCATCGGGTCCTTGTCATAGACGCCATCGACCTTGGTGCCCTTAAAGATCGCTTCGCAGGCCATTTCGTTGGCGCGCAGCGTGGCGGCCGTGTCGGTGGTGAAATAGGGGTTGCCCGTCCCGGCGGCGAAGATGCAGACGCGCTTTTTCTCCAAATGGCGCACGGCGCGGCGGCGGATGTAGGGTTCGCAGACCTGATCCATCGGGATGGCGCTGATCACGCGGGTGTGGATTTTCAGCGCCTCGAGTGCGGCCTGCATCGCCAGCGCGTTCATCACCGTGGCCAGCATGCCCATGTAATCGGCAGTGGTGCGTTCCATCCCCTGCGCCGATCCGGCCAGACCGCGGAAGATGTTGCCGCCGCCGATGACCATGCAAATCTCGACCCCCATGTCGTGGACGGACTGAACCTCTTTGGCGATGCGATCCACGGTCGGCGGGTGCAGGCCGTAGCCCTGATCGCCCATCAGCGCCTCGCCAGAGATTTTCAGCAGAACCCGTTTGTAGGTGGTTTTGGGCTGGTCTGCGGCCATGTTGCGCTCCGTCTGTCGAGGGGGGTAAGTTGGGCGGCAAAATGGGCGAAAACGCGAAGCAGTTCAATGCACCTTTCACGCAAAACCAAGGCACGGGCGAAATGATCCCGGATTGGGTGTCATCCGAGCGGCCGGTGCTGATTGCCGGGCCGACCGCCTCGGGCAAATCGGCGCTGGCGCTAGAGATCGCGGCGCGGGATGGCGGTGTCGTCATTAATGCGGATGCAATTCAGGTCTATGACAACTGGCGGGTGCTGACCGCCCGCCCCTCGCCAGACGAAGAGGCGATGGTCCCCCATGCGCTTTATGGCCATGTCGCAAAGGACCATTCCTATTCCGTGGGTGAATGGCTGCGCGAGGTCGCAGGGCTGCTGAACGGTGCGCGGCCGATCATCGTGGGCGGCACGGGGCTGTATTTCACGGCACTAACCGAAGGGCTGGCGGACATCCCCGCCACCCCGCCCGAGGTCCGGGCCGAGGGGGATGCGCTGCGCGAAGCCGAAGGGCTGGCCCCAATGCTGGCCGCGCTGGATGAAGAGACGTTGTCGCGGATCGATCAGGCAAACCCTATGCGCGTGCAGCGCGCGTGGGAGGTTTGGCGCGCCACGGGGCGGCCCCTGTCGTCGTGGCAGGATGACACGCCCGCACCGCTATTGCCCGAAAGCGCTGCCGATTGCATCGTGTTCGACGCGCCCAAGGATTGGCTGACCCCGCGGATCGAGGCGCGATTCGACAAGATGCTGGCCGCCGGGGCGTTGGACGAAGCGCGAGACAATCTAGCGGGATGGGATCCTGCCCTGCCGTCGTCCAAGGCGATTGGCGCGCCGGAACTGATCGCGCACCTGCGCGGAGAGATGACGCTGGACGAGGCCCGCAATCGGGCCACCATTGCGACGCGGCAATTCGCCAAGAGACAGCGCACATGGTTCCGCGCCCGGATGAAAGCGTGGCGAGCCGTATCACCAGGTTAACCAATTTCTGCGCACAACTGTGGATTGTCCATCAACTGTCCACAATCCATCCCCAGCTTGCCCTCGGCGCGGCAATTTTCTGTGGGAAAGCTGTGGATAAGTGAACCAGTTCTTTACCTATTGGAACATCCCGCCCTAGGCTGAGGGCAACCAAAGGGGTGTCACATGCAGATACAGAACATTCTTGCGCAATCGCCACACGAAGCTTCGGTCGCGTCTCCGCGCGTTCGGAGCCTTGGTCAATTGACCTCTGGCGGGTCTTGGCGGCTGGATCTTCAGCACGCGCGGGCGTCGCATTTGTTCCTGTGGCTGACCAAAGGCCAGGGTCGCGCGACGATTCTTGGTAAACGTCGCGGCGTGGGCGCGCATAATGCGCTGTTCATTCCTGCAGGCACCCTGATGTCCATGGATCTGGGCAAGCAATGCTATGGTATCGCCATCGACCTGCCCGCACATGAAACCGGTATCTGGCCCGAAGAGCCGCAGCACATCCGCATCCGGGACGTTATGGCCCAGAACGAGGTGAACGCGATCCTCGACAATATGCAGCGCGAACAATCCACCCACCGCGCCTTTGGCGACGAAGCGGCCCGCGCCCATGCTGGTCTGCTGGGCGTGTGGATGCGCCGGATGCTGGCGCTGGACGACAACAAACCCAGCCCCCGCGTGCCTGCGGCCGAACGCCTGATCGCGGCCTTCTGTTCGCTGGTGGAAAAGGACTACCGCTCGGGCAAGCCGATGGCGGATTACGCGACCGCGCTTGGCGTGACGCCCACCCACCTTAGCCGCGCCTGCCGTCAGGTGGCCGGTATGACGGCGGCAGACATGATCACGGAACGGGTGCTCTATGCCGCGCGGGACATGCTGGAAGGCGGCGACCTGCCCATTCGTCTGATCGCGGAAATGCTGGGCTTTTCCTCGGCCGCCTATTTCACGCGGTTCGTTCAGAACCAGACCGGCCAGACGCCATCGGCCTTGCGGCAGGCGGCGCGGGGTTAGGGTTTTGGATCGCGCCCAACCCGCGGCGCAGGGCCAACATAACGATCGGTTTTCCCATGAGTGGGATGGCAAGGGGCGTTTCTATTCGGAACGCCCCTTTGTCGTATCTGCGAAAGCTGTACGCAGGTTCGGAAAAACTGTTGCTTTTAGGGGGTATGTCGTTTTTGACTAAGGTCGATGTCGCAAATCGACCTTTAAGTTCGATCGTGCCAAGCAAGACTGGGGGACACGACAAAGACTTCCAAAACGGACCGCGCTGACCAAGACCCCCGACAGAGGGGCCAAGCTGCGGACCCACCCAACAAAATATGTGTCACAGGGAGATTACGATGACGCTTCACTTTAAACCCAAGGCCGCGGTGCATCCGGCGGCCAAGATGTACGCCGAGGAATTCAAGGCCGGCAAACTAAGCCGCCGCGAATTCATCACCCGCACCTCGGCACTTGGTGTGGCCACCGCGACGATCTACGGTCTGGGCGGTCTGACCCCGGCCAAGGCCGCCAGCCACGCGACGCCCCAGATGGGCGGCACGCTGCGTGTGCAGATGGAAACCAAGGCCCTGAAAGACCCACGGAATTTCGACTGGTCGCAGATGGCGAACTTTGCCCGCGGCTGGCTGGAATACCTTGTCGAATACCAGCGCGACGGGTCGTTCGAAGGCCGTCTGCTGGAATCCTGGGAAGCCAACGACGATGCCACCGAATACACGCTGAATGTCCGTCAGGGCGTCAAATGGAACAACGGCGACGATTTCACCGCCGACGACGTGATCTTTAACCTCAACCGCTGGTGCGAAACCGGGGTCGAAGGCAACTCCATGGCGTCGCGCATGTCGTCGCTGATCGACGAGGAAACCGGCAACGCCCGCGATGGCGCGATCACCAAGGTGGACGACTACACCGTCGTGCTGAAGCCTGCGAACCCCGACATCACGCTGATCCCCGGCATGGCGGATTATCCGTCGGCCATCGTGCACCCGTCTTATGACGGCGGCGACCCGGCGGCGAACCCGATCGGCACAGGCCCCTTCATTCCCGAAACAAACGAAGTGGGCGTGAAACAGGTTCTGGTGAAGAACACCGATCACGAATGGTGGGGCGAAGGTGCCTATCTTGACCGGATCGAATTCATCGACTTCGGCACGGACATGGCATCCTGGGTCGCGGCTGCAGATGCCGACGAAATCGACATGACCTATCAGTCCACGGGTGAATTCATCGAAGTGCTGGACGCGATGGAATGGACCAAGTCCGAAGCCGTGACCGCCGCAACGCTGTGCGTGCGCTTCAACCAGTCTCAGGCCCCTTATGACAACCCGAAGGTGCGCAAGGCGCTGCAGATGGCTGTCGATCCGGCGGTGATCTTGGAACTGGGCTATGCAGGCTATGGCACTGTGGCGGAACACCACCATGTCTGCCCAATCCACCCGGAATACGCGGAAATACCGAAGGTGCCCGTTGATCCCGCCGCCGCCAAGGCGATGATCGAAGAAGCAGGCCATGCCGACACCACGTTCGAACTGATCTCGATCGACGACCAGTGGCAAACCGAAAGCTGTGATGCGGTCGCCGCGCAGGTTCGCGACGCGGGCATCATGATCGAACGCAAAATCCTGCCCGGCTCGACCTTCTGGAACGACTGGCTGGTGTACCCCTGGTCCGCGACCGAATGGAACCAGCGTCCCCTGGGCGTTCAGGTTCTGGCGCTGGCCTATAAATCCGGCGTGCCGTGGAACGAAACCGCGATGGCGAACGAAGAATTCGACGCCAAGCTGGCCGAAGCCATGGCAATCAACGACGCCGAGGCCCGCAAGACCGTCATGGCCGAGATCGAACAGATCATGTTGGACGAAGGCGTGATGATCCAGCCCTACTGGCGCTCGCTCTTCCGGCATTACAAGCCGACGGTGCATGGCACCGAAATGCATCCGACCTTCGAGATGCATCACTATAAATGGTGGGTCGAGGCATAAGCCCACCCCTTGGGGTGTCCCTGATGTCACATCATCAGGGGCCCCCCTTCCCGGCCACTTGGTCGACCCCAAGGCAGTGAGGCGCCAGACCTCTCGCCCAAGGCACAGGGATACATATGCTCTTCTTCCTTCTGAAACGGGTGGGAACGATGCTGCTGACGGCGCTCTGCCTTAGCTTCATCGTGTTTTTCCTGACCAACCAGCCCGCGATGCTGGAAAAGGTTGCCAAGTTCGAAGGCAATTCGCGCATGTCGGACGAAGAGGTCGCGCGCTATCTGGAAAACAACGGGTTCGGTCAGCCGATGGTGGTGCGCTACGGCGAATGGCTGGGCGTGATCCCCGGCTGGACACGCGAAGATGACGATGGCCGCATCACGGGCCGCTGCATCGACAGCGGGGTCGATCCCGCCGAGGCCCCATCATATTGCGGCGTCTTGCAGGGCGACTGGGGCGGTAGCCGCGTCTTCCGCGAAGAGGTTTCGACCATCGTGGGCATCCGGCTGGCGCTGACCGGCAAGATGATGTTCTGGGTGATGCTGCTGATGGTCCCCGCCGCGCTGATCATCGGCGTGCTGGCGGGGATGCGCGAAGGGTCCAAAGTGGATCGCGGGTTGTCCACCCTGTCCATCGCCACCACCGCCACGCCCGAATACGTGTCCGGCGTGATCCTGATCGCGGTCTTTGCGTCATCGGCCGTGGGGCTGAAGTGGTTCAAGGGTACCGCGACGGCGGCCATGGAAAATGCGACGTTCGAAAACTTCTTCCTGCCCGTCCTGACCATCGCCCTTTACGGCATGGGCTATATCGCGCGGATGACGCGGGCCAGCATGGCCGAGGTCATGACCGCGCAATACATCCGCACCGCCCGCCTCAAGGGCGTCAGCTTCCGCAACATCGTTCTGAAACACGCCCTGCGCAACGCGCTGATCGCACCCTTTACAGTGATCATGCTGCAATTTCCCTGGCTGCTGAACGGCGTCGTGATCGTCGAGACCTTGTTCAACTACAAAGGCCTCGGCTGGGCGCTTGTTCAGGCGGCGGGCAACAATGACATTGACCTGCTCATGGGCATTTCGGTCGTGTCGGTCATCGTGGTTCTGGTGACGCAGCTGATATCCGACATCGGCTATGTCTACCTGAACCCCCGCATCCGCATTTCATAAGGAGGAGCCCATGGAACCGCTATCCTGGGGGGAAATCCTCCTTCGCCTCGCCATTCAGTTCATACCGGTCTGGATCGCTTTGGCGCTGACCTTTGGCCTGTCCATCGCCTACAAACGGCGGCTGGGGCTTTACGGCAAATTGTTCGACAATGTCATCGGGATGATCGGCTTCGGCATCGTGATGTTCTGGATCTACACGGCGCTGTTCGTCGGGCTGTTCGACTGGATCATCACGCATGACCCTCTGTCGGCTGTGTCCGGCATGAAAAACAAGGTGCCCGGCACCCCGCTTGTCGGGGCCGAGGACGGCGATTACCCCTATTACCTGCTTGGCGGCGATACGCTGGCGCGCGATGTGTTCTCTCGCATGGTTCAAGGGTCTTGGGTCGTGATCCGCATCGCGCCGCTGGCCACGCTCTTCGCCTTCATGGCGGGCATCACCCTTGGCCTGCCTGCGGGCTATTTCGGCGGGCGGCTGGACATCGCGCTGTCGTTCCTTGCCAACCTGATCCTCGCCTTCCCGGTGATCTTGCTGTTCTACCTGCTGGTGACGCCGGAAATGGTGACCTCGGGCATCCCAAGCTACATGGCCATCGTGCTGTTCATCCTGCCGATCCTCTTCCTGATCGTCATGGTCAATTCGCGCTATCACACGCAGCCGATGCAGCGGAATATCATGATCGCTGTCGTGGTAATCGTGCTGGGCTGGCTCTACCTGTCGCTGATCAATGACGCGGGCACACCGGTCAACTTCCTCGCCCCGGCGCTGGACCTGTTCGATATCCCCGGCGGCATCCTCGTGGTCTTCGTCTCGGTCGTCTTCGTCAACGCGCCCACGGTCTTTCGGATCGTGCGGGGCCTTGCGCTGGACATCCAGACGCGCGACTACGTGGCCGCCGCCCAGACCCGGGGCGAAGGTCCGTGGTACATCATGCTGTGGGAAATCCTGCCCAATGCGCGCGGGCCGCTGATCGTCGATTTCTGCCTGCGCATCGGCTACACCACCATCCTGCTGGGCACGCTCGGTTTCTTCGGCCTTGGCCTGCCGTCCGACAGCCCGGACTGGGGCACCACGATCAACCAGGGCCGCAAACTGCTGTCGATCTATCCCCACCCCGCCATCGTACCCGCCTTTGCTCTGCTCAGCCTGGTCCTCGGCCTCAACCTCCTCGCCGATGGCCTGCGCGAAGAAAGCCTGAAGGATTGATAATGCCACACGCCCCTATCTTCTTCTGGTCCATAAATACCCTCGGGGGTCCGGGGGCAGAGCCCCCGCAGCGCCCTCAGACAGGAGCCTGACATGAAATCCCCTGACACTGACGGCCCTATTCTTGAGATCGACCAACTCTCGATTTCATTCTTCACGCGTCTGCGCGAAATCCCCGCCGTGATGGACTTCTCGGTCAAGGTCATGCCCGGCGAAGCGGTCGGGCTGGTGGGGGAATCCGGCTGCGGCAAATCCACTGTCGCCTTGGGTGTCATGCAGGATCTGGGCGTCAACGGGCGCATTGTCGGTGGCAGCATCAAGTTCAAAGGCCGCGACCTGTCCCAGATCAGCGCCGAGGAATTGCGCGACATCCGTGGCAATGAAATCGCCATGATCTATCAGGAACCAATGGCGTCGCTGAACCCCGCGATGAAGATCGGCAAGCAGTTGATGGAAGTCCCGATGATCCATGAAGGGATCAGCGAAAAAGACGCCCGCGCGCGGGCCTTGCAGGTCGTGACAGACGTCAAACTGCCCGATCCGGAACGCGTGCTGGATGCTTATCCCCACCAGCTCTCGGGCGGGCAGCAACAGCGCATTGTCATCGCCATGGCATTGATGTCAAAGCCATCGCTGCTGATCCTTGATGAACCCACCACTGCGCTGGACGTCACGGTCGAGGCCGCGATTGTCGAATTGGTCAAAGACTTGGGCAAGAAATACGGCACCTCGATGCTGTTTATCAGCCACAACCTCGGGCTGGTTTTAGAGACCTGCGACCGCATCTGCGTCATGTATTCGGGCGAGGCGGTCGAACGCGGGTCGATCGAGGATGTCTTCGACCAGATGCGCCACCCCTATACGCAGGCGCTCTTCCGCTCGATCCCCCTGCCCGGCGCCAACAAAACCGCGCGGCCCTTGGTGGCGATCCCCGGTAACTTCCCCCTGCCGCACGAACGGCCCCGGGGGTGCAACTTTGGCCCGCGTTGCGATTATTTCGAAGCGGGGCGCTGTGATGCCAAGACCATCCCGATGTTCAACATCACCGGGGATGATCGCCACACCACCCGCTGTCTGCGCCATGATGAGATCGACTGGGACGCGCCGCCTTCGGACGTGATCGAAAAAGGCCGCTCCGAGATCGGAGAGACGATCCTGAAGATGGACGATCTGCGGAAGTATTACGAGGTCTCGGCCAATGCCCTGTTCGGTTCGGGCGCGACTAAGGTGGTCAAGGCCAACGAGACGCTGAGCTTCGAGGCGCGCGAGGGAGAGACGCTTGCCATTGTCGGGGAATCCGGCTGTGGGAAATCGACCTTTTCCAAGGTTCTGATGGGCTTGGAAACCGCGACGGATGGGAAAATTCTTCTGGACGGGCGCGAAATCCAGGACACGCCGATCGAAAAGCGCGGGGCCAAGACCATCGCGGATGTGCAGATGGTGTTCCAAAACCCCTTCGACACACTGAATCCGTCGATGACCGTGGGGCGCCAGATCATCCGCGCGCTGGAAATCTTTGGCATCGGTGACAATGATGCCGAACGCCGGGAAAAAATGCTGAACCTGCTGGATTTGGTGAAACTGCCGCGCGAGTTCGCGGATCGGATGCCCCGTCAGCTGTCCGGCGGGCAGAAACAGCGGGTCGGCATCGCGCGGGCCTTTGCGGGCGGTGCACGGATCGTCGTGGCGGATGAACCGGTTTCGGCCTTGGACGTCAGCGTTCAGGCAGCGGTCACCGATCTGCTGATGGACATTCAGCGCGAAGAAAAGACGACGCTGCTCTTTATCTCGCATGACCTCAGCATCGTGCGCTATCTCAGCGACCGGGTGATGGTGATGTACCTTGGCCACGTGGTCGAAATGGGCACCACGGATCAGGTCTTTGCGCCGCCCTACCATCCCTATACCGAGGCGCTTTTGTCCGCCGTGCCCATCGCCGACACCAGCGTGAAGAAAAAGCACATCGTGCTGGAGGGCGACATTCCGTCCGCCATGAACCCGCCGCCGGGCTGCCCGTTCCAGACGCGCTGCCGCTGGAAGGATCAGGTGCCGGGGGGCCTATGCGAAAAAGAGGTGCCGCCCATGCGCATGCAGGACGGCCACCAGATCAAATGCCACCTGAGCGAAGAGCAACTGGCCAGCATGGAGCCGGTGATCAAGGTCGCGGCAGAGTAGACGCGCGGCGTCGGCCTTATACAAAAAGACCCCCGTACCGCAAAATACGAGGGCCTTTTCTGACTTATGAATGCGGGCGCGCGATTAGTTGCGCACTTCGCCTTCGTCGGGAAGCTCGTCCACACTGGCGGCAATCTCGGCTGCGCGGTCGGCGAAGGCATAGACCATGGCGGTGTAGAACTCTTTGTCATCGGGCGAAAACGCCGGGTACGGCACTTCGGCCTCATAGGCCTCCAGCAGCACAGGCTCGGATACTTTCACCTCGGGGTTGCGGGCATCGACCACTTCGACAAGGCCCTCCAGCACATTGAACTCTCCGCTGGAGGTCAGCACGGGGTTGTCGTTCAGACGCAGGCCGGTCACCAACACGTCGATGTTCAGCGGGCGGAAATCATCTTCATCCGCCAGATCGACGCGGGCGCGAATGGCGTTTTCGATGTCGGTCGCAATCTCGGGGTAGAAGTCCAACGCATTGGCGTTGTCCATCGCCTCAAAGTAGGTATCGGCTTCGATGTCCTTGATGGGGAACGGCCCTTCCAACGCCAGCGCCGGGGTCGCAACGGCCATCGACAGGCCCAATGCAGTCAAAGTTTTCTTCAACATCTTCAATCCTTTCCAGCCTGCTCCTCATGTCCATTTGGACAGGGGTCACACAGGCCATCGCAGTCATGCGCGGTGTGGCGAGATAACCGCGCAGCGATGGAAAGGTTCCGACGATTTTTGCAAGCACAAGGTTGCTGATCAGCTGCCCCAGATGATCCGCACGTAGTTCAGCGTTTCCTTGTACGGGGGGACGCCGTTGTATTTTTCAACCGCACCGGGGCCAGCGTTGTAAGCGGCCAGCGCCAGACGCCAGGATTTGAACTTGCGGTATTGCTGGGCCAGATAGCGCGCGCCGCCTTCAAGGTTCTGGCGCGGATCATGTGGGTCGACGCCCAGCTTGCGCGCCGTGGCGGGCATAAGCTGGGCCAGACCGATCGCGCCCTTGTGGGACAGCGCCTTGTCGTTCCAGCCGCTTTCCTGCTGCACCAGCCGCAGGAACAGGTCTTCGGGCACGCCATGCTGACGCGCAGCGTTGCGGGCCGTGGACAGATGCGGACCCTTGTAGCGACCGCGCCACGCCTTGACGGATTCATCGCCCCACTTGGATGGCGTCACCACGCGCGTCGGCTGCAACCGGACCGAGTTGTTGTATTGCTGGCGGGCACGGGTATCGAGAACGCTGGTCTGGGTTCCGAACAGTTTGTTCCGGGACCGCGACGACAGAACATCGGCCACGGCCAAATCCGGCGCAATGACGCAAACCGCCAAGGCCGCTGCTACCAGCGTGGATCGTGCCTGTCCCAAGAGATGCCCCTAATCTGCCAATGCATCCGTGTCTGGGCGGAGTTTATGCAGGTTTATCCACAAATTGCCACCGTGAATTGCCCGCGATCACCGGGACGTCACCCCATCGGCGGAGTGCTGCGCATTCCCCGCCCCAGTTTGCGTCGACTGCACAAGGTCACCGGACAACAGATCCTCGACCACCAACGCCAGCAGCGCGTTGCGCCCGGCCAGACCGGATTTGCGATAGACAGCGTTCAACTGCGCCTTGACCGTGCCCTCTGCGCTGCCCCGGATCGCGGCGACCTCACTGATGCTGAGGCCCTTCAGGGTCAGCCAGGCCACGTCTTTTTCGGATGCGGTCAGGGACCAATCGGCGAAATAGGCTTCGACCAGATCGTGCAGCCCCCCTGCGGCGGCGGTGACGGCGCGCGACAGGCGGCGCTGCCGGGTGACAAGGAAAATCAGAACGCGCACCTGAATGACCAAAGCCACCAACAGGGCTGCCGACGCGATGGTTTCCACCACGATATGCCAGTTGGCAAAGGCCACGCGCCCGCTGCCCCAGATGTCGGCGATGGCGTCAGAGGCAAAGAAGATGACACAAAGCGCCTGCAACAGGATCAACCCGGCCAGCAGATAGCTGGAGGCCGGGTTTCCCGCCACGCCGCGAACGGAGGTGTTCGCGACGGCGTCTGTCATAGGTCCATGGGATTGGCCGTTCGGGGTCATGCAGGGCTTTCATCGGTGGCGGGCATGTTTTTTCTACCCGTTACCATGGCGCGCGGCAAATTCACTTTGGTGCGCCAGCTTTCATAGACAACCGCCGCGATATGGGCGACGACCGATACCTCGGCCCAGGCGACCATGACTTCATGCGCCTCTTCGACCCAGCCGACGCCCCAGAAAGCATTGGTGGTCATCATCCAGCCCGTCAGTCCGATCAGCAGCATCGACCCCAGCAGGTTGTAGATCATCAAGGCCCCCAACGGCGTGTGACCGACGTGGCGGGTGACGCGGCCGGTGGCCATATCCCCTACCTGCTCCATCGATGCGGACAGGCTGGGCGGAAAGTCCTTGAACCGGGCGTGGCGGGTGCCGATCAGCCCCCAGAGGATGCGGACCGCGATCAGCCCGACAACGGCATAGCCCACCCATTCGTGCAGCTTGCTTTCGTCATCTGTAAAAAGGGCGTTGGCGGCGAAACCTGCGACAAGCGCCCAGTGGAAAATGCGGACCAGCGGGTCCCAAACCTTAATGCTTTGCATGGCGAAGTCCTTGGTTGCGGCCCCGGGCCAGACAGCCCGGAACCGGAGAGACAGGGGGAACGGTGCGGATCAATCGTCCGTTTTGGACCGGGCGATGTTCAGGTCTTTGTCGAGGTACAGTTCCAGCCGCTGACCGTCTTTCAGCGCATAGACTTCGATCATGCCGTCTTCGGCGTCGATCTTGCGCACGTCATAGCCTTGGGCCGTCAGCTTTTCGGTGATCTGTGCGCGGGTTTCCTGAGAGATCATGCCATAGTTCGACGCCTGCAGGGCGGTGGCGCCAGTGGTTGCGGTGATCAGGGCGGCAAGCAGAGCGAGCTTTTTCATTGGGGTTTTCCTTTGCTAAGTGTGGCTGCCTGAGTGCTGGCAGTGACGGAAGATTTGCCCATGCCGACCGGTGCCGGCCATTGAACCGGGGTTGCAGATGTCCCGCTTAGACCCTGAGCTTGCGCGCCTATAACCCGGGTTTAGGGGGCGAATACTTGGGTCGGGCAACTTTACTCTTTCGTAACTCTCTGGTGTAACCGTCCGACATAAGGAATCCGTATACAGGGGGCTGCGATGGCTGGATCCGTCAACAAGGTCATTATCGTTGGAAATCTGGGCCGCGACCCCGAGGTCCGGTCGTTCCAGAACGGGGGCAAGGTGTGTAACCTGCGCATCGCCACGTCCGAGAATTGGAAAGACCGTAACACCGGCGAACGCCGTGAACGCACCGAATGGCATTCGGTGGCGATTTTCTCGGAACCGCTGGCCCGCATCGCAGAGCAATATCTGCGCAAGGGGTCCAAAGTTTATATCGAAGGTCAGCTTGAGACGCGGAAATGGCAGGACCAGTCCGGTCAGGATCGCTACTCGACCGAGGTGGTGCTGCGGCCCTATCGTGGCGAACTGACCCTGCTGGATGGCCGTGGTGATGGCGGCGGCAGTGGCGGTGGTTATGGTGGCGGCTCTCAAGGCGGCTATGACGACCGGGGCGGCGGCTATGACAGCGGCGGCGGGTACGACAGCGGCCCGTCCGGTGGCAGCGGTGGCGGCGGCGGCGGTCGCGATCTGGACGACGAAATCCCGTTCTGATCGGGCGACGTCGATCAAGGCCAAAGCCTATGACACGATTAAAAAGCCGGGCTTATTCGCCCGGCTTTTTAATGCGCGCCTAAAGCATATGGATCATGATCCGCGCCGCGATCACCGCAGTCAGCCAAAGCGCCGATCCAAGTAAGGCGATCACCAGCGCACCCTGCCACGTCAGCCGGGCGGAAGGCAGCGTCAGATCGCGTAGAACGTATCTCACAGACATGCCACCAACCTAAATCCGGGGGGTAAATATCGGGTTGATCGTGGGGGCGAATTTTACCGCGGCCCCACCGAGGACGTTAACCATGCTTTCAGAGGCCTCGTGCTAAGCTGATCGCAGCCATGGATTTGCCTGACCTGATCCCATTGCAACAATCGTCGCGCTATGTGGCGACCCTGCGCCTGATGGGGCGGCAGGTGATCGATCTTGCGCCGGATGGGGACACACCGCTTTATGCCCTGCGGCGGCGTTTCGGGCCTGTGCCGCTCTATTACCTGCCGCGCGCCGACCTTGGCGACGGGCGCGCCAAGTGGCTCTCTGCCCTGCCCCGCCGCGCGGCGCGGCTGGTGATCCCTGAGGTGCCCGATCAGACCGCTGGCGACACCCCCGGCTTTCCCATCCTGACGGCACAACATATCGCCGAACTGAACGTGCCGCGCCCCCCGGTGATGGATCACATATGGGCGAATATGCACGGCAAGTGGCGCAATCGGCTGCGGCGGGCGCAGGATAGTGCGCTGGTGGTGCGCGAAACGCTGTATGACCCTGACCGCGACGCCGCCCTGCTGCGCCCCGAACTGCGTCAGCGACGGCGGCGGGGCTATCGCAGCTATACGCCCGCCTTTCTTGCGGCCTATGCCACGGCCAATCCGCACCAGACCTGCCTGCTACAGGCGCGGCTGAACGGCGACACCATCGCCTTCATGCTGTTTCTGCTGCACGGGCCTGTCGCCACATACACCACAGGCTGGACGGGATCAGAGGGGCGCAAAACCCACGCTCACAACCTTCTGATGTTTGAGGCGATGAAGCGGCTCTTCATCAAGGGCATCTGCCGGATCGACCTTGGGACCATCGACACCGACGACGGGATGGCGCTGGCCCGGTTCAAGCTGGGCTGTGGCGCGCGTGCACGGACCTTGGGGGCGACGCGCCTGATCCCGCCGGGTTTCCGCGTTTCCCCCTAGCCTTTTCTGCAGATGCAGTATACGCGGGCGCCAACTCACCAAAGGACGCCCCATGGATCTGCGCAACATCGCCATCATTGCCCACGTTGACCACGGCAAAACCACGCTCGTGGACGAGCTGCTGAAACAATCCGGCGCTTTCCGCGAAAACCAAGCCGTGGCCGAACGCGCCATGGACAGCAACGATCTGGAACGCGAACGCGGTATCACCATCTTCGCCAAACCGACGAGCGTCGAATGGAAAGGCACCCGGATCAATATCGTGGACACCCCCGGCCACGCCGATTTCGGCGGCGAGGTCGAGCGGATCCTGTCCATGGTCGACGGCGTGGTCCTGCTGGTGGACGCGGCCGAAGGCCCGATGCCGCAGACGAAATTCGTGACCTCCAAGGCACTGGCCCTTGGCCTGCGCCCCATCGTGGTGCTGAACAAGGTCGACAAACCGGATGCGGAACCTGACCGCGCGCTGGACGAATGCTTTGATTTGTTCGCCTCTCTCGACGCAGACGAAGACCAGCTGGACTTCCCGCATATGTACGCCTCCGGCCGCTCGGGCTGGGCCGATCACGACTTGGACGGACCGCGCAAGGATCTGTCCGCACTGTTCAACCTGATCGTGAACCACGTGCCTGCACCGAAGCAGCAGAAAAAAGCGGACGATGATTTCCGTATGCTGGCCACAACTCTGGGCGCTGACCCCTTCGTGGGCCGCCTGCTGACGGGCCGGATCGAGACTGGCAAGATCAAGGTCGGCGCCACCGTGCAGGCCCTGTCCCGCGTTGGCCAGAAGATCGAACAATTCCGCGTCACCAAGATTCAGGCCTTCCGTGGTCTGGCCCAGCAGGACATCGAAGAAGGCGTTGCAGGCGACATCGTTTCGCTGGCTGGCATGACGAAGGCGACCGTGGCCGACACGATCTGTGTGCTGGCCGTGGACGAACCGCTCGAAGCCCAGCCCATCGATCCGCCGACTATCACCGTGACCTTCGGCATCAACGACAGCCCGCTGGCGGGTCGTGACGGCAAGAAGGTTCAGTCGCGCGTGATCCGGGATCGCCTGATGAAAGAGGCCGAATCCAACGTCGCCATCAAGATCAAGGACACCCCCGGTGGCGAAGCCTTTGAGGTTTCGGGCCGTGGCGAACTTCAGATGGGCGTTTTGATCGAAAACATGCGCCGTGAAGGGTTCGAACTGTCGATCTCTCGCCCGCAGGTTATCATGCGTGATGGCGAGTCGGGCCGCGAAGAGCCGGTCGAAGAAGTCACCATCGACGTGGATGACGAATACACCGGCGCAGTCATCGAAAAGATCACCGGCCCCCGCAAGGGCGAACTGGTCGAGATGAAGCCCGCCGGCGCTGGCAAAACGCGGATCATTGCGCATGTGCCGTCGCGCGGGTTGATCGGCTATCACGGCGAGTTTCTGACCGACACGCGCGGCACCGGCGTGCTGAACCGCGTCTTCCACGGCTGGACCACCTACAAAGGTGCGATCGAAGGCCGTCGCGCGGGCGTTCTGATTTCGATGGAGAACGGGGAAGCCGTGGCCTATGCCCTGTGGAACCTCGAAGATCGCGGACGCATGTTCCTTGGTGCGCAGGCGCCGGTCTACACGGGCATGATCATCGGCGAACACAGCCGTGAAAACGATCTGGAAGTGAACCCGCTGAAGGGCAAGAAACTGACCAACGTCCGCGCCTCTGGTACGGACGAGGCGGTTCGTCTGACCACGCCGATCACCATGTCGCTGGAAGAGGCTATCGCCTACATCAACGACGACGAATTGGTCGAGGTGACGCCGAACGCAATCCGTCTGCGCAAACGCTATCTGGACCCGCATGAACGCAAGCGTCAGTCGCGCGCGTCCTAAGTTCTTCTGGTCAAAAATACCTAACGAAAGGGCGCGGCAACGCGCCCTTTTTCTTGGCCTGATGTTCTGGGGCCTGACGTCCTGACGCCTGACGTGCTCAGCCCTATTTGCTGGGTTCGATCCGCCCGCGGTGCTGCAACCAGCGCGCCACCAGCCAGATGCCAAGCGCCCAGAAGGCCCCCAGGGACCATCCCGCCAGAACGTCCGACGGCCAATGCACCCCCAGATAGACCCGGCTGGTGCCGACCAGAAGGCTTAGGATCACCGCGACGCCAAGGTAGAAGGCCCTGAGCCGTATGGATTTTTCCGACCGCGTCAGGATCACCGCCAATGTCAGATAGGTGACCGTCGCCATCATCGAATGGCCCGAGGGGAAAGACGCCGTTGCGACCTCTACCCCATGGGGCACAAGGTCTGGGCGCGGGCGAGAAAACCCCAGCTTGGTCACATGCGACAGCACCTGCCCGCCCAGCATCGCCACGGCCAGGAATCCTGCGGTGGCCCGCTGACGCTTCAGGATCAGCGCGGTGATTACCGCCAAGGTGATCAGCGACAACAGCGTCACCCCGCCAAGCGCGGTGATATCGCGCATCATGGTTTCAACCTGCGTCGATCCGATGGGGTTTGACGGATCCCCCGGCGTCCGCAACGCCAGCAACACCGTTTCGTCAAAAGCGTGCAGGTCGCCTTCGATCATCTCGGCCGCCAAGGCGACAAAGGCCCATAGTGCCCCGGCCGAGATCATGATGACCACCAGCGTGGCGATTTCGAACCGGCGCATTAGGGACTTGGGCGACGATATGTTGGGCAGGTCAGTGGTGCGCATGCCGTTGAATGTGGGATGTCTTTGCCATCTGGCAAGGCGTTCCCTTGGGCGTTGCCCCTAGCGCCGCCGCCCCCATCCGCTTAGCCAAACCTGATCCGCGTGCCCCAGTCGTCGACCCATTCCGCCGCGCCAGTGTCATTCGTTCCGCGCAGTTCCACGAAATCCAAGCCCGTCGCGCGTTCAGACCGGCGGGCGGCCCCGGCGCTCATCCATTCGTTGACGGCGATGTGGTGGTGATAGCCACCCGTCGACAGGAACACCGCATCCCGGCGCGCGCGCACGGCGTCAAAGCCAAGCGTGTCCTGCCACCACTGTGCGGCCTTCGTCGCTTCGCCAACCTTCAGGTGCACGTGCCCCACGACAGTGCCAGCAGGCGCGCCGGTCCAAGGCGTGGACATCGGCCCAAGCGACCCGAGGATGCCATCCACATCCAGCGGATCAGTGGCCATATCGATCTGACCGTCGCGCCAGACCCATGTGTCCTGCGGCCTGTCGGCGTAGATCTCGACCCCGTTACCCTCTGGGTCGGTCAGGTAGATCGCCTCGCTCACCAGATGGTCGGCGACGCCGTCGACGGGGATCACCTCATCCATTGCCATGTTGATCCAGCGCGCCAGATCGGGGCGCGAGGGCAGCAGAAAGGCGGTGTGGAACAGCCCGGCCTCAGTCCTTGGGGCCAGCCGCAGGGTGTCGTCCTGCGTTAGTTTCAGCAGGGGCACGCCAGCGGCCCCCAGCCAGATCACCGCGCCGTCGCGGGACACTTCACGCAGACCGACGGCCAGTTGATACCATTGCGACACGGCCTCGGCGTCGCGCACCTTCAGCCCGACGGTCCCCACATGGATCGGCGCGGACATGGGCAGCGGGTTTCCTGCCCGCGCAGTCCCGGCCAGACCAGCGGTCAGCATCGCCGCGCCAGCGCCCTTGATAAGGGACCGGCGGTGTATCCTGCTCCACTCTCTGTCGTGCGCGGCGGCTTGGGTCGGGATCATTGAACGCTCTCCAACAGGCGGGTGATATGGGCGGGGCCCGTGGGACGAATGCGCTGAGGGTTCAGGGCCTTGATTGAATAATAGCCGCGCGTGATGTGATCCATGTTCACCGTTTCGGCCACACCCGGCAGGCGATAAATCCGCTCCATATAGGCCTGCAGTCGGGGGTAATCCGCGATCTGGCGACGGTTGGTTTTGAAGATACCGTGATACGCCGCGTCAAAGCGGATCAGCGTGACGAAGGTGCGGATATCGGTTTCGGTCAGCCGGTCACCAAAGATGTAATCACCCTCCAGCTTGTCCTCCAGCTCATCCAAGATGTTGAACACGCCCTCAACCGCTTCGTCATAAGCCTCTTGCGAGGTGGCAAAACCGGATTTGTAGACACCGTTGTTCAGCTCGTCATAAATCCGCGGGTTCAGCGCCTCGATCTGGTCGGCCAGGTCCTCGGGGTACAGCCGCAGGTCCGACGGCACGAGGTGTTCAAACGCCGTGTCCAGCATCCGCAGGATATCGGCGCTCTCATTATTCACGATGGTGCCGGTCTGTTCGTCCCACAGCACAGGCACAGTGGCGCGGCCGGTGAAGGTGGGGTCGGCGCGGGTGTAAAGCTCGTGAATATGCGCCGCGCCGAACAGCGGATCCTCATCCGCGCCGGGATAGCCACCAAAAGCCCAGCCCTGATCGGTCAGCGTCGGGTTCACGACGGTCACCGCGATCATATCTTCCAGCCCCTTCAGCTTGCGCGCCATCAGTGTGCGGGACGCCCACGGGCAGATAAACGCGACGTACAGGCGATAGCGGCCCGGTTCAGCCTTAAAGCCCGCGTCGCCCGTCGGGCCCGCGCTGCCATCCGGCGTGATCCAGCTGCGAAAGCTGGACGTCTGGCGCACAAAACGGCCCTTTTCATCGGATTTCTGAACCGGGTCCCAATCTTTTGCCCATTCGCCATTTACCAGCATGACACACTCCTATCTGCGTTTGACGCACATATAACCAGTTCTGCGCGCAATCATATGCGCATCCGCACACAGAAAAGGTGCAGCGGAACACGTTCCTTTTTGGCCAGCCTGCCCTATTCTCTGTCTCAACCGAAGACGGAGGACACCATGCGCAAGCTTCAGACCCAAGGCGTACATCATATCACCCTGACCGGCGCCGACCGCCAGACATCGATCGATTTCTGGGAAGGCGTGCTGGGGATGCCGTTTATCTTTGACCAGCCCAATCTGGACGATCCGGACGAAGGTCACCTGTATTTCGATCCCGGCGATGGACGGCTGATCACGATCTTCACGAACGAAAAGCGCAAACCCGATCCGCGCCGCACGCCCACAGACCCCGGCTGCGTCCACCATCTGGCGTTCAACGTGTCCAAAGCGACTTGGGATCAGGCGGTCGAGCGGCTGAACGAACGCGGCATCGGCCATTCCGGCCCAAAGGACCGGGGCTTCATGGATTCGATTTACTTCAAGGATCCCATGGGGTTGCTGATCGAATTGGCCTGCTACCGGTTTGAACCGCCCGTGGGCTGCACCCATGCAGACGTGATGATCGAAGCGCACCGTATCCGTGTAGAACGCGGCGATTACAACATCGCGCAAATCCATCTGGCGGATGCGATCGAACTGCTTGTCACGCGTCGTCAGCAGACGTTGTCGTCAGACCGGGGACCGAAGAACCCCTACTGATCTTCATCTTTCCCAAAATACCTCCGGGGTGAGGCGGCACCGCCGCCGAGGGGCAGCGCCCCTCACCCGGCAAGGCTTACTCGGTGATCTCAACCACCATCAACTCACGCTCGGACGCGCCACGGGCGTGGTCCAGCGCTTCTTGGTATTCGGGCGAGTTGTAGCAATCGACCGCCGCCTCGACGCTTGGGAAACGGGCGACCACATTGCGCGGACGTTCCTTGCCTTCCAGCTGAACAAACCGCGCGCCGCGGGCGATGAAGGTGCCACCGTGTTTCGCGATCGCCGGACCCGCCAGTTCGGCGTATTTGCCATAGGCGTCGGCATCAGTGACGGTCACATGTGCAATCCAGAGTGCTGGCATCTTATCCCTCCAATACGACCTCTGCGGCCTTGATCGCGGCCTCGGCCTTGGACGCATCGGCACCACCGCCCTGCGCCATGTCCGGACGACCACCGCCGCCCTTGCCGCCCAGCTCGGGCACAGCCGCCCGCACCAGATCGACGGCCGAAATCTTGTCGGTCATATCCGCTGTCACACCTGCCGCCACGGCAGCCTTACCGCCCGTGTCGGCGATCAACAGCACCGCGCCCGATCCGATCTGATCCTTGAACTGGTCGATCAGCGCAGGCAGATCCTTGCCCGACACGCCGGTCAGCGCCTGCGCCAGGAACTTCACGCCATTGATCTCTTTCGCCTCGGCCCCGCCGCCCTGCCCGGACCCGCCGGACATGGCCAGATCACGACGCAGCTGCGCCACTTCGTTCTGCAGCGCGCGACGTTCGTCCATCAGCGCTTTGACACGCGTGACGGCTTCCGACCCAACGGCCTTGAGCATACCTTCGATCTGCGTCAGGGCCAGATCACGGCCGCGCAGTTCGGCCAAAGCCGCCTGCCCCGTCAACGCCTCGATCCGGCGCACACCAGCCGACGACGCGGTTTCCGAGGTCAGCGCAAAGGCCCCGATGTCGCCCGTGCGGGTCACATGGGTGCCGCCGCACAGTTCCAGCGAATAGGTATTGCCGTCCGTGCCCTTACCGGTGTTCTTCCGGCCCATGGACACGACGCGCACTTCGTCGCCGTATTTTTCCCCGAACAGCGCCTGAGCCCCCAAAGCGCGGGCATCGTCGGGCGTCATGATGCGCGTGTCGACGGGCGTGTTCTGACGGATGTATTCGTTCACCTCGGCCTCGACCCGGCGCAGTTCTTCATCGCTTAGCGCGGCGGAATGGCTAAAGTCGAACCGCAGACGATCCGGGGCATTCAGCGACCCGCGCTGCGCCACATGATCGCCAAGCGCCTCGCGCAGGGCTTCGTGCAGCAGGTGAGTGGCAGAGTGGTTGGCGCGGATCGTGGACCGGCGCGCGTGATCGACCTCAAGCGCGACAGCATCATTGGCATTAAACGTGCCACTGGCGATCTTGACGTTATGGGCGAAAATCTTGCCGCCACCCATCTTTTGCGTGTCGGTGACCTGCGCCTGATCGTCTTCGTTTTCCAGCCGCCGCAGCCAGCCGGTATCGCCGACCTGACCGCCAGATTCGCCGTAGAATGGCGTCTGGTTGGTGATGATCCACCCTTCATCGCCCGCATTCAGCGCATCGACCAGTGCACCGTCCTTGACGATGGCGATCACCTGACCTTCGGCGGTTTCTGTGTCATAGCCCAGGAAGTCCGTCGCGCCATGTTCATCAGCGATGTCGTACCACAGGCTCAGGTCCGCGCTTTCGCCGGTCCCGGCCCAAGCGGCACGTGCCTTGGCTTTCTGTTCTGCCATGGCGGTGTTGAACCCATCGGTATCCACCGTGCGGCCCTTTTCCCGCAGGGCGTCCTGCGTCAGGTCCAGCGGGAAACCGTAGGTGTCGTACAGCTTGAACGCCGCCTCACCCGGCAGCGCCGCGTCATCGGCCAACCCGGTCAATTCTTCGTCGAGCAGCTTCAGACCGCGATCGAGCGTCTGACGGAACCGGGTTTCTTCCAGTTTCAGCGTTTCTTCGATGAGCGCCTGCGCCTGACGGAGTTCAGGATAGGCCTCGCCCATCTGACGGACCAGTTCAGGGACCAGACGGTGCATCAGCGGATCCTGCGATCCCAGCAGGTGCGCATGGCGCATGGCGCGGCGCATGATCCGGCGCAGCACGTAGCCGCGCCCGTCGTTGGACGGCATCACCCCATCCGCGATCAGGAAGGACGTCGAGCGCAAGTGGTCCGCGATCACGCGGTGGTGCGTCTTGCCCTGCCCGTCCGGATCGGTCGAGGTTTTGTGCGCACTGTCTTCGATCAGCGCGCGCATCAGGTCGGTGGCGTAGTTGTCGTTGGTACCCTGCAGAAGGGCCGCGACCCGTTCGATGCCCATGCCGGTGTCGATCGACTGCGCCTCAAGCTCGCGACGCGATCCGTCTTCGAACTGTTCGTACTGCATGAAGACGAGGTTCCAGATCTCGATAAACCGGTCGCCGTCTTCTTCGGGGCTTCCCGGAGGGCCACCCCAGAATTTTTCGCCGTGGTCGTAGAAGATTTCCGTGCAGGGACCGCAGGGGCCGGTCGGACCCATCTGCCAGAAGTTGTCGCTGCCGCCATCGGGTTTGTCGCCGATGCGGATGATACGGTCGTCGCTGATGCCAGCGACCTTTTTCCAGATGTTCGCCGCCTCATCATCGGTGTGGTAGACGGTGACCAGCAGCTTGTCCTTGGGGATGCCCAGTTCCTTGGTCACCAATTCCCATGCAAAGGGGATGGCGTCGGATTTGAAGTAATCGCCAAAGCTGAAATTCCCCAGCATTTCAAAGAAGGTATGGTGCCGCGCGGTATAGCCGACGTTGTCCAGATCGTTGTGCTTCCCGCCAGCGCGCACACATTTCTGGGCGGTGGTGGCGCGTTTGTAATCGCGCGTCTCAACCCCGGTGAAGAGGTTCTTGAACTGCACCATGCCCGAGTTCGCGAACATCAGGGTCGGATCGTTGCGCGGCACCAGCGGGCTGGAGGGGACAACTTCGTGTCCCTGCTTGTTGAAGTAATTCAGGAAGGTCGAGCGGATGTCGGCGAGGCCAGTCATGATCGGCGCGGTCTTTCGGTCAGATTTCCGTTTGGGACGGGGATATCCTTATGCGTGTTGGGGGTAAAGGGGATTGAGCCATCCCGCGTCTCGACCAGCATCGAGTCTGAGCCTTTCGCAGCGTTGTCGCGAACGTAAACCTCTGGCGAAAATTAGTTTAGCTTACTAGAACACCCGCAGGGTATTGGATCGGGGATAATAAAGACTTTGAAGACAGTAATTCTTGCAGGTGGGCTCGGCACGCGAATTAGCGAGGAATCCCACATTCGTCCGAAGCCCATGATCGAAATCGGTGGGAAGCCGATCTTGTGGCACATCATGAAACTTTACGGCGCCCATGGCCTGAATGATTTCGTGATCTGCTGTGGCTACAAAGGCTATATGATCAAGGAATACTTCGCGAATTACTTCTTGCACACGTCGGACGTGACCATCGACATGTCGAACAATTCGATGGAAGTGCATCAGCGGTATGCTGAACCTTGGCGCGTCACCCTCGTAGACACCGGAGAGGCGACCATGACTGGCGGGCGCTTGGAACGCGTCCGGCATTTTTTGGATGAGCCGTTCTGCATGACCTACGGTGACGGCGTTTCCGACATCGACGTCACCGCGCTGGTCGCGCACCACAAATCGCATGATTGCGCGGCGACGATCACGGCCGTGCAACCAGCGGGCCGGTTTGGATCGCTGGATATCGAAGACGGCAAGGTGAAACAGTTTCTGGAAAAACCGCAGGGTGACGGCCGTTGGGTCAACGGCGGATTTTTCGTGCTGGACCCGTCTGTGATCGACCGGATCGACGGCCCAGACACGGTCTTCGAAGCAGGTCCGCTAGAATCCTTGGCGGGTGATGGGCAGCTCTCGGTCTGGAAACACGACGGTTTCTGGGCCGCGATGGATACTCTGCGTGACAAGACGGCGCTGGAAAATCATTGGCAATCCGGCAAGGCGCCGTGGAAGGTTTGGGCGTGAGCGGATTTTGGTCTGGTAGACGTGTTCTTTTGACCGGACACACCGGGTTCAAAGGGGCGTGGATGGCGCAGCTTTTGAACCAGCTTGGGGCAAAGGTTTTCGGCCTTGCACTTCCGCCTGAAGGCGACGTGTCGCTATTTGATCAACTGGATCTGGAAAACCGCCTGGATCATGCCGAAGTCGACATACGAGACTACGACAGGGTTGCGCAGCGCGTCGCCGAGGTTGAACCGGATATTCTGTTCCATCTTGCCGCCCAGTCGCTGGTACTTCGGTCCTACGACGCACCGCGCGAGACGTGGGATACGAACGTGGGCGGGACGACTAACGTGCTGGAAGCCGCGCGCGCCACGCACAAACCCATGACCGTCATCGTCATCACGACCGACAAGGTTTACAAAAACCGTGAGTGGGATCAGCCCTACCGCGAAAGCGACCGATTGGGCGGACACGACCCCTATAGCGCTTCCAAGGCGGCCTGCGAAATTCTGACCCAAAGCTGGCAAGCATCTTTCGGGCTAGAGGGATCGCTTAGGATTGCCTCTGCCAGGGCTGGCAACGTCATTGGCGGCGGGGATTGGGCCGAAAACCGGATCGTTCCGGATATCGCCCGCGCCTTTTTCAAAGACGTGGCCGTCGAGGTCAGAAATCCCGGCGCTGTGCGTCCCTGGCAACATGTCTTGGAACCCATTTCCGGGTACATGAAATTGGCCGAGCGTCTGCATGCGGACCTATCCCATGCGCGCGCCTACAATTTTGGCCCAGCCGCCGAAGATTTCCATTCGGTCCGCGATCTGCTGAACCAGTTCTGTGACGTTTGGCCCGGCGAATGGCGCGACACATCCTCTGGTTCGGCCCGGCACGAAGCTGGGTTGTTGTCGGTCACCAGCGATCTCGCCCGGCGACGTCTGGGTTGGAAGCCCGTTTGGAGCTTTGAGCAAGCCGTATCGAAGACCGCCGAATGGTACCGCGCACACGCCGAAGGGGCCGATGTAACCGCGATTACGGATGCGCAGATCAAAGAGTTTCTTGCCGCATGAAGGTCACTCCGCTCGAAATCCCCGGCCCCTGTTTGATCGAGCTTGAGCCGCGCGGCGACAACCGCGGATGGTTCGCGCGTAGCTATTGTGCGGATGAATTCGCGACTGCTGGCTTAGTGACAGACTGGCCGCAGATGAACCTGTCGTTCAACGCCCGCAAAGGAACAGTGCGCGGTTTGCATTTTCAGCGCCCGCCGGCGGCCGAGGTGAAGATTGTTCGCTGCATCGCCGGTGCGATCTACGACGTGGCCGTTGATCTGCGTGATGGGTCCACGACATACGGCCAGCACATCCATGTCGAACTGTCCTCGGAAAATCGCCGCGCATTGTATATCCCTGCGGGCTTCGCACATGGATATCAGACGCTAACCGACGATGTTGAAATGCTGTATATGCACTCGGCGCCATACAGCCCCGATCACGAAGGAGGGCTGGCTTTCACCGACAATAACGTCGCAATCAACTGGCCCCTACCCTTGCAGGAAATCTCTGATCGTGATCGCACACACCCAATTCTTGCGGACCTGGAGCCTATAAAACTATGAATTGCCGACACTGTTCCACGCCGCTTCACCGGCAGTTTTTAGACCTTGGCGCCGCGCCGCCGTCCAACTCCTACTTGACCCAGGACACGCTGAATCAGGCCGAGACCTTTTATCCACTGCGATTGTTCGTGTGCGACAGCTGTCGGCTGGTCCAAACTGAAGATTTCGCTTCGGCCGACACGTACTTTAATTCCGACTACGCCTATTTCTCGTCCACGTCTTCCAGTTGGCTAGACCACGCGAAACGCTATGCCACGGCAATGACCGACCGCTTCGACTTGAACGCGTCTAGTTTCGTGATCGAGGTCGCGTCGAACGACGGCTACTTGCTGAAGAATTTCGTGCAGGCGGGTATCCCCTGCCTTGGCGTTGAACCCACCAAGAGCACGGCAGAAGCGGCAGAGGCTATCGGCGTGCCCACCCTGCAGGAGTTCTTCGGCGAAGACCTAGGCCGAAAACTGGCTGCCGAGGGGAAAAAGGCCGACCTGATCGCCGGCAACAACGTCTACGCGCACGTCCCCGACATCAATGATTTCACACTTGGCATCGCGCAGGCTCTTAAACCCGAAGGCGTTGTGACGCTGGAATTTCCGCACCTGATGCGGCTGGTTGAATTCCGCCAGTTCGACACAGTGTATCACGAACATTATTCCTACCTGTCGCTGCTTGTGGTGTCGCGCATCTTCAAGGCCGCCGGCCTCCGCGTTTTTGACGTCGAAGAACTGTCCACTCACGGTGGCAGCCTGCGCGTCTTTGGCTGCCTCGAAGCGTCCGCCCGTAACCAGTCTGATCGTGTCGATCAACTACTGACCGAAGAGATCGGTCGCGGTATGGACGACGGAGATTTTTATTCGGCATTCCAAGACCAGGCAAATCAGGTCAAGGATGGTCTTGTGCGGTTCCTGCTGGACGAAAAAGCCAAGGGGACCACGATCGCGGGCTACGGCGCGGCAGCGAAGGGCAACACGCTTTTGAACTATGCGGGCGTTCGGCCCGACCTCTTGCCCTACGTCTGTGACGCCGCCCCGTCCAAGATCGGCAAATTCCTACCCGGCAGCCGCATCCCTATTCTGTCGCCAGACGTATTAACGGAAAAGCGCCCGGACGTCATTGTCATCCTACCTTGGAACATCGCTGACGAGGTCATGGCCCAACTGTCCGACCTTGCAGAACAGGGCACCCGTTTCGTCACGGCCGTGCCGGAAATCCGGGTACGATGAAACGGGTACTGGTCACAGGTGGGACGGGTTTCGTCGGACGGCAGGTCATCCGGGCGCTGAAAAATCGCGCTAAGGTCCACGCCACCCTTCGCCCCGGCCAACAGATCGAAGGCGTGACCACCATAGAGACGCCGGATTTATTCGCGGAAAGTCAGGCATGGTGGGGCGATGTCTTGCGCGACATAGATATAGTCATTCATCTGGCCTGGATCGCCACGCCGGGTGAATACTTGACCTCTCCGGTGAACCACGACTGCATGTGCGGGACACTGACAATGGCGCGCGCGGCCGCTGGCAAAGTTGCGCGGTTCGTTGGGATCGGGACCTGCTTTGAATACGAAATGACGGGCAAGGTTCTTGGCTTTAATGCGCCCTTGGACCCGCAAACGCCCTACGCGGGCGCCAAGGCTGGGACCCACGCTGCGCTGCAGGGTTTGTTTGCGCAATCCGATACACAATTGGCATGGGCGCGATTGTTCCACCTGTATGGGGACGGCGAAGACCCGCGGCGTCTGGTTCCCTTCCTGCACCAGAAACTTGCTGCGGGTGAGCCTGTCGATATGACCTCTGGCAAGCAGGTCCGCGACTTTATCGACGTCACCAAAGCGGGCGACATGCTGGCCGACGTCGCGTTGGGCGACATAACCGGCGCGTTGAACATCTGCACTGGTACCCCGATCACTGTTCGCGAATTGGCCGAGTCCATCGCTGACGGCTACGGTCGTCGCGATCTGCTTCGCTTCGGCGCAAGACCTGAAAACCTCTTCGATCCTCCGCATGTCGTCGGCAGCCCGCTGCAATCGAAACCCTGACCCATTTGAGTATCGGCGCCTCATGGCCCACCACACCTTAAACTTTGGAAAGACCCATGACTGACTTCAAACAAGAAATCGCTGGCCGCATCGCCAATCTGGAACAGGACAAAGAAATCAATCAGACCGCCGCCCGCTTTTTGCAGCAGTCGGCCGCTTTGCAGTATCCTTACAATTATCATTGGTTGGACCGCCCCATCATCCAATATCCTCAGGACATCGTGGCGATGCAGGAAATCATATGGGAGGTGCGGCCCGATCTGATCATCGAAACCGGCATCGCGCACGGCGGGTCGCTGATTTTCTCGGCCTCGATGTTGGCCCTTATGGACATGGAAGACGCGATCAAAAGCGGCGAGACCATCAACCCGGCAGAGTCAAAGCGTAAAGTTCTGGGCGTGGACATCGACATTCGCGCGCACAACAAAACGGCGATCGAGGCGCACGCGATGGCGTCGCGCATCCAGATGATCCAAGGCTCTTCCATCGCCGATGATGTGGTCGCGCAGGTTCGCGAGGTCGCAGCTGGCTACGACCGTGTTCTCGTTTGTTTGGATAGCATGCACACCCATGACCACGTCCTGGCCGAGCTTGAGGCCTATGCACCGCTGACGTCCAAAGGCAGCTATTGCGTGGTCTTCGACACGTTGATCGAAGACATGCCCGAAGGCACCTACCCCGACCGCCCTTGGGGCCCGGGCAACAGCCCGAAATCGGCAGTGCATGAATACATCAAGACCAATCCCGAGTTCGAGATTCAGAAAGACATCGCCCAAAAGCTGATGATCACCGTCACGCACGACGGCTTCTTGAAACGCGTCTAAGGACCACTGCCCACCAAAGAAAAGGCCCGGCGCTTTGGCCGGGCCTTTTTGGTTAAGCGTCCAACACGTCGTCGTCGGGGACGTCGGCATCGCTCATGTCGAATTCCAGACCGTGGGCAGCGCGGATCTTGTCTTCGATGGCGTAGGCGATTTCCTTGTTTTCCTTTAGGAAGGACTTTGCGTTTTCGCGGCCCTGCCCGATGCGTTCGTCGCCGTAGGAATACCAAGAGCCGGATTTTTCGACCACGCCAGCCTTGACCCCGAGGTCCAGCAGTTCACCGGTTTTCGAGATGCCTTCACCGTACATGATGTCGAATTCCACCTGCTTGAACGGTGGCGCGACCTTGTTTTTCACGACCTTGACGCGGGTCTGGTTGCCGACCACTTCGTCGCGTTCCTTGATCGCGCCGATGCGGCGGATGTCGAGGCGGACGGAGGAGTAGAACTTCAGCGCGTTACCGCCAGTAGTCGTTTCAGGGGAGCCGAACATGACGCCGATCTTCATCCGGATTTGGTTGATGAAGATGACCATACAGTTCGACCGCGCGATCGATCCGGTCAGTTTCCGCATCGCCTGAGACATCAGGCGGGCGTGTACGCCGACGGAGCTATCGCCCATGTCGCCTTCAAGTTCGGATTTCGGCGTCAGCGCCGCGACGGAGTCGACGATGACCATGGATACCGCGCCGGAACGGACCAGCGTATCGGTGATCTCAAGCGCCTGTTCGCCGGTGTCGGGCTGCGAAATCAGCAGTTCGTCCAGATCGACGCCCAGTTTCTTCGCATAGCCGGGGTCCAGCGCGTGTTCCGCGTCCACAAAGGCGCAGACGCCGCCCTTTTTCTGTTCTTCGGCCACGCAATGTAGCGTCAGCGTGGTTTTACCGGACGATTCAGGCCCGTAAATTTCGATGATCCGCCCCTTGGGCAGGCCGCCGATGCCAAGCGCGATGTCGAGGCCAAGCGATCCGGTCGAGGTCGCTTCGATCTGCTGGATGGCATCCTTGCCGCCCAGTTTCATGATCGAGCCCTTGCCGAACTGCCGTTCGATCTGCGCCAGGGCGCTGTCGAGCGCTTTTTGTTTGTTCTCGTCGCGCTTGCTATCCATGGAAAGTAAATCTGCCGTTGCCATCTGGTTCAGCCCCTTATTTCATACCCGATATTCGGCGGCAATGACCGCCTTTGTTCGCCTCTTGTTCTGTATGAGATCAAAAAGAGAACATTTCAACTAAAATCTTTCTGACTGACAGTTTTCGCCCTATTGGTTAAGGAAGCGTGAACAAGTTCTCGAGGGGTAAGATGCTGGTATTTGCAAAGGCCAAACTGGTGTTCCTGTCGGTGCCGAAAACCGGCACAACGGCCTGGGAAAAGGCGCTTGGCCCGGTGGCGGATATCGTGGTGAACGACCCGCCGGAGCTGAAGCATGCGCCGGTCTTTCGCTACAACCGGTTCTTTCGTCCGATGTTAGAGAAGTTTATCGCCGAAGACCTTGAGGTTATTGCCACAATCCGCGAACCCGTATCGTGGCTGGGCAGCTGGTATCGGTACCGCAGACGGCCTTTCATGCAGGGCAAACCGAACAGTACTTACGATGTAAGCTTTGAAGAATTTGTCGAGGCGTATTGCCAGGGCGACAAGCCGGCCTTCGCAAATGTGGGCAGCCAGGCAAAATTCGTTGAGCCGGCGGGAAATGGCACCCGCGTGACGCGGTTTTTCAAGTATGAAGATCAAGCCAGCCTGCACACCTATCTGGAAAACCGGCTGGATCGGCGAATCGAACTGACACAGGAAAACGTGTCGCCGGAGATGGCGCTGGAGCTTTCGGCCGAGACCGAGGCCAAGCTGCGCCGCAAATGTGCGGCAGAGTTCGCGCTTTACGCCTCGATCTAGCTGCCCTGCACTGTCTGGGTCAGTTCGGCGAGCGAAAACGGCTTGGGCAGGAAGGTCGAATTGGGGATGCGCGCCTGTTCGTCGCCAAAGTTTTCCTCGGCATAGCCTGACATGAAGATCACCCGCACATCGGGCCGTGTCGTCAGCGCCTGACGCACCCATGTGGGGCCGTCCATGCCGGGCATGACCACGTCGGTGACAAAGATATCGACGTGAAGGTTCTGATCTTCCAGCGTTTTCAAGGCATCCTCACCGCTTTCCGCCTCGATCACCGTGTAGCCGCGCAGACGCAGCGCACGAGAAGCAAAGGCGCGCACGGGGGCTTCGTCTTCGACCAGAAGAACGACGCCATCGGCATGTTTCGCGGTTTGAGAGGTGTCTTGTTCAGTCACTGTCATCAGGGTCGGGTCACTTTTGCTGGTGCGGAATAGAAGGGTGAAACAGGTCCCCTGCCCGAGGGTCGAATCGACAAAGATAAATCCCCCGGACTGTTTGATGATGCCGTAGGCGGTCGACAGCCCCAGCCCGGTACCTTCGCCCAGTTTCTTGGTGCTGTAGAACGGCTCAAACACCTTGGTCAGGCGGTCGGGCGGGATGCCGCAGCCGGTGTCGATCACCTTGACCGAGACGTATTCGCCTGGCGGCACACTGGCACGGTCGCGGGTCAGCGCGGTGTCATAGGTCACGCGTTCGGTGACGATGCGGATTTCACCGGCCCCGTCGATGGCGTCGCGCGCGTTCACCACGAGGTTCATAAGGACCTGTTCCAACTGACGTTTGTCCGCGCGGATCGATCCCAGAACCGTGTCATGGCTGAAGGACAGGGTGACCTTTTCCCCCACCAGCCGGTTCAGCAGATGCGTCAGATCGGCCAGCGTGTCGCGCAGGTCAATCTCCTCGGGGCGGAGGGTCTGTTTACGCGAAAAGGCCAGAAGCTGGTTCACCAGAGCCGCCGCCCGGTTGGAGTTCTGGTTGATCTGCATAAGGTCCGCATATTCCGGATCGCCCTGATCATGGCGCAGCAGCAGCAGATCGCAATGGCCAGAGATCGCGGTCAGCAAGTTGTTGAAATCATGCGCAACACCGCCTGCAAGCTGGCCGATGGCATGCATCTTCTGGCTTTGGACGAATTGCGCCTCAAGCGTCTTAAGCTCTGTCGCGTCGCTGAGGACGGCCATGATTGCGGGCTCTCCCCCGTCGTCATGGGCGTGTAGGGACATCTGGACGAAGGTTTCACTGGGCGATCCGGTCAGGCGCAGGAATTCGGGCGCGCCGACGCGGGCACCAGAAAGCGTTTCATCCATCCAATCGCTCAGCGGACGACCAAGGCCTTCGGTCAGGTCGATCAGCTTCACACCTGGCGCGCAGGCGTCCCCGATCAGGCGCAGCGCGGCGCGATTGGCGCGCTGCACACGGCCAGCGGCATCCAACCACAGCAGCGCCACGGGCAGATCTTCGACGACGTTCCAATCGGATTGCGTCGCGGGTACGGCGGGTTCAGGCGTGGCCAGCGGGGTCAGCGGGGTCAGCGCGATCTGACGGGGGTCGGTGCCCGAAACACCGGTGGTCAGGTCGGTGATCAGCATCGGCTGCAGGCCGCTGGCGGTGGCGACAGTGGTGACGGTGCCCCCCTCGGGTACGGCTGCATGGTCGACGACGTCGCGCAGCTGGTCGGGTGCCTGCCCCAGCAACGTCACAGCCCGGGCGTTGGCAAAGATCACCTTGCCACGCTGGTCGATCGTCAGGGTGGGCAGCGCGTCATCGCTGTCATCAGCCGCGGTGAAGGCCGGTGTCAGCGACCACATGATCAGCCCTGCGTCCAGACGCGTGGCGGACAGCGTCCACAGATCGGGGCCAAGGGCGATCTGGCGCAGGAACGACCCGGTGGAGGCGTCGCTGCGCGCAATGGCATCGGCATCGTCGGGGGTGAGCGGCGGCGCCTGTGTCAGCTTGTCCTTCGGCCCGATCTGCAAAAGGCGCCGGGCAGAGGGATTGGCGTGGCGAATGGTCAGTGCGGCATCAGTGATCAACCCCGCAGTGGTTTGCAGATCAAGCATCCGGGCCAGCGCGCCATCCGGTCCGGCGGCGCGCGCCATCCACCAGTTGCGCAGCGTCATTGCCGTGATCAGCGCCAAAAGGGTCGCCGCCGCGGCCAGCATCGACAGGCCAAGCGGACGCGGCAGAATGGATGTCGTCGCCATCACGGCCACGATAAACAAGACCAGAGAGGTCAGAACAATCGCAATCCAGAAGCCGGGCTGGCGCAACAGACCACCCCCGGCCAAGGGGATCGTCCCCCTGCCCGGCCCAAGCATTGCGTCGCCATCGGCCTGCGTCATCGTGTTCCCTGACCCATTCTAGTGCGTCTTTGCCCCGTCACAGACATCGCACAAAGGTGGTTAAGCAAAGGTTAACAAACCGTGTGCTGACGGGCTAAGGGCCGGGATTTTTCCGTTAGGCGCGGGTCAGGCAGGCAAGGAAAAAGCCGTCACCGCCGTCCAACGGGGACCAGCGGCGATCCATCGTCATCTGCCAGTCCGGGTGCGTGTGCAGGAATTGGGCGATCCGCTCTTCATTCTCGGCGCGCAGAAGCGAACACGTGGCGTAGGCCAGTGTGCCGCCGGGTGCGACCATCGGGGCAGTTTTCGACAGGATGTCAGACTGGATCGCCGTCAGGTCGGCCAGTCGGTCAGGCGTCAGCGCCCATTTGCCTTCGGGGGAACGCCGCCACGACCCGCTGCCCGAACAGGGCACGTCGCATAGGATCAGATCGTATGGTCCCTTGGGCGCGGCGTCGATCCGCACCTGCACACCCGCGCGGCGGGCGCGGTCCGGCAGGTCGTTCAGGCGAGCGCGGTTGGCGTCGTGGGCGGTGAACTCTGCCTTGACCCGTCCGGCCATCGACAATGTCTTACCGCCGCCGCCCGCGCAATAGTCCAGCACTTTCATACCGTTGGACAGGGGCAGCGCCGCCGTGACCGCTTGGCTGGCCGCGTCTTGCAGTTCGACCCAACCGTCCATGTAGGCGCGGCTGCGGGCGACCTGACGCGCGCCCGAGGTGACCTCTAACGCCGTGTCGGCCAGTGAATGCGGCTGCGTGTCGATCCCTTCGGACGTCAGGCTGGCCTGCGCGGTCGCGACATCGGTTTTCGCAAGGTTCACGCGCAGGAACACGGGCGCACGGTGGCGCAGGCGGTCGGCGACTGCGGGCGTGTCGTCGCCCAAGGCGTCCCGAAGCAGAGGCCACAGCCAATCTGGCATATCGCCCGCCACGGCCTCTGGCGCGTCTGACAGCACGTCCAAAGGTTTCGCCCGCGCCAATTCGTCCTCGGTCAATTCGGATGGGGCATGGCCCTGACCCGTAAAAACGGTTTTGGGATCAATGCCTTGCGCGATCAAATGGCCCAACATTAAAGCCCGGCCTTCTTCGGCCCCGCCAAGATAGGCGTAGCTGCGGCGGCAGCGCAGGGCGTCGAAAACATGGTCGCGGATGGCGGCGCGGTCCTTGGACCCGGCGAACCGGCTGCGGCGGGCCCATGTGGTCAGCGCCTGTTCAGCGGGCTGGCCCTGCAGGATGGCATCCAGCAATTCGGCGGCGGTGGCGATGCGGGCCTCTGGCGTCACGGGGCTACTCCTGTCGTTTCACGCCGGAGTAGCCAAAAGGCGCGCCAAGGGAAAGTGCGCCTTAGCCCGCGTCGCGGATGCGGGCCAGTACAGGTCGCAGATGTTCCATGAATTTCAACGGGTTTTCCGACATCGGGAAATGCCCCATCTCGGGCATGATGGTCAGATCGACACCCAAACGCTGCGCCAGATCGGCACTATCGGCGGGGGTGCAGGAATAATCGTATTCGCCCGTCAGCAGGTGGATCGGCACCTTGGAGGTGTCGATCTGGTCCAGCATGTCGCGCATGTCGCCATCGACCTTGTAGAACCACATATCCCCTTTGAAGACGCCCGGCCCGCCCTGCATATAGTGCCAGCGGGTTTCGTCCTTGTCGGCCTCGGGGCTTTGCGGCGCCATCAGTCCGTATGCGATTGCCCCACAGATGCGACCGCCGTGCACATCGGCGCGGTCCAGCCAGCTTGTGTCGTAATAGGGTGCCACATGGGCCGAGGATTGCAGGCCAATCAGGGCGCGGAACCTTTCGGGGTGGCGATGGGCAAGGTGCAGAACGATCCTTCCGCCGATCGAACACCCCATGGCGACGGGCCGATCCAGCGCCATCGCATCGCAAAAGGCGATGATCTGCGCGATATAGGCGTCAGAGCTGAGTTGATAGGGCTGATCCACTTGGCCTGCGGGCGGGGACGATTTGCCATGCCACGGCATATCAAAGACCATTACCCTGAATTCCTTGGTGATGTCGGGATCATTCAGCAGCGCGCGATATTGCCGCCCGTCACTGCCTGCGGTGTGAAGGCAGACCAGCGGGATGCCCTCTCCGGCCTCTTCCCAATAGATGCGGTGGGATGTGCCGTCGATGTCTATATGGGCATAGCGGCCCGTGATCGGTTCAATCTGAACGGTCATTCTGCGGCCCTCAGCGACGCCAGCAGCCGCTTGACGTAGTAGAGATGCGCCATCAGCGGATGAAGGTCGCCGTCGAACCGGATCGCGCCCCGCCGCAGCAGCGCGATGATGTCGTGATGGCCGGGTTTCGGGACCGGTTGCAGGAAGGCCGCCCATTCGTCGGCACTGGCGCTCAGCCGGGTCTGCCACGAAGGCAGCACGAAGGGGCCAGAGGTCACCTGCATCACCGCCCCGTCGCGGATGGTGACGGCGGTGTCATGGTCATCCGCTTGCAGCATCAACGCCCAATCCAAGCCTTGGGCCATTGCGGCCAAATCGCTGCCCGGCCCGGCGGTACGGGTGAGTTTTTCGAACATTCGCGGCCTCCTCCGACAGGGATGCTACTGCGGGATACGCAGGGCGCAAGGAATTTCGGTATGCCGTAAGTCTGGACATCAGGCACCTATGGTCGAAACTTTTCGCTTTTCGATCCGACACCCTTCATTATGGTATACCAAAATGGAGGAGAGATCGTGACCCCCGACCTAAGCGCGCTGATCGCGCCGTCCCGTGTTGCGCTGATCGGTGCGTCAGATACGCCGACGCGCCTGACCGCGCGGCCGCAGCAGTTCCTGACCGCGCATGGCTTTGGCGGAGAGGTCGTGCCCATCAATCCGCGGCGAGAAACCGTTCTGGGCGCGCGGGCCGTGCCTTCGATCACCGACGCGGGCGCGATTGATCATGCCTATATCCTGTTGGACGCCGAACCTGCGATGCAGGCGCTGACAGACTGCGCGGCGGCGGGCGTCAGGGTCGTGTCGATGCTGGCCGATGGCTTTGCCGAGGCCGGGCCGGAGGGCGCGGCCCGACAGGCCCGCGCCGCCGCCATCGCGAAAGAAGCCGGGATCGCGCTGATCGGCCCGAACTCTACCGGGGTTGTGAACCTGACCAATGGGTTCGTCTGCACCACCAATGCGGCCTTCGTGGATCCTGCGATCCCGCGTGGCGGATTGACTGTTCTGTCACAGTCCGGGTCGATGACCGGGATGCTGGCGTCGCGCGGCACGGCACGCGGGATCGGCTTTGCCAACTTCATCTCGACGGGAAACGAGGCGGTAATGGATGTGGGCACCTTGGGACTGTCGCTGTTGGACGATCCTACCACCACGTGTTTCGCGCTGTTTCTGGAAACCGTGCGCGATGCAGGCGCTTTGGAACGGTTCGCGCAAGAGGCTGCAAAGCGTGGCAAACCGATCGTGGCCTACGTTCTGGGGCAGTCTGACGAAGGCCAGCAACTGGCCGTGTCGCACACCGGGGCCATCGTCGGCGCGGCGGGGGCCATCCCGGCATTCCTGCGCGGGATCGGGATCACGGTGGTGACGATTTTCGACGCGCTTTTGGATGTGCCGGGCGCGCTGGTGAAGGCCCGCGCGCAGCCTGACCGCCCCCGGACCGCGACCGTGCTGACCACCACGGGCGGCGGCGGAGGCATGGTGCTGGACCAGATCAGCGCCCGAGGGGTCGAGATCGCCGGTTGCGGGGCGCAGACGCGGGCCAAGCTGGGGCCACAGGGCATCGCACTTGGGTCTGGTAAGCTGGTGGATGTGACCATGGCCGGGGCCAGACCGGATGTGATGGAGGCGGTGATCGGATCCCTGCTGGCCGATCCCGAAACGGGCGTTCTGGTTGCGGCCATCGGATCGTCGGCCCAGTATAATCCCGACCTGACGGTGGACCCGCTGATCAAGGCGCTGTCTGCGGCCCCCGACGGTCACGCGCCCTTGGTCACAATTCCGCTGCCCCATGCGCCCGACGCCTTGCGCCTGTTGGCCCAGACCGGCGTGCCCGCGTTCGCCAGCGTAGAAAGCTGCGCCGAAGGGGTCGCGGCACTTCTGGCCGACCCTTTGCCCGGCCGGGGCGATACGCCCTTACCGCAGACCGCAAGCGGCCTGTTGAACGCCGCCCCCGCAGGCGTGATGGACGAGGTCGCCGCCGGAGAGGTCTTTGCCGCGATGGACATCGCGCAGCCCGCGCAGGTGGTGTTGTCGCCGGATGGCACCGGCGACGTGCCCCTGACCTATCCCGTGGTGGCCAAGCTGGTGTCCCCTGACCTGCCACACAAGACCGAGGCGGGCGCGATCCGGTTGAACCTGACCGACGACGCCGCGTTGCGCCACGCGGTGGCCGATATGCTGACCGAAGCGCCCTGCCCCGTTCGTGCGGTGCTGGTACAGGAAATGGCCACGGGATTGGGAGAGGCGTTGATCGGCCTGACCCGCGACCCGCGCGTCGGGCCGATGGTCACGCTGGCCGCCGGCGGCATGCTGGCAGAGGTGTTGGGCGATGCGGTCATGCGCCCTGCGCCTGTATCCATCGACGCGGCGCGCGACATGGTGCGCCAGATCAAAAGCTTTGCGCCGTTGCGGGGCTATCGCGGCAGCCCGCCCGGGGATCTGGAGGCGCTGGCAGAACTGGTTGCAAACGTCAGCACGCTTGCCCGGCATGAGCGTGTGCAAGAGGCCGAGATCAACCCCGTTCTGATCCGCGCCGACGGCGTGATGCGGCTGGATGCGCTGATCCGGCTGGGTTAGGCGCCGCTCAGAACTCTCGGGTCAGGCGGACATCCACCAACCCGCGCGACGTGTCGTTGAAGGCCGCGTTCGACTGATTGCGCTGGTAAGACACAGACACCTGCGGCGCGAATCCCGCTACCACCAGATCACGCTTTGTCACCGTCAGGCCAATGTCGAACCGGCGGTCTTTGCGCGGCACTGTCAGGCCGGGATAGAGGTCTTTGTAGGTCCGGACGGCGGCCGTGGCCTCAATGTAAGTGGTGAACCCGGCTGAAAATTCCTTGTAGTAGCCAAGGCCCAGCTTGGCCTCGTCAAAGGAAAACCGGGCCTGCGCTTTGCGCCCGAAACTGGCCCCTGCGATGAACCGCACGAAGGTATCGGGGCCACCGAACCGATCCAGTTGCACCGGAAGCGTCAGGAAATGGCCGTTGTCACCGGGCACGAGGTCATAGCGTTCATAGCGGTATTCCGGCCCGAGATAGAGCCTCCAGCGATCACCTAGCCGCGTGTTCGTCTCAAACGACAGGCCCGAGTAGCTGTAGGTGCGGTTGCCATCGACCGTCGCGCCGCCCAAAAGCGCGCGGGTCAGCGCCGTGCCGCGGTTCAGGCGGTGTTCCAGTCCGAAGGATAGTTGCCCGCTAAGGTTCGTGCGTTTGATCGACGGGAAGTGTTCGACCTTGGCATCCAGCGCCGTGATCAGTGCGCTTTGCGTTCCGACCTCGGCCCGGTAGGCAAGCTGCCCGCCAAGGGCGAGGCCGATGCCGGACTGGCGCTGTTGGTTGGCAGGGATCGCCCCGATGACCGGACCGATCGACACGGTCGTTCGGTCGGTGCCGCCGTTGATGTTGCTGCTGGGCAGGAACGAGACATAGCCGCGAAAGCTAAGCGGGCGTTTCTGATCGAGGCTGCGCAATAGCCCGGAGATCTGGCCGCCCAACTGGTCGTCCACCCCGGCGGCGATCAGGCGTTCGGCCTGCGCCCGGGCAGTGTCGTGCATGTTGAGCCGGGCAAGCGCCCCGGTCATGGCGATGCGGACAAGGTCCAAATCGGGCCTTTGCGCAAGGATGGCACGGTAGATACGCACCGCATCGGCATCGCGCCCTTCGGCACTGGCCGCCTGCGCATCTACGTAGGCCACGCGAAAGGCATAATCGGCATCCCCCGGGCTATAGGCGCGCGCAAGGCGGCGGGCGTCGTCAGTCAGCCCGCTGGCGATCAGCGCACGGGTGGTTGTTTGCAGCTGGGCGGTGGAATTGACCGTCACCGTCTGGCCCGTCGACAACCGCGCGGTCAGCGCCAAGGCCGGGGCGTGCCACGCGGTCATGGATAAGACCGCAAAGGCCAAAGCGCGGACGGCAGAGGATGTCTGCCGCCCGCAACGCCCCCGAAAGGCTCGGGGAACGAGGTATTGGATCATGGCTGCTTGTCACCGACAAAGACGGCGGTGGTGGCCGACTGAACGCCCCCGATGGTGCCGGTGATCAGCGCCGTGCCAGCAGCCGCTTCGCCGTTCGATCCCATGAAGTTGCCGTTGAACGACGAAGACCCGCCAGAATAGACGTTGGTCGATCCGTTCACCATCCGGGCCGTGCCGCCGTCAAAGGCGTTGCCGTTGATGGTCGCGTTCTCCAGCACGATATTGGTGGTCGTGCCCACGCCAGCGACACCGCTGTTGTTGCCCACGCCGGTCAAGGTGCCGTTCACTTTGCCCGTGTCGAAATTGGCGGTCAGGCTGACGTCGGCGGTGATACGTGCATCGAAATCCTGATCGTTCGGCGGTGTGTTCGAGGTGCCGCGCACGGTGTTGACGGTCGCGCCATTCGTCCGGGCGTAGGTTGCAGTGCCAGTCGCCTGAACCGCCGCGGCAGGGGTGAATGTGCCACCATAGAATACACCTGTGGACGATCGTGCCGTGTTGGCGTTTACCGTCCCTGCCCCCAACTGAACCATGAAAAAGTCGTCGGTCCCGTCGTTGTCCAGATCGTCCGCATCCAGCGAGAACGAGTCGCCCGCCGTCGCCACAGCGCCCGCCGATTGGAAGAAGGCCACGCCTAGGCCACTGGTCCCGGCGGCGTTCGTTATGTTGGGGCCGCCGGATACATTCAGCGATCCGGTGCCGTTAGCCTGAAACGGCCGCGCGGACGTTGGAAGCCTGTCCAAAGTGACGTTCTGCAGATCCAGTGTTGCCGTGGTCTGCGTTTCCGTCTGGTTGGCCCCGGTGTTGTGCCAGAAATAGGTCGGGCCTTCGTACGTATTGATCGTCGTGCCCGGGAAGGGCGTGATCGAGGTCATGATCGGCTTGTCGTTCTGAATCATCACCCCGCGCATAGGTGCCTGCCCCGTAAACCCGGTCCCAGCGGTCGAACCAGAGCCGCTGACGGTTCCGCTGGCCGACCCGCTGCCGGATCCGCCCGTCGATCCCCCTGTGGACCCGCCCGTGCTTCCGCCCGTGCCGGCGCCAAGGCCCGCGCCTCCACCCGTCGAGACACAGCCAGACAGTCCGACCGCGCAGGTCAGGATAAAAGGTGCAACAACCTTCATGTTCGAATTTCCCCCGAAAAGAGGCCCAGAGAATACGGCGGGCCTTGGATAAAGATGGCGGGACAGTCGGGAAATCGGACGCGCGCAACCATCCCCTGTTCAGGGGGGCGTTGGTTATACTGGGATATCTGATTGACCTTTGGGCGGGACGCACAGGGCGTCTCGTCCCTGCAGCCAGGGCCCGGCCCGCACGAAAAATTGTTCGTTGCGTCAAAGACCTATCCGCCGTCTATTGGTAATTCCCTGCATATCCGCTTAAATCGCGGCGAAGGGACCGGAGGCATCGTGGCATCAGAATCAGGGCAGAGCGGGAACGAATTCACGGATGGCGCATGGGCAGATGTGCTAGCCGCCGTGGACCGGACCTATGCCGATCTGGTGACGCATCAGCAGCAGCTTGAGGATCAAAGCGAACGCCTGCACGAGTTGCAGCGCTTTATCGGATCGGTGCTGGGATCGGTCAACGACGTCATGGCCATCGTCGACCGCGCCGGAAAGATCGAAGAGGTCAGCGCATCACTGGCCCGCGCCACGAAACGCGGGGCGGATGCACTAATCGGCACTGATCTGCACGACGTCTTCGTGCCCGAAGGCGCGCAGGCGCTGGACGGGGCGATCGCCTACCTGCGCCTGTCGATGGATGCCACACGGTTCGAGGCGGACATTCAGACCGCCGATGGCCCTGCGCCTTTCGACATCACCCTATCGGCCCGCGTGAACGACAGCGGACGCCTGATCGGTGCGGTGCTGGTCGGTCGGCCTCTGGGAGAGTTGCGGCAGGCTTATTCAGAGCTGGAGCGGTCCCACCAACAACTGCAATCGGCGCAGACCCAATTGGTGCGCAACGAAAAGCTCGCGTCCTTGGGTCGCCTGTTGGCGGGCGTGGCGCACGAGCTGAATAATCCGATCAGCTTCGTCTATGCCAACACCCACGCGCTGGAGAAATACGTATCGCGGTTCGAGACCTATTTCGAACGCGTGCAGGCCGGGGCGGATCGCGACGAACTGGTCGCCCTGCGCGCCGATCTAAAGCTGGAGCGGAACCTGAAAAACCTGCGCGAGGCGATCCGCGGGGCCAGCGATGGCGCCGAACGAGTGCGGGACATCGTGGCCGACCTGCGTCGCCTGTCCGCCGATGGCACCAGCGCCCGCGGCCCTCTGGATCTGGTCGAGATCGCCCGCGTCGCCGCACATTGGGTCGAACGCGGCACCAAGGCGCAGTTGAAAGCGCAGTACACCGGGCTGGATAGGCTGATCGTTCAAGGCACCGCCGGGCATATCCAGCAGATCGTGATGAACCTTGTGCAAAACGCCATGGACGCCGTGCGCGACCTGCCCGAAGGCCAGGTGACGCTGGATTTCGCAGTTCAGGACGGTCAGGCCGTTCTGTCGGTGCGCGACAATGGTGCGGGCGTGGCGCCGGAACATCGCGATGCAATCTTCGATCCGTTCTTCACCACAAAACCCGTGGGCCAAGGCACCGGGCTTGGTCTGTCGATCAGCCATAAGATCGCCGAAGAGCACGGGGGCAGCCTGTCCCTTGGTCCCGGTCCGGGCGGCGATTTCCGCCTGACCCTGCCGCTTGCCGACACGGACGCCCCGGCACAGCCCCTGCCCCACGGCGAAAAGGAGATCCCGCGATGAACATGCTTTGGCTGCAATCTGCGGGCTGCGGCGGTTGCACGATGTCGCTGCTTTGCGCCGAGGATCCCAATGTCTTTGACCTGTTGTCGGATGCGGGCATCAAGGTGCTGTGGCATCCGTCGATCTCGATCGAGACTGGGGCCGAGGCGCGCCGCCTTCTGGACCGGATCGAGGCCGGAGAGATCAGTTTGGATGTGCTGTGTGTCGAAGGGTCGATCGTCACGGGGCCGAAGAACACTGGCCGCTATCACATGCTGGCCGGCACGGGTCGGTCGATGCTGGACTGGGTGCGCAGCCTTGCGCCACTCGCGCGCGACGTTGTGGCCGTGGGCACCTGCGCGGCCTATGGCGGCGTCACGGCGGCGGGCGGCAACCCGGCGGGGGCTGTGGGTCTGGCGTTCGACGGCAAGCTGCCGGGCGGGGCATTGGACGCAGATTTCCGCGCCCGCTCGGGCCGGCCCGTGATCAACGTGGCGGGCTGTCCGACCCATCCAGACTGGGTGACAGAGACGCTCTTGCTGCTGGCCGACGGGCGGCTGGATGCCGAGGATCTGGATGCGCTAGGCCGGCCCCGGTTCTATGCCGACCATCTGGTGCATCACGCCTGCCCCAAGAACGAATATTATGAATACAAAGCTTCGGCCCGGGAACTGTCGGAACTGGGCTGCATGATGGAGCATCTGGGATGCGTCGGCACGCAAGCGCATGGCGATTGCAACATCCGGCCTTGGAATGGCGGCGGATCGTGTACGCGCGGCGGCTATCCCTGCATCAACTGCACCGCGCCCGAGTTCGAAGAACCCCACCACCCCTTTACTGAAACGCCGAATATCGCGGGCATTCCCATCGGGCTGCCCTCGGACATGCCGAAGGCGTGGTTCATGGCGCTGGCGTCCCTGTCCAAGGCAGCAACGCCCAAGCGGATTGAGGCGAACGCTCATTCCGACCGGATCGAAGTGCCGCCGGGCCAAGGCAAGGCAGGGAAAGCGAAATGAGCGACCGTCAGCTATTGGTCGGGCCGTTTAACCGGGTCGAGGGCGATCTGGAGATCCGGCTGGACATTCGTGATGGCCATGTGGCGGCCGCTTATGCCAATTCGCCCCTGTTCCGCGGGTTCGAAATGATGTTGCTGGGCAAGGACCCACGTGACGCGCTGACCCTGACGCCGCGGATCTGTGGCATCTGTTCGGTCAGCCAATCGGCGGCGGCGGCCTTTGCGCTGGCGGATGCGGGCGGGCATTCGATGGCGCCTCAGGGGGCCTTGGCGGCGGCGATCCTGCATGGGGTGGAAAACCTTGCCGACCATGTGACGCATTTCAACCTGTTCTTCATGCCCGACTTTGCCCGCCCCGCCTATGCGGGCCGCGCGTGGCATGACCGCGTGGTGCAGCGGTTCACCGCGATGGAAGGCAGTGCCGCGCGGCAGGTGGCCGAGGCGCGGGCGCGGCTGATGCATATCTCGGGCCTGCTGGGGGGGAAGTGGCCGCATACGCTGGCCATTCAACCGGGCGGCGTGACCAAGACGCCCGACGCGCGGGACCGCATTCGGATCATCGCCACATTGCGCGCGTTCCGGCGGTATCTGGAGGGCGCGTTGTTCGACGGGCCGTTAGAGGCGTTTCTGGAGTTGCAGAGCGTTGATGCGCTGAACGAGTGGAGCCGCGGGGACGCGGGCCTGTTCCTGAGCGTGTCGCGCGATCTTGGGCTGGACCGGATCGGACGTGGGCCTTTGCGCTATCTGTCTGCCGGGGCCTACCCGATGAACGGCGCGCGGGCGATGGCGGCCGGCGTTTGGCATAATGGCACGGTCACACCCTTCGATCCTTCGCAGGTTGTTGAGGATCTAAGCCACGCATGGATGCTGGGCCCTGACGCCCATCCTGACGCGGGCCAGACGGTGCCGGACGAGGATATGACCGACCCCGCCTATTCCTGGTGCAAGGCCCCGCGTCTGGGGGGCGAGGTGGTCGAGGTCGGCGCTTTTGCCCGGCAGGTGGTGGACGGGCATCCCCTTGCCTTGGCCCTGGCGTCGGAAGGCAGCGTGCGCGCCCGGATCGTCGGGCGGCTGCTGGAGATCGCGAAAACACAGGTCTTGCTGGAGACATGGGCCGAGGCGCTGGACCCGTCAGAGCGGTTCATGCAGGCCGTGGGATCGGTGAAATCGGGCCGTGGCGTCGGGTTGGTCGAAGCAGCGCGTGGCACGTTGGGCCATTGGGTGCGGATCGAGGGCGGCAAGATCGCGGGCTACCAGATCATCGCGCCGACGACTTGGAATTTCTCGCCTCGCGACGGATCGGGCGTGGCTGGCCCGGTCGAGGCCGCGTTGATCGGGGCCGAGGTTGGAGAGGCGGAGGATACGCCGCTGAGCGTGCAGCATATCGTGCGGTCGTTTGATCCCTGTATGGTGTGCACGGTGCATTAGCGCCGCGCCTTTGGTGTGCGTCGATTGGGGGCTGTCTGCCCCCAAACCACATTCTTAAGTTGGGGGCTGTCTGCCCCCAAACCCCCGAGGAATATTTACAGGACCAAAGAAGCATGCAGGTCGGGCAAAGGATCAGGGTTCGGGGGCGTGTTCAGGGCGTCGGCTTCAGGCCCTTTGTCTGGCAGTTGGCGGCACGGTTTGGCGTTGCGGGCTGGGTTTTGAACGACGCCGAAGGGGTGTTGATCGAAGCGGCGGGCGAAGGGTTGGAGGGCTTTGTTGTCGCCCTGCGGACCGAGGCGCCACCTTTGGCGCAGGTGGACGCGGTCGAGGTCGAGGCCTGTGAGGTTGACGCGGTCGAGGGGTTCATCATCCGTGCCTCGGGCGATGCGGGGGCCGAGACGCAGGTGACGCCGGATGCGGCGGTCTGTGCCGACTGCGTGGCCGAGGTCGAGGGTGATGGGCGGCGCGCGGGATATGCCTTTACCAATTGCACCAACTGCGGGCCGCGTTTCACCATTGTGACCGGCCTGCCCTATGACCGGGCGCAAACGACGATGGCGGCGTTCGATCTGTGTGAGGCCTGTCGGGCAGAGTATCAGGACCCTGCGGATCGTCGATTTCACGCGCAGCCGGTCGCCTGCCCGACCTGTGGTCCGCGTGTCTGGATCGAAGGTGTCGAGGGCGATGATCCGATTGCAGCGGCGGTCGGGGTGCTGACCTCGGGAGGTGTTTTGGCGATCAAGGGCTTGGGCGGGTTCCATCTGGCCTGCGATGCAACGGATGCGGCGGCGGTAAAGGTATTGCGGGAGCGGAAGCGGAGGCCTGCGAAACCTTTTGCCTTGATGGCCCCGTTGGATGTGGTCCGGAGGCATGCCGATCTGAATGAGTCTGAGGAAGCGTTGTTGCGCCATTCGGCAGCCCCTGTGGTGGTGATCGCCAAGGGGGGCGAGGCCTTGCCAGAGGTGGTCGCGCCGGGTCAGGCCTCGCTTGGCTGGATGCTGCCCTACACGCCTTTGCACCATCTGATCTGTCGCGCCGTGGGGCGACCTTTGGTCATGACCTCGGGCAATCAGTCGGGCGAGCCGCAGGTGATCGGGAATGACGAGGCGCATGAAAAGCTGGGCGCTTTTGTCGACGCCTTCCTGATGCATGACCGCGATATCGCCCGGCGGCTGGACGACAGTGTGGAACGCGCTGATCCGCCGATGGTGTTGCGCCGGGCGCGGGGGCGCGTGCCCTCTACCCTGCCCTTGCCGGATGGTTTTCCGGATCGGCAGGTGGTGGCCTATGGCGGGCAGATGAAGGCGGCGATCTGTCTGGTGAAGAACGGTCAGGCTCTGTTGGGCCATCATCTGGGAGAGTTGGACGAGGCGCTGACGTGGGACGCGTTTCTGGCCGCCGATCGGGATTATGCGGAGTTGTTCGATCACGCGCCCGAGGCGGTCGCGGTTGATCTGCACGACGGCTACCGCGCCACCCAGCATGGTCAGGCGCGCGCCGGGGCCGAAGGGCTGCGGCTGGTCGGGGTGCAGCATCACCACGCGCATATGGCCGCGTGTATGGCCGAGAATGGTTGGCCATTGGACGGTGGCAAGGTCGCGGGGATCGTGTTGGACGGCACGGGGCTTGGCACGGATCGCACGCTGTGGGGCGGAGAGGTGCTGCTGGGGGATTACCGCGGGTTCGAGCGGCGGTTCTGGCTGAAACCTGCGCCGCTGGTTGGCGGTGATATGGCCGCGCGGGAACCGTGGCGGAACGCGCTGGTGCGGCTGGATCAGGCGGGCCTGTCGGATTGGGCGGACGCGTTGTTCCCCCACAAACCCCGCGACATGCTGCGCAAGGCGGCGGATAGCGGGATGAACGCGCCGATGTCGTCATCCGTCGGGCGGCTGTTCGATGCGGTGGCGGCTTGCGTGGGGATTTGCCCGGACCGCCAAAGCTTTGAGGGTGAGGCGGCGATGCGGTTGGAAGCGCTGGCGCGCTACGACCCGCGCCTTGGGTTTTATCCCTCGCAAGGTGCAGAGCAGGAAATCGATCCGCAGATCATCTTTGAGTACATGCGCGGAGAGATCGCCAAGGGATCGCCGCCCGACCATGTGTCCAGCCGGTTCCACACTGGGCTGGCCTTTGCCTTTGCCACCCGCACCGTGATGTCGCTGGTCAAAACAGGTAAGGCGCAGGCGATTGCCCTGACCGGGGGCTGTTTCCAAAACGCCCACCTGCTGGCCGAGTTTCAGCGCCTGCTGGCGGGCTGCGGTGTGCCGGTTCTGACACATCGCACAACGCCCGCGAATGATGGTGGGCTGGCCCTTGGCCAAGCGGCGATCGCGCTGGCGGCACTGGAAAGCGACTGACCGGCGAACTGGTTGGACGCTTACGCCCTTTCCGTTTGCAGATGCGGAAAACAGGGGTGTGAATTGGGTTAACTGACTGACTTGCCTAGAATAACTTAAACTATGGGCAAAATGTGACAATTCGCTCTGCATACGTCTGTATGCGCGCGATCCTGCAATCTCTGGCAGCTCCCCTTTTCCGGGGCAGCACCCAACTGGATTGGAGGAGACCATCTTGTCCCAGATCGAGACCTTCTACGACGTGATGCGTCGGCAGGGGATCACCCGCCGTAGCTTCATGAAGTATTGTTCGCTGACCGCATCCGCGCTTGGCCTTGGCCCGGCCTTCGTGCCGAAAATCGCCCATGCGATGGAAACCAAGCCGCGCACGCCCGTGATCTGGGTGCATGGTCTTGAATGTACCTGCTGTTCGGAATCGTTCATCCGCTCGGCCCACCCGCTGGCCAAAGACGTGGTCCTGTCGATGATTTCGCTCGACTACGACGACACGCTGATGGCCGCCGCAGGGCACGCCGCCGAAGAGGCTTTCGAAGACACCATCCAGAAATACAAGGGCAACTACATCCTTGCGGTGGAAGGCAACCCGCCGCTGAATGAGGACGGGATGTTCTGCATCACCGGCGGCAAACCCTTTGTCGAAAAGCTGAAACATGCCGCCAAGGACGCGAAGGCGATCATCAGCTGGGGGGCCTGCGCGTCCTACGGCTGTGTGCAAGCGGCCAAGCCGAACCCGACGCAGGCGACGCCCGTGCACAAGGTCATAACCGACAAGCCGATCATCAAGGTGCCGGGCTGCCCACCCATCGCCGAGGTCATGACTGGGGTCATCACCTATATGCTGACCTTCGACCGTATGCCCGAGCTTGACCGTCAGGGTCGCCCGGCGATGTTCTATGGCCAGCGTATCCACGACAAATGCTACCGCCGTCCCCATTTCGACGCCGGTCAGTTCGTCGAAGAATGGGACGACGAAAACGCGCGCAAGGGCTACTGCCTGTACAAGATGGGCTGTAAGGGCCCGACGACCTACAACGCCTGTTCCACCGTACGCTGGAACGACGGTGTGTCCTTCCCCATCCAATCGGGCCACGGCTGTATCGGCTGTTCCGAGGATGGCTTCTGGGATCAGGGGTCGTTCTACAACCGCGTCACCAACCTGACCCAGTTCGGGGTCGAGGCGAATGCCGACACCGTCGGTCTGGCCGCAGCCGGTGTCGTGGGCACGGGGATCGCCGCCCATGCCGCTGTCAGCGCGCTGAAATCCGCACAACGCAAAACGCAGGACACGCCGTCCAAAGAGGAGGCCTAATTCATGGTCGTACAAACTCCTAACGGGTTCGATCTGGACAATTCCGGCCGCCGGATCGTCGTCGACCCCGTCACCCGTATCGAAGGCCACATGCGCTGCGAAGTGAACGTGGACGACGAAGGTGTCATCCGTAACGCCGTGTCCACCGGCACGATGTGGCGCGGTCTTGAAGTCATCCTGAAGGGCCGTGACCCGCGTGATGCATGGGCGTTCACCGAACGGATCTGTGGCGTCTGCACCGGCACGCACGCCCTGACCTCGGTCCGGGCAGTGGAAGATGCGTTGGGGATCACCATCCCGGACAACGCGAACTCCATCCGGAACATCATGCAGCTGAACCTCGAAATCCACGACCACGTCGTGCATTTCTATCACCTGCACGCGCTGGACTGGGTCAACCCGATCAACGCGCTGAAGGCCGACCCCAAGGCAACGTCCGAGTTGCAGCAGTCGGTCAGCCCGTCGCACCCGCTGTCGTCGCCCGGCTATTTCCGTGACGTTCAGAACCGTCTGAAAAAGTTCGTGGAATCCGGTCAGCTGGGTCTGTTCAAGAACGGCTATTGGGACAACCCCGCCTATCTTCTGCCGCCCGAAGCGGACCTGATGGCGACGACCCACTATCTGGAAGCGCTCGACCTGCAGAAAGAGATCGTCAAGGTTCACACCATCTTTGGTGGTAAGAACCCGCACCCGAACTGGCTGGTCGGTGGGGTCCCCTGCCCGATCAACGTCCATTCGACCGGGGCTGTCGGCGCGATCAACATGGAGCGTCTGAACCTTGTGTCCTCGATCATCGACAAGTGTGACGAGTTCAACAAGAACGTCTATATCCCGGACGTGAAGGCGATCGGCGGGTTCTACAAGAACTGGCTTTATGGTGGCGGTCTGTCGTCCAAGGCCTGCTTGGCCTATGGCGATATTCCGGAAAACCCCAACGACTTCTCGCCTGAACAGCTACACCTGCCCCGCGGCGCAATCATCGACGGCAACCTCAACGAGGTGCACGAAGTCGATGTGCGCGATCCGGAACAGGTTCAGGAGTTCGTCGATCATTCGTGGTACGACTACGGCGAGCCGGGCAAAGGTCTGCACCCCTGGGACGGCGTCACCGATCCCAAGTTCGAACTGGGCCCGAACGCCAAGGGCACCAAGACGAACATCAAGGAACTGGACGAAGCAGCCAAGTATTCCTGGATCAAAGCGCCGCGCTGGCGGGGTAACGCGATGGAGGTTGGTCCTCTGGCGCGCTACATCGTGGGCTACGCGCAGGGTCACGAAGACATCAAGAACCAGGTCGATGGCCTGCTGCGGGACATGAACCTGCCGGTGACGGCGCTGTTCTCGACCCTTGGCCGGACGGCTGCCCGGGCGCTTGAATCCGAATACTGCGGACGTCTGCAGAAGCACTTCTTCGACAAGCTGGTCACCAACATCAAGAACGGTGACGAAACCACGGCGAACGTCGAAAAGTGGGATCCCTCGACCTGGCCGAAAGAAGCCAAGGGCGTTGGCATGACCGAAGCGCCGCGCGGTGCCTTGGGTCACTGGATCAAGATCAAAGACGGCCGGATCGAGAACTACCAGTGCGTGGTTCCCACCACATGGAACGGGTCGCCCCGTGACACGGCGGGCAACATCGGGGCCTTTGAGGCGTCGCTGATGAACACGCCGATGGAACGTCCGGACGAGCCGGTCGAAATCCTGCGCACGCTGCACAGCTTCGATCCGTGTCTGGCCTGTTCGACCCACGTCATGTCGCCGGACGGCGAGGAACTGACCGAAGTCAAGGTCCGCTGAGGGAGGAGAGACCCATGAAACGCATTGCAATCGCATCCCTGTCGATCACCCCGGGCGCCGCATTGGCGCACGGGATCCACGCCCCGGTGCCTGACCACACGGTTGCGCATCTGGGTCCGATCGTCGGGCTGGCGGTCATCCTGATCGCCGCAGCCGTCGCATGGCGGGGCGTGCGGGGATGAGCGATCAGTCCTTCACCCACCTGACGGGCGACGCGACGGATGCCGACCGTCGCACCGTCACCCGGCGCACCAGCGTCTATGTCTACGAGGCGCCCGTGCGCCTGTGGCACTGGATCAACGCCTTGGCGATCATCACCCTGATCGTCACGGGCTGGTTCATCGGATCGCCTCCCCCGTCGATGCAGATCGACGAGGCCACGTTTCAGTTCGTCTTTGGTTACATCCGCTTTGCACACTTCGCGGCGGGCATGATCATGACCGTGGGCTTCTTCGGCCGCATCTACTGGGCTTTCGTGGGCAATTCCCACGCCCGGCAGATGTTCTACGTGCCGGTTCACAAGAAGTCGTGGTGGAAAGAAGTCATCCACGAAATCAAGTGGTACGCCTTCCTTGAGAAGACGCCCAAGAAGTACGTGGGTCACAACCCGCTGGCTCAGGTCGCCATGTTCTTTTTCATGACGATCGGCATGGTCTTTATGATCGTTACAGGCCTGACGCTATATGCCGAAGGTACCGGGGCCGGGTCGTTCTTTGACGTGATCTTTGGGCCGCTGCGTGACTGGATTGGCAACAGCCAGATCATCCACACGCTGCACCACATGGGCATGTATTTCATCCTGATCTTCATGATGATCCACATCTATGCCGCGATCCGCGAAGACATCATGTCGCGCCAGTCGATGGTCTCGACCATGATCTCGGGCCACCGGACCTTCAAGGACGACGATCTGGAGTGATTTAAGCACCTATCACTTTGCTAAGGGCGGCCTTCGGGTCGCCCTTTTTCTTGGCGTTAGCAAAGGGCCAAGTGGTTAGAGGAGTGACTCGTTTGCACCTTGGGTGGTTGATCCGGTGTGTGGCATGTGAAAACTTACTTTCCATATTTAATTAAGGGTGGCATCAAGGCGACCACCTAAAGTCACAAACCAAACTCACAATTAATCGATTTATATAGCAATATCATTGCCTTATCGAAAATTCGCATACGATGGTATCCCGCCATCCACCCCACCCCGGAACCCGCTAATCTGGCAACCACCCCGCCGGGAAGAGGAGCCCGGCCAGGCAACAGGAGGACCAGATGGGCGGGAAAGCTCTTATCCTTGGTATTGGTAACGTGCTCTGGGCCGACGAAGGCTTTGGCGTGCGCTGTGTCGAAGAAATGGCGCGGACGCTGGCCTATGGGCCAGAGGTGCAAATCCTAGATGGCGGGACGCAGGGGCTATATCTGCTGCCCTTCTTGGAAGAGGCCAACATGATGGTCGTCTTCGACGCCGTCGATTACGGGCTGGAGCCCGGCACGATGAAAATCGTCGAAGGCGATGATGTGCCCGCCTTCATGGGCGCGAAGAAAATGTCGCTGCACCAGACCGGGTTTCAGGACGTCATCGCGACCGCCCAGTTGATGGGCCACTGCCCCGAAGAGATTATGCTGGTCGGCGTGCAGCCGGTCGAGTTGGAAGATTACGGCGGGGGCCTGCGCGACAAGACGGCGGCGCAGATCGCGCCCGTCATTCAGGTCGCCCGCGACTGGCTGGCCGCCCGTGGCATTCACGCAACCGAAGGCCAGACCCCGACCAACGATTTGGCCGACGTGTCCCTGATGCGCGAAAATTACGAAGGCAACCGCCCCAGCGAAGAAGACGCCTGTCGCACCGGCGACGACCGCTTCTTCCCGACCGAGGTCGCCTGATGTGCGTCGGTGTGCCCATGAAGGTTCTGTCGACCGATGGCATCGCGGCACTGGCCACAGACGGCACCCGTGAAGAGCTGATCGACCTGTCGCTGGTCGGTGACGTTGCGCCGGGCACGTGGATCCTGACCTTTCTGGGCGCCGCCCGCGAAGTCATCACGGAAACCGACGCCCACCTGATCACCGAAGCGCTGAACAGCCTGCGCGACATCATGGCTGGCGGCGACGGCGGCGATGCTTTCGCTGACATCGAGGCCCGCGGGCCTCAGCTTCCCCCTCACCTCGCCGCGGCCCAAGCCGCTGGCAAAACCACCGCTTAAGGAGCCGACATGACCCACCCTCTTGTCGATCGTCTTACCACGGAATTCGGCTGGCCCCGCATCGACGATGCCGTCAGCTTTGACGACTGGATCAACCGCCCCGGCGTGCATGTGGCCTTTGTGCCCGGAGACGCCAAGCGCAACCTTGAGACGCCCGACGTGGCCGTTGTGCTGCCGGAATTGCAAATGGCATTTCAGCGCGCGTTTGACTGCTGCGTCGTGGGCGATGCCATTGAATCGGCCGTGCGCGAAGCGTCGAGCGTTCTGAAGACCCCATCGCTGGTCTTTTTCCGCGATGGCGAATGCCTTGGCGGGATCGCCAAGGTGCGTGACTGGGATGATTACATGGCCCGCATTCCGCGCTTTCTGGCGCAACCCGCGGCTGCTGAATAACGGAGGATACGATGCAGAACTTTCACATGCCCCCCACCGGTTACGGCCCCGGATCCCAGACCAGCGAAGATGGGCAAGAGCTGGAATACATGCAGATGCCCGAGGATATGCGCACCTACACGACGCATATCCCCATGGCGGAAAATGTACCGGCCGAGGCACTGGACTTTCTGACCCAGCTTGCTGATGCCTGTGACCGCGTCGCCGCCGGTGGCCCTGTTGAACGGTTTGATCTGAAACCCCTGCCGGATGAGGCGCGCGCCGTTGTCGCCGAAAGCCTTGGCGAAGGCGAAGTGGCTATGAAGATCCGCGGCATTCCCGCCGTGCGCGTGCAGGAATCCGTCTTCGCAGGTGTCTGGACGCTGTCCGGTGCCGGGGTCGAGGCCGTCGAAGTGGGTCAGGTGCCCGCCGATGCCATCGCCCGCGCGTTCGAGCCATACAAACCCGCCACCAGCGACAAGCCCGGACCGGGCGTGGTGAACGCGCCGGCCCTGCTGAACGAGCTGGCCGACAAATCCGCGCAAGAGGGCGCCGATCTGCACGTCATCAACCTGACGCTGCTGCCGCATACCGAAGAGGATCTGGCGTGGCTGGCGAACCGTCTGGGCGAAGGCTCTGTCGATATTCTGTCGCGTGGCTATGGCAACTGCCGCGTCACCGCGACCTGCCTGCCGCGCACGTGGCACGTGCAGTTCTTCAACTCGACCGATCAGCTCATCCTCGACACCTACGAGGTCACCAAGATGCCCGAGGTCGCCATCGCGGCGCACGAAGACCTGACCGACAGCGGCGACCGCATCCGCGAAGTGATCGAGGCCATCCGATGAGCGTCGCAACCTTCGAAGGGTCCTACCTTGGTGCGCAGGACAAGATCAGCCCGCTGGCGATCATGGAGTGCAAGGTCTGCTGGACACCCTACGACCCGGCCGAAGGCGACGACATTCGCCAGATCGACCCCGGTACGCCCTTTACTGCCCTGCCCGACGACTGGACCTGCCCGACCTGTTCGGCCCCGGCGGAACAGTTCATGGTGCTGGAAGACCCCGGTGCCGAGGCCATGCAGGAAGCCAAGCGGGTCGAGGCCGTCACTGCCAAGCTGGTGGACGAGTTCAACGAGATCTGGCATTCGAAAATGCGTGACGTGCCCTTGGTGAACAAGGCGCTGCGCATCGAAGCGATCGGGTTTCAGGCGTGGAATGGCCAGATCCTCGGCGTGCTTGTCTCGCCTTGGTTCATGAACCTGATCCTGTTGCCCGATGGCGAAGAATGGGATCTGGTCACCGGTGCCAAGGAACACATCGCGTTCCCGTCGGGCGAGTATGAGTTCATCCACAACACGCGCGACACGATCGGCGGCTACAAGGCCTGTTCGCTTTTCTCGCCGATGCATGACTTTACCCGTCAGAAGGACGCGACCGATGTGGCGCGTGCCGTGATGGGCGCGCTGTTTGACGAAGCGAACAAGGCCGAAACCGACCGCGCCGCCGACATCCGTCAGGCCCGTGAGGCAGAGCTGGCCGCGCAAGAGGCCGCAGAGGCCGACGCCGCCAAGGCAGACGAAGACGACGTGCCGGTGCTGGACGCCAAACCCACGCGCCGCGCCTTCCTGACCGCGGGCATGGCCGATGCCCCTGTGACCGAAACCCCGTTGGACGCCGCCGAATGACACTGACCGCCACCCCATCCGCCGCCCTGCGCGCGACCAAAGCCCCGGCCCTGCCGGTGGCCCGTCTGGTCGTGGGCAAGCCCGTGGACGAGGTGGCGGCGCTGTTGCCCCGGCTGTTTTCGCTGTGCCGCGCGGCGCAGAAGGCGGCCGTGGATGGCGCCTTGGGTCGCACGGTTGATAGCGATGGGATCGGGCAGGAAATCCTGCGCGACCACCTTTTGAAGCTTTGCGTCACATGGCCCAACCTGCTGGGCCTTGGCGCACGTCCTTTGCCGATTGCGGCACAGGACTGGAACACCGCCGCCCAACCTCAACTCCCTGTCGGACGGGCGTCGGGTCAGGGCGTGGCAGAGGCATTGTTCGGCCCTAGACGAACCGCCCCCGCCACGCCCGCAGATTTCACCGCATTCATGAATTCAGACATCGGGGCCGCGCCGGTTCTGTCGCGCATCGCCCAGTGTTTCGCCCCGCATGAGGCTTGCGCGAATGCGCTGCCCGCCGTCACCATGGCGACGATCTGGGCGGATACCCCGTCGGAGAACTCAACCGCATCCCGTCACATCGACCACCCGGTCATGCGGATGATCGAAGCGCGGCACGGGCGCGGGCCACTGTGGCGCGCGGTGGCGCGGCTGTACGATGTGGACATGGTCATCCACGGCACCCTACCCGAATGCGATCTTGGCACACCCGGTCAGGCGATGGTGCCCGCGACGCGCGGCGTTTATGCTGTGCGCCTCGAAACCGATGGCGATACCGTGACCCACCTGACCCGCGTCACCCCGACCGACAGCCTTTTGGCACGCGATGGCATTCTGGACCGCAGCATTGCGTCCCTGCCTGCGACCAAGGCCGGGCTGGCGCCTTTGATGATGGATATTCTCGACCCCTGTTCGCCCGTGCGGCTGGAGGCCTACAATGCATGAGATGTCCCTGTGCGAAGGCATCCGCCGCGTGGTGGATCAGGCCTCGGCCGCCGATGACATCAGCCGCGTGACCCGCGTCCGGGTCGAGATCGGCAAATTCGCGGGCGTCGAGAAAAAGGCCCTGAGTTTCGCCTGGGACATCGTCATGCGCGGGTCCAAGGCCGAAGGGGCCGAGCTGGAGATGATCGACCTGCCGGGGCGCGCGCTGTGCTACGACTGCGTCGAAGAGGTCGAGATCGAAGAACGCCTGTCCCCCTGCCCCAAGTGCGGCGGTGGCAAGCTGCTGCCTCAGGGCGGCGACGAAATGCAGATCAAGGATATGGAGGTGGTCTGATGTGTACCGTTTGCGGATGCGGAGATGGACAGGTGGTAATTGAGGGCGGGGGTCACAGCCATGACCATGGGCACTCCCATGACCACCATCATCATGACCACGATCACGATCACGGGCACGGGCACGCCTGTGGCCACGACCATAGCCACGACCACCCAGATCATTCCCACGCCCCCCATCACGGGCAGGACATCCATTTCGGCCAAGGCCCCGCTGGCACCGAAGTGCCGGGGATGAGCCAGGAACGCCTGATCGAGATTGAAACCGGCATTCTGTCTCAGAACGACCGCTACGCTCAGATCAACCGGGATCGGCTGGCGGGCATGGGGGCTTACGCTGTAAACCTCGTGTCCTCTCCGGGCTCGGGCAAGACGACCCTGCTGTGTGCCACCATCCGCGCGATGCAAGGCCCGGTGGCCGTGATCGAGGGCGACCAGCAGACCACAAATGATGCGGACCGTATCCGCGAAACCGGGGCGCCGGCCATTCAGGTCAACACCGGCAAGGGCTGCCATCTGGATGGCCACATGGTCGGTCACGCGCTGGACCATCTGAACCTTGGCGACGAAACAACCGTGTTTATCGAAAACGTCGGCAACCTTGTCTGCCCCGCCGCCTTTGATCTGGGCGAAGACTGCAAGGTCGCGATCCTGTCGGTGACCGAGGGCGAAGATAAACCTCTGAAATACCCCGATATGTTCACCGCCTCGCGCCTTGCGATCCTGAACAAGGTCGATCTGGCCCCCTATTGCGACGTCGACCTTGATCTGTATGAGGCGAACCTAAAACGCGTTAACCCCGGCATCGAGGTCATCCGCGTTTCGGCCCGCAAGGGCGAAGGTCTCGACCAGTGGATCGGCTGGCTGCAGACGCAGGCGCAGGCCAAGCGCATGACGAAGGCCGCGGAATAATGGCCCAGTCACTTCCCACCATCCTCGTCGTCGATGACGAGCCGCATTCCGTCGCCGCGATGCGCATGGCGCTAGAGGACGATTTCCACGTTCTCGAAGCCAATGACGCGGCGCAGGCGTGGCGGATGATGGAAGAGCACTGGGTGCAGGTCGTCATCTCGGACCAGCGGATGCCGGGCAAGACAGGCATCGAACTGCTGACCGAAGTGCGCGACCGCTGGCCCGATACGGTGCGGATCATCGTGACGGGCTACACCGAAAGCGGCGATATGATTCAGGCCATCAACGAGGCCGGGATCTATCAGTTCATCACCAAACCATGGCACCCCGATCAACTGCTGATGGCCGTCAAGAATGCCGCGCGCCTTTTTGATCTGGCCCGTGACCATGAACGCATGTCGCTGGAAATGCGCTACCTTGGCACTGCAGCCTCGGCCCGGACCGAAGAACGCCGCCGCGTTCTGCAGGCGGGGCTGGGCTTTGACAAGGTGCTGCGCGGGGCCAATTCGTCGCTGAATGCGACGATTGCACAGGCCCGCCATTTCGCCAGCTTTGACGTGCCTGTTCTTATCACGGGCGAACCGGGGACCGGCAAAACCGATCTGGCGCGGGCGATCCACTATGGATCACTTCGGGCGGATCGGGCGTTTTACGAAATCAACTGCGCGGGCCTCGGGGACGAGGCGCTGGCGGCCGAGCTGTTCGGTGCCAAGCGCGGCGCCCTACCGGGCCTGGCGCAATCGCGCACCGGCCTGCTGCAAAAGGCCGACCGGGGCACGATCTTTCTGAACGGGATCGACAGCCTGTCGCCCACGATGCAGATGGCCGTGCTGCGGGTCGTGACCGAAGGCGCGTTCCAGCCCTTTGGCGCGCATGAGGTCATGACCACCAACACCCGGATCATCGCGGGCGCGCATCGTGATCTGCGGGGCCGCGTGGCGGACGGACGGTTCCGCACCGACCTCTATTACGCGCTGCAGGTGACCGAACTGACCATGCCGCCCCTGCGCAATCGCGGCACCGACATTGCCTTGCTAGCCGAGACCTATCTGTCCGAAGCCGCCAAGGAACACGCCAAGGTCGCCCGCGGCATCGCGCCCGACGCCATCGCCTTTCTGGAATCCTATGACTGGCCCGGCAACCTGCCCGAATTGCGCAACGAAATCACCCGTATGCTGATCTTGGCGCAGGACGTGACACTGGGGGCCGACGTGATTTCCCGCCACATCCTGCAAGCCCGCGACCCGCAGGGCGAAAGCAACGGATATGTGCCTGATTTCAGCCAGTTGGAAGGCACCCTTAAAGAGCGTGTCGAGATCATGGAGATGCGGATACTGGGCGAAACGCTCACCCGGTTGAAGTGGAACAAATCCCGCGCGGCGGCCGAACTTGGCCTGTCCCGCGTAGGGCTGCGGGCCAAGCTGGACCGCTATGGCATCGAACCCGCCGCATCCATCGCAGAGGAGGATTAACCCATGTGCCTAGGCATTCCCGGCCAGATCACGGCCATCACGGATGAGGCCCGCCAGATGGGCATGGCCGAGGTATCCGGCGTGAAGCGCGAGGTCTCGCTGGCCCCCGTCGCCGACCGCCCCTTGGCGCAGTTGGTGGGCGAATGGGTGTTGATCCATGTCGGTTTCGCCATGGCGGTGATCGACGAACAGGAAGCCGCCGACACGCTAGAGGCGCTGCGCGATCTGGGGGAAGCCCAGGAAGCGCTGGAAGCCATGGCAGAGGGCGCGAAAGCCTTGGAGGGGGCGCAATGAGATACGTTGAGGAATTCCGCGACCCCAAGGCCGCCAAGGGCGTGCTGGCGGCGATTGCCCGCGTGGCGGATGAGATTGGCGCAACGGCCGATAGCCCCGTGCGCGTGATGGAGATTTGTGGCGGACACACCCATGCGATCTTTCGCTATGGGCTCGACAAGCTGGTGCACGAGGGGATCGAGTTTATCCACGGCCCCGGCTGCCCGGTCTGCGTGCTGCCCATGGCCCGCGTCGATGAATGCGTTGAGATTGCCGAACGCGAGGGCGTGATCTTTACTACCTTTGGCGATGCGATGCGCGTTCCCGGGACCAAGGGGTCGCTGTTGCAGGCCAAGTCGCGCGGCGCGGATGTACGCACGGTCTATTCGCCCTTGGACGCGTTGGAACTCGCCCGCCGGAACCCGGAGCGCGAGGTCGTGTTCTTTGGCCTTGGGTTCGAAACCACGACGCCGTCGACCGCGCTGACAATCCAACAGGCAGCGCGCGATGGGGTCACGAACTTCAGCGTCTTTTGCAACCACATCACCGTGCCACCGCCGCTGAAGGCGCTGCTGGATGATCCGCATATGCTGCTGGACGGATTTGTCGGCCCCGGCCATGTGTCCATGGTGATCGGCACGCATCCTTATGATTTCATTGCCGAAGATTACGGCAAGCCCTTGGTCGTCGCCGGGTTCGAACCTTTGGACCTGCTGCAATCGGTGCTGATGGTGCTGGAACAGATCCGCGATGGTCGGGCCGTGATCGAAAACCAGTATGGTCGCGTGGTGCCGGAGCACGGCAACCCGGTGTCTCTGGCTGCGATTGCGGATGTTTATGAGCCGCGCCCCAGTTTCGAATGGCGCGGTCTGGGTGAGATTGATGCCAGCGGGTTGCGCATCCGCGACGCCTATCTGGCGTGGGATGCCGAGACAAAGTTCGGCATCGGTTATGCCGCCGACGGGGGCCGTGCGCCTGTGCCAGAGCCTGAGGGCTGCGCCTGCGGGTCAGTCATGACAGGCCGGATGAAGCCGACGCAATGCCCCCAGTTCGGGCTGGGCTGTACGCCAGACACGCCCTTGGGCGCGCTGATGGTCAGTTCCGAAGGCGCCTGCGCGGCCTACTGGACCTACGGCGGCGCGCGCCGGGTCGAGGCGGCAGAGTAATTTGGCTGGCTGCGGGGGATATCATGTCTCTGGCCCTGTCTCGGGGCGACCAACCCCGGGACGCGCCCCGTCGCCCCGGAAGGGGATTGCGCAGCAATCGCCCGAGAGGGGGCCTCCCCCCGGGAGGGCGCACAGGCGATGCCGTTAACCGCTCAGCCGACCCATAATGCTTTTGAGATAAAGCGATGACCACATGCGAAGCGATGCGCCCACCCAGGGTCGGGCGCGTCCCTAAACGCCAAAAGAAACGGTGACACCATGAACGCCCCCAGCCCAAAACCGTCCCGCCTGCGTGACACTCGCGTGACCCTTGCCCATGGCGGCGGTGGGCGCGCGATGCGTGACCTGATCGAAGAGGTGTTCACGGATGTCTTCGCCCCGCCGGGTCACGAAGATCAGGCGCGTCTGATGACGGATGCGCTGCAAGAACCCGGCGCGCAGCTGGCGTTTACGACGGACAGCTTCGTCGTGACCCCGGTCGAGTTTCCGGGCGGTGACATCGGCACGCTGGCCATCTGCGGCACGGTCAACGATCTGGCCGTCGGCGGGGCCAAGCCGCTGTGGCTCTCGGCCAGTTTCATCATCGAAGAAGGCACCGAGATTGCGCTGCTGCGCCGCATCGTGGCCTCGATGCAGCGCGAAGCCGAGGCGGCGGGCGTGAGGATTGTGACCGGCGACACCAAAGTCGTGGGCAAAGGATCCTGCGATCAGGTGTTCATCACCACGGCGGGCGTCGGTGTCATTGCGCCCGGCACCGATTTAAAGGCCGAAAACATCCGCCCCGGTGACGTGGCCATCGTGAACGGCGTGCTGGGCGATCACGGCGCAACGATCTTGGCCGCGCGGGGTGATCTGGCCCTGTCCGCGCCTTTGGAGTCCGATTGCCAGCCGCTGAACCACCTGATGGACGCGGTGATCAAAGCCGCGCCGTCGACACGTGCCGCACGGGACGCCACACGCGGGGGCCTCGCGTCTTCGCTGAACGAAATGGCCGAAGCTGCGGGCGTGACGGTAGAGCTGGACGAAACCCTGTTGCCGCTGCGGGATGAGGTGAAGGGGATGTGCGAAATCCTTGGCCTCGATCCCCTGTATTTGGCGAACGAGGGCACTCTGGTCCTGTTCGTGGCCGAAAGCGAAGCCGAGGCCGCACTGGCCGCCATGCGCGCCCTGCCCTCGGGGCGCGAGGCAAGGATCATCGGCAAAGCGGTGGACAAGGGCCGCGTTCCGGTTGTGCTGCGGTCGGCCTTTGGCGGTCAACGCATCGTCGATATGCTGGTGGGCGAACAGCTGCCGCGTATCTGCTAAGCTGCCGTATCAAATCCACCTGTCCCAATCGCGCCGATTGACACGGCCTGCCCGATTGCCCATTACGGGGATGTGAACGGTTCTGTCGCGTGCAACATCACGCGGCAGGAGCAAAAGGGAATACGGTGAGGCGTACCCATCAGGGACCAAAACCGTAGCTGCCCCCGCAACTGTAAGCGGAGAGTGCGACCGACGATGCCACTGAGACCCCTTCGGGGCTATCGGGAAGGCCGGTCAGCGCGAAGACCCGCGAGCCAGGAGACCTGCCGTCACAGGATCGGGAAACCGATCTTACCCAACCGGACGCCGGGGTGAGCGTCTGGCTCGGCAGGTCCAAAATGACCCCCTGAGTCCAGCATCCCGTCTGTCCTTTCATCCGTGGGCCCGCCCACTTGCTTGAGAGGCATGACATGACACTAAACGGACCACTGCTGGCAGCCTTTGCCGCACTTGTCCCCCTTTCTGCGCAGGCGCATTTCGTGCTGCCCTATGCAGACAACGTTCAGATCGACCGCCCGGGGGATCTGCCCCTTGCGCTGGTCTTCTGGCACCCGTTTGAAAACGGCCATGTGATGGATATGGAGGTGCCGCACGGCTTCTACATGATCCACAATGGCGACCGGATCGATCTGGCCGACCGGCTAGAGGCCACGCCGTTCCAAGGCGCCCAGAACACTGGCGCCGGGTTTCGTGCTACGCTGCCTGTCAAACGATCGGGCGATTATGTGCTGGTGACGGAACCCGTGCCCTATCTGGAACCCAGCGAAGATAAATACATCCAGCAGTTCACCAAGGTCGTGTTCAACCGCAACGGGTTGCCCACTGACTGGGCCGACCCCGTTGGCCTGCCGACGGAAATCCTGCCGCTGGTGAAACCCTACAACGTCCTCGCCGGGTCGACCTTTTCGGGTCAGGTACTGCGCAATGGCGCGCCCGCTGCCGGGATCGAGATCGAAGTCGAATATGTCGCCGCCGTCCCCGATCTGGACAGCTTTGCGGCCAAACCCCCTACCGTCGGCCCGATGCCGGGGGGCGCAGTCGTCGTCGTCACGGATGCCAATGGCTATTTCAGCTTTGGCGTTCCGCGCGCGGGCTGGTGGGGCTTTGCCGCTTTGGGCTCGGGTCCCGTGACGGAACATGACGGCAAAGAGCTTAGCCAGGACGCCGTGTTCTGGATCCGCGCCTACGGGATGGAATAGCCCATGCATATCGTGGACGGAGCGCTGTCGAACCCGGTCGTCCTTGGCGGCGCGGTTTTGGCCGTGGGCGGCATTGCGATGGGCCTACGCCAGATGACGCTGGAACGGATCCCGGCGACGGGCATCCTGTCGGCCAGCTTTTTCGTCGCATCGCTGATCCATGTGCCAATCGGGCCGTCTTCGGTTCATCTGGTGCTGAACGGTCTGGCCGGGCTGGTGCTGGGATGGGCGGCCTTTCCCGCGCTGTTCGTCGGGCTGCTGTTGCAGGCGGTGTTCTTCGGCTTCGGCGGTCTGACCGTGCTGGGGATCAACACGCTGAACATCGCGGGGCCAGCGGTTCTGGCCTGGCTGATCTTTGGTCGCATGGTCGAACGTGGATCGCCCATGTCGGGCGCTGTCTGGGCGGGCATCGGCGGGGCCTTTGCCATCGCCGCGACGACCCTTGGCGTGGCGTTTTCACTGGTCCTGACGGGGGAAGAATTCCTGCCCGCGGCCCGGCTGGTGTTTTTTGCCCATATCCCCATCATGGTGATCGAGGCGCTTTTGACCGGCGCGGCTGTGCTGTTGATCCGCAAGGTGCGCCCGGACCTCTTTACTGCGGCCAAGGGGGTAACGCTATGATGCGGCCCGGTGTCTTGGCCCTGATGCTGTCCATGGCCCCGCTGCCCGCGCTGGCGCATAAGGTCATCTTTGGCGTCTTCCCCTCGGGCGACGCGATTGAAGGAGAGCTGGGGTTTTCCAACGGCGACATGGCTGTTGGAGCCGTGATCGAGGTCTATGACACTTCCGGCACCAAACTGGGGGACGCAACGACCGACGGTGACGGTTTCTTTCTATACACGCCGCAATCCCCCGTGGCGCATCAGTTCCGCGCCGATCTGGGCGCGGGCCATGTGGCCGAGGCGGTGATGCCCGCAGACGAGGTTGCCGCCATCCTTGGCGTGGCCAAGATCGACCCGCCCGCCCCTGCCGCGACCGCCGCAGCAACAGCGCCTTCGGTCATCGTCGCGTCGCTTTCCGACGCTGACCGGGCCGAGATCGCGACTATCGTCCGGGACGAGATGCGCCCCCTGCGGCGCGAAATCGCCGCCTACAAGGAAAAGAACGATCTGCAGACGATCCTTGGCGGGCTGGGCTATATCGCCGGGCTGTTCGGACTGGGCTTTTACATCGCCGCACGGCGCAGATTGGCAGGCTGATCCATGACCTACCGTATGACATCCGACGACACGGCCGATGTGCGGTTTACCCGCTGGCGGATCATTGATCTGGACCCCCGGATGCGCATCGTTCTGGCGGCGACCTTTGCATTGGTGGTCGTCGCGCTATCGGACCTGATGGCGCTGACGCTGGCGGTGCTGGTCGCGGTGGCGCTGCTGCCGCTGTCGGGCCTGCCCGCGAAACAGACGCTAAAGCGGATGGCTGGCATGGATGGGTTCATCATCTTCATGCTGCTTCTGATGCCGTTTTCCGTGCCCGGCACGCCGATGTTCACCGTCTTTGGCTTTGCCGCGTCATGGGAAGGTCTGTGGCAGGCCGTGGAAATCACCCTGACCGCCAACGCCGTGATCCTTGCGCTAATGTGCCTTGTCGGGTCGATGGAGCCGGTGACGATGGGCCATGCCTTGCACGCGCTGAAGGTGCCGGATCGTCTGGTGCAGCTGTTGATGTTTACCATCCGCTATATCGAGGTGCTGCGCGAAGAATACCTGCGTCTGCGCGCCGCGATGCGGGTGCGTGGGTTCCGGCCGGGGACCAATTGGCACACCTATCGCAGCTTTGGCTATCTGGTGGGCATCCTGCTGGTGCGGTCTCTGGAACGGTCAGAACGTATCCTTGGCGCGATGAAGTGTCGTGGCTTTACAGGCCGGTTCGTGCTGCTAGAACGGTTCCGTATGGGTGAACGGGACTGGATGTTCGCCGCCTTCATCATTGCCGCGCTGGTCATTTTGATCATGGTTCAGTTCCGCCATGCCATTGCTTGAGTTGCGCGACATCAGCTTTGCCTATCCCGGGCATGGGCTGGTGCTGGACGGCGCATCGCTGGTGTTGGAGCCGGGTGAACGCCTGTCCGTGACCGGCCCAAACGGCGTCGGGAAATCCACGTTGTTCAAGATCGCCGTCGGTCTATTGCGTCCCTCAGGCGGAGAGGTCGTGGCCTTCGGCGACCCGCGTCAGACCGAGGATGACTTCACCGAAGTCCGCCGCCGCATCGGCTATGTGTTCCAAGACCCCGACGATCAGTTGTTCAGCCCCACGGTGGCCGAAGATATCGCCTTTGGTCCGCTGAACCTTGGCAAATCCCGGGACGAAGCCATCGCAATCGTCGACGACATCCTGTCACGTCTGAACCTGACCCACCTGCGCGACCGCATCACCCATCGCCTCTCGGGCGGGGAAAAGCGTCTGGTCACCCTTGCCTGCGTGCTGGCGATGGAGCCTGAGGTGCTGATGCTGGATGAGCCGACGAACGCTCTGGACCCAGAAAACGAGGCTCGGCTGGTTGCAATCCTCGACACGCTGCCGCAGTCGATCCTGCTGGTCAGCCACGATCCCTTATTCCGGGATCGCATCGCGCCTCAGGGCTATCACCTGCAGGGCGGCAAGCTGACCCGCCGCTGACCCGCCGCTGACCCAAGCGCCCCGCATTTTCACCGATTAGAACCTGCGGGCGTTTCACCTGGTGGAAAGTGCCCAAAGGCTTGATTGCAAGGGACACCCCCCTGCCGTCTTCTTAGAAAGAAGGAGGAAACGCCCGTCCCAAGGACATCCACAAGACCGGAGGAGCGGTCGGCTGTCGCCGAGGCAGGCCATTTCCCAAACAAAAGCCAAAGCGACGTATCTAAGGTGAGTCGCAGGGTCCAAACGGCCCATTGGGAGGAATTTATGAACGCTCATGATCGCGTCCGGTCCACGGACGCCTTTGACCCGTTTGATCTGAACGCACCGCATGCTCAGTGGAAGTCGTTCCGGGAAGAAGAACCAATCTTTTATCACGAACCGTCGGGCTATTGGGTGGTGTCGCGTTACGACGACATCAAGGCCATCTTTGATGACTGGCAAACCTTTTCGTCCGAGAACGCGCAGAAACCCATGCGCCCGATGTGCGACGCCGCGCGCAAGGTTCTGACCGACGGTGGCTTCACCGCCTATTCCGGCCTGACCGCCCGCGTGCCCCCGGACCACACCCGTATCCGCAAGGTGGCCCAAGGCTGTTTCGGCCCGCGCCGGTTCAAATCGATCGAACCGCAGATCGCCGAGATCGTGGAACGCCATCTGGACGCGCTGGAAGAGGCGGGCAAAAACGGCGGCCCGGTCGATTTCTGGCAGGTCGTCGCCTACCCCGTCCCGGCCTATGTGCTGTTCACCCTGATGGGCATCCCGGATGAGGACGTGCCGAAGGTCAAACAATTCGGCGAAAGCCGCGCGCGGATGACGTGGTCGGACCTGACGGACGAAGAACAGATCCCCGTGGCGCATGACATGGTCGCCTATTGGAAATACATCCACGACCTGCTGGACATGCGCCGCGAAAACCCGGGCGATGATTTTCCGTCGGACCTGCTGCGCCTTCAGGCCGAAGGGGCGGACATCACCAACGACGAAATCGCGGGCGTTCTATATTCGACGCTGTTTGCGGGGCATGAAACGACCTCGACCTTCATGGGCAATTACGTGATCGAAGCGCTGCGCGACCGCGGTGCTTGGGACGCGGTTAAGGCGGATGCGTCACTGATCCCCAACGCAGTCGAAGAAATGCTGCGCTTTACCCCATCGGTCGTGGGCTGGCGGCGCAAGGCACGCCATGCGGCGACCGTGGGCGGCGTCGACCTGCCCGAAGGGGCCGAGATCCTGATGATCACCGGGTCCGCCAACCGCGACGAGTCGCAGTTCCCCGAGGGCGAAAGGCTGGACATCACCCGGACGAACGCGCGGACGCATTTGGCCTTTGGCTATGGCATCCACTACTGCCTAGGTTTCCAACTGGCCAAGATGGAAGGCAAGGCGCTGGTCGAACAGCTGGTCGCGCGCTTCCCGACCATGCGGCTCGCCCCCGGGTTTACGCCGGAATACAATCGCAACATCACTTTCCGTGTGCCGAAATCGGTCATGGTCGAATGGGACGGCATGGCATGAACGACCTCTATACCCTTGATTTTTCGAACATCTCTCACGCGGACTTTAACCGCGTGGGCGGCAAATGCGCGTCGCTTGGGGAAATGACCCAAGCAGGCGTGGCCGTGCCGCCGGGCTTTGCCGTGACCACGGACGCCTATCAGGCGATGCTGGATCACCACGGTCTGCGCGCTGAGATTGAGCGGGCGCTGGAAAAGGTCGATCCGGACAACATCGACGACGTCGACCGCGCCGCGCAGGCCATCCGCATTCGCATCCGGTCGCACCACATGCCGGCCGAGGTCGAACAGGCCATCCGCGACGCCTATGCCGCCATGGGGGATAACATGCCTGTCGCGGTCCGGTCCTCGGCCACCGCCGAAGACCTTCCCGACGCGTCATTTGCGGGCCAGCAGGACACCTACCTGTGGGTGCGCGGCGCGGACGAGGTCGTGCACCATGTCCGCGATTGCTGGGCGTCGCTTTATACCACCCGCGCGGTGGCCTACCGGGAAAAGAACGACATCCCGCAGGTCGATGTGCTGATGTCGGTTGGCGTGCAGAAAATGGTCAACGCCCGCGCCGCTGGCGTGGCGATGACGCTGGACCCGGGCACGGGCGACCGCACGCGGATCGTCATCGACAGCTCTTGGGGTCTGGGCGAAATGGTGGTGTCCGGCGTGGTGACGCCCGACAACTTCGTGGTCGAAAAGGTTTTGGAGGAGATCGTCGACCGCACCATTTCGGACAAGCACGTTGAGATGGTCGGCGATGCCGAGGCCGGAGAGGCGATCGAGCGCGAGGTAGAAGAAGCCCGCCGCAAAACGCCCAGCCTGTCCGACGCCGATGTTCTGGCTGTGGCCCGTCTGGCCAAACGTCTGGAACGGCAGAACAAATGCCCGCAGGACGTGGAATGGGCCATCGACGCCGATCTGCCCGACGGGGAAAACCTTCTGGCGCTGCAAAGCCGTCCGGAAACCATCTGGTCGCAGAAAAAAGCCGACAAACCAAAAACAACCTATGCCACGGGCATGTTGGGCATCGTGAATGTGCTGAACAACCCGCTCGGGGCCAAGAAGGCCGGAAACGGCTCGTTATAAGACCATTCAGGGAGGAGATACGAATGGACGCACAAACACCGCTGTTTCCCAGTGCCTACGACGTGGAGGCCCCGAAGGGCGCCGAGGACTGGAAAAGCATTTACCCCTACTACCTGCTGTTCAATCCGAACAAGCGCGACGTCGAGGATAGCAAGTTCTGGTTCTGCAACTCGCAGCACTGGCCGACGCCCTTCCGCCCGTTCGACACGATCATGGTCGATTTCGCGATCAAGGGGCTGGGGCAGTACAACACCCGCCACCTGAAGGTGCCGCCCGCGAACGGCATCGATTACCGGATCCTGAACGGCTACGTCTACTTCAACCCAATCGCGGTCGACCCGTCCGAAATCGAAGCCCGCGTGCCCGATTTCCTCGACCGTGCGGGCCATTATTACCAGAACTGGAACGAGCTTCTGGATCAGTGGAAGCAGAAGGTCAAAGCCAACATCGACGAGATGAACGCCATTTCCTTCGCCCCCCTGCCTGACATCGTGCCGGTCGAATGGGTCAAGGAAGGCCGCGGTCTGGACAACACGACCGAGTTGCTGGCCGCCTATGACGATGCAATCCAGAAATGCTATCGCACGTGGCAGTACCACTTTGAATTCCTGAACTTGGGCTATGCCGCCTATCTGGATTTCTTCGGGTTCATGAAAGAACAATTCCCCTCGATCCCCGATCAGGCCATCGCCAAAATGGTGCAGGGCGTGGACAGCGAATTGTTCCGCCCGGATGACGAGCTGAAGAAGCTGGCCAAGCTGGCGATCGAACTGGGTCTGGCCGATGTGGTCAAATCCGGCAGCGTGGATGATGCCTTGAAAGCGCTGGAAAACGCGGATGGCGGCGACAAGTGGCTGGCACAGTGGAAAGAGGCGCAGGACCCGTGGTTCAACTTTACCGCAGGCAACGGCTTCTATTCGTCCGACAAGTACTGGATCGAACATCTGGATATCCCGATGGGCTATCTGCGCGATTACATCGAACGTCTGGAAGCGGGCGAAACGATTGATCGCCCGACCGAAAAACTGGTGGCCGAACGCGACCGCATCACCAGCGAATACGCCGAGATGATGGATGACGAGGCGCGCGAAGTGTTCGAGGGCAAGCTGGGCCTGTCCCGCGTCGTGTTCCCCTACGTGGAAGACCACAACTTCTACATCGAACATTGGTCGCTGTCGGTGTTCTGGCGCAAGATGCGCGAGCTTAGCCAGCTGTTCGTCGATGCGGGCTATTGGAAGACCGTGGACGACATGTTCTATCTGAACCGCAACGAAGTCCGCGACGCGCTGTGGGATCTGGCACGGTCCTGGGCCATTGGCACCAACGATCAGGGCCCGGATTATTGGCCTGCGGAAATCGAACGTCGCCGGGGCATCATGGACGCGCTGGCGTCTCAGGCGCCCCTGCCCGCGCTGAACAACCCGCCAGAGGTCATCACCGAACCCTTCACGATCATGCTGTTCGGCATCACGTCCGACTCTATTGCGAAATGGACCAGCACGGGCGATGACGATGGCAGCCTGTCGGGCATGGCCGCGGCCCCCGGCACGGTCGAAGGCGTCGCACGTGTTCTGCGCAGCCCCGACCAGCTGTCGGAACTGCAAAAGGGCGACATCCTTGTCACACCTGTGACCGCCCCGTCCTGGGCCCCGGTCTTTGGCAAGATCAGCGCCGCCGTGACCGACATCGGCGGCATGATGAGCCACGCCGCCATCGTCTGCCGCGAATACGGTCTGCCGGCTGTGACGGGGACGGGCAACGCCTCGTCCCGGATCAAGACCGGTCAGAAGATCCGCGTTGATGGCAACACCGGCAAGGTCACGATCCTCGACTGATCTGGCACGAAAACTCCTGCCTTGGGGCGGCCGCGTCGCCCCAAGGGACCAACTAGAGAGGTAGGCGATCTGGTGCACCCTCTCAGCATCGGATCACATCAAGGAATGGCTTCATGACCACAACGGCAATCCTCTCGCCGCGCGATCTGGCCCTTTGGCAGGACGCGCGGTCTTTTCTTGATGTGCGCAACAACGACGAACACACGCTGGTGGCCTATGCGGTTGCCAAGGCCTTGCTGGCATTGACGCCAGAGGCCGACGAAAGCGTGGTTCTGCCTGCGGTCGTTCTGCACGACGTCGGCTGGAAGCGGATCGATCCGGCCCATCTGCTGGACGCGATCGACAAGAAACCGGGGTACGACCATCTGGTGCGTGACCACGAATTGCACGGGGTCGACATCGCGCGTGAGATTTTGGAACGCCACCGCCCCGATGGGGTCGATATCGATGCGGTGCTGGCCATCATCGACGGACACGACACAACGAAAGAAGCACGGTCGATCAATGACGCCGTGATGAAAGACGCCGACAAGGGCTGGCGCGCCACGCCCCACGGCATGAAGACGATCCGAGGCTGGTACGGCTGGGACCGCGCGCAATTCCTCGACATGCTTGAGGTGCGGTCGAACCCCAACATGCTGACCCCCGCCGGACGCGCCATAGCCGAGGCCTTCACCGCCTCGGTCCGGGCGGAACTGGCGCTAGATACTTACTTGGAGACTTAATGATGCGTGATCTGGGTCTGAAAGACGCCCGCGTTCTGGTAACGGGCGCCGCCGGAGGTTTGGGCCGTGGCTTTGCACAGGCCTTTGCGGACGCGGGCGCGCGGGTGATGGCCGCAGATCTGAACGCCGACGGGGCTGCGGAAACGGCTGACATCATCGGTGGTCTGTCAGCCGAGGTGAACGTCGCCCAATCGGACAGCTGCCGCGCGCTGGCGCAAACAGTGCAGGACCAGATGGGCGGGCTGGACGTGGTGGTGAACAACGCCGCGATCTATGCCGGGCTGGAACGCCGCCCGTTCGAAGAGATTGACGAAGACGTCTGGGACCGCGTCATGCAAGTGAACGTTAAAGGCGTCTGGCAGGTCACCCGCGCCATGGCCCCCCTGCTGCGCGATGCGGGTGGCGGGTCGGTGATCAACGTCGCCTCGGCCACGGTATTTTCGGGGTCTCCTCAGTGGATGCATTATGTGGCATCCAAGGGCGCGGTGATCGCGATGACCCGCGTGATGGCCAAGGAAATGGGCGGCGACAACATCCGCGTCAACGTGATCGCGCCGGGCTTTACCCTGACCGAGGCAAGCTATGGCCAGATGGCCGACGCGAAAAATTACGGCGTTGATCGCGCGTCGCTGAAACGCAATGCCGAGGTCGACGATATCACCGGCGGCGCGCTTTACCTCGCCTCTCCCCTTTCTGCCTTCACGACTGGTCAGACACTGATCATCGACGGCGGCAAGCAATTCATCTGAACTACGAGGACACGCAATGGTCAAAGTCACCTTCATCGAAGCCAGCGGCACCGAACGCCAGATCGACGCCAAGGAAGGCGAGCCGCTGATGTACGCGGCCCGGGATGCAGGCGTCGAAGGCATCATCGCGGAATGTGGTGGGTCGGCCATGTGCGCGACCTGCCATTGCTACGTGATCGACGCGCCCGACGGCAGCCTGAAAGACCCGCTGTCGGACGAGGCCGACACCATCGAATTCATGGCGAATGAACCGCAGGACAACAGCCGCCTGACCTGTCAGATCACCGCAACGCCCGCACTGGAAGGCGCGGTGTTCAAGGTGGCAACGGGGCGGTAACTGGCGGTAGCCCGGATTGGCCTAGGGCCGTCGCTTTATGTCAACGGCGCCGGATGGATGAACGGCCAGGGGGAGGCATCGCCGCCTTTTGGCACCTCTACTTCGATCACCACGGGCTGATTGGCGGCGATGGCTGCGGGCAGCACCTCGGCCAAGTCCTCGGGGCTGGTCACCTTGTGGGCCTCTACCCCGAAGCTTTTGGCAAGGTTGACGAAATCCGGGTTCTCTAGGTCCGAGCCGATCAATCGGTTGCCATAGACGGTCTGCTGATCGCGCCGCACGTTGCCATAGGCGGAATTGTTGAACACGATCGCCACGACGCCGATGCCGAATTGCTTGGCCGTTGCCAGTTCCTGCACGCCGAACATGAACCCGCCATCGCCCGACACGGACACGACAGCCTTGTCGGGGTTGGCGACCTTGACCCCAAGCGCGGTGTTGAAGCCAAAGCCCAAGTTGTCCTGATAGCCGCAGGTCACGTATTGGCGCGGTGCGTAGACGGGAAAACACATGCGGGCGGAAAATCCGACCTGACTGACCTCTTCCACGAAGAACCCGTCGCGGGGCAGCGCGTCGCGGATGACCCGCAGATAGCTTTCTTGCGGCTGGACGGCGCGGAACGCCTCGGTCGCCGCGTCGCGAAGGTCGGCGCATTGGGCACTGCGGTCGTCGGCGGTGATGCCCTGGGCCTGCAGCGCCGCGATCAGTGCCGCGACGCCGTCGGCGGCATCGGCCACAACCCCTAGGTCCGGCTTGAGCCGCACGAATTCCGTTGGGTCGATGTCGATGCGCAGAGTCTTCAGCCCCTCGGGCATCCAACGCCAGCGGAAATGCTGCAGCTCTAGCCGCGATCCGATGCCGATCAGCAGGTCGCAATCCTGCCAGTACTGCCATGCGGCGGGCGGCAGCAGGGACAGGGGATCATCCTCGGCCAGCACGCCCTTGCCCTGCCTGTGGGCGGTCACGGGGGCTTGGATCAGGCGGGCCAGCTCCGTCACCTGCGCCGACGCGTCCCGCGCGCCGCCGCCGACCATAATCAACGGGTTTTTCGCGGCTGCGATCATCTGGGCGGCTTGGGCGATCAGATCAGGATCGGGTTTGGGGGCTGGCGTCGGGGTCGTGGCTGCAGGTTCTGCCACCTCGGCCGCCATGCCAAAGACATCCCATGGCGCTTCGATCCCCACCGGGCGCGAGCGGCCCGAGAGCATCTGGTCAAACGCCTGATCCATCACGCTGGCCGCTTCGGTCGGGTGATTGATGCGTTCGGCCCATTTGGTCAGACCTTTCAGCGTGCCCAGATGGTCGGGCAATTCGTGTAGCTGCCCCCGCCCTTGCCCGATCAGGTGGGACATGATGTTGCCCGTCACGCAGATCACCGGCGCATTGGCGCCATAGGCCGTGCACAGTGCCGCGCCGGAATTCAGCAGACCCGGCCCCGGCACCACCGTGTAGGCCCCCACCCGCCCGGTCGACGCCGCGTAGCCATAGGCCATATAGCCCGCGCCCTGTTCGTGGCGGGTATGGATGAACCGGATGCCGTCCTGCCGCGCCAGGGCATCGTTAAAGTCGTACATATGCGCGCCGGGGATGCCAAAGACCGTATCGACGCCGTTGGCCTTCAGGCTGGCGGCAAGGATCTCTCCGGTGGTCATACGGGTCATGGGGCGGCTCCTGTTACTTAGGCTCGGCGCACCCTGCCACAGGCGTCGGGGCACCGCCAGATCAGCGCGCCAGGACGCCGCCGTCGATGACCACAGAACTGCCGGACATAAAGTCCGACGCCCGCGATGCCAGCATCAGCAAAGCGCCCGCGATTTCGTCCGCTTGGGCGATGCGGCCTGCCGGGGTGTAGGCGGCCATGGCTGCCGCGGCTTCTTCGGTGCGGGGGCGGCCTTCGGTGCGAAAAAAGCCGGGGCACAGGGCGTTCACTTGGATGTTGTGCGGCGCGTATTGCACGCCCAGCTCTCGCGTCAGATTGACCACCGCGCCCTTACTGGCGGCATACGCGGGGCGCGGGAACAGGCCCGCAGGTCCGACATGGCCCCACATCGACGCCACGGTGATAACCTTGCCGTGGCCTTGGGCGATCATCTGCGCCAAGGCGGGGTGCAGCGTGTTGTAGACACCGTCAAGATTCACACGGGTCACGCGCGCCCATTCCGCTGGAGCCGTGTCGTGCAGCAGATCGCCGGGGCGATCCGACACGCCCGCATTGGCGACGCAGATGTCCAGCGCGCCCCATCTATCGACGATCTGATCCACCGCCGCCGACATCGCTTGCGCATCCGTTACGTCTGCCGGGATGGTCAGAGTGTTGTCCAACGCCTCGCACCGGGCCAAGGCGTCAGCGTCCGTGTCCAGACAGGCGACCTTGGCCCCGTGATCCGACAGCGTCTTGGCCATGGCAAACCCAAGCCCCGCCGCGGCCCCGGTCACCAGCGCGACGCGGCCGGTGACGTCAAAGGGCGAAACGCTCATCCCCGACGCTTTGCCGCGAAACTGGCGAACCAGTCCAGCGCGTCAGGGTTGCGGGTGGCATCGCGGCTGGCGACCTTGTCGGGGGCGACCCCCAGCAGCAGCTTGCGTACTGGCACCTCCATCTTCTTGCCGGTCAGAGTCATCGGGATTTCCGGTGCGGCAAGGATCACATCGGGCACATGGCGGGGCGAGCGTTCGCTGCGCAGCCTTTGCACGATCTCTTTGGTCAGCGCATCGTCCAGATCTGAACCGTCGGCCATCTGCACGAAAAGCGGCATGAAATACCCCCCACCCTCTTCTTCGATGCAGACCACAAGGCTGTCGGTGATCTGGGGGAAGGTTTCGATGGTGCGATAGATCTCGGCCGATCCGATGCGCACGCCAAACCGGTTTAGTGTCGCGTCGGACCGCCCCAGCACAAAGCTGCCGCCGTGATCGTTGAACATCACCCGATCGCCGTGCCGCCAGACGCCGGGATAGGTGTCGAAATAGCTGTCGGTATAGCGGTCGAACCCCTCGTCGCCCCAGAAGAACAGCGGCATCGACGGCATGGGGGAGGTGATGACCAATTCGCCCACCTCATTGCGGACCTTCTGGCCATCCTCGGAATAGGCGAAGGCGGCGGTGCCTAGGGCGGGCGCCTGAATTTCGCCTGCGCGCGTGGGCAACAAAGGCGAGCCGGCCAAAATGCCAGAGCAGAATTCGGTCCCGCCCGATTGCGAACTGGCCCAGATGTCGCGGCCAATGGCGGCATAGGCCCAGTCGAAGGTTTCCGGGGTCGACGGCGATCCGACCAGCATCACCGATTGCAGCGCGGACAGATCAAACTCCTGCCCCGGTTCGATCCCCTGCTGGCGGACCATCTGGATGTAGGTGGGGCTGACGCCCAGCACACTGGCCTTGGCATCGGCGGCGATGCGCCACAACAGACGGGCGTCGGGATAGGCAGGGTGGCCGTCATACAGCACCGCGCGGCCATCCATCAGCGGCCCCCACATCAGCGTGTTCCAAACCATCCAGCCGGTTGTCGAATAGAAGAACAGCGCACCGCCCTTGGCGATTTCAAAGTGGAAGGCGGCGGATTTGTAATGCTCTAGCACGATGCCGTGGTGGCCATGCACGATGGGCTTTGGCAGCCCCGTGGTGCCAGAGGAGAAGAGCACCCAGAGCGGATGGTCAGACGGCACACGTTCGTATTGGAAATCAGCCGCTGCGATGTCGGGGCCAGACAGCATGTCATCCCATGTCAGCGTGTCGCCAGTGAACTGCGGCGCGGCGGACGCACCGGGCAGATAATCCAGCATCACCAGGTGTTTTGCCGTGGGCAAAGCGTTCAGGATCTTGGTCAGGTCGCCGGTTCGGTCGTAATCCTTGCCGCCATAGCGATAGCCGTTCACCGCAAAGACCAAAGTCGGTTCGATCTGGCTGAAACGGTCGATGACGGTCTGGGCGCCAAATTCGGGCGCGGCGGACGACCATGTTGCACCGATGGCTGTCACCGCAAGGCAGGCGATCACCGTTTCGGGGATGTTGGGCATATAGGCGACCACGCGGTCCCCCGGCCCCAGCCCCATGTCACGCAGCCGGGTGGCCAGCCGCCGCACCGCGCCGCCGACCTCGGCCCAGCTGGATGTGCCAGCCTCGCGGCATTCGGCGGAATGGTGCAGCATTACACGGGTCGGATCACCGTCGTTTTCGCGGCGCAGAACGTGTTCGGCATAGTTCAGACGCGTGCCCGTGAACCAGCGGGTCCGGGGCATGGGCGCGTCGGTCATGACCTCTTCGATCTCTCCATCGTGGAGAATGTCGAAGTAATCCCACAGCGATTGCCAGAAGGCCGCAGGCTGATCCACCGACCATTGCCAAAGGTCCCAATAGCCCTCAAAGCTGTGCCCCCGGTCGGCCAGCCACGCGAGGTAGGCAGTGATATTCGACGCTTCAAGCCGCGCGTCAGAGGCCTGCCAGATGATGTCTCCGGTGTCGGTCATAGCGCCCTCATGCGAACCAGGGTTGAGAGGTCAGGTCTTCCAACCCAGGCAGGATCATATTGGCCCGTTCTTCGGCCGGGAAGCTATTGAATTTGGCGGTATCGGCGAGGCCGGTCAACACACCCACGGCCAGCGCACCTGCGCGGCGGGCCATGATGATTTCCAACTTTGGGTCATCGCCGATGATAACGGTTTCTTCTGCCCGAACGCCTGTCAGGGCCGACACCATGTCCATGCCCACGGTCGAGGGTTTGCCCAGCACGGTCACAGGCACATCGGTGGCATAGGTCACGGCGGCAGACAGCGCACCGGACACGCCCAATATCAGGCCCTTAGAGGACGCCACGCTTGGCGCGTTAGACGCGGTATAGGGTTTCGCCCCCGCCCAGACGGATTTGACCAGTGTTTCCAGATCGACCGCGCCGAAATCGCGGGTGTAGCCGATAAAGATCGCGTCCACGTCGTCGTGCATCTCAGAGCTTGGCAGCACCTCGATCCCGGCGTCCTGCAAAGGCACCCGGGTGCCGTCGCCGCCCAGAACGACGATGCGTTTGTATCCCTGATCGACAAAGTATTTGGCGGCCACGGCGGCGGGGGTGATGATGTGCCCGTCATCGAATTCCAGGCCTGCGTCGGCCAGCAGCGGATAGTAATGCGCGGGCGGAAAGAAGGTGCCGTTGGTATAGGCGACGACCGGGCGGTCCGTGGCGCGGCAGGCGGCCAGCGCGTCGGCGGCTCCCGGCAGCGCTTCGTAGGTGCCGGCGTCCTTGTCCATCATCGCCAGCGTGCCGTCGATGTCGAAACAGGCGGCCAGAATGGGGTGGCTGTGCATCACGCGCCGCCTTTCAGTTCCAGTTTGAAATCGTCTTTCTCAATCTTGACCGAGGTCAGGCCTTTGCGGCCCGTCAATTCGCGGATCAGGTCCATCGTGGGGCGCGTCTTGGGGTCATAGGTGCGGCGTGCGGGGCCTGCGGCCTTCATCGCATCGACCTGTTCGCCGGGCATGGTGGCGCGCAGCAAGAATTCCTCGTCGCTCAGGCCTTTGCCCAGTTTCGCGCGCAACTCATCCAAGGACGCCATGGCAGGTTCGTCCTCCAACTCGCGCGCGCGTTTGCTGTCGCGGATGCGGGCCTCGACCTCTTTGTCCATGGGCATGGCGGGGGTGCCAAAGCGGCCAAGGACAAAGCGCGTGACCTCATCCGGGACCGTCTCATACCTTTCCTTGCCGATGACATTCAGCATGGCCTGCGTGCCCACGACCTGCGAAAACGGTGTCACCATGATGGGATAGCCCAGCTCGGCGCGCACACGTTCGACCTCTTCCAGCACTTGCGGCAGCAGGTGTTCGCGCTTGGTCTCGGCCAGTTGGCGTTTCATCGTTCCCATCATGCCGCCCGGCATCTGGTGGCGGAAATAGGCGCGGTCGAACTCTCCGGGCTGGCCTTGGGTCAGGCCCTCGGCCTTGGGCAGAGAGGTGAAGTAGGCGTCCATTTCGGCCACCGCATCATCATCCACATCAACCGTATGGCCAAGGTCGCGCAGGTTCGAGATCGTCATTTTCATGCCCGGCTGACCTGTCCCACCTGCGGCCCATCCGGCGGAGGTGTGCAGGCAGGGACAGCCCTGATCCGCGGCCTCAAGATACGAAAACGGGGCAAGCCCGATGGTGCAATGCGAATGGAATTCCAGCGGCACATTGCCCAGCACTTTGGTCAGTGCGGGGATCAGCGTGCGGGCGCGGTCCGGGGTGACCAGACCGCCGGGATCCTTGAGGTAGAGTTTTTCGAACTTGCCCGACCCGGCCAGCTTGCCCGCCGCGTCTGCGAAATACGCGTCGTCATGCAGGGGCGAGAGGGTAAAGGTCAACGCGGCGACGATCTGTTCCCCGCCCGCCTTACGCGTCAGATCGGCCATGCGCAGCATCGACGGCACATTGTTCATCGGGTCCATCACCGCAAAGCGCCGGATGCCGTTGTTGACCACCAGACGGAAGGCGAATTCCATCAGCTCTTCGCTGGCGACTTCCCAAGAGATAAAGCGCATGCCCGTGGTCAGAAACGACAGCGGCGTGTTGGGCGTGGCCTCACGAAACAGGCGCAGGCGTTCCCATGGGTCTTCTTTCTTGAACCGCACGGCCACGGCCATATGGGTCGAGGTGGTGAAATCGATCGATTCAAACCCCACCCGTTCCATCACCGGGGCGATCTGCAGCATCATCCCGGTGTCCAGACCCGTGGCGCCCCAGTTCGACTGGTTGCCGTCGCGGACTGTGGTGTCGATCAGCGTTACGTTGGTCATGATGCCTCCTGTCGCCGCTTAAGCAGCCCGGGCAGGTAATTCGTATCCACCCCACCCTTCTGGAATTCCGCGTCGCCCATGATCGCGTCGTGAAGCACCGCGTTGGTCGCGATACCCTCTAGTGCGCAGACCTTCAGCGCTGCGCGCATGGTGGCCACCGCGTCGTCGCGGGTATCGCCATAGGCGATCAGCTTGGCGATCATGCTGTCATAGAACGGCGGGATCATCGCACCGGCCTGCATATGCGTATCCACGCGCAGCCCCGGCATTGCGGGGAACCACGCCTGTGTCACGCGGCCCGGGGACGGCATGAAATCGCGGTCTGGGTCTTCGGCGTTCAGGCGGCATTCGATGGCGTGGCCCGTCAGCTTTATGTCGTCTTGGGTCAGCTTCAGCGGACGGCCTTCGGCAATGGCGATCTGGATCGCGACCAGATCAAGGCCGGTGATCGCCTCGGTCACCGGGTGTTCGACCTGAATACGGGCGTTCATTTCAAGGAAATAGAATTCCTCGCGCTCTACATCGACAAGGAATTCGACGGTGCCAAGCGACCGATACCCGATGTGACGCGCAAATTTCACCGCCGCGTCCAGCAGGCCCTGACGCAGCTTGGGTGGCAATTGGGGCGCGGGCGCTTCTTCGACCACCTTTTGATAGCGGCGCTGGACCGAACAATCGCGTTCGCCCGCGTGGATCACGGTCTCCCCGTCGGAAATGATCTGCACCTCAACATGCCGCCCGACGGTGACGAAGCGTTCCAGATAGACGCGCGCGTCCCCAAAGGCGGCCTGCGCCTCGGTCCCGGCCATGTCGATCTGAGCGTCCAAGTCTTCGGCACGGTCGACGCGCTTCATGCCTTTGCCGCCGCCGCCCGATACGGCCTTGATCAGCATGGGAAAGCCCACCTGTTCCGCCAGCTCTGCCGCCTGTTCGGGGCTTTCAATCGTGCCACCGGGGACCAGCGGCACCTTCGCGTCGCCCGCATGGTTGCGCGCGGTCAGCTTGTCGCCCACGGCGGTTAGATTGTCCGGGCTGGGGCCGATAAAAATCAGGTCGTTTTCAGCGCAGGCCGTGGCGAGGTCTTTGTTTTCCGACAAAAACCCATAGCCGGGATGGATGGCGTCGCAGCCCGTGCCCTTTGCGGCCTCAATCACCGTGCCGACCTTCAGATAGCTTTGGTTCGACGGCGCAGGGCCAAGGCAGACCGCGCGGGTGGCCAGTTGGGCGCCAAGGCTGTCGCGGTCGGCCTCGGACACGCCCAGCACGGTTTCGATCCCCAGCTGGCGGCAGGTGCGGATAATGCGCACCGCGATCTCGCCCCTATTGGCGATGAATATGCGTTTGATCGGGGTCATGGCAGATCAGGCAGGTTGGACGCGGATCAGGGCCTGCCCATGTTCGACCAGCTTGCCGTCCTGCGCCACGATATCGGTGACGATCCCGGCCACGCCAGCCGTCACTTGGTTCATCAGTTTCATCACCTCGATGATGCCGATGACCGTGTCTTCGCTGACCATGTCGCCGACCTGAATGAACGGGTCCGCGCCGGGTTTCGACGCGCGGTAGAAGGTGCCCAGCATGGGCGACGGTACCTCGGACCCGCCGCCAGAGGCGACGACCGGCGCGGCCACGTCCTGCGCGGGTTTGGATGCGGGCGCTGCTGCAGGGGCGGCTGCGGGCGCGGGCTGGGGCGTCGCGGGGGCCGAGGCCCCTGCCCCACGGCGGCGCAGTTCCAGTTTCAGATCCCCGGTTTCCAATCGCAGTTCGTCAAAATCCGAACTGTCGATCAGGCGCAGAATATCGTCGATGTCAGATCGCGTCAGGCCGCTCATCGGCTCCTCCCGGTGGTCGCTCCTCTTGACCGGGACGGTAGGCGCTGGCGGGTTAAGGGCCAATTCGGCACCCCGTCAGATTCCACCTGGTGAAACCTCAGCGCCGGGTTAGCTGCTGACTGATCTGGTCCGCCGCCTCTTGCAGCGGCCCGGCAAAGCGCTCGACACCCTGCGCGCGGCTCAGCGCGCGGCGGGCCCATGTGATGTTGATCGCGCCGGGGACATGATCGCCCAGCCGGATCGGCACCCCGATGGATTCCCGTTCGTCATCCACGGCCCGGCGGTCTTCGTCGAAATGGCCGCCGAAATCCGCGTCGCGCAGGGCGTAGCCACGATCCCGCGTCTCGGCGATCAACCGTTCGACATAGTCTGCGTTCTGGGCCAGCCGGTCGCCCTTTTGATCCGATTTGCGCAACCGATCAAGGATCGCGTCGCGCACCGGCACCTCGCAAAAGGCCAGAAACGCCCGCCCCGAGGCCGAGCGGAGCATGGGGATCCGGAACCCCACTGGCCCAAGCGGTATATTGTCGAAATAGCTTTCCCGCTGGTTGGTCTCGATCACCTCCATATGGGTCAGCCGCGGCACCGCAAGAACCGAAGGCCATTTGACCGCATCCGTCAGCTGTCTAAGCACCGGGGATGTCATTTCGACCAGTTCGTTTTCATGGTCGATCCGACTGGCCAGCGCAGCCAGCGCGAAGGACGGAAGGTAGGCGCCGTCCGCCATACGCTGCCAGATCATGCCGCTTTCGCGGAGCGTTTTCAGGATACGCAGCAACGTCGCCTTGGGGATATTGGTCGCCTGATGCAGTTCATGCAGCGTGTGCGGGCCGCGGCCCTGCAGCAATTGCAGAACATCCAACCCCCGCGACAGCGCCGCAATGCTTTTGACCTGAGACGCGTTCATCTGGCGCAGTTCCCTTCATTTGACGCCACTTCGACGCGCCCGCAGGATGTCATGTTCGCGCTATTGTGCAACGACAAGCGCGGTCAGTGTCAGATTTGCTGCGGGACACCTGCGCCAGTCACGCTCGACACGATGTCGCCGCGCAACCGTCCCTTAGATCACGTGCAGCATCAGCGTCTGTCTGGATCGCGCCAGTTCGTCCCGCGCCATGTCGCGACCGGGGGTGGTTTCCAGCTTGTTCCATTCCGTTTCCAGCCGGTCGGCATAGCCGCGGGGCGTGGTGCCGAACCAATCGGCGGCAATCGCGATCCCGGTCACCGAAAAGCGCCACAGCTTATCCGCGTCACGCACGATCCGGTCGTTCAGGTGGCGGGCCGTGTCGCGGGTGTCGTGGCCGTCGATAATTTCGCAGACCTGCGTGATCACCGCCTCGTCCCAGCCGGTCTGTTCCAGAACCTCGCGGCCCATGCGCACGCCCTCGGCCTCGTGCCGGTAGCGGACGTCGGAATGCAGGATATCGTCGGACCGGAAGCCCTGTTCGATAATCTCCTCCATATCAATGGCGTACCAGCCGATATCGTGCAGCAGGATAGCCAGAAGGCAGATGTCGCGGTCGGCCTCCGGAAAGTGGTCCAGCAGCTTCAGCGTCCAGTGGAAACAGACCGGAATATGCACGTCGTTCTTGCGTGCGCGCATGTAAGGTTCGGCCGCGGACCAGACGGGATCGTATCGGGACAGGTGGTGGGTCATCAGATGATTTGTTCCGTATGTTTTGCGGCCCGGCCTTCCATGGCGGGACTGTTAAGATGGTGTCTAGATCGCGCGATTTGGTTTTTCTTTGGCTCGCCCTCAGGCGCTGTTTCTCAGGCACTGGCCATCAAGCGATGATACAGCGCCGACAGCTCGGACGCCTCGTCACTGGCGTCGATCTGGGCAAGGCTGGTCTGGTATTGGCGATACTGCCGCGCCACGGCCTGAGGGCGGCCTTGATCGTGAAAAATTTGCATCATCTGGGCATGCGCGGCCTCGGACAGGGGGTCCATGCTCAGGGCGGTCTGGCAACTGTCCAACGCCTCGCGCAGATGGCCCGTGCGGTGCCGAATGTTCGCCTTGAACAGCTGTACCTTGATCGCCATTTCGCGCAACCAGACCCGGCGCGGCAGCACCCAGTCGTCCACTTCGGTTTCAACGAATTCATCGCCGATATCTTCGAACAAATCCCCTTCGTACAGGCGGTCCGCGGCCTCTAGCAGCGCTATGGCGCGGTCGTCCTGATGGTCATGGGTCATCAGGTGCGCGCGGTTACACAATTGTTCGAAACTGGTGATATCGACCCAAGAGTTCGCGGGCGGGACCAACGCGTAGTAATCGCCCATGCGGCGGATGTGATCCTTGCTGCCAAGGGTGCGGCGCAGCATGGCGATAGCGTGATGCAGGCGCTTGCGTTTGATGTCTTCGTCCGGCTCTTCCGGCCAAAGCAGTTCGGCCAACTGCGTCGCCCGCGCCCCCCGTTCACCCCGCTGCAGCAGGAACGCAAAAAGCGCTTTGGATTTCTTGGGCGCGCCGCCGGGGATGTCCCATCGCAGTTGATCACCGTTCGACATGAACACCCGCAGCCGCCCGAGGCAGCAGATTTTCCACCCATCCGGCCCGGTCAGACGGGGTTGCGCCCATTTCGCGCTGCCCGCCCATTTCGGATCACTGCCCGAGGCCGCATCGCGATCCTGAACCAAGGGCAAGCCGCTGGTTGCATAGTCCGGCACGATCTGACCCAGCAGATGGGTCATCTGTTCTGTCAAGGTCCCCGACTGGCTTAACCGTGGCGGGATCCACAGCGGGTTGGGATAGATGCCCGACGGGGCCAGCAGATGTTCATGCCCCCGCATGGCCGCCAGAAACTGATCCGCGATCAGCAGGTTGGCGTCATAGACCGACAGCACAGTCATATCATCGCTCTTGGTCAGGTCATCGCAGACCCGCGCCCAGCCTTCGGGACTGGCGGCGGAATGAACGCTGGCCAGCCACCACGCCATATCCACGACAACCAGACTGGCACCGCGAACCGTATCACTGATGCGGGCCTGCAGGCGGTCAAAGCGGATGGGGGTTTCATGCGCGCCGACCTCGGCATAGCGCAGCACGCGGGCGGGCGGCAGGTTGGCGATCAGATCATCGTTGTCCGAGATAACGACCGCCGCGCCCTTGGTGCACAATTGGTCGATGGCACCCGACACGAAGGCCTGATCGCGCAGATCGGCAAATAGCGCAAGGTTGCGCCGCGCCGGGGGCTGCGGGTCGGTCAAGGTCGGGGACAACGTCATGCGACTAACGTAGCACGGGCGTGTCGTCGCGGCAGGGGACAATCGGGCGCCGTTTCACTCTGGCGCCCGATCCTAACGTCCGAAGTTACTTCAGACCTTCGGCCTTGGCCCATTCCAGCGTGCGGTCCAGAGCGCGGCGCAGTTTTTCCAGCAGTTCATCCACCTGTTCGGCGGTGATGATCATGGGCGGGCAGATGCCGATGGTTTCATAGATATTGCGGATGATCAGGCCTTCTTCTGCCGCCATCTTGGCGGCGACGGCTGCGATCTTGCCACCGGGTTCAAAGCTTTTCTTGGTGGCCTTGTCCGCCACCAGTTCCACGCCCGCGATCAGGCCGATGCCGCGCACCTCGCCCACCAGCGGGTGGTCCGAGAATTTACGCAGGCCAGATTGCAGACGATCCGCCAGACGGGCCGCGTTGCCCATCAGGTCTTCTTCTTCGATGATCGCAAGGTTTTCCAGACCCACAGCACAGGCCACGGGGTTGCCGCCCGCGGTAAAGCCGTGACCTAGAGTGCCCAGTTCAGCGGTATAGTCAGCGATGACCTGATAAACTTCGTCCGACATAAGGATCGCGGCCAGCGGCATGTAGGACGAGGTCAGCTGTTTCGACACGGTCATGATGTCGGGCTTGAACCCATAAGTCTGGCAGCCAAAGGGATGGCCCGTGCGGCCAAAGCCGTTGATCACCTCGTCCGAGATCATGAGGATGTCGTATTTCCGGCAGATCGCCTCCATCCCCGGCCAGTAGCCTTCGGGCGGGGTCATCACGCCACCGGCGCCCATGACAGGCTCACCAATAAAGGCGGCGATGGTTTCGGGGCCTTCAGCGATGATCGTGTCTTCGGCTTCTTTCAGCAGGCGGGCTGTGAACTCGGCTTCGCTTTCGCCGTCGTGCGCCCACCGGTAATGGTGCGGACAGGTCAGGTGGATGACGGGGATCGCAGGCAGGTCGAACCCTTTCTGGTTGCCCGGCAGCCCGGTCAGCGACCCAGAGGCCACGGTGATCCCGTGATAGCCCTTATTACGCGCAAGGAACTTCTTCTTCTCGGGCCGGCCCAGCATGTTGTTCATGAACCAGACGAATTTGACGACCGTGTCGTTCGCCTCGGACCCGGAGTTGGTGAAGAAACATTTGGTCAGATGCTCTGGCGTCATCTCGACCAGCTTTTCGGCCATCAGGATGCCCGGCGCGTGGGCCTTATGGGCAAAGTTCTGGATGTAGGGCAGTTCGGCCATCTGTTTCGCTGCCGCCTCGACCAGACGGGGCTGAGAGAAACCGACCGCGACCGACCACAGGCCCGCCAGACCTTCGAGGTACTTTTTACCTTCGCTGTCGTAGACATAGCAGCCTTCGCCCTTGGTAATGATCATGGGCCCCTGTTCTTCATGCGCACGGGCATTGGTATAGGGGTGCACCTGATAGGCAATGTCAGTTTCGTGCAGCGAATTGGACCGCGTGTTCATCATGTCTCTCCCATGAGTTCGGGGGCGCGTTGGCGCGATTTCAAATATCGATATCCAGACCGGCGTGACCGGCCATGTATGCCACAAGCGATGTCGTCAGGTCCGGCGACAGATATCCGCCCTCCTGCACCAGAACGGTGGGCAGACCGGCGGCGGCGATCATCTGACCCGCGCGTCGGAAACCGTCGAAGGTGACCTGCAATCCCTTGAGTGGATCATTCTCGTGTGCATCAAGCCCAAGGCTGACCACAAGCGCATCAGGCTTGAAACTTTGCACGCGGTCAAGGGCTGTCGCGATGGCATCGGTCCAGCCGTCGTCGCCGGTGCTTTGGGCCAGCGGAATGTTCAGATTATAACCGTCGCCCGCGCCGCTGCCGGTTTCATGGGCGTGACCTACGAAGAACGGGTAATAGGTTTCGGGCGTAGCGTGGACAGAAGCGAACAGAACATCGTCACGGTCGTAAAAGATATCCTGCGTGCCATTGCCGTGGTGCACGTCGATATCCAGCACGGCGATCCGGTCATGGGTGGGTTTTAGCGTTTCAACCGCGATGGCCGCGCAGTTCATCATGCAATGCCCGGCGATGACATCGGCCGAACTGTGATGCCCGGGCGGGCGGCACAGGGCGTAGGCCACACTGTAACCCTGCGCCACGGCGCGGGCTGCGTCATGCGCGGCACTGGCAGCCCCTAACGTCGCCTGCCACGAATGCTGCGCCAAGGGGGCGGAGGTGTCGCCCATGTGCCAGCCTGCCCGCCCGATGATATGTTTGGGATAGCTGCGCACGCGGTTCAGGGCATGGACGTTGGGCACGACCTCTGGCCCCGCCTCGGGCAGCGCCTGCCACTCTGCCCAGCCGGTCTCAAGAAAGTTCAGCAGCTCTTGGGTATGAACCTTTTCCAGCACCTCGCGCGGCACGGGCTCCGGTTCGGTCGCGTCCCAGCCAAGGCGATCCAACCCGGCCAATAGCAGCCGCGCACGTTCGGCCTGTTCGGCGTTGCGGGCGATCCGTCCCAATGACAGGCGGAATTGCGGATCATGCGCCTCGGTCGATTTGGCGTAGAAACATTTCATGATGGCTCCTCCTGTGGGTGGCGTCGCGTGCCGATCCCACATCAAATGTCGGGGCAAAGGCAATCGCCCGCCGTGCGATCATTGCGCACAAGCGGGGCTGCATTCAATGCATGACCTTTTCGCGGGGTCTGCGTGGGTTTGGGAATGTATCAGCCCCCACATCCCTGCACCGACGAGGCTTAGGTCACGCGATTAGTCTGCTTGTATTCGGGCGTGTCCCACAGACGATTGTCGAGGATATCAGCCAGAATATCGACCGCGCGTCTGACATCGCCTTCGTCCAGATAAAGCGGCGTAAACCCGAACCGCATAATATTGGGCGCGCGGAAATCGCCGATCACGTCACGGGCGATCAGGGCCTGCATCGCGGCGTAGCCATTCTCGAAAGCAAAGGACACCTGACTGCCGCGCTGGTTGCCGTCGCGCGGGCTGGCCAATGTCAGGTCGGGGCAGCGGGCCTCGACCTCTTCGATGAATACTTCGGACAAGTGCAGGCTGGCGGCGCGCAGCTCTGCCATCTCGACCCCGTTCCACGCGTCCAGCGCGCATTCCAAAGCCGTCAGGGCGATGACCGGCGGCGTGCCGACGAGCATCCGTTCGATGCCCGGCGCGGGGCGGTAGGATTGTTCGAAGGCGAAAGGCGCGTCATGGCCCAGCCAGCCGCTAAGCGCGGGCTGGGTGTCGCCGATCAGGTCGGGACGGACATAAATGAACGCGGGCGCGCCCGGCCCGCCGTTGAGGTATTTGTAGGTGCAGCCCACGGCGAATTCGCAGCCACAACCGCCAAGGTCCACGGGCACAGCCCCCGCGCTATGCGCTAAGTCCCACAGCATCACCGCGCCTGCCGCATGGGCGGCCTTGGTGATCCCGGCCATGTCGTGCATCCGGCCCGTGCGGTAATCGACCTGCGTGATCATGGCGACGGCGACGTCGTCGGTCATCGCGGCCTCGACCTCCTCCGGGGCGACGATGCGCAACTGGTAGGTGCCGCCCAGCAGCTTGATCAACCCTTCGGCCATGTAAAGATCGGACGGAAAGTTGCCGCTGTCGCTTAGGATCACGCGACGGTCGGGGCGCATTTCCAACCCGGCGGCCAGCGCCTGATAGACCTTGATCGACAGGGTGTCGCCCATGGTGATCGTTTCATCCGCCGCGCCCATCATGGCGGCCAGACGGTTGCCGATCCGCAGCGGCATCGCCATCCAGTCGTCGACATTCCAGCCCTTGATCAGATGCGCGCCCCACTGGTCGGTGATCATCTTGGACACCGCGGCCTCCACCCCTTTAGGCAGCGGCCCGAGAGAGTTACCATCCAGATAGATCATCCCTTCGGGCAGGTGAAACCGGTCCTTCACGGGCAGGGTCATAGGGCACCTCGTAGCGTCCAGAGTTCGGGGAAAAGCTCGACCTCGAGCATGCGTCGCAGGTATTGCACGCCCGACGTGCCGCCGGTGCCGCGTTTGAAGCCGATGATGCGTTCGACGGTGGTGACGTGGTTGAACCGCCAGCGTCGGAAGTAATCCTCAAGATCGACCAGCTTTTCGGCCAGTTCATAAAGCGTCCAATACTCGTCCGGCGATTGGTAGACCTTGATCCACGCGTCGGTCACCGCCTCACTGGTCTTGTGCGGCTCATCCATGCGGTAGATGTCGGGGTCGAAGGTAACGCCCAACTCCGCCTCTAGCGCGTGTAGCGCCGCATGGTACAGCGACGGGGTACGCAGCTCCTGCTCCAGCATCTGGTACAGTTCGGGCCGGTGTTCGTGCACCTTCATCATCGACCTGTTGCGGTTGCCAAGGATATATTCGATCAGCCGGTACTGGTGCGACTGAAACCCCGAGGACGCGCCAAGTTCGGTCCGGAACTTGGTGTATTCGCTTGGGGTCATGGTGCGCAGCACGTCCCACGCGCCGTTCAACTGATCAAAGATGCGCGCCACGCGGGTCAGCATCTTGAATGCCTGCCGAAATTCTCCGCCCGTCAGGGCCGTGCGGGCCGACGACAACTCGTGCAAAGCCAGACGCATCCACAGCTCGGACGTCTGGTGCTGAATGATGAACAGCATCTCATCATGGGCGTCCGACCGGGGCGACTGGGCCCCGAGAATGGGGTCGAGGCCCAGATAGTCGATATAGCTCATGTCCTGCGCGAACGACATTTTCGCGCCGTCCTGACCCGGATCGTAGCTGCTCATGCCACGCCCTCCCCCCAAAATATATTAGCGCGGCAAGGCCGCCGGATTACGACACCCGGCGCGCCACCGTGACGCGTGAAAAGCCCGCCATGTTGGCATAGCCGCCGACGATCGCCCGGCGGTCTTCGTACGACAGAACATCGTCCACCGTGTTGAACCCGGCGGGGGCAAGCTTTTCGACCTCGTCGATCACCCGCTCTGGCCCGCCGCGGCGATTGGTGTGCACCACCTCTGCCGTCTTGGGCAGACGCTCTTTCTCATAAGCGTAGAGCGCGGCGCGCGGATGTTCGGCCTTGTGCAGATTGTCCGCCAGACAGCGCGCATCAAGTATCGCCTGAGACGCGCCGTTCGATCCCACGGGATACATCGGGTGCGCCGCATCGCCCAGCAGCGTCACGCGGCCAAAGGTCCAGCGCGGCAGCGGATCGCGGTCGGCCATCGGGTATTCAAAGATCTCGGGGGTCTTTTTGACCAGCTTGCCGATATCCATGTCCGGGACGTGGAACCGCAACGCATGGGGCAGAACCTGCGCCAGCGATGCGCGACGCGACCAGTTGTCGGGCGGCGGCGGCGACACCAGCGGATCCTTGATCCGCACGTTCACCACCCAGTTCATCAGCTGCTTGCCCTTCTTGGCGGGCGCGATGGGGTAGAGCACGAATTTACCGCCCAGACCGCCACCGATGGCCATGCTTTCCCCGTCTTCCCACACCGGGAATTCGGTCGCACCGCGCCACATGACGACGCCCTGCCACGACGGCGATTGCTCTCCGGGGTAGAACACCTTGCGACCGGCGGAATGGATGCCATCGGCGCAGATCAGCACGTCGCCACGAACCGTCTTGCCACCGTCGCCCTTCAGCGCGTCGGTGAAATGCGCGGTCACGCCTGCTTCGTCCTGAACAAAGCCTGCAAGGCGGCGGCCCGTCTTGATGGCCTTCTTGCCCAGCCGTTCAATCACGGCGTCATAGATGACCTTTTGCAACCGACCCCGGTGGATCGAGAACTGGGGCACATCGTGGCCTGCGTACATGCCACGCAGTTCCGACCAAACCTCTTGGCCCTGACGGGTCAGGTAGGTGAGCTTGCGGGTGCGCACGCCGACCTCGTCCAGATCAGGCAGCAGGCCCAGTTGTTCAAGTTCACGAATGGCGTGGGGCAGAACGTTGATGCCGACGCCGACCTCGCGCACTTCGCGGGCCGCTTCGTACAGTTTCACGTCGATGCCACGGGCGTGCAGCATCAGGGCTGTTGTCAGCCCACCGATGCCCGCCCCTGCGATAATGACCTTCATGGATCAATCCTCCTCGGGCGGGAGGAAGTCGACCTCGTGCTGGGCCGAGACCGCCACCACATCCGCCGGGTTGGCGTCGGGGCCAAGGTTATGCAGCGCCCAGAACAGATCGAACAGCCGCCGGGTCGGAGACACCCAGAACAGGCATTTGATGGTCTGATCGGTCTTGTTGTAGATGCCGTGCGGGATGTTCATCGGCAGCCGGATCAGGTCACCCGGTTCAGCGTAAGTTTCGACACCGTTCAGGATCACGTCGAAACGGCCATCCAGCACATAGATGAATTCGTCCTGCGTCGGATGGATGTGCGGCGGCACGAAGGTGCCCTTGGGCAGGGTCGCGTGCCACGCCATCGAGTTCTTGGATTTCTGTTTCGGCACATAAGTCTGGCCGAGGATATTCCAACTGATATCTTCGATGCCGGAATTGGAACGGGTAACGCCAGGTTTCATCTAAAGGGCTCCTTTTATTCAGACGTGCAAAAAGCGGTCTTTGACCTCGGGTGTCGCGAGAATCTTGGCCGTGGTCCCCTCCCAAACGACACGGCCTTTCTCGATCACCACATGCCGATCTGCGAATTTGGTTAATGCATCGACATTTTTGTCAATGACTAGAATGGCCTCGCCTTCGTCCTTCAAGCGCTGAAGGCAGGCCCAGATGTCGGCGCGGATCAGGGGCGCTAGGCCCTCTGTAGCCTCGTCCAGAACGACCAGATGGGGGTTGGTCATCAGGGCACGACCGATGGCCAACATTTGTTGTTCACCGCCTGATAATTGGTTGCCCATGTTCCGGCGTCGTTCACGAAGTCGGGGAAATAGCTCGTAAATCCCTTGGATTGTCCACTTTCCCGGACGGGCGGTGGCGCGCAGATTCTCTTCGACCGACAGCGTCGGAAAGATTTGGCGACCTTCGGGCACATATCCAAGCCCGGCCAGCGCGATGCGGTGCGGGTCTGCCCCGGTTAGGTTCTTACCACCCACCTTGATCGATCCGGCACGCGGTTTGACCAGCCCAAAGATCGACTTGATCGTCGTGGTCTTGCCCATCCCGTTGCGGCCCAGAAGGGTGACGACCTCGCCCTTGCCGACGTGCAGGTCGATCCCAAAGAGGATCTGGCTGTCGCCATAGCCCGCTTCCAGCCCGTTGACGTCCAGCATCAGGCGGCCTCCCCTTCTTCTTCGCCCAGATAGGCGGCGCGCACCTGCGGGTCATTGCGGATCGCGTCAGGGGCGCCGGTGGCGATGATGCGGCCGTAGACCAGCACCGAAACCCGGTCGGCCAAGGCAAAGACCGCGTCCATGTCGTGTTCGATCAGAACCATGGTAAAGCGGCCTTTCATCTTTTGCAGGTTCTCGACAAAGGTATCGGCATCCTCACCACCCACGCCTGCCAGAGGTTCGTCCAGCAGCAGTACCTTGGGGTTGGTGGCCAAGGCGATCGCCAGCTCCAAACGGCGGTGTTCCCCATGGCTAAGCGATTTGGCCAGCACATGCGCCCGGTCGTCCAGCCCCGCCTCGCGCAGGGACAAGAGCGCCGCTTCGTTCAACGCCTCTTCGCCCGCCACGTCGCCGAAGAACCGAAAGGACGACCCTTCGCGCGCCTGCACGGCCAAAGCCACGTTTTCCAGCGCGGTAAACCCGGGCAGAACAGATGTGATCTGAAAAGACCGTGCCAGACCCAGCCTGACCCGATCGGGCATGGACAGCCGCGTGATGTCGGTATCGCCAATGGCAACCGTGCCGGTGTCGCTGTTCAACTGGCCCGACAACTGAGAAATCAGCGTCGTCTTGCCCGCGCCGTTCGGCCCGATAATGGCGTGGATTTCCCCCGGCTCGACGGACAGGGACACATCGTCCGTGACCTTCAGCGCGCCGAAGCTTTTGTTCAGATTGGTGACGGTCAGCGATGTCATTCCTGCCCCCTCACGATACCCATTTTCTTAAGAACGCCGGTGATGCCATGCGGTGAGAACAGCACCATCAACACAAGAAAGATCCCGAAATACAGCCGCCAGTTGTCCGAGAAGTGGCCCAGCCATTCCTCTAGCAACAGCGCGGCGACCGCGCCCGCGATGGGGCCTGCCAGCGTGCCTACGCCGCCCAGCACCACCATCACGATCAGTTCGCCCGACTTGTGCCAGGACATGAAGGCGGGCGACACGAACTGTGCCTGATTGGCCAGCACGACCCCCGCGATGGCCGTGATGCAGGCCGAGATGACGAAGGCCGTCAGTTGATAGCGGAAGGGCGAAAAGCCGATGGCTTCGATCCGAGTCGGGTTTTCGCGGATGCCCGTCAGCACACGGCCAAAGCGCGACCCGACGATGCGGTGGCAGACAAAGAACAGCGCGATCAGCATGACGAGCGTCACGTAGTAGAGGCCGAAATCCGTCCCCAGAAGGTCCATCCCCAGCACCGTCGACCGTTCGGCCAGCGCCACGCCATCGTCACCGCCATAGGCCGACAGCGAGATGAAGAAGAAGAACGCCATCTGGCAGAAGGCCAGCGTGATCATGATGAAATAGACGCCCTTGGTGCGCAGGGAAATCGCGCCCGTGATCAGGGCAAAGACACTGGACATGCCGATGGCGAACAGGATCTGGACGATCAGATCGTTGACGCCCCATCTTTGCATGATGGCCACGGCATAGGCCCCGAACCCCAGATAGGCGGCGTGCCCAAAGCTGACCATCGCGCCGTAGCCAAGGATCAGGTCCAGTGCCATGGCGGCGATGGCATAGGCCAGAATACGGGTGCCGATCAGGATGTAGAAAGGATCGTCTAGGGCCGAGGCCAGCGGCGGCATCAGCGCGAACAGAACGAAAAGGATCAGGGCTGCCTTGACCCGACCCGTGAGGGCCGGACGCCGTGTGGCGGGGGCAGAGCTTGCAGTCAGGTCGGTCATGCGCGTCTCCCGAACAGGCCGGCGGGTTTGGCGAACAGGATCACCGCCATCAGGATGTAGACCAGCATCGGTGCTAGAACGCGGCCCACCTGCCCCGCCACCGACGGATCAAAGAAGCTGCGCAGCCAGATCGGCCCGAAGACACCGCCGACGGTATCCACCACGGCCACCAGAAGCGCGCCAAGGAAGGCCCCTTTGATCGACCCGATGCCGCCGATCACCACGACCACGAAGGTCAGGATCAGCACGCTTTCCCCCATGCCGGTATCAACCGACAGGATCGGCGCGACCAAGGCCCCCGACAGGCAGGCCAGCACAGCACCAAGGGTAAAGACGATGGCGAACAGGCGATTGATGTCGACGCCAAGGGCGGACACGGTATCGCGGTTGGTGGCCCCTGCCCGCAGCAACATGCCGACGCGGGTGTAGTTGACCATGATGAACAGCCCCGCGGCCACGGCCAGACCGGACGCGATGATGGCGATCCGATAGACGGGGTATTTCAGCGGCCCCATCAGCGGGACAGAGCCGGAAAAGATCTCGGGCATGGGCACGGACAGGGGCGATGTTCCCCAGACCATCTTGACCGCTTCGTTCGCGATCATCACCAACCCGAAGGTCGCCAGCACCTGATCAAGGTGAGAGCGTGCATATAATCGTCGCATCACGACGAATTCGACCACCAGCCCGACCAGAACCGCGGCCGGCAGCATCAGCAGGAGACCCCACCAAAAACTGCCGGTCGCTGCCGCGAACGTGGCGATCAGGTAGGCGCCCACCATGTAGAGGACACCATGCGCCAGGTTGATCACGTCCATGATCCCGAACACCAGCGTCAGCCCCGCCGCAATGAGGAACAGCAGGACACCCAGCTGGACCCCATTGAGAAGTTGCAGAACAAACAGGTTCATCATGGTCGCGATCTCCCGGCTTTATTGTTTTTATTGGATTTTAAGTCAGATCACATTTCGCACTGTGCAGCGTAGTTATCGACGTAATCGTCAAAGATCTTCTCTTTGATCGACGTGCCGTACATGCCGTCTTCGCGCTTCACCGCCTCGACCAGGTAGAAGTCCTGGATGGGGAAGTTGTTGGACCCGAAGGAGAAATCGCCGCGCGGGCTGTCAAAGTCAGCTTCGTGGATCGCCGCGCGCAGGGCGTCACGGTCGGTCAGGTCTCCGCCAAGTTTCTTGACGGCGCTGTCGATCAACTGGGCCGCGTCGTAGGCCTGCATCGCGTAGGTGCCGGGAACGGCGTTGTATTTCGCGATATAGGCGTCAACGAATTCCTTGTTGGCTTCGTTGTCCAAATCGGGTGCCCAGTTCGCGCCGCCCAGCATACCAACAGCCGCATCCTGCGTCGCGGGCAGCGTGGTTTCGTCCACGGTGAAGGCCGACAGGAACGGGATCGAGGTCAGACCCGCTTGGCTGTACTGCTTCACAAGGTTCACACCCATCCCGCCGGGCATGAAGGTAAAGACCGCGTCAGGCTGGAACGCTGCGATCTGCGCCAGCTCGGACGAGAAATCCAGCTGCCCCAGTTCGGTGTAGACTTCACCTGCGGTGCCGCCGGTGTAGGAGTTCTTGAACCCCGCCTGGCTGTCCTTGCCCGCCTGATAGTTGGGCGTCATCAGGAACACGTTCTTATAGCCCTGCTGTTCCGCATAGGCGCCCATGACCTCGTGGTTCTGGTCGTTCTGGTAGGACGTGGTGAAGAAGTTCGGGTTGCACGACTCGCCCGCAAGCGTGGAGGTGCCCGCGTTGGTCGAAATCAGGATCGTCCCGGTCGAGGTGACGGGCTGAACCATCGCCATCAGGATGTTGGAGAAGATCGGGCCAACAACGAAATCGACGTTCTCACGCTGCACCAGTTCGCGCGCCTTTTCAGCCGCCAGATCGGGTTTGCCTTCGTCGTCGATGACGATGATTTCGGTTTCCATGCCACCGATTTCACCCAGCTTTTCAGCCGCCAGCATAAAGCCGTCGCGCGCCTGTTCGCCAAGGGCGGCGGGCGGGCCGGACAGAGTGTAGACGAGGCCGATTTTCAGCACGTCGTCATTGGCAGATGCGGGGACATCCTGCGCGAAAGCCGGGGTGGTCATCCCCATGGCCAGCAGGGTGGAAGCAAGCAGTTTGGATTTATGGTTCATCATGAACTCCCTGGTTGGTTTGGTGCGGCTTTTGCCGTCTGTTTGGGCGCTTGGCCTATGCGGTCAGCGCGACACCCGTCATTCAGCGGCGTATCGCCCTGCACATGCAAGTTATTTTCTGATCACCTTCTCTTCGGCCGCGCCCAGTACGGTGCGCAGCATTGGCCCGTCCGGATCGGCAAGGGCGTCGATGACGTTAAAGTGGTGGCGGTCCGGGGCGACGACATTCTGCGTCAGGCATCCCAGCCCATGCCAGATGTTCGACAGCAGCGCCGATTGGCGCAGGAATTCCTCACGCTCTCCGCCGCCGACCCATGTGGTCAGCTGCACACCGTCCAGCGGCAGCTTCAGCACCGGGCTTTGTGCTGTGGCCGTGTCCATATCCAGTTGCAGCGCCTCTTTGCGCCACATCTGGGTCATGGGCCGCAGATCGTGCACGCCCGAGATCGACAGGACATGATCCAGACGGCTCCGCATCGTATCGGACAGTGGGCTGTCATGGCACATCATAGCCGTAACCAGATGGCCGCCCGCGGAATGGCCGCTTAGAACGATGGGGCCTGCGATATCTTGGGCTGCATGCGTGATGGCCGCCCCCACCTGCGCAGTGATCTCGGCGATCGTCACGTCGGGGCACAGATCATAGGACGGCATCATCACAGCCCAGCCGCGTGCGATGGGTCCGGCGGCCAGATGGGACCAGTAAGATTTGTCCAACGCCATCCAGTATCCGCCATGCACGAAGACGAACAAACCAATCGGCTCACCCTCGGGCAGGAACAGATCATAGCGGTGCCGATCGCCCTGTCCGTAGGCGACATCCAGACGGCCATTCGCAGCGGCGCGAAAAGAGGCAGAAGGCTCTTCCCAAGCCGTCGGATAATTCGAACCGCCGGGGATATTCTTGCCATTTTCGTAGGCATCGTCCCAGTCTGTCACGGCGAAGGCAACCATCGCATACTTCCCTATTCGACCTTGTTTTATGGGTCACTCCCGCCAATCATGCGGCTGAAAACGCCCTTCGTTAAGCTGATCGTTACGCGGCTCGAAATATATTTCAAGCTAAAACCTTTTTTGCTTGAAATATTTTTTGACGCTGCCTAGCCTTTTGACATTGACCCCGAAATGCATGGCGGAACGACAGGTGCCTGAACATCATATCACGACGACTGACGGCGGCCCTATGGGGACCGAAACGGCCCCTGACACGGCGACCGGGACAGCTTCGAAAGAACGGCTGCGCATGTGGCTGCGGATGCTGAAGACCACTCGCAACGTCGAAGCGCAGCTACGTGAACGTCTGCGGACCGAGTTCAGCTCTACCCTGCCCCGGTTCGACGTCATGGCGGCGCTGGCCCGCTACAAGGACGGCCTGAAGATGAGCGCGCTGAGCGGCGTGCTGCGCGTGTCCAACGGCAATGTCACCGGCATCGTGGATCGTCTGGCCGAAGAAGGTCTTGTCGTCCGCGTACAGGTCCCCGGCGACCGCCGCGCATCGCTCGTCCGGCTGACGAATAAGGGGCAAGAGGTTTTCGCCAATCAGGCCGCCGCGCATGAGGCGTGGATCAATGAACTGCTCGCTGGTTTCACACCAGAGGAGGCGCGCATGTTCTCGGACCATTTCGACGGCATCAGCCGTCACGACGACGATGAGGAGGATGCCCAATGAGGGCCGATACGAAACACTTTCTGTGCAGCATCGAGGACGGGATCGCCACGATCCGGCTGGACCGCCCCGACCGCAAGAACCCCCTGACCTTCGACAGCTATGCTGAGCTGCGCGACTGGTTCCGCGACCTGCATTATGATGATGAGGTCAAAGCGGTGGTCTTTGCCTCCAACGGTGGCAACTTTTCGTCGGGTGGCGATGTGCACGACATCATCGGCCCGCTGACCAAGATGTCGATGAAGGAACTGCTGCAGTTCACCCGGATGACGGGCGATCTGGTGAAATCCATGATCAACTGCGGCAAGCCGATCATCACCGCCGCCGATGGCGTCTGTGTCGGCGCCGGCGCGATCATCGCCATGGCGTCGGACCTGCGGATGGCCACGCCCGAGGCGAAATGCGCGTTCCTCTTCACCCGCGTTGGCCTTGCTGGCTGTGACATGGGCGCCTGCGCCATGCTGCCCCGCATCATCGGTCAAGGCCGTGCGAACGAACTGCTCTATACCGGCCGCGCCATGAACGCGGACGAAGGCGAACGGTGGGGGTTCTGGAACCGCCTTGTCTCCGCTGACGATCTGGAATCCGAGGCCGTCGCATGGGCCAAGAAGATCGCCGAAGGCCCGAATTTTGGGCACATGATGACCAAGACCATGCTGCAGCAGGAATGGAACATGAGCCTTGATCAGGCGATCGAGGCCGAAGCGCAGGCTCAGGCGATCTGCATGCAGACCGAAGACTTCACGCGCGCCTTCAACGCCTTCGTCGCGAAGGAAAAACCCGTGTTCGAGGGCAACTGATGGCCGATCAGACCTACCTCGACTGGCCGTTCCTGACGCCCGCGCACAAAGACCACGCCCTTGGGCTGGATAAATGGTGCGCCGGGCTGGGAGAGATCGACCACCATGACACCGACAACGCCTGCCGCGATCTGGTGGCGAAACTGGGCGCGGATGGCTGGCTCGAACCTTCGGCGGTTGATCCCGCCAATCCACAGCCCTTGGACGTGCGCACCCTGTGTCTGACCCGCGAAACGCTGGCGCGGCACGACGGGCTGGCCGATTTTGCCTTTGCGATGCAGGGACTTGGGACCGGGGCGATTTCGCTTTTCGGCTCTCAGGCGCAGCAGGACGAATGGCTGCCACTCACCCGCTCTGGCAAGGCGATTTCAGCTTTTGCGCTGACGGAACCGCAGTCTGGGTCCGACGTGGCGAATTCGACTATGACCGCGCGGGACGATGGGGACGCTTGGGTTCTGGACGGCGAAAAGACGTGGATTTCGAATGGTGGGATCGCGGACGTCTACACGCTTTTCGCCCGCACTGGCGAAGGTCCGGGGGCCAAGGGGCTGTCGGCCTTCATCGTGCCCGCCGATACGCCGGGGTTCGAGATTGCCGAACGGCTGGACACCATTGCGCCGCACCCGCTGGCCACGCTGCGCTTTACCGGCGCGCGACTGCCGAAATCGGCGCTGATCGGTCAACCGGGCCAAGGCTTCAAGATCGCCATGTCGGTGCTGGACGTCTTCCGCACCACCGTTGCCGCCGCCGCCCTAGGGTTTGCCCGTCGCGCGCTGGATGAAGCCACGTCCCGCGTCATGGCGCGTCAGGTTCAGGGCAAACCGCTGGCCGATCTGCAGATGGTGCAGGCGCACATCGCCGAAATGGCGCTGCGGGTCGATGCCTCTGCCCTGCTGATCTACCGCGCCGCATGGACCAAGGACAGCGGCGCCCCCCGCGTCAGCCGCGAAGCCGCCATGGCCAAGCTTTTCTCCACCGACGAGGCGCAGAAGGTCATCGACGCAGCCGTGCAGCTGCACGGAGGGGACGGCGTACGGTCCGGTAACACAGTCGAAAGACTTTACCGCGAAATTCGGGCGCTTCGCATCTACGAGGGCGCGTCCGACGTCCAGAAAGTCATCATCGCCCGCCAGACGCTCGACGCGGCCTTGGCGGGATAGTGCAACCTTAGAAAACGACCGGCCAAAAGAACAAAAGACATGGGCCGGCAACCGGGAGATCGAAAACCATGAGTGCAGCACAGACCCTCAACCTCGGCCCCTCGGCCCATGTCGACACATACACGCGGGATAATCTGCCCCCTGCGGATCAATGGCCGGACCTGCTGCTGGATGGCTTCGACTATCCCGATTACCTGAACGTCGGCGTCGAACTGACTGATGCGATGGTGGAAAAAGGCTTTGGCGATCACACCGCGCTGATCGGCAATGGCCGTCGCCGGACGTATAAAGAACTGGCCGATTGGACCAACCGTCTGGCCCACGCGATGGTCGAAGACTTGGGCGTTCAGCCCGGCAACCGCGTGCTGATCCGATCCGCCAACAACCCCGCGATGGTCGCCGTCTGGCTGGCCGCGACCAAGGCGGGCGCGGTGGTGGTGAACACCATGCCCCTGCTCCGCGCCGGAGAGCTGACGGCCATCGTCGACAAGGCGCATATCCAGTTCGCATTTTGCGACACGCGTTTGATGGACGAAATGGCGACCTGCGCGAAGACCTCGGAATATCTTGAAAAGGTTGTGGGGTTTGACGGCACGTCGAACCATGATGCGGAACTGGATCGGCTGGCGCTGGAAAAATCGGTGATGTTCGATGCGGTGAAAACAGGCCGGGACGACGTGGCGCTTTTGGGTTTTACCTCCGGCACGACCGGATCGCCCAAAGCGACGATGCATTTCCACCGCGACATCCTGATCATCGCGGACGGCTACGCTAAGGAAGTTCTGGGTGTCACGCCCGAGGATGTCTTTGTCGGCTCTCCCCCACTGGCCTTTACCTTTGGGCTTGGCGGTCTGGCCGTCTTCCCCCTGCGCTTTGGCGCGGCGGCGACCCTGTTGGAGAACGCCAGCCCGCCCAACATGATTGAAATCATTCAGAAATACAAAGCAACGGTCAGCTTCACCGCCCCCACCGCTTATCGCGCCATGCTGCGCGCGATGGATGAAGGCGCGGATCTGTCCACCCTGCGCGCTGCGGTGTCTGCCGGGGAAACCCTGCCCGCCCCGGTCTATGAGGAATGGATCGAGAAGACCGGCAAACCGATGCTGGACGGGATCGGCGCGACCGAGATGCTACACATCTTCATCACCAACCGTTTCGACGACCACAAACCCGCCTGCACCGGCAAACCCGTCAACGGGTACGAGGCCAAGGTGATCGACGACGACGGCGTCGAGGTGCCGCGCGGCACCGTGGGCCGTCTGGCCGTGCGCGGGCCGATTGGCTGCCGCTACATGGCGGACGATCGGCAAAAGAAATACGTGCTGGACGGCTGGAACATCACTGGCGACGCGTTCTTCATGGACGAAGACGGCTACCTGCATTTTGCCGCGCGGAACGACGACATGATCGTGTCGTCGGGCTACAACATCGCGGGCCCCGAGGTCGAAGCGGCCCTGCTGTCGCATCCGGCAGTGGTCGAATGCGCGGTGGTAGGCCAACCGGATGAAGATCGTGGCACGATCGTAGAGGCACATGTCGTCGTCGCCGAGGGTCACGCGCCGGGCGACAAGCTGGTCAAAGCCTTGCAGGAACACGTGAAAGCGACGATTGCGCCGTATAAGTACCCCCGGTCTGTGGTCTTTACGGAGGCGCTGCCGAAGACAGAGTCGGGGAAAATTCAGCGGTTCCGGTTGAAGAAGTAACCATCGGTCTCCCTTCGTTCATTCGATCGGAGGGCTGCGACGGCCCGAGGGGGCGGGTCCCTCTCGGGCGATTGCTATGCAATCCCCTGTCGGGCAACAGGGCGCAGCCCGGCGTGCCGCCGGGCGGGACAGACCTCATAGGTTCATCCCCACGGATTTCAGAATACCGGAACTCTACCCCACGCTCGGGCTGACCCCAAACCGCGCGCGGTAGTCCTGGCTGAACCGCCCAAGGTGCGTGAACCCCACGGAATAGGCGACATCCGTCACGCTTTCGCGGTTCTGGCGGCGCGATAGCCGATACCGTGCCGCATCCAGCCGAACGTCGCGCAGGTAGCGCATCGGGGACAGGCCGAACACCTTCTTGAACCCCAGTTGCAGCGACCGGACATTCAGCCCGGCCTCGCGGGCGATATCTTCGACCCGCAGTGGCTCACTCAGGTTTGCGTGCAGGTAGTCCAACGCCCGCCGCATTTCGCGCGATGTCGGCATGCGGCGGCTGCGCCACAGCATATGGCTGACGTTGCTGGGCTGGTTTTCCAACAAAACGGTCGCGAGTTCGCGTTCCGCCCATGCCTCGTTCAGGCCCGGTCCATCGTGCCACAATTCCCCATCCGTGGCGGCGCGCGCGGCGGCGGTGACGCGTTGGAACAGCCGCTGGCCGCCCTCTGACGTCAGATCAACGCGGGGATCGAACCGCACGGCGCCGGGCAGTTCTGCCCCGATCAAATCTTGGGCGACGCGCTCCAGATGGCCGCGATTAACCTGCAACAGCAGTTTCCGACACCCCTCGCCCCAGGTCATGCGCGTCTCACGATCAGGGTTGAGGATCGTGGCCATCCCTGCCCCCGCATCAATCGTTTCACCGCGATGGCGGATGCGGGCGTGGCCAGCCAAGGGGAACTGTAGCAGGTAGAAATGCTGAAGCTGGCCGGGATCAATCTCGACCTCCGCGCCATAGCCTAAGGCGTTCAACGACACCTCGGCCCCGCTGACGTGGTCATGGCTGACGTTCAGACGCGTGCCATGCCGGATATCCAGCCGGTGATCGCAAAACGCCTGCCCCACGACCGCGCGCGCTTCGGACAGGTCTTGGGTCTGCAGGATCGTAAATCCCGACAGCAGGTCCTGCGAAACATGGGGCGCGGCCTCTTTCATGATCAAAGTCTGGGCGAGTGTCACATTTATTTCAAGCTTGAAGAACCTCTGCGCCAATCGGATTCGCAAAATGGATAATGGGCTGTCTGAAAGTCGTGCAGGCTGAAGGTGACGGGGCCGTACGTGCCCCGCATCAACAGGAGACAAGACAATGGAACCAGGCGTCACCCCAACTGACGGCTCTGTCGACGGCAAGCAATGGAATGTCGTTGGCCACACCTACACCCCCAAGCTTCACAGCGAAAACGCGATGATCTGGCATGCGGTGATCCCCGATGGCACCGGCGTGCCGCCGCATATTCACCCGACGCAGGACGAATGGATCGTCATGCTAACCGGCAACCTAGAGGTCGCGTTCGGCGATAAGGTGGTCAAAGCCGGCCCCGGCGACACGATCAAGATGCCGATGGGCATCGCGCATGGCATCACCAACGCATCAGGGGCCGAGGCGACCTGCGTCTTTGGCGTCGCCCCGTCGCGCAAGATCTTTGATCTGTTCACCAACCTCGACGGCGTCACCGACCCCGAAGAACTGGTGCGTATCTCGGCCGAGCACGAGGTCGATTTCCTGCCTCCGCCGGCGGAATAAGGGGGGCGGCACATGGTCAATCGCAAAAAGGTGGCCGTGATCGGCGGCGGGGTCTCTGGCCTTGCCGCTGCCAAGGCCTTTGATGAAAAAGGGCACCGGGTCTGTGGCTTTGAACGCAGCCATGATTTCGGGGGCGTCTGGGAATTGTCGCGGTCTTATCCGGACGTGCAGACGCAATCGCCCAAGGATTTGTACCGCTACACCGATCTGCCGATGCCGTCGGATTATCCCGAATGGCCCAAGGGTCCGCAGGTGCATGCCTATCTGCATTCCTATGCCGCAAAACATCGGCTGGGGCGGCTGTTCAAACTGAACACCGAAGTGCTGTCGATGGATCGACGCGCGGATGGCGCGGCGGGCTGGACACTGACGCTGCGGTCCGGGGCGAACGAATGGACCGAAGACTTTGATTTCGTGGCCATTTGCACGGGTCAGTTTTCGGAAAAGAACATCATCTCTCATCCCGGTCAGGACGCCTTTGCCGACGCGGGCGGCACGGTTCTGCATTCGTCCGATTACACCGATCCATCGATGTGCGAGGGCAAGAATATCGTGGTTCTGGGGGCGTCGAAATCCGGTACCGACATCGCGGTGAACGCGGCGCGGAATGGCGCGAAATCGGTGCATCTGGTCTATCGCGAAAACGTCTGGCGGGTGCCTTACTTTGTTGGCGGCATTAACTTCAAAAAGCTGCTCTACATGCGGGCGCAAGAGATGCAGTTTAACGGCTGGACCCGTGGTGCAGGCGCCAAGATGATGGCGGCGATCACCAAGCCGCTGGTCTGGGCCAACTTCCGCGGGCTGGAGACGCTGCTAAAGCTGCAACTGGGCCTGAAGAAGCACAACATGGTGCCCAAAGACCCGATCGAGAAAGAAGCCTCGTGTTCCCTGCCCATCGTCACGCCGGGCCTGTTCGAAGAACTGAACGCGGGCCGCATCAAACCGGTCATCGGCAGCATCGACAGCTATGAACCGGGCAAGGTCAAACTGACCACGGGCGATGTGATCCCCTGCGATCTGTCGATCCTTGCGGTGGGCTGGAAACTGGGCATCCCCTATCTGGCGCAGGAATACCGTGACAAGCTGATCGAAGACGACGGCCAGTACCGGACCTATCGCCTTGCCGTGAACCCGGACCTGCCGGACATGGGCTTTGTCGGGTTCAATTCGTCCTTCTGTACCGTGCTGTCGGCGGAAATGATCGCCAATTGGCTGGTGCGCTATATGGACGGGCAATTGGCCAAACAGCCCAGCCGGGAAGAGATGGAGCGCAATATCGAAGACATGCTGCACTGGCGCCGCAAGGAACGGCCCGCAGCGCAGGTCTATGGTGGTCTATGCTCTGCCCCCTTCCATTTCCGCCACTTTGACGAGTTGCTGCAGGACATGGGCGCGAAGCGCTGGAAGAGGTCGAACCCCGTGGTCGAAACCTTCACGCCGCCGAATGCCACGGCCTATGGGGAATTTCTGCAAACCACCCCGCAGTATCACGCCGGGTAAGTCAGGGGTCACGGGACTAAGTTCGACGCCCCCCGTGACCCTTTTCCCGCGCATCCCGCGATTTGATCATTTACGAGGCCCTCCGGCCCCGGCAAAAAGGGGGCGGGCCATGAACTTTGACAAAGGACACCGACATGCAGTGCGTTTTCATCCAGTTGCAATGTGAGATCGGCGAAACCTACGACGTGGCCGAGGCGATCGTGGACCGGGAATTCCATTCCGAGATCTATTCGACCAGCGGCAATTATGACCTTTTGATCAAGGTCTACGTGCCCGATGGCGAAGACATCGGCCGGTTCGTGAACCAGCACCTTAGCGGGATCGACGGGATCGTGCGCAGCTATACCACGCTGACGTTTAAGGCGTTCTAAGCCGGGCGTCCTAAACCGGGCTTCACGGCCAGAATTCTACGCAAACACCCCCTGCCCGGACACAGGCAGGACGGATAGCGGCTGCGCGCTGCATGGCCCGGGACGTCAAACCTTAGGTCTAAATATTTTATACTTGAAATAAATATCTCAGGCGATAGCTTTGAGACAACAATCAGGGAGACTCGGTCATGAAAATCGCTGTTCTGGGCGGGGGCCCATCGGGGCTCTATTTCGCTATCTCGATGAAACTGCGCGACAGTTCGCACGATATCACCGTGTACGAACGCAACCGCCCGGACGATACTTTCGGCTGGGGCGTGGTGCTGTCGGACGAAACCATGTCGAACTTTGATCAGAACGATCCGGTCAGCGAACAGATGATCCGCGATCACTTTGCCTATTGGGACGACGTCAAGGTCGTGCGCGGCGACGAGGCGATGACATCGTCCGGGCACGGGTTCTGCGGTATCGGGCGCAAACAGATGCTGCTGCTGTTGCAACAGCGCGCCAAGGATCTGGGCGTGAAGATCGAGTTCGAGACCGACATCACCCCCGAGCGGATCGAGGACCTGCGCCGCGACAATGATTTGCTGGTCGCCTCGGACGGGTTGAACTCTAAAACTCGCAGCCAGTTCGAAGACCATTTTCAGCCTGAAATCGACATGCGGGCCAACCACTTTGTCTGGCTGGGCACGCATCAGAAATTCGACGACGCCTTTACGTTCATCTTTGAAAAGACCGAACACGGCTGGATCTGGGCGCATGCCTACCAGTTCGACGATGACACCGCGACGTTCATCGTGGAATGCGGGCCCGAAACGTATAAGGCCTTTGGCTTTGCCGATCTGTCCCAGCAGGACAGCATCGCGCTGTGCGAGAAGATCTTTGCCAAGCATCTGGGCGGCCATCCCCTGATGACCAACGCCAGCCACATCCGCGGCTCGGCTTGGATCCAGTTCCCGCGCGTGACCTGCGAAAACTGGTATTTCGACAACGTCGTGCTGTTGGGCGATGCCTCGGCCACGGCGCATTTTTCCATCGGGTCCGGCACCAAGCTGGGGATGGAATCGGCCATCGCGCTGGCGGATGAGCTGTCGTCGGACAAGCCCCTGCCCAAAGCGCTGCAGGATTATCAGGAAGAGCGGAAGCTGCAGGTGCTGCGCGTCACCTCGGCCGCGCGAAACTCGACCCAGTGGTTCGAAGAGATCGAACGCTACCTCGACCTCGACATGATGCAATTCAACTATGCGCTGCTGACCCGGTCACAGCGGATCAGCCATGAAAACCTGCGCCTGCGCGATCCCGAATGGCTGGCCAGCGCCGAGGCTTGGTTCCAGAGACGCGCCGGCAGCAATTCCGACCGCGCGCCGATGTTCGCGCCCTTCAAACTGCGGGACATGGAGCTGGTGAACCGCGTCGTCGTGTCCCCCATGGCGCAATACAAGGCCAAGGACGGGATGCCCACCGACTGGCATTTCGTGCATTATGCCGAACGTGCAAAGGGCGGTGCAGGGCTGGTGTTTACCGAAATGCTCTGCGTCAGCAAAGAAGGTCGGATTACACCCGGTTGTCCCTGCATCGGCCCCGATCAGGTTGAGGCCTACAGCCGGCTGACAGACTTCGTGCACAGCGAAACGCCTGCGAAAATCTGTGCCCAGATCGGGCATGCGGGCCGCAAGGGGTCAACCCGGCTGGCGTGGGACGGCATGGATAAACCCCTGCCCGAAGGCGAGAATTGGGACCTGCTGTCCGCCTCTGCCATCCCGCTGATGGAGGGCAACGTGGTGCCCAAGGAAATGGACCGCGCGGATATGGATATGGTCAAAGACCAGTTCGTAGCCGCCGTCCGCGCCGCGAAGGACGCGAATTTCGACATGATCGAAATGCACGCGGCCCATGGCTATCTGCTGGCGTCCTTCATCTCTCCGGTCACCAACAAACGGTCGGACGACTACGGCGGCAGCTTGGAAAACCGCATGCGCTATCCTCTGGAAGTCTTCACCGCCATGCGCGCGGAATGGCCCGAGGATAAACCGATGACGGTCCGCATCTCGGCCCACGACTGGATGGGCGACGACGCAGTGACTCCGGATGAGGCCGTTCAGATCGGCGCAATGTTCAAATCTGTCGGCGCGGATGCGATCAACGTGTCGTCGGGTCAGACCGACAAGGCGGAACAGCCGATCTATGGCCGCATGTTCCAAGTGCCCTTCGCCGACCGTGTCCGGAACGAGATCGACCTGCCGACGCTTGTCGCGGGCAATATCTATGAACCCGACCACGTCAATTCGATACTGATGGCCGGTCGCGCAGACCTCGTATTGCTGGCCCGTCCGCATCTGGCAGACCCCTACTGGACGCTACATGCCGCGGTCGAGTTGGGCGACGAACAGCAGGCCTGGCCCCTGCCCTATGAAGGCGGTCGTCGTCAGGCGAACACGCTGGCGGAACGCGCCAAGGCCATGGCGGAATGAGCCTTGTCGCCGATCTGACGGGCAAGTCGGCCTTTGTGACCGGCGGCGGCTCTGGCGTCGGGGCGGCGATTGCGCTGGCCTTGGCGGATCAGGGCGCGCGGGTGACGATCTGCGGGCGCAGGTCCGCGCCTTTGAATGACGTGGCAGGTCGCGCGTCGCGCATCACGCCCGTCGTCTGCGACATCACGGATGAGGACGCGATCTCGGCAGCGATCGCGGCGGCTGACCCGGATATCGTGATTGCGAATGCCGGGGTGTCGTCCAGTGCGCCCTTTACAAAAACGAACCTAAATGACTTTGAAAGAATGGTCAGTATAAATTTGACTGGCACTTTTCTGACATTAAGGGAATCTGTGCGTGCGATGAAGGACAAGCCGTGGGGACGCATGATCGCCATCGCCTCGACCGCCGGGTTGAAGGGCTACGCCTATGTCGCGCCCTATGCCGCGGCCAAGCATGGCGTGGTCGGCATGGTCAAATCTGTGGCACTTGAATACGCGCGCAAGGGCATCACGGTGAACGCGATCTGCCCCGGCTTTCTTGATACCGAAATGACCGACCAATCCATCGCCAACATCGTCGAAAAGACGGGCCGCACGGCGGCAGAGGCGCGCGCGTCGCTGGAAGCCACCAACCCAATGCACAAGCTAGTCCCGCCTCAGGACGTGGCGGCGGCGGTGCTTTGGCTTTGTTCGCCGGGATCGGACATGGTAACGGGTCAGGCGATTTCGGTGTCCGGAGGGGAGACATGAGCCAAATCTTCCGTCTGACCCGCACGGTCGAATTCAACCACTGCGATCCCGCGGGGATGGTGTTCTATCCGCGCTATTTCGAAATGATCTCGGCCACGATCGAACGGTTTCTGGCCGATGCGGTGGATTACAGCTGGACCGACATGGGCGTATTCAGCGGCGGCATGGGCACCCCCATGGGTCGGATCGAGGTGCGCTTTGCCAACCCCAGCTATCTGGGTGACGATCTGGATTTCGACCTAAGCCTGTCGCGGCTGGGCAGCGCGTCTGCCACCTTTGCGATCCGCTGTAGCTGTGCCGATCAGACCCGGTTCGACTGTACCGCGACGATTATCCATGCCGAAACGGGGGGCGGGTCCTCTGCCCCTTGGCCGGCGCCTGTGCGTGACCGCATGGGGGCCTATGTGACGACCAACGACGAAACAACCAAGAAGACGACCGCATGACCAGCAAAAGCCCCCACACATTCCTGCAACCCGAGGGCTGGGTGCCCGCCAAGGGCTATGCCAACGGCGTCATGGCGCAGGGCAAGCTGATCATGACCGGCGGTCTGGTCGGCTGGAACGGACAGCAGGAGTGGGAGCATCTGGATATGCTGGGCCAGTTCCGCCAGACGTTGGAAAACATCGTCGCCGTTCTGGCTGAGGGGGGCGCGCGCCCGGAACATATCGTGCGCCTGACGTGGTATATCACAGATAAGGCTGAATATAATTCGAACCTCAAGTCCATCGGCGCGATCTACCGCGACGTGATTGGCCGCCATTTCCCCGCCATGGCCGTGGTGCAGGTCGTGGCCCTGATGGAAGACGCCGCCAAGATCGAGATCGAGGCGACAGCGGTCATTCCCGACTGATCCCTCATTGGATGAAATTAGTCGCCCGTGCTGCCCTCAGCACGGGTTTTCTTGCGTGCCAAGCCGCTGCATTTCTTGGAACAATAGATCACGTTGTCCCAATCCCGTTCCCACTTTTTGCGCCATGTGAAGGGGCGTTGGCACACCGGGCAGGTCTTGGTCGGAAGGTGAGGTTTGCGGTGCATCGTCGGGCCTTGGGGTTCAGCGTGGGCTGAATGTAGGTCCGGCGGGCGGCGTGTCACATGGCACGGGCCCGACATCCCAAACGAAAACCGCCGCCCCATCAGGGCGGCGGTTTCTGTTTTAACGATCCTCAGGACATCAGTCGCTGATGGACCCTTCTTCATCACGACGGGCGTGCATCTTGGATTTGACCCGTGCGCCGATGATCAGCGGCAGGATGAACCCGATGATGGCGATCGACCACAGTGCGATGCTCAGCGGGCTGTCGACCAGCGTCCACCAGTTGCCGTTGTCGATGGTCACGGCGCGGCGCAGGTTATTCTCCATCGCGTTGCCCAGCAGCGTACCAAGGATGATCGGTACCAGCGGCACGTCAAGCTTGCGCAGCCCCCACCCCATGACACCGAACCCGATCATCACCAGCAGATCGAAGGTCGAGCCAGAGATGCCATAGATCCCGACGAAAGACACCATCGCCACGATGGGCATCAGGATCCGCGACGGGATCATCAGCACGCGGGTGAACAGGCCCACCATCGGGATGTTCATCGCCAGCAGCATGAAGTTCGCGATGAACAGCGCCGCGATCAGGCCCCAGACCACATCGGGGTTCTGAGTAAAGAGCAGCGGCCCCGGCGTGATGTTCAGCGCCAGCAGAACTGCCAGCAGCACCGCCGTGGTCCCCGACCCCGGCACACCAAGCGCCAGCATCGGCACCAGTGCGCCCCCGGCGGCGGCGTTGTTCCCGGCCTCGGGTGCCGCGACACCGCGCGGGTCGCCGGTGCCAAAGGTGCCGTCCTTATCGACCAGACGCTTTTCCATCGAGTAGGAGATGAACGAGCCCAAAGACGCCCCTGCCCCCGGCAGAACACCCGCGAGGAAGCCAAGGAACGAGGTCCGCAGCATCGTCGGCGTGGTTTGCTTGATCATCGACATCGGCGGATAAAGTTTGCCGATCTTGATCTTCTTGGCATCGCCATCAGTCCCGCCGTGACGGTTTTCAAGGAAGATGAACACCTCGGACAGGGCAAACAGACCCACGATAGCCACAAGGAAATCCAGCCCGTCGTAAAGGTGCACTTCGCCAAAGGTAAAGCGCGGCACGCCGGTCTGGGTGTCCACGCCGATGGTCGCCAGCCCAAGGCCAAGCGCTGCGGCAAAGGCCGATTTGGCTTGGTTCGTCGAGGACACGCCGCCAAGCGTCATGAACGCCAGTGCGAAAAGCGCGAAGTATTCCGCAGGGCCAAACAGCAGCGCGATTTTCACCAGCTGCGGCGCCAGCAGGATCAGGCCCCAAGTGGCGAAGAACGCGCCGACAAAGGATGCGATACCGGACAGCGACAGCGCCTCGCCCGCCATGCCCTTTTTGGCCATGGGGTGGCCGTCCAGACAGGTCATCATCGCGGGCTCATCGCCCGGAATGTTCAGCAGGATCGACGAAATTCGCCCCCCGTACATCGCCCCGTAGTAGACGGAGGTCAGTAGGATCAGAGACGGCGTCGCACCAAGGCCAAGGGTGAAGGCCAACGGGATCAGGATGGCCACGCCGTTTGACGGGCCAAGACCCGGCAGCGCGCCCATGATGGTGCCCAGAAAACAGCCCAGAAGGGCCAGCAGCAGGTTCTGCCACGTGATGGCGATGGCAAAGCCGTCGCCCAGATTTGCAAGCGTTTCCATGGCTTAGAACCCCCAAGGACCACGGGCGAGCGACAGGCCCAGCACCAGATGGAAGATGACGTAGATACCGACAGAGGTGCCGATCCCTGTCAGCACGGCCTCGATCATCGACGACCCTAGACGCCATGCCAGATAGGCGGCGGCAAAGGCGGTGGCGACGACGAAACCCGCGACGGGCAACAGTTCGGCGTAAAGGATCATGACCACCACGGCCGCGGCGATTTCAACCAAGCGGCCAAGGCTGGGCCATTCGGGTTCGGCATCGGGGCGCAGGACGATCACAAGGCTCGACAGGCCAAGGATCGCGGCAATGATCAGCGGGAAGGCTTTGGGTCCGACGGCATCCGAGAGAAAGCTCTCTTCAATCGCAAGGGCTGCAATGACATAGCCGATGGAGAGAAGAATACCGACGACACCGAAGATACGATCGCTCATGGCAATCTCCTCTGGTTAGGTGTCGGAAAGGGAAAACCCGGGGGCCATAGGGCGGCCCCCGGTCAGGTGATCCGGAAACCGGATTACTTGATAATGCCGATTTCTTTGGAGATCGACTGAATCTGCGCAACCGAGTCAGAGACGAAGGACTGGAATGCCTCGCCCTGCAGGTCCAGCGGGGCCAGACCGTTGGCTGCCATCACCTCTTTCCACGCGTCGGTGGCGTAGAGGTCGGAGATCTTGGAAACCCACATGTCGTAGGCTTCATCGCTCATGCCGCCGGGGGCATAGAAGCCACGCCAGTTGGCACCGATCGCGTCTACGCCCTGCTCTTTCGCGGTGGGCATGTCGGCGAATTCACCGTCCAGACGCTCAGGCGCCAGAACTGCGATGACCTTGATGTCGCCGCTGTCGACGAAACCTTTGGCTTCGGAAATGTCACCGGTGAAGCCCTGAACGGACCCAGCCAGCAGCTGGGTGACAGCTTCGCCGCCGCCATCAAAGGCGATGTATTTCACGGAGCGGACATCTTCGATGCCGTAAGCGTTGGCTGCGATCAGAACCTTTAGGTGGTCCCAGCCGCCAACGGCCGAACCGCCTGCGATGGAAACCGAGGTCGGGTCCGCTTTGATCTGGTCCAGCAGCTCGGGCAGTGTGTTGATTTCGCTGTCGGCGGCCACGGCGATCACGCCGTAGTCAGCACCGATGGAGGCCAGCCAGCGTACCTGATCCATCGTGTTGCCGGGATATGCACCCTGCGCCAGACGGGTTGCGGTTGCGGACGAGGCTGCGACGATCAGGTTGTCGGCGTCGTTACGCTTGTTGACGACTTCGGCAAAGGCCACGCCACCGCCGCCACCGGCGAGGTTCACGACCTGCATGGTCTGATCGATCAGACCTTCGTCCTGCAGGGATTTGCCCACCTGACGGCAGGTGAAGTCCCAGCCGCCGCCGGGGTTGGCGGGGGCGATGCATTCGGGGTTTTCCTGCGCGGTGGCAGCGATGGCCGACAGCGACAGGGCAAAAGCGGCGATGGCGCCACGGGTTGCGGAAAGTTTCATTGGGTCCTCCTCAGGTCCTGCGCGGCGCACTCCTAAGCGCCGGAAGATGCCCCGATGGCAAGCGATACGGTGATCCCTTTCCCACGGGTTGAGGATATGTAACCAATGTTCCTGTCACGAAGCTGTCATGCCGACAGGTTTTCGCGACGGAAGGGAAAAGGTTCATGCGGATCCTGATGGTCGAAGACGCCAAAGACCTTGCCGAGGGGGTGATCACCCACCTTGCCCGGTCGGGTATCGTCTGCGATCTGGCGACCACGATTGACGAAGCGCGCGATTTCCGCGCCGTGCAGCGCTATGACGCGATGCTTTTGGATATCAACCTGCCCGACGGCTCTGGCCTTGGGTTGCTGCGCGAATTGCGCGCGGCGGCGGATCGGACGCCTGTTCTGATGCTGACCGCCCTGTCGGACATCGACGACCGCGTGACAGCACTAGATCAGGGCGCGGACGACTACCTATCAAAACCCTTTGATCAAAGAGAGTTAGAGGCCCGTCTTCGCGCACTTGTCCGGCGTGAAGCCGACCGGAAAGAGGAACAGATTACCCTTGGCCCGCTGGTCTACGCCCCCAAGGATCGCAGCGCCCAGATCGCTGGTCGCCAGATGGACCTGACCCGGCGCGAGGCCGCGCTGCTGGACATGCTGATCCGCCATCAGGGTCAGGTGTTGTCCAAGACGCGGCTTTACGATTCCCTATACGGGTTTGACGATGCGGATGTGGGCGTGAACGCGATCGAGCTGTATATCGCGCGGCTGCGCAAGAAATTCGCGGGCAGCGGCGTGCAGATCACGACGCAACGGGGCGTGGGCTATCGGATCGGACTGGATGATTAGCGTCCGGCGGCCGCAAAGCCTTGTTTCGCGGGTTCTTGGGCTCGTGCTGCTGATCCTTGTGCTGGGCGGCGTGTTGGTGGCGGGCTCGACCTGGTTCAACGGGCGGCAGGCGGCGCGGCAGGCCTATGATCGTATCCTGATCGGGGCTGCCATCGACATCGCGGAATCGATCCGGGTGCAGGATGGCGCGCCGATCGTCGATCTGCCGGTGTCCGCCTTCCAACTGCTGGCACAGGCCCCGGACGACCGCATCTACTATGCCGTGGCGGGGCCAGACGGTCAGCTGATCACCGGCGTCGATCTGGAAAACCCGATTGCCCCGCCCGTCCGCGGCGGCGTTCGCGTGCAGTTCTTTGATGATACGCTGGACGGTGACCCGGCGCGGTTTGTCCGGCTGACGCGATTGTTCGTGGAACGCAACTTCTCGGGCCCGGTGGATGTGGTTGTGGGGCAGACGACGCAGGCACGTGCCACGATGACCCGCGATCTGGTGCTGGACGCGCTGTTGCCCATGGCGCTGGCGGGGCTTGCGCTGATTGCGTTGTCCTTCGTTGTCATCCGCTCGGCGCTCAGTCCGTTAGAGGCGCTGGTGGACGACCTGACAGCGCGCGACCCCTATGACCTGACGCCCATGCCTACCGACCGTGTGCCGCAGGAATTGCAGGTGATGCTGGGGGCGATGAACCGGTTCATGCAGCGGCTGGACGGTCAGGTGCATGCGATGCGCAACCTGATCTCCGATACCGCCCATCAGCTGCGCACCCCGGTCGCGGCGATCCGGGTGCATACGGAAACCGCGATGGCCGAACCTGATGCACAAGGCCGGTCGCGCGCCTTGGACCGGCTGCTGAACCGGACGCGATCGTTGGGCACGTTGCTGGACCAGTTGCTGTCGCGCGCCTTGGTCATTCACCGCACCGACAGCACGCCCAGAACGCCCGTAGACCTGCGCGAAATCGCGCTGGAGATCGCGGAACAGGACGATCTGGCGACGCTGATGCCGGGGGCAGAGCTGCGGCTGGACATCCCCGAAGATCCGGTCACCGTTCTGGCTGACGCCTTTTCCCTGCGCGAAGCGGGGCGCAACCTGCTGAACAACGCGCTGGCGCACGGTCAGCAGCCCGTCGTCGTGGGGGCAAGTGTCGAAGATCAGCACGCCGTACTCTGGGTGCGTGACGCAGGTCCCGGCCCGGCAGAGGCGGTGATCGGCAAGCTGGGCGATAGGTTCAACCGCGATGCCAATAGCGGCGAACACAGCACCGGGATCGGGCTGTCCATTGTCGGTTCGGTCGCTGCTGCCTTCGGGGGCCGGGTCGACATGTCCAAGGGGGACAACGGGTTTCGCGCCGCACTGATCCTGCCGCAGGCGGAGGACGTGGAATGATGCGCCTTCTGGCCCTGTGCCTAACCCTTCTGGCCCCTGCCACATCGGCCCAAGAGGCCACGGCGAGCTTTGGCACCGGCAGCACACCTATGCTGGTCCGGTCCACCACCGACATCGCGATCATCCGGCCCGTGATCGACCGTTTCACTGCCCTGCATCCAGAGTTGACGATCACCTATGAACAATGGGGATCAAATGCGCTGTTCGAGATCAGCAAGGATCAATGCCGGGACGACGCGCCCGTGGCGGATGCCATTCTGTCGTCGGCGGTGCAGCAGATGGTCTGGCTGGTGAACGCCGCCTGCGCCCGCCCCTACCGATCCGCGATCACGCAGGCCCTGCCCCAGACGCGCCGCTGGCGGAACGAGCTTTGGGGGATAACCACCGAACCGGCCGTGATCGCCTATAACAAATCGCTGCTGCCGGGCGATGACGTGCCGCGCAACCGCTTTGCCCTGCTGGACGCCCTGCGGGCAGAGCCGGAACGCTATCGCAACCGCATCGCTACCTACGACATCGCGGAATCCGGTCTGGGGTTCCTGTTCGCCTATGCCGACAGTCTTGAGGCGACGACCTTTGGTGCGCTGCTGGAAGGTTTCGCGCGGGTGGATGCGGTGGCCACCTGCTGTTCTGCCGAGATTATCGAGGGCGTGAACGAAGGCCGTTACCTGATCGCCTACAATGTTCTGGGCTCATACGCGTTGAACGCTGATCTGCCTAACGTCGGGCTGATCTTTCCCGAAGATTACACGCTGCTTCTGTCGCGCGGGTACATGATCCCCAAGGGGGCTGCGAACGCCCGGGCCGCGGAACAGCTGTTGGATTTCATGCTGACGTCCGAGGCGCAGGACCTGCTGCGCGCGGCCGGTCTGGTCAGCGCTATGGACCCAAGCGAGACAGGTCTTGCCGCCAGTGCCCGGCGTAACATCGCGCTGTCGCCCGCCCTGCTGGTCGCGCGCGACGCCAGCCGCCAAAAGCTGCTGTTCCGTTTCTGGGCGGATACGTTCCAGCGGGCAGAGCTGCCCTAAAGCGACGATATCATCGCAGGTCGACGGGGCACCGGAATGGCTGGCTCTGGCAAGGCGCGGGCCCTGTGCGTCCGGAGTTGGCGTGCCGGACGCACTGGAGGATAGGACCGATCAGAATTCGATCCGCACCTGCGCAGTCACACCCCAGCTATCCACCTTGTTCGACACCCGCACGTCAGCGCGGATCCCTGCGTTCAGGCGGCGCGCATTGGACCCGCTGCCAGACAGGACTTTGGAGTAGTTCATGCCAAGGCCGATCTCTCCGTAGTCGCCAAGGGTTTTCGAGGTCAGCTGCTGCTGCGCCCCGGTCGCGGTTGCCGTGAAGGTGCTGGTCACGTCCTTGCTGAAGTCCTTGAAGTAGGTGCCAGAGGCGAAATAGGTGACCGCCTCGCGCCCGCCCCGGCGAACGTCTGTCCGCGAAATGGTCGCGCCCAGATACCCGATCTTCTGCGTAATATCGCCGATCTGCAGCACGGCGTTGTCGGCCGTGGTGGTGGGATCGTTTTCGATCGTGATCGCGCCCGTGCGCACCTTGGACACCCTGAAGCCAAGGGTCGGCATCAGCTTGATGTTCCGCGCGTCGTCCAGCGTGTGCGAATAGCTCAACTCGCCCGACACGGTGTTGCCGCGGCTTTCGAACGTCTGGTTCGTAAGCCCCAGACCGCCCAGACCGAAGGCGTTGGATTCGCTTAAGGTATAGGTGGTCTTGTCGGTGCGGAAATTGAGGCTGCCGGACCAATTGCCCTTGGACGCGTTCAGATAGGCACCGCCATACAGCTGGTCGAACTTCGCGGTCATGGTCGTCGCGACCGCGCCAAGCGTGACCGGCAGAAGCGTCTTGCCAGAGTTGGTGCCAAGCGTGACGCCATAGGCCAGATCCCAGCCGCCGAACGCCCCGCCGACGCAGGTGTTGCCGACGCCCATCTGCACACCGCCGTAGCTAAGGCTGACGTCGTTGTCTGCCGACATGCCGGTGGTGACAGAGGTGCTGTTCAGGCGTGCCCGGTTCTTGCCGCCCGTGACGCGGGCCCATGTGTCGGGCGAACAGGTTCCGTCGCCAAACGCCCCAGCGATCGGGGTTGCGTCGGGGGCCTGCCGGTTGGCCACGCTGGACATCAGGCTTTGCGTGGCCGCGATGCCTGAAGCCAGACCACCGTAGGCAAGGTTTGGTGTCGCCATCAACTGCACCTGCGTGCCGGTGTTGTTCAGGCTGTAGATATACGACCCGCCGAACGGCAAGCCCGCCAGCGTCGTCCCCAGCCCTGCCGTCGACCCGCCGGTGGATTCCACCAATGTGACCGGTGCCGCGATACTGGAATAGGTTCCGTTCACGTTCTGCAGTTGCAAGGTCGTGGCGCCGGTGATGTTGCCGGTGGCGGTGATCCGGTCTGCGGTGTCTGCCGCGACGGTGCCGACCGTTGCACCGCTGATGTTCACATCCATCTGGACCGTGCCGTTCAGCACCGCATCGCCATTGATCTGAATGCGGTCAGTGGTGTCTGCGGTGGTGGCGTCGATCATGCTGATGGTGCTGCCTGCATCGGCGGCAAAGCTTCTGCCCGCCGTGCTGAGCGTCATGGTCAGCGTCTGCTGCTGATCGCTGCGCATCAGGATGCTGCCGGTCTGTTCTAGGATGATGTTGCCGGTCGACTCCTCAAAGGACGCGGTGGCACCCAGCACGTTCTCGATCCCGCCGTTCAGGTGGGTGTTGCCCGTCCCGACCAGCGTCGCGCCATCATAGATGTTCACGGTAGACCCTGCGTTGAAGTCCATCGTCACGGCCTGCAGACGCGTACCAGCGGAGACGTCCAGCGACCCGCCGTTCAGGGTGAACACCCCTGTCCCGGCCCCGACCAGCGCCGTGTTGCCGTCGATGGTCGTCGTACCGCCGCTTTGCGTGTAGTTGCCGGTGAAGCTGCCCGAAGAGAGCGTCGCCGTTCCGCTGTTGGTGATTGTCTGACCACCCAGCACGTTGGCGTTGATGTCCAGCGTGCCCGCGTTGGACGCGCCCGCGCCCAGTGTCAGCGGCGCGTTCACGTTGACCCGGCCCGCCGTGTTGACGAACCCACCCTGGAAAGACGATGCGCCCGCAATGGTAGTCACCGCGCCCGCGTCGTTCTGGGTGTAGAGGTTGGCGAAGGTGCCGCTGACGTTCGCCGCGCCACCGCCAGTGAACAGGACAGCGCCGACCACCGTGCCGTTGTTGGTGAAGGTCGCCGCTGTGTCCACCGTCAGGGTGTTGCCTGCCGACACAGTCGTCAGGTCCAGCGTGGTCAGCGCATTCACCGTCAGATCGCCGCCGTTGATCAGCATCGCTGCGGTGACGTCGGTATCGCCCTGAACCGTGGTCGTGCCGTCGGCTTGTGTCAGGCTGCCCGTGACGGTTGTCGTGCCCGTTCCGTCACCCAGTCGCACCGTGCCATTGGTGTTCGTCACGTTCGCTGTCAGATTGCCGTTCACGTCCAGCAGCGCCGCGGTATCCACCGTCACGCCACCTGCGTTGGTCAAGGTCACGCCGTCGTTGACGATCAGGCTGGTGCCCGCGCCGTCCACGGTGATCGCCCCTGTGATGCTGGATGCACCATCCACCGTCAGTGTGCCCGTGTTCAGATCGACAAGGCCATTGATCGTCCCGAACAGTTGCGAGTTCTGCCCCACGCCATTCAGCGTCACGGTTCCGGTGCCGCCAAGGTCCAGCGTTGCCAAGTTGACCGTGCTGTCCAGATCGAACTGCGCTTCGGTGAAGGTCAGCGCCGAGGCGGTCAGTGTTGCAGTTCCGCTGGCATCGCCCGCCACGGTCAGCGCGGTCAGGTTGCCCGTACCATTGTCGGTGAAGGTCCCGGTCCCAAGGTTGAGGTCACCCCCCGACAGGGTCGTACCGGTGCCCATACCGTCCGCCACGATCGAGGTGTTGTTGGTCGTGACCTGCCCATCGTTGACCGTGATCGTACCGCCATTGGTTAGCGTCCCGGTCCCGGACGACAGCGTGCCGCCGTCGTTGAAGGTGATCGAGCCAAGGCCAGAAACGTTATCGAACGCTGCGACCGAGGTCATCGTGCCATTGGTGCCCAAAGTGACCGCGCCGGAATTGCTGAGCGCCGCCGCCGACGTTAGCGATCCATTGGTTCCGAACGTCATTGTCGCAGCCGTATCCAACAGGCCGGTGTCAGTCGATAGCGTCACGCTATTGCCAAGCACCGCTGTCGTCGTGCCGTTCAGCGTCATCGTGCCCGCGTTGATCGTGACGCCATCCGCCGCGTCCAGCGTCGTGCCTGCGCCCATGGACAGCGCACTGGCGACATCCACGTTGGCGTCGGCGTTCAGCGTGCCCGACGTGATGTTGGCCGTCGTGGTAAAGGTCGCGCCCGTGCCGTCGATCAGCGTCTCGCTCCCTGCGCCCTGCTGGGTGAAGGCGCCTTCGACTTTGCCGCTCAGCGAAATCTGAGTGCTGGACTGGTTGTCCAGCGCCGCCCTGATCGTACCCCCGTTCAGGTCCAGATCGGCGTTGCCCGTCAGCGCGACCGAGGTTCCCGACATCAGCGTCGTGCCCCCGCCCACAGTGATCATGCCCGCGCTTGAGGTCAGCGTGTCAAAGTTCAGCCACGCGGTGTCGCCGACGGTGATCGCATCCGCCTCGGCCGAGGTGTTGTTGATCGCGCCGAAGCCTTGGAAAGATCCGCCATTCACCGCCAGCGATCCGCCCGCAATGTTGTTCAGGGCCGACCCGTTCGCGCTGACCTGTCCAGCCGTGACGATGATGTCGCCGCTGTTGCTGATGGTCGGTGCGGTCAGCCCGCCCGCATCGGCGAAGGTGATCGTGCCGCTATTGGTCAACGTTGTGTTCGCGCGGATCGAGCCATTAGTGCCAAGCGTGATCGTCCCGCTGTTGGACAGCGCGGTCGTCGCCCTTAGCCGTCCGCCTGCCGAGACATTCAGCGTTGCCGCGTTTGACAGGGTGGTCGTATCGGCCCGCAATGTGCCATTGATAGACATGGTGCCCGCCGCTGCCGCGATGTCGATATCGGCCGCCGTCACCTCGCCCGACACGACCGAGGCCGTGCCGCCGTTGATGTCCAGCGTCCCGTCGATATCGACCGGCCCCGTCATGGTCAGCGTGCCTGCGTCGAACTGTACGGTGCCTCCGACGGTGGTCGAGCCCGACCCGTCGCCCAGCAGCAGCGTGCCGTCGGTCACTGTGATACCGCCGCCATCAATCAAGCCGTTCACATCCAGCGTCGCACCCGCCGTCGTGGCGCCCAAGGTCACGCCAGCCGAGGTCAAGCGCACGCCATCGGCCACAACGACCTGCGTGCCCGCGCCGTCGATGTTTGTCGCGTTGGTGATGGTGGTGTTGGCGTTCACGTTCACCGTGCCGCCGTCAACATCCAGCAGGTTGCCCACGGCGCTAAGGCCCGTGATGGTCAGCGCGCCGGCTTGAACCACGAGTGATCCGCCCACGTCCCCGGCCAGTTCCGAGGTCGTTGAGGTCACATTGCCGGTCAGCGTCAGCGAGCCGCCTACTTCGACGGCCCCGCCAAGACTGCCGTTAATGTCGACCACACCACCATTAAAAACCCGCACGTTCGGCGATACGCGGCCCGTGTCGGCGATGGTCAGGGTGCCTGCGCCGCCGGCATTGCCTGCGTCGAAGCCAACGGTCACAGCCCCCCCGCCGGTCTGGTAGGACACGCCCGCCTGCACGGCCAATGTGCCGCCACCATCAACAAAAGTTAGACCCGAGTTCGTCATCGTATCTGTGACAGTCACGGTGTTGGTGTCGGTGATGTTCAGGTTGGCAATATTCCCGCCCAGCTCTGACGTGACCCCCGCCGCGCCGGCAAATACCGTTCCGGTAACCGAACCGTCGTCGTTGATATCGAAGGTCGCGCTTCCTGCTGTTGCCAGGTCTCCGGTCAAGATACCGCCCGTCGTGCCATCTCCGACCACGACGCTGCCAGCGCCCCCTGCGGTCCCTGCCGCCACAATGCCGGTGAGGTTGCCACCGTTGGCGATGTTCAGGGTGGCGCCGTCCACGGTCGTGTTCCCCGTAACCGATAGCGCCGCATCCACGTTGACCACGCCGCCGTTCACATCCAACCCAGCCTGGAATGCCGACCCGCCGTTCACCGTCAGCACGCCATCGTTGACCGTGACCAATCCCGCGATGTCACCAGCGACAGTCGATGTCCCGGTCGAATTTTGCGTGTAAGTTCCCGTAATCTCGATCGTGCCGCCAACATTGCTGCCGATTTCCAACGTCGCGTTCCCCGCGGTGGACACATTGCCATCCACGGTGGCACCGCCCGTGATATAAAGGTGCGCACTGTTGGACCCGGAAAGCGCCACGTTGCCGTCGATCTCGCCCGACGTGGTGATGGTCCCGGCGGTGGAATTCAGTGTCACCACATCCAGCAGGGCACCTCCGCTGACGAGAATCGCCGTCGCCGATGCGCTTTCGTTTGTTAAGGTTTGGATGCCGTTCACGGTTGTTCGGTCGCCCAGAATCAACTGGCCATCATCAAACCCGGTCGTCGCGGCGCTTGCGTTCAGGAAATTATCGTCACCCGTGCCAGTGCCCATGGTGACGGTACCAAGCCCCCCCCCGACGAGCATCCGTCCGCCGTTCTGGATCGTGCCCGTGGTGTCGTTGTCCGCATCGGCGTTGAACACGATCGTGCCGCCGCCGGTGTTGAAGGTCACCCCGGCGCCCGACGCGCCATAACCCACGATGATCGACCCATTATCGTTCAGCGTGTCGCCACCGTTGTAGACCGCCGCGCCGTTGATCGTGGTGGTGTTGGTCTGGCCCAGAATGTTCACACCGCCCGCGCCGGTGGTGGTGAATGTGCCTCCCGCGTTCACGGTCAGCGAATTATAGGTCAGATCGCCGGTCGCGGTCAGAGTCTGGCCGTTCGCCACAGTCAGATTACCGATGATCGCGCCGCCCACGTTGCCCGTCGTGCCGCCAAAGACAAGGTCCGCGGTCAGCTCTTGCCCGGCCGTGATGTTCAGGGAACCGTCGTTGATCGTCGTGGTGCCGGTGATCGTAGAACTGTTGGTGACATTCAGGATGCCGCCGGTGTTCTGCGTCAGGTTGCCGTCAATTGTGGCCCCGGACAGGTTCACCGTACCCGCGCTGACGATGGTGCCAGCCGTGGGCGTGGTCGCATAATTCTGGTTCACGTCCAGCGTGGCGTTGGTCACGCTCAACGTCCCGCCGTTGGCGATGTTCAACGCGCCACCCGGGTTGGTTCCGCCGCTACTCACCTCTAGGGTGCCGCTGGATACGCTGATCCGGCCACCCGATTTGATGTTGACGCTTTCGCCACCGCTATCGTCGGTGTCTGATCTTAGGTGGCCGCCGTTCGAAAAGCTGAGATTGCCGCCGTTGTTGATGTTGATGGCCCCGACGTCTTCAATGCCAAAATCTGCAGGCGCGAATATGGTGACCCCCAGATTGAAAGTATTGCCAGTGCCTACAAACCGGGCCCCGTTGCCAAGGCCTAGCGCGCTATAACTGGTCAGATCAAAGGACGCGGCGGTCAGCGTTGCGTTCGAGCTCAGCGAAAGGGCGCCACCGTTCAAGGTAAAACCGTTGGTGATCGTTACGCTGGCGCCGGACCCCAAAGACAGGGCACCACCAGGCAGGGTAAAGCTGTCGGTGATCGTCGCGCTGCCCCCGAAATCGACCCTGAACCCTCCGCCATTCTGCATCAGGACCGAGCCAACGGTGCCCCCCGTCGCGTTGACACTACCAGAGTTGGTCAGCGTGCCGTCGAGCGTGCCGTTCAAATCCATAATGCCGGTATTGGTCAGGCCATTCGACGCCGTGATCGTCGTGCCGGTGGCGATGTTCAGCGTCCCCGCATTGCTGGACGCGTTCACCAGCACATGGCTGCCGTCACCCGTGTATTCGACGGTACCAGCCGTGTTGGTCAGTGTCCCGACCGAGGTCCCAAAGGCCCCATCGGTCGCCGTCAGCGTCGTGGTCGACCCGGCATTGTTCTGCGTCAGCGTGCCCGAGACACCATCCGTGCCCGTACCGCCGCCGATCGTGTTGGTGGTCGCCGTCCCGACGATGTCCACATCGCCGGTGACCATCCCATCCAGATCCAGCACGCCAGTGCCCGACATGTCGACGCTGCCGGTTGCCGTCAGCGTTGCACCATCTGATACCTTCAGTGTGCCGCCAGACACGGCGATGGCGCGATCCACCGTTGCGTTGCCCTGCACATCCGTGGTGCCCGCGGTCTGGCTGATCCCGGCCTTCAAATCCGCTCCGGTCTTCAGGTTCACCGTTCCGGTATTGTTGACATTAACCGGGGTGCCGCCAGTGATATCTCCGAACTCGGCCGACACGTTCAGCGTTCCGGCGTTCGTCATATCCGTATCCAGCGACGCGCGTGTGTCGATGTTCACCGTGCCAGAAGTGTTGGTCAGCGTACCGAACTGGGAATATCCGGACGTGCTGATCCCGTTCGTGGCCGCATTGATCGTGCCGCCTTGGTTCGTCAGCGTGATGATCCGTCCGTTGCGATTCACGTCCACCGTCGCATTGGCGTTGGTCACGGACACGTCGGTGACCTGCGACAACGAGTTTCTGCCGCCAAAGCTGTGTGTCACTGTGTCGGTGCCGCCCAGCGTGACCGAGCCCAAGATATTGCCCTGCGCCGTCAGCGCCCCCGTGCCCGAGAAGGTCAGGCTGTTGCCAAGGGTGACCGACACGCCTGTGCCCGCGGTAAAGCTGCCGCCGCTGACAACCGCGGGGTCAATCAGGTTAACGAAGCCGGCGACCCGAGTTGCGCCCCCCGTCTGGTTGAAAGTGGTGATCCGTCCGCCGTTCAGCGCCAGATCGCCCGAGGTCTGTGTTAGCGTGGCGACGTCGCCGCCTGTCACGGTCACGTTCGTTGTGCCATCGGTGGTGCCCGTGTTCACGATCGTCGTCACATCACCGCCCGACATCGTGGCAGCGCCCGTCCCCGTCACGGTCAGAAGCGCGAGGTCCACAGTGCTGTCGTCCGTCGCGTCCAGCGTGAAAGACCCGCCCGACACGGTGACGCCAGAGGTGGCCAGCGTTCCCTGCGCGGTCAGTGATCCAGCCGATACGGTCGTCGCCCCGGTGTAGCTTTGGTTGCCGCTCAGCGTCAGGTTCGCCGTGGCGCCTGCGATGCTCAGCCCGCCGGTGCCGGTGATATCCCCGTCAAAGGTGGTGCCTGCGGCGACGCCCGTTCCGGCAATCGTCAGCGTATTGCCCTGCACATTCACCGTACCCGCAGTCCCCGCACCGACCAGCGCGCCGATCGTTTCGTCGGCCTCCAACTCGAAGGTGCCACCGACCACGTTGACCGTCCCGGTATCAAGGATCGAGGTGCCAGTCACGTTCAGCGTGCCGTTCCCAATCTGCGTCTCGCCGGAGTAAGTGTTCGTGCCAACAAGACGCAACCGCGACCCGCCTGTCGGGTTGAGCGTGATTCCGCCCGTGCCGCTGATGACACCGCTCGTTATAGAAACGAATGACCCGATGTATCCCCAGGTCAGACGCGCGTTGTTGTTCAGCGCTAGGGTGGCTCCACTGTCCAAGTTCAGCACCCCGATGGTTTCGTCCCCAGTCAGGGTCGTCGAACTGGTGTCGCTCAGGTCCACCAGCGACGATGTGTTGAACGCGCCACCATCCGTGGTCAGCGCAGCCGCGTTTGTCACGTTGGTGATACGCGAAGTCAACGCACCGCTGCCGGTCAGGTTCAGCGACCCACCGGTCAGTTGGGTAGTGCCGGCATAGGCCAGCGCCGCCGTCACATTGTTCGTACCGCCAGTGAATGTCAGGCCGCCGTTGCCTGTGACCGCGCCGCCGATGTTGCTGGTCGCGGTGCCTGCGATGGTCAGACGGTTCGCACCCAGCGCGACCGAGCCTGCCGCGCCGCCCTTGGACAGCGAGCCGATGGTCTCGTTGGCGTTCACATTGAACTGACCGTTGTTGACCGTGACCGACGCGGTGTCCCCGATCGCGGAGCCGCCGTTGGCGTTCAGCACGCCGTCTTGGTTCATCGTGATATTGCCGGTGGTCGACCCGTTGATCGTCAGCGTCGCGGTCGAGGAGGTCACCCCGTCGCCCACCGTGATCCCGTTCGTCGCGTTCAGCGTCTGGCCCGCGGCCACCGTCATGGTGCCCGCTTCAAGAAGCACCGTGCCGATTGTGCTGGCCCCGGAAATGTTCGTCGTGCCGCCCTGTTGCCTGTAGGTGCCGGTCACGCTGCCCGCGATGTCCGTGGCACCCGCCGAATTCACTGACCCGATGATCGTGCCGTTGTTGACGTCCAGCGCACCAGCGGTGCCGATGTCCATCGTGTTATCAATGGCCAGGTTCACGCCTGATGCGATATCCAGTTCGCCGCCAAAGATGTCCACCAGACCTTCGACCTGGCTGTTCGCAATCACGTTGATCTGGCTCGTGGCAAAGCCCGTGAGGTTCTCAAGGTTGCCCGAACCTTCCGCGGCCAGCAGGATATCACCGGCCAGATTCAGCGTGCCGTTCTGCAACAAGACGCGACCGTCAACGGTCCCGTAAAGATCGATGGTGCTGCCTGACTGACCCAGAATTGTCGACGACCGAAGCGTGTTGCCGGCTTGGATGTTCAGCCTGCCCGTTCCAACCGTCAGTTGGCCATCCACGCGCGCATTGCCTGTGACATTGACCGTGGTGGTGCCAGCCTGGAGACCCAGCCCGCCCGTGATACGCCCACCTGCCAGCGTCAAGCCGGTGGCTGAATTGTTGTACAGAGTGCCGTCGATCGTGCCGCTGTCCATGTTCAGCGCGGCAGAGTTCAGTACGTTTCCGGTAAGTGTCCCGCCGCTCATGGTCAGGGAACCGGTGTTCGTCAGGTCCTGCGTCCCGCCAGAGTTCATGCCGGACACGTCCAGTTCCCACCCGGTGGCGACAGTCAGCGCGCCATTCGCGGTGTTCGTCATCGTGACGTCGGTCGGACTCGTGACCGTGACCGTTCCACCGGCCCCACCCGACAGGTTGATCGTACCGTCGTTGATAAACGTCTCGGCGTTGGCCGTGCCGTCGTTGTCGCTGTCCACCGTGATGGTCGCGTCTCCGGCAAAGGTCATGGACGATCCGGTTTCATTCTCGACCCGATCCCGCGCGGTCAGGGCAGCGCCCGCTCCAAAGGCGACGGTTCCCGCGTTCACAAAGGCATTGCGGTCACCAAAGCCGGTCACTGTACCGTTTTCAGTCAGTGACACAGCCCCGGTGCCCAGCAGGTTCAGCGTGGCGCTGTTTTTGAAGGACGACGCGGTCAGGACGACGCCACTTTCCACATTGACGATGTTATCGTTCTCGACGTCGAACACAGAGTTGACGGGAGACCCGACTGTCGAATTCGCGGTAACCTGCATGACGCCGGTACCGTCCACGTAAACGTCGCCGGCGATATTGGCGTTCACGGTGGTCGCGCCGGGGCCGGTGATGGTCAGAAGCGACGCGGGCAGGACCACGTTGCCAAGGATCGACCCGCCCGAGGCCGTATAGCTCCCCACGATGGTCAGCGACTTCGGATCGCCACCGCCACCCGGACCGCCACCGTTCAGGATACCCGCATGGGTCAGATCGCCCGTGTTCACCGTCAAGGTGACATTGCCCGCGGTCGTGTTGACGATAGCGCTGGTCGCGCCAAGCTGTGTCACGTTGCCGGTGACGCTGACGTCTCCGGTCATGTTCAGCGTTGCGCCGTTGGCAATCGACACGTCACCGGTCAGTGACGCACCGCCGCCGACGGAAAACGAACCCGCGGTCATCTGCAAGTTGCCGTTCAACGCACCCCCAGTAATGACGCCATTGGTCCCGCTGGTCTGCAGGTTGGCATTTATCGTCCCCGCACTGGAAAACGGGGTCGCATTCGTGCTCGACAGGTCGATGTTGGGGGCGTTCAGCGTCCCCCCACTTTTGATGTCGAGCGCGCGCGTCCCATCGATCGTCAAGTCACTGGTAAAGGTCAGGTTGCCACCGCTGGAGACTTCGAGCGTGGCGTCGCCGGCCCAAGATGCGATAATCGGATCGACCAGAGTGGACCCTACGGCCGTGGTTCCGCCGAACAAGAACAATGTCCTGGAGCTGAGCGTCGTTCCATTGAGTTCTATTCGCGCGCCAGTACTTGTGGCGATGGAGCCATTGAGGGTCCCGCTGTTCAGTTTGACGGTGCCTGCGCTGCTTTCGACAGACCCGGTGATCGTCCCTCCGGCCAGTTGCAGAGTACCGGGTGCTTGCATGACCACACTGCCGGTCACCCCGCCGCCAAGGATCACAGTGCCGCCACCGTCCGCCAAACTGTGTGCGCCGTATACACTGTAAGTCGGAGCAATGGTCAGCACCCCGGAGGTCGATGTGATCGCCGTGTCGATGATGCCAGTTGCGCCGCTGTTGGCCGAGATCGCGCTGGAAATGCCGAGTGTCGCCGGGATGGACGCATGCGGCGTGATCGTCGTCAGATTCCCCCGAAAGACGATACCCTGCATGTCCAACCGGTCGTCAGAGCCGTGCAAATCCACAGTGGTGACGTTCATGAACCCGCCACCTGCATCAAAAATGGCGACAGATTCACCGCCCGGTTCGATCCATTGACGCTGGCCCGGTTCTTGCATGTTAGTCCAGTTGCCAATAGCTGAAACCGAAGAGACCAATTCCCAAGCTCCTGACACGGAGGACGGAGAATGTAACGTGAAGGTCGAGGCGTTGGCATCGACAAAGCCGAGCGGATCCCAATAGCTCAGTGTGCTGTAAGCGCCCGCCGTGTCTAAGGGTACCGACTGTGAATTTGCCTGTCCGCCGATGACGATCGCCACCCCTGTCGCGAGCATGAACACCAGTTCCGTCGCCCGACCCACCCGGCAGTGACGCTTGAGCGACCGTTGACGGATACCGACCTGATGATGCGATGCGGCGAAATCAAACATGGAAATTCCTTGGTAGGCGCGGAGCGCGTAAATATTTTGCGGACCTAGGTCCGAAATTGGGGAAACACCGGCCTGCGGAAGCTTAGAAATGCTGACCCGCGGGTTGTACCGTCAAATAACTATCCGCCCAGCCTGTAAGGCCGCGCGCAATTTCGGCTTTTGCGCCCATAAGGAATTCGGGTGCGGCGGCCAGAACAAAAGAATCTAGATGTTTATGCGTCGGTCAGTGCATGAGAGTCAAAATATCATGCATCTTTTCGATAAGTATATTCGGGTAAAGTACTTTTACCACTCAGGGCCGATCAATGACGCGCCTCGCCGATTAGCGTGGTCTGTGCCTAACCTCAGAAATTGAAACCCTAAACAGGGTATCGCCCAGAGATTGCGCAGCAAGGCAAACCACTTTACCCACGACCCGATGACGCGTTGCCTTCGGGCCGTTCAATATTGCTTAAACGCGGGCCACTAATTGGGCGCGTGGCGCCTCAGCTCTCTTTGACAGCCGTTAGTTGCGTCGCGGATTTTCGTAGCATCGCCTGATCAGACCCGCACACAAACAGCGTGACGCCCTTTTCGTGCCATGCCGGAATATGGCTGGCGTCGCCGACGAACAGGCCGATGGCCATCCCGGCACGTTTACCCGCGTCGATAATGCGGTCGATGGCGGCGGTCAGGTCGTCCGAGGGGAAGGCGCAGCCCATGGATTGTGACAGGTCGGCAGGCCCGATGAACATCATATCCACGTCTTCGATCGCGGCGATGGCATCAAGGTGATCCAGCGCGCTGGCGTCTTCGATCTGCACCATGGCGATCGAACGTGCGTCAGAGGTGTTCTGATAGACGGGAATCGACATGCCACCATAGTTGCCCGCGCGCGGCGATGGCGACAGCCCGCGTTTCCCACGGGAATATTTGATGGCGTCACAGACCGCCTCGGCGTCGGCGGCGTCCATCACGTGGGGCACCATGACGCCGTCCAGCCCAAGGTCCAGCAACGGGGCGATCCAATCGCGCCCCTTGCCCCACCGACGCGACAGCAGCGGCAATCCCACCGCCCGCCCGGCCAAGGCCATCATATCCATCTGAGAGATCGAGATCGGCGCGTGCTCCTGATCGATCACGGCAAAGTCCAGACCTGCATGCCCAAGGATTTCAACGGTATGCGGGGCTGGCGTCTTGATGAAAGTGCCGATCAAAAGCTCTTTGTTGCGGATGCGGGATTTCAGCGAACGGGTCATGGTGCGATCACCCCTCCAGCCCGATGACATCCGCAGCATTCGTCGCGGTCATAGCCCTGATCTGATCATCGGAATACCCAAGGGACAGACAGGTCGCGACGCCCAGTTGAAAGCCCTCCAACGGGCTGAGGGTGCCGACCTGCCCCAGATCGGAACACAGGATCGTCTTTTCAGCGCCCACCAGATCGATAAAGGCTTTCAGGTCTTCGTTGCTCCGGGTGCGGAACTTGGACCCTTCTAGGAAGAACGCCAGCGAATGTTCGACATAAGCCCCCATGTCGGCGATTTCCTTGGTGTCGTCCATCGACGCGCCCACGATGTCTTCTGGGTGGGTAAAGATCAGCCGTTCAACGCCGCGCTTTTTCGCCTCGGCAAAGACTACCTTGGTTTCGGATACGTGGATATGGCCGCTGGCCAGCGCCATGCCCGTGGCCGCCATGACATCCAGCAGGTCCAGAACCTCGGGGCGAAGCTTATCACCGTCGAACAGGGGCACCGCCGTGGCGTGGCGCATTTTCTGCGTCGTCGCCGGATGCTGCCAGCCCGATGATTTTTCCCATTCCAGATGGTTTTCGGCGGCCAAGGTCGGCAGCCAGACGATCTTGCCGCCGCAGGCACCGGTATGTTCGACCGCGTAGGGGTTGATGCCGCCGACCACGTTGTTCAGGACGATGCCGGAAAAGACCTTGGTCGTCAGTTCGGGGTGATGATCTTCGATCAGCTTGGCGCACATCACGCCAGAGTAATCGTGGTCCTTGGACACCATCGCGGCAAAGCCTGCGTCGGAATAGACCCGCGCCAGATCCAGATGGTCAATCGCCCGCGGCGCCATGGATGGGCCGGAATGAACGTGCGGATCGACCGCCCCCTTCAGAATCTCGCCAATCCGCGCCGAGTCCTCTTTTGCAATCGTTTCAACATCCGTCATGGCCGATCCTCCCTCGGGCAGTTGTGTTACTCGCGTCGTCACGCTTAGCGAACCAACGTTTCGCTGAGCAGAACGATGTAACGGATAGAATTCCCCTTCGTGCATGTCAAGCGGGTGCCTCGCCAGAGGCTGTCAGCCCCGACAACGCACAGCCCACCCCATAGGGCGCCCTGCCCTTAGGGGACGAAGATGTCGGAAATGATTTGCGAAAAGATCAGCGGGTATAGCCCAGCTCGGCCGAGATGCGGGCGGCGGCGGTTTTCACCGCGGCGATCTGGGCCGGGTCTGGCGGCGTGCCGATGTATTGCGTCAGGCTGACGATCGCGATGGTGATCACCGGCTCGCCCTCGGCATTGAAGATCGGACAGGCCAAAGCGTTCAGCCCCAGCATCGTTTCATTCGGCGCCGTGGCATAGCCTTGGGCCGCCACATCTTCGATATGGCGGATCAGGGCGGCATGGTCGGTGATCGTGAAATCCGTGGCCTTGGCGATCGTGGCGGGGATCAGTTCCTCGCGACGGGCTGCGGGAACAGAGGCCAGAACCACCTTGCCCTGCGCCGAATTGTGGAATCCCAGCAATGATCCGGGCCTAACCCCGACTTCGATCTGCATCGTGCCGTGAAGCGTGTTGAGGATGCGGATCCCCCCCTCTTCGACCTGCCCCAGACTGACGGCCTGTCCGGTTTCGTCGCGCAGGTCCCGCATGTGCGGCATGGCAACGGATGTGAAATCAGCCGAACCCGAAGCCGCACGTCCCAAAGCGATGAGGCGCGACCCGATCCGATAGCGTTCGGTCTGTTCGGATTGCGAGATATAGCCAAGCGACACAAGCGTGCGCAGGTGGCGGTGGATACGGCTTTTCGTGGTGTTCAACGCCGACGCCAAAGCGGTTACGCCCATGTCCCCGTTTGCATTGGCCAAGGTTTCCAAGACCTGCAACGCCATGGCGACACTTTGGATCGTGTCTGTTTTCTCAGGACTTTCAACGCTCACTGTCGGCTTCCTCCATCGCTGCCCTCTCCTATCAGGCCTTGCTGTGAAACGGGACCACAGAATTGCTTGACATTGCGAACATCGCGCAAATATGTTCCGTTATCAAGAACGCTGTATCGCACAGCGTAACATATTTTCGCCAGGGAGGAGACCCGGGCACGGAGGATAGGCCAGAGCGTAAGGGCGCAACGCCCCCAGCACGCTCGCCGGACCACGCCCCTGCCCCAGCCTTCCCCAGCCGCTGATGCGGCACGACACAGCTGGTCGCCCCTGCGGCCCGGAAAGGATGATGATGTACGACAAGTCTGACCCGCGCGCGTCCCTTGCCCCTGCCACCTCTGGCAGCATGCTGAATCAGACCGGCCTTGTCGCCGAAGCGCAGGACGCCCGGTTTTATGAGACCGCGCCGCAGATCGACGATGCGACGGGCAAGACGTGGCTGCACCGTGGGCACAACTTCCTTGTCGCCTATTCGGACGCGACCCCCGGCGCCGTGTTTGAACGCCAAGGTCAGGGCGATGAATATTGCGTGCTGTTCCCCAAGGCGGGCGGCACGATCACCTGGGATGGCACGACGACCAAGATCCCCGGCTTTTCCATCGCCTTTGTCCCGGCTGGCGACAGTCAGGTGACGATCCCAGAAGGTGGCGAAATCGTCCGTCTGTTTTCGACCCAGACCAAGGATCTGGCCGAGGCCTGCGGCAACGCCCGTGGTTATGACACGCCGCGCAGCCATATCCCGCCGTTCCAGCCGTGGCCCGAACCCACTGGCGGGTGGAAAGTGCGCCACTATTCGCTGGACGTTCCCAAAGAAGAAGGCCGCTTTGGTCGCATCTTCCGCTGCACGACCCTGATGGTGAACGTGCTAGAACCCTTCGATGGCCCGCGCGATCCGTCCAAGATGTCGCCGCATCACCATGACGATTTTGAACAGGGATCGCTGGCGCTGAGTGGTGAGTTCACCCACTACCTGCGCTGGACCTGGACCAGCGACATGGCGGATTGGAAAGACGATCAGGCGTTGCAGATGGGATCGCCTTCGATGCTGGTGATCCCGCCGCCGGTGATCCACACAACCCGAGCCACCGGCGAAGGATCAAACCTGCTGGTCGATATCTTTAGCCCGCCGCGCGAAGATTTTTCGATGAAACCCGGCTGGGTTCTGAACGCCTACGACTACCCCATGCCAGAGTGATCCGGCCCCTTCACCACATTGTTTATCGTGCCTGACCAATGACCCTGTCAGGCCCACCAAATCCTAAGGGAGGAAACTTAGATGATTAACAGACGTACCCTACTGCAGACCACCGCCGCCTTCGGCGCGACCCTTGCAATGCCCCACGTGGCCCGCGCCGCCGGCAAAACCATGCGCATCGCCCACGCGGCGAACGAAGTGCACCCGGGTCATGTGCTGGCGACCAGCTTTGCCGAAGGTCTGGAAGAGCTGATGCCCGGCGGCTTCAACGTGCAGATTTTCCCCAACCGTCAGTTAGGCGATGACAAGCAGCTGCTGGAAGGCACCGTTGCGGGTACGATGGACGTGACCGCCGTGTCGGGCGTTCTGATCCCGCTGGTGACCGGCCGTCAGGGCATGAACGCATGGCAGTTGCCGTTCCTTGTCCGGGATTACGATCACTTTGGCGAACTGGCGCTTGGTGCTGCGGGTCAGGCCATTCAGGCCGATCTGGCCGAGGCTGGCCTGATCGCACTGGCCACCGCAGACACCGGGCAGCGGAACTTCCTGTCGGCCAAAAACGCCGTGTCGTCGGTGCCCGATTTCGCAGGTCTGAAAACCCGTATCGTGCCTGTGCCGCTGCACAAGCAAATCTGGGAAACCGTCGGCACCGCACCGGTCGGCCTGCCCTATGGTGAGGTCTACGGCGCGCTGGAAACCGGTGTCATCGACGCGGTTGAAATCAACGTGTCCTCGATGCTGGGTGAAAACCTGTGGGAGGTCGGCAAGAACTTTACCCTGACCGGCCATTATCCGTGGCACATGTCCACACTGATGTCGCAGCGGTTCTGGGACGGGTTGAACGACGAAGAAAAGGCCGTCGTCACCGAAGCGGGCCTGCGCTCGATCTCGAAAACGCTGGACTATGCGAAGACCCAAGACCTTGAAGGCCGGGAAGAGCTGAAGTCCAAAGGCGTTGAGATCGTTGATCTGACCGATCTGGACGACATGAAGGCCAAAGTGGCCCCCATGACCGAAGAATGGGCCGCCAAAGACCCGCTGATCGCAGGTCTGGTCGCCGCAGCCAATTCCGCGTCCTAAGATATCATACTCTAATGACCGGGCGGCGCGCGATCGCCGCCCGGTTCGCACAACAGGAGGGCCAGACATATGACCGACAGCCCCGGGGCCCTCGCCCGAATTGTGGCAGGCTATGTCAAAGTGATCCGACTATTGGCAGGCACCTGTATGGCGCTGATCGTGGCCATCATGATCACGCAGGTGTTTTTCCGCTACGTTCTGGGCGGCAGCCTGATCTGGGCGGAAGAGCTTTGCCGCTACCTTCTGATCTGGCAGACTTTCCTTGTCCTTGGCCTTGCCTATTCGCGCGGCGAATTCGTGACGCTGGATTTCGTACCCTCTGCCCTGCCGCCGCGCGGGCGCTGGATCCTTCGGGCCGTCATGGCGGTGCCGATCCTTGCGTTCCTGCTGGTGATGGCGTGGTACGGCTATGATTTTGCGTCGCGCTTTGATCGGCAGACCATCCCGGCGCTGGACTTCATCTGGACGTCCCTGACCGGAGAGGCCTTGGGCCTGTCCATCCGGTGGGTCTATGTCTCGGTCACGGTGGGGCTGGTGCTGATGTCCTTCCATGTGGTGGCCGATCTGATCGTCACCTACCGCCGCCAGTTGATCGACAATATCGACGACCCCAAACCCATGCCCGAGGCCCCCGCGCGATGAGCAGTTTCTTTATTCTATTTGCGGGCTTTCTGGCCTCTGGCATTCCGATTGCGCTGGCGCTTGGGATCGGCGGCACGGCCTATCTGCTGCTGTCGGGCAATGGCATGATGATGCTGATGCTGCCGCAGCGGATGATCGCAGGCATTGACCAGTTCGTCCTGCTGACGATCCCGTTATTCCTGCTGGCAGGCGCGCTGATGAACGTCGGCGGTGTGACCGAACGGATCGTGACCTTTGCCCGCGCCATGGTAGGCCACCGCCGCGGCGGCATGTCATCCGTATCGATCCTGTCGTCGGGGTTCTTTGCTGGTATCTCTGGCTCTGCCACGGCCGAGGCGTCGGCCTTGGGCGCAATCCTGATCCCGTCGATGTCGAAACAGGGAATGCCGCCGGCCTATGCCTCAGCTCTGATTGCGGTCAGTTCCGTTATGGGGCCGATCATCCCGCCGTCGATCACGATGATTATCTACGGGGTGCTGTCCGGCGCGTCGATTGGGCAGCTGTTCCTTGCGGGCGTCGTGCCGGGGATCGGCATTGCGACCGGCCTGTTGCTCTATGCCAGCTGGCGGGCCAAGCGCGACGGGTTCCCGGTGACCCCCAAGATGGGCGCACGCGACCGTCTGGCCGCCACCAAACGCACCCTGCCCGCGCTGATCCTGCCGCTGATCATTCTGGTCGGCATCAAGGGCGGCATCTTCACCCCGACCGAAGCCGCCGCCGTCGCCGTAGGCTATGCGTTGATCATCGGCTTTATCTACCGCGACCTGACGATGACCCGAGTGTGGGAGGCCCTGATCGCCACAGCGCTGGTGTCGTCGTCGATCCTGTTTATCACGTCGATGGCGTCCATCGTGTCGTTTGTCTTTACGCTGGAACAGGTGCCGCAGTTGATCGCCGATCTGATGTTGTCGATCACCGAAAACCCGTGGTTGATCCTGCTGCTGCTGAACATCTTCCTGCTGATCCTTGGCATGTTTCTGGAACCGATATCGATCCTGATCCTGACCATGCCGATCCTGTTGAAGTTTCAGGCGCTGATCGGCATGGACCCGGTGCAATTCGGCACGGTCGTCGTTCTGAACGTGGTGGTCGGCATGGCCACGCCGCCGGTGGGGATCCTGCTGTTCATTGCCTCAGCCATCTCGGGGGAACCGGTGACGCGCGTGATCCGCGAGGCCCTGCCTCTGATCGGCATCTGTCTGATCGTGCTGGCCCTGATCGCCCTGATCCCGCAACTGACGCTGTTCATCCCGCGCGCGCTGTTCTGAAGGATCTGCCATGACTGACCGTCGAAATGTCCTGATCGTTCTGGCCCATCCTGATCCGGCCTCTTTCAACCATGCGCTTGCCCATGCGGCGGCGCATGCCTTGCGGGCGGCGGGGCATGAGGTGACGATCACCGATCTGGCCGCCGAAGGGTTCCGCGCGGATGTGGGGCCGCATGACGTGACCTCACGCGCGGATGACAGCCGGTTTCACGTACAGGGCGAACAGATGCACGCGGCGCGGACCCAGTCCTACGCGGATGACATCGCGCGGCAACAGGCGCTGGTGGCGGCGGCCGACAATATCATCCTGCAATTCCCGATCTGGTGGGGCGGCCCGCCTGCCCTGCTGAAAGGCTGGATCGACAGAGTGCTGAGCTATGGCTTTGCCTATGTCGATGGCGCCCGGTTCGACACCGGATTGTTCCGTGGCCGCCGCGCCATGATCAGCGTCACCACCGGCGGCACGCCCGAGAGGTTTTCCGACGAAGGGGTTTATGGCCCGATCGATCCGCTGCTGATGCCGGTGCGCCGTCTGGCGCTGGAATACATGGGGTTCGAGGTCGAAGACCTGTGCGTGGCCTACGCCGCGCCGCGGGTCGATGACGACGCGCGACAGGCCTATCTGGACACCGTCGCGCAAGCCGCGCTTCGCATGGCATCGAAGCCGGTGACCCGGTCAGAGCATTGGAAATCGGCGCTGGAGCAATCCGAAGGCGGGGCCTGGGCGCGCAACGGCTAAGCGACGGTTGGGCGTCTTACGCCAGCAGCGATTTCGCCATCATCATATGAACCCCTTTGCAGCCATTGACCGTTTGGGTGATCCGCAAATCTCCGGCGAGGCTGCACAGCATATAAGCCTCTTCGCGGGTGATCCCTGCGCGCGACGACACCAGCGTGATCATATCCCGCAGCGCCATTTCGGTGCATCGGTCAAGGTCCGGGTCCATGCCCATGGTGATCACATGCGAGGGCGTTTCCGCCTGCGGATAGCTCAGCCCAAGATCAGGCCTAATCGTCAGGCGGAACCGGCCCGTCAGCGCGGTTTCAACGGCGGTGATACAGACCTCACCGTCACCCTGCGCACCATGGCCGTCCCCGCAGGAAAACAGCGCGCCGTCGGTCTGAACCGGCAGATAAAGCGTCGTGCCCGCAACCAGTTCCTTGTTGTCGATGTTGCCACCAAAGACGCGCGGCTCAATCGTTGATACGCGCCCCCAGTGCGGCGGCGGCGCGACGCCCATCACCCCGAAGAAAGGGTTCAACGGCAGTTCCAGCCCCCATGGTAGGGTCGCGACGCCCCGGTCCGCATCCAGTGGGATGTTGGTCAGGTGATAGGCGTCGAAATCATTGGGCAGAGTGCCCGCCAACGGACGGATGAAGTTGTAGCCCCAATCCTGCCGCAGCCGCACATCAAGGATATCCACCTGAAGCACATCGCCCGGCTTTGCGCCGGACACCGCGACCGGTCCCGTCAGGATGTGACCGCGCATGGTCTGGCCTTTGGCATGCACGTCGTGCAGTTCAGGCGGGACATGAAAGCCATCGCCGGGCAGGACGTCGGGGCCGCCCGACACGGTGTGGATCGTGACCTCGTCACCGCTATCGATCGTCGCCACGGGCGGCAGCGTTGCGTCGAAAAACCCCCAGTGACAGGTGTCGGCCCCGGCGTGGACGGTTGTCATGCGCGTAGCCTTTCTTCGGCCAGTTCCACCCAGAAGGACGTGCCGGCCGGGATGATCTCGTCGTTGAAATCATAGCTTGGGTGGTGCAGCCCAGCGCTTGGCCCGTTGCCGATGTGGATGTAGGCGCCCGGGCAGGCCTCTAGCATAAAGGCGAAATCTTCGCCCCCCGTGGTCGCCGCCGCATCCGTGGAGCAGGCGCCGGCCACGCGCGTGGCGGCCTTGGCAGCGTGGTCCGTTTCGACCTCGTGGTTCGACATCACGGGATAGCCGTTTTCGGTCCATGTGACTTCGGCCGTGCCGCCGTAGGTCTGCATGGTCATCGACGCGACCTCGGCGATGCGCGACTTGATGTTTTCGCGCACGGCGGCGTCGAAGGTGCGGATCGTTCCGCGCAGGGTGACGGTTTCGGGGATGACGTTGAAGGCGTCGGATTCCGTGCGGAACGATGTGATCGACAGAACCGCGGGTTGGTGCGGGCTGGTGTTGCGCGACACGATGTGCTGCAAGTTCATCACCACGGCCGATCCGGCGACGGTCGTGTCAATGCAGGTCGACGGCATGGCCGCGTGACCGCCCTTGCCTGTCAGGGTCACTTCGAACAGGTCGATGGCGGCATAAAACGCTCCCGCCCGGATTTCAAATTCGCCTGCGGGCAGGTCGGGTAGGTTGTGCATCCCGTATATCTCGGAAATGCCGAAGCGGTCGATCAGACCGTCTTCGACCATGGCGAGCGCCCCTGCCCCGCCTTCTTCGGCGGGCTGGAAGACGACCGCGACAGTGCCGTCGAAATTCCGCGTCTCGGCCAGATATTGCGCGGCGCCCAGCAGCATGGCGGTATGCCCGTCGTGGCCGCAGGCGTGCATCTTGCCCGGCGTGGTCGAGGCATAGTCCTTCCCCGTCGCCTCATAAATCGGCAGCGCGTCCATGTCCGCACGCAGACCGACGACCTTGCCGGATGTATCCGTCTTACCCCGGATCAGACCGACGACACCTGTGCGGCCAATGCCGGTGACGACCTCGTCACAGCCAAAGGCGCGCAGTTTGTCCGCGACGACGGCGGCAGTGCGTTCGGTTTCATACAGAACCTCGGGGTGCATGTGGAAATCGCGACGCCATTCGGTGATGTCGGCGTGCATTTCGGAAAGGCGATTACGGATTGGCATAGGTTAGTCCTGGTCCTGTCTAAGTACGAGATGCCCGGGTGCGACGGTGTCGTAGACCGACGGCGCGGGCGTATAGCTAAGGGGATGGATCGGTGACGGGATCGGTTTGAAGTTCAGATCACCTTCCAGTTTGCGGGTGCTGGGATCGGCGATGGGAACCGCCGACATGAGCGATTTGGTATAGCTGTGCTGCGGGTTCTCAAAGATCGCGGCACGCGGCCCGATCTCGACAATCCGGCCCAAATACATCACCGCGACGTGGTGGCTGACCCGTTCAACAACGGCCATGTCGTGACTGATAAACAGGAATGACAGCCCAAGGTCTGCCTGAAGCTCCATCATCAGGTTCAGCACCTGCGCCTGCACCGAAACATCGAGCGCCGACACCGCCTCGTCCGCGACGATCAGCTTGGGGCTGACCGACAGGGCGCGGGCGATGGCGATCCGCTGTCGTTGCCCCCCGGACAGTTCGTGCGGGAAGCGTTTCATATAGCTGCGGGGCAGTTCCACCCGGTCGAACAACGCGGCGACCCTATCGGTCAGTTCGGTGCCCGAGGCGAGGCCGAAGTTCTTGATCGGCTCGGCCACCTGCGCCGACAGCCGCATGTAGGGGTTCAGCGATGCAAAGGGATCCTGAAAGATCATCTGCATATCGCGGCGCAGCTTGCGAAGGTCACGATCATTGCGCGACAGCACATCCTGCCGGTCAAGCATGACAGAGCCCGAGGTCGGTTCGGTCAGCCGCAGGATCGACCGCCCGGTGCTGGACTTGCCACATCCGGATTCGCCCACCAGCGACAGGGTTTCGCCCTTATTCACGGTGAACGACACGTCCTCGACCGCGTGCACGTTCGAGATATGCCGCCGGAACGCCCCGCCTTTGACCGGGAAATAGGTCTTGAGGTTCTTCACCTCCAGCAGCGGCTCTGGCGTGTCTTTCGGGGTCAGTGGGACCGGGTCAGTCGTATCGCCGACCAGCCGAAGGGGTTCCGGCGCCGCCTTGCCGCGCATTTCCCCCAACCGGGGCACGGCGGCCAGCAGCGACTTGGTATAGTCGGCCTTGGGGTTGGCAAAGATTTCCTCGACCGGGCCTTCTTCGACCACGTCGCCGCGAAACATCACGACGACCCGGTCGGCGATCTGGGCGACGACGGCCATGTCGTGGGTGATGAACATCACCGCCATGCCCTTTTCCCGCTTAAGCCGGTTAATCAGCGCCAAGATCTCGGCCTGAATGGTCACATCCAGCGCAGTTGTGGGTTCGTCCGCGATCAGCAGGCGCGGCTCGCATGCCATGGCGATGGCGATGACCACACGCTGGCGCATCCCGCCCGACAGTTCATGCGGGTACTGGCGCAGGCGGCGTTCAGGTTCAGGGATACGCACGTCTTTCAACAGTTGCAGCGCCTTGTCCCGCGCCGCAGCCCCGGTCAGGCCGCGGTGCATCCGCAAGCCATCGGTCATCTGCCGTTCGATGGTGAACACCGGATTGAGCGAGGTCATCGGCTCTTGAAAGATCATGCCGATGTCGTTGCCGCGCACCTCGCGCATGGTTTCGGGGTCGGCGGCGGCTAGGTCCAAGGGCCCGCTTTCCCGCATCAGGCTAAGCCGCCCGTCGACGATCGATCCGCCGCCGAATTCCACCAGCCGCATCAGCGACAGGGATGTAACGGATTTGCCGGATCCAGACTCGCCCACGACGCAGACGGTTTCGCCGGGTTTGATCGAAAAGCTGACGTCCTTGACTGCGGCGACTGTGTCTTCGCCTTTGCCGAAGGTGACCCGCAGGTGGTCGATGGAAACGATGGGCTGGTTCATGATGCGGTCCTCGGGTCCAATACGTCGCGCAGCACGTCGCCGAACATGTTCAGCCCCAGCACAGTGATCGCCACCGCCGCCCCGGGCACCAGTGCCGTCCAAGGGGCGACGTCCAGATAGTTGCGGCTGGCCTGGATCATCAGACCCCAGCTTGCGTCAGGCGGCTGGGTGCCAAGACCAAGGAAGGACAGCCCTGCTTCGGCCAGAATGGCAAAAGCCAGCGAAATCGTCCCCTGCACGATGATCGCGGGCATGATGTTGGGCAGCACGTGGAAGACGATCATCTTCAAATCGGTCGTCCCTGCGGCGCGCGCCGCTTCGACATAGGGCATCTGGGCGACGCGCAGCGCCTCGCCCCGGATGATCCGGGCCAGAAAGGGTGTAAAGGCGATGCCGATGGCGATAACGGTGTTGGTCAGGTTCGGGCCCAGCACCGCAGAAATCGTCAGCGCCAGAAGCAGCGCGGGGAACGACAAGAGCGTATCGACCAGCCGCATCAGCACGTTGTCAGTCAACCCGCCGTAATAGCCAGAGATCACGCCCAAAGGCAGGCCGATCACGATGCTCATTACAACCGCTGATCCGGCGATCAGGATGGACGTCTGGGTGCCCAGCATGACGCGGTAGAACAAATCCCGGCCAAGCTGATCCGTGCCCATGATATGCGACAGAGTCGGGCCAGACAGGCGGGCGCGCATGTCCATGGCGGTGGCCCATTTGTCGGGAATGAAGATCGGGGCGAAGATCGCGATGGCAATGATGGTCAGCACGATGCCACCGCCGATCAGACCCTTGGGTTTCAGAAGCGCTTTCATCATGCCAGCCTTATGCGCGGGTCGATAAGTACATAAAGAAGATCGACAAGGAGGTTCGCCAGCATCACCACGGCGGCGATCACGAAGACCGAGGCCTGGATCAGCGGCATGTCACGGTTCAGCAGCGCCTGATAGGTCAACCAGCCCATACCGGTGAAGTTAAAGAGGCTTTCGATCACGATGATCGACCCAAAAAGGTATCCGACCTGAAGCCCTGCGACCGTCATCACCGGACCGATGGCATTGGCCAGACCATAGCGCCAGACAACGGTGCGTTCGGGCAGACCTTTGGCGCGGGCGACGCGGATGAATTCCTGCCCCATGATGCCGGTCATGGTGGCGCGGGTCATGCGGGTCAGGTGCGCCATCAGCCCAAGGCCCAGCGCCAGCGACGGCAGGAAGGCGTGGCGCACAGCCCCCATCAGATCATCGGCGGGGTGAATAAAGCCGCTGGAGGGCAGCCAGCCAAGGTAGCGGGCAAACAGCAGGATCAACATGATCCCCCAGAAAAAGTCCGGCAGCGATACGCCCACCAGCGCGGCGGTCGAGGCAGAGCTATCCTGCCAGCGGTCGCGATGGACGGCCGCCCAGACCCCCAGAGGGATGGCGCAGGCCAGCGCGATGGTCATCGACATGACGACGATCACGCCGCTTGCGACGACCTTTTGTGCAATCAGCGGTCCGATCGCTTCTTTGAACACCAGCGATGTGCCCCAGTCCCCGGTCAGCATTCCGCCGATCCACCGCAGATACTGGATCGGCAGGGGATCGTTCAGGCCAAGGCTTTCGCGCAGCCCGGCCAATGCCTCGGGGTTCGACTGGGTGCCCATGATCATCATGGCCACGTCCCCGGGCAGGATGTTTGTCACGGCGAAGGTGATCACCGAAATCAGGAAAAGCGTCAGCGCGACCGACAAAAGCCGGTTTATCAGATAGCCCATAAAGACCCCCGGATGGCAGTGTGTCCGGGCGGGTGATCCCGCCCGGACTTTTCAGGATCAGGCGTCAAGCCAGACCTTGTGGAAGTCGAGGTTCGACCCGTTCGGATGAACGACCGTATCCAGCCCGCCAACCGCCGGCTGCGCGCCGATCGATCCGTTGCGGAACCACAGGATGATGTCGTGGGTCTGCTCGAACACGCGCTCTTGGACCTTTTTGTAGATATCGGCGCGGGCTTCGGGATCGACCGTGATCCGGGCCTCTTCCGTCAGGGCGTCGATCTCGGGGTCCGAGATGTTGCGGTAGTTGAAGGCACCGGTCGAATTCCACAGGCTGTAGTAGAGGAAGTCCGGCTCCCACAGCGTGAAGAAGTTCATCATCGTCATCTGGTAGTCCTTGTCGACCCAGCACTGCGACAACCAGTCGGCCCATGTCAGCTGTTCGATCGTCATGTTGACCCCGGCTTCGCGGAACCACTCGACAAGGATCTGAGCCGATTCAATGTGATAGGGATAGTTGGTCGTCGCCTTGAACACGATGTCGAGCGAGCCTTCGGGATATCCTGCACCGGCCAACAGCTCTTTGGCGGCGGCGATGTCCTGTGCACGTTGCGTCAGGTCGTGGTTGTAGCTGGCCGAGGTCGGATAGCTGGGCGAAGCGGTCGTCTGCCCCTGCCCCCACAGCGCGCCCATCATCAGCGCTTCTTTGTCGATGATCAGGTCAAAGGCCTTGCGAACGTCGGGGTTCTGGAACGGCTCGAACGTGTGGTTCAGGTTCACGAAGTCCCAGTTCAGCGGGAACCATTTCACGACCTGCAGGTCCGCGTTGCTTTCGATCTCTTCCATCCGGTCGGCAGGGATGTCGTTGATCATGTGCAATTCGCCCGTCCGAAGACCGGTCAGACGCACGGTCGGTTCGGGGATTTCACGCGCGATGACCTTGTCGAGGTAGGCAGGGCCGTCCCAGTAGTCGTCGAAACGCTCCAGCTCGACCTCGTTGCCGAATTCGCGGCGGACGAACTTGAACGGGCCGCAGCCGATCGGGGTTTCGCCCTGCGTGTCGCCGGACCCTTCGGGCATGATGACGCCCGCGCCGTTTTCGGCCAGACGCGACAGGAACGGCGCGTTGACCGATCCCAGTTTGACGATCACGGTCAGATCATCGGGGGTCTCAATGCTTTCGACCGCGTTGAAAACTTCGAAGTTGACCGCGCCGGTGGCCGGGTCCTTGGCGCGTTCAAAGCTGTATTTCACGTCCGCCGAGGTCATGTCGGACCCGTCGTGGAATTTCACGCCCGAACGCAGATTGAAAGTATAGGTCAAGCCATCTTCGCTTTGCTCAAAGCTTTCGGCCAGCATCGGGATGACCTTGAGGTCTTTATCAACCGTGACGATCGAATTGTGCACGTTCTGCAGCACGCGCCCGGTCGAGGCGGTCCCGGTCTGGTGCATATCAAGGTTCTGCGTCGTTTCAGAATGGCCCCAGATCAGGGTGCCGCCGGTTTTGGGCGTGCTTTGCGCGTTGGCAGCAAAGGGCAGCGCGCCAGAGAATATTGTCGTGCCAAACAGGGCTGTGGAAGTACCAAGGAAAGTTCTGCGTTTCATGATGCGACTCCTTGTCGGATATCAGTTGGAGGTGAGGAGGAAAGAGCCCGGTTCGCCCGGGTCTTGTTGTTCCGTTGGCTAGAGGTGCCCGGTTGACCCGGGTCATTGGTATTTGGTGTCAGATCGGGAAGGTCGGACGCCGGTCCGCGACGCCCAGCTTGGCCTCAAGCGCCATGCCAAGGTTCAGCAACGGCCCTTCGTCGAAAAGGTGGCCCCACAGCGAAATGCCCTGAGGAACGGTAAAGGTCTGTTCGCCGGTCGCGTCGCCGGTGGTCAGCTTGCCGGTGCCAAGCGACGCGGGCGACCGTGTGGCGATGTCCATGAACCCGGCGCGCAGATGCAGGCAGGGATGTCCGGTAAAGTTCGACGCAACCAGCATCGGGCCGGTCATGAAGGGTCCGATCAGCGCGTCGATGCCGCCCATCATCTCGTCCAGCGCCTGCATCACCATGTAGCGAAGCCGGTCCGCCTGAACGTGATCGACCGCTGAAATGAAGCGCGCCTTGCGCATGGTGTTGGGCCATGCGCCTTCGTCCTGCCATGTCAGCAAGTCGTCGGCGTCGGTCAGCGCCAGCCCTTCGAAGGCCGCCGCGGCCTCGGCATAAAGCGTGGTCATCAGCGATCCGTAGGGCAGATCGGCAAGCGTAACTTCTTTGACCTCGACCCCCAGTTCTTTCATCGCGTTCAGGGCGGCTTGGTCCACTTCGGTCGCGCCTTCGCCGAAGGCTTCGGGCAGATAGCCGACGGTCATGCCTTCGATCGAGTTGCTGGCATCGAAATGGAACGGCGCGTCGATGGACGACAGATCGTTGCGGTCACCGCCATTGATGGCCGCCAGAACCAGCGCGGTATCTTCGACCGTCCGACAGATCGGCCCGACCTTGTCCAGCGACCAACACAGCGCCATACCCCCTGCCCGGCTGACGCGCCCGAACGTCGGCCGCAGCCCGGTCGTGCCGCAGCGTTGTGATGGCGAGGTGATGGAGCCAAGCGTTTCGGTGCCGATCGAAAACCCGCACAGCCCCGCAGCGGTGGCCGAGGCCGATCCCGCCGACGACCCGGACGAGCCTTCGTTGCGGTTCCACGGGTTGCGCGTCCATCCGCCATACCAGATGTCGTTGTATGCCAGCGCACCCACGGTGGTTTTGCCGATCAGAACCGCACCAGCTTGGCGCAGCTTCAGTGTCACGGCAGCGTCCCCATCGGGCTTGCGATCCTGAAAGGGTTCGGCACCCCAGCCGGTGGTGATGTCCTGGGTGTCGAACAAATCCTTCAGACCATAGGGTATACCGTGCAGCGGCCCCAGCCAAACGCCTGCGGCCAGCAGCGTGTCCATCGCCGTCGCCTCGGCCAGGGCAAGATCCTTGGTCACCGTGGCGAAGCATTCCAGCTTTGGGTTCAGTTCTTCGATCCGGTCCAGATACAGCTGGGTCAGGTCGCGGCTGGAGATCTGGCCGGTCCGCACCCAGTGCGACAGATGCGTCAACGGGGCAAAGGCGATATCCTCTGCCTCGCTTGGCAGGGACGCCGTCACCTTGGACGGTTTCAGCAAGTCCATGCCGTGGGGCATGGCAAAGCCCGGCAGACGCGGATCAAAGCGGGACGCGGCAGGGACCGTGTTTTCCATCACGACGGACCGGCGCGCGACGGCCAAATCACGCTGACCATCAAGGTTGCCGATCATCTGCTCACGCTCTTTCGCGGTGTAGGCCAGACCCAGCAGACGTTCGGCCGCTTCGATGTCGGCTACGGTGATCTCTGCATTGTTTTCTGCGGTCATTGTCTTGTCTTTCCTTTACTCGTGCGGCGCTGGATCAGCGGCCAATCGCGTAGGCTTGCATCAATCGGGGTGTCGCGGCGGCCCGTAACAGCCCGTCCGGCGCACGGCTTGCGGCGGTCAGTCGGCCGACGCTCCATGGCTCGGCCACGTCGGCGTCGTGGCCGCGGGCGCGCAGATCGGCAATGACGTCCGCGCCGAAGGAGGGCTCTAGCATCAGGTGGCCGGGCTGGGTCGGGTGCGGGTAGAAGGACGCCTGAAAATGGCCGGTGTGGAACAGCGGCGCATCGATCGCGGCCTGCAGGTTCGTCACCCCATGCACATGCCGCAGGAAGAAGATCAGCTGCCATTGATCCTGCTGATCGCCGCCCGGGGTCCCGAAGGACAACAGATGCCCGTCGCGTCCCGCAATCGATGGCGACAGCGTCGTCCGGGGGCGACGCCCCGGTGCCAGCGACGTGGGCAGCCCTTCGTCCAGCCAGAACATCTGCGCCCTGCTGTTCAGCGGCATCCCCAGCCCCGGGACAACGGGCGAAGATTGCAGCCAGCCCCCTGACGGCGTGGCCGACAAGACGTTTCCCCATTGGTCGATCACGTCGATATGCACCGTGTCGCCGCGCTTTTCGGTCAGATGCGCCATCGTCGGTTCGCCCGCGCCAACGCCCGCATCAGCGATCTTCATGCCGGATCGTGCAAGGGCTGCGTCGCGCCAAGCCTCATAACCTACGATATGTCCGGGCCTTTGATCATGCGACGCGTCAGGGCCGATCTGGCCACGCCGCGCCGCCGCGTAATCGGCTGACAAAAGCTGCAACACCGGGATCTGCGTGTCGGCGGGGTCGCCGTAATAGGCTTCGCGGTCCGCGAAACACAGCTTCATGGTTTCGGTCACGGTATGGACGAAATCCGCACCGTTCAAATCCATCTGCCCGATGTCCGCACCGGCAAGGACATTCAGAGATTGCAGCAGAACCGGCGACTGGGCCCATGTGTCCGCCTTCCAGACAGTCCAGCCGTGGTAGTCGGTCGCCAAAGGCGGTTCATAGGTGGCGGACCATGCGGCCATATCCGCCCCGGTCAAAACGCCTGAGTTGCGTTGACCGCTGGCATCCATGACGCAGGCCTTGCGCACCCATGTATCGATCGCCTCGGCCACGAAGCCTTCGTAGATCGCGCGGCGGGCCGCTTCGACCTGTTGTTCGCGCGGACCTGCGGCCTCTGCTTCTGTCACGATCCGGTCCAGCGCATCCGCCAATGCAGGATTGCGGAACAGGCTTTCGGCGGCAGGCGCGCAGCCCCCGGGCAACCATGTTTCGGCCGATGTGGGCCATTCGTCCCGAAAGAAATCCGACAGCCCGTCGATGGTGACGCTGACCCGTTCCAGCACCGGATGCCCGTGACGCGCATAATGAATCGCCGGTGCAAAGATATCGCGGATCGACAGGCGCCCATGATCGCGCAGCATCAAAATCCACGCGCCGAAGGTGCCCGGAACCACCGTGGACAGCAGGCCAGAGCCGGGGATCAGATCAAGCCCCTGATCGCGGTAGTGATCGATAGTCGCCGCAGCGGGCGCGACGCCCTGCCCGCACACAACATGAGGCGCGTCTTCACCCGCCACGCGGAGCATCGCGGTCATGTCGCCAAGCGGGCCGCAGAGGTGAGGTTCGACAACACAATGCACCAGCCACATCGCCGCGGCCGCATCGACGGCTGTGCCGCCGTCTTCCAGCAGCTTCATTCCCACCGCAGAGGCGATCCAATGCGTCGAGGTCGCAGTGCCGAAGGTGCCCAGAATTTCGGGCCGTGTGGTGAACCCGCTCATGATGCCACCCCTAGGATGGGCCTGAGATTTAAGACCGCGCGGTTCAATGCCGGTCCTCCAGCGACGCGCGCAGATTGTCCGACAGGCTTTGCAGGTGATCCGCCATGGCCTGGCGCGCGGCTTCGGCATCGCGCTTGTCGATAGCATCGATGATCGCGGCGTGCTGACCGGCGTACAGCTCTCTGGTCCCGGCGGTCCGGGCGCTGGTGCGCAGCGTGTGCCACGCCTCAACACCGCGCACCTCGTCCACCAGCGAAAAGGCAACGGACAAAAGCGGGTTATCGGCAATCCGGGCGATCAGACGGTGCAACGCCCCATCCCAGACCTCGGATTCATCCCCTTCGGAGGCGCCTTCGATCCGGCTTGCCAGATCGCGCATCCGATCGACATCCTCCCCCGTCGCCCGCCGCGCACAGAGCGCGGCCAACTGAGGTTCGATCCCCAGACGCGCCTCCATCACGGCAAGCGCGTCGATGCCACCGGAAATTTCGGCCGCCAGCCCCGACACGATGCGCGGGCGCGGCCCAGCGAATGTTCCCTTGCCCTGCTGCCGCCAGATCAGCCCTTCAACCTCCAACGCCTCGAGCGCCCGGCGAATGCTGTGCCGCCCCAGTCCCAAGCGGTCGACCAACTCTCGTTCCGTCGGCAGGCGCCCGTCCTGCCCCAGCTCTCCGCTGTCGATGATGCGCCGGATCTTGGCGACGGCTGCGCTGGTATTGTCGGTATGCTTACGGCTGCTGACGTCATCATTCATTGGTTCGGGCCTTAATGCGACTTGTTTGAACCAATTAGGATTTGGTTGGCGCATCCCGTCAAGGCGTCGTTGGGTTGCGCGGCACCATTTCAGTAAAAAGTCTAAAGCACATGCTGAATTTTAAGCACATGGGGCCATCTGAGAGCGAATTTCCCAGATTTTCTGCAGTGCATTTACTGCAAAGCTTCCGGAGGCCCGCCGAGTACAGGTGAGTCTCACCAACCCCAACCAATAAAATATTGGTTCGATTGGCCGATGATATTTCGGGGGTGGAGGAGGCAATCCGACAGCAATTATTCTGGCGCGTCAGCGGATGATATAGCACTCGGCAATGGCATCAGATGTCCACGGCCATAGCCACGATGACGACATGTCAGGGGGTACTGAGGACCGAGGCCAAGCCTGACCGCTCTGCCGCCTTTGCGAAACGACCAAGCAAAACATGGAAAGGGCACGGTCCGAACCAGTCCCCTGCCCGGGCTACGTCAACCGATCCAGTCCTGAAGTTTGAACTTACTCAGGTCTCGCAAAACCACGCTCGCGTCTGCAAAGTCTTCGCCTGCAGAATATACCGATGGTGTCACAACCACCCTGAGGCCTGCCGCGGTCGCAGACAGTACTCCGTTACGAGTATCTTCGAAGGCCAATGCCGCGTTCGGCGGCACCCCGAGGCGCGTCAAAGCCAGTTCATAGACGTCCGGGGCTGGTTTCTTGGCGTCCACTTCGTCGCCCGCGGCGATGACGTCAAAGACCTCATCCGCGGGCGCGCGCCAGCAGGCCCGGATCAGGGCGTCGACGTTGGCGCGGCTTGTCGTGGTGGCGATCGCAAGGGCAAGCCCCTCCTCCCGCGCTTGCGCAACCAAAGACCGCACGCCCGGTCGCAGGACGATATCGCCCGCCGCGATTGCCTGTCCGTAACGGTCTGTCTTGTCACGATGAAGGGTGGCAATCGTCGCGTCGTCCGGCCCAGCTTCCCTGCGCTGATCCCTATGAAAGCGCATCCGCTCTTTCCCGCCGGTGACTTTCAGCAGGTCACGGTAGTCATCTTGCGTCCAGTGCCAATCCAGCCCTGCGGCAGCAAAGGTCTGGTTGAAGGCATGGCGGTGCAGGTCTTCCGTCTCGGCCAGTGTCCCGTCCACGTCGAATATCAGGGCTTGAAGGGTCACGAGGCAGGCTCCAACACCGATTGGATCAGGGGCACAAGCTGATCAAAGCTGGAAAACGTTGCCGAATGCGGCAGCTCTGCGACCGGTGATTTGCGATAGCCTTCGGTGAACAGAAGAAACGGGATACCGGCCCGGCGCGCGGTTTCCGCGTCAACGTCGCTGTCGCCGACATAGACGCGCGGCCCGGGGCCAAGGGCATCGAAGGTCGCCAGCAAAGGCGCAGGATCGGGCTTGTGCGTCGGCAGGCTATCGCCGCCCAAAACAGCATCAAAGGTGACGTCCAACCCAAAATGCGCCAACACGGCCCGCGTCGCGCGCAGGGGTTTGTTCGTACAAACGCCCAGCCGCGCCCCCTTTGCTTTCAGGATCGCCAGCGCATCCACCACACCGGGATACAGAACGGTCAGGTTTACCGCCGTATCATAGCTGGCGATAAAATCGGCCAACAGCCGATCGTGCATGTCATCGGACAGCCCACGCGCTTGGCGCATCCGTTCGACGAAAACGCTGGCGCCATTGCCAATGAAATCGCGCGCCTGTTCAAGGCTGATCGGCGGCGCGCCTTCCTGCTCTAATAGGCGATTGGCGATCCCATGAATATCGGGCGCGCTGTCGATCAGCGTCCCGTCCAGATCGAACACGATATTGGCCATCAGGCTGCGGCCCCCATCTTGGCCACGGCTTCCCGGATGGCCCGCATGTTGGCGCCGTAAACCTCTGGCTGGTCCACGGATCCACCCCTGAAGACCGCCGAGCCTGCGACCAGCACGTCGGCCCCGGCCTCGATCAGTGCGGGTGCGGTTGTCGGATCGACACCCCCGTCGATTTCGATGTGCACCGGCCTGTCGCCGATCATCGCCCGCAACGCATGGACCTTGGCGGTCATGTCGATGAATTTCTGCCCGCCAAAGCCGGGGTTCACGGTCATAACGCAGACAAGGTCCGCCAGCTCCAACAAATGTTCCACCGCGCTTGCCGGTGTCCCGGGGTTCAGCGCGACCCCTGCCTTCATCCCGGCGGCGCGAATGGCCTGCAGCGTGCGGTGGATATGTGGCCCGGCTTCAAGATGCGCGGTCAGGATGTCCGCCCCGGCATCGGCATAGGCGTCGATATATGGATCCACCGGCGCGATCATCAGATGCACGTCCATCACCGTTTTGACGTGCTGTCGAAAGGCCTTCACGGCTGGCGGACCAAAGGTCAGGTTCGGCACGAAGTGACCGTCCATCACGTCGACATGCACCCAATCGGCACCTTGCGCTTCGATGGCCTGAATTTCGCGGCCAAAGTCGGCGAAATCGGCTGACAGGATCGACGGCGCGATCTTCAGGGTACGGTCGAATGTCATGTCTGTCTCCATAGCGCCAACATCATTCCGCAGCTTGCTGGCGATCCACATCTAACCCGCCCGCAAAAACGCGCGAGGCCCGAAGGTCTGCTTCGGTGATGGTTGAAAGATCGTCCGCCGTCAGTGGCCCCTTCGCTTCTGCAAATAGACGGTTGGCCTGCCGCAACCGCGCACGATCCAGCGCGTTGCGGATCGAACGTGCGTTGGCGAAATGTGGCTGCATACGACGGGCGGCGATATAGTCGGACATGGCCTGCCGCGCCCCGTCGTCGAACATATAGTTCTGAGCGCTAAGCATAGACGTGGAAATCTGCAGCAACTCTTCATCGCTGTAATCGGGAAACTCGATATGATGGGCAATCCGCGACCGAAACCCGGGGTTAGCGGAAAAGAACTTGTCCATGCGATCCGCATAACCCGCCATGATGACGACCAGATCGTCGCGGTTGTTTTCCATCACCTGCAGGAGGATCTCGATCGCCTCCTGCCCGTAATCGCGTTCGTTGTCGGGCTTATACAGGTAATAGGCCTCGTCGATGAACAGCACCCCGCCCATGGCTTTCTTCAGCACGTCCTTGGTCTTGGGCGCGGTGTGGCCGATGTATTGCCCCACCAGATCATCGCGCGTCACCGTCACCAGATGCCCCTTGCGGACATAGCCCAGACGGTGCAGCAGGCTGGCCATCTTCAGCGCAACGGTGGTTTTGCCGGTGCCGGGATTTCCGGTAAAGCTCATATGCAGCGTCGGCGTTTCGGTCGCCAGCCCCAGACTGCGCCGCGCCTTGTCGACCAGCAGTAGCGCGGCGGTTTCGCGTATGCGTTGCTTGACCGGCTTCAGCCCGGTCAGTTCTGCATCCAGATCACGCAGAACCTCGGCCACGCCCGAAGCCTCGAAATCCGCTGCCAGGTCCACCGTCTGGGGAACCGGATTGTCGCCGCCGTCCATCGCTGCGCCTCCTCTTCATCTTTCCGGAAATACTCGGGGGGTCCGGGGGCACCGCCCCCGGTCCTGCCATTGGTTACCGCGCGTCCCAGGCGTAGACCTGCGACCGGCCATTCACGTCGGTGCGCTGCATATGCAGCTTCGGCTCATCCGTCGGGCGGTTGACGATGAAGGACATCATCACCGTCTCGAACCCGCGCGAATTGTCGAACCCCAGCATCCGGATATAGCCATCGCCATGTGCCTTGCGGCATTCGTCCAACTCCATCATCACGCCCTTGGCGTCCTTCAGGTCGAACATCGGGTGGCCGAACATTTCCCAATAGGTGTTCCGCGGATGCGGGTCGCGGGTGTATTCGATCCCGACGGCCCAGTCCTTGCTCAGCATGTATTCGATCTGTGCGGTGATCTGATCGTCCGTCAGATCGGGAAGGAAGGAAAAGCAACCTTGAGTGATACGCATGTCTTGCTCCTGTTGTCTGGTGGCCCGCCCCTGTCGGGACAGGCGGTCCATTACATCGCCGGGGTCGCCGTCGGCACAAAGTCCGAGGTGTCGGTCGAGGTGTAGTTGAAGGTGATGTTGCCCCAGGTATCCAAGGCAGCTTCCAGCGGCTTGCACCACTTTGCGGCGGCACGCAGGATTTCCGGGCCTTCGTTCTTGATGTCGCGACCTTCGTTGCGCGCCAGCACCATCGCCTCCAGCGCCACGCGGTTCGCCGTGGCGCCCGCCTGAATGCCCATGGGGTGACCAATGGTCCCGCCGCCGAACTGCAGAACGACGTCGTCGCCGAACAGGTCGATCAGCTGGTGCATCTGACCGGCATGGATGCCGCCCGAGGCAACGGGCATGACCTTTTTGATATCCGCCCAGTCCTGTTCAAAGAAGATGCCGCGCGGCAGGTCGATCTCGTTATGCGTCTCGCGGCACACGTTGTAGAAGCCCTGAACCGTCAACGGATCGCCTTCCAGCTTGCCCACGGCCGTGCCGCAATGAAGATGGTCGACACCGGCCAGACGCAGCCACTTGGCGATCACGCGGAAGCTGATGCCGTGGTTCTTTTGGCGGGTGTAGGTGCCGTGGCCTGCGCGGTGCATGTGCAGGATCATGTCGTTGTCGCGGCACCATTTGCTGATCGACTGGATGGCCGTCCAACCGATGATCAGATCCACCATCACGATGACCGATCCCAATTGCTTGGCGAACTCCGCCCGCGCGTACATCTCTTCCATCGTGCCCGCGGTGATGTTGAGGTAATGGCCCTTGATCTCACCAGTCTCGGCGGTCGCTTTGTTGACGGCCTCCATGCAATAGAGGAACCGGTCGCGCCAATGCATGAAGGGTTGCGAGTTGATGTTCTCGTCGTCCTTCATGAAGTCCAGACCGCCCTTCAGGCCCTCATAGACCACACGGCCATAGTTCTTGCCCGACAGGCCCAGTTTGGGCTTGGTGGTCGCGCCCAACAGCGGGCGACCAAACTTGTCCAGACGTTCGCGTTCGACCACCAGCCCGGTCGGCGGGCCAGCGAAGGTTTTGCAATAGGCCACGGGAAAGCGCATGTCTTCCAGACGCGCGGCCTTAAGCGGTTTGAACGAAAACACGTTACCGATGATCGACGCGGTCAGGTTCGCGATGGAGCCTTCTTCGAACAGGATCAGGTCATAGGCGACGTAGCAGAAGTACTGGCCGGGGGTGTTCGGCACTTCTTCGACCCGGTAGGCCTTGGCGCGGTACTGATCGGCGGCGGTCAGACGGTCGGTCCAAACCACGGTCCATGTGGCGGTGGAGGATTCCCCCGCAACGGCAGCAGCCGCTTCGATCGGGTCCACACCGTCCTGCGGGGTGATGCGGAACAGGGCGAGGACGTCAGTGTCCTTGGGCTCATAATCCCCGTCCCAGTAACCCATCTGGGCGTATTTCAGAACGCCAGCCTTGTAGCGTTCCTTGCCTTTGATTTCTTTGGGGTTGCTCATATCGTTCATGGCCGGTCTCCTCTGTTCGGCGCGGTCATTGGGGACGCGGGGCCGTCAGGCCGCCGCGCGTCGTGCTGTTTCCGGGTCCAGTGATCCGGTGGCGTAACGACTTGCCATGTCGTCCAGCGAAATGGGGCGGATCTTGTCCGCCTGTCCGGCGGTTCCAAAGCGTTCGAAACGGTCACGGCAGAGCGTCTCAAGCTCTTTCATTGCGGGGATCAGGAATTTGCGCGGATCGAATTCTTCGGGCTTTTCCTGCGCGACTTTGCGGAACTGTCCGGCCATGGCCATGCGGCAGTCGGTGTCGATATTGACCTTGCGCACGCCCATTTTGATGCCGCGCTCGATTTCCTCGACCGGGACGCCGTAGGTCTGGGGCATGTGACCGCCATGGGCGTTGATCAGGTCCTGCAATTCCTGCGGGACGGAACTGGATCCGTGCATCACCAGATGGATGCCGGGCAGCTTTTCGTTGATCCGGCGGATCGTCTCCATCGACAGGATGTCACCGTCGGGTTTGCGGCTAAATTTGTAGGCCCCGTGCGACGTGCCGCAGGCAATCGCCAGCGCGTCACACTTGGTGCGCATCACGAAATCCACGGCCTGATCCGGGTCGGTCAGCAATTGATCGTGGCTTAGCTTGCCTTCCGCGCCAGACCCGTCTTCGGCCGCGGCCTCGCCCGTTTCCAGCGACCCGAGCACGCCCAACTCACCCTCGACCGAGGCACCGACCGCGTGCGCGGCCTTGGTCACCCGCGCTGTGATCTCGACATTGTAGTCGTAGCTGGCGGGGGTTTTCATGTCCTCCTCTAGCGAGCCGTCCATCATCACCGAGGTGAAGCCATGGCGGATCGCCGAAAGACAGGTGGCGTCGTTGTTGCCGTGATCCTGATGCAGCACGATGTGGTTGTCGGGGTACATCTCGGCCAGCGCCTGAACCATGTGGCGCAGCATGATGTCGCCCGCGTAGGACCGCGCACCGCGGGACGCCTGTAGGATCACAGGCGATGCGGTGGCCTTCGCGGCCTGCATGATCGCAAGGCCTTGTTCCATGTTGTTGATGTTGAAAGCGGGCACGCCATAGCCATTCTCGGCCGCGTGATCCAGAAGTTGTCTCAGTGTGATGAGTGCCATGGGGGTCCCTTTCAGGCTGCCTTGTCGGCGCGCATCAGCGCCGCGATACCGGGGAGCTGTTTGCCCTCCAGCCATTCCAGAAATGCCCCACCGGCGGTGGAGACATAGCTGAAGTCTTGGGTGACGCCCGCGCGGTTCAGCGCAGCCACCGTGTCGCCGCCGCCCGCAACGCTGGTCGCGCCATTTGCGGTGCAGCGGGCTGCAGTGTTGGCCAGCGCAACGGTGGCGCGGTCAAAGGGTTCAATCTCGAACGCGCCAAGCGGGCCGTTCCACAGGATCGTCCGGCAGTTTTCCAGCACCTCGCGGAACGCCGACACAGACCGCGGACCCGCATCGAGGATCATAGCGTCTGCCAGGCAGGCCGTTGCGGCGACTGTGGCCGTGGGCGCATGGGCGGCGAAGTCCCGTGCCACGACAACATCTGTGGGTAGATGGATCTGACAGCCGGACTGCCCGGCCACGGCGCGGATCCGGGCGATCGTGTCGATCTGGTCGGCCTCGTGCAGGGATTGGCCCATCGGGGCGCCATCGGCGAACAAAAAGGTGTTGGCCATGCCGCCGCCGATAATCAGGTGATCCAATCGCGCGGCAAGGTTTTCCAGAACCGAAATCTTGGTCGATACCTTCGATCCGCCAACAATCGCCACGGACGGCCGCGCCGGAACTTCTAATGCCGAGGTCAGTGCGCCGACCTCTTCCATCACCAGCGGTCCGGCGACCGAGGGCAGGAAGTTCGTCACCGCATCGGTCGAGGCATGCGCCCGGTGCGAGACCGAGAAGGCGTCATTGACGTAGATGTCGCCCAGCTTTGCCAATTCGGCGGCAAAGCCCATGTCGTTGATCGTCTCGCCCTCGTGATAGCGCAGGTTTTCGCATAGCAGGACCTCTCCGTCCTCCAGCGCCTTGGCGGCGGCGACGACCTCTGGCCCCGTGCAGGGATGCGCAAACTGAACCGCGCGGCCAAGGGCCAGCGACAGGGCGGGACGCAATTGCGAGACCGAAAAGCTGTCATCCCCTGCCCCTTCTTCGGGGCGACCGAAATGGGTCAGGATCACCAGCCGCGCGCCGCGGTCCAACAAGGGCCGCATACCTTTGGCAAAGCGAGTGATGCGGGTGGCGTCGGTGACCTCTCCGGCCTCGACCGGCACGTTCAGATCAGCGCGGACCAGCAGGCGTTTGCCGCGCACGTTTATATCCATGATGCTGGGCAGGTCCATCAGATCAGCGCCCCCATCGCGGCGGCGTTGTCGGCCATGCGGCAGGAAAAGCCCCATTCATTGTCATACCACGCCATGACGCGCACAAGCCGGTCGCCCATGACCTTGGTCTGATCGGCGGCAAAGTTGCACGAATGGCTGTCGTGGTTGTAATCGATGGAGACTTTCGGCTCGGTCTCAAAGCTGACGACGCCTTTCATGCGGCCATTGGCGGCCTCGGCCATGATGGCGTTGATGTCGTCCACCGTGACGGATTTGCCCGCCTGAAAGGTCAGGTCCACGGCCGATACATTCGGCGTCGGCACCCGGATGGCAGACCCGTCGAGTTTGCCCTTCAGCTCTGGCAGGACCTCTCCGATCGCCTTGGCGGCCCCGGTCGAGGTGGGGATCATGCTCATCGCCGCAGCACGGGCGCGGTAGAGGTCGGCATGACGGCGGTCCAGCGTCGGCTGGTCGCCGGTGTAGGAATGCACCGTGGTCATGATGCCGCTGTCGATGCCCACCGCATCGTTCAAAGCCTTGGCCATGGGGGCAAGGCAATTGGTCGTGCAGGAGCCGTTCGACACCATGATGTCGTCGCGGGTCAGGGCATCGTTATTCACCCCGAACACGACTGTGCGGTGGACGTTCTTAGCCGGGGCCGAAAACAGCACCTTGCCCGCGCCGCGGTCGACGTGAACCCGGCCCTTGTCGCCATCGTTGAACTTGCCAGTGCATTCCAGAACGACGTCGCAGCCGTCCCAGTTCAGCTCGTCTGGGTTATAGGTCGACATGACCTCGATCGGGCCGCGCCCGGCGTCGATGGTGTTGCCGTCGACGCGGATGTCATTGGCGGCGCGGCCATGCACACTGTCATAGCGCAGCAGGTGCGCGGTGGTTTCAATCGGGCCAGTGGCGTTGATACGCACGACCTCTAGGTCCTGGCGGCCGCTTTCGTGGATATGGGCGAAGGTGCATCGTCCGATACGGCCAAAGCCGTTGATGCCGATACGGATCGTCATTGAGCCTGTCCTTTGACAAGAGAGCGAGCGGCCTCGGCGGCCTTCTCTGCGGTGATGCCGAAATGGCGGTAAAGGTCGGGGGCCGGGGCGGATGCGCCGAATGTGCTCATCCCGATGAAGGCGTCGTCGCGGTCCAAGAACAGGTCCCAGCCCTGCCGGATCGCTGCTTCGATCCCGACGCGGGGCGCCGTGCCGCGCACTTGGGCCTGATAGGCCTGCGGTTGCTGGGCAAAGAGGTCGAAGGACGGAGCCGACACCACAGCAGCCTTGATCCCATCGGCGGCCAGCATGTCGGCGGCGTTCAACGCGATTTCGACCTCCGACCCGGTGGCGATCAACGTGACATCGCGTGGGCCGTGGGTGTCGCGCAGGATGTACGCGCCGCGCAGGGTGCGGTTTTCCCTCGTGTGGTCAGTGCGTACGCAGGGCAGACCCTGCCGCGACAGGCACAGCAGCGTCGGCGTGTCGGTCTGTGTCGCGGCAATCTCCCAGGCCTCAGCGGTCTCGATCACATCTGCCGGGCGGATGACGCACAGGTTGGGGATGGCGCGCAGGCTGGCGATGATTTCGACCGGCTGGTGGGTCGGGCCGTCTTCGCCCAGCCCGATGGAATCGTGCGTCATGACGTAGGTCACAGGCACGCCCATAAGCGCCGACAGGCGGATCGCGGGGCGGCAAAAATCGGCAAAGGCCAGAAAGGTGCCGCCATAGGGGCGGAAGCCGCCGTGCAAGGCGATGCCGTTCATCGCAGCGGCCATGCCATGTTCACGGATGCCGTAGTGGATGTAGTCGCCGGAGTAATCGTCTCGCACAACAGCACGCATCTGCGACGTGCGGGTCAGGTTCGATCCGGTCAGGTCGGCCGAGCCGCCGATGGAATTCGGCAGGGTCGCGTTGACCACTTCCAACGCCATTTCGGACGCCTTACGGGTGGCAACCTTGGTGGCCTTGGCGGAATGGTCCTGACGATAGCCGTTCATCGCGTCGCGCAGGACGGCGGAGTCAACGGGGCCGTGGGAGATGTCGAAATCGGCCGCTCGGGACGAAGCGGATTTGCGGGCAGCCCAAGCCGCACGGGAGGCAGCCCCCCGACGGGCGATAGACTGCCATGCGGCGCGAACTTCCTCCGGCACCTCGAAGGGCGGATGATGCCAGCCAAGCGCCTCTCGCGTTGCGGCGACCTCCTCCGCACCAAGGGGCGCGCCGTGGACATCGTGGCTGCCTGCTTTGTTCGGGGCGCCCTGCCCGATCACCGTGCGGCAGGCGATCATGGATGGGCGGTTATCCGCGCGGGCGGCCTCAATCGCCTTGGCGATCGCGTCTGCGTCATGGCCATCCACCGCCTGCACATGCCAACCCGCAGCGGCAAAGCGCGCCTGCTGGTCGGTGGAGGTCGAGACGTCCGTGTCGCCATCAATCGTGATGCCGTTGTCATCCCAGAAGACGATCAGACGGCCCAGCCCCATATGCCCTGCGAAATCAATCGCCTCGTGGCTGATGCCCTCCATTAGGCAACCGTCACCCGCCAGCACGTACGTCCAGTGATCGACCAGATCATCGCCAAAGCGGGCGTTGTCCATCCGTTCGGCCAGCGCCATGCCAACGGCGGTCGAAATCCCCTGCCCCAGCGGTCCGGTCGTCGTCTCGATCCCCTTGGCATGGCCGTATTCCGGGTGCCCAGCCGTGCGGGCGCCCAGCTGACGGAACGCGCGGATCTGGTCCATGTCCATGTCGTCATAGCCCAGCAGGTGATTGATCGCGTAGACCAGCATCGACCCGTGCCCCGCGCTCATCACGAAACGGTCGCGGTCGTGCCATTGGTGATCGGCTGGGTCCACCGTCATGAAGCGGTTGAAGAGAACCGTCGCCACATCCGCCAACCCCATCGGCGCGCCGGGGTGGCCCGAATTCGCGGCCTGTACCGCGTCCATCGTCAGGGCGCGGATCGCGTTGGCCATCAGGCGTTCATCAGCGGTGATCTTGTTTTGGACGTTCATCACATTGCTCCTCAGGCGCGGCGGGATTCATTGACGAGGCGCAGGATCATCGGGGTGAAGATCAGCTGCATGGCGAGGTCCATCTTGCCGCCCGGAATGACGAGGCTGTTGGCCCGGGTCATCCAGCTGTCGTGGATCATCGACATCAGGTAGGGAAAATCGATGCCGCGCGGGTTCTTGAACCGGATCACCACAAGGCTTTCGTCGGGCGTGGGGATCCAGCGGGCGCAGAACGGGTTCGACGTATCGACGACCGGCACACGCTGGAAATTGATGTCGGTTTCGGAAAACTGCGGGCAGATGCAGTGCACATAGGCGTGCATCCGGCGCAGGATCGTGTCGGTCACCGCCTCGGTCGTGTAGCCGCGCTTGGACTTGTCGCGGTGGATCTTCTGCGTCCATTCCAGATTGATCACCGGGACCACGCCGACCTTGAGATCGGCCAAGGCCGCAAGGTTCACATCGTCATTGACCACCGCCCCGTGCAGCCCTTCGTAGAACAGCAGTTCCGACCCTTCGGCCAAGGGCTTCCAGTCGGTGAAGGTACCGGGGGCCGCGCCATAACGTTCGGCCTCGTCATCGTCGTGGACGTAGTGGCGGGTCTCTCCTGTGCCGGTTTCACTGTAGCTGCGGAACACCTCCTGCAGCTTTTCCAGCTCGTTCGCCTCGTACGAGAAATGGCTGAAGGTCGCGTCGCCCTCGGCATAGCGGCGCTCTAGCTCGGCCTTCATGTCGGCGCGGTCATAGCGGTGAAAGGCGTCACCTTCGATTGACACCGTTTCGATCCCTTCGCGCCGAAAGATCTGATCGAAGGTCGATTTCACGGTGGTCGTGCCAGCGCCCGATGACCCGGTAATCGATATGATGGGATGTTTCTTGGACATGTCTGAACCTCCTTACGCGCGAAACAGGCCGCGATTGCCAAAGAGGGCCGAGACCTCCATCGCGGGCAGATCGTGGTAAGAGATGATCCGGTCGATCTTGTCTGCCGACCCGAAGATAAAGGGCACGCGGGCGTGCAGCATGGATGGCACCTGATCCAGCACCGGCTCTGTTCCGGTGGTCGCCTTGCCGCCCGCCTGTTCGACCAGCATCGCGATCGGCGCACATTCGTAGACCAGCCGCAGACGGCCATTTTGGTACCCGGGCCTGTCGTCGGCCGGATACAGAAAAATCCCGCCGCGCATGATGATCCGGTGCGTTTCCGCCACCAAGGACGCGACCCAGCGAGTGTTGAAGTTCTTGCCGCGCGGTCCATCGACCCCGGCAAGGCAGTCGTCGACATAGGCGCGAACAGGCGCGGGCCAGTGGCGATAGTTCGACGCGTTGATCGCGTATTCGTTCGACACCGGCGCAACCTGCGGGGCCTGTGCGGTTTCGACAAAGAAACCCTTTGCGCGGTCCAGAATGAAGTGACGCACGCCGTTGCCAAAGGTCACCATCAACGCCGTCTGCGGGCCGTAAATGAAATACCCCGCGGCCTTCAGATGACGACCAGAGCGCAGGAAGGTTTCATCCGCAGTTGCGGCGGCAGCCTGAATGCCAAAGATCGTGCCGATGGAAATATTGACGTCGATATTCGACGACCCGTCCAGCGGATCAATAGCGAGAGCCAGATCACCTTTAGCATCGATCTCAATCGCCGAGTCCTGTTCTTCGGACGCGTACCAGCGCACCCCGGTGCCGGCCAAAGCGCCAGCAAAGGCGTCATCCGCCATGACATCCAGCGCCTTCTGACGGTCGCCGTCTGCATTGCCGCCAACGTCTTCGCCCAGTGCACCGGCCAAAGCGCCCTGTGAAATGGTATCGGACAGATCGCGGGCGACACGGGCCATCGCGGCGATGACGGGTGCGACATCAGCAGGAATGTCTGCCCCAGTGGTTTTGATGATCGTCATGTCCACCGCGCCTCCCCTCGCTTGAACTTGGGTTGACTTAGGCGCAGGCCGGACCGTAAGAAAATTTGAAAATATTTATCGTCGAGTAAGAAAAATCTTAAAATCTGTAGATCAGATAACCCTAAAACAGTTGCGCGCCCTACAGGCCGTCGTGACCGAAGGCACGATTTCGGGCGCGGCCCAGCAGATGGGATTAACTGCACCTGCGGTTCATAGCCAATTGAAGACATTGGAAAACTTGATCGGTTCTCAATTGCTGGATCGCACGGAACGTGGACAAACCAAGCTGACCCCCGAAGGTGAGTACCTGCTCCAGGCCGAGGCACAGGTCCGCGCGACGCTGGAGCGTGCCCTGCGCGGGATTGTCGCGCTTCGCGAAGGACAAGAGGGTGTCGTGGTTTTGGGCGCGGTCAGCACCGCGAAGTATTTCGCGCCTCGAATCGTGGCGATGCTGGATCAGGAGTTCCCCGGCATCGACCTATCGCTTCGGATTTCGAACCGGACGGATACGATTGCCGCGCTCAGCCAAGGCGATCTGGATCTGTGCATCATGGGCCGCCCGCCGCGTCAGCCCGCGACGGATGCGGTTCCGCTGGCAGACCATCCCCATGTGATCATCGCCGCCCCCGGACATCCGCTGGCCGATGCGCCCTCTGTCTCAGCGGCCGATCTAGCGAAAGAACGGTTCATCCTGCGCGAAATCGGGTCGGGCACACGCCTTCTGGCCGAACGCTATCTGGAACGGTTCACCGGCCAATCGTCGCCGCGCCGCATGGTGATGGACTCGAACGAGACCATCAAACAGGCGGTCATGAGCGGGCTGGGCATCGCCATCATCTCGGCCCATACGGTCGCGCAAGAGACAATGGATGGCAGGCTCACCCCCCTGTCCGTCGAGGGTTTTCCAATTAACCGCAAATGGTTCCTGATGACGCCGCAGGATCACCAAGCCTCTCCTGCCGCGGCAAAAGTCGGACAATGGATCATTGACCAAGCTGCGGACTGTATACCGACATTGCCGGTGTAGTTGGCGTCGGGGCGTTTTTTGGGGAACGTTGGTTGCCCAGTCCAAACGTTCGGAAGTTAACCCGCGATATCTGTGTCGCGCTTGTGGGGATGTCTTCGCAATTAGATAAGTCTCAAGCCGTATTTGCAGCACTTCAGGTTGGGCGTTCAGCACATCGTCCAGCCGACAGAGCCGCTCGGGCAGACCGCGCTCACGGTGAAACGCACAAAAGCGACAAGATCGGAAAAACATGGCTTGGTGAAATCGGCTGCAGGCTCTATCAGTGAAAATATGTTTTCATCGGAGCCGCCATGCCAGACCGATCCTTTCTTGCCCGCGTCAGACAAAAACTCCCTGACCTGCATCCTGCTGAACGTCGGCTAGGAGAGCTCGTCTGCGACTTTCCCGGGGAACTGGCCAGCTATTCCGCCTCTGAACTGGCCGAATTGGCGCAGGTGTCGAACGCGACAGTGACGCGCTTTGTGCGCCGTCTGGGCTATGCGTCTTATGAAGACGCCCGCCGGGACGCCCGGGCGGAAAGCCTTAGCGGCTCGCGCCTTTACCTGCAGCAGTCGGACGATCCCAGCGACAGCGATCCTGACAGCTTTCTAAACGTCGACATCCGCAACATCCGCGACACGATGGAGCATCTGACCAATGATGATATCGACGCTGTCGCGCAGGCCATTCTTGCAGCGCGGCGCGTCTGGTGCGTGGGGTTTCGGGCGGCCAATCCTCTGGCTAACTATCTGCAATGGCAGATATTACAGGCGGTTGATGATAGCGTGGCGGTGCCCGGCGGCGGTCAAACCATGGGGGAACATATCGCGCGCACGCTGCCGTCGGACGTCGTGATCGTGTTCGGCTTGCGGCGCCGCGTGGCGGATCTGGATGCCATCCTAGAGAGCTTTATTAACACTGGCGCGACCGTATTCTACATCACCGATGAGGGTGTCACGGAAAACCGGAACGTGGCCCGCCACTTCCGGTGCGCTACGCAGTCTTCTGGCCCCCTCTTCAGTCACGTCGGGGTCATGGCTTTGATCAATATCGTCGCCAACCGTACGATCGAACTGGCCTCAGAATCAGGTCGTAAGAAGCTGCGCGCCATCGAAAGCTTCAACGAGGCTCTCGGCGAACTTTGACCCGAACACGCCCAATTTTCACACCAAACACTGTGAAAATCTGATTACATATTGTGCACACTCGGCATCTCTCCAAGAAAATGGTGTTTCACTAGCGAAAATTCTTGCCTGAATATGAAAATCTGTTTTCACATGATGTCAGAATATCGCCAGACCCACTCTCAACCTGAAAGGACAATTTCATGCACCGCCTGTTCGCCACCACCGCTCTTGTCTGCGCCGCGTCGATCGCCACCGCTCAGGACGTCTCTCTCCGTGTTCTTGGGCAGCCTGTCGGCTCTGGCCTGATCCAGCAGCAAAAAGAGCAACCGTTCTTCGAAGACTTCGCCGCCAAGGCCGACATGGATGTTTCGGTTGAATACCTGCCCGTGGACGTCGCGGGTATCCCCGATACCGATGGCATGCGCGTTCTGCGCACCGGCCTTTTTGACATCGTTTCGGTCCGTGGCCCGCAGGTCAGCCGGGACGAACCGACGATGCTGGGCCTCGATCTTGTTGGCCTGAACCCCGACTACGCCAGCGGCAAGGCGCATACGGATGCTTTCCTGCCCGTCGTCGATGCCGCGGTTCAAGAACGGTTCAACGCCAAACTGCTGGGCGTCTGGCCCGCAGGTCCGCAGGTTGTCTTTTGCAAACCGGAAATCACCGGCCTTGCTGATCTTGAAGGCTTGAAGGTCCGTGTCGGCGATCAATCCGCCGCCGCCTTTGTCGCCCAGTTCGGCGCGACCGGCGTTCCCCTGCCCTTTGGTGAAGTTCAGCAATCGCTGGCGCGTGGTGTGGTCGATTGTGCCATCACTGGCCCGTCCTCGGCCAACTCTGCTGGATGGCCCGAAGTGACGACGACAGTTCTGCCCATCGCGCTGCAACTGGCCATGAACGGCTACGCGATGAACCTGGATAGCTGGAACAAGCTGACCGAAGAGCAGCAGGGCAAAGTGTCCGGCGCCATCGACAGTCTGGTCAGCGACGTCTGGGCCTATTCCGAGGAGCTTTATGCCGACGCGATGAACTGCAACACCGGTCAGGAACCTTGCGAACACGGCACGCCATACAGCCTGACCGCCGTCGAAGTGTCCGAAGCGGACCTGAAAGCCGTTTCCGACGCGCTGGTCGGGTCGTCCCTGCCCGCATGGACGAAGCAGTGCAACGCGGTCAACGAAAGCTGCGAGGCCGACTGGATGGCAACCGTGGGCGCCAAGCTGGGTCTTTGATCCAGCGAACCCCGATGCCAATCCCGATGAAGGAGTGATCCGATGAAGACCTATTCGCGACTATGCGCGATCGTCTTCGGCCTGATGATGACGGTGCTTTGCATCGTCATCGCGGTCGAAACGGTGATGCGGAAACTGCTGAACCATTCGCTGGCCGGTGTGGACGAATTGTCAGGCTATGCCATCGCGATCGGGGCACCGTTGTGTTTCGCCGTCACCGCCGTCGAACGAAGCCACATTCGGATCAACCTTCTTCATATGCGGATGCCGCGCGTTGCGCAGGCAGTGCTGAACCTGCTGGCGACGCTGACATTGGCGGCGCTGGCGATTTTCCTGTTCGTCTTCACGATCCGGACGGTGCAAGAAACCCAATTGTTCAAATCCGTGGCGCAAACGCCATGGATGACCCCGCTGATCTGGCCTCAGGGTCTGTGGTTGCTGGGCATGGCGGTCTTCACGATGGCCTGCGTGCTGCTGGCGTTGCGGGCGGGTCTTCTGGCCCTACGGCGCGACACGGACGGCTTGGTGCGCGAATTCGGCCCCGAAACGGTCGAGGACGAGCTGCAGGCAGAACTTTCTGACATGGAGACACGGGCATGAGTATCTCTGTCATCTTCATCGGCTTTGCCATCATGCTGTTCCTGATGTTCCTGTCGATGCCGGTCGCCGTGTCGATCCTCGCCGTTGGGGGGATCGGCGGATACCTCGCCTACGGGATGCCTTTGGTGGAAACGATGGGGGGCGTCGTCTGGGGCACGTTGAACAACCCGGTCATGACCGCCATCCCCCTATTTATGCTGTTGGGCGAGCTGCTGCTGCGCGGCGGGATCGCCGACCGGATGTTCGACGCGCTTGCCGTCTGGCTGGGGCGTCTACCCGGTGGGTTGCTCCACACCAACATTGGGACCTGCGCGCTGTTTTCGGCTACGTCAGGATCATCCGTGGCCACGGCGGCAACCGTCGGCACCATCGCCCTGCCCGCCCTTGGCGAACGCGACTACCCTGTGCGCCCAGCCCTTGGCACGCTGGCCGCAGGCGGGACGCTTGGGATCCTGATCCCGCCGTCCGTCAACCTGCTGGTCTATGGCTCCTTGGCCAACGTGTCGGTCGGGCAGTTGTTCATTGCCGGCGTGCTTCCCGGTATCCTGCTGACCATATTGTTTTCGGCCTATGTGGCCATCCGCTATCCAAACGCAGGACGTAACGTCGACGTGCCAGAGGTGCCCGCCGCCGAAAAACGCCGCCTGCTGCGCCATCTTGTTCCGCCTGCGGTGATCTTTGCCATCGTCATGGGGTCGATCTACGGCGGGCTGGCGACGCCCACGGAAAGCGCGGCGCTTGGTGTCATGGCAGCCTTCTGGTTCGTCTGGCGCGGCGGGCGCCTGAACTGGGAGCTGCTAGAGAACTGCTTTATCCAATCTGCCCGCACATCCGGCATGGTGATCCTTGTCATCGTCTGCGCCCTGCTGCTGAACGTGACGCTGTCGATGACCGGGGGCACGCAAGCCGTGACCCGCTGGATCACCGGACTAGGCCTAAGCCAGACGTCCCTGCTGTTGCTGCTGGTGGTGTTCTACGTGATCCTCGGCATGTTCATGGATGCGATGTCGATGCTGGTGCTGACGGTGCCGATCGCCGTACCTATGGTCACCGTGCTGGGGGTCGATCCGGTGTGGTTCGGCGTCTTCGTTGTCGTCATGTGCGAAATCGGCCTGATCACCCCACCCGTCGGCATGAACCTGTTCGTGGTGCAGGGCGTGCGCAAAGGGGGCGGCGATTTCAACGATGTGATCAGTGGCGCAACGCCATTCGTCATTATCATGATCGTCTTTGCCGGTCTTTTGGTCGCCGTTCCGGAGATCGCGCTCTTCCTGCCGGACCTGGCTGCGGGGCGATAGGATGAACACGCAAGCCAAGCCTATCAAGTCCGCCTCTCAGGGTACCGGACGGCGTCTGCTGGTGGTCAACCCGAACGGCAACGCGGATGTCACCCGCCTGATCGCTCGGATTGCGGACCAAGTGTTGCCAGCTGGAACGACAGCGCATGTCGTGAACCCGGAACACAGCCCGCATTCGATCCAGACCCTTGCCGACCGTCGTCAGGCCGAACCGCTGGCCATCGACCTGCTGGCGCGCAATCGGGGCTATGACGCCTATGTCATGGCCTGTTTCGACGACATCGCCGTTCACAGCGGGCGCAGTTTTCTTGGCGCCCCGGTGGTCTGCGCGGTCGAGGCATCCCTTTCCGTCGCACGCCTGTTCGCACCGCGAATTTCCATCGTCACCACGGTCGAAAGCATGGTACCGGGCATCCGCACGGTGGTCGACGCGCTTGGCGCCAGCCGCACCTGCAACGTCCGCGCGGCAGGCATCGGCGTCGCATCCGCGGCCGCTGGCGGTGATGAGATCGAACGCCGTCTGGACGACACGATTGCTGACGCCCGCAACTTCGACGGTGCCGGGGTGGTCATTCTGGGATCCGGCGGGCTGGCCGGACGGGCCAGTGACCTATCGGCCAGGCACGGGCTGCCGGTAATCGACAGCATCGAGGCCGCAATTTCCCTTGGCGCCCTGGCCGCGAACGTCAGCCGTTGAGCTTGGGGCGATTGCGGCTGGCTATGTGCTTGCAGAGCCCTACGGGCGCCTTACCCAATCCGATGGTTCGGAGATTCCCGCGTGATTTGCACATCGTGCACGTGGGGTTGGTTTGGGGTTCCGGCCAGAAAATTATGGCTTGGGCTCCGCAATGCATCGGCCCGCATCAGCAAATAAACTTAGTCGCGCCCTAAGCGATTGAATATCGTTTCGCCTTGGGCCGCTCATAAAGCCTGTACCTCGCCCCAATGCCGGAGAGCGGCAGCAATGCAGGTCAGGAAAACCGGTCACGCCCTGCGCACAGACGACAAGACTGATAAACGTGTTATTCGCTTAGCCCGATGGCGTACAAACTCCGTACCGCAGCGGCGTCGGACAGATTGCTCCAACCTTCGCACCGGGCCCAGACTTCGGAGTAGCTGGTTGATTGCTCGTGTTGGGTATGCGGCCAGTCACTTCCCCACACGATGCGATCCTCGGACAGCAAAGAGATAAGGTCATTGGCATGCGGGGTGATGTCAAAGGGTGTGCGGTAATGGGCGGCGAACTTGACATAAAGGGCGCTCGGGTCGGCCAGAGCGCTGACCGATCGGATGAACGGATCGCTTTTTGGGTCAGGGTCTGAGGGCAATCCGAAATGGTCGATCACCAAGTTTACCCCCTGCTCGGCGAGCACCGGTAGGATCGGGGCCAGACGCGGCCCTTCCAAATGAAGCTCCAGATGCAGATCACGGTCCCTAAGTTTGGACAGAAAGCGTTGCGTCAGGTCTGCTTCGATCTCGGGGATCGCCGCGCCACGGACGAGGTTCCATCGAACGCCGCGCATTCCAGCCCCGACCAGATGGTCCAATTGCGCGTCGTCGACGTCCAAAGGAACAACGCCGACACCGGCAAAGCGCGAGCGGTCCAATTTGGCGAGCGCCGCACACATTTCAGAGTTGTCGCAACCAAGGAAACTGACCTGAACGATCGCACCACCCTTCAGGCCGCAGCTTTCCTGATGGGCTAGCCATGCCGCCAATGGGGCGTTCCGGGCGGGAACATATCTTGCGCCATCGATTGCAGCGACGGTTTCGTAGACATGCGCGTGGCAGTCGAATTGGATCATGACGCCCTCCCCCTCAATTCATATATATGACTAGTTGACTATATGGGTCAACACGGATTAGAAACTATGCAGGGAGGACGACGATGAGCAATGGATTCGCGGCAAGCGACGACCGACTGCCAGCATATGCTCGGCTGCGTGACACGCTGACGGCCCGCATTGCGTCCGGCGTCTGGACTCCTGACAAACCCATCCCCTCAGAGGCGCGACTGGCCCGAGAATTCGATGTCTCCGTCGGCACGGTCCGCAAGGCGGTTGACGGGCTGGTAGATGAAGGGCTTCTCGAACGGCGTCAGGGATCCGGGACCTATCTCCACGCTCCCTCGTTCAATGCGAGCCTCTTTCGTTTTTTCGCGATGCGTGACGGCGATGGCGGTCCGCTGTCGATCCCGCAAAGCAAGATGATCCTGCGCAGCCGTGCCGACGCCCCTGCCGAGGCCTCCAAGGCGCTTGGCACGGCGAAGACCATCAAGATCGTGCGCCTGCGCAGCCTGCAGGACCAGCCGGTCCTGTTCGAAGAAATATATATCCCCTGCGCCCGGTTCGAAGGGTTTGAGGCACTGCCGGATACCGCCTTCGGCCCGCTTCTTTATCCGACCTATTTTGAGCATTTCGGCGTGCTGGTGAAACGCGCGACGGACGAAGTCTCTTTCGGGAATGCTTCTGACGCGGTGGCGCAACAATTGCGCATCAAGACCGGCGATCCGCTGGCGGTGATCCGCCGGACGGCCTTCGACATCGAAGACAAACCTGTCGAATGGAGGATCGCCAGCGGCAGTGCCCACGGCTTTCGGTATCGCAGCGAAATCAAATGACGACCTCAATTCAAAAGGGAGAGGAACCATGAAGATCAAAACAATTCCGCTTGGCTTTGCCGCTGTGGCAGCCTTTGCAGCCCCTGCGTTCGCAGAATACCCCGAGCGCACCATCGAACTGACAATCCCCGCCGGAGCCGGTGGCGGCACCGACACCAGCGCCCGCAAATTGGCAATCCTGCTGGAAGAAAAGCTCGGAACCTCCATTGCGATCCTGAACGTCGGCGGTGGCGGCGGGTCTGTTGGCGCGTCGCAATTCATGCAGGCGAAACCCGACGGCTATTCGCTTTTTGCCACATGGAACAGCCCGCTGACCACTGTTCCGCAGGTTCAGAACGTGGCTTACGGGCTCGACAGCTTCACGCCGATCGCATCCACCTCGGAAACCGCTTACACGCTTTGCGTGACGACCGATTTCCCGGCCACCACTGGCGCCGAGTTCCTGGCCGAACTCGAAGCTAACCCCGGCAAATACACCTACGGCAATGACGGCATCGGCGGCACCATGCAGCTGGCCGCAGAACGGATTTTCCAAGCCAAGGGCATCGACGCCGTGGCCATTCCTTTCGGCGGTGCGGGTGAGACGCTGCAGAACTTCCTCGGCGGACACGTGGACATCTACGGCGGTTCGATCTCGACCGTTCTTCCCTATGTGGAAAGCGGCGAAGCCAAGTGCCCGCTCGTGACGTCGGCTGCGGATGTGCCCGCCCTTGCCGGTGCATCCGGGCTTGAGGCGCTTGGACTGGCGGATAAAGAAACATTGCTTTGGCGCGCCATTCTCGGCCCCAAAGGTCTGGACCAGGCAATCGTCGACCAACTGGCCGCCGTGATCGAAGAGGCGGTCAACGATCCGTCTTATGTCGAGTTCCTGGCAACCAAGGGCGAAACCCCCAACGTCGTCAAAGGTGAAGCTCTTGGTGCGCGGCTGCAGGCGGAATACGACGCGCTGGCCGAAGTCTCGAAGAACCTCGGGCTCTGATCAATGGAGAAGCGTCAGGATATCGTTCTCGGACTGCTCTTTGCCGGTCTCGGCATCGCTGCGGCCTGGATGGCGAAAGACTATGCCGGGGCCAGCGGGAATTACCCAATGGTGCTTGGCCTGATCCTGGCGCTTCTTGGCGGGGCGGTGACGCTGCGCGCGTTCCGCTCCGGCCAGAGCGAGGCGCGCGAGCTGATCGACGCGCCCGACAAGATGATCAGTGCCGCGGTGATCGCTATCCTCTACGTGGCGCTGATCGTACCCCTGGGCTTTTACACGGCCTCGTTTCTTCTGGTGCTGGCCCTTCCGCTAGCGCTTGGTTTTCGGAAGCTGGGCTATGCGCTGGCCGTGGCGGTCACCTTCATGGCCCTGATCTTCCTTGTCTTCTCGGTGCTGCTGGAAAAGCCGCTCCCCAGAGAGGCGCTCGTGTCGTTCTTCGGTTCCGGAGGCTGAGATGGAGTTCTATACCAACGCTCTCTCCCATGTCCTGACCTTGGCGCCGTTGACGGCAATGATCGGCGCCACGATCCTTGGGGTCTTCATTGGCGCCCTGCCCGGTCTCAACCCGGTGATGGCCATCGCGCTGCTGCTGCCGATGACCTATTCGATGGATCCTTTGGTGGCGCTTGGCATGGTCGCGGGCATCTACAACGGATCGATGTACGGCGGCGCGATCCCGGCGATCCTGCTGCGCATTCCCGGCACGCCAGCTTCGATCGCGACCACCTTTGACGGCTTTCCGATGGCCGAAAAGGGTGAAGCCGCGAAGGCGTTGAAAATTGCATGCTGGTCATCGGCAATGGGCGGCATTGCGAGCGCCTTTGCCTTGATGACCGTCGGCCCCCTGCTGGCTCGGGTGACCCTGTTCTTTGGCCCGGCCGAGTATTTCTGGATCGCCATTTTCGGTATGGCATCGGTCGGTGTGATGGTCGGGTCAGATCCCGTCAAGGGCATCATGGCCGCCGTGCTGGGTTTGCTGATCGGCACCATGGGGATCGACAATCTCTCTGGCCAAGCGAGGTTTACCTTTGACCAGACATGGCTTCTGGGTGGCCTTGATCTGATCGTGGTTCTGGTCGGGCTGTACGCCCTGCCCCCGGTCCTGCAACTGGCTGAAAAGGCCGACCTCAGCGGGCTGTCTGCGGCGCAACTCAAGCTGACCAATACCCCCCTCAAACGCGGCGAGCTGCGCGGGCTGTTGCCCACATGGCTTCGCGCGTCGGGTATTGGCATCGGCGTCGGCATCCTGCCCGGAGCCGGCGGCAATATCGCGGCGTTCCTCAGCTATAACGCGGTCAAGAACGCCTCGGACGATCCAAGCAGTTTCGGTAAGGGCAACCCGCAGGGCGTGGCGGCGGCGGAATGCGGCAACAATGCCGACAATGCTGCCTCAATGATCCCGGCGCTGTCTCTTGGCATTCCCGGAAATGTCGTCGCGGCCCTAGTGCTTAGCGCGCTGACCATCCACGGGCTTCAACCGGGCCCGCAGCTGTTCCATCAGAACCCGGTCCTTGTAGGCGGCTTCATGATGGAGATGCTGTTGACCTCGCTGCTGATCTTCACTCTTGGCGGCGCGCTGGCCACCCGTGTCTTCGCACAGTTTCAACGTCTGCCCGGTGTCATGCTTGTGCCTTTGATCCTGATCCTGATGTGCGTGGGGGTCTACGTGATCAATGGCCGCCCGGTCGATCTATGGGTCATGCTGGCCGCGGGCCTTGTGGGCTATTTCCTCGAGAAGCTGAATGTCCCGCTGGCGCCCATTATTCTTGGCATGATCCTTGGCCCCATGGCGGAACAAAGTATCCGCAGGGCACTTCTGATCAGCCGCGGCGATGTCACTGATCTCGTGACGCGCCCAATCTCCGCCACGCTCGCAATCGCGACGGTACTTCTTATCGCCTGGCCTATCTTCAAGGCCATGCGCCGCCGACGGGCCGCTTCCAAGGTTTGAGACAGAGCGTCTGAGGTTGTCTTACCCACGGACGCGGGGATCAGTGCTGCACCACCACACTCACGCAGGCCAAAAGCTCTTAAGATGTGGCCCCTTACCTAATCCGATAGTTCGGGCATTCCCGCGTGATCTGAACGTCGTGCACGTGGGGCTGGCGTGGGTTTTGGCTCAGCACAATAAGGCTGTGAGACTACAGATGCATGCCTCTGCGTCAGTGGTTTTAGTCTTTACGCCCTGCTCGCCGTGACTTCGCTTGGTTCCGGGTTTCTGCCTCATCTCAACGCCTTGGTGGCGAGGATGTAGCAGACGCCCTTTCTTATCTGAACGGGCTAAACGCTCCCGATGCGGGGTTCCGCCGAACCCACTCTGATCTGGCAGCTTCGTTGCGACCGGTCGAGCGGCGCTTGTTGTGTTCACACCTCTTGCGGCGGTCGCGTGGCACTGCCCCGATGGATGAATTCGACCTCGATCAATTCGGACGGCCCCACCAACGCACCTGTCTCGATCATGGCCAGTAGCAGTTCCGCCGCACGAACGCCGATCTGGGTTCGCGGCTGCCGGATTGTCGTCAGGCCCGGACTGAGATGCTGGGCGATTTCGATATTGTCGAACCCAACGATCGAAACATCCTCGGGGACACGGACACCGGCGCGCTGGACCTCTCCGATGAAGCCCACGGCCATTTCGTCTGACGACAGGAACAGGGCGGTCGGCCGCTCCGGCATGGCAAGCCAGGCCCGCCCGACAGCAGCGCCGGAATCCATGCTGAAGTCCCCCTCAAAGATCCAGTCCTCGCGCAACGGCAGGCCCAGATTGCCAAGGGCCGAGCAGAACCCCTCCAGTCGCGTTTCCGTCAGGACATTGCCGCGCGGACCGGTGGCGTGGCCGATCCTGCGATGACCCAGCTGCGCAAGATGGCCGACCGCCAATGCCGCACCCTTTTCGTTCTCGACGCGGACGGACGGCAGGTCCTGCCCCATCCATTCGCACGCCAGCACGACAGGAGGACGGCCGGGAATGGCGATCGCATCGGGAGACAACGATCCGTCGAGAAGGATAAGACCGTCTGCCTGACCGGATGTCAGGTAATGACGCAGCCGTTCTTCGGGATCGGGGCCGGACTGCGTGTCTGCGATCAGCAGACCGAACTGCGCAGGCGTCAGGACAGAAGCCAGCCCCGCCAGGATTTGTGAAAAGAACGGATTGGCAAGGTTCGGCAGCAAAACGATGACCGTGCCGGTGCGTTGACGGCGCAGATTCGACGCCGTTGCATTGACCCGGTAACCGGTTTCGGCGACCGCATTCAACACAGCGTCCCGCGTGGTCTTGGCCACGACGGATGGTTTCGACAAGGCCCTGCTGACGGTCGCGGTGGAAACCCCCGCCACGCGTGCAACATCCTGAATGGTCGCGACTTTCCGATCCATTTACTCTCCTTACATAGTGGCCAATGTGACCTCAAAATACGCGACTGTAAACGTTTTCAGATTTTTCTTGTAATCGATTACACGTTTTGCAATCCTACTATGCAAACGATTACATGCGCGGATCGGGAGAATCCACGCAACGGGAGGCTACTGTGAAGACGATCAAAGGACCTGCGCTGTTTCTGGCGCAGTTCGCGGGCGACGAGGCCCCGTTCGACAGCTGGACAGGGATCACCGCTTGGGCTGCGGATTGCGGCTACGAGGGCGTTCAGGTTCCAAGCTGGGATGCCCGTTTGATCGACCTCGACAAGGCCGCCGAAAGCAAGGGCTATTGCGAAGACTGGGTCGGCCAAGCGCAGGCCAACGGCATCACAGTGACCGAGTTGTCGTGCCATCTGCAGGGCCAGCTTGTCGCGGTCCATCCAGCCTATGACGCGGCGTTCGATGGCTTTGCCGCCGAGGCGGTCCGAGGCAATCCAGCCGCGCGGCAGGAATGGGCGGTCGGACAGGTGCGCAAGGCGATCCAAGCCTCTGCGAACCTTGGACTGACCGCACTGCCCACATTCTCGGGCGCGTTGGCATGGCCCTACGTCTACCCCTGGCCGCAACGTCCCGCCGGGCTGATCGAAACCGCGTTTGACGAACTGGCGGCGCGCTGGCGGCCCCTGCTCGACGCGGCAGAGGAGCACGGTGTAGACCTGTGCTACGAGATTCATCCCGGCGAAGACCTGCACGACGGCGTCAGCTTTGAGATGTTCCTTGAACGGGTCGGAAATCATCCCCGCGCGATGATGCTGTATGATCCAAGCCACTATGTCCTGCAGTGCCTGGACTACATCGATCACCTCGACATCTATGCCGAGCGGATCGGCGCCTTCCACGTCAAGGATGCAGAGTTCAATCCGACGGGACGGCAGGGTGTCTATGGCGGTTACCAATCCTGGGTCGAGCGTGCGGGACGGTTCCGGTCGCTTGGCGATGGTCAGGTGGATTTCAAGGCGATCTTCGCCAAGCTCGCCGCGATGGATTTCGACGGCTGGGCCGTCGTTGAATGGGAATGTGCGCTCAAACACCCCGAAGACGGCGCCCGAGAAGGTGCGCGTTTCGTCAGGGATCACATCATCCGCGTGACGCCCCATGCGTTCGACGATTTTGCCGACGGCGGCGCGGATGGTGCCGCGAACCGCAAGATGCTGGGGCTGACATGACCCGTTTTGCCGACAGAACGGGGCCGATCCGGCTTGGCATGGTCGGCGGAGGCCAGGGCGCCATGATCGGCGCCGTGCATCGCGTGGCGGCGCGGCTCGACGGGCAATTCCGGCTTGTGGCAGGTGCGTTGTCGTCGACCGAAGAAAAGGCCCGCGCCTCGGCCGCGAAACTGGGCCTGCCGATGGACCGGAGCTATTCCGACTACGTCGAGATGGCCAAGCGCGAGGCGCGGCTGAAAGACGGGATCGAGGCGGTGTCGATCGTGGTTCCGAACCACCTGCACTTTCCGGTGGCACGCGAATTCCTGAAACGCGGCATCCACGTGATCTGCGACAAACCACTCACGGGCACGCTTGTAGACGCGAAAAAGATGAAGACGACGGTGGGGAAGTCCGACGCCCTCTTCATCCTCACGCACAATTACACCGGCTATCCCCTGATCCGCGAGGCGCAGGCAAGGATCGCGCGCGGCGATCTGGGCGAGATCCGGGTCGTGAAGGTGGAATACGCGCAGGACTGGTTGGCCGAGGCCCCTGCCCCGGACAACAAACAAGCCGATTGGCGCCTGGACCCCGAACGCGCGGGCGCGGGCGGCGCGACGGGCGACATCGGCACCCATGCGTGGAACCTGATGCGCTTTGTTACCGGTCTGACGCCTCAGGCGCTGGCGGCCGATCTGCAAAGCTTTGTTCCCGGCCGTGCGCTGGACGACAACGCCAACATCATGGTGCGCTTTGACGGTGGCGCGCGAGGTATACTGTGGTGCAGCCAGGTCGCGGCGGGCGAGGAAAACAACCTCTCGCTCCGGGTATACGGGACCAAGGCCGGGATCGAATGGCGGCAGGAAGACCCGAACCGCCTGTTCGTGACGCCCGTCGGCGGCGCGACAGAGATCGTAACCCGCGCCTCTGCCGCAACGACCCGGGGCTCCCGACGGCTGACACGGATCCCGCCGGGTCACCCAGAAGGGTTCCTTGAAGCCTTTGCCAATATCTACGGTGAGGCCGCGCAGGCCATCACCGCCGCCCGCACCGGCGCGCCGCTGCCCGAAGACGTGACCTTTCCCTCAGTTAATGACGGGGTCGAAGGCGTGACCTTTGTGGATGCCTGCGTCCGTTCGTCCAAACGCAATGCTGCATGGGTGACGCTATGACGCCGATCCTCGAAGCGCGGGGTGTCACACGCTCATTCGGCCCGATCCAGGTGCTGCACGGCATCGATTTCTCGCTTGTCCCGGGCGAGGTGCACGCGCTTATCGGCGAGAATGGCGCCGGCAAGTCGACGACGATGAAGATCCTTGGCGGCTACCTGTCCCCGACCGCGGGCGAATTGCTTCTCGACGAGGCACCCACCCGCTTTGCCGACCAGCGCGAGGCAGAGGCGGCGGGGATCCTGATGATCCATCAGGAATTCAACCTCGCCATGCAGCTGACCGTGGAAGAGAACCTGTTTCTGGGACGCGAACGCCGGCGCGGTCTGTTCATGGACCAAAAGGCGATGCGGGCCGAAGCGCGTGACCTGCTGGCGCGGCTGGACTGTCACGTGGATCCGCGAACGCGCATCCGCGATTTGTCGGTCCCGAACCGTCAGATGGTCGAAATCGCCCGCGCCCTTGGCCGTAACGCCCGCGTGTTGATCATGGACGAACCGACCGCCGTGCTGACGGGCCGCGAAACAGACGTGCTTTTGGGCCAGATCGAGAGGCTCAAGGCGCAGGGCACCGCGATCCTCTACACGTCGCACAAGCTAGACGAGATCGGGCGCATCGCCGACCGCGTCACCGTCTTGCGCGACGGGGCCCATATCACCACCCGCGTGGCCCAAGGTTTCACCGAACACGCCATGGCCGAAACGATGGTCGGGCGCGAGTTGTCGGACCTTTTCCCTGCCAAGGCACGGGGGGGCGATGACATCGTGCTGGACGTCCAAGGGCTCAGCGTGCCGGGCAAGGTCAGCGACGCATCGTTCACGCTGCGACGTGGGGAAGTGCTGGGCTTTGCGGGCCTTGTCGGCGCGGGTCGGACCGAGTTGATGGAAGGCATCGTCGGCCTGCGGCCAGCCACGGGCACAGTCCGCGTCAATGGCAAGCCGATCAAGCCCGGGTCCGTACTCGACGCGCGCGAGGCGGGGCTTGTGTACCTGACCGAGGACCGCAAGGAAAAGGGTCTGTTGCTGGGCAAGTCATTGACAGTGAACCTGACCCTGCTGGCGCTGGATCGGTTCGGCAAACTACACATCGACAAGCGGGGCGAGGATGCCGCGCTTAGCCAAGCGATTTCGGATTTCGACATCCGGGTGAAGGATCGGGCGATGATGGCGGGCAGCCTGTCGGGTGGGAACCAGCAAAAGCTTCTGCTGGCCAAAACCATGCTGGCGGAACCGCAGATCGTCATCATTGATGAGCCGACCCGCGGCATCGACATCGGCACGAAGCAGCAGATCTACGATTTCATCGCCGCGCTCGCCGCGGACGGCAAAAGCGTGATCGTCGTCTCGTCGGAACTGCCCGAAGTGATCGGGCTGGCCAACCGCGTGGTCGTGATGGGCCGGGGCCATATCGCGGGCGAGTTGACCGGCGACGACATCACCGAAGACGCCATTTTGCGGCGCGCCATGGGCGTCGGCGAACTGAACGGAGTATCCGCATGACCGACACTTCTGCACAGACATCCGCGACCCCGGCCAAGCGCCGCATTTCCCTTCATGCGCTTGGCCCCGTGCTGGCGCTGGTCGCGCTGATCATCTTGGGCGCGTCGCTGAACAGCAACTTTCTGAGCGCGGGCAATGTGACCAACGTTTTGGCACGCTCGGCCTTTATTGGCATCATTGCCGTGGGCATGACCTTCGTCATCACGGCAGGCGGGATCGACCTGTCCGTAGGGTCCATGGCGGCCTTTGTGGCGGGTGTGATGATCATGGCGATGAACGCGATGATCCCGACGCTTGGCATCGGGGTGCCACTGATCATCGCGGGGATGATCGTGGCCCTGCTGGCAGGGATCGCCGCCGGGTTGGTCAACGGGTTCCTCATATCGAAGATCGGGATCGAGGCGTTCATCGTCACGCTTGGGTCCATGGGCATCTATCGCTCGCTGACCACATGGCTGGCAGATGGCGGTACGCTGTCGCTGAACTACGAGGCGCGCAGTTTTTACCGACCCGTCTATTACGACGGCATCCTTGGGATCGCCTGGCCGATCATCGTGTTTGCCCTCGTCGCCATCCTGGGCGAACTGGCGATGCGCAAGACCCCCTTCGGGCGGCATTGTGCGGCGCTTGGCGCGAACGAACAGGTGGCCAAGTATTCCGCCGTCAAAGTCGACCGGGTGCGCATGGCGACCTACGTGCTGCTTGGCGCGCTGGTCGGTCTGGCCACGATCATGTACGTCCCGCGCTTGGGCTCTGCCTCTGGCTCGACCGGTGTCTTGTGGGAACTGGAAGCCATTGCCGCCGTCATCATTGGCGGCACCGTCCTCAAGGGCGGCTTTGGCCGGGTCTGGGGCACCGTGGTCGGTGTCCTGATCCTAAGCCTCATCGACAACATTCTGAATCTCGCCTCGATCGTCAGCCCGTATCTTAACGGCGCGATCCAAGGCGTCATCGTCATCCTGGCTGTTGTGTTGCAGCGGGAAGGAAAGTCCGCCGATTGAGCGGCATAATTGGGAGGAGATTATAATGAAACGCAGAGATATTTTCAAAGGCGCGGCCCTTGGTCTTGCGCTTGTCGGGGCGGGCCCCGCCCTTGCACAGGACACCAAGGTGATCGGTGTTGCCATCCCTTCGGCCACACACGGCTTCATGGGGGGGCTGAACTACCACGCACGGGCAGCGATCGAGCGGCTGGAAGCAACCTATCCTGAGCTTGACTTCGTGCTGGCAACCGCCGGTGATGCAGGCAAAATGGTGAACGACATCGAAGACATGGTCGCCACGCGCAACATCAGCGCGCTGGTCGTGCTGCCCTTTGAATCCGAACCGCTGACCGCTCCGGTGCAAGCCGTGAAAGAAGCGGGGGTCTGGGTGACGGTGGTTGACCGTGGCCTGTCCGTCGACGGGATCGAAGACCTGTATGTCGCGGGCGATAACACCGGCTTTGGCCGTGTCGCGGGCGAATATTTTGCCGAAAACCTCGGCGAAGGCGACAATATCGTCGTGCTGCGCGGCATTCCCACCACGCTGGATAACGAGCGCGTGGATGCCTTCACCGCGGCCATCGACGGCTCGGGCATCAACGTGCTGGACATGCAGCACGGCAACTGGAACCGCGACGATGCCTTCAACGTCATGCAGGACTTCCTGTCCAAATACGACGACATCGACGCCGTCTGGGCGGCCGATGACGACATGGCCGTCGGCGCGCTTGAAGCGATTGATCAGGCCGGGCGCACGGGTGACATGTGGGTCGTTGGCGGTGCCGGGATGAAAGAGATCATCCAGCGCATGATGGACGGCGATCCGATGCTGCCGGTCAACGTGACCTATCCGCCTGCACAGATCGCCACCGCGATCGAACTGACGGCGCTTGGCGTTGTGTCGCCGACACCGGTTTCGGGCCGTTTCATCATCGGCAGCCAGCGCATCACGCCAGAGAACGCCGAACAGTTCTACTTCCCGGACAGTCCGTTCTGATCCGGCGAAAATCACGCTAAACAGGCGAAGGCCCGTACCGCGCGGTTCGGGCCTTCGTTATTGCAAAGAAAGGTCGAAGGCGGAATGAGACTGGTTGCGGATATTGGCGGAACCAATGCGCGGCTCGCCCTGGCCCGTGACGGCCTTGTTCTGGCTGGCACATCGCAAAGCTTTCGGAACGCCGATCACCCTGGCTTTGCCCAGCTCGCTGCAGACTACCTGGCGCAGGTCGGGGTGGACAGGCTCGACAGCATGGTCGTCGCCGTGGCGGGGCCGGTCGGGGACGGGATGGCGCGGCTGACGAACCACGACTGGTCGCTCGATCAGGCGCAGCTGTCCGAAAGGTTTGCCGGGGCGAAGGTCGTTCTGCTCAACGATCTCGCGGCCCTCGGTTACGCCTTGCCTTCGCTGTCCGGGTCCGGGCTGGCGACTGTCACGCCAGGGTCAGAGAGCGCCCCGCGCGACGGGCAAGCTCTGGTCGCAGGGATCGGCACCGGTTTCAACGTGTGTTCTGTCCTGCTGCGGGGCGGGGGAAATGCGCTGTGCATGAAGGCAGAGTTCGGTCACGTCTCGCTCCCCGGTTCAGTCGGTCGCGCCCTGCGCGACCAGATCGGCCCGGCGGCCGGGCAGTTCGCGACAATCGAGGATTGCTTTTCTGGCGCGGGGGTATCGGCATTGTTCGGCATTCTCGCCGACCGCCCCGGCGTGCCGCCGGAAGAGGCGCTTTCGCGCAAGACCTCTGCCTCGGCAGACTTTTCCGATTTCTACGCCGGGCTGGTCGGCCACCTCGCCCGCGATCTCCGTATGGCATTCATGCCCGACGCGGGCATCCATTTTGCCGGAAGCGTCGCACGCGCGGTGCTGTCAAGCCGCGCCGCCGAGCCGTTCTCGATGGTCTACTCCGCTCCGACCGAGCTTCGGCTTCCGGCCATGGCGGGCGTCAAACTGATACTCGACGATGCAGCCGCACTCAAAGGATGCGCCGCCTACGGATGATCCCCTTTGACCGGATGCGGGTTTACCACCCCACTGCTCGTGAGATATGCCGTCAGGCATAGACAAAGCAAAATGCCAGCCCCCTACCCAATCCGATAGTTCGGAGATTCCCGCGTGATCTGAACGTCGTGCACGTGGGGTTGGTTCGGATGGTTGGAGCAACGAAACAACGGGATCTTGGCCGAACTGCATCGGTCAGCATCGGCGGTTCCTCCGTTATACGCTGCAGCGCCTACTGGAACGTCTCAAGAAATACGGTCCGTGGACCTACCGGACGCGCACCTCGGCCACCGCCTGTTCCGTTGTTTCCACGGATATCGGGTTTTGGCCGGTAACCAAGCTCCCGTCGGTCAACGCGTGCGACGCGAGGGGCAGGAATGCCCTGCCGGAGTCGGCCTGTGTTGCTTTGTTTCGTCGTGGACATTTTGCACCACCTTCTTCGCCACGCCCGCCCGGTTTTCCTCGCGCCAACGGAAACTTATTACTTTCTGCCATTCCTTAAATTTGCGGGCATCCGAAGGCATCACATAAGCCGGCCTGCAAAACCCATTGCAGACGGACCTAACGCCCCCCCGAATTCCCATGTCGAACGGGTCAGCGCCTGCATGCCCGCGTTATCGGACTCGTGCCACATGATCGCATGACCGCCCTCGCCGAACCATGACCGCCTTAGATCAGCTTGAGGCACCAGCTCACGAAAAACCCGAAGCACAACCATGGTCCGAACGCGATGGCTCGTCCTGACTTCCATCCGGTTGCAGCTATGTAGCCTAGGGCTCCTAGGCTTGCGATCAGAAGGACGGTCGGTAGGGCCGCCCAGCCAAGCCATGCTCCGGCCGCGGAAAATAGTTTGGCATCGCCTAATCCAAGCCCCTCGTACCCACGGAGCCGGAAAAAAACTTCACCGATCACGAAAAAAATGGCGAAACCGGCTGCTGCGCCGATCGCACAGGTGATCACGGCCTCGGGACCGTCCAATAGGCTTAACCCCAGCCCGGCCACAACCAGAGGTAGCGTGATGATATCAGGCAAAATTCTCTGTTTGATGTCGATCCGGGCCAAATGGATCAACGCCAAAGCAAGCGGCACGGTTGCCAGAATTTCGACATGGGTCATTTGGATAACCTGTCTTCATTTTCACCAAATTGACACGCGAATTTGTGCCGAAGTTGAAACTTAATGTTCTTCTTTCCGTGACTCCGGTGTTGGCGCGCGAAACTTGGGCCTTACTGCCCCAGTCGGTTGCGCCACTGACAGCGACCAAAATCGCTGTACATGAAACAGGGAGCATTTCATGCCGACTCTACTAAGAAACGCAACTACGGGCCTGATGGTCAGTGCCTTGGCGCTAGGTGCCACGACTGCGATGGCATCGTCGCACCGAGAGGCGCCGGGCATCACAAAGCAGCCCAAGGTCGACGCTACCGACTTTTACATGTTTTCCAGCTATGAGACTGGTCGCGCAGGCTATGTAACCTTCATCGCGAATTACCAGCCTCTGCAGGCCCCCTACGGCGGTCCGAACTACTTCACCATGGATTCTGACGCACTGTACGAAATCCATATCGACAACGATGGTGACGCCGTCGAAGACATTTCCTTCCAGTTCGATTTCACCAACACACTTGGCGGCGAAGGCAATGCCGGGGTGGCGCTGGATATTGGTGATGAAAGCGTAGCTATCCCGCTGAAAGCTGCGGGCGATGGAACCAACACGTTGTTCATCAACGAAAAAGAGACCTACTCGGTCACTTTAAAGACGGGTGATCGTCGCTCTGGCCAGCCCGGTCAGCTGATCACGGCGACGGATGGATCAACTACCTTCACCAAGCCCATCGATAACATCGGGACCAAGACGATCCCGAACTACGAAGATTATGCAAACGACTACATCTATGATGTCACCCTACCCGGTTGTGACATGCCGGGTCGCGTCTTTGTGGGTCAGCGCGCCGAAGCCTTTGCCGTCAACCTGGGCGAAGTGTTTGACAGCGTGAACTTGGTCCCGCTTGAAGGTGGGATCACGCAGTCGCGTGAAAACGACGATCTGGTCGGCAAATTCAACGTGACCTCCTTGGCGATCGAAGTGCCAACAAGCTGTGTGACCGGTGAAGGCAACGGCGTTATCGGGGCATGGACCACGGCAAGCCTGCCGCAGGCCGAAATCGAAGATCCGTCGCCGACCTATGAAGCCACGTCCAAGTACGGTGGTGCATGGGTTCAGCAATCGCGTCTGTCGGCCCCGCTGGTCAATGAAGTCGTCATCGGCCTGCCCGACAAGGACCTGTTCAACGCGGCCGAGCCGACGCAGGACAGTGCACTTGCCGTGTATGTGACTAATCCGACCCTGCCGGCGTTGCTGGACATTCTGTTCCGCGATGCCCTTGGAGCGTCGGAAAATATCGCACCCTCGAACCTGCCGCGTACTGATCTGGTTGCCGCGTTTTTGACCGGCTTTCCCGGCCTGAACCAGCAAGCTACCGTGACCGGGTCCGAAATGATGCGCCTGAATACGGCCGTTCCGGCGACGCCGCAGGGGTCGCAGAACAATCTGGGTGTTGTTGCAGAAGACCTTGCCGGATTCCCGAATGGTCGCCGTCCGGGTGATGACACGGTGGACATCGCGCTGCGCGTCGCAATGGGGGCCCTGTGCCACCCTGTGCCGCTTGGAGCTGAACTTGGTGTCGAGGGCGCGGAAGAAGACACGCCGTCCGACTTCATCAACCTTGGCTATTGCGATCCCGAAGACGCCCCGGTGGGTGACCAACCCTTCACCGACGGTGCACCGATTTCCGCAACGGATGTCATGGCAACGTTCCCCTACCTGAACACGCCGCTTCCCGGCGCAGATGGGAGCTAATCCATGCAGACCACGATGACCTTTGACGCACCGCGTTTCGACATTAAGGGACGCAAGCTGCTACTCGCCATGGCCGGAACGGTCTTAGTGCTGGCGGCCTGTGACGGAAGTACGCCGGTCAGCGGGATCAACTCCCTTGGTCAAGCTTTCGTCAACGCGTTCAATCAAGCGCCAAACAGCGCGCCTGTGCAGAATGTTCAAAGCCTGCCGTTGACGCTGACGCCGACGGCGACACCGTTCAATCCTTAAACGGAACACATGAACACGGAAACGGCCCCCGAAATTCGGGGGCCGTTTTCATTTGGTCGTCGTGGGATGCCAATCTTTACACTCTGGGCCTAATCCTGTGGTGGTGCGTCGGACATAAACCGGCGGGTCAGAACGCTGACCGACTTACCGCCCAGATCGTTTTGACGAACCAATCTTGACACCAGCCGAACCCGCGCATCGCCCACCTCTGCCATGATGGCCACGTCGTAGAGGCCCGAGGTCCAATTGGTATTCTCAGGGCGAATGGCGCCGATGCCATCAAGGTTTGCGCGGGTGATCTCTCCGGTCTGCTGGCGGATCGACTCCAGCCGCAGCGCATAGGACTGATTTTTGAACAACGCCTCAAGCAAGAGCGGCGGCGCGGTGTTCAGGTTCACCGTCCGCGGCAACTGTCCCGACGGAGGAAGGGCCGCCACGTAGGGAGCAATCGCTTTGATCGTGGGATCGGGGATGCCATAGAACCTAAGGTCGTTGATCGATTGCAGTTCAGACACTCGCCGGACAATGGCCGCCATCCTCGGTGCAAGCTCGGGCGGCTGATCCACGGATTGTAGAAGTCGTGACATCAGTTCGACCTGACCGACCCCCGGCCCGGCCAGCAGGTGAATGTCGTATTTGGCCTGAAGATCAGTCACATCAACGGAAAACCGTCCCGTGCCCAGCGTTACTTCTTCTTGGATGACGCGGGTCCATGGTTCGCCAAAATGATCAGTGTCTGGCGCGGTATCCAGATCGGCGCGCAGCGCATCCAGAACCGATGCCTCGGCCCCAAGGGCCAGGTTCTGCGCCTGCACCGCGTCGGACATACGGGCCACGCGCGACAGGGATGTTTCCTGCTCGGATAGCATCAGGTAGACGACAGTGGACGCCAGGGCGATCATGACCAAGACGTTGATCAGAACAACGCCGCCTTCCGGATCTCGTCTGGGGGCATTCATCGAACCGCGCCCCCGGGAAGAGCGAAAAGACGTTTTAAGTCAGAGACTTCATCAACTCCGTCCAGTCGCAACGTCAGTGTCAGCTCTGCCGCGACCGGCACGCTTGCGCCACCGTCTGCCCTTGGCCAGCTGTCTTGCCATTGACGCGCAGAGGTCATCAACCGCCATCCAAGGGTGTCGACGTCGTCCAGCAATCGTTGATCGACGGTCCGGCCTCCGGCGTCGAGCTGACGCAGCAGGGTCCCGTCTGTCAGCGCGTAAGACACAGGCGACGGCGCATCGGCACCTGCGCGCAGAAATCGGAATTCGCTGTCGTTCAGAATAACGCCGCCTGGGGCCATCTGCAGCAGGTCCCGCCCCACTACCAGAAAGGCGCGGTCGATCCGGGCCAAACGCTCGAGCCGCCCCTCGGTGCTGTGTTTGACCCTGACTGTCGTGTTCAGAATGCTCATCCCGGCGACACCAATGATGGCGAAGATCGCCAAGGCGACCAACACTTCCACCAGCGTCAGCCCGCTTTCGCGCGACCGGACAGCCTGTGTCATACCGATGTGGACCCGATCAGGCTGAAGTCGCCCGCGCCGACCTGCAGAACCGCCAGACCGCGTTCACATTGACCGTTATCCAAGAACCGATAGGGCCCAAGCACGCCATTGAAGCCGTCTTTATCCAACAGCCCCCGGCGCGATTGTTGCCCGCGCTGCCCGAGAACGCGCAGCAATTCAGTGCCGTCATAGGCCAGTCCGGTGATGATGCCGCCTTGGGTGCCGGCCTCTTTGGCGAAGGCGTCCTTGAACGGGGCAAACCGCAGCGGATCGGGCGCTGCAAACCATGCATCGCGGAAAGCCCGATCGCTGTCGAGGTCCAGCGCCGACCATTGCGTGGACCCAAGCAGCTGCATCCCCTGCCCGCTTAGCGCACCGACAAAGGGCCTTAGCGTGCCATCCGCCGCCGGAAGGTAAACCGCATCCGGCAGCCCGCCGCCGGACTTCAGCGCGTCCACAAGTCCCGAAGCCGAGCTGCGCACCAGCGGTGTTCGCACTTGAATGCCGAGCGCCTGGGCGGCGCCCGTAGTGGCGGCGATGGCCTGAGAGCCGAAATCGCCCGGCGGCACCACGATGGCCAAGTCGCGCAATCCGCGCTGCGCCGCGAGGCTTAGTACCGCCCGCGCCGAATGCACGGCAGTAATGCCGAAGACGAAGACGCCCGATCCCGCCAGGGCCACGTTGTTGGACAGGGTGACAACCGGCACCGACCGGGGCGCGACCTTGGCGACCGCTTCGGCCTGCGCAGAAAAGACAGGCCCCACCAAAACCTGCGCCCCGGCGTCCAGTGCGGTTTGCGCGGCGGCGGCGGCGGACTGCGGTTCGCTGCCGCTGTCGTAGATGTCGATGCCGATCCCCGGCCCCCCGCCAAGCGTCGCCGAGGCCTTGAGCAATTGACCCAAATCCGCTGCCGATCCCGACAGGGGCAACAGCAGCGCCGAACGCGCCGGACCTGACGGGGACCGGCTAACCGCATCCGACATGCCTTCTAATGCCCCGCAGCCGGTCGTCGCAGTGGCTACAGACGTCGCAGCCATCGCCCGCAGCAGATTACGGCGACTTGGGCGCAGCAGGGTCGGTTTCTGGAACAACGAAGAGCTACTCATGGGTCTACCTTTGGTGGTCTTGGGGCACGGGGGGCGGGCGCTAGTCCGACCCTAGCAGGCGGAACGGTGCTTCCCCAGAGGTTATTGGTGCAAGTCATGGTGAGCCCCATCATCCCGCCAGATTGTTCAGGCCAACGATCGGCATCAGGATTGCCAGGACCAGCAGCATCACGATGCCCCCCATCACAAGCAGGACCCCCGGTTCAACCAATGCGACAACGGTGGCGACCTTGGCCTTCAGGTCCGCCGATTGTTCCTGTGCACTGCGTTCAAGGCTGAAACCAAGCGTTCCGCCCGCCTCTCCGCTGGCGATCATCGCGATCAGCATGGGCGGAAAGATCCGCGATTCCTCGGCCGCGCGGGACAGGGCGACGCCGTCACTGACACGGCGCGTGATCTCGGACACTTGGGTGCGAACGAAGAGGTTGGGCACCGTATCGGCGGCGGCTTTCAGCGCATCGGCCAGCGGAACGCCGCTTTGAACCAGCGTGGCGAGGGTCCCGGTGAACCGTGCCGCGTTCAGCTTCAGCACGAACCCGCGGGTCGGGCGGGCGCGGCTCAGGAACCGGTCCCACGCGTGCCGCACCTTGGGCCTTCGCAGGGCGGCCAGGCCGGTGACGATCCCGACGGTCAGAAGCGCCAGCACCGCCAGGCCGTACCGGGACACCGCGTCCGACACCGTGATCAGCACACGCGTCAGCATCGGTAATTCCGCCCCGCGCGAAGTGAAGACACGCACGATATCCGGCACGACGAAGGTCAGCAGCGCGATGATGACGCACAGCGACACGACGGCCAGAAGTGCAGGATAGATCAGGGCAAGTTGCAGGCTTTGCCGGTTTTTCTGCTGATCCTCGATATGCAGCGCAAGATGCTCCATCACCTCGGCCAGCTTGCCCGAGGTTTCACCCGCCCGAACTGAGGCGCGGTAATAACTGCCGAAAGTCGCGGGATATTCGTCCAGCGCGGCGCCAAAGCTGCGCCCGTCCAGCACGGCGGAGCGCAGGTTAAGCAGAAGCGAGGCATCGCGCGATCCTTGCGCCTGGCTGGCCAGAATCCTCAGCGCCTCTTCCACCCGGACCTGCGCGGCGATCAGCGTGGCCAGCTGCCGCGTCACCAGCGTCAGCCGCTTTAGCCCCATTCGTGCCGGGCCAAGCGATATGTCGCGCGACAGCAGGCTGCCCTCTGCCCCGGGTTTGCGGCGGGTCGACTGTACGGACAATGGCAGCAGCTTGCGGTCGCGCAGGATCGTGCGGGCGGCGGCCTCGGACGAGGCCTCGATCACGCCCTTGGTGCGGCGCCCGCCCGGATCGACTGCACGGTAGAAGAACGCTGACATCCCTACCGCTCCTCCATCGTCCGGCCCTCGTCGCGCACGGCGCGGATGACCTCTTCGACCGTGGTCAGGCCGTTGCGCATCTTTTCGATGCCGTCCCCCAGGATGCCCGGGGCCTGACGGCGCGCGGCGGCGGTCAGTTCGGATTCCGAGGCACCGTCGTGGATCATCCTCTCAATCGTGCGATCCACGGCGATGATTTCGTAGATCGGCAAGCGGCCGCGATAGCCCTTCTGCCCGCATTCGTCACAGCCCACGGCGCGCCAGACCTCGGTTCCCGCAGGCAGCGCGCCCGAAAGCAGCCCGGCTTCTGCGTCGGTCAGGGCATGAGGTTCGCGACAGTCGGGGCACAGCTTGCGGACAAGGCGCTGCGCGATCAGCCCGCGCACCATCGGGGCGAGCAGGAACCTCTCGACCCCCATGTCGATCAGGCGCGACACTGCGCCGATGGCCGTGTTGGTGTGCAGCGTCGACATGACGAGGTGCCCGGTCATGGCGGATTCCACCGCGATCCGGGCAGTTTCGCCGTCACGGATTTCGCCGACCATGATGACATCCGGGTCCTGCCGCAGAAGTGCGCGCAGCCCGCGGGCAAAGGTCAGGCCGGTCTTGGCGTTGACCTGCGTCTGGCCGATGCCGTCCATCGAATATTCGATCGGGTCCTCGACCGTCAGGATGTTGCGTTGGCGGTCGTTGAGGTTGTTGAGCGCCGCATAAAGCGAGGTCGTCTTGCCTGACCCGGTCGGGCCGGTGACCAGTACCAGACCCTCGGGCGCGGCGATCACGTGTTCAAAGGTTGCGCGGTCACGGTCCGACATACCCAGGTTATCGATGCCCAGCAGCGTCTGGCCCCGGTCCAGAAGACGCAGCACCACCCGTTCGCCAAACTGCGACGGCAGGGTCGAAATCCGGACGTCCAGTTCGTACCCGCCGACGCGCAGCGACACCCGCCCGTCCTGCGGCAGGCGTTTTTCGGCGATGTCGAGCTTGCCCATCACCTTCAGGCGGCTGGCCAGCAGCGGGGCCAGTTCGCGCCGGGGTTCGATCACGTCGCGCAGGCGGCCATCAATACGGAAACGGACGACGAAGCGGCGCTCCTCGACCTCGATATGGACGTCCGAGGCGCCTTCTTTGACGGCTTCCAGCAATAGCGCATTGATCAGGCGGACCACTGGCGCGTCGTCTTTCTGGTCCAGCAGGTCGTCGACCGATGCGGCGGTTTCCGCCAGCGCGGACAAATCGGGATCGTCATCCGCCGCCATCTGCGCGGCTTCGCTGGCGCTGTCGCGATAGATGGTGGCCAGTCTGGTTTCGAACGTGGTCCGGTCGATGGTCTGGAAATCCAGCAGGACCCCGGCAAGGCGCTGTGCCTCCATCAGGGCCATGACAGGGGCATCCGCCAGATGCAGGCACTGCGGCGCTCCGGTCGGCCCGCGATCGAGCAGGACACCACGCGATTTGGCAAAGCCGTAGCCCAGGCGCGGCAGGCCGGTCTGGTCGGGATGAGGCACTGCTTCCGGTTCTTCAATGGGCAGCTCCGGGTCGGTCAGTGTCATTGCATCGCCTCCAGTGTCAGTCGGGCGGTCACGATTCCCGGTTCGGTCAGTCTCTCGATCTGCAGCGCAACAGGCCGGGCGCCTTCGCGGGCTTGCAGCGCTTCGACCCACAGTATCAGATCAGCAAAGGGTGCGCGTTCCACCGTCACGCGCAGGCGCGTGCCGTCTGGATCAAGACGGGCCAGCGTCACGCCCGCCGCATCCGCGCTACGGGTCACACGCTGTGCCAAAGGAATGGACGGCACGGATCCCGTGGTTTGCGAGACCGAGCCGACTTCGTCCGCCACCTGCGCTAGCATCAGGTAGCGCGCCATATCCTGCTTCAGCTCGGCCTGTTCCACCAAGATCAGGCGCCAGGCGAACTGCCAGCCCAGCAACGCGATCAGGAATAGACCGCCACCGATCATCATGACGCGTTCCCGCGCGTTCAGGGATGACAACGCGCTCATACCCCGCCCTCGCTGAGTGTCATGTCGGCCGTAGCTGCGCCGTCCCCGGCGGTTGCCGTGCCGGTGGATACGGTCAGTCCTGCCTGCCGCAGGGCTTCCTCGGCCTGCTGAAGCTGGTCCAGCCCGCGTGCCTGCACCTGAAGGGTCAGCGTCGCAGGGTCAGAGGACCAAACCAGCCGCTGCACATCCACCGGATCATCGGCCGAGACCAGAGCGACGGAGGCGCGTTCCAACAAACGCAGCGGTCCGGCGTCTACGGGGCCAGCGGACGCGCGGGTCAGTTGACGGTACAGCACCTGAGGATCGTCGAAAATCGTCGCCTGCGGAATACGATCGGCCAAAAGCGACGTGGTCGCCGCACGCTGTTCGAGGACCAGACCACGCATCGCCCGAAGGTCCCCATAGGCCAGCGCAATATGAAGCGTGCCGATCAGCACCACCCCGGCACAAAGAGCAGCCAGCGGACGGCCAAGGTTTTGACGAGGACGGTACGCGCCCTGCCGTAAATCGGTGGAGAGCTCAGCCGGGTCCGGGTCGATGGGCGGGTGATCGGAGCATTCTATCCCCGCGGGCAATGCTGCGCCATGGTTTTGGACCGCCGGACGACCCGCCTGCCCCCATAACATTGGCAGCATTGCTGCGCTGGCCACGAACCCTGTTCCATCAGATGCTCGGACAAGCACACGATCGCCGTCGCGCAAGGTGGACCAAGTGGCGTCGTCTTCCGGCACCGGAAGCGCGAAGACCTCGGGGATTAGTCTTTGGCCGGGATGCGATGTCAGCGCGTCTTCCATACCGGCGCGGGAAATCGCGACGGCAAGCGCCCGCTGATCGGGCAAAGGCCGGATGAACGCCACGTGGGTCTGGTCCAACGGCGCGGCCAGGTGTTCCTCGACCGCGAAGGGCAAGGCTTCGCGCCGCTGTCGATCAGAGCGCAGGGGCAGCGGCACCGCTACAAGGTTCAGCGTTTCTGCCGGCAGGACAGTCACGGCCCCGGCCAATCGGGACGGCAAAGTCTTTTGAATAATGTCAGAAAAAATAGTTCGACGTCCCTGTGTCGCGACATCATTCAATTCGTCAGACGCAGACCCCGGAGTATCTTCAGGCACAGGAAAGCCACCCGCCAAAGCAGGTGAAGATTTCCGTCTAACCCTAAAGATTTCCACGATTTTTCTCTTCTTTTCTGACTGGATTTGCTGTAAGTTGTTCCAATCAGACCGTGTGCTTCTCAGTGCAACAGGAAGTAACGTAGTCTGAAGGAAATTAGTTTCATGCCGAAGTTCACCAATCGACAGCGCGTTGCGCTGCGGGTTCGCAGCAAACGCGATCCCGAGGCAGGTGTCACGCTGATCGAGATGATGGTCGTGCTGGTCATTATCGCCGTGGTTGCCGCCATGATCGTACCGAACGTGATCGGCCGCCCTGACGAAGCACGGGTCACGGTCGCGGGAACAGACCTGCGCACGATCACAAGCGCGCTTGAACTATACAAGCTGGACAATCGAACCTATCCCACGACGTCGCAGGGCCTATCGGCGTTGGTCGAACAGCCCAGTTCTGCCCCCGTGCCGACGAATTGGGCCTCTGACGGGTACCTGGATACAGTCCCGCAGGATCCTTGGGGGAATGACTATGTCTATCGCTCGCCCGGGCAAACGGGTGCGTTTGATCTGGTCAGCCTTGGCGCCAATGGTCGGCCCGGTGGCGACGGAGTGGATGCCGACATCATGGCTGCAGACCGCCGAAACGCCCAGAACTGATCTGGCATGACGGCAGTTACCGCCCCTTACCCCCGTCCAATTCGTCGCCAAGGCGAAGCAGGCGTGACACTGGTCGAAATTCTTGTGGTTCTGGCGATCCTCGGGGTGATGACCGGTGTGACGGCCCTTGCGCTGCCCTCAACGACGCGGACGACCACTCTGACGAACGAGGCAGAGTTGCTGGCCTCCCGTCTGGACGTCGCGGCCGAGCAAAGCCTGATGTCAGGACGTCCGGCGGCCTTGGACTGGGGCGACGGCGGTTATCGGTTCCTTGAGTGGACGGGGACGGAATGGACAACGCATCGCAACCCTCTTCTGGGAACACATCACCACATGGGGCAATCCAGCCTCAACGCGGATCGCATGGCAGCCCGCGACGGACGCATGGTGATCAAGGCCGACCTTTCGCCACCCGACACGCAGGCCGAAGATGGCACAGGCGAAGCAGTCGCAACACTCCGCTTGCGGGCGGCTGACGAGGAAATCAGCTTGCGCTTTGATGGTGCGACGGCTTGGGTGGTGACGCAATGACAGCCAGACATCAAAACCCCGAAGCAGGTTTCACCCTGATCGAGACGCTGGTCGCCATGGCCGTGCTGGCTGTTGCGGGGGTGACCTTGCTGACAGCCTCGGAACGGCATGCAGCGCAAACCGGCAAGCTGGTCGACCGGATCGGGGCGCGTTGGGTGGCCGAGAATGGTCTGGCGGCCGCAACGCTCAACATCGGAATGCAGCCAGAGTGGCAGCGCCAGTTGGGGCAGGATTGGCAAGTGTCGGAACTTCGCCAATCCGTACCGAACAGCGGGCTGGATCAGGTCACCGTGCTGGTCGCGCGCGCCGGTGGCGACCCGGAGGATACGACCGTCCGGCTGGTCGGCTACCTACCCGCGACAACGGAGGGGACGCAATGAAACGCCGCCTGATTTGGGCTATGGTCCTGCTGATGCTGGCCGGATTAACCGCGACTTTGATCCCGCCCGCGGTCACGCTGGCGCGCCATCTGGCCGGTCAGATCACGATACCCGTCGAAGGGCTGCGTCGTGACGCAACCGCCGCCCGGGATGAAACTGGCGTAGACATGGCTCCTATCCTTGCCTTCGCGCCTTTTGGCTTGCCGGTGCAGACTGCCACAGCGACCCAGACAAGCCCAAGCGCCAGTCGCTTGGATCTCACACTCAGCGGCGTGCTGGTCGCGCCCAAGCCGCAAGACTCCCGCGCTTTGATCGTACTGTCGGGGGCAGCAGGGTTCCACCGGATCGGGGACGAGCTGACAGCGGATGCGGTTCTGGTCGAGATCACGTCGGACAAGGTCGGGGTCGAGATAAATGCTGAGGTTCAATACTACGGGTTCGAAGGTCTGATGACAGATGACCCGCAGAACGTTGCAACCGCGGAGGTGCCCGAAGCCAAGCAAACCGGGTCTGCCGCGGATCGGTTCGCATCTTCCGTTGTTCCCGGTCGTGGATCACTGGACCTGCGCGAAGGACCACCGCCGGAATCGACACAGGAATACATTGCGTTGTGGCGGCAACGCATCATTGAAAACCCGAACAACGTATTAGCGACGATTGGTTTGGAGCCGGGATCGAATGGCTATACCATCAAGGAGAATCCCAACATTGGGGTCACGCTGGCTGGACTGAAAACGGGCGACGTTGTGACCCGGGTAAATGGGCAAACAGTCGGCGATCCCGCCCAAGATCAAAAGTACTACGACGAAATTGCCGCTTCGGGACACGCCCGGCTTGAGGTCGTGAGGGACGGCGAAAAAATCCTCATGTCATTCCCGCTGCGCTGACAGGAAAAGAATGCTGAACGTCTTCACAAAACTACTCGGGATCCTCTGCGTCGCAAGCCTGCTTGCGTCCGCTCCGCAATCAAGCCGGGCGCAACCGCTTGAGGATGTGGGCGATTATGTCATCAACCTGCGGAATGCAGATATCTCGGTTCTGGCCGAACAGGTGTCGGAAATCACCCGCCGCACGCTTGTCATCGACCCTGCGCTGTCGGGGGCGGTTTCTGTCATTTCGTCCGAGCCGCTGACCCAAGAAGGTGTCTGGGCGCTGTTCCAGTCGATCCTGCGTGTGCGTGGCTTCGTCGCCGTGGAAAACGGCGTCGTCTGGGAAATTGTGACGGAAACCAGCGCCCGGTCCAAAGGCATGTCGCTTGATTCCGCTGATGCCGGAAGCCTGGACGTCGTAACCAAGCTTTTGCCGCTGGACCGCCTGCCATCGGCAGAAGCGGTGCGGGTTTTGCGTCCGCTGGTGGCGGACGAAGGCTATATCGAGGCTTTGACCGATCCCAACGCGATCATCATCACCGACACGCAGGCCAACGTTGACCGGATCACCGAAATCGCTCGGACCTTCGACGGTCGGACGGTATTGCAGACCGAAGTCCTGCGCTTCAACTATGCCGATGCAACCGCCGTGCTGCAGGCCCTGAACGAGGTGCTGGGCACCTCTGGCACCGGGGCGCGTCTGTCGGTCGATCCGGCGTCGAACGTTCTGCTGGTGCGGGGCATGCCGGAAGATATCGCCCAGATCCGCGATCTGGCGCGCAACATGGATGTGGCACCACGCCGGAACCCGCAGGCGACCCTGCGTACCCATGTATACGAGCTGCAATATGCCGATGCCGAGGTCGTGGCGGAAATCGCGTCGCAAACCCTGCAGGGCGGCACGGACATCACCAACCCGGTCGCGGCCGCCGCTGATGAGGATGCGCCACCGCCCGTCGATAACGGCCCTGCCCCCGAAATCTCGGTTCAGGCTTCGACCGCCACCAATTCCATCGTGATCCGCGGCACGTCGCGTCAGATCGAAGAGGTGATCCAGATCATCCGGTCGCTAGACCAACGCCGCGCACAAGTTATGATCGAGGCCGCAATTGTCGAAGTGTCGGGCGATGTGGCGGACCGGCTTGGCGTGCAGTTGGGCCTTGGCCCCAGCCAGCCGACGCAAGGCATTGCTGCGACGTCCTTCTCCGAAGGGGGCACCAGTCTGGCGGCTGTGCTTGGGGCGCTTGGCGTACCACAGGGCTCCGCTCTGACGACGGGGCTGACGGTTGCTGGGACGGCCGACAACTTTGGCATTCTCATTCAGGCACTGTCGCAATCGACCAGCGCCAACTTGCTGTCCACCCCGTCGATCACGACGATGGACAACAAGTCCGCCACCATCGTGGTCGGTCAGAATGTCCCGTTCCGCACCGGGAATTTCGCCACCGACGGCAACACTGTCGCGCCCTTCACCACGATCGAACGGCGCGATGTCGGGATCACCATGCAAGTGCTGCCGCGCGTTACCTCAAACGGCATTGTCCGGCTTGAAATTGCACAAGAGGTCTCCTCTCTCGTTAATACGAACGTGCAGGGCGCGGCGGATTTGATCACCAACCGTCGCGTCATAGAGACGACCGTTCAGGCGCAAGATGGCGGCACCGTGGTCCTTGGCGGTCTGATCACCGATGACCAGCAGAACGTGAAATCCAAAGTGCCGGGTCTGGGCGATGTGCCTGTGATCGGCGGCTTGTTCCGTGCCAAGAACAAATCGCAGACCCGCCGGACGCTATTCGTGTTCATGCGTCCGACAATCATCGACAGTTCGCACAAGGCCAAGGCCGTTGCGAAACGCCAATACCAGCGCCTGCGCGCCGCCGACGCGGCCGAGCCGCCGCGTAACCTGCTGAAAGAGCGCAAGGTGGATAAGCTACCGCTAGAGATTAACGGGCTCTACTGACCGATCCGCCGTTCCGGGGCTGAAACTCTTCCCCTATGTGCGCCGTACCTTTCCATGAAACCAACCCGCCTTGACCAAGCACGGGTTGTGACGTCGCAGTGCGGGAGGTCTCATGACACTGAAAACGGTACTCGCGGGGCTATTTGTTGCCCTTTCAACGCAGCAACTGACGGCCCATGAGCTATGGATCGAGGCGGCGGATTGGCAGGTCGAAGCCGGGGAACCGATACAGGCCGACATCCGCAACGGCATCGAAATGGAAGGCCCCGCCTACCCCTGGATCGACGCAAGAGCGACGCGTGCCGAAGTCTTTTCCCCTGACGGAAGCGCCCCTTTCGCAGGTCTGCCGGGCGATCTGCCCGCGTTTCAGGTCCAGACCGACACACCGGGCCTTTACGGGCTGATCTATGAGACAAAGACGACACGCCTGACCTATGACAGCTTTGACCTTTTCCGGGAGTTCACTGAAGAAAAGGGCTGGCCCTCCGTGCTGGAGCAACATCTTGCCGAAGGCTATCCCCAAGAAAACTTGGCCGAAGTCTATGATCGTCACGTCAAAGCGTTGATCGCCGTCGGCGACGGCGCGGGCGAAGACGCCTATCGCGGCATGACGCATGAGATCGTGACCACAACCAACCCCTACACCATGGCGGCAGACCAACCCATGGAGGTGCGTGTCTATCACGACGATAAGCCCCGCCCTGACGCACGGGTCACTGTGTTCGAACGCAGCCCAGAGATGCAGGTTGACTTGATCACCCTGCAGACCGACGCTGATGGCCGTGCAAGTTTTCCGGTCAAACCGGGCTATGACTACCTTGTCGATACGGTCTACCTGCAGCGTGCAAGCGCCAAAGAGATGGGCACCTTTGGCGCGATCTGGAAGTCAAACTGGGCCGCTCTGACCTTCGGCGTTCCTGCCCGCTAACGGGCTTTGCTGGCAGCGCATGCTTTCCGAATTGAACGGTCGCAGGCTCACCGCAGGGTCAGCCAACATGTCAAATCTTGAGCGTTCTGCGTTTGACGGGCGCCCTACCCAATCCGATAGTTCGGGCTTTCGCGGGTGATCTGAACGTCGTGCACGTGGCTTTCCTTCAGCCCTGCCCCGGTGATCTGCACGAACTGGCAGTCCTTGCGCATTTCGTCGACCGTGGCGCAGCCGGTGTAGCCCATGGCGGCGCGGAGGCCTCCGACCAGCTGGTGGATCACCGCGCCGGCAGAGCCTTTGTAGGGCACCTGGCCCTCGATGCCTTCGGGGACCAGTTTGTCGCTGGCGGCGTCCTTCTGGAAATATCGGTCGGCAGAGCCGCGCGCCATGGCGCCCAAAGACCCCATGCCGCGGTAGGATTTGAAAGACCGGCCTTGGTACAGGATCACCTCGCCCGGGGATTCATCCGTGCCTGCGATCATCGACCCGACCATGGCGCAGGAGGCACCTGCCGCTATGGCCTTGGCGAAATCGCCCGAGAATTTGATGCCGCCGTCGGCGATCACCGGGGTGTCTCCGGCTGCGCCTGCGCAATCCATGATGGCGGTCAGCTGGGGCACGCCCACGCCCGCAACCATACGGGTGGTGCAGATGGAGCCCGGACCGATGCCAACTTTGACCGCGTCAGCGCCTGCGTCGATCAACGCCTTGGTGGCGTCGGCGGTAGCGACGTTGCCGGCGATGACCTGCACTTCGTTCGACAGTTTCTTGATGCGGGTCACGGCCTCTAGCACGCCTGCGGAGTGGCCGTGCGCGGTATCGACGACCACGACATCGACGCCCGCGTCGATCAGCGCCTCGGACCGTTCGAACCCGGCGTCGCCCACGCCCGACGCCGCCGCCACGCGCAGGCGGCCCAACTCGTCCTTGCAGGCGGTGGGGTTCAGTACCGATTTCTCGGTGTCTTTCAGGGTCAACAGGCCTGTCAGCTTGCCCGCGCCATCGGTGACCAGCAGTTTTTCGATCCGGCGTTCGCGCATCATTTCAATGGCTTGCTGACGATCTGCGGGTTCGACGAGAATTGCTAGATTGTCGCCCGACATCATCACCGATACGGGCGTTTCGTCCTTTTGGGCAAAGCGCATGTCGCGGTTCGTCACGATGCCCACGACGCGGCGCTGTTCGTCGACCACCGGGAAGCCGGTAAAGCCATAGCGTTCGGTCAATTCCTTGGCGTCGGCCAGGGTCTGATCGGGGGTCAGGGTCACGGGGTTGTAGACGATCCCGGATTCGAACCGTTTGACGCGGCGGACTTCATTCGCCTGCGCTTCGGTATCAAGGTTCTTGTGGATCACGCCAATGCCGCCGGCTTGGGCCATGCAGATGGCCATGCGGGCTTCGGTCACCGTGTCCATCGCAGAACTCAGCAAGGGGATATTCATCGAGATCGACTTGGTGACCTTAGTGCGTGTGTCTGCGGTTGAGGGCAGGACTGAGGACGCTGCAGGAACCAGCAGGACGTCGTCGAAGGTCAGGGCCGCGCGAATCTCCATGGGGTCTCTCCTTGGATGGGATCACTTGGCGCTTCCCTATTACATGGATGGGGGATGGGGAAAAGGGGTAAATCCGGTGTGCGGCGGAGTGTATCGGGATAGATGTTGGAGGCGGTGTTGGGGGGCGGTCCAAACTTTAGCCTACGTCCAGCGCAGGTTCGCCGGGTGGGCGAAAAAGGCTGGTGGTCTGCGATTTTTGGTACTGATGCAGACACGCTTTACGTGATCGCACAATTGTTTGGATCGCTGTGCCGAGCTGGTCATCGCCGAGGGCAGCGACCGACCCGGGGTGGCGCATAAGCGCCGCCCATGGGGGCGGGTCGGCGCTGCCCGGCGTTACCGCCGGGCGGGACCCTTGATCGACGCTACTACGATAATATTACTCAGACGGCTTCCCCGCCAACCTTGCCAGCACAGGAAAATACTCCTCCGCAAAGCCCGCCGCCTTGGCCATCTGCATTCGCGCCTCGGCCAGTTCCGCCCCGGGCGCGGACAGCCCGTATTCCCGTGCCAGATCAAGCGCGTAGGACACGTCCTTCAACGCGTAATCCGTGGGAAACGCCTGTTTCGGAAAGGTGTCGGGGATCATCGCCTTTTGCCCGTGGTTGCGCAGCGCAAAGCTGTCGCCCGACCCCTGAGAGATGATGTCGAACAAGGTCGCGCCCTCCATGCCAGCCGCCTGCCCCAGCGCCAGCGCTTCGGACAGGGCGACGACATTCTGGAACAGCACCATGTTGTTCAGGATCTTGGCCACCTGACCACAGCCCACAGGGCCGCAGTGCAGGATCGTGTCGCCAGCATGGGACAGGATCGGCAGAATGCGGTCGTGGGTGGCCTGATCCGCGCCGACCATGATGGCCAGAGTGCCCGCCTCGGCCGCCGCACGGGTGCGGGCGACGGGGGCGTCGGCGTAGTGGATGCCGCGCGCATTTGCCTGGGCCGCAAGCTCTCGGGTCAGGCCCACGGGCGCGGTGGACATGTCGACCAGTGTCGCACCGGACTGCATCTTGGGGATCAGCGCGCCTGCCACCTTTTCGACCTGCGGGCCGCCGGGCAGTGACAGGAACAGGATGTCGGCGCGGGCGGCGATCTCGTCTGCGCTGGCCTCCTCCGCGCCGAAGGCGGTCAACCGCGCCACCGGGTCAGGCGACAGGTCCGACACCAGCATCTTTGCGCCGGATTTTTGCAGCATATTCCGGCAGATAGGTTCCCCCATCACACCCAGACCGATGAATCCCAAGGTTGGTGTATCCGACATGGCTCCCCCCATTACGTCCTCAACTAACCGATCGGTAAGGAGTAATACGCCAGCGCCCCTTAGGCAATCGTGTCGCGAGGTTCAGGGGGCCGAGGCCTTCAGCGCGGCCGACACCGGGGCCAGCGCCACGCGGGATGCGCGGTCGGCAAGACCCCAGACCAAAAGCGCCTCGACCGTTTCGGGGCGCAGGCGGGTGACAAGGATCACCGTGCCCTCGACCCCGGCCTTAAAGGCGGAATTGTCCAGAAACCGGCGGATCACAGCGCTGTCTTGGCCTTCGCCGTCCAGATCGCGGAACACGGTCGCGGCGGGCACATCGCGGCGCGAGGCCAGCTTGCGCGTCGTATCCAGCCCGTCGGGATACAGCAACAGCCCATGTCCAGTTTCAGCCAGAATGGCGGCCAGTTGTTCGCCCATCGCCCGGTCGGATTGCAGCCCCAGATCGGGCGTTTCCATTACGGCCACCACTTCGTCCATGGTCGACAGCCAAGCTTGTGCTGCGTTTTCCAGATCAGGCGGCGTCGCGCCAGATGGCACGCTGGCCAGCGCCAGCACCTCGTAGCCGTCAGCGCGATATTTGCGCATGGCCTCTGCCGCGTCGTCGCGGATGACGGGTACGGCGATGGACAGCGGATAGGGGAAATTCGCGGGCAGCGGGTCGGTGGCTGTGCCGTCGTCGATCATCACAATGGACAGGATCGGCTTGGCCTCGGGATTGTCGAAATCAACCGCATAGGCGTCGATGGGCGGCAGGTTGTCAGATTGCGCGGGCTGAGCCTCTGCTGGCGTGGCCTGCGTTTCCGTGGGCACCGCGACAGGGGCAATCAGCCGCGTGCCGGGCGTGCCGGGCATAGCAGTGGTGCCGGGGGCGGTCTGGGCCGTGTCCGTGGTGTCCGTGGCGGGGGCTGGCGTTTCAGCCGGCTCTGCCCTCGGGGTGTCAGGCGGCAACACACCGACAAACCCGGTGGGCGGCGCGGGGCGGGTTTCAGCGGGCGCGGTCGTCTCAGCCTCAGCGGGCTGCGCCTCGGCAGTCGCTTCCGCATCATCGGAGCCGTCTTGAGTGGGCGCAGTCTCCCCCCTCTGCTCTGCCGCTGCCAAGGCCTCTCCGGCCTCTTCAGCGATCTCGGCCACCTGCTCTGCGATCTGATCCGTGGGATCGGCGGCATCAGTTTCCGCCGCGACCTCAGCCGTCGCATCGTTTGTCGCCGGGACCTCAGCCGCCTCGCTTTCCTGCCCCGCTACATCCTCTGTCACGCCCACGACCTGTGGGGACACCACGGCCATGTCTTCCAGATCCGTGGTCGGGAAGCCCGTGACCTCTTGCCCCGGTTCTGCGCGCGGGGGAACGGGCGTGTCCTTGTCGACGTCGGCCTGCGCTTCGGCCTCAGGGGCTTCGGGCGCGGGGGCCTGCGGGCTGGGATAGACCGGTGTGATCGGATCGGCCTGCGCCATGTCTTCGGTCGGACGGGGCGCGTCCGCATCCGCACCGGCCATATCGGTGACCGGCGCGCTCAGTTCTGGCGTGTCGATGGATTGCAGCGCCTCGGCCGCCAGTTCCAGCGTGTCGCCTTCGGGCCGTTCGGGGCGCGTCATGTCGGGGCGGTCGGGCGTATCGGTGGGCGCGGGCAATTTGACCGGGGCGTTGCCCGTGGTCTGATCCAGAGCGCTCGTCTCTGGCCCCTCGGGCGTATCGACGGTTTCGGGGCTGGATTTCAGCACCGGAATGGACAGCGACAGAACGCCGCCGACCACCAGGGCGATGGCCAGTCCGGAAACGCCTCCCAAAATGATACCGCGTAGCACGCTCTGCTCTCCTGTTTCGCCGGGTCGGCCCGGTCTTGGCGTTTCGCCCTGCGCCAGATTAGCGACCTTGCGACCGCCACCGGGCTTGACCTTGCCACGGGCCGCGGATCATCTAGGCCCCGCAGGGCCGCCGCGCAAGCGGGTCATACCCGTCTGACCGGCCCTGAGGTAAAATTTGCCGTGGCGCCAGAGTATGATACCACGAATTCCAGCCTAGGCCAGTGGGTCGGCCCCATACCCCTGTACCGCCCGCCGGGTGGCCAAGAAGACGCGAAAAGGACAGCCATGAGCGACGCTTTGAAACCGATGATCGCAGCCGCGCCCGAACGCCCACTGACCCGGAACGAGGCCGAGGCCGCCTTTGACATCCTGTTCGAAGGTCAGGCGACGCCTGCGCAGATCGGCGGATTCCTGATGGCGCTGCGCACGCGGGGCGAAACGGTCGAAGAATACGCCGCAGCCGCCCGCGTCATGCGGATGAAATGCAACCCGGTCAGCGCCCCGGACGGAGCGATCGACATCGTCGGCACCGGGGGCGACGGCAAGGGGACGCTGAACATTTCAACCGCGACGGCCTTTGTGGTGGCGGGCGCAGGTGTCGTCGTGGCCAAACACGGCAACCGCAACCTGTCGTCGAAATCCGGCGCGGCGGATGCGCTGTCGGCCATGGGCGTGGACGTCATGGTAGGGCCGGACGTGGTGCAAAAGGCGCTGGATCAGGTGGGGATCGGTTTCATGATGGCGCCGATGCACCATCCCGCGATCAAACACGTCATGCCCGCGCGGCAGGAATTGGGCACGCGGACGATCTTCAACATCCTTGGGCCGCTGACCAACCCCGCAGGCGTCAAACGCCAGCTAACGGGGGCATTTTCGCGCGACCTGATCCGCCCCATGGCCGAAACCCTTGGCCAGTTGGGGGCCGAGTGCGCCTGGCTGGTACACGGATCGGACGGCACGGACGAACTGGCGATTTCGGGCGTGTCTTGGGTGGCTGCGCTGAATGGCGACGGCACGGTGCACGACATGGAAATCCACCCAGAAGACGCGGGCCTGTCCCCCCATCCGTTCGAAGCGATCCTAGGCGGCACCCCCGAAGAGAACGGCCGCGCTTTCCGCGCGCTTCTGGCGGGCGAACCCTCGGCCTATCGCGATGCGGTGTTGCTGAACGCCGCGGCGGCGCTGCTGGTCGCGGGCAAGGTCGATGCCCTGCCCGATGGCGTGGCGCTGGCCGCGGAAAGCATCGATAGCGGCCGGGCACAGGAAAAGATCGAAGGGCTGGCGCGGATCACCTCGGCGGGCTGAGGCATGACCCAGCCCCCCGCCGCTTGGGCCGATCTGCCCTTTTTCACCGATAGCTACCCGGCGATCGCGGCGCTGGCCGACGGTCCCGACATCCTGCCCCCCGCGCCTCAACGCTTTGCGGCGCTGGACGCCTGTGCGCCAGATGACACCCGCGTCGTGATCTTGGGTCAGGATCCTTATCCGACGCCGGGCCATGCGCATGGGCTGGCCTTTTCGGTTGAACCCGACGTCCGGCCCCTGCCCCGATCTTTGTCGAATATCTACAAAGAGATGGACAGCGATCTGGGCGGACACCCCGCCACGGGCGATCTGCGCCACTGGGCCCGGCAGGGCGTACTGCTGCTGAACACCGCGCTGACAGTGCCCGCGGGCAACGCAGGCGGTCACGCCAAACTGGGGTGGAGCGATCTGACCCGCCAAGTGCTGACCCGGCTGTCCGACGCACCGCGGGCCTTTGTCCTTTGGGGCAAGCCCGCGCAATCCTTTGACCGCTACATCACGCCGCCAACATCAGGCCCCGATCACCTGATCCTGCGGTCGCCCCATCCCTCGCCCCTGTCCGCCCGCAGGGGATTTTTCGACTCGCGCCCATTTTCATCGGTAAACAACTGGCTTAGTGAAAGGGGACTGCCCCCGATCGACTGGATAGGCCCCCAATGACCGAAACTGTTCTGGACCGTATCAAGGCCTACAAACTTGACGAAGTGGCCGCCGACAAAGAGGCCCGCCCCCTGTCGGACGTCGAAGCCGCCGCGCGCGATGCTGGCGACGTACGACCCTTTGCAAAGGCCCTGCAAAAGGCGATGCGCAAGGGCTATGGCCTGATCGCCGAAGTGAAAAAGGCCAGCCCTTCCAAAGGCTTGATCCGCGAAGATTTCGACCCCGCCGCGCTGGCCGAAGCCTATGCCGCCGGTGGCGCGACCTGCCTGTCGGTGCTGACGGACACGCCGTCCTTCCAAGGCGCCAAAGACTTCTTGGTGCAGGCCCGCGCGGCCTGTGACCTGCCCGTCCTGCGCAAGGATTTCATGTACGACACCTATCAGGTTGCCGAAGCCCGCGCGCTTGGGGCCGATTGTATCCTGCTGATCATGGCCTCGCTCGAAGACGGTCAGGCGGCCGAGTTGGAGGCCGCGGCCTTTGACTGGGGCATGGACGTGCTGATCGAAGTGCACAACGAAGAAGAGCTGGAGCGCGCGGTCAATCTGAAATCGCCCCTGCTGGGGATCAACAACCGCAACCTCAAGACCTTTGAAACCTCGCTCGACACCACGCGTACCCTGTCGCGGCTGGCGCCCGAAGATCGCATGCTGATCTCTGAGTCCGGCCTTTTCACGCCGGACGATCTGGCGGACATGGCACAATACGGCGCGCGTTGCTTCCTGATCGGCGAAAGCCTGATGCGGAAGGACGACGTCGAAGCCGCAGCCCGCGAACTGCTGGCCAACCCTGCCGGGGGTCTGGGCCAAGGGGGCGGGCTATGAGCCTGACGCATTTCGACGCCGCCGGTCAGGCGCATATGGTCGATGTCTCGGACAAGGCCGACACCGACCGGATCGCCGTTGCGGTCTGCCATATCAAGATGCTGCCCGAAACGCTGGCGCTGATCGAAAGCGGCACGGCGAAAAAGGGTGACGTGCTAGGAATCGCGCGGCTGGCGGGGATTATGGGGGCCAAGAAGACCTCTGATCTGATCCCGCTGTGCCACCCCCTGCCGATCACCAAAGTGACCGTCGATTTGACGCCTGACGCCGATCTTCCGGGCGTCCAGATCGAAGCGACCGTTAAGACAACCGGCAAGACCGGGGTCGAGATGGAAGCGCTGACAGCCGCAAGCACCGCCGCGCTAACTGTGTACGATATGTGCAAGGCCGTGGATCGCGGCATGCAGGTTGGCGGACTACAGGTGGCGCTGAAAGATGGCGGTAAGTCAGGGCGTTATGAGGCGAAGTTATGATCACCGTCGCTGAGGCGCTTGATCACTTATTTGCAATTTCTGCCACGCTCGACGGGGAAGAGGTTCCGCTGATCCAGGCCGCTGGTCGGGTGCTGAACACCCCGGTTCAGGCGCGTCGCGACCAGCCGCCCTTTGCCGCCTCGGCCATGGACGGATATGCGGTGCGTTCGGCGGATATGGGCGACGGCGCGGGTTTTGATGTGATCGGCGAAGCGGCAGCCGGAACAGGGTTCGACGGGTCTGTCGGCGCAGGCCAAGCGGTGCGCATCTTCACCGGTGCGCCGGTTCCAGAGGGCGCGGATGTCGTAGTTATCCAAGAGGACGTCACCCGCGACGGCGACCGCATCACCATAACAGGCACCCCCGGCGACGGCGCCAACATCCGCCCTGCTGGCGGCGATTTCCGCATCGGTGACCAGATCAGCGCGCCGCGCGTGATCTCGGCCGCGGATGTGGCGTTGATGGCGTCGATGAACATCCCCCGCGTGCCCGTCACCCGCCGCCCCCGTGTGGCGCTGATCGCGACGGGTGACGAATTGGTCCAGCCCGGCGAAACCCCCGGCCCCGACCAGATTGTTGCGTCGAATTCCTACGGGCTGCACGCGCTGTTCACCGCTGCAGGGGCCGAGGTGCGCCTGCTGCCCATCGCCCGCGACCGGATCGACGCACTGGAAACCGTCTTCGCCCTGACCCGCGAAGGCGCGGCGCCTGCCGATCTGATCGTCACCATCGGCGGCGCGTCGGTGGGGGACCATGACCTTGTGGCCAAGGCCGCGGCAGGCATGGGGATGGAACAATCCTTCTACAAGGTCGCGATGCGCCCCGGCAAACCGCTGATGGCGGGGCGGCTGGGCAGCGCGGCGATGGTCGGCCTGCCGGGAAATCCGGTGTCGGCCATGGTCTGCGGCCATATCTTCGTGGTGCCGATGCTGCGGCACATGCTGGGTCTTGGCGCCGCCCCCGCGCCGCGTCGGACCGGAGTACTGGCCGTGGATGTGGAGGCAAACGGCGGGCGCGAACACTACATGCGGGCCGAGGTGACGGACGACGGTATCGTTCCGGCAACACGTCAGGATTCCGCTTTGTTGTCCGTGCTATCCGGGTCGGGCGCATTATTGGTGCGTGCGCCGAATGCGCCTGCGGCGACGGCCGGGGATACGGTCGAGTATCTGGCGATTTGAGTAGCCTGTACCCAAAGAAAAAACCTTTGTTCCTAAGCTCCGCGCGGAGTGAAACACCGGGCAGCGGGCCGATGGCCTCAGCCCCTTTGCTTCACCGTTCGCAGTGACCGCAAAGCCCTACAATTTCAACACCCACACCGATCAAGTGGTCCGCCCGGCGGATACGCCGGGCAGCGCCCGACCCGCCCCCATGGGCGGGCGCTTTTGCGCCCACCCTCGGGCCGGTCGCTGCCCTCCTCGTGTTTGCCCAGCCAAAAGCAAGCGCCCCCACTTACCCACCGGTAAGTAAACATTGACGCCCCACCCCCGCCTCCATAGCCTGCCGGAACCCCAAGGGACACAGCGTCAGGAGGAGGACGCGCAATGCCATCCAATACCCCGCTGGCGGGCGTGAAGGTCATCGACCTGACCCGCGTCTATTCCGGCCCCTATTGCGCCTTCCTCATGGCACAGGCCGGGGCCGAGGTTATCAAGGTCGAACCGACCGACGGGGAATCCGTGCGCAAACGCCATGCCACAGGCGGCGCGGCCCTGCCCTTTGCCTTCCTCAACGCCAACAAGCGCAGCGTGACCTGTGATTTCAAAACGCCCGAAGGGCTGGCGATGATGGAGCGTCTGATCGCCGACGCCGATGTGCTGATCGAAAACTTCCGCCCCGGCGTATTGGACCGTTTGGGCCTTGGCGCCGAAAGGCTCTCTCAGATCAACCCGCAGCTGATCGTCGCGCGCAATTCCGGCTATGGGCAGACGGGCCCCTACCGCGATTACCTTGCCATGGACCTGACGGTACAGGCCGCCGTGGGGATCATCGACAGCACCGGGTTTCCCGGCGAAACGCCTGTCAAAGCTGGCCCTGCGATGACAGATTTCGTTGCAGGCACACACCTTTACGGGGCGATTGTCACCGCGCTCTGGCACCGGGACCGGACCGGAGAGATCCTGTCGCCCGATATCTCGATGATGGATACCAACCTGCCGACGCTGATGTCGAACCTTGCCGCCGCATGGGCCAACCGCGACGACCCCACCTTCGAGGCCCGCACCGGCAGCCGCCACGGGGGGATGAGCCTTGCGCCCTACAACGTCTATCCCGCCGCTGATGGATACGTCGCGATCATCGCGGTCGCGGAACACCATTGGCACGCCACCGCCCGCGCGCTGAAGCGCGAAGACATGCTGACAGACCCAAGGTTCGAAAACCTGAAAACCCGCTGCGCCAATATGGATGCGTTTGATGCCGAACTCGGCCGGACCACCGCGCAGCATACCCGGGACGACCTGCGCCACCTGCTGTCGGACAACGGGGCCATCTGCGCCCCCGTCATGAAACTGACCGAGGTGCTGCGCGATCCCCACTTGCACGACCGCGGCCTTCTGCACCACGTCGATCACCCGGAATATGGGCGCATGGTTCTGATGCAGACGCCGATGCGCTATGCCGGGGTCGATCCGGTCAGCTACCTGCCGTCGCGCCGCTTGGGCGAAGATAATGACGATATTCTTCAAGGGCTTGGCTACAGCGCTGACGACATTGCCGCGCTGCGTAGCAAAGGTGTGATCTAGGCCTCGATCAGGCTCAGACGTTCCAGATCGCTGGCGCAACCTTGCAGAACCTCGTGCAGCGATCGCGATGGCGCGGCCCATCCGTCCGTTTCCGCGGTCAGCGGTTGCCAAAGCATCCCCTCCCCGTCAGTCAGCGTTGCCTTGGACTTTGGCGTCAGCGGGATCAGCACGACGTCCCAGACCTCGGGGTCGCCGATCGGCAACAGGCCCAGACGCTCGGGCTGGCCGGGGCGGATCATGGTGATTAGCGGCGCGATGGCCTGACGCGCGGCGCCGATCGGATCCGCGCCGGGATCGGGAAGGAACGTCGGGAAATGCACCGGACCATCGCCCGTCTGACGCAGCAATACGTCTATGCCACTGTCGGCTTTACGGAAAACGACGGGAACAAGAACGGGTTCGGGCATCCACAGACCTTTAATGACCTGCGGCCAGCCTATCCCATTGGACAGCGGCGGAAAAGATCGAAACTACGGTATGGTGCGACGATCTTGGGGCTGCCGCGGTGACCCACCACAATTTCTGCCAGAGGCGCATGTTGACACAAAACGTGAACAGGTGTAGAACAAAGGTTAACAACAGTCTCTTGAAGGAGCAGAGCAGTGCTGACCAAGAAACAACTCGACCTGCTAGAGTTCATTCATAAACGGGTGCAGCGCGATGGCGTGCCCCCGTCCTTTGACGAAATGAAAGAAGCTCTTGATCTGCGGTCGAAATCCGGCATCCACCGTCTGATTACGGCGCTTGAGGAACGCGGATTTATTCGCCGTCTGGCCCACCGTGCGCGGGCGATCGAGATCGTGAAACTGCCCGACAGCATGGGCGGTGGTGGCGACGCAGGCTTTACCCCGCGCGTGATCGAGGGTGGCCAATCCTCGGCCAAGCAGCCGTTGGGCGACACCATGGCGGTCGAAGCGGTGCATGCGCTGGAACTGCCGGTCATGGGCCGGATCGCCGCCGGTGTGCCGATCGAGGCAATCAACCAAGTGTCGCATCACGTCGCGGTGCCGGGATCGATGCTGTCAGGTTCGGGCAGCCACTTCGCGCTTGAGGTGCGGGGCGATTCCATGATCGACGCGGGCATCAACGACGGCGACGTCGTGGTGGTGCGGGAAACGACCTCGGCCGACAACGGCGACATCGTGGTCGCGCTGGTCGATGACCAAGAGGCGACGCTGAAACGCTTTTTCCGCCGCTCGGGCCAGATCGAACTGGTCGCGGCGAACCCTGCCTATGAAACCCGCGTGCTGCCCGACAACCGCGTCAAGGTGCAGGGCCGTCTGGTCGGGCTCATCCGCACCTACTGACGCCACAGCCGTTCGGCGCGAATAATCGCGTCATTCCAAAGCCTTCGGCCCGCCACTGCGCGGGCCGTTTGCAGTTTGCGCCCCTCTGGCGTGATCCAGATGGCCACCGCGCCGGTGTCGCGCAGGGTGGCGGGCGCAAAGACCTGACAGGGCAGCGGCGCAGGTGGGTCGTGGTTCAGGATCAAGATCTCCGTCGGATCACACTTGGCCACCGCTGCCGCGCGTTTGCCCGTCAGGTGATGGATGCCCTGCCCCGGCCAGCGCGCGGCTGCCCTGATCTGCTCTGCCCCGTCGCCATCGTTTTCCAACCAAACCCGCGCGGTGAAGCTGGCCGATTTTTCTCGGCTGACCGCGCGGCCTTGGTCTGTCATCACGCCGACCAACATGCCGCGATCTTCGATCAGAATGTCGGGCCTTTCGGCCTGCGCCCACAGCACGCCCGCCGCGATCAGGGGCACCACGCCGGTCCAGCGTCCCCGACCCTGCCACAGGGCGATCACCAGCCCGCCACCTGCGAACAAGGGCAGCACCCAAGCGTTCGGGGCCACCACATACCCCACCGCGCCCGGCAGGTCCGCCACCTGCGCCGCGACCCAGAGGATCCAGTTCAGCCCCCATCCCATGACGGTCAGCGGCAGCGCCTCCAGCCCCAAGGGCATGACGATCACCGCCAGCACGGCGGCGGGCATCACCAGCAGGCCCATGACAGGCACCGCCGTCAGGTTGGCGATCAAGCCATAGTGCGACAGCGTGTTGAAATGTGCCGCCCCGACCGGCGCCGTTGCCAGCCCCGCAACGGTTGACGATACGACCAGCGCAAACAGCCCCTTGGCCCATTTCGGCCAGTGCGATCCCACGCCCCGCAGCGCGGCAAAGACCGCGACAAGGGCGGTGGTCGCGGCAAAGGACATCTGGAACCCCGGCGACAACAGCGCTTCTGGCCTCAGGATCAGCACGACCAAAGCCGCCATCGCCAGCCCCCGCAGGGAAATCGCGCGCCGCCCCAGCACCAGCGCGACAAAGGCCACCGTCGCCATGACAAAGGCCCGTTCCGTCGCGATCGCCCCGCCCGACAACGCCAGATAGCCCGCCCCCGCCGCCACGGCGGTCAGTGCGGCAATCGACCGGATGGGCCAGTTCAGCGCCGTGTAAGGCACCGCCGCCCCCGCCACCCGAACCAGCGCAAAGACGAACCCTGCCACCAGCCCCATGTGCAGGCCCGAGATCGCCAGAAGATGCGCCAGATTGGTACGGCGCAGGCGGGTTGTGACCTGATCGCTTAGCGCGGATCGGTCGCCTGCGGTGATGGCGGCGGCAAAGGCTCCGGTGTCGCCCGGCAACACGTCGCGGATGCGGCTCGACAGTGCCATGCGGGCGCGGAACACAGGCAGCGCGCGCGGCTGTGCCGGGGACCAGACCATGACGGGCACGCGGGTATAGCCGATGGCCCCCAGCCGGTCGAACCATGTGTGGCGTTGGAAATCGAACCCGCCGGGTTCCACCGGCCCGCCCGGGGGCGACAGATGCGCCGTGCTTAGGATCAACTGCCCCGGTGCGGGCTGGATCGCCTGATCGCCATGCAGCGATATGCGCACCCGGGCGGGCGTCTTCGCGGGCGACACCCCCGGCAGGTAGACCCTGTCCAAGGTCAGACGCACCGCGTCCGATGCCGATCGGTCGATCTGCACCACCCTACCCTGCACCGGCCCGTAATGCCGCCAGCCTAGCACAGGGGCCGCCACAGATTGCGCCCGCGCCGCCGCCAGTGTCACACCCAGCAAAACCAGCGCCGCGGCCCACAGCGGTGGGCCACGCACAGGCCCCGCCCTTAAGGCCAGTCCAGCCACGACCAAGGCCCCCACCCCCAGCAATGCGACCAGCTTGCCGTCGGGTTCGGTGGGGGCGGCGAAATACAGGCCAATCCCCACCGCCAAGGCGACCGGAGACCATGGAAATAAGGCCCCGCGCTGGCGCAGGATCACCCCCGCTAACCAGACGAAAGGCATTGAAAGATAAGGACCAGACCAGCTCAGCCCCCGCTGCGGCACTTGTCACCCCCTTATGGGCCAGATAGATAACGCGCGATTGGCGCTCTCCCCCAGCATGGGCGCAACCTGGTAAAGGAAAGGTTACTTTCTCCCATGTCGGATACCGCGGCTTCCCAGCCCCCTGTCGTCACCCGCTTCGCCCCCTCGCCCACCGGCTTTTTGCACATCGGCGGGGCGCGCACGGCGCTGTTCAACTGGCTTTATGCCCGGGGCCGTGGCGGCAAGTTCCTGTTGCGCATCGAAGACACGGACCGCGAACGTTCGACCCCCGAAGCGACGGCGGCGATCCTTGCAGGCATGGATTGGCTGGGTCTGGATTATGATGGCGAGGCGGTTTCCCAATACGAACAGGCCGACCGTCACCGCGCCGTCGCGCTGGAACTGCTGGACGCCGGCAAAGCCTACAAGTGCTTTTCGACCCAGGAAGAAATTCAGGCGTTCCGCGATCAGGCGCGGGCCGAGGGCAAATCGACCCTGTTCCAATCGCCGTGGCGCGATGCCGATCCGTCGACCCACCCCGACGCGCCTTATGCCGTGCGCCTGAAGGCCCCCCGCGATGGTGAAACCGTCATCAAGGACGAGGTGCAGGGCGACGTGACCATCCGCAACGACCAGCTGGACGATCTGATCCTGCTGCGCTCTGACGGGAACCCGGTCTATATGCTGGCCGTGGTGGTGGACGATCACGATATGGGCGTGACCCATGTGATCCGGGGCGACGACCACCTGAACAACGCGGCGCGCCAGATGGCGATCATTCAGGCGATGGGCTGGCCCGTGCCGACCTATGCTCACATCCCCCTCATCCATGGCCCCGATGGCAAGAAGCTGTCCAAGCGTCACGGCGCCCTGGGCGTCGAGGAATACCGCGACATGGGATATCTGGCTGCTGGGATGCGCAATTACCTCACCCGCTTGGGGTGGAGCCATGGCGACGATGAATTCTTTACCGACGTGCAGGCCAAAGACTGGTTCGACCTGAAAGGCATCGGGAAATCGCCCGCGCGACTTGACTTCAAGAAGCTGGAAAACATCTGTGGTCAGCACATGGCAGCGGCCGACGATGCTGCGCTGCTGCAAGAGTTGAAATCCTATCTCGACGCGACAGGGGCTGGCCCGCTTTTGCATACCGTGGAACACAAAATTTCGCAGGCCCTGCCGTTCCTGAAAACGGGGGCCAAGACGTTCCCTCAACTTCTTGAAAAGGCTCACTTCTGCATTGCCGAACGCCCCATCGAGGTGGAAGAGAAAGCCGCCAAGAATCTGGGTGATGACAACCGGGCCATGCTGTCGGATTTGACGCCGCACCTGCAAAATGCTACGTGGACACGTCAGGATTTGGAGGCCTTATTGAACAGCTTTGCTGAAGAGCGCGGAGTGAAGTTCGGCCAATTGGCAGGCCCCTTGCGCGCGGCGCTCGCCGGACGGGCGGCCACACCCAGTGTTTTTGATATGATGATGGTTCTCGGGCAGGAGGAATCCTGCGCCAGGATCAAGGATGCCGCCGGATAATTCGGCACCGTAACGTTCCGGTTACCTGGAGCACGATAGAAGGGGCGCGATGGAATTGACCCGCGCGCGACAAGAGGAAGGGAAGCTATGACAGATACGAACAAAACGGCAACGCTAAGCCTTAAGGGCGAAACCTACGAACTGCCGATCCTTTCACCGACTGCGGGTCCGGATGTGCTTGATATTCGCAAGCTGTACAGCCAGGCAGATGTGTTCACGTTTGACCCGGGGTTCACCTCGACCGCGTCCTGCGACAGCTCGATCACCTATATCGATGGCGAAGCGGGCGTCTTGCTGCACCGCGGCTATCCGATCGATCAACTGGCCAGCCAGTCCCACTTCCTCGAAGTGTGCTACCTGCTGCTGTACGGTGCCCTGCCCACCGCCGCGCAGTTGGAAGATTTCGAAAGCCGCGTGACGAACCACACGATGGTGCACGAACAGATGCACCGCTTCTTCACCGGCTTCCGCCGTGATGCGCACCCGATGGCCGTGATGACCGGCGTCGTCGGCGCCATGTCGGCCTTCTACCACGACAGCACCGACATCCACGATCCCTGGCAGCGCGAGGTCGCCTCGATCCGCCTGATCGCCAAGATGCCGACGATCGCTGCGATGGCCTATAAGTACAACATCGGTCAGCCCTTCGTGTACCCGCGCAACGATCTGGACTATGCGTCCAACTTCCTGCGTATGTGTTTCAGCGTTCCGGCCGAAGACTATGTCGTCGACCCGATCCTGAGCCGCGCGATGGACCGTATCTTTACCCTGCACGCGGACCACGAACAGAACGCCTCGACCTCGACCGTGCGTCTGGCGTCGTCTTCGGGTGCGAACCCGTTCGCCTGTATCGCGGCTGGTATCGCATGTCTCTGGGGCCCTGCCCACGGTGGCGCGAACCAGGCATGTCTGGAAATGCTCAAGGAAATCGGCACGCCCGATCGCATTCCCGAATTCATCGCCCGCGCCAAGGACAAGAACGATCCGTTCCGCCTGATGGGCTTTGGCCACCGCGTCTACAAGAACTTCGACCCGCGCGCGACGGTGATGAAGGAATCCGCAGACGAGGTGCTGGAGCTTCTGGGTGTCGAAAACAACCCGATCCTCGCCACCGCGAAGGAACTGGAAAAACAGGCGCTGGACGATCCGTACTTTGCCGAGAAGAAGCTGTTCCCGAACGTGGACTTCTATTCCGGCATCATCCTTGAGGCGATGGGCTTCCCCACTTCGATGTTCACGCCGATCTTTGCGCTGTCGCGCACCGTTGGCTGGATTTCCCAGTGGAAAGAGATGATCGAGGATCCGGCGATGAAGATCGGCCGCCCCCGTCAGCTTTACACTGGCGAGACGCAGCGCGATTACGTGGACGTCGAAAAGCGCTGAGTACTTAGCGCGCTAGATTTGAAACCGCCGGGTCGAAAACCCGGCGGTTTTTGTTTGGATACTCATTTTCTTGGTGTCGCTTAGTCCGTTGTGGCTAGGTTTCGATACGCCGGGCATCGATTGCAGCCGTTTTGTCATATTACTGAGGGCTGCGCCGACCCGGGGTGGCGCCATAGCGCCGCCCATGGGGCGGGCCCCTCTCGGGCGATTGCTTCGCAATCCCCTGCCGGGCAATGGGACACTGCCCGGCGTGCCGCCGGGCGGGACACATAATTAGCGAAATTAGAAACCCTTTCGGTTAGCGATGACCGCAGGTTTAGCAGGCCAAGCCGAGCCCTAAGCCCCCAGCACAGACCCATCATGGCTGCGCCCGTTGGCCCGGCGGCGGCGCAGGCGTTCGTTGATGACGCGCGCATGATGCCCGCGGGCCAGTACCCGTGCGGGCGGCTGGGCGGCGGGGCCCATTGCAAGCTCTGGCAGGATCTCTTCGATCTCCTGACGCAGCTCAATTGGCAATTTCCGCCGCGCCTCATCCCCGATCAATAGGCTCTCGGTCGGCAGGCCGTTGGCATAGATGACCTCGTGGCGGTCCAGCAGGATATGGCGATAGGTGACGCCAGCCTTGACCCGCGGCTTTTGGATATAACGCAGCTTTTCCAAATGCTTGACCGCGATCAGCAGCTCTTCATCGCCGAACATCTTGGCCATCAGCCGCCCGCCGATCAGCAACCGGTGCTGCGGTGACAGGGTCAGGTCGGTCATCGGCATACCGGGGCCGAAACATCCCGATTTTACCTTATACGGGCTCAGGTGCGGTTTGGCCTTCAGGTCTTCCAGCGACAGTTCGGTCGCGCCGATCCAGCGGATCGGTTGCAGGCCGTTGTCGCGGGTCATGACCATGTCGCCCACTTTCAGATCGGTGATCGGCACCATGCCATAGGCTGTCAGGATCAGCGCGTCGTCACTGAAACAGGCGACAAAGCTTAATTGGTCCCGGTTGAACTGGTCCATCCCGTCGTAGGACGAACTGGTAATCCCGGTGATCTCGAACGAACTGACGCCCTTGTCGTCCAAGCTCGTCTGCGTGTTGTAGATCGTCAGGAACAGCGCGCCGGTCTGATCCTGAAACACTACGAAGGTGTCCGTCAGCGTCGTGCCATCGGCATAGGTGACGGTGCCCGTGACAACCGCCGCCGAGTCGGGCTGCGTCGTGACGGGCGTGCCGTTCAGCGTGTAGCTGATCGTATCCGGCGTGCCGTTGTCGCTGTGGTCCATCGTCAGGACGTTGTCGGTGTCGGTCCCCGACCCGTCGGTAGGAGAGTTCGTAACGATGTCCAGACGGTCTTTGTAAAGCGGAGAGCCTGCCGATCCGTAGGTCCCGATCAGGCTGGCTTGGCCTTCCATATCCTTGTCGGTTTCGTCCGTATCCAGATCGGCGAACGTACCGAGATAAAGGGCTGATATGGTGACGTTATTTGCCACAGGTCTGCTCTAATCTCACTTCCCACGCCTGTGTACAGGCACCTAGAAACTAACGATCAAATAAGGCAGAACTGTGGCAGGGGGCAAAGGCGCCTTTGCAGAATTGTAGCAATTTGTGTCAGATTTTAAGTGGCTTAGCGCCCCTCGAACCTGGCCGGTCGCTTCTCGATGAAGGCCAACACGCCCTCTTTGAAATCGCGCGACTGACCAGCCTTGCCCTGCAACTTGCCCTCTAGGTCAAGCTGATCGCCAAGGTCGTTGCCCCAGTTTTCGCGGATGGATTTCTTGATCATCCCGAAGGCGATGGTCGGGCCATTGGCCAGATAATCCGCACGGGCGTTCCAGTTGGCTTCAAACTCGGTATCCGGCACCGCTTCCCAGATCATGCCCCAGGCGTCGGCGTCGCGGGCGCTGATCTTGTCGGCAAACAGCGCCGCGCCCATGGCCTTGGGCGCACCGATGGACCGGGGCAGCCAATAGGTGCCGCCCGCGTCGGGGATCAGGCCGATGCGACTGAAAGCCTGCAGGAAATAGGCGGACTCGGTCGCGATCACCACGTCGCAGGACAGCGCAATGTTGGCCCCTGCCCCGGCGGCCGGACCGTTGACGGCGGCGATGACGGGAACCTCGGCCTCATCGATGGCGCGGATCAGCGGCTGGTATTCGTCGCGCAACACCCGCTCCAGATCGGGGTTGGCGATATCCGTCCCGTCGCTCAGATCCTGCCCCGAACAAAAGGCCGGACCATTGCCCGTCAGCACGATGACCCGCGCGTCCTTGGCGGATTTGCGCACGGCATCCGCCAGCTCGGCCCGCATCTGGGCGTTCAGGGCGTTGTACTTATCGGGGCGGTTCAGACGGATCACCGCCTTGCCGTCGGTGATATCGCAGGTGATGGTCTGGTAGTCGGTCATCGCTGTCTCCTCTTTGCGCGCAGCACACCCGTTGGGGCCCCCGCGCGCAAGAGGAACATCACGTCAGCGGTTCAGAATTTCGTCCAGCTTGGATCGCTCATCATCGCTCAGCGCATCTTCGGTCGCTTGGGACCGGCGGCGCAGGTAGGTGAACCCGATCAGGAGGGCAAGGATCAGCATCACAGGCCCCGCCCCCCAAAGCACCCAGTTCGACCCGCCGGTGCGCGGGTTCAGCAGCACGTATTCGCCGTAGCGGTCGGTGACAAACTCGATCACCTCGTCATCCGTATCGCCTGCCACAAGACGTTCGCGGACCAGCAGGCGCAGGTCGCGGGCCAGTTCGGCGTTGCTGTCGTCGATGTTCTCGTTCCGGCAGACAAGGCAGCGCAGCCCTTTGGACAGGTCGCGGGCGCGTTCTTCCAACACCGGATCGTCAAGAATTTCATCGGGTTGTACGGCCCCTGCGGTCACGGGGGCCAATGCCAGCATCACGATCAGGAAGACAGATTTCATCAGCCGGGTCATTCCGCAGGCACCCCTTGCATCCGGGTTTTGCGTGCACCAGCGGCGACGCGGTAGCGGCGGTCCGACAGGCTGAACGCCCCGCCGATCGCCATCAGGATCGCGCCCCCCCAGATCCAGTTGGCCAAGGGTTTGACATAGGACCGGAAGGCCCAGCCGCCGCCGTCCTGTGGATCACCAATGACCACATAGACGTCGCGCAGGAACCCGTTGTCGATCCCCGCTTCGGTCGTGGGCATCTGCGCCACGGGGTAGAAGCGTTTTTCGGGGTCGAGCTTCGCGATGAAAGTGCCGTTGCGCGACAGGCTGACATGCCCGGTGGTCGAGATATAGTTCGGCCCCTGCACCCGTTCGACGCTGTCCAGCGTGATGTCATACCCCGCCAGCGTCAGGCTGTCGCCTTCCTGCATGACGCGGATGTCTTCGGATTGCCACGCCAACAGGCCTGCGATTCCTGCGATGGTCACCCCCAGACCGGCATGAGCGATCACCCGGCCGTAGTCCGAGCGCTGCAGCCGCAACAGGCGCGAGATCGGGGAATTGCCCTTCTTGGACCACAGGTCGGTCAGCGCGCCCGTCACCAGCCACGCGCCCAGCATCAGCCCGATCGGGCCCATGGCGCTGTTGCCGGTCTGCATCGCGTAGACCAGCGCCAGAACAGCCACAGACAGTGCGAAAGCCGGCACCAGTTTGCGCAGTACGCGGCCCATTTTGCCGCGCTTCCACGGCATCATGGCCCCGATGGGCAAGGCCATGCCAAGCGCCACGAAGAAGGGCGTGAAGGCCATGTTGAAGAACGGCTCTCCGACCGAGAGTTTGCGGTCGAACAGCAGTTCACTGACCAGCGGCCAGATGGTGCCGACAAAGACGACCAACGCGGACACGGCCAGCAGGATGTTGTTCAGCACCAGCATCGACTCGCGGCTGGTGATGGCAAAGACACCCTTGGAGGACAGCACCTCGGCCCGGGCGGCGAAGAGGGTCAGCGCCCCGCCCATGAACAGCGCGGTGATGCCCAGCAGGAAGACGCCCCGCTCGGGGTCCGTGGCGAAGGCGTGGACCGATGTGATGATGCCAGAGCGGGTGATGAAGGCCCCGATCAGCGAAAAGCCAAAGGCGACAATGGCCAGAAGGATGGTCCAGCTTTTCAGGCTTTCGCGTTTTTCGACCACGATGGCGGAATGCAACAGCGCCGCAGCAATCAGCCATGGCATGAAGGATGCGTTTTCGACCGGATCCCAGAACCAGAAGCCGCCCCAACCCAATTCGTAATAGGCCCACCACGATCCCAATGCGATACCGATGGTCAGGAACACCCAGGCCGCCAGCGTCCAGGGGCGCACCCAACGGCCCCATGCGGCGTCGACGCGGCCTTCGATCAGGGCAGCGACGGCGAAGCTGAACGCCATGCTCAGGCCCACGTAGCCGAGGTAAAGGAACGGCGGATGGAACGCCAGACCGGGGTCCTGCAAAAGCGGGTTCAGGTCTTTGCCGTCCAGCGGCGGCACCACGAGGCGCAGGAACGGGTTCGAAGTGAACAGAAGAAACGCCAGAAACGCCAGCCCGATGCCCCCCTGCACCGCCAGCACCCGCGCCTTGAGCGTCGGGGGCAGCGCGGCTCCGAACCACGACGCCGAGGCGCCGAACAGCGCAAGGATCAGGATCCACAGCAGCATTGAGCCTTCGTGGTTCCCCCAGACGCCCGTGACCTTATAGAGCATCGGTTTCAGCGAGTGGGAGTTCTGCATCACCAGGCGCAAAGAGAAATCCGAGGTCACGAAGGCATAGGTCAGCGCGGCGAAGGAAAACGCCACCAGCAGGAACTGGGCGTTCGCCGCAGGGTCCGCGACGGCCATCCAGCCGGGCCAGCGCTTATGCGCGCCGATCAAGGGGACGACAGTCTGAATCAGCGCGACGCAAAGCGCGAGGATCAGGGCGAAATGACCGAGTTCAGTAACCATGGATGCGGTTATAAAGATGTGTTCAGGCATGGCCAATAACTTCCGTTGGATATGTAGGTTCACATTGTCGCGGGGGGCGTGATGCGAGCGCAGTAACCCAACTGACATGTTGCAAGAGCGCTAAGGGCAGCGCCCGGCCCGAGGGTGGGCGCAAAAGCGCCCGCCCATGGGGGCGGGGCGGGCGCTGCCCGGCGTTTCCGCCGGGCGGATCCCATGATCGAGGAAGGCTTTGTGTAGGTGAAACGCGTAGTGAATCGCACCTACGACGCGTCCCTCGCCCGCCAGTCCTCGAGCGCCGCGTTCGGGCCATCTTCGTTCAGTGCCCGGATCGCCTTGGTGTTGTCGATCACCACGGGCACGCGGGCCAAGGTCCGTGCGATGTCGCGCTGAAACTCTTGCCCCTTCAGCTGGTGCCGTGCGCCAAAGTAGAAACTGACCACCGCGCCCATCAGCCACCACAGCGGCTCTGGCACCAAGGCCAGCCCCTGCATGCGTTCGGCGAACCACAGCGGATCGACCATGGCCATCACAAACAGACCAATCGTTCCGAGAGCGAGCGCGGGACGCGGCAATCGGTTGACCGCGTCCATCAACGTGTCGAACAGGGACCGCGTGGCGCGGAACTCTGCCCTGTGCTGATCCAGCGCCGCGCCAAGGCGATCCAGTTCGCGGGCGCCTGCGGATTCTGCATTCTCTCGAAAGACTTGCGCGGTCTCAACAATGGCATTGCGCCCGCCGCCGAAGACCGTGTTCAGAAGCGTGCCGATCAATCCCATTGCGCGACCCTTTCGCGGAACTTCTGTTCTGTCATGTGATAGCGGGGGGAAATGAAGTGTTCGGCCCTTTTGATCCAGCCGCCCTTCCCGCCGGCGCGGGTCCGCGCGAATTTGCGGCTGGCGGGACGGCGGTCGGCCAATGCGAAGTAGTAATTTCGGCGCGCAATCCCATAGGCGTCGGCCAGATGATCGGGTGCGGCCTCGGCCGCCTGATGCGCGGCCTGGATCGTCGCGGGGCCGATGACACCGTCGTCGGCCAGCGGGTAACCCATCTGGGTCAGCAGCCGCTGAAGGATCTGCACCGCGTTACTGCCCGCGTTGACCTGCATGTCGAAGACGGTTTCCCACAAAACCTCGGGCAGTTCCGCGATGCGGGGCCGATGGAAATAGCGGTCCATGTAGATGTCGATCGCGCGATCCCGGCTCAGCGCGCGGACATCGTCGGGGGTGATCTGGCCATCGCCTGTCAGGTCGAGGCCCAGTTGCCGCATGGTGTGGATCGTGACGCCGTGATTGGTCGCGCCGCCGGGGTCGTCCGGGTCGTTCACATAGCCGCCTTCGCGGGCGACGATATCGGATGCCATCTGCCTGATATGGAGCATGTTCTGCCTCTTTGTTGTTATGCGAGGAAGGATGCCGGGAGATGGTGAATGAGTGGTTATGGGTGCGTGCGGTAGGGTGCTGGGGCGGTTGGGATTTTTGGTGGGGGGGCATGGCGGGGTGAACCCCGCCCTACGGGGCGCGGCGCGATCCGGTGGGGCTTGGTGTAGGGCGGGCTTCAGCCCGCCTAAGCGTCGTGTAAGGTGGGTTGAAAACCCACCCTACGGGCCGGTGTAGGGTGGGTTTGTAACCCACCTGTGCCCGATCAGTTCGTTTCAGGTTCCTGATAAACGCCCTGTTCCTTCAACGCGTCCACGACCTCTTTCGGCATGTAGCTTTCGTCGTGTTTCGCAAGGATTTCAGTGGCTTCAAACGTCCCGCCCACGTAACGGCCCGTGCCGATCATGCCTTGGTTTTCGGCAAACAGATCGGGCAGGATCCCGGTGAAGGTCACCGGGATCGTGGCATTGCCATCCGTGACCGAAAAGCTGATCGTTTCGCCCTGCCCACGCTGCAGCGACCCTTCAGAGACCAGACCACCGATGCGGAACACCTCGTTCGGGGCGGGCGGCTCTTCGGCGACCTGAGTGGGCGAGCGGAAGAAGTTGATGCCGTCCTTCATCGCGTATCCGACCAGCCCGGTCGCCACGGCCAAGGCCACGAAGGCCAGCACGATGATCTGGATACGGCGTTGTTTCTTCAGACCCTTCATCAGAACCTCACGGGAACAGCGGGGCCATCATCAGCCCCTGGGTTTCCGGCAGGCCCAGCATCAGGTTGGCGTTCTGCAACGCCTGCCCCGAGGAACCTTTGCACAGGTTGTCCAGCGCGGTGACAACGATGGCGCGGCCGTCGATCCGGTCGCCCGTCACGCCGATATGCACGAAGTTCGAGCCGCGCACATCGTGGGTCGAGGGCGTCTGGCCGAAGGGCAGAACCTGAACGAAGGGTTCGTCCTGATAGGCGGCGACCAGCGCGTCATAGACGGCCTGCGGATTGCCCGAAACGTAGCCGGTGGAAAGGATCCCCCGGTTCACCGGCAGCAGGTGCGGGGTGAACTGGATTTGCACCGGTCGACCGGCCAAGAGGCTGAATTCCTGATCGAATTCGCCTTGGTGACGGTGCGTGCCGCCCACGGCATAGGCGTTGTAGCCTTCGGACAGTTCGGCGTGCAGCAGGTTCTCCTTCAGCGACCGCCCTGCCCCGGAGACGGCGCATTTCATGTCGAGGATGATGTCGTCCAATCCGATCACGCCCGCGCTGATCAACGGCCGCAGGGTGAACTGACCCGTCGCCGCGTTACAGCCCGTGCCCGCCACCAGACGCGCTTTGGCAATGTCGTCGCGGTAGAATTCGGTCAGGCCATAGACGGCCTCTTTCTGCATCTCGACGGCGGCGTGGTCGTTTCCGTACCACTTCTTATAAGCCTCGGGGTCGCGCAGCCGGAAATCGGCGGAAAGATCCACGATCTTCAGCGTCGTAGGAAGCTGAGAGATCACCTCTTGCGAGGTTTTGTGCGGCAGGGCGCAGAAGGCCAGATCGATGGCGGAGAAATCAATCTGTTCCCACGTCACCAGTTCCGGCAGGTCCAGATGGCGCAGGAACGGGAAGACATCCGCCATTTTCATGCCCGCCTTGGAATTGGCGGCCAGCGCTGCAATCTCCATCCCCGGATGGGAGGAGATGAGCCGGATAAGTTCAGCGCCCGTGTAGCCGGATGCGCCGATGATCGCGATTTTCTTGGTCATAGTGTAACCCTTGGGGTCGGACGTCGTCTGACGTCAAAATAGGAAGTCTTGGCGCGTCGCGCCAGTTACGCTGCGGTGAACGTGATTTTTCGTCGCAGGAATTGCGTCGCACGGGCCGACACACGGGCGGGATCGCCGGTGGTCAGGAACATCGACTCTGTCCCCTCGCCCACAAACTCGGGCCGCCGGGTCAGGTAATCCGCAAGGCTGGAGGCCACGAGGTTCGCCTGAGAGTAGACGGTCACATCGGGGCCAAGCGCGTCCTGAAATTCCTTTTCCATCAAAGGGTAATGGGTGCAGCCAAGGATCGCGGCCTCGGGGCGCGGCATCTTGCGTTTCAGCGCGTCGACGTGGGACCGGACCAGCGCTTCGGCAAGGATCATATCGCCTTCTTCAATCGCATCGACCACACCGCCGCAGGCCTGCGCTTCGACGTCGACGCCGATGGCGCGGAAGGCCAGTTCACGCTGGAACGCGCGGCTGGCCACGGTCGCGGGCGTCGCAAACAGGGCCACGTTGTTCACCGCGACCTGCCGGGGCGGAGAGTTGTCGCCCCATTGCCGTTCGGTCAGCGCCTCGATCAGGGGGACCATGACGCCCAGCACGCGTTTGTCTGATGGCACCCAGTTTTCCTGCATCCGGCGCAATGCGGCCGACGCGGCGGTATTGCAGGCAAGGATCACCAGATCGCAGCCGTGGTCGAACATCTTGGCCACGGCGCTGCAGGTCAGATCATAAATATCGTCGGCATCGCGCACGCCATAGGGCGCGTTGGCGTTATCGCCGAAGTAGATGAAGGGCACGTCAGGCAGGCGTTTGGACACCGCATCCAGTACGGTCAGCCCGCCAAGGCCGCTGTCGAAAATGCCTACTGCCATTGCTTTGCCCTTAGTAAACCTTGCGCGGGGCATCCCCGCTGCGGTGCTTATCCTCGAATTCGAAGCCGTATTCAAAGGATTTAAGCGGCTCGGGTGACAGGGCGTAGGTGCGGCGGCGCAGGAAATCCATCAGGGCACGGGTGTCACCGGCGTGCTGATTGATATCGTCGCGCGAAATCGGGTCGCCGATGACGACCTCGACGGGCGTGCCGATGCGGGACCGGAACTCCTTGATCAGCAGGCCCATGCGCAGGGTTGAATGCAGGTGGCTGGCCAGTTGGAACAGGCGCGAGGTATGGCCCGCGAAGAACATCGGAACCACGGTCGCTTCGGACTTGGTGATCATGCGGGCGGTAAAGCCGCGCCAGCCGGGGTCCATGGGGCGTGAAAAGGGTTTCAGGCCGGTCGAGACGGTGCCGCCGGGAAAGACCCCGATCGCGCCGCCATCGGCAAGGTATTTCAGCGCAGTCTTGCGGGTTTCAATGTTCTGCTGAACGGCCTCTTTCGTTTCATCAAAAGAGATCGGCAGGATCACGCGGTTGATATCCTCGGCTTTGCGAAAGACCGAGTTCGCGAGGATGCGGAAATCGCCGCGCCTTTGTTGCAGAAGGTGGCCCATCATCAACCCGTCGAGGATCCCGTAAGGGTGGTTGGCGATCAGGATCAGCGGGCCAGTTTCGGAGATATTCTCCAACGCGCCGCCCGCGACGGACAGCGACAGGCGGTAGCGGTCGACCATGACCTGCCAGAAGTCCTTTCCGCTTTCCACCTCGGCCGCGTAGCCATCGGCGCGTTTGATCAGGCCGGGGCGGCCCGTCACATTCTCCATCACCCGGATCAGGGTGCGCCCCCCGCGCGTGGCGGCGGAATGGGCATAGGATATGTCGCGCGCGATCTGGCGGTTGGTGGGTTTATCGGGCGGGGTCTGGGCGGTCATTTGGCCTCTCTCCTTCCCTTAGATGTAGTGGGTTCGTGCGGTCCGATCTAGGGGGTATGCGAGGGGCCGCTTAGGGCAGCGTCCTGCCTTCATCTTTCCAAAAATACTCCCGCCGGAGGCGCAGGGGACCATCTGCTCGACAGTCGAATGGCGCAGCGATCCCAATCAAACGTACCGCCCGGTGTGAAACACCGGGCAGCGCCCCGTTGCCTGGCAGGTGTTTGCAGGCAAACTCCGAGAAGGGACCTCCCCCCGGAGGGCGCTTTGGCGATGTCATTCGCGGCTCATATACCTTTTATGCTTTTGAGAGATTGCATATCCCAAGCCGAGCTAGCGCCCTCCAGGTCGGACGCTGCCCTCCGCGCTGTGTTCGAAAAACGAAATCGACCATTACTCCGCCGCCTTATCCATCGCGCCGCCAGACCGGAATGTCGCCAGCAGAGCTTCCCGTTCTTTCGCCGCTTTGGCTTCGTTGGCCTGTTTCACCGGGCCGAAGCCGCGGATCTTCAGCGGCAGTTCGGCGATGGCCACCGCCACGTCATGCGTGGCCGGGGTGACGGCGCCCAAGACCTCTTTCATGTCGGTCTCGTACTGCTTGATCAGGGCGCGCTCCATCTTACGCTCCTCGGTCCGGCCAAAGGGGTCAAGCGGAGTGCCGCGCAAGCCCTTCAGCCCCGCGAGCACACGCAGTGGCGTCCGCATCCACGGGCCGAACTTGCGCTTTTCCGGGCGACCGTCGGGGCCGGTCTTGGCAAGGATCGGTGGGGACATGTGATAGGACATGCGGAAATCGCCATCGAACTCTGCCCGGGCCTTCTCTTCGGTCGATAGCAGCAGGCGCGCCACTTCGTATTCGTCCTTGTATCCCAATAGCTTGTGATAGCCCTTGGCGACCGCCAGACGCAGCGTGTCATCTTCGATCCCGTCGACCAGTTTGCGATACCGCTTGGCCAGCCGCCGCCCGGTATGGGCGCGCAGGTGGTCGGCGCGGGTGGCGATCTGGTCCGCGATGGTGGGCGGCAGGTCAGTCACCGTGGCGGTGGCGCGTTTCGCGGCCTCTTCGGGATGCAGCGCGGCCCAGCGGCCGATGGCGAAGGCCTGCAGGTTCTTGTCGATGGCGGCCCCGTTCAGACGGATCGCGCCTTCGATGGCGTCCAGCGACAGGGGCAGCAGGCCGTTTTGCCACGCAGCGCCCAGCACCATGATGTTGGAGAAGATCGAGTCGCCCATGACCACCCGCGCCAGTTCCGACGCATCGAACAGGGCCGCGCGGTCGCCCAGACGGGCCTGCAGCTGAAGCTCTAACCGATCAAAGGGGATCTGGAATTCGGTGTCGCGGGTGAAATCACCGGTGATGATCTGGTGAGAGTTCACCACAGCGCCGGTCTGCCCCTGTTTGGTCAGGCCCAGCGTTTTCGCCCCGGCGCTGACGACCAGATCACCGCCGATCAGCGCGTGTGCTTCGCCCGTGGCGACGCGTATGGCGCTGATATCTTCGGGCTTTTCCGCCAGACGGACGTGGATGTGCACCGCGCCGCCCTTCTGGGCCAACCCGGCCATCTCCATCATGCCAGCGCCTTTGCCGTCCAGTTGCGCGGCCTGCGCCAGCAGCGCGCCGACCGTGACGACGCCCGTGCCGCCAACGCCGGTGATGACGACGTTATGGGTGCCATTGATCGCGGGCAGCGTGGGGGCTGGCAGGTCCGGCAGGTCGATCCCCTGCCCGATGGCCTTTTTCACCTTGGCCCCTTCAAGCGTCACGAAAGACGGGCAGAAGCCCTTGAGACAGCTGAAGTCCTTGTTGCAGGAGGATTGGTCGATCTGACGCTTGCGGCCAAATTCGGTTTCCTTAGGTACGATCGACACGCAGTTCGATTGCACCCCGCAGTCGCCGCAGCCTTCGCAGACGTCAGAGTTGATGAACACACGCTGATCCGGGTCGGGGAATTGGCCGCGCTTGCGGCGGCGGCGTTTTTCGGCGGCGCAGGTCTGGATGTAGAGGATCGCGCTGACGCCTTCGACCTTGGTCAGGTCCTGCTGCACCGAGTCCATTTCGGCCCGTTCATGCCAACCGACATCGGCAGGGAAATCTTCGCGGCGCGGTTCTTCCTTTTCGTCAAAGACCACTTCGATCCGTTTGACGCCCATGGCGCTAAGCTCGCGGGCGATCTTGTCGGCGGTCAGCCCGCCTTCGTTCTTTTGCCCGCCGGTCATTGCGACCGCGTCGTTGAAGAGGATCTTGTAGGTGATGTTCACACCGCTGGCCAAGGCCGCGCGGATCGCCTGAATGCCAGAGTGGTTGTAGGTGCCGTCGCCAAGGTTCTGGAACACATGGCCCCGTTCGCTGAACGGCGCTTCGCCGATCCAGTTGGCCCCTTCGGCGCCCATATGGGTGAACCCAAGGGTGGAGCGGTCCATCCACTGCACCATATAATGACAGCCGATCCCCGCATAGGCCCGCGACCCGTCCGGCACCTTGGTCGAGGTGTTGTGCGGGCAGCCAGAGCAGAAGTACGGCAGGCGCGCCGCGATTTCGGGCGCGTTGTCGTTGCGCTTGGCCTCTTCCAGAGCGGTGAGGCCCGCGCGGATGCGGTCGGTGTCGCGCCCCTCTCCGATCAGGATCGCGCCAAGTTTCTGGGCGATCATGATCGGGTCCAGCGCCTGTTTGGTCTGGAACAGCTCCGGCCCGTGCATGGAGCCTGCGCCGCCGCCCATGTGCCAGCCCCAGACGCGGCGGCCATTGCGATCGTCGAAGATGGCTTCTTTGATCTGCACTTCGATCAGTTTGCGCTTTTCCTCGACCACGACGATCAGGTCGAGCCCCTCGGCCCAGTCGTGAAAGCCCGCCATATCCAGCGGCCAGACCTGCGCGACTTTGTAGGTGGTGATGCCAAGGCGTTCGGCCTCGGCCTCATCAATTCCAAGCAGCGACAGGGCGTGCACGAGGTCGAGCCAGTTCTTGCCAGCGGCCACAAAGCCGATCTTGGCGCCGGGTTTGCCCCAGACGCGTTTGTCGATCTTGTTGGCGCGGGCAAAGGCCTCGGCGGCAAAGCGTTTGTGATCGATCATCCGCGCCTCTTGTTCAGGCGGAGAATCGACGAGGCGGATGTTCAACCCGCCGTCGGGCATGTCGTAGTCAGTGGGCAGGACAAGGTTCATCCGGTCGGGGCGGCCATCGACGACGGCCGTGGCTTCAACCGTGTCTTTCATCGTCTTGAGGCCCACCCAAAGGCCAGAGTAGCGGCTAAGCGCGTAGCCATATACGCCAAGGTCAAGGATTTCCTGAACGCCCGCGGGGCTGACGATGGGCATATAGGCATCGACCAGCGCCCATTCGGACTGGTGCAGCACGGTCGAGGATTCACCGGTGTGGTCGTCCCCCATGGCCATCAGCACACCGCCGTTGGGCGACGTGCCTGCCATGTTGGCGTGTTTCATCGCATCGCCGGAGCGGTCGACGCCCGGCCCCTTGCCATACCAAAGGCCAAAGACGCCATCAAAGCGCCCTTCGCCACGCAGTTCAGCCTGTTGTGCGCCCCACAGCGCCGTGGCGGCGAGATCTTCGTTCAGACCTTCCTGAAATTTCACGTCCGCTTCGGCCAGTTGTTTGGCCGCGCGGGTCATCTGCATATCGACCGCGCCCAAGGGGGACCCGCGGTAGCCGGTGACATAGCCGGCGGTGTTCAAGCCTGCCAGCCGGTCACGCTCCTTCTGGATCAGCATCAACCGGACCAAGGCCTGGGTGCCGTTCAACAGGACGGGGCTTTTCGTCAGATCAAAGCGATCAGACAGCGAAATGTCTTGTTTTGTCATGATGTCCTCCCTGCTTAATGATAGCGCATAAAAAGGTCATAAAACATGACCATTATGAGAAATGCCCCAGTTTAACCTTAACGCTTCGGTGCTAAGTCGGTATGGGAACGTTAATTACCAGCATGGTATAAGGACAGGCAGAAAGTTACGGGTATGGACTGGGACAAGCTTAGAATCTTTCACGCGGTGGCCGATGCGGGCAGCCTGACCCATGCGGGCGATGCGCTGCACCTGTCGCAATCGGCGGTGTCCCGCCAAATCCGCGGGCTTGAGGAATCGCTGAACACCACCCTGTTTCACCGCCACGCACGGGGACTGATTCTTACCGAACAGGGCGAATTGCTGTTCGATGCTACCCGCGCCATGGCGAAACGTCTGGACGCCGCGACCGCGCGCATTCGCGACAGCGAAGAAGAGGTGTTCGGCGAATTGCGCGTGACCACGACCATCGGGTTCGGATCGCTGTGGCTGGCCCCGCGCCTGCCCAAGCTGTACGAAAAGTACCCCGATCTGAAGATCGACCTGATGCTGGAAGAACGCGTGCTGGACCTGCCGATGCGCGAAGCTGACGTTGCGATCCGGATGAAGGAACCCAGCCAGGCGGACCTGATCCGCAAACGTCTGATGTCCCTGCGGATGCGGCTTTACGCTAGCCCCGGGTATCTGGATCGGCGTGGACGGCTGGATCAGATCGAAGACATCGCCAAGCATCGTCTGATCTGTCAGAACCCCGCCACGCCGCAGGTTGGCGCGGGCGCGCAGCTTGTGCAGGAGTTGATGACCTATGATGTCGCCTCGACCCTGACGGTGAACAACTACTTCGGGGTGTTGCAGGCGGTGCTGAACGATCTGGGGATCGGCGTGCTGCCGGATTATCTGGTCGAGGATTTCCCGCAATTGGAACGCGTGCTGCCAGAGGTGGAATCGCAAGAGGTGCCGATCTTCCTCGCCTTCCCTGAAGAGCTGCGCCATTCCAAACGCGTCGCGGCCTTTCGGGATTTCGTTCAGGAAGAGATCATCACGCTGCGTCGAAACCTGCGGGAACAGGCCGGAGAGTGATCTTCGGGCCGCAGCGCTAACTGGTAGCGCTCACCGCGACTCTTGCGCCACACGCATATCAGCTTTGCTGCTGCTGCGGCATTTTGGAGCTTGCGCGACTCAGGGGTCGCTCATATCTCGGCTTTCGAAGGTGATGATGCCTAAGGTTTCATCACCATCATACCTCCCTGTTGGACTTGGCCGGACTTTATGTCCGGCCTTTTTTTTTGCGCTTGCGGTTTTTGTGGCGGGCGATAACGGGCGGTTTCAATGTTTATTCGCGACCTGTAACTTGTTCGCCCTGCTTAAGTAGGGCAGCGCCCGACCCGAGGGGGGGCGCAAAAGCGCCCGCCCATGGGGGCGGGTCGGGCGCTGCCCGGCGCAACCGCCGGGCGGGACAGCCGATAAACGTTAAAAAAGGTCGCGGAAACATCCTTCAACATCCTGGACCACTATATATACAGTCGCCCCCTTCCCCCCTCGGCTCACCTGTCGTAAAGACCACCCAAACTGGATTTGGGGGATCACATGCAGGAACCGGCCATTACCGAAGAGCTGATCGCAAGCCACGGGATCAAGCCCGATGAATACGCCGAGATCCTGCGCATCCTGAACCGGGAACCGACGTTCACAGAACTTGGCATCTTTTCGGCCATGTGGAACGAGCATTGTTCCTACAAATCGTCGAAGAAATGGCTGCGTACCCTGCCGACCGAAGGCCCTCAGGTCATCTGCGGCCCCGGTGAGAACGCAGGCATCGTGGACATCGGTGACGGCCAGTGCGTCGTCTTCAAGATGGAGAGCCACAACCACCCGTCCTATATCGAACCCTATCAGGGCGCGGCCACCGGCGTGGGTGGCATCCTGCGCGACGTGTTCACCATGGGTGCGCGCCCCATCGCTGCGATGAACTCGCTGTCGTTCGGGGAAAAGGACCACTGGAAAACGCGGCAGCTGGTGCATGGCGTGGTCGAAGGTGTCGGCGGATACGGCAACTGCTTTGGCGTGCCGACCGTGGGCGGTGAGGTCCGGTTTGATCCCGCCTACAACGGCAACTGTCTGGTGAACGCCTTTGCCGCCGGTCTGGCCGAGACGGACAACATTTTCTATTCCGCCGCATCGGGCGTTGGGATGCCTGTGGTCTACCTTGGCGCCAAAACGGGCCGCGACGGGGTTGGCGGGGCCACCATGGCCTCGGCCGAGTTCGACGAGACGATCGAGGAAAAGCGCCCCACCGTTCAGGTTGGCGACCCTTTCACCGAAAAGCGCCTGATGGAAGCGACGCTTGAGCTGATGCAGACGGGCGCGGTGATCTCTATCCAAGACATGGGCGCGGCGGGTCTGACCTGTTCGGCCGTGGAAATGGGCGACAAGGGTGGTCTGGGCATCCGGCTGGATCTGGATTCTGTCCCCTGCCGCGAACAGGCGATGACCGCGTATGAGATGATGCTGTCGGAATCGCAGGAACGGATGCTGATGGTTCTGCGTCCCGAGAAGGAAGCCGAAGCCAAGGCCGTGTTCGACAAATGGGACCTCGACTTCGCTATCGTGGGCGAAACGATCCCCGAAGACCGGTTCCTGATCCAGTATCAGGGCAAGACATGGGCCGACCTGCCCCTGTCCAAACTGTCGTCCATGGCGCCGGAGTATGACCGTCCGCACCAGCCGACGGATGTGAACGCCGATCTGGACGATATTCCGGCGGTCGATCCGATCGACGGGCTGAAGGCGCTGATCGCTTCGCCCAACTATTGTTCGCGCCAGTGGGTCTATGAGCAGTACGACAGCCAGGTGATGGCCGACACGATGCGGATTCCCGGCTTTGGCGCGGGCGTGATCCGGGTGCACGGCACGAAAAAGGCGCTGGCGTTCACGTCGGACGTGACGCCGCGGTATGTCAAAGCGAACCCGGTCGAAGGCGGCAAGCAGGCCGTGGCCGAGGCGTTCCGCAACCTGATCGCCGCAGGCGCGAAGCCTTTGGCAAGCACCGACAACCTGAACTTTGGCAACCCGGAAAAGCCCGAGATCATGGGCCAGTTCGTCGGCGCCATTCAGGGCATTGGCGCGGCGTGTACCGCGCTGGACATGCCGATCGTGTCGGGCAACGTGTCGCTGTATAACGAAACCGATGGTCAGGCGATCCTGCCGACGCCGACGATTGGCGCGGTGGGCCTCATCGAGGATGCGGACCAAGCGATCACCGGGATTGCGCGTGACGGTCACGTCGCGCTGCTGGTGGGTGAAACGGCGGGCCATCTGGGCCAGTCGGCGCTTTTGGCCGAGGTCTTTGGCCGGGTCGAGGGCGATGCGCCCCATGTCGATCTGGCGGCTGAACGCGCGGCGGGTGATTTCATTCTGGCGAACCGAGAGCACATCAAAGCCTGCACCGACCTGTCGGACGGTGGTCTGGCGCTGGCGGCGTTCGAGATGGCCGAAGCGTCGGGCGTGGGCGTCGTGCTGGACGACAGCGATCAGGGGCAGCTGTTTGGCGAAGATCAGGGCCGGTATCTGATCGCCTGCAACTTTGATCAGGCCGAGGCGCTGATGGTTGCCGCCGGTCAGGCAGGCGTAAAGATCACCACCGTGGGCAAGTTCACCGGCGACACGGTCAGCATGGGCGGGTCTTCGGCCACGCTGGAAGAGCTGTCGGAGATCTATCGCGGGGCGTTCGGCGGGCATTTCAGCTGAGGCCTCGATCGCCTTTCTCGCTGGTTGTTATCCGACGCTAGACTTAGAAAATTAGGGCTGCGCCGTCCCGAGGGGGGGGGGCATTTGCGCCGCCCCATTGGGGCGGGACGGCGCAGCCCGGCTTAAACGCCGGGCGGGACCTATGATCGACTTGCCCGCAAGAGGGCTTTTCAGCCACCTCCACCAGCTTGCAACGCATCCCCCGCACGATTACATCTTTCTCAAAGACATCAACGACAGGCTTACCATGCCCATTACGGCCCAGGACATCGAAGACCTTATCCGCGAAACCTTCCCCGACGCGCAAATCGCCGTGCAGGGCGATGACGGCCAGCATTTCGCGGCCACGGTCGTGGACGAAAGCTTTCGTGGCAAGAACCGCGTACAGCAACAGCGCGCCGTTTATGCTGCGCTGAAGGGCAAGATGGACGGTTCTGCCGGAGAATTGCACGCGCTGGCGCTGACCACCCGCGCGCCCGAATAATCACCGCCCCCGCATGGGGCCGAGAAAGGACGAGACAATGAGCGACGCCAAGACCCGCATCGACGAGACCGTGAAATCCAACGACGTGGTGCTGTATATGAAGGGCACCAAGTCCATGCCTCAGTGCGGGTTTTCGTCCCGCGTGGCGGGTGTGCTGAACTACATGGGCGTGGAGTATTCCGACGTGAACGTGCTGGCGGACGAAGAAATCCGTCAGGGCATCAAAGAGTATTCCGATTGGCCGACCATCCCGCAGCTTTACGTGAAGGGTGAATTTGTCGGCGGCTGCGACATCATCACCGAAATGACCCTGTCCGGAGAGTTGGACACGTTGTTCGAAGAAAATGGCGTGAGCTACGACAAAGACGCGGCCGAGAAGATCCGGGCGGCGAACGGCTGAGCCTGCTGACAGTCTGAATTGAGAAGGCCGGGTGTAATGCCCGGCCTTTTTGTTTTGGGTGACCGACGCATAGCGCCCGCCTCTGCCCCGTCGAAGTTTCGTGACGGAAGCGCGGAAATGGCTATGATTTGCCAACCGCCGCCCTGTCGCTGGAGAAACCCAATGAGCTTGACCCGTCGCGACGCGCTGAGACTGAGTATCGCAGGCTACCTGAGTGTTCTGGCGGGCAAGGCGCAGGCCCAAGCCTTGTCCGGCACCAAGGTCATTGTCGTGGGCGCAGGGCTATCGGGTCTTGCTGCGGCACGTGATCTGCAGGCCAATGGCGCAGAGGTCATCGTTGTAGAGGCAGGCCAACGTATTGGCGGGCGGGTCCATACCGATATGTCGATGGGGGCACCTTTCGAATTTGGGGCTGGCTGGATTCATGGGCCAAGCCGTCACAACCCGACGCAACAGCTGGCGCAACAGGTCAAAGCTCGGACCGTGATCACCGATGACGAAAGCCTGGACGTGTTCACATCCGACGGGGCCGACCTGTCGGATGACGACTACGAGCGTCTGGAAGAGATGTATGAAGCGCTGGAAGATCTGCTGTACGACCCCGATGTGTCGGAAGCCTTCAGTGTTAAGCAGATGCTGGCAGATCGCGCGCCTGACCTGCTGAGAGACCCGATATCCCGCTGGATGTTATCGGCGTTTTTCGAGTTCGATATCGGTGCGGGGATCGAAGACATCTCGGCGGCCAATGGCTTTGCGTCCGAGGAGTTTTCTGGCGAAGACGTTGTTTTCGTGAATGGATATGATGCGATCCTTGCCCCTTTGGCGGAAGGTTTGGATATCCGGCTTAGCTCGCCTGTCACCGAGATTTCGCAAGACGCAACAGGGGTCCGCATCAACGGGATCGACGCAGATTACGCTGTGTGCACCGTGCCTCTGGGCGTCTTGAAATCGGGCGCGATCGCGTTCGATCCGCCCCTGCCGGGTGATCTGCAGCAGGCGATTGCGCGAACAGGCTTTGGGTCCGTCACAAAGATCGCGCTGAAGTTCGACACGCCTTTCTGGGACGTCGACACGCAGTATTTCGGGATGATGACCGACCCAAAAGGGCGTTGGAATTACTGGCTGAACTATCGCACCTTCAGCGATGAAAACATCCTGCTGGGCCTGTCGGTGGGCAATTATGCCTTGGTCGCGGATCGGATGTCAGAGGCAGAGAAAACCGACGATGCTTTGGATGTGCTGCGATCCGTCTGGGGATCGGACGTCGGGACCCCGCGCATGGTTCTCAGCACCAGATGGTCGCAGGATCCTTTGTTCTACGGGGCGTATTCCTATGCCAAGGCTGGCGGATCGCTGTCGCAGATCGACGTGTTTCACAAGCCGATTGGCGGCCGCGTGTTCATGGCGGGCGAACACACCAGTCGGGAGTATTGGGGCACCACACATGGGGCGATCCTGTCGGGCCGTCGCGTGGCGAAGGCTATTCTGTCCTTGTGATGGGATGCACCGGATCAGTCGGAAAGACGGGTCCGGGCATGCGGCGCGATCAGGTACCGGCGACGCAGGCCCAAGGTTGGGTTAGCCCGCCTTGGTCTTCGCCTCGACCTCTTCCGCCAGCGCTTCGGCCCTTTCAGTCATCGCCGCCAGCTTGTCCATCAGCCCCTCGGGCATCGGGTTCTCAGCCGCTTTCGCCAGTTCCTGCGACCGGATTTCGGAGCGTTTCAGCGCGGTCTTCAGGCGGTCGATTTCGGCGCGCAGGGCCTCGGCCTCGTCGTCCATGACCTTCAGGCGGTCTTCGACGCCTGCGGTGCGGTCGGCCAGCATCAGGCCGGACATCAGCAGCATCCGCGCCTCAGGAATGCGGCCGGTCTGAGAGATCAGGCTTTGCGCTTCGACATTCAGCATCTCGGCGGCGGACTGAAGATAGTGCTCCTCGCCCTCCTGGCAGGCGACCTCAAAAGTGCGGCCGCCGATGTTAATTTCCAACTCGGGCATCAGGCGTCCTCTTTCTTCTCGGCCAGCAGCGGGGCCAGCGCGTCGAGAATCGCGCGTGCTTCGGCTTCGCTGGTGGATTGCAGGGCGCGCAGGGATTCGAGCTCGGACGCCATGGCGGTGTCGATCTTGGCCGGGTCACCCAGCTTTTCTTCGCCTGCTTCGCGCAGGGCCTGAATGGTGTCGCGCAGGTCTTCGTTGGCCTGACGCAGGCGGTCGGCCTCTTGGCTCAGGTCGGACAGACGGGTCTGCAGCGCGGTTGTGGTCTTCTTGGCGTCTTCGATGGTTTTCTTCAGCGTATCAATGGTTTGGGCCGAGGACTTCGCGGCCTCGGCACCGTCGCCAAGCACGCCGACACCGACCGAAATCCGGTCCATTGCCGCGCTTAGCCTTTGCTGAAGCTGGTCGATATCACTCATTGCCGGGCCGCCCCTTTACCGTTCCGGTCCCGCCCTTTCCGGGCTTTTGGACATGGCCATTCGAATCACTGGCCGTAGCTGATTTTGCACAACTCTATCCAAAACATGAAGGTTTGCCCAAATCTGTCTGTAAAGTTTGTAGAATTTCCCGTTCGGGGCGCGGCTTATCGCTGGCGCGACGCGTGGGTGCGGCCACGCGCGGCTTGCAACTGACGTCGCGGTGGGCCATTCACCCCGGTAACGCAAACACGGGTAAAAAGGAGCCCTTCGTCCGTGGATATTGATGCCCTCCGTTCCGCCCATCCCGATCACTGGTCCAAGGCCACCGCGATCCGGGCCCTGACGCTGGATGCCGTTGCTGCTGCGAACTCTGGCCACTCTGGCATGCCCATGGGGATGGCCGACGTGGCGACGGTGCTGTTCGAAAAGCACCTGAAATTCGACGCCTCTGCCCCGCTGTGGCACGACCGGGACCGGTTCATCCTGTCGGCGGGCCATGGCTCCATGCTGCTGTATTCGCTGCTGCACCTGACGGGCTATGAGGATTTCCCGCTGGAAGAGGTGAAGAATTTCCGCCAACTGGGCGCCAAGACGGCGGGCCACCCCGAGAACTTCCTGGCGCATGGAATTGAAACCACGACCGGGCCTCTGGGTCAGGGCATTTCCAACGCCGTAGGTTTCGCGATTGCCGAGGAAGCGCTGCGGGCGCGGTTTACCAAGAAGCTGGTGGATCACCATACCTATGTGATCGCCGGCGACGGCTGTCTGATGGAGGGCGTGAGCCAAGAGGCGATTGCGCTGGCGGGCCGGCTGGAGCTGTCCAAGCTGATCGTCTTCTGGGACAACAACAACATCACCATCGACGGCACGGTCGAGCTGTCTGATCGCACCGATCAGGTCGCGCGCTTTCAGGCCTCTGGCTGGGACGTGCAGGAAATCGACGGGCACGACCCCGAAGCGATCGATGCGGCGATTGCCCAGGCGAAAAAGGGTAAGCGCCCGCAGATGATCGCCTGCAAAACGCATATCGCCCTAGGCCATGCGGCGCAGGATACCTCTAAGGGGCACGGCGCGCTGACGGATGCGGATCAGATGGCCGCGGCCAAGCAGGCCTATGGCTGGACCACCGGCCCGTTCGAAGTGCCCGCCGACGTGAAATCCGCGTGGGAAGAGATCGGCCGCCGCGGCACCGAGGAGCGGTTCGCATGGGAAGGCCGTCTGGCCGAAGTGTCCGACCGCAAACGTGGCGAGTTTGAGCGCACGATGTCTGGCGAGGCACCGAAAAAGCTGTCGTCGGTCATCAAGGCGCTGAAGAAGCAGGCCAGCGAAGCGGCGCAGAAGGTCGCGACGCGGAAGGCATCGGAAATGGTGCTGGAGGTCATCAACCCGGTGATGCCGGAAACCATCGGCGGGTCGGCTGACCTGACCGGATCGAACAACACCAAGACCGGCGATCTGGGCATTTTCGACGTGGATAGCCGCGACGGTCGTTTCATCCACTACGGCATCCGTGAACACGGTATGGCCGCAGCGATGAACGGCATGGCGCTGCACGGCGGTGTGCGCCCCTACTCTGGCACGTTCATGTGTTTCACCGACTACGCCCGCCCCGCGATGCGTCTGTCGGCGCTGATGCAGCAGCCGGTGGTTTACGTGATGACCCACGACTCGATCGGTCTGGGCGAAGACGGTCCGACCCACCAGCCGGTTGAACATCTGGCGATTTCGCGCGCGACGCCGAACACGCTGGTGTTCCGTCCGGCGGATGTGGTCGAGACGGCAGAGGCCTGGGAGATCGCGTTGACGCAATCCGCGACGCCGTCGGTTCTGTCTTTGACCCGTCAGAACGTTCCTGCCGTGCGGTTGGAGCATAAGACGAAGAACCTGGTGGAACAGGGCGCTTATGTCCTGAAGGATGCCGAAGCGGGCAAGCGTCAGGTAATCCTGATGGCCTCCGGATCGGAGGTCGAGATCGCCTTGGCCGCGCGGGACACGTTGGAAGCTGAAGGGATCGGATGTCGCGTTGTGTCCATGCCCTGCATGGAGCTGTTCGCCGATCAGCCCGAGAGCTATCGCAAGCGCGTGCTGCCTGCGGGTCCGGTGCGTGTCGCGATCGAGGCTGGCGTGCGTCAGGGCTGGGATCGTTGGCTGCTGGGGGAACGCGGTCGCGAGGCCAAGGCGGATTTCGTCGGCATGTCGTCGTTTGGTGCCTCGGCCCCGGCAGAGGTTCTGTACGAACATTTCGGGATCACCGCAGAGGCGGTGGTCGAGAAGGTCAAAGCGATGCTGTAAGGCATTGAGGCCTGAGAGATTGAAACGGCTCGCTTCGGCGGGCCGTTTTCTTTTGTGGATGTTAGATGAGCCGCGGAGCGTCGTGCCGCGGGACGGCGATCCGACCGTTGAGCAGTGCGCTTTATGCTTGCCGTGGTAGCGCATCTGTCGAGCGTGGCGGCAACGTCAGCCATTCGCCGTGCCGGGGGGCGGCACGACGATGCGCGGCGGCCTGCGGCCTTGATTCCGCGCCGGGACATCATGCAGAGGGCAGCGCCCGACCTGGAGGGCGTTGCCGACAATTGTGTCAGGTCCGCGCTTAAAAAGCATCAATGTTCCATGTGCGGTTTAAGCCATCGCCAAGAACGCCCTCCGGGGGGAGGTCGGGCGTTGCCCGGCGTAAACGCCGGGCGGAGCGCCTGGTTTATGTGGCACACCGGAATTAAGTGGCGTTTGCGAAAGATCGCTCTTGGTCCTGCGCGCGTTAGCGCAACCACCCGATAATAACGCTAACAGCGGCCTAAATCCCCGCTTCTCCATCTTATGTTCTGCCCCCAACCCCGCTATAGCGCTGGCAAACATCAAGACAGGAGACGCCCGCATGACCGTGACGCTCGGCATTAACGGATTTGGCCGGATCGGCCGCTGCACCCTTGCCCATATCGCGCAAAGCGTTCGCGACGATGTGCGCGTCGTCAAGATGAACGCCACCGGCCCGATCGAGACCAGCGCCCACCTGCTGCGCTACGACTCAGTCCATGGACGGTTCGCCAACGACATCACCATCGATGGCAACACAATGGACGTGGGCAAAGGCCCGATCGAGGTCTTTTCGACCTATGACCCGCAGGAACTGGACTGGTCCGGCGTGGACGTGGTTCTGGAATGCACGGGCAAATTCAACGACGGCGAAAAGGCCAAGGTGCATCTGGAGCGTGGGGCCAAGAAGGTCCTGATCTCGGCCCCGGCGAAGAACGTGGAAAAGACCATCGTCTTCGGTGTTAACGACGATCAGCTGGCGGCTGGCGACACGATGATTTCGAACGGCTCGTGCACGACGAACTGCTTGGCCCCGCTGGCCAAGGTGCTGAACGACGGCATCGGCATTGAATCGGGCATCATGACCACGATCCACGCCTATACCGGCGACCAGCCGACGCTGGACCGTCGTCACAAGGACCTGTACCGCGCCCGCGCCGCGGCGATGTCGATGATCCCGACCTCGACCGGGGCGGCGAAAGCCTTGGGCGAAGTGCTGCCCGAGTTGAAGGGCAAGCTGGACGGATCGGCGATCCGGGTGCCCACGCCGAACGTCTCCGCCGTGGACCTGACCTTTGTTGCCGCGCGCGACGTGTCCGAGGACGAGGTGAACGACATCGTGCGCAAGGCGGTTGCGGGCGATATGGGCCGCGTCATGTCCTATGACCCCGAACCCAAAGTGTCGGTCGATTTCACGCATACCGAGGAATCGTCGATCTTTGCCCCCGACCAGACCAAGGTCATCGGCGGCCGTCTGGTCCGCGTTCTGGCGTGGTACGACAACGAATGGGGCTTCTCGGTCCGGATGGCCGATGTGGCCGCCAAGATGGGTCAGATCGGCTAAGTCCAGCCTGTCCCACTGCCCAATCTCTCAGGGGCGGCGCGCCGCCGCCCTTGATCCCAACCTTCCGCTAGGGCATAGCGCCAGTAGTGGTGAGGGGAGTTTCGGGTGACCAATCAGATTGCTGCAGGCCTTGCGGCCATCATCATTGCGCTGCTGATTGCCGATTGGCAGGTCTATGACCTGTCCAACAGCCTGTTTCTTGCCAGAAAGTTTGCAGAGCTTCTGGAATGGGTCGCCTTTTGGCGATAAGCCGTATCAGGCTTAGAAAAATCGGATTATGATCGACTATCTTCCCAATATCATCCTGCTGCTCATCGCGCTCTACGTGCTGATGACGTTGGGCTATGTCGCGTTCTCTTACCGGCAGGCCAAGCGGTACGAAAAACTGGTGCCGCCGCGGGGGGCGTTTACCAATATTTCGACCGGGCGGCTGCACTACGTGGATTGCGGCGAAGGCCCCGCGATCCTGATGATTCACGGGCTGTCGGGCAACCTTGGCCATTTCGATTGCGGCGTCATCGACGAGCTGGCCAAGAATTTCCGAGTGGTGGCCATTGACCGCCCCGGCGCAGGCTATTCCGAACGGCCCGAAGACCACCCCGCCAATGTGCGTGCGCAAGCCCGGTTGGTGGCCGAGGTCATTCAACGGCTGGAACTGGATAACCCCTTGCTCGTCGGCCATTCCTTGGGCGGTGCGATTTCGCTGGCCCTAGCATTGGAAAAGCCCGAACTGGTGCGCGGCCTTGCCCTTCTGGCCCCCTTGACGCTGCCCATCAACGACGCGCCCGAAGCGTTTTCCGGGTTGGACATCAAATCCGACTGGTTCCGCCGCATCATCGCATGGACCACCGCCGTACCGCATATGATCCGCCACCCGGAGCCCGTTCGCCAGCAAGTGTTCGGGCCTGACGAGATCCCGCCAGAGTTCGCGCTGAAAGGCGGTGGTGTGCTGTCGATGCGGCCCAAGGCTTTCATCAACACCAGCCGCGATTACCGCGCGTCCGGCGATGATCTGCCGGGCATGTCGCGCGAATATGCCAAGCTTGCTGTGCCGGTGCGGGTGCTGTTCGGGCGCGACGACCGTATTCTGGACCCCGAGCATCACGGAGAGGTGCTGGTGCGCCGCTACCCTCAGATCGGGCTGAAGATGATCGATGGCGGGCATATGCTGCCCGTCACGCATCCCGAGGCCTGCGTGCGGTTCATCCGCGACGCAGCCGAGGCGATGAAGGACCGGAAGTTTATTTCCCGAGCTTCGCCAGAAGTTTATCGTTAACTGCAGGCGTCACGAACTTGGTCACGTCGCCACCCAGGCGGCAGATTTCCTTGACCAGTTTCGATGCGATGGCCTGATGCTTGGCGTCTGCCATCAGAAAGACCGTCTCGACCGAGCTGTCGAGGGACCTGTTCATGCCAACCATCTGATATTCGTACTCAAAATCCGCCACGGCGCGCAGGCCGCGCACGATCACGGATGCGCCTACATCGCGGGCGCAGTGGATCAGCAGATTTTCAAACGGATGGGCGACGATTTCGGTCCCGGTCTGTTCAGACAGCTTGGCACATTCGTATTCGATCATGGCCACGCGTTCTTCCAGATCGAACAGCGGGCCCTTGTCGCGGTTGATGGCGACGCCGATGACAAGACGGTCGACCAGCGAGGCGGCGCGACGGATCACATCCACATGGCCAAGGGTGATGGGATCGAAGGTGCCGGGATAAAGGCCGATGCGCATGGCGTCCTCTCGCTGTCGCTATCTGGGTTCTGCGCACGCAACATTATTGCGCGATGGAATGCAAGGCTTTGGGACAAATATTCGCGCAGTGCAGCATCGGGCGCGGTCGGTGGCCCCTGTGATATAGGACCGCCGCGTATTTGCCGGGTCAGTGCCCTGCGACCATTCCTTCCAATGCGTCACGTTCCATCGACAGTTGGCTTAGGCGGGCTTTGACCACGTCACCGATCGTGACGATGCCGACCAGCTTGCCATCTTCGACCACGGGCATGTGGCGGAACCGGCCATCGGTCATACCTTGCAGCACCTGATCGGCGGTGTCGCCGCGCGCGCAGCAGACGGGGTTCTTGGTCATCATCTGATCGGCCGTATCGCTTAGGCAGCTGGGGCCGCGCTTGGACAGGGCGCGCACGATATCCCGTTCCGACAGGATCCCATCCGCCGTATCCCCCGAAGCAGACACGATCACACCACCGATCCGGTTTTCGGTCAGGACCTGCGTGACCTCTGACACGGGCGTGTCGGGGCGCACCGTCACCACGGTCTGATTGCTTTTGGACGTCAGGATCTGCTGGACGATCATGGCCATTCCTCCCTTGGCTATTCCGTCCCCTCAGCGTCCGCGCCCTGCGACATTTTGTCAAGCTCGGCCTCTAACCGGGCGACTTCGTGGCGCAAACCATCCGACAGAAGCGCGGCGAAACGGTTCATCCTTTCCAGCCGCGCGTCATCCGCATGACGCACAAGGTAAAAGCTGCGGCGCAGGCTGATGCGATCTGTCAGGATGCGGCGCAGGTCCGGGGCGGAGGGCAGCGCAAAGTCATGCACGATCCCCACCCCTGCCCCGTGGCGCAGCCAGTTGAACTGCACCAGCACGGAATTCGAGGCCAGCGCGACGTGGTCGACGCCAAGTTCGCTTAGGTAATCCAACTCCCTGTCAAAGATCATGTCGGGGATATAGCCGGTGATCCGGTGGTGCCTAAGCTCGGCAAGGTCGGTGATGGGCCCGTGGCGATTAAGGTAGCGGGCCGAGGCCGCCAGATGCAGGTGATAATCGGTGATGCGCTGCACCAACAACCGACCGGCTGACGGCGCGCTGACGGTGACGGCCATATCGGCCTCGCGTCGGGACAGGTTGAACAGGCGCGGCAGGGCGACAATTTGCAGTTCCAGTTCCGGGTTATCGGCTTGGATGGCGGCGCAGACCTGAGGCAGCAGGAAGTTCGCGACGCCATCGGGCGCGCCGATGCGAATTTGGCCCGACAGGCCGCCTGTCTGGCCCGTGATCTCTTCGCCCGCCTCCAGCACGGCCTGTTCAGCGCGTTGGGCATGGGCGATCAGGCGCTGGCCCGCTTCGGTCAGGGCGTAGCCTTGGGGCGATTTGGCGAACAGGGCATGGCCGATCTGTTCCTCTAGCCGGCCAATACGGCGGCCCACTGTGGCGGGGTCGATCCGCAGGCGACGTCCGGCGGCAGACAGGCTTTCATCCCGCGCGACGGCAAGGAATATTCGCAGATCATCCCAATGCATTGCGGCCCACCCTTTGCAAAAACGCAAAACCTATTTGCCCGATTTCCCCTGTCTTACGCAATCCCGCAGGCCTATCCTGCGCGCAAATTTAGGAGGATCCCATGCAGGAACTGACCCATTACATCGACGGCGCCCATGTCAAAGGCACCTCGGGCCGCTTTGCGGACGTCATGAACCCCGCCACCGGCGAAGTGCAGGCCAAGGTGCCGCTGGCATCCAAGGACGAGCTGGACCGCGCGGTGGAAATCGCCGCAGCCGCCCAGCCCGCCTGGGCCGCAGTGAACCCGCAGCGCCGCGCCCGCGTGCTGATGGCCTTTGTTGGCCTGCTGAACCGCGACATGGACAAGCTGGCCGAGGCGCTGAGCCGCGAACATGGCAAGACCTTCCCGGATGCCAAAGGCGACGTGCAGCGTGGTCTGGAAGTGGTGGAATACTGCATCGGCGCGCCGCAGATGCTGAAGGGCGAATACACCGACAGCGCCGGCCCCGGCATCGACATCTATTCGATGCGTCAGGCGCTTGGCGTCACCGCGGGTATCACGCCTTTCAACTTTCCCGCCATGATCCCGATGTGGATGTTCGCCCCGGCCATCGCCTGCGGCAACGCGTTCATCCTGAAGCCGTCGGAGCGTGACCCTTCGGTCCCGCTGATGCTGGCGGAACTGTTGGACGAGGCCGGGCTGCCCAAGGGCATCATTCAGGTCGTGAACGGCGACAAGGAATCGGTGGACGCGATCCTTGATAACGAGGTGATCCAGTCGGTCGGCTTTGTCGGATCGACCCCGATCGCGGAATACATCTATTCGCGCGGCTGTGCGGCCGGCAAGCGCGTGCAGTGCTTTGGCGGCGCCAAGAACCACATGATCATCATGCCTGACGCGGACATGGATCAGGCGGCGGACGCGCTGGTCGGTGCCGGGTACGGCGCGGCAGGTGAACGTTGCATGGCGATTTCCGTGGCTGTGCCTGTGGGTGACGAGACGGCGGACCGCCTGATCGAGAAGCTGATCCCGCGGGTCGAAAAGCTGAAGGTCGGCCCCTACACCGCGGGCGACGACGTGGATTACGGCCCTGTCGTCACCAAAGCGGCCAAGGAAAACATCCTGCGGCTGGTCCAAACCGGAGTGGATCAGGGGGCGAAGCTGGTCGTCGATGGCCGCGACTTCAGCCTGCAGGGCTATGAAGACGGGTTCTTTGTCGGCGCGCATTTGTTCGACCACGTCACCACCGACATGGACATCTACAAGACCGAGATCTTTGGCCCCGTCCTGTCCACCGTCCGCGCCAAGACCTACGAAGAGGCGCTTGGCTACGCAATGGACCACGAGTACGGCAACGGCACCGCGATCTTTACCCGCGATGGCGATACCGCGCGTGATTTTGCCAACCGGATCAACATCGGGATGGTGGGTGTGAACGTGCCGATCCCGGTGCCGCTGGCCTATCACACCTTTGGCGGCTGGAAGAAGTCGGCCTTTGGTGACCTGAACCAGCACGGTCCTGACGCGTTCAAGTTCTACACCCGGACGAAAACGGTGACGGCGCGCTGGCCCTCGGGTCTGAAAGAAGGCGGAGAGTTCCACTTCAAGCCCATGGATTAAGCCAGAAAAGTTAACCAGTTACCCCGCAACCCATCAGGTGAGGCCGCAGGATTGAACCGATTGGTCAAGTATGCTTGTCTGAATCTGAGGCGCTTTGGCGTCACGTGCGGGTGTGGGGTAACGGGGACTTTTGATGCCGCTGAAATATGCGATCCATGGCGATCTGAATCTGGTCTACGTGCGGTACTGGGGCGTCACCAACGTTGCGGAAACGATGGAGGTTTTCGGCCAGTATTCCGCCGACCCGGAGTATCACCCCGATCAACGGCATCTGGTCGATCTGCGCGAAGTGGTGGAATACGAACGGTCCTTTCCCGAGCTGATGAAGTTGCAGGCGCGCAAGGCCGATACGGTCACCCGGTCCCGGGCCCCGACGATGATGGTCTATCACGCGCCGACCCGGATCAGCCTGACCATGGCACGGTCAATCCTGAAATCATGGGACGGGCTGGGCGCGGTCGTGGGCCGGATCGCCCAATCCGAAGCCGAGGCGCTGTCGATGCTGGGCGTGGACGAAGAAAACTTTGCCAACCTGCGCAAACGCACGGCCTGATCCGCTATACATCTTATAAAATCTACGCGTCCGGCGCGGGGCCTGCCCCTGCTGCCGTCGCTGTCCATTCGCAAGGAGGAGAGAATGGAATTTGATCTGAGCGAGGAGCAATCCGCGATTTTCGACATGGCCCATGCCTTTGGGCAGGAAAAGATCGCCCCCTTTGCCCGTCAGTGGGAAGCCGAGGGCACGATCCCCAAGTCGCTGTGGCCTGAGATCGGTGAACTGGGCTTTGGCGGCCTGTATGTCAGCGAAGAAAACGGTGGCGCGGGTCTGGGGCGGCTGGACGCCACGCTGGTGTTCGAAGCGCTGTCGATGGCCTGCCCTTCTGTTGCGGCGTTCCTGTCCATCCACAACATGTGCGCCAAGATGATCGACACCTTTGCCGCGCCCGAACTGCGCGACCGCGTGCTGGCCGAGGCGCTGCCGATGAACAAGGTGCTGTCCTACTGCCTGACCGAACCGGGATCGGGATCGGATGCTGCCGCACTGCGCACGCGGGCCGACCGGACCAACGAAGGTTATCGGCTGAATGGGACCAAGGCCTTCATCTCGGGCGGGGGGTATTCCGACGCTTACGTCGTGATGGCCCGGACCGGAGAGAACGGGCCAAAGGGGATCAGCACGCTTTATGTCGAAGACGGCACTCCCGGTTTGTCCTTTGGCGGACTGGAAGACAAAATGGGCTGGAAGAGCCAGCCGACCCGCCAAGTGCAGTTTGACAATTGCGATGTTGATGGCGGAAATCTGGTTGGTGAAGAGGGTAAAGGTTTCACTTATGCGATGATGGGCCTCGACGGCGGCCGTTTGAACATCGCGGCCTGTTCTCTGGGGGCTGCGCAGGCCGGGCTGAACATGACGCTGGATTACATGGCCGAACGGAAGGCCTTTGGTCAGTCGATCAACCAGTTTCAGGCGCTGCAATTCCGGCTGGCGGATTTGGAGATCGAGCTTCAGGCCGCCCGCACCTTCCTGCGGCAGGCCGCGTGGAAGCTGGATCAGGGCGCGCCGGATGCAACCAAGTTCTGCGCCATGGCCAAGAAGTTCGTGACCGAGACGGGATCGAAGGTCGTGAACCAGTGTCTGCAATTGCATGGCGGCTACGGCTATCTGGCGGATTACGGCATCGAAAAGCTCGTACGCGATCTGCGGGTGCACGAAATCCTTGAGGGCACGAACGAGATCATGCGCCTGATCGTCGCCCGTCAGATGGTCGCGGCATGAGCGATATCGACATCCGCATCAAAGGACGCACCGGTCGGATCACGCTGCAGCGTCCCAAGGCGCTGAATGCATTGACCTATGATATGGCGATGGCGATCTATGCCGCGCTGAAGGACTGGGCCGACAACGACACTGTCCAACTGGTTGTGATCGACGCCGAGGGGGACAAGGCGTTCTGCGCGGGCGGGGATATTCAGGACCTCTATGATACTGGGACCGCTGGTGATTTCGCCTATGGCCAAAAGTTCTGGCGCGATGAATATCGCCTGAATGCGCGGCTCGCGGAATATCACAAACCCATCGTGTCCTTTATGCAGGGGTTCGTCATGGGCGGCGGCGTTGGCGTCGGGTGCCATGTGTCCCATCGGATCGTCGATGACAGCACCCAGATCGCCATGCCGGAATGCGGCATCGGGCTGGTGCCGGATGTGGGTGGGTCGATGATCCTTGCCCACGCGCCGGGCCAGCTGGGGGCCTATCTGGGCCTGACGGCAGCGCGCATGGGTCCGGGTGATGCGATCCGCGCGGGATTTGCCGACCGGCATATCGCGCGGGCCGATTGGCCGCAGATCATCGCGGAGCTTGAGGACACCGGCACGACAGTGGCCTTGCCAGACGGCACGACCGACCTGCCCACGCCCTTGGCCGATGATCAGGCACTGATTGATGCGTGTTTCACCGGCACGCTGGAGCAGATCAAAGCCAAGCTGGCTGAGCATGACGAAGACATCTCCGCGCAGGCGCTGAAGGCGCTTGGTCGGAACTCTCCGCTGGCGATGGCGGTGGCGCTGGAGATGCTGAAAAGGCTGGGGCCGGACGCGGACATCCGCGAGGCACTGACGCTGGAGTATCGCTTTACCGCACGCGCGATGGAGCATGGGGATTTTCTGGAAGGCATCCGGGCGCAGATCATCGACCGGGACAGAAACCCGCAATGGAAACATCAGGTTGTGAGTGAGGACGAGATCGAGATGATGCTGTCCCCCCTGCCCGATGAGCTGGATTTTGAGGAGGAGACAGCATGAAGATCGGATTTATCGGTTTGGGCAACATGGGTGGTCCCATGGCCACCAACCTTGCCAAGGCAGGCCACGAGGTCACGGGCTTTGACATGGTCGACGTCGCAGTTGAGGGCGTCACCATTGCCAAAAGCGCGGAAGAGGCTGCCGCGGGCGCCGAGGTGGTCATCACCATGCTGCCCAACGGCCAGATCCTGCGTACCGTCGCAGACCAGATCGTGCCTGCGATGGCATCCGGCTCCGTGCTGCTGGATTGTTCGACCGTGGACGTGGACAGTGCCCGCGCAGTGGCGGATCAGGCCATGGCGGCGGGACTGCTGGCACTGGATGCGCCTGTGTCGGGCGGCATCGGCGGCGCGCAAGGCGGGACACTGACCTTCATGGTCGGCGGGTCCGAGGATGCCTTTGCCAAGGCCAAGCCGCTGTTCGACATCATGGGCCAGAAGGCCGTGCATTGCGGCCCGTCGGGCAACGGTCAGGCGGCCAAGATCTGCAACAACATGATCCTTGGCGTCACCATGATCGCCACCTGCGAAGCCTTTGCTTTGGCTGACAAACTGGGGCTGGACCGTCAGGCGATGTTCGACGTCGTCTCGACCTCGTCGGGGTATTCTTGGACGATGAACGCCTATTGCCCGGCACCGGGTGTGGGGCCTCAGTCGCCCGCCGATAACGGGTACAAACCGGGATTTGCGGCGGACCTGATGCTGAAGGACCTGCGCCTGTCACAGCAAGCGGCAGAGGCGGCAGATGCGGATACGCCCATGGGTCAGGCGGCGGCGGCGCTGTACGCGCAGTTTGTCGAAGGAGAGGACGGCGCAGGCAAGGATTTCAGCGCCATGTTGCCCCGGTTCGAAAAGCGCGGACGGGGTTAAGGCCTTTCGGCGGGATTGTGCGGGGTTCGCTACTGGCTGGAACCCCGCAGCTTCGCGGCACGTTGACTGTCAAACAAAAGGAGTTTGACATGAAACTGCTCACGATTCCCCTTCTGGGCCTCGCACTGGCCATGCCCGCCGCCGCAATCGCCAAACCCGGCAACGGGAATGGCAATGGAAACGGGCACGGCGCTGCCAAGCACATGGCCAAAACCGTGCCGGGTCAGACCGCTGCCTGCCCCCCGGGGTTGGCCAAGAAAGACCCCGCTTGCGTGCCGCCCGGTCTGGCAAAGAATGCAACCCGTGACCGCGTTGTCGAAGTGGGTGACGTTCTGGACGGGGCATACTTCGGGGAACGTTATATCCTTGTCCGCGACCCTGAGCGCTATGCCCTCGACCCCTACGGTACCTATTACCGCATTGGCGGCGACGTGTTTCAGGTTGACCGCGAAACGCGCGAGGTTGTTGCGCTGATCGGTGCCGTAACGGACATTCTGAACTGATTGTTTCCAAAATCGTCCGTAATACCCCCCTTTTTTCAATAGCCTCTGCTGTGGCATACTAGGGGCATTGAATTGGGGCCTATGATGATCCGCGTAACCAGCCTGACCGTTCTGCTAATGGCAACCGCCGCCCCTGTGCTGGCGGATTGCGCTACCGACGGGCTGCGCGTGCGCTGCATCTACGTGGGGGACGACAAGGTTGAAATCGAACAACCGGGCGAGGATGCGCCTGAACGCATCTCTGCCCGGTTCGTCACGGCCAACCAGCGCAATAGCGCAGAGGCCGTGGCGCAGCGGTTCAAGACCGTGGCCGCCCGCCGCGTCACCCCGATGGAGCCGACGTACAAACCCGGCGATACCCTCCCGGCGGATGTGTTGATTATGCTGAACCCAGTGCGGCACGGCCTGCCCCGGCCGCGCGACGGCTGGACGTATTTCACCGTCGGGCGCGAGGTGTACCGCGCCGACCTGCGCAGCCGGCAGGTGCTGGATTTCGTAAACCCGCACATCTCATTGTACTGAACGTTCAGCTTTCGCTGACGCGACCCACGGTCGGGCGGTTACTCCGCCGCGACCTTTTTCGGGTTCAGCATTGGGATCAGATAGTGGCCCGTATGGCTACGTTCGACCTTGGCCACGTCTTCGGGGGTGCCTGTGGCCACGACTTCACCGCCGCCATCGCCGCCTTCGGGACCGATATCGATCAGCCAGTCGGCGGTCTTGATGACGTCGAGGTTGTGTTCAATCACGATGACCGAATTCCCCTGATCCACCAGTTCATGAAGCACTTCCAACAACTTGCGCACGTCTTCGAAGTGCAGACCAGTGGTCGGCTCATCGAGGATATAGAGCGTGCGGCCTGTGGAGCGCTTCGCCAGCTCCTTCGACAGTTTGACGCGCTGTGCTTCGCCGCCTGACAGGGTCGTCGCCTGCTGGCCCACCTTGATATAGCCAAGGCCCACACGGACAAGCGCGTCCATTTTCTCTCGGATCGACGGGACGGCCTGGAAAAAGTCCTGCGCGTCCTCAACCGTCATATCCAGCACGTCTGCGATGGACTTGCCCTTGAACTTGATCTCAAGCGTTTCGCGGTTATAGCGCGCGCCCTGACAGGTCTCACAGGTCACGTAGACGTCGGGCAGGAAATGCATCTCGATCTTGATGACGCCGTCGCCCTGACAGGCTTCGCACCGTCCGCCTTTGACGTTGAAGCTGAAGCGCCCGGGTTTGTAGCCGCGCGCCTTGGCTTCGGGCAGACCGGCAAACCAATCGCGGATCGGGGTGAAGGCCCCGGTATAGGTCGCGGGGTTTGATCGGGGCGTCCGGCCGATGGGACGTTGGTCAATGTCGATGACTTTGTCGAGGTGCTCCAACCCCTTGATCGTCTCACACGGCGCGGGCGTCTGACGGGCACCGTTCAGGCGCATCGACGCGGTTTTGAACAGCGTCTCAATCGTCAGGGTGGACTTGCCGCCGCCCGAAACGCCAGTCACGCAGACGAACTTGCCCAGAGGGAAATCAGCGGTGACGTTTTTCAGGTTGTTGCCCGTGGCTTTGACCACCGACAGCTTTTTCTTGTTCCCCTTACGACGGGTCGCCGGAACGGCGATTTCGCGTGTGCCCGCAAGGTATTGGCCGGTCAGGCTGGCCGCATCTTTGGTGATCGCATCAGGCGTGCCGTGGGACACGACCGACCCGCCATGGACCCCTGCCCCCGGACCGATGTCAAAGACGTAATCCGCCTCTCGGATTGCCTCTTCGTCGTGTTCGACGACGATCACCGTGTTGCCCTGATCGCGCAGGTTCTTCAGCGTGGTCAGAAGGCGGCCGTTATCGCGCTGGTGCAGACCAATCGACGGCTCATCAAGCACGTAGAGCACGCCCGTCAGGCCCGACCCGATCTGGCTGGCCAGACGGATACGCTGGCTTTCCCCGCCGCTAAGCGTGCCGGAATTGCGGCTAAGGGTCAGGTACTCAAGGCCAACGTTGTTCAGGAATCCAAGGCGTTCGCGGATTTCCTTCAGGATCGCACGGGCGATTTCGTTCTTCTGGTTGGTCAGCGCGTCGGGCACGGTCTGGCACCAGTCATACGCCTCCCGGATGGACATCTGAACGACCTGACCGATGTGCAGCAGATTGTCGCGCGGGCCGATTTTAACCGCCAGCGCCTCGGCCTTCAGACGGTAACCGTCGCAGGTCCCACAGGAGCGGTTGTTCTGATATTGCTCGAATTCTTCGCGAATCCAGTTGCTGTCGGTTTCGCGGTAGCGGCGTTCCATGTTGGGAATGACGCCTTCGAAGGTGCGGCTGACCTGATAGACGCGGCCCCCTTCGTCATAGCGGAAGGGGATTTCTTCATCGCCGGAACCATAGAGGAAGACCTGCTGGACATGCGCGGGCAAATCTTTCCAACGGGATTTTTTGTCGAATTCGTAATGCTTTGCGATGGCTTCGATGGTCTGCAGGAAATACGGCGACTTGCCCTTGCGCCACGGGGCCAGCGCGCCATCGGCGATCTTGAGCGTCGCATCGGGCACGACAAGACGTTCGTCGAAAAACAGCTCAACCCCAAGGCCGCCGCAATCCGGACAGGCGCCGAAGGGAGCGTTGAAGGAAAACAGGCGCGGCTCGATCTCGGGGATGGTGAATCCGCTGACGGGACAGGCGAATTTTTCGCTGAAGGTGTAGCGTTCGGGTTCCGGCGTTTCGCCGTTGTCATCCGCTTTGGGCGCGGTTTCTAAGATGGCGATCCCATCGGCCAGATCCAACGCCGTGCGGAAGCTATCGGCCAGCCGGGTTTCCATGCCTTCGCGCACGACGATCCGGTCGACCACGACGTCGATGTCATGGCGGAACTTCTTGTCCAGCGTCGGCGGTTCGTCCAGCTCATAGAACTGGCCATCGACCTTGACGCGTTGGAAACCTTGCTTGCGAAGCTCTTGAAATTCTTTCTTATATTCGCCCTTCCGGTCACGAATGATGGGCGCCAGAAGGTAGCCGCGCGTGCCTTCCTCCATGCCCATGACACGGTCGACCATGTCTTGAACCTGCTGCGCCTCAATCGGGTCGCCGGTGGCAGGGGAATAGGGTGTGCCGACGCGGGCGAACAGCAGGCGGAGGTAGTCGTAGATCTCGGTCACCGTGCCAACGGTCGAGCGGGGGTTCTTCGACGTGGTCTTCTGTTCGATCGAAATCGCGGGTGACAAGCCCGAGATGTGATCGACGTCCGGCTTTTCCATCATGTCGAGGAATTGACGCGCATAGGCCGACAGCGATTCCACATAGCGGCGCTGCCCTTCGGCATAGATCGTGTCGAAGGCCAAAGACGACTTGCCAGAGCCGGAAAGCCCTGTGATTACAACCAGTTCATTGCGCGGGATATCCACGTCAATGTTCTTGAGGTTGTGTTCGCGCGCGCCGCGCACTTCGATGTTCTTTAACTCGGCCATAGGCCCCCCAGCACTGAATGCCTAAGATTTAGGTTACGGGTGCGGATCTTCCAAGAGAAAATCAAGAACATTTTAGGAACATCTCACGTCACCCCTTCACATTCATAAAAACGAATGTTATGTGCTGATTTAACAAGCTACCCCTGAACCGGAGTCCCCCCATGTTCAACATTCTTAACCGCTCCGCCGCGCCCGCAGTCACCGCGCAGGATTTCGTCACCGCCCCAGACGGCAAGATCGTGCTGGATGTGCGCGAACATGGCGAAGTGTCCATGTCCGGCAAGGCCAAGGGCGCACTACATATCCCCCTGATGATGCTGCAGTTTCGCGCCGATCCGGCACACCCGGATTATGAACCGCTGCTGTCCAGGGATGCCACGATCGGCGTCTATTGTGCGTCCGGCGGGCGGTCGCAATCGGCCAAGATGATCCTTGAGCGGCTGGGCTATACCAACGTGCACAACATCGGTGGCTTTGGTCACTGGGTTCAGGCCGGTGGCGCGGTCGAGGCCTAAGGCTTTTTCGACCTACGCCTTTTTCGCGAGCGCCCAGGCCGTGATTGGAAAATCCGGATCGTTCGTCAGATCATCGGTCGCCTCATCATATTGAGGCGGCCAGGGCGTTTCCAGATTACGGGCCGCTGCGGCGCGGTTGCCCCACTGATCGGCCCGGATATGGTCGGCGTCAAACCCTGCCTCGATCAGCAGGTTCGTCAGGCCCCGCGCTGACCAGCGCGAACAATCGATCGGGGCGCCGTGATACGGGATGTAGAACGGCGTCGCGATATAGAAGAACCCGCCCTTCTTCAGCATTTTCAGAACGTTCTTGGTCGCCGCATAGGGCCGATCAAGATGTTCCCAAACCTGATCGGCAATCACCAGATCAAACTTGCGCGGCTTGCCGTCATCGTCCCGGAACGGGCCTTCGCAGATGTCGTACTGGGGATAGCGAAACTGCTCGTACGTCTTGAAGTTGAAGTAGCTGCCCCACTTGCCACTGATCTCGGCCACGCGCAGTTGCTGCGGGCCGAGGTCCTTGATCCATTGGCGGCTGATCTGCCGCATCGCGACGCGGTTGATGCTGGGCATCGGATCAGATGTGGATGGCGCGACCGTAGGCGGCCAGCACCGATTCATGCATCATTTCCGACAGCGTCGGGTGCGGGAAGACGGTGTTCATTAGGTCTTCTTCGGTCGTCTCAAGCGCGCGGCCTACGACATAGCCTTGGATCAGCTCGGTCACTTCGGCGCCGACCATGTGGGCGCCCAGCAATTCGCCGGTCTTTTCGTCGAACACGGTCTTTACCATGCCCTCTGGTTCTCCCAAGGCGACGGCCTTGCCGTTACCAATGAAGGGGAATTTGCCGACCTTGACCTTGTACCCCTGCTCTTTCGCCTTGGCTTCGGTCAGGCCGACGCTGGCGACCTGCGGGTGGCAATAGGTGCACCCCGCGATCGAGGATGGATCGACCGCGTGGGGATGTCCGCCTGCAGCCAGTTCGGCGACCATGACGCCTTCATGGCTGGCCTTGTGCGCCAACCAAGGGGCGCCTGCCACATCGCCAATGGCATAGACACCATCGACGCCAGTACGGCAGTATTCATCGGTCACGATATGGGTGCGATCGACCTTGATGCCGAGGTCGTCCACTCCCATATCCTCAACATTTCCGACGATACCCACGGCGGAAATTACCGTGTCGAACTCCATTTTTTCAACTTTTCCGCCGGTTTCGATATGGGCGGTGACTTTGCCTTTGGCACGGTCCAATTGCTTGACCATGGACTTCTCCATGATCTTCATGCCTTGCTTTTCGAACTGCTTTTTGGCGAAGGCGCTGATCTCGGCATCTTCGACAGGCAGGACGCGGTCCAGCACTTCGACCACAGTCGTGTCGGCACCAAGTGTGTTGTAGAAACTGGCGAATTCGATGCCGATCGCGCCCGAGCCGATGACCAGCAGCTTCTTGGGCATCCGCGACGGGTTCAGGGCGTGTTTGTAGGTCCAGACCAGATCGCCGTCGGCCTCTAGCCCGGGAAGCTCACGCGCACGCGCGCCGGTGGCGATGACGATGTGTTTGGCCGTGATCTCTTTGCTGTCTTTTTCGGATTTGACGCTGACCTTGCCTTTGCCCGCCAGTTTCGCGGTGCCCATGATCACGTCGACCTTGTTCTTTTTCAGCAGGTGTTTCACCCCGCCTTCCATCTGCGCGGCCACCCCGCGCGACCGTTTCACCACAGCCGGAAGGTCATAGTCGATCTTGTCCGCGGACAGGCCGAAATCCTTGGCGCGGTGCATTAGGTGGAACACCTCGGACGACCGCAGCAGCGCCTTGGTCGGAATACAGCCCCAGTTCAGGCAGATGCCACCCAGATGTTCGCGTTCGACCACGGCGGCCTTTAAGCCCAGCTGTGCGGCGCGGATGGCGGCGACGTAACCACCGGGACCGGCCCCGATGACAAGGAAATCGTAGGTTGCGGCCATGGCTTTTCCCCTTTGTCCGGCAAGATAGTTTGACGTTAAACTATTTCTCAAACAGCCTCAACACAGCAAAACGGCCCCGCAGTGGATTGCTGCGAGGCCGTGAGATGTGTCGGTCGAAAAATGGGCGTCGGCGCCTTTACTGCGCCGCCTGTAGTTCGCGGACCGTGTGACCATAGCCCCCTTGATCAAGGTAGGCCGCCTCACCCGCCGTGGCGGTGCGGTCCAGTGCTTCGTTGCGATACGGGAAGCGGCCGAACAGACGGATCACCTTACGGTGGGCCTGCGCGTGCAGCAGGTTGTCGTCGCCCGCCTGCGGCATCCGTTCCTTCATCAAGCGAACACAGCGTTCCTGATCGGCCAGATTTTCCGAATGCATCAGCGGCAGATAGAAGAACTGGCGCGCCGGTTCGTCGATCCGCATGTCCCAGCCTTTTTCGATCGCCAGTTTCGCCGCCGCACGGGCCACGTCGTCAGAGGCGAAGGCCTTGCCCTGACCGCGGTACATGTTGCGCGGAAACTGATCCATCAGGATCAGATAGGCCAGAACACCCGACGGGTAAGTCAGCCACAGGCCATAAGTTCCCTGCATCGCGGCCTCATGCGCCGCGCCAAACCGCTGGCGTATGGTTTCGTCCAGCTCTTCGGTGGGATTGTACCAGCCCTTCGGGCCGACCTCATCAAGCCAAAAGGCTAGGATCTCTTCGGGGCTTACCATGGTCTCCTCCGGTCACTGGCAGCGGTTAACGCCAAGTGTCGCAAAAGTTTCACACGGTTCAACACGTATTTTCAGGATGTTAGGCGCTATCATGACGCAGGTGTGACCTCATTGCCTGCCTCCTCATCGGATTCGGCCTGTTCGACCGCCCATTCCTGCGCCCATTCCACGGCCACAGGCGATGCAGACATCATCACAGGCGTGTAGCTGGCCGAATCTTCAACAGACGGTGCCGCACGTTGCGTCATCCGATAAAGCGCGTAGGCCGCCATCGCGAACAGCAGCACGCCGATAAACAACCAGAACCCCCCCGGCCCCATCACGGTCATGATATAGCCGGTCACAATTGGCCCCGAGATTGCGCCCAGACCGTTGAGAAAGATCATCCCGCCAGAGGCAGAGGCCATGTCTTCGGGTTGCAAGAAGTCGTTGGCGTAAGAAATCAGAAGCGAATACAGAGGGTTGGACATGCCGCCCACCAGAAACGCGGCAATCAGCAGCCCCACCTGATTGGACACCGCCAAGCCGATGATCGCGCCGATCCCGCCGATGATCGACGTGATCATGATCAACCGACGACGGTCCATCCGGTCGGAAATCCAGCCGATCGGGTACTGGGCCACGGTCGCCCCGATGTAGAAGGTCGCGATAAAGATCGAGATCTGCGTCAGGCTAAGCCCCGCCTGCGCCCCGTAAACCGCTGCCATGCCGAACTGGGCCGAGAAGGCCCCGCCCAACAGGAACACGCCGACACAAGACAGGGGCGAGACGTGAAACAACTCCTTCAGCGTCATGGGCGTCGTGCTTTCGAACGCTGGCGTGGGCGAGATCGACAAAAGGATCGGCGCGAAAGAGATCGAAACCAGCACCGACGGGATGATGAACAGAATAAAGCCAGACGGATCACCCAGCAGCAGCACGCCCTGCGCCGCCACGATGCCCACCATCTGCACCATCATGTAAAGCGACAGCGCCTTGCCCCGGTTTTCGTTAGAGGCCGCGTTGTTCAGCCAGCTTTCTGCCGTGACGTAGACGCCCGAAAAACAGAAGCCGATGATCACACGGCCCACGGTCCAGGCCCAGGGATCGGCAAAAGCGGGATACAGGATCAGCACGGCCGATATGAAAGACCCAAGCGCCGCAAAGACGCGGACGTGGCCGACCCGGCGGATCATTTCAGGCGCAAGCCGCGACCCGCCAAGAAAGCCAAGGAAATAGGCTGACATGACAATCGACATCTCGAAGGTTGAAAACCCTTCAAGGCTACCGCGCACCCCCAGCAACGTGCCCTGCAGCCCGTTGCCAACCATCAGCAGACACAGTCCCAGCAGCAGCGCCCAAGCGGATCCCAAAACCTGTAGCATGATGACGATTCCCTTCGTGTTACCCCCCTGCTGACACAGGCAAGGTCACGGGATCAACAAAGAGGCGTCCCCGTAAGAGAAAAAGCGGTATTTCTCTTCCACCGCGTGGGCATAGATGCGTTTGATCCGGTCCTGCCCGATCAATGCCGACACCAGCATCATCAGCGTCGACTTGGGCAGGTGGAAATTCGTCATCAGCGCATCGGCCACGTGGAAGGTGAAACCGGGATAGATGAAAATGTCCGTCTCGCCCTGCCATGGTTCTATCTGACCGCTGCGCGCAGCACTTTCGATCAGGCGCAATGCGGTGGTCCCCACGGGGATCACGCGGCCCCCGGCGGCCTTGGTCGCGGCGATATCGGCTGCGGCTTGCGCGGTCACCTCGCCCCATTCGGCGTGCATCTTGTGCGTGGTGACGTCGTCTACCTTCACTGGCAGAAATGTGCCCGCGCCAACGTGCAGCGTAACATAGGTAATGGTCACCCCCATGGCGCGGATACGGTCGATCAGCGGGTCGTCGAAATGGAGCGAGGCGGTCGGGGCGGCGACGGCGCCTGAATTCTTGGCCCAGATCGTCTGATAATCGTCCTTGTCCTGATCATCCGGCGCACGCAGCGCGGCGATGTAGGGGGGCAAGGGCATTGCGCCCGCCTCGGCCAAGGCCGTGTCGAAATCGTCGCCGGTCAGGTTGAATTCCAACACACCCTGCCCGCCGTCCTTGCCGATCAGCGTGGCGCTTAGCGCGTCGGAAAAGCGGACGACCTCTCCTTCTTTGATCTTCTTCAATGGCTTAAGAAGCGCGGCCCATTGGCCGTTGGGCTGGGGTTCCAGCAGCGTGACCTCGATCCGGGCTTCGGTCAGGCCCTGCGCGCCATCGCGGGCGCGGGTGCCCGACAGGCGGGCCGGGATCACGCGGGTGTCATTCAGGACAAGCCGGTCACCGGGCCGCAGCCAGTCGGTCAGATCGCGCACCACCGCGTCATGGATTGCATCACCGTCGGCGACCAGCAGCCGGGCTGAGGATCGCGGCCGCGCGGGGCGCGTGGCAATCAGGCCTTCGGGAAGGTCGAAATCAAAATCACTTAACTGCATGTCTTGGGTCAGTTTGTTTGCGGCGCCGGGCGGCGGAAAATCTCTCGGAACATGCCGGGTGTAAAGATCGAAAGCGGGTTTACGTTGACGGCAGGCTGCGCGGCGGGGCCTTTCAGATTATAGTTAAAGCCCAACAGCCCTTCGCCCTTGCGGGTGAAAATCTGCCCAATGCCATTGATCGCATACACCGGCGACACGACCCCCTGCATATCCACGGATTTGGTGTTCAGGTTGTAATAGCCGTCCATCGAAATCCCCATCGAGGCGCCGACCGCGCTGGATTTGCGGATGGTGACCAGTTGCGGGCTTAGCCGAAAGTCGGCCTCGACCTCGGTAAAATGGATGCCGTTGCCGGACATCTGCTCTAGCAGGCCGACGACCGACAAAGCCGACAAAAGCGATGCCATGGCGGGCGCATCCTGCAGCCAGATGTTTTCAACCCTCAGCATCCCGTCATAGGTGCCGTCAGCCCCGGTGGGGTTCAGCGTCAGGGACAGTGCGCCGCCCCGGCCCTTTTTCAGCAGACCGGCCGCCGCCAGAGCGGCCCCGGCATTGTCGGCCGAGATACGTACCGCGCTTTGTCCGTTGCGGGGGACGATGGTGCCGCTGATCGGGGCTGCGCCGTTCACGCGACCCACGAATTGGCCGTTCAGCCCGCCCTTGTTGGTGAATTCGCCACGCATCCCCGTCAGCGCAATCGTATCCGATACCGTCAGCCTGTCCAGCGTCAGAACCAGCGGACCACCGTCGCCGCCCTTCCCGGCCAGCTTGGCACGCCGCAGATCCACGCTGCCTCCGGTGACCGCGACGCGCGGTGGCACACCTTTGCCGCGGCCGGTCAGCGTCACCGGCGCGTCCAACCATCCGCCCAGACGGACCCGGTCAAAGCGGGCGCGCTCTAACCCGCCGCCATTTTGCAGGGTGATCGAACCCGCGGCGGACAGACCCGGTGCATCAAGGCTGATCCGGTCGATGTTGGCGGGTTGCCCCAAGGTGCCAGACACGCGCAGATCGCCCGTCTGGCCGCGGGACATGCCCCAGTTCAGCGCGGCGATATTGGCCGAAATGCCCGCCAGATCACTGGTCAGGTCAAACTTTGGCACCCCGCCCTTGGGCAAGGTCAGGGCGATCTTGGCCTGACCTTCGCCGCCGATCGACCCCGGAGGCAGGCCGAGGTTCAGGGCATTTGCGACCTGCTGATTAAAGGTGACATATCCTTCGACCTTGCTGCCGCCCCCCGCCTCTGGCCCGAAGGCCGAGGACCACGTGCCGCTGACCGGAATGCCGCCCAGATCGGCACGGCCCGTGGCACTGATCTGGCTTTGCGTGCCTTTGACCTTAATCGACGGTGCGCGGAAGGTGCGCTTTGGCACGATCACGTCGCTGGTCACGTCGGTCAGTTCAGCCTCAAACGACACGTCGATCTGATCGGGGGGCAGGTTCTTAATCAGGTTGAAATTCAGCTGCGCGCTGACCTGTGCGCGCCCCTGCGCCAGATCAGGGCTGCGGCCAGACTTCGACAGGAGGTTCAGCGGCTTTGAATCGATCAGGGTCAGCACGTCTTGCAGATCACCCGTCGCATTCACCCGAACCTCCGCAGGGCCGCGTTTCTGGCGAACGTTTTCATAAACGAAAGAGCTCCCGGCCACATCCAACCCCTCGCCCGCCTCTTCCCGGGGGTAGATGCGCCCGGATTCGAAGGTGATCGCGAAGCGTTCGTTTCGCAGTTCGGCGCGACCCGTGGCATTCTGAACCGGCGGCATTCCCTTGTTGAATACGGAGGTGAGGTTTTCGAAATCAAACCCCATCATAATGCGCGGCCTGTCGTTCGGGGTCGATCGCACGCCCAGTTGGATATTGCGCATATCGCCCGTGACCACGTTCTTGGCGATCCATTCACGGGTCTTGTTGACAGCGACGGGCGGCCAAAGCGCCAGCAGATGATCGGTACTAAGCTGCGCCATGCGTCCGGTCAGGCTTAGGTCCCAGCCCTCAGGCTTTGCGTTCACCCAGCCGGACAGGGTCATCACTTCGCCCAGATCGCGCACCTCGAACCGGCCCAACTGCAGGCGGAAGGGATCAAATTGCAGCCGCACGTCCGTTTCGGCCCGTTCAAGCACCAGCGATGACGGAAAAATGCCCAGAGGATTGGTGGTAATCTCGGTCAGGCGCAGCTGGCCCACCATCGCCTCGGGGATGCCGGTGCCGCTGGTGTCCACGCCCTTCAGATCGATCCGCCCCTCGGCCGTGCCCGTGACCCAGGCGCTTTGCACGGCGATTTCATCAAAGGTCAGACGCTGCGCCTGCGGATCATAGTGGAAATAGGTCCGGGCGCTTTCGAACGGGATCGGTTCGATGGCGTCATCCGGCGCGACGGCCCCCTGCCCGATCTGCAGCGTGGCGTTCATCGGACCAAAGGCACCGTCTTCGTCGGTGGCCACGCGAAGGGCACCGGAAATCGGTGCGTCCAGCACGCCAAGCCATGCCAGACCGGGGCTTTGTGTGGCGATGTCGCGGGACGGCGCATCCTCGACCCGCAGCGACAAGGTGGCGGCGCGGGAATACATTGCTGTCTCAACGCTCATCTCGATCGTGGTGGCGTAGGCGTGCCCGCCCAGCAGCGCAAAGTTTCCGGCCAGTCGCAAGTCCTGACCGTCGCGCGTCAGGGCCAGCTGGCCGCCGTCCACCGTCCACGACCGACCGGCCAGACTGTCGTTGTATTGCACCGTCAGGCCCGCACCTTCGATCTGGGTCAGCGCGGAGAAGGCCGGACGATCCAGAAAGGCGCTGATCTGATCGATGGGATCGTCACTGATCGCGTCACCCTGCGCCGGGCCGGGCCGAAGGCGCGGGCGCACGGACCCGTCGCCGGGCTGGCGCTGACTGGCCCCGAAGGCCACGCCGATCTGACCGTCAATATCGCGATCCACATGAATCCGCGCACCAGTCACCGAAATTGTCTTAGGTCTGATCTGCCGATCCAGCAGGGCGCGGCCATCGAAACTGCCGGTCACATCAGCCATCAGGATCGGATCCCCCCCGTTCAGGGGATGGATGCGCACATCGACAAGGTGAAGGCTGGGCTGATAATCCAGCGCGATGCTTAGCGTCAGGTTCCCGTAAGTGACCTCAACATCCGGAAGCGCCGTGGCCAGCCGCGCCTCGATCCGGTCGTTGACCCATTCGGGGGCCTGAAAATCGCGTCCGCGGGCGTACCACATCAGGGCCGCCAGCGCGACGACGACCACCAGAAGCTTGATCGCAAGGATGGCCGCGACCCATTTGCCCACGCGACGTCTGCGCCGTGGGGCGGTGCCTTGCGGCTGACCCTGAGGCGGCTGATTGTCCGGCGTGTCGGAAGGTTCGCTCACCCTTTGCTGTGCTCCTGCTCTTTCCCTGCTGGTAACGTGATCTATTATGGAAAGCGACCAACAGATAGAGGGAAGCCGCTCACAATGTCTCAAGCTTTGCCAGAGGTCGGTCAGACCGCCCCCGATTTCACCTTACCACAGGACGGTGGAGAGCCGGTTACCCTGTCGTCGCTGAAACCCGCGCCGGTGGTCTTGTTCTTTTATCCTAGGGACGACACGCCCGGCTGCACGACCGAAAACAAGGATTTTACCGCCATGGGCGACCAGTTCGCCACTGCGGGCGCGGTGTTGCTGGGCGTGTCGAAGGACACGGTGGAGAAACACGCGAAATTCCGCGCAAAGCACGATCTGACGGCGATCCTTTTGTCGGATGCCGAAGGCGATGTCTGCGAACGCTATGGCGTCTGGGCCGAGAAAAAGATGTACGGCAAGACCTTCATGGGCATCAACCGCGCGACGTTCCTGATCGATGGCGAGGGTAAGATCGCGAAGGTCTGGCCCAAGGTGAAGGTCGCCGGTCACGTCGAAGAGGTGCTGGACGCGGTTCGAGCGCTGTAGGTCCGCGCCCCATGCCCCAGACCCTTGCAGAGATGGCGGTAGAGGTTCTAACCACTGCCGATGGACGTGCGAAAACCGCGCTGGCGCATAGACATGCCGCTGCATGGCGGGCGTATCGATCGGGCGACGGGCCGGATATTGCGATTGGCACGGCCTTGCCCCCGCTAAAGCCCGCGCGCCCGGACAAGCCCGAGCTGCTGGACCCGCGCGACGTGCCGCGCCGCCGTCCCGGCAGCCTGAAAGGGCAGATCGCCATCCTGCACGCCGTGGCGCATATCGAATTGAACGCGGTCGATCTGCATTGGGATATCATCGCGCGGTTTTCGCATCTGGACTGGCCCTTGGGGTTTTACGACGATTGGGTGCAGGCCGGGGATGAAGAAGCCAAGCATTTCAATCTGGTGTGCGACTGTCTTGAAGCGCTTGGATCGTTCTACGGCGACCTGCCGGCGCATGCGGGCATGTGGCGCGCGGCCGAAGACACGGTGGACGACATCTTTGGCCGGCTGGCCGTTGTGCCCATGGTGCTGGAGGCGCGCGGGCTCGATGTGACGCCGGGGATGATCCAGATTTACGAAAAGGCGGGCATCACTCAAGCGGTTGAGGCGCTGAAGGTCATCTATTCCGAAGAAGTGCACCACGTCGCCTATGGTTCCAAGTGGTTTCACTGGATGTGCGGGCGCGATGGGCTGGACCCCAAGCCTGCGTTCCACGATCTGGTGCGCAAATATTTCCACGGCGCGCTTAAGCCGCCGTTCAACGAAGAAAAGCGGGCCGAGGCTGGATTGCCGCCGGATTTCTATTGGCCCTTGGCGGATCAGACCCCTCCGAAAGGATAGGAAAAGGGCCGAAAAACCGTGGCGGATGGGACTCACCTTCGGCGAAAATCCGCCAAATCGGCGAAAAATCTCCTGATTTCAGGACTTCACGGCCAAATAGCTTGCCCGGTCTGACCCGGTTCGTTAACACCTCTCTAAACCGCACCACGGGGACATAAGGTGCTGTTTAAATAGGGAAACGGGACAGAGGACGGGTCAGTTGCGGACACGACTTGCTATTCGTGCACATGCTTTGTTGGAAAAGCACTTTCCTGAAAGACGGCTTTTCCTGCGGTCCGACACCGACACTCGGTTCATCCGACTAAAACCCCTGACACAGTTGATCGCCTTCTCCGGCTCTGCCGCAGTGGTGGCCTGGACGATCATTGCGACCGCTGTGCTGCTGATCGACTCGATCGGGTCCGGCAACTTCCGTGAACAGGCGAAACGTGACCAGCGCGTCTACCAACAGCGCCTGAACGCTGTGGCCGAAGAACGTGACATGCGCGCCGAAGAGGCCTTGGCCGCGCAGGAACGCTTTAACTTTGCGCTGGAACAGATTTCGGTGATGCAGTCGCAACTGCTGGATGCTGAAACCCGCCTGCGCGAGGCTGAAACCGGCCTTGGCGTTGTGCAATCCACCCTGCGCCGCACGATCAAGGAACGCGATACTGCGCGCGAAAAGGCTGGCATGCTGACCGCGCAGTTGGACGACAGCGATGCGCCCCTGCCCGGATCGACCGCCGCAGCCGTGAACAAAGAAGCGCTGGAATTCATGACCGCCGCGCTGGCCCAGACCGCGCAGGAACGCGATCAGGTGACCGCCGACGCGCAGGACGCCTTTAACGATGCCGATGATCTGCGCCAGCAGATCGCCATGATGAACGACCAGAACGACCGTATCTTCCGCCAGTTGGAAGAAGCGATGTCGGTGTCGATCAAGCCGCTGGACAAAATGTTCCGCAGCGCGGGCATGAACACCGACCGTATTATCGAACAGGTGCGCCGCGGCTATTCCGGTCAGGGCGGCCCGCTGTCTCCGATCACGCTGTCCACCATGGGGGATGAGCCGTCGCTGGACGCCAGCCGTGCCAACCGCATTCTGGACCAGATGGACCGGATGAACCTGTACCGCATCGCCGCCGAAAAAGCGCCCTTCGCTGTGCCGGTTAAGGCCAGCTATCGCTTTACCTCGGGTTTTGGTTATCGCCGTGACCCCAAGAACGGTGGACGCCGGATGCATTCGGGCGTGGATTTCGCGGGCCCCGTCGGCACGCCGCTGTATTCCGCCGGTGACGGTGTTGTGACTCATGCGGGCTGGCAATCCGGCTATGGTCGTCTGGTCAAGATTCAGCACCAGTTCGGGATCGAGACGCGCTATGCCCATATGTCACGCCTTCGGGTGAAGGTTGGACAAAGAGTCTCGCGCGGGGACCGGATCGGTGATATGGGGGCATCCGGACGGGTGACCGGCCCCCACCTGCATTACGAAGTTCGCGTCGGGGGCAAAGCTGTTAACCCGATGATCTATATCAAGGCTGCTAACGATGTTTTCTAAAAGCAAAATCAACGAACCCGGTCCCAAGGCCAGCGATACGTCCCCGGCATCTGCTCCGGCGTCCGATTCCATTCCGTCCAAGACCGCTACGTCGGACTTCAAACCCTCGGCCCCAAAGGCCAAACCTGCGGCGTCTGTCCTTTCGGCCGATCTGCACGTGACGGGCAACCTGAAGACCACCGGTGATATCAACATCGAAGGCACGATCGACGGTGACATCCGCGCACATCTGCTGACCGTCGGCGAAAGCGCCACCATCCGCGGCGAAATCATTGCCGATGACGTCGTAATCAACGGCCGCATCGTGGGCCGTGTGCGCGGCCTGAAGGTGCGCCTGACCTCGACCGCGCAGGTCGAAGGCGACATCATCCACAAGACCATCGCCATCGAAAGCGGTGCGCATTTCGAAGGGTCGGTCCAGCGTCAGGACGATCCGCTGTCCGGCAACAAATCCAAGGCGTCTGCCCCGGCGGCTTCGGCGCCGACCGCGGCTGCACCGTCCCCTGCCCCGGCGTCCAAGCCGGCAACTGGCAGCACCGACAGCTAGGTCTGCTCCGGGGCGCGACCCCGGATAGCAAAGTTTCAGACCCCGGACCTTCGGTTCGGGGTTTTTCTTTGGGCCAGGGTGGATTTCGGGATCGGGCGGATATAGCTGAAGCCAGAGAGGACGACCTCCCCCATCCTGGGAAACCGCACGGGACGGCCCGCAGATTTGCAGGACCACCATGCGCAGTACCTTTGACCGTATCCGCCACGCCCTATTGTTTGAACTGATTGGCCTAATGCTGATCGTGCCGATCGGCTCGCTGCTGTTCGGGCTTCCCTTTCACCACATCGGCGTCGTGGCGCTGTTCACGTCGCTGCTCGCGACGGGGTGGACCTATCTGTACAATCTGGGGTTCGACCGCCTGTTGATCCGCAGACGGGGGCACGCGCGCAAGGGCGTCGGGCTACGGGTGCTGCATTCGCTGTTGTTCGAACTGGGCCTGCTGGTCGTCACCCTGCCCTTCATCGCCGCCTATCTGGGCATTGGCCTGTGGCAGGCGTTGATCATGGACGCGGCGATTGTCGTTTTCTACTTGGTCTACAGCTTTGCCTATAACTGGGCCTACGACGCGCTGTTTCCGCTGCCGGATCAGGCCTCTAGCTCGGCGTCCCAATACAGGTAATCGATCCAGCTTTCATGCAGGTGGCCGGGCGGGAATTTGCGCCCCATGTTGCGCAGCTCTTCCGCGCCGGGGGCGCGTGGGGGCTTGCGCAGGCTCATGTTGGCACGGCGCAGGGATTTCGACCCTTTGCGCAGGTTACACGGGCTGCAAGCCGCGACGACGTTTTCCCATGACGTGATCCCGCCGCTGGCCCTTGGAACCACATGGTCAAAGGTCAGATCGCCCTTGGCCCCGCAATACTGACAGCGGAATTGGTCCCTTAGAAATAAATTAAAGCGCGTGAAGGCCACGCGCTTTTGAGGTCTTACATAATCTTTCAGAACGACGACCGACGGTATCCGTATTTCGGTACTCGGGCTTCGGACATAGGCGTCATATTCCGCCACGATGTCCACCCTGTCGAGGAAGGCCGCCTTGACCGCCTCCTGCCATGGCCAAAGGCTGAGGGGGTAGTAGGATAACGGTCGATAATCCGCGTTCAGAACCAAGGCTGGATGCTGCTTTAAAGCGGCTGGTTCCCGTACGAAGTCCGTTCTGAAATCACCGTCCATCTGCGCAACCACTCCCGCCCGGTCTGCCCTTGTTGGCGCCAGGGCGAGGTAAACCGCCCCTGCCTTATATCAACTATATATCGGGTCTGACACAAGACAAGCCCCCGATATGCAGCTTATCCACAGGGCTAGTCGGATTCCGTGACACTGCCGTGACAATGGGCAGTTTCGACCACCCGACAGCAAGACAATGTGGGACGTGCGGCTGTTACGGATCAACCGGCAGTGCGTCGACGACAAATGCATTCAGGGTGGAGCCTGAGCGGCGCAAAACAGCGAGCTTTTGAAACGCGTCAGAAGCCCAGAAATCCTGTGCGTGCTGGCGGTCCGGAAACTCGATGATAAAGGCGGCGTCGGGCAGCGGGTCATCGCCTTCCAGCCCGGCAGGATCGCCGCCACGTACGATGAACCGTCCCGAATGCGCGGCAACGACCCCCGGGATCGCCTTGAAATACTCGTCCATCCAGTCGCGGCTGTGGATTTGCATCCGTCCGATCACATAGGCGGTCATTGGCTTTTCCTTTTCAGCAGGTTCCGCCCATACTGGGCGACGACCCGCAGATAAAGCAACACCCCGCCTTGGATTACCTCCACCGGTTTTTGATCCGATCCAATGCAGTAGACTGCGCACCGATCAAGCCGCACGATGTCCGGAGGAACAGGATGACAGACAAACCAAAGATCGAAGGGCTTTTGGAGGCCGCGCTTTATGCAGAGGATCTGGACGCAGCCGAACGTTTTTACGGCGGCGTCCTAGGTCTGGAGCAGATCGCCCGCGTCGAAGAACGTCACGTATTCTACCGCGTCGGCCAGATGGTTCTGCTGATATTCAACCCTACCCAGACTGTTCTGGGGTCTACCAGCACTCAGATGCCCGTCCCGGCGCATGGGGCGCATGGACAGGGCCACCTGTGTTTCCGCGCCAGCGCGCCACAAATAGCAGCATGGTGCGACGCGCTGACCGCTGAAGGGGTCGCGATTGAAGCGGATTTTCATTGGCCCAATGGGGCGCGATCAATCTACTTCCGCGACCCGGCGGGCAATTCGCTTGAATTGGCCGAGCCGCGTTTGTGGTTCAATCAATAGTACAGAGCAACGGGCGTAAGGCCGCATTGATCAGATCTACAGGTCCTTGATCCGGTCGGGTTCGATCATCTTCAACTGACGTTTCGACACGCCCAAAGGTGCCATGCGTTCGCCGTGGGCCTTAAAGTTCGGGTGAGCCGAATGTTCGCGTAGGCAGTCCTTGTCTTCCCATTCCTCGTAGACACGGAACAGGTTGGGCTGATCGACGCTTTGCCAAAACCGGTATTCGATGCAGCCGCGTTCGGTTTTGCAGTTCTCGGCCGCTAAGGCAAAGTTGGCTTTCGCCTGCTCTTCGTTGCCCTCAGCGACTTCCATCGTGCCGGTGATGATGATCATGGTTTCTCCTCCTGAAATCGGGCGCAGACTTCCACGAACCGACCGCAGGGTAAAGAGACTTACTGACCGATCAAAGACCGCATTTGTCCCGCATGAAGGCCAGCGCCACGGACAGACCGTCAGGGGCGATCCCGTGGGCAGTGCCTTTCATGACGTGGGCGTAGACCTCTTTCCAGCCCGCGCCCTGCAGCGCCTCGGCCGCTTGGGGCAGCGATTGCGGCGGCACCACGTCGTCCTGATCCCCGTGCACCAGCAGGACGGGCGGACGGCTGATGGCTTCGTCTTCCAGCAGCTCGGGCTTCAGCAAGCGGCCCGAAAAGGCGACGATCCCGGCCACTTCGTCTTCGCGGCGCGGGGCGACGTGCAGGGACATCATCGTGCCCTGAGAGAAGCCGAACAGAACGACCTGCTCTGGCAAAACGTCTTCATCCACCATCAGCGCATCGAGGAAGGCGTTCAGGTCTTCGACCGCTTGGGCCATGCCTCGCTCTGCCTCTTCCTCAGATGACCCGTCCAGCCATGGGATCGGGAACCATTGGTAGCCAAAGGGCGCGCCCGGCACCGATTCCGGCGCGTCGGGCGCGACGAAAAGCGTATCGGGCAGGTGTTCGCCCAAAGGATCGGCAAGCCCCAACAGGTCGGCACCGTTGGCCCCGTATCCGTGCAGAAAGACCACGACGGACCTTGTGGTGCCGGAGACCGGCTCTTTGCGTTCGGCGTTCAATACTCGGGTCATAGGGTCCCTTCCCTCTGTTTTTCGGCCCTGTAGAACTCCCACAGATAGCGGGCGGCAACGGCCCGCCACGGGGACCAGCGCTGTGCCATCTGGCGCAGGCCGCGTTCATCCGGGCGTTGGTCTAGGTGGTAGAGGATGCGCGCCGCCTCCTGCAAGGCCAGATCTCCGGCGGGCAGGATATCGGGGCGTCCCATGGCAGACAGCAGGTAAAGTTCCGCCGTCCACGTCCCGATGCCTTTCAGCGCGGTCAGGCTGGCAATCGCAGCGTCGTCTGGCAGGTGGTCCAGCGCGTCGAAATCGGTTTCAGATGTGGCCAAAGCCAGCGCATATCTGATTTTGGGCCGGGAAAACCCGATGCTTCGCAGGCCATCTTCGCCCGCCTCAGTCACGGCATTAGGCGTGGTCAACCCTGCGGTTTCGACCCGCGCCCAGATCGCAGCGGCAGAGGCGGTGGACACCTGTTGCCCGACAATAGCCTGTAGCAACGTGGCGAACCCCTGCGGTTTGCGGCGCAGTGGTGGAGTCAGATCGGACAGGCGGGCAAAGGTGGGGTCCAGCCGGACCAGTTCGGTGAACCCTTCGGAGATATCCTCTGTGGTCTCGATCAGGATCATGCGTGCCGCAAGGCCCAGATCAGCGCCTCTTCGGCAGTGGCGACGGTGTCGATGCCGTTGGGCAAAGGCGGACGGGCAATCATGGCGACGGGCAGCTTCAAATGCCGGGCCGCGATCAGTTTCGTGGCCGAAGATGCCCCGCCCGCATTCTTGGTCACCAGCCAGTCGATGGCGTGGTCCTGAAACAGCGCGACCTCTTCCTGCAAGGGAAACGGCGGCTTGCCAAGGACACTGATCCATCCATCCGGCAGATCGCCCGGCGGGTCGATACTGCGGATGACGACCTTGCGCCCTGACAGGCCTGCGTAACGCGGCAGGTCTTTCCGACCGACAGACAGAAAGATTGCCGCGCCTTCGGGGATGAGTGACGCAAGTGCATCCGGGTCCGGCAGGTCGTGCCATTGATCCCCCTCGCCCGGCTCCCACGCGGGTCGGTCTAGCCGTAGGTAGGGAATGCCCCGGTCCGCACAGATGCGGGCCGTTCGGTCAGTGATCCGCGCGGCAAAGGGGTGTGTGGCGTCGATGATTGCAGTGGGCTGTGTCTCGTCCAGATACGCGGCGAACCCGGCATCCCCGCCAAAGCCCCCGACACGCGAGGGCAAGGGCATCGCGTCTATCTGCGCCACGGCCCCCGCAACACTGGCCTGCGCGTCGACGCCCGCCTTGGCCAAACGCCGCGCAAGATCGCGCGCCTCTGCCGTTCCAGCCAGCAACAGGATCATGCTGCCCCCATGCTTACGCCTGCCCCACGATATTACCCGCGCGGTCGATGGCGATAATGTCGACCTGCGCATCGGGCACCATCGCCTGCGCCTTGGCCCTAGCCTGCGTCACAACCCAATCGACCAACGCTGCGCCCACCATCTGATGCACCTCCATCACCGTATTGGCCTGCGCCACCTGAGGCTGGCCCAAGGCCTGCGCCAATGCCTCGAAATCCACGGTCGAGCGACCGGAGTGCAAATCCACCGCCCCCTGCGCCAACTTGGTCAGCTTGCCCAGACCGCCGCCGATGGTGATCCGATCGACAGGATGTCGGCGCAGGTATTTCAGCATCCCGCCCGCAAAATCGCCCATGTCCAGCATCGCCATGTCCGGCAGGTCATAAAAGGCCTGCACCGCCTTCTCAGAGGTCGCCCCGGTACAGCCCGCCACATGGGTCAGCCCCCCTGCGCGCGCCACGTCGATACCCCGGTGGATCGAGGCGATCCACGCCGCACAGGAAAACGGCCGCACGATGCCAGTGGTGCCAAGGATCGACAGACCGCCCTTGATACCCAGACGCGGGTTCCACGTCTTGTCGGCCAGCGCCTCTCCGCCCGGAACGGAAATCGTGATCTCTATGTTTGCCGGACGCGCTTCACGATCTGCCAGATCGGCGACCACCGCCTGCATCATCTGGCGCGGCACGAGATTGATCGCCGGCTCTCCGGGTGCGATCGGCAGTCCGGGGCGGGTCACTATGCCCACGCCTTCGCCCGCACGAAAGGTGACGCCCTGTCCCGTCTCTTCGACCCGCGCGATGATCAACGCGCCATGGGTCACGTCGGGATCGTCCCCCGCGTCCTTGATGATCCCGGCTTCGGCCCAGCCGTCGCCTCGCTTTCGGTGAGCAATGGCGAACTCCGGCTTCTCACCTTTGGGCAGCGTAATCCGAACTGACGCGACCTCTTCCCCGCGCCACAGCGCAATCAGCGCGGCCTTGGTGGCGGCGGTGGCACAGGCGCCTGTGGTCCAGCCGCGGCGCAGGGGTTTGGGGGCATCAGTCATCGGCGCCACAATGGCCTGAGGTGCGGCGCGAGACCAGAGGGCGGATGCCTCCGGCGGGAGTATTTCTGGAAAGATGAAGCCCGGGCCGACCTGCCCACCCCGAAGCGTCCGCAATCAGACAAAAGCCGCGTCCCTTCTTCTTCTGGTCAGAAATACCTCGGAGAGCGCGAGAGGCAGAGCCTCTCGTATGGGCCGCAGGACCGTTTTCCCGAACCGTCATAGCGCAGGGATGTCACCTTCGGCGCGGCCGTCGTGGAAGGCCTGTTCCCAATCTGCGAAGGTGCCCGACGCGATGGCATCGCGCATGCCAGCCATGATGTCCTGATAATATTGCAGGTTATGCCATGTCAGCAGCATACCCGAGATCATTTCCTGCGCCCGGAACACATGATGCAGATAGGCGCGGGAATAATTGCGGCAGGCGGGACAGGAGCAGTTTTCATCCAATGGCCGCGGGTCGTCGGCGTGGCGGGCGTTCTTGATATTCACCACGCCTTTGCGCGTGAACGCCTGCCCCGTCCGGCCCGAGCGGGAAGGCAGAACGCAATCCATCATGTCCACACCGCGTTTCACCGCGCCCACGATGTCATCGGGTTTACCGACGCCCATCAGGTAGCGCGGCTTATCCTCGGGCAGTTGATCGGGCGCATAGTCGAGGCAGGCGAACATCGCCTCCTGCCCCTCGCCCACGGCCAGACCGCCGATGGCGTAGCCTTCAAAGCCGATCTTGGTCAGCGCCTTGGCGCTCTCGGCCCGCAGGTCTTCTTCCAGCCCGCCCTGTTGGATCCCGAACAACGCATAGCCGGGGCGATCGCCAAAGGCCTCGCGGGAGCGTTCGGCCCAACGCATGGACAGGCGCATCGACTCTTCGATCCGGGCGCGGTCGGCGGGCAGCGCGGGGCATTCGTCGAAACACATCACGATGTCGGAGCCGAGCAATCGCTGAATCTCCATCGAGCGTTCGGGCGACAGCATGTGTTTCGACCCATCGATATGGGATTTGAAGGTCACGCCGTCTTCGGTCAGTTTTCTAAGCGATGCCAGTGACATCACCTGAAACCCGCCCGAGTCTGTCAGGATCGGCTTTGACCAGTTCATGAACTTGTGCAGACCACCAAGGTTATCGATCCGTTCCGCCGTGGGGCGCAGCATCAGGTGGTAGGTGTTGCCCAGCAGAATGTCCGCGCCGGTTGCCGCCACGCTTTCCGGCATCATCGCCTTAACCGTCGCCGCAGTGCCCACAGGCATGAAGGCGGGGGTGCGGATCTCTCCACGCGGGGTGTCGATGGTCCCGGTGCGGGCCTTGCCGTCCTGGGCGTGCTTGGTGAAACGGAAACGGGTGGTCATGGCGGTCCTTCGTGTTAGGTGTGCTTGTGACGGAAACGCCCGCGATTGTGAAGATGTGGTGCTGGTCGGATCGGATTGGGCGCGCGGGGCTGACATGATTTCTGTGCTGGACCTGCGCAAAGAAATCGATCAAGGCGTCGCGACGCCTGTGACTGGCCCCCGGATCACAGCCCAAGATCAGAAGGAGCCGACATGAGTGATACGCCCGAACAAGAGCCCCTGCGTCTGGGTTGGGAAGAATGGGTCGCCCTGCCAGACCTGGGACTGCCCGCGCTGCGGGTCAAGGTCGACACGGGCGCGCGGACCTCGGCGCTGCATGCGACCGAGATCGAGACGTTCGGGCGGGCAGAGAAACCTCAGGTCCGCTTTACGGTGCATCCGATCCCCGGCCGCGAGGATCTGGTGATCCCCTGTTCCGCCGAAGTGGTGGACCGCCGCGAGGTAACATCGTCCAACGGCGAGACGGAGATGCGTTATGTGATCCGCACGCCGATGGTCGTAGGGGGCGAATCCCGCGAGATCGAGCTGACGCTGACCGATCGCCGGGGCATGCAAAGCCACATGCTGCTAGGCCGTCAGGCCTTGGGAGATAACGTCACGGTGGTGCCGGGCGAGCGGTTCTGCCAGCCGGAACTTAGCTATGACGTCTATCATTCGGCCAAGGTGCGCAAGGCCGCGCCGAACCGGGTGCTGCGCATCGCCGTGCTAAGCCGCGAGGATAATTATTCCACCCGCCGTCTGGTCGAAGAAGGCGAAGCACGCGGTCACGCGGTCGAGGTGATCGACACCACCCGCTGCTACATGGAAATCAACGCGCTTGCCCCCGGCGTGCATTACGATGGCAAGAAGCTGCCCCGCTATGATGCCGTGATCCCGCGCATTGGCGCATCAATCACCGCCTATGGCACCGCCGTTATTCGTCAGTTCGAAACGGTCGGCACCTTTTGCGTGAACGGCAGTGCGGGAATCACCGCCAGCCGGGACAAGCTGCACGCGCATCAGGTTCTGGCGCGGCATCGGATCGGGATGCCGGCGACGGCCTTTGCGAACTCTCCAAAAGATACCGGGAACCTTGTCGGGCTGGTGGGCTCTGCCCCGCTGATCCTGAAGCTGCTGGAATCCACCCAAGGGCGCGGCGTCGTGCTGGCCGAAACGCGCAAGGCTGCGGATTCGGTGATCTCGGCTTTCCGGGGGCTCAAGGCGAACTTTCTGGTGCAGCACTTCGTCAAAGAGGCGGCGGGCGAAGACATCCGTTGTCTGGTGATCGGCGGTAAGGTCGTCGCGGCGATCAAACGCACCTCTGAAGGGGGCGATTTCCGGTCGAACCTGCACTTGGGCGGGAAGGCCACGCCCGTGCGGATCACCAAGGAAGAACGCGAAACCGCGCTGCGGTCCGCCAAGGCCTTTGGGCTGAACATGGCGGGCGTCGATCTGCTGCGGTCCGAGACGGGGCCCAAGGTGCTGGAAGTGAACTCTTCTCCCGGTTTCGAGGGGGTCGAGAAAGCCAGCGGCAAGGACGTGGTCGCCCCGCTTTATGACCAGATCGAAACGCGGGTGCGGCCCGCGCCTGTGCCACGGCGCAAAACGCGGGGTGGGTCGGCAAGCTGAGCTTGCCCTTCCCGTGAACTGCAACAGGGTTGAGAGGCCACAGCCTCTGGACCTCGGCGCGGCTAAAACCTATATATTCGCTCAGGAACAAGGCAGGACGACATGAGCGACCAACAAGAGCCAATGGAAGGCGCGCCCCTGATCGCGCCATCAACGACGGACCACCCGCTGTACGACGCGGTGCAAGACGCGTGCCGGACGGTCTATGACCCTGAAATTCCTGTGAATATCTATGACCTTGGCCTGATCTACACGATCGACATTTCGCCCGAAAACGAGGTGAAAGTGGTCATGACCCTGACCGCCCCCGGCTGCCCCGTGGCCGGCGACATGCCCGGTTGGGTCGCCGATGCGGTCGAACCGCTGGACGGTGTAAAGCAGGTCGACGTGGAACTGACGTGGGAACCGCCGTGGGGTATGGATATGATGTCCGACGAAGCACGGCTGGAACTCGGCTTCATGTAAGGCAAGTCAAAACGGTTTCCTTTTCTATATGCAAGTGATATAGCTTGCGCGATCAGGAGGCCCGATTGCCCGCCACATCCAACATTTTGGTGATCACCGGGGATATCGTATCCTCGACCGCTCTCGACGCCGATCGGCTAGAGGCCTGTTTCGACGCGCTTCGCTTGGGCGCTGATCGGCTGGCGTCTTGGATCAAGGCCCCGGTGCCCCTGACCCGCCATCGCGGCGATGGCTGGCAGATCGCCCTCCCCGCCGCGTCGATGGCCCCCTTACGCGCCGCGCTGACCATGCGCGCCGCACTCCGCCAGACCGACAAGGCGGCGCAAAGCCGAATGGCACTGGCCTTAGGCCCCGGGGAGATCCCCGAACATGGGGATCTGAACCACGCCAGCGGAGGGGCCTTCGTCGCCTCGGGCCGGGCTTTGGATCAGCTGACGGGCTCCGCCACGATCGCAGATGCCCGCGGCGGGCCACAGGGGGCAGCGGCGGCGCTGGCCGATCACATCTCCTCGGGGTGGAGCATGGCACAGGCGCGCAGCATGCTGCCGATGCTCGCCCCCGATCGCCCGACACAGGATCAGGTGGCCCAAGACCTTGGCATCACACGACAAGCCGTCCGACAATCCCTGATCGCCGCCGGATTCCCCGCCCTGTCGCTGGCGCTGGATATGCTGGAGTCCCCATGATCGAGACCTTCATCGCCCTGTTGCTGGCCCATGTCTGCGCCGATTTCCTGCTGCAGCCCGACGATCTAGCGCAGGCCAAACAGCGCCGCGCGCCGCTGGCGCTGTTGCTGCATGGGGTCATCGTTTTGGCGACCGCCACCGCGACGCTGGCCCCTAAGGACGCCGCCGGGGTGATCCCGCTTCTGGCCCTGACCGGCGTGCACCTGTTGATCGACATCGCCAAGACGTGGGCCAACCCCACCAGCCTACGCGCATTTCTGCTGGATCAGGTGGCGCATTTGGCATCGCTGATCGCCCTTACGATCTTGATCCCAGACCTCGCCGCGACAGGCGCTTGGGGTGGGATCACCCCCTTGCCCGCCCTCATGGCCCTGCTGGCCGGGGCTGTAATCGCGACGCAGGCGGGCGGCTATGCCATCGGCCTTCTGGTGCGCCCCTACGGCCGCAGTTTTCGGGCCGAGGGGCTACCAAAAGGCGGCCAGTTGATTGGCCTTTTGGAGCGCGGGCTGATCTATTTCTTTATCCTCGTCGGCCAGCCCAGTGCCGTCGGTTTCCTGATCGCGGCGAAATCGGTGCTGCGGTTCGATGCGTCCAAACGCAAACAGAAGGCGGCGGAATACGTGATCATCGGCACTTTGGCGTCTTTTGGCTGGGCCGTCATATGCGCCTATGCAACGCTGGCGCTTCTTGAACAGGTACCACCCCTTGGCATCGGGGCCGCGCGCCCTTAGATTACAAGGGCAACAGGAGTAGTTTCGATGTTCGGCATCCCCGGCAAACAGGCCGTATCCATGACCCCCCGCGCCTCGGCGCAGATTTCCAAGCTGATGGCCCGCGACGGGCGTCAGGGCTTGCGTATCGGCGTCAAGAAGGGCGGCTGCGCTGGCATGGAATATACCATGGACTACGTGGACGAGGTCGATCCCAACGACGAAGTCGTTGAGCAGGACGGCGCGCGGGTGATGATCGCCCCCATGGCGCAGATGTTCCTGTTCGGGACCGAGATCGACTACGAAGTCTCGTTGCTGGAATCGGGTTTCAAGTTCAACAACCCGAACGTGGTCGAAGCCTGCGGCTGCGGCGAATCCATCAAATTCGCTGACGTCTGATGGCCGTCTCGGACGAGGTGCTGGAGCATGCTCTGGACCTTTTCCGCACCTTGGGGCCGATCCGCACTGGCCGGATGTTTTCCGGCGCGGCGCTTTACGTCGAAGACGACGTGATGTTTGCGATGATCGCGTCTTCGGGTACGATCTACATGAAATCCGACGCGACCACCGAACAGCAGTTTCTTGACGCGGGATCAGAACCCTTCACCTACACCCGCGCCACCGGCGACCGGCAGGTGACCTCGCTGATGTCCCTGCCCGACAGCGCGCTGGACGACGCCGACGAGGCACATCATTGGGCCCAGCTGTCACTCGGCCCGGCCCGCGTCGCGGCGGACAAGAAACGCGCAGACAAAGCTCGCAAAGCCGCCCGCAAAGCGACCTGATTATCCTCATGCCAGAAATATCCTTGGGGGAGGCCCAACGCGCCGGGGGGCAAAGTCCCCTGATCCGTCGCCGGCCGTCGTCTTAGGCCTTGGCCAGATGCAGGTACGTCTCGTTGAACCGTTTGGCCAGATGATCGCCCGCTTGAATGGCGTCCTGCCCTTCCGGCGCGACATTGGCGTCGTGATTGGGGTTAAAGAACAGCGGCACGGAAATCCGTTCCTCGGCGCTGCCTTTCACGCGGTGAAGCGTGGCTTTCACGCGGCCTTCGGTCCACATCTCCAGCATCTCGCCAAAGTTGATAACGAATTCCCCCGGCTGGGCCGTGACAGCGGCCCAGGACCCGTCGCGGCCCTGCACTTCCAATCCCGGAACGCCATCGCTGGCCAGCAGCGTCAGGCAACCGTAATCGGTGTGCGCCGCGATGCCGAAATCCTTGTCCCCCGCCCAATCGGGCCGCTCGGGATAATAGTTCCCGCGTAGCAAGGCCATGGGACGGTCGAATTTGTCATCGAAATAGCTGGGGTTTTCACCGATCGCCCCCGCGATACAGCGCAGCATATCCATCGCCACACCCGTTGCCGCCCGGTAATAGCCCTGAACCGTTTGCCGGAACCCCGGCACATCGGGCCATAGGTTCGGAGCATAGACCGGCAGGTCTGACAATGGATCGCCGTCGGGCAGTTCAAAGCCGCAGTCGAAAACCTCTTTGTAATCGGGGTTGGCCATGGGATCGACGCGTTCCGACTGCGGTCCGCCCCACCCCCGGTTCGATCCCGTGCGCGCCATGTCTACAGCTTCTTTTTCCGCCACAGTCAGGCGGAAAAAGCTGCGATAGGCGGCAATTACGGCCTGAACGTCTTCGGCCGACAGCGCGGTGTTGTGAACCACCAGAAACCCGACCTCGTGCGCACCGGCACGCAGGGTTTCCAATTCTTCCGGGTCGCCTGCCAGCAGACGCGACATATCCAATCTGGGTACCATGAGACCGCCCCCAATTTCCGTGCGCCTTACCTGCCCGTCCGCGCAACAAAGGGCAAGCCATCCCTTGACGGCAGCGGCCAAAATTCGATGATGGCGCGATACGTAAAGCGGAGGTGAGCATGCGGCGGAAACTGGCGGCCGGAAACTGGAAGATGAACGGCACGACAGAGGCGCTGCAAGAGCTGTCCGCGCTGCAAGCCACGCATTCGGACCCGAATGTGGATATTCTGATCTGCCCCCCGGCGACATTGATCGCCGCCGCGGCCCAGACCTGTCAGGGCGGTCCGGTGATGATCGGCGGACAGGACAGCCACGAAAAGTCTGATGGCGCGCATACCGGCGATATCTCGGCCGCGATGCTGCGGGACGCGGGCGCAAAGGCAGTGATCCTTGGACATTCTGAGCGTCGGGCAGGCCATCACGAGACGTCAGAGGACGTCCGGGCCAAGGCCCGCACGGCACAGGCCGCGGGCCTGATGACAGTGATCTGTCTTGGCGAAAGTCTTGGCCAGCGCGAGGCGACCAATACGCTCGACATCATCGGGGCGCAGTTGTCTTTGTCGGTGCCGGATAGCTCAACCGGCGAAAACCTTGTCGTGGCGTATGAGCCGATCTGGGCCATCGGATCGGGCATGACCCCGACCGCCGATCAGATCGGAGAGGTGCACGACTTTATCCGCACCCGGTTGGAAAGCCGCTTTGGCCCCGGTGTCGGGCGGTCGGTCCGATTGCTGTATGGTGGATCGGTCAAGCCTGACAACGCCGCCGAGATCTTCTCGATCTCCAACGTGGACGGGGCGCTGGTGGGCGGCGCGTCGCTGACCAATGCCGATTTTTCGCCGATCATCGAGGCTTTGGAGAAGGCCTAAGCTGAGGGCTCCTTCCGGCACGGAATCAAGGGCCGAAGGCCCGCCGTGCCAGCGCCGGACCGGCCCGATGGGCCGGCGCTTTGATGCACGTCGCTCAAGGATCAGTCGTTCGATGCATTTGACCTCGATAAAGCGCCTATGTCTCGGGGTTAATGCGCCGTCCCCCGGTCCAGCGCTGGCACGGCTCCGCACCACAAAAAACGGCGCCCTGAAAGGCGCCGTTTCTAGTTTCAAACCGACCAACCTTAGTTGGTGATGATCTCTGGCCCCATGACGCTGGTCGGAAGCCATGTGGAAATCCACGGCACGTAGGTCACCAAGATCAGGAACACGAAGAGTACCGCAAGGAAGGGCGCGGCGGCTTTGACCACCCGCATCATCGGCATCCCCGCAACCCCGGAGGTCACGAAGAGGTTCAGACCAACCGGCGGGGTGATCATCCCGATCTCCATGTTCACGACCATGATGATGCCCAGATGGATCGGGTCGATGCCCAGTTCGATCGCGATGGGGAAGACCAGCGGCGCGACGATGACCAGAAGACCCGACGGCTCCATGAACTGGCCGCCGATCAGCAGAATGATGTTCACGATCACAAGGAACATGACCGGACCAAAGCCTGCGTTTAACATCGCCTCGGCCACGGTCTGGGGAACCTGCTCGTCCGTCAGAACGTGCTTTAGGATTAGCGCGTTGGCGATGACGAACATCAGGGTAACCGTCAGCTTGCCAGCCTCGAAGAGGGTCTGCTGTGTGTCGCGGTGGAACCATGCGGTGACCAGCGCAATCGGTTTTTTGTAGAGCGGCAGGTTCGGCGCGTCGCCTTCGGTGCTAAGCGGGCCCATGTCGCGGTAGATGAACACAGCCGCGATGAAGGCGTAGACAGAGGCGACAGCGGCGGCTTCGGTCGGGGTAAAGATCGCGCCAGTGATGCCGGGGATACCGTAGATACCGACCATGATGATAACGATCAGCATCAGGCCCCAGAAGGCATCTTTGAACGACAGCCAGATCTCTCCGAACCCTTTCCATTCGCCTGCGGGCATGTTGCGGATACGCGCCATGATGTAGATGGCCGCCATCAGCATACCGCCCGCCAGAAGGCCCGGGATCACGCCAGCCAGAAACATCCGGCCCACAGACACGTCCGTTGCGGTCGCATAGACCACCATCACGATGGACGGCGGGATCAGGATGCCAAGGGTCCCTGCGTTACAGATCACACCTGCGGCAAAGTCCTTGGTATAGCCCGCCTGCGTCATGGCCCCGATCACGATAGAGCCGATGGCCACAACGGTCGCCGGCGACGACCCGGACAGGGCGGCGAAGATCATACAGGCGAAAACGCCCGCAATCGCCAGACCGCCGCGCAAGTGCCCCACGCAAGCGATGGAAAAGCGGATGATGCGTTTCGCCACGCCGCCCGTCGACATGAAGGACGAGGCCAGAATGAAGAACGGGATGGCCAGCAGCGTGTAGTGGCCAACGAAGGCCTGCATCAGGGTCTGGGCGATGGACGCCAGGGAGGTGTCCGAAAACCAGAGCAGGAACAGGATCGACGACGTGCCGAGGGATACAGCGATCGGCACGCCGATCAGCATCAGGCCCACGACCATGATGAAAAGAATTGCGACGTCCATGGATCAGCCCTCGCCCCGCTGTGCCTGTACTTCGGCGATTTCGTCTTCGACCTCGTGGCTGGCCACGATGCGGTCAATCTTGCCTTGCCAGATCGCAACGCCCGCCATGACAAAGCGGAACAGAAGCAGGGCCATGGTGAAGGGGAGGATGGCGTAAGGAATGAAGCGCGGCAGCTTTTCATAGCTGTCGCCGTCGTTCATCAGCGGCTCGATCCAGCGAAGGAAATCGGGCATGGGGATGTCGTTGACTTCGTACCACGCCTGCGGGCGGAATTTGTCCTGGAACCCAAGCGGGAACCAGCGGCCTTCGGTCTGCGGCAGGTTGGCGAAATTCGCCCAGTAATCCCATGCGCCTTTCAGCAGAAGGAAAGCGAAGGCGATGCACACGGTGATCGACATCAGCGCCAGCACACGGCGCGGTGCCGGTGGCAGGATGTCGATGATGGCGTCCACGCCCAGATGCGCGCCCTTCTTGACCGCGTAACATGCGCCCAGAAGCGCCAGCCATGCGAACAGGAACACCGTCATTTCCAGCGCCCAAAGGATATTCGCGTTGAATACGTAGCGCGCCACGACGTTGGCGAATGTGATCAGCGTCATCAGGCCAAGGATGGCCGCGATGGCCGTTTCCTCGATCCGGTCGATGGCGCTGCTGTGACTTGACCGTGAATGCATGTCTGTCCCCCTACCCTCCCCGCCGGATGGCGGGTGTTAAAAGGGGCGCGAGCATGTCGCCCGCGCCCCGATCTTTCATGCCAAACCGGCGATTACATCGAGGCGTTGATTTCCTGTGCCGCGTCGATGTTTTCCTGGCCGACGTCACCGACGAACTTTTCCCAGACGGGCTTCATCGCGTCGACCCAAGCCTGACGCTGTTCGGCGGTCAGCTGGCGTACTTCGCCACCGGCTGCGATGATCGCTTCCTTGGCTTCGTTATTCACCTTGGTGGATTCGGCGTTCCGGGTTGCGGTCACTTCGTCCAGGATGGTCATGAACTGGTCACGGACGTCTGCGTCCAGGCTGTCTAGCCAGTCAACCGAGGTCACGACCAGATAGTCGATCACGCCGTGGTTGGTTTCGGTGGTGCCGTCCTGAACTTCAAAGAACTTCTGGCCGTAGACGTTGGACCAGGTGTTTTCCTGACCGTCCACAACGCCCTGCTGCAGCGCGCCGTACACTTCGGAGAAGGCCATTTTCTGCGGAGAGCCACCGATGGCTTCCATCTGGGCGACCAGAACTTCGGAGGGCTGAACGCGGAACTTCAGGCCGTTTGCGTCGGTGGGCAGCAGCAGCGGCTTGTTGGCCGACATCTGCTTCATGCCATTGTGCCAGTAGCCTAGACCCTGCAGGCCGCGCTTCTGCATCGAATCCAGCATCGCCTGACCGGTGTCAGAGTTCTGGAAGGCGTCGACGGCGTTGATGTCTTTGAACATGAACGGCAGGTCGAACAGGCGGAACTTCTTGGTGAAGGTTTCGAACTTGGACAGGGACGGTGCGGCCAGCTGGACGTCGCCCTGCAGCATCGCTTCGAGAACCTGGTCATCGTTGTAAAGCGTGGAGTTCGGGTAAACTTCCATGCACATCTTGCCGTTCATTTCGTCGTTCACACGCTGTTCCAGCAGCGACGCGGCGATCCCTTTGGGGTGCTTGTCGGTGTTGGTGACGTGCGCGAACTTGACGACGATTTCGCCGTCGTCGCAGGCCGCAAAGCCAGCGGTCGCGGTGACGGACAGGGCCAGAGCCGTTGCGGCAGTGGTCAGGAATTTCATGTGGTTTCCTCCTCATTGGGTGACGAATCGTGAAGTCACGTTTCCGAAGGAAGAATTGCGCCTTGGGGAGAGAAGCCTCAAGCGCGCGTGATCGTGGTGTCGAGAGACGGAATTTTCATATTAATTACAGAATGTTGCCGTCAAATTTCCAGCGGACCTCGAATGCTGCAAAGCAGCAATGTGCGGAATTCCACACGGGCGATTGGCCGGGATGTGCGGAAATCCGCACAGCCAGACCTTACCCGCCGCCGCGCCGGAAATCCTCGGGCTTAAGACCGTATTTGGTCAGCTTGTCGTAAAAGGTCTTTCGCGGCAGCTTGAGCGATTTTGCAGCCTCTGACGCGTGTCCATTGTGCCGCCCCAAAGCCGCCGCCAGAAGCGAACGTTCGACCTGCGCCATCTGTTCGGCCAGCCCCAGATCGCGGGCGGCAGTCGCCTCTTCCGGCATGCCAAGGACGAACCGCATCGCAGCGGACATGACTGACCGCGCGTTGCCGGGCCAGTCCTGAGCCATCAGCGCGCTGGAATATTCCGCCGTCACCTCTGGCGCGTCGATCCCGGCCTGTTCAGCAGCCTGCGCCACGTAATGGCGGAATAGCACCGGAATATCCTCGGGCCGGTCGGCAAGGCTGGGGATATAGACGCGGCAAACCTCGAGCCGATAAAAGATGTCGGGGGACAATTGGCCATCTTCGACCAATTGCGCCAAGTCGCGGGTGGTCCCGGCGATCAGGCGGGCACCGCCCTGTTCCAACGCGTCGCCGAGCGCCAGTTGCGTATCCTCTGGCAGGTTGCCGATTTCATCCAGAAACAACGCCCCGCCTCGGCTGGCCTCCCACGTTGTATCGAACTCCGCCCGCGTCAGGCCCGCGGCAGCCCGTTTCAAGAACGGTCCCTTGGATTGGGGCGAGGACAGGTGGATCACCTCGGCGATCTTGCTGATGCCGGAGCCCGGCGGGCCAGAGATCAGAACCTCGGCCGCCGTGCTGGCCGCCTTTCGGGCCTGATCGCGCAGGGCATGTGCGGCCTGAGATGTGCCGAATATCAGACGCGCCGCCGGGTCGCCGGATTCCAGCTGGGCCTTCAGGCGGCGGTTCTCAAGAATTAGTTGACGGGTGTGCAGCGCCTTCTCAAGAACCTCTAGCATGTCACGAGACGCGCAAGGTTTTTCCAGAAACCCAAAGGCCCCGCGATCCATCGCCGACACCGCCATGGGAATATCCCCTTCGCCGGTCAGCAGGATCACCGGCAGGTCGGGATCGGTCTGTTGCGCGTGGTCCAGCAGGAAAAAGCCGTCGCGTCCCGGCATACGGATGTCAGACAGGACAACGCCTTGGAAATCGGGTGTGATGTGATCCTTAGCCTCGATGAACGACCCGCAGGTCAGCGGGTCAAGGTCGGCCAGATCAAGGGTCTGCGCCAGTGCTTCGCGCACGGCGGCGTCATCATCGACAAGCAGGACTTTGCGGGGCGGCGGTTGGTTCGGCATGAGCGTATCATGCGGAGGATGCGCAGGAATGCCAGTGCGGATTTACCGGCTTAGAACGCTTCCGGCTTCGCCTCGCGCGCCATGTGGTCCAGAACGGCGTTGACGAACTTCGGCTCCTTGCCGTCGGGAAAGAAGGCCGCGGCCACGTCGACATATTCCTTGATAACGATCTTGGGCGGCGTGTCGGTCTGGACCAATTCGGCCCCGGCGGCGCGGAACAGGGCGCGCAGGGTCGGATCGATCCGCGCGATGGGCCATTTGGCCACCAGCGCACGGTCGGTCATCTGGTCGATCTTCGCCTGATAATTCACCGCATCCGCCACTGTCTGACGGAACAGGTCCACATCGCCTTCGGCCATTTCGTCGCCTTCGTAGACCGCCCCAAATCGGTGGTCTTCGAATTCGCTCACCACCTTCTGAACCGTCTGGGCCGAATGCTCCATCTGGAACAGCGCCTGCACCGCGTAAAGCCGCGAAGCGCTTTTCATCTTGCGCCGCTGGTTGCCAGAGATCGGCAGCGGCGCTTGGGGCGTGGGGGTGTCGTCGGTCATGAAAGCCTCAGGCGAGTTTGTATTCCTCGGACGCGGGCTTAAAGCCAACCGCGCCCTTCGGAGCGCCCCATTTGCGCGAAAGCGCCAGCAGATGCAAGGCCGCAGCCGCAGCGCCGCCGCCTTTGTTCTGATCGGCGGGATCGGCGCGGACCTCGGCCTGTTTGCGGTTTTCCACCGTCAGGATGCCATTGCCGATGCACAGGCCCTGAAGCCCCAGCAGCGTGATCCCGCGCGAACTGTCGTTGCAGACCGTGTCATAGTGTGTCGTCTCGCCCCGGATCACACAGCCGATGGCGACAAAGGCGTCGTAGTTCGACATGCGCGCGGCCATGGCGATGGCTGTCGGCACTTCCAATGCGCCGGGAACCTCGATCAGCTCGTGCGTGGCGCCCCAGGCCTCGATCTCGGCCTTGGCACCGGCGATCATGTTGTCAGCGATGTCGCGGTAATAGGGCGCAACGACCAGCAGCACTTTGGTCGGTTTGTCCACCGTGCCGCGGGGCATGACGTAGTGTTGTTCGTTTCCAGCCATTTATTCCCCCTTGATCGGGCGCGTGCCGACGATTTCCAGACCATAGGCATCCAAGCCCACCACGTTCGGACGCGGAGAGTTGGTCAGCAGTTCCAGCTTGTGAATACCCAGTGACGACAGGATCTGCGCGCCAAGACCGTACTGACGCAGGGTCTGGGGCGACACTTCGTGTTCGGCCGCGATCTGCATGGTCAGGTCACGCAGCAGAACCACGACGCCCCTGCCCTCTTTCGCGACGGCGCGCATAGCATCGCGGAACAGATCGGCGCGGGCTTCGCCGCCCATGCCGACGACGTCCTTCATCGGGTCCATCGCGTGCATCCGCACCAGCACCGGGTCGTCGCCTTCTACGTCGCCCTTGATCAGAACGATGTGTTCCGCGCCTTGGGTCTCATCCGTGTAGATGCGCATCGTCCACTCACCACCGAATTCGGTCGTGATGGTTTCTTCCTGACGGACGCGGACAAGGTTGTCGTGGCGACGGCGATAGGAAATCAGGTCGCTGATCGTGCCGATCTTGAGGTTATGTTTCTGCGCGAACGCGATCAGTTCCGGCAGGCGCGACATGGTGCCGTCTTCGTTCATGATCTCGCAGATCACGCCCGATGGGTTCAGACCCGCAAGGCGCGACACGTCCACCGCGGCTTCGGTATGGCCCGCGCGGACCAGAACGCCGCCGTCCTTGGCACGCAGCGGGAAGACGTGGCCCGGCGTTGCGATGTCCTGCGCGCTTTTGCCAGCGTCGATGGCGACGGCAACGGTGCGCGCACGGTCGTGGGCCGAGATGCCGGTGGACACGCCTTCGCGCGCCTCAATCGATACGGTGAACGCGGTTTCATGACGCGACGAGTTCTGAGAGGCCATCAGCGGCAGCCCCAGCTGATCCACACGATCCCCGGTCATCGACAGGCAGATCAGCCCGCGCCCATGCGTGGCCATGAAGTTGATCGCCTCGGGCGTGGCCATCTGTGCGGGGATCACCAGATCGCCTTCGTTTTCGCGATCTTCGTGGTCGACCAAGATGAACATCCGGCCATTGCGCGCATCTTCGATGATTTCTTCGATGCTGCTGATGGCGTCAGACCAGCTTTCCTCGACCGGGCCGGGCGTTTCATAGGTGGTGCTGTCCATGGCGTCCTCCGCTTGCTTGGTCACGCAGATAAGGCCTTGGGCGCGGAAAGGCCAGAGATCCGCTGCGTCCGCTGACAGCAAAAATGCAGAGCTCATGTGCGCCCTTCCCGCGAAGGTTGTGACGCAACGTGCAAACACAGCGATGCATAAAATTGGTTGTGCGGAAATTTATTCCGCTGCTACCCTTTTCATACTGTCCAGTATGGACAGCAACGGGAGGACACCATGAATCACTTTAAAACCCACCTTTTGGCGGGCCTTTGTGCTGTTGTATCTAGTATTTCTTTCCCCGCCTGGGCCGATCAGCTGCCCACGGGCGACGCCACCGAACTGGGGCTGGATCCGGCACGTATTGCGCGGTTGGACGGCACGATGAACGCGATGGTCGCCAATGGCATGATGCCCGGCGCGGTTGTCATGCTGATCCGCGATGGCCAGATCGCGCATTTGTCGGCGATGGGTCAGCAAGGCCCTGATGGCCCCGAGATGAGCGAAGATTCGATCTTCCGCATCTATTCCATGACCAAACCGATCGTCAGCGCTGCGGCAATGATGCTGGTCGAAGAAGGCCGTTTGATCCTGAACGCCCCAGTCGCGACCTACATCCCTGAATTTGCCGAGATGACCGTCGCCACGGGCGAAGTCGATGGCGAAGGCAATCCTGTCACCACGCCCGCCACACGGGCGATGACCATTCAGGACCTACTGCGCCACACCTCGGGCCTGACCTACGGGTTCTTTGGCGCGGGTCCAGCGCGGGACGCCTATAACAAGGCAGGCGTTGCGAACCCCGAGATGACGGGGCTGGAACAGGCCAAACTGCTGGCAACATTGCCTCTGGAGCATGAGCCGGGCACCAAATGGGAATATTCTCGGTCAACGGATGTGCTGGGCGGCGTGATCGAAGCGGTCACTGGCGCCCCATTGGGTGAATTCCTGAAGGCGCGCATCTTTGATCCGCTTGGCATGGAAGACACGGATTTCTACGTCGATGACGCGTCCAAGCATGGCCGCATCGCCGAGGCCTTCCCGGATCATGCCAAGATCGGGCCTTTCGACATGTTCAACCCGCGTGAACGGATGCCGTCACAGTCCGGTGGCGGTGGTCTGGTGTCGACCGCGCATGATTACGCGCTGTTCGCTCAGATGATGCTGAATGGGGGCGAGTTGAATGGCACGCGCCTGCTGTCGCCCAAAACGGTCCAGTTGATGACCGCCAACCACATGAACGGCATTGAGCCCGGCAAATACTATCTGCCCGGTGCAGGCTATGGCTTTGGCCTTGGCTACGGCGTTCGTGTCGACGAAGGCGCGCCGTCGTTCGGCAGTGTCGGCGAATACTACTGGGGCGGTGCGGCTGGCACCTACTATGTCACCGACCCTAAGGAAGATTTCATCGCGTTGCTGTTCATCCAGTCGCCCAAGAACCGGGTTCCGGTGCGTCTGACCTTCACCAACCTTGTTTATCCGACCATCGTCGACAGCAAGATCGACTGATCAGCGTCGCATGACATCCTAAGGGGCCGCGCCTGAGGTGCGGCCCCTTTTTCATGCGATTAGAACTGCCATAGCGCCGGGATAAAGCGATAGCTGTCGCCTTCGGCCATGACATGCCCGACCCCCGGGAAGGGGAAGTGGTAGCCCAGCACGGGAATGCGATCGGCAACAGCCATATCAAGCAACCTTTTGCGCGTTTCCGCCGCCAGCGGGCCATCCGTATCTGACGAATTGTACCAATCGGGATGGGCGAAGTTCATCCAAGCGTGGTTCATCGAGTCGCCCAAAGCCAGCAGGCTTTGATCGCCGTCGGTGATCAGTACTGACATATGGCCCGGCGTGTGCCCGGGCGTGTCGATAACCGTGACACCGGGGATGACCTCGTCCTGATCGGTCAGCAGACGCCAGTCCACCCCATCGGCGGTGATCGAATTTACGGCGCCCAGCACGAACTGCTGATCCTCGGGCGCAACGCGGTCCACCAGACCGTCCTGCATCCAGTAATCATGTTCTACCTGACCCAGCGTGTATTCGGCACTTGGGAACAGCGGTTCGTCAAATTCGTCGCGGATGCCCCAGATGTGATCCGGGTGGGCATGAGTGATGACGACATGGGTGATGTCGTCCAGACCGATCCCAATGGCGTCAAGGTTCGCCGCCAGACGCCCGGCAGTGTCAAAGAACCGGTGGCCGGATCCTACATCGACCAGCAGCTTTTGATCGCCCTTTTCGACCAGCAGGTGGTTGGTGTGGGAATAATTGCTGTCCGTGGGAAGATAATGCGCGACCATGAAGGCCTGCACCTCTTCCGGGGTGGCGTTGATGCCAAACATGTTTAGCGGCAGACTGAAGTACCCGTCCGAGATCACCGTCAGCTTGGTATCCCCCAGCGTAAAGCTGAAATGCGCAGGGTTCCCGCCCGTCGGCGCTCCGATCTTGGCGCGGGCGGCTGTGGGCAGCGCCAGCATCGGCGCAACGGCCGGGGCGACGGCGGCCAGTTTCAACAGGTCGCGGCGGGTGGGTGACGTTTTTGACGACATGGGCGGCTCCTCCTCTTTGGTGCGAGGATAGGTAGCGCGCGGGACTAACGCAACAACAGGTGCGAATATGTACGGGTGTCAGGTGCCGAAATAGCGGTCGGCAGGGATAAAGGCCCCAAGACGTCCGGCGGTGACCCATTCGGACTCTAGCCCCATGCCGATGACCACCAGACCGTTGGCGGGCAGCCTGCCCTGCGCGCCAGCCAGCGCCGCGCGCATTTCGGGGACAGTGGACAGAAACCGCGGGGCATTGTGGACCGCGTCCAGCATGGTGTTCGCCTTTGCCACCTCTTCGGGCGTCAGGGGCGCATGGACCAAGGCGACGCGGGTGGCATGGCGGATCGCTTCGATCTGGTCCGCTTTGGGTTGGGACACACGGTGGCGGCCAAAGGCCAGATCCAAAGCGTTGGAAGAAAACAGGAACCCGCAGACGTCGCGCCCAGCCGAGGCTTGAATGGAGGCGTAGTCACGATAGGACAGGCCCAATTCCTTAGCCCGCGCCACGTGGCGCTTCACCGTCGTGGGCGAGAGGCGCGCGGAGGGCATGTTGGCCTTGGCCCGTCGCCATGCGTGGACCCGCCATGTCCGGCCGGCCTCCATCGTAGGGCCGTTGTTGTGACCGATCCCTGCAGGCGTGTCCGTCATTTACATCCAGTCCTGAAGGCGGGCGACGTAACGGGCCAGAGTGTCGATTTCCAGATTGATCTGATCGCCGACCTTTGCCTGACCCCATGTCGTCACGGATTTCGTATGTGGGATCATGTTGATACCAAAGGTGGCCCCGTCAACATCATTCACCGTCAGCGACGTGCCATTCAGGGTCACCGACCCCTTGGGTGCTATGAATTTCGCCAGTTCATCAGGCGCACGGAACGTGGCGCGGGTGCTGTCGCCGTCGTCGGTCAGCGCGATCAACTCGGCCACGCCATCGACATGGCCCGACACGATGTGCCCGCCCAGTTCGTCCCCGACCTTAAGCGCGCGTTCCAGATTGACCCGACGGCCTTGGGTCCAGGTGTTATGGCTGAGGTTCGTTTTGGACACCGTTTCCGCACTGATTTCGACGTCGAACCAATCATCCCCGGTTTCGATCACGGTCAGACAGACCCCGTCACAGGCAATGGAGGCGCCCAGATCAATCGTATCGGTCGCATAGGACGTGCCGATCCGCGCCCGCAGATCGCCGCGTTTTTCAACCTCTTTGATGGTGCCAACGTCTGTGATGATGCCTGTGAACATGCGAAATCTCCTTCGGATCAAGGGCTATCTCTGCCCGCTGCGGCATGCAATCCCTTGACCGCGCCATAGTTTTGCCCGTTTAGGATATTAACAAAGCCCCAACAATACGCAGCAGGCAACAAGGGTGGCACGTGTGATGCCAGCAGATATAGGAGAAAACCGCGTCTTCCTGTTCCTTCAGGGACCGCATGGGCCGTTCTTTCATCGGCTGGCCAAGATGCTGCGCTTTGCCGGGGCCGAGGTCTGGCGTGTCGGCTTCAACGCGGGCGACCGGGCCTTCTGGTTCCATTCCAAAAGCTACCTGCCCTACCGCGGCACCACGGATGACTGGGGCGACTACTTCTCTGATCTGGTCGAAGAAAAGGGCGTCACCGATATCGTCCTTTACGGTGACATCCGCCAAATCCACGCCGAAGCCATTGCCCGTGCCCGTAAGATGGGCCTGTGTATCCACGTGTTCGAAGAGGGCTACATCCGACCCTATTGGGTGACCTACGAACGCGGCGGATCGAACGGGCATTCGCGCCTGATGGCCATGTCCGTGCGCGGAATGCGCAAGATGCTGGAACAATCCGATCTGGACACCGCCCTGCCCCCGGCCAAATGGGGCGATACACGGCAGCATGTGTTCTATGGCGCGCTGTACCATTGGTTCGTGATGTTCCGGAACGGCGCATACCGCAACTTCCAACCGCACCGTGCGCTTGGCGTCGCGACGGAGTTCCGCTTGTACCTCAAGCGGTTGCTGATGATGCCCTTTCACGCGATCGAACGTGGGCTGGCATCCTGGCGCATCCGCCATGGCGGCTTTCCCTACCATCTGGCGCTGCTGCAACTGGAACACGACGCATCGTTTCAGGCCCACAGCCCGTTCAACACGATGAGCGATTTTCTGGACGTGGTGATCAAAGGCTTTGCCGAAGGCGCGCCGCGTCACCATCATCTGGTCTTTAAGGCCCACCCGCTAGAGGATGGCCGCGTCCCCGTGCGTCGCGATATCCGCCGCCTTGCAAAAGAAGCTGGCGTCGCGAACCGCGTGCATTTCGTGCGTGGCGGCAAGCTGGCGCAATTGCTGGCCGATGCGCGGACTGCCGTCACCGTGAACTCAACCGCCGCGCAGCAGGTATTGTTCCGAGGTATCCCATTGAAAACGTTCGGATCGGCTGTCTACGCCAAGCCAGAGTTCGTTTCGACCCAGCCGCTGCCAGAATTCTTCGCAACGCCCGCGCGCCCTGACCGCAAGGCCTATCAGGATTATCGACGCTTCCTGCTAGAGACATCGCAGGTGGCCGGCGGGTTCTATTCGGCCCGTGCCCGTCGTCAGCTGTTGCGGCAAGTGGTCGATATGATGCTGGCGCCCGAAGATCCCTATGACGCGCTGAAATCCGGCACCGCGACCCCGAGGCAACAGTTGCGCGTGGTGCATTAAGGCCCAAGCCATCAAACAACTAGCGTTATCCACAGGATTCCGCTATTTTAAGAAAAAAAGACCGAGGCAGAAAATAGGTCGAGGAGACCGAGCAGTGAATTCCCCCATGTCCAAATGGGCGCGGCCCGTTGTTATGCTGGCCGTTATGACGTCCGTGTCCGCCTGTGCGGTGTTGCCGCGCGTCGGCCCGAACAAACGCGAAATCTTTGCCGGGTCGGTGATGCAACAGGGCGACGCCTTTGTCGTGTCCGTCAACGACCGCGTAACGCGTGCCACCGCCGTGGCCCCTGCCCTTGGGTTCTCTCAGGGGTTTATCAACGCTGCGGCGCTTGGGTCGGATACGATCCGGCCGGGCGATACTCTGGGTCTGACGATCTGGGAAAACGTCGATGACGGCTTGCTGGCGTCTGAAGGCGCCAACGCCACCCTGCTGGAAGAAGTGCAGGTTGATGGCGCGGGCTTTATCTTTGTGCCTTACGCAGGCCGCATCCGCGCCGCGGGCAACACGCCCGAAGCCGTCCGCCGCATCATCACCGCGAAACTCGAAGACCAGACGCCCGATCCGCAGGTTCAGGTGCGTCGTCTGGCCGGCGACGGCTCGACCGTATCGCTGGTCGGGGCGATCGGCGGTCAGGGCGTCTTTGCCATCGAACGCCCCACCCGCACGCTGGCCGCCATGATTGCCCGCGCCGGTGGCGTGACCATCCAGCCCGAAATTGCCCGCATCACCGTGATCCGCGGCAACCACAAGGGCACGATTTGGTTCGAAGACCTCTATAAGAACCCCGAACTGGACATCGCCCTGCGCGGTGGTGACAAGGTTCTGGTCGAAGCGGACACCCGTAAGTTCACCGCCCTTGGCGCAACCGGCTCTCAATCGCTGGTGCCGTTTGAAACGCAGACTTTGTCGGGGCTGGAAGCCATCGCGCAGGTCGGCGGCTTGCTGTCGAACGCGGCCGACCCCACGGGTGTCTTCGTGCTGCGGAACGAACCGGCCGAGATCGCCAACCAGGTGCTGGGCCGCGATGATCTGATCGGCGCACAGCGTATGGTCTATGTTCTGGACCTGACGCAGCCCAACGGCATGTTCCACGCGCGTGACTTCGCGATCCGGGATGGCGATACGCTTTACGTCACCGAAGCGCCGTTTACCCAGTGGGACAAGGCGATTTCCGCACTAACCGGATCGCTGTCGTCGGTGAACACGGTGAATACCGCGCTCGGAAACTAATCCATGACCTTCGGGTCCGAACCTGATGACGCCGCCGGGGTCGCCCCCCGGCGGCTTCGCTATTTCAACGCGGGCTTTCTGAAACAACGGCGGGTCCGGCGTATCCTGTCGCTGGCCGGATATGACCTGCGTCTGGGCAAACCGTCCGAGGATGACGGCGTCGTGGTCTGGGGCCGATCCCCCTATGCCCATCGCGGCGAAGCAGTAAGCGAGGCGACCGGCGCGCCGCTGGTCAGGATTGAGGATGCCTTTCTACGCTCGATCCATCCCGGCCGGGATGGAGAGCCTCCCCTAGGCCTCAGCATCGATCAGAGCGGCATCTATTTCGACGCCGAAACGCCCTCCGATCTGGAAAACCTGCTGCGCACGCATCCGCTGGACGACACCGCCCTGATGGATCGCGCCCGTGCCGGGATCGCCCGCCTTCGCGAGGCGCGGCTGTCGAAATACAACGCGCATGACACCGAACTGGACGGGCCCACCCCCGGCTATGTGCTGGTGATCGACCAGACCCGCGGCGATGCCAGCGTCACCCATGGCGGCACAGATGCGAATTCGTTTCGCGAAATGCTCTATTGGGCGCAGGAAGATCACCCTGCCGCCCGGATCGTCATCAAGACCCACCCCGAAAGCACGGCAGGCCATCGCCCCGGCTATTTCACCGCTGACGATGAAACCGACCGCATCAGCCTGTGCGACGCGGCCGTAGACCCATGGACCCTGATGGAGGGCGCGGTGGCCGTCTATGTCGTGACCTCTCAGATGGGGTTCGAGGCGATTTTGGCTGGCCACACCCCCGTCACCTTCGGGCGGCCCTTTTACGCTGGCTGGGGCCTGACCGACGACCGCCACCCGATCCAGTTCCCCGCCGCACGCCGGGGACGGCGTTTGACCAAGGCACAGCTATTTGCCTGCGCGATGATCCTCTACCCGACGTGGTACCACCCATGCGAAGACCGCCTGTGTTCCTTCGAAGAGGCCGTCGATTGGCTAGAAGCCCGTACCCGCGCCTACCGCGAGGATCGGCACGGCTGGCAAGCGGCGGGCATGCGGTTGTGGAAACGTCCGACACTGCAACAGGTGTTCGGTGCAGAAACCCGCGTCACCTTTTCCGACGGTCCGCCCACACCGCCCCGCCGCGCGATGGTTTGGGCCGGTCAGGCGGCCGAGGGCAGCACAGCTACACGGATCGAGGACGGGTTCCTACGATCCCGTGGGCTGGGCGCGCAACTGGTGCCGCCCCTGTCGCTGGCCTGCGATGACCTTGGTATCTACTACGACCCCACCCGCGAAAGCCGCCTTGAACGCCTTATCGCCGCGCGCGCCACCCTGCGCCCCGATCAGGACCTTCGGGCGGAACATCTGATCGGACAGCTGATCGCGCTTGGGCTTACCAAATATAACCTTGGCGGCACCCTGCCCGACCTGCCCGTTGGCCACCGCATTCTGGTACCCGGACAGGTCGAAGACGACGCCTCAATCCGGCTCGGCGCTGGTGAGATCGCCACCAATGCCGCGCTGCTAGAGCGTGTTCGCGCCGAAAATCCCGACGCCGTCATCCTGTACAAACCGCATCCCGACGTGGTCGCAGGCCTGCGCCCCGGCGTGGTCGACGATGCCAGCCAATGGGCGGATATGGTGCTGCCGGATGCCGACACGGCGATGCTGCTGCCCCATGTCCAAGAGGTCTGGACCATGACCTCCCTCCTTGGGTTCGAAGCGCTGATCCGCAATGTGCCCGTGACCACGACCGGCACGCCCTTTTACGCGGGCTGGGGCCTGACCCGAGATCTGGGCCGGGTGCCCGCCCGTCGTCAGGCACGCCCGTCGCTGCATGGGTTGGTCCATGCCACCCTGATCGACTACCCGCGCTATTTCGATCCCCTGACCAGTCAAGCCTGCGCGGTCGAAACCGCCATCAAGCGCCTGTCAGACGGGCAAACGCCGCGCGCCCCGACCCTGCGCCTACTGGCCAAGGCCCAAGGGGCGCTGGCCGGGGCCGCATGGCTGTGGCGCCGCTAGGCTCTTCCTCTTGCAGTAAATATTCCCGGATGACTTGGCGCGCAGCGACAAGAGGGCAGCGCCCTCCCCCGCCTAGCCGCCAGACCGCCGCCACCGGTGCAGCACGTCACCGCCCAGATCGCGCGTCTCGATCAACTCGAACCGCGGGGCTTCCACCAGACGGGCCAGCCCCATGGCCCCGATCGCAGGCGTACCCTCTGCCCCGATCACGACCCCGGCCGAAAAGCCCACCAGTTCATCCACCAAATCCGCAGCCAGCAGCGACGCGGCCAAGGCCCCGCCCCCTTCGCAGAAGACACGGGTCAGGCCTGCCGCGCCAAGGCCCTGCAGCACGGATCGCGGGTCCAGATGGCCGCCCGTGACGTCGCAGCGGATAAGCTCTGCCCCCAGCCCGTCCCAGGTCTGTTGCAACATATCGTCCGCGTCCGCCCCGTGGCACAGCCAAACCGGCACGTCCTTGGCCGTCCGGGCCAATAAGCCTGACAACGGCAAATCCAGCCTCCGCGACACCACCACGCGCACCGGCTGATGGTCCACGCCCATGTCGCGCACGGTCAGCGACGGGTCATCCCCCCGCGCCGTGCCCGCGCCCACCATGACCGCGTCGTTGCGCATCCGCATGGCATGGACGGCCCGGCGCGCGACAGGTCCGGTGATCCACTGGCTGTCACCGGTCGCCGTCGCGATGCGTCCGTCAAAGGAATTGGCCAGCTTCAGCGTGACAAAGGGGCGGCCCTGTTCTGTGCGGATGAAAAAACCTGCATGGTCCGCTTCGGCCTGATCGGCCAGCAGGCCAGTCGTGACCTCGATCCCCGCCGCGCGCAACTGCGCAAAGCCCTGCCCGCTGACGCGCGGATCGGTGTCTTCCAGCGGGGCCACCACGCGGGCGATCCCGGCGTCGATCAAAGCCTGCGAACAAGGCGGTGTCTTACCGTGGTGCGCACAAGGTTCCAGCGATACGTAAGCGGTTGCGCCGCGCGCGGCATCGCCAGCTTGGGCCAGAGCCTGAGGTTCCGCATGGGGACGCCCGCCGGGGGCCGTCCAGCCACGACCGACGATGCGACCATCGTTCACGATCACGCAGCCGACAGCCGGGTTGGGCCAGGTCCGCCCCTGCCCGCGCCGACCCAAAGACAGGGCCAGCGCCAGATAGCGGCGGTCTTGAGCCGCAGACATGCTTATTCGTCGGGAGACGCGTCGGGGCGCAGTTCGCTGACAAACTTGTCAAAGTCGTCGGCGGCTTGGAAGTTCTTGTAAACGCTGGCAAACCGGACGTAAGCAACCGTGTCAATCCGGGCCAGGGCTTCCATTACGATTTCCCCGATCACCTTGGACGAGATGTCGGTTTCGCCCATGCTCTCCAGACGGCGGACAATGCCGGAAATCATTTGATCAATCCGCTCGGGATCGACGGGACGTTTCTGCATCGAGATACGGATCGAGCGTTCCAGCTTATCCCGGTCAAAGTCTTCGCGGCGGCCAGAGGATTTGATGACGACCAGATCGCGCAGCTGCACACGTTCATAGGTGGTGAAACGCCCACCACAGGCCGGGCAGAAGCGGCGGCGGCGAATCGAGACGTGATCCTCGGCAGGTCGCGAATCCTTCACCTGAGTGTCGATATTTCCGCAAAACGGGCAACGCATCGTCTGAAATCCCCTAAAACCTGCCGCCTGATGGGGCTGCACCCCATATGTCCGCAGACACTATAAGACAGACGCAAGGGATTGGGTAGGGGCGAATTCAAGCGCCGAAGTGCGCGGCAACCTGACGGCGGTGCGGCGCTTGGCGATGTTCCACAACGTAGATGCCCTGCCATGTACCCAACTGAGGTTTCCCGTCTGTCACTGGGATCGACACGCTGACCGGCATCATCGCGGCCTTGATATGGGCAGGCATATCATCCGGGCCCTCGTAGGTGTGGGTCAGATAGCTCATCGACGGGTCGGTCGTCGGGGGGACAAGGCGATGGAAGAAGGCGGTTAGGTCAGTCCGCACCTCGGGGTCGGCGTTTTCCATGATCAGAAGACTGGCAGAGGTGTGGCGGATGAACAGCGTCAGAACCCCATCGCCCTGCCCCGCGCACCATTCACGCACGTCGCGGGTGAATTCGTATAGGCCGGGGCCATTGGTGGTGATGGTGAATTGGGTTTGCATCGCCTCGTTATGCTAAGGCCAGCAGGCGGGGTCCAGTCTTAGTCGGCCCGCGCCTCTACCACGCACTGCACGACCGGCAGGCTGGGTGCGGGTTCTGCGCCCATTGCGGTTGCGACGGTCATGGGCGGTTCGCCCAATACGGCCGACAGCAATTCGCGGCAGGCGTTGATTTCTTCTGCTGCGACCTTGATTTCGATCCGGTCGGATTGAACTGGCGTCAGAATCGGCGCGTCGTTTTCCAGCGGCTCCGGGTTGATGCTGGCAAGCGCAATGCCCGGTGCGGTGACGATGGCCAAAGACAGAATAAGTGCGCGGTGCATGATGTTCCCCTTGTTGGGACATCAACGCACGACCCCGGATTTCGGTTTCATGCCGGTAGTATTTTTTTCAACTTTGACGGGTTACCCTGCGGCACCCCGCCCCAGCACCAGTTTAAGCAGCGCGAGGATAAAGGGCGCGCCGTGCATCAACAGGTCAAAGATGTCGATCGGCTTGGTCAGCGTGCCCGACACCAGCATTTTCAGCTTTTCCCAGATGTGCGGTTCGGGGAAAAACGGGGCAAGGCCCAGTGTCAGGCAGGCAATGATCAGCAGGTTCCAGGGAAGCTGATCAAGAAAGGTTTGCAACGCAGCCATGTCACCCCATCACATTCGAAATTCCATATCTGTATAGACAGGGGTGGGACAGGGCTGCAAGCAGAATGACTAAGGGCGGCCCGATGGACCGCCCTTCTTAAGATTTGTGTCTGGCTTACTGATCCAAGAACGACCGCAGCTTCCGCGACCGGCTGGGATGCTTCAGCTTGCGCAACGCCTTGGCTTCGATCTGACGGATACGTTCGCGGGTCACGCTGAACTGCTGGCCGACTTCTTCCAGCGTGTGGTCGGTGTTCATGCCGATGCCGAAACGCATCCGCAGAACACGTTCTTCACGCGGGGTGAGCGATGCCAGAACGCGGGTCGTGGTTTCCTTCAGGTTTTCCTGAATGGCGGAATCCAGCGGCAGGATCGCGTTCTTGTCTTCGATGAAATCGCCCAGCTGGCTGTCTTCTTCGTCGCCAATCGGGGTTTCCAGCGAAATCGGCTCCTTGGCGATCTTCATCACCTTGCGAACCTTTTCCAGCGGCATCTGCAGCTTCTCGGCCAGTTCTTCGGGCGTGGGTTCGCGACCGATTTCATGCAGCATCTGACGACCGGTGCGGACCAGCTTGTTGATCGTTTCGATCATGTGGACCGGAATACGGATCGTGCGCGCCTGATCCGCGATGGACCGGGTGATCGCCTGACGAATCCACCACGTCGCGTAGGTCGAGAATTTATAGCCGCGACGGTATTCAAACTTATCAACGGCCTTCATCAGGCCGATGTTGCCTTCCTGAATCAGGTCGAGGAACTGCAGACCACGGTTGGTGTATTTCTTGGCGATCGAGATCACGAGGCGAAGGTTGGCTTCGACCATTTCCTTCTTGGCCTGACGCGCTTCTTTTTCGCCCTTCTGAACCTGGTTCACGATGCGGCGGAATTCGCTGATATCCAGACCGACGTACTGACCGACCTGCGCCATATCGGTGCGCAGCTCTTCGACCTTGTCCGAGAACCGGTCGATGAACATCTGCCAGCCGCGGCCGGACTTTTCGCTCATCCGTTCGACCCAGTTGGGGTCGAGTTCGTGACCGCGGTATTCGTCGATGAATTCACGACGGTTGATGCGGGCCTGATCGGCCAGCTTCACCATGGCGCTGTCAATCTGCATGATGCGGCGGTTGATGCCGTACAGCTGGTCGATCAGCGCTTCGATACGGTTGTTATGCAGGTGCAGGCCGTTCACCAGTTCAACGATCTCGGACCGCAGCTTCTGGTACTGGGCTTCGTCCTTGTCGCCAAAGCTGCCGTCTTCGTTCAGCGTGGCGCTGATGCGGTTGTCCTGCAGTTCCGACAGAACGGCAAAGTCACGGGCGATCTGGTCCAGCGTTTCCAGCACGCGCGGTTTTAGCGCGGCTTCCATCGCGGCCAGGGACATGTTGGCCTGTTCGTCTTCGTCGTCATCGTCGTCGCTGGCAATCGGGTTGCCATCGGCGTCGTATTCGGTGTCGTCTTCTTTTTTCGCGGCGGGGGCCGGGGCGGCGCCGGGTTCGACGACCGGAGCGACTTCGTCGCCTTCCATCTGGTCGCCGAAGGTGGTTTCCAGATCGATAACGTCGCGCAGCAGAATGTCTTCGGACAGAAGTTCGTCGCGCCAGATCGTGATAGCCTGAAACGTCAGCGGGCTTTCACAAAGCCCAAGGATCATGGTGTTCCGGCCAGCTTCGATCCGCTTGGCGATGGCGATTTCACCTTCGCGCGACAGCAGCTCGACCGAGCCCATTTCGCGCAGGTACATGCGCACTGGATCGTCCGTGCGGTCCAGTTTTTCCTGCGTCCCAGAGCCAAGAGCGACTTCGCGGTTGGAGGAGGTCTCCACGACGGCGGTGGATTTCTGTTCCTCTTCCTCGGCCTCTTCATCTTCGATGATGTTGATGCCCATTTCGGACAGCATCGACATGACGTCTTCGATCTGTTCCGAGGACACCTGATCGGGCGGCAGAACCTGGTTCAGCTGATCGTAGGTGATGAATCCACGCTCGCGCGCTTCACCGATCATTTTCTTGATCTGCGCCTGGCTCAGGTCGAGGGAAACATCCTGTTCCTGAACGTCGTCCTGGCGCTGGTCGTCATCAGTATCCTTGGGGGCCATGCTCTGCTCCTGTCTCTCGCGTCGCGTTCTACGACGTCGGGCGGACGTGATTCGCTTCCCGAATCAATAGCGTGATTCGCGTCGCTGCACACCCGGTTAACGTTATTTCTTTGGGATTCCGTTACCCAAATCGTTCACTTTCGGCCCTTTTCGAAGCGAATCGTTTCCAGCAGAGCGTCCAGCGCCCCCTTTTCATCCCGACTGATTCGCGCCCCGTTCTGCCCGATCTCGTAATCCCCCCGATCCTTGTGAACGGGCTGGACGGCGCGATTGGCGGCCTCGGCGGCGTGGCTTAGCCGGTATGTCACTGCTTCGTCTGCGGCACCCGAGAGTTCCTCTTCCGCCTCGGCGATTTCTTCGGCCAGTCCGCGGCGTGCACGCAGCTTGGCCAACTCCTCGGCCAGCGTCATGCGAGCGCGATCCAGATCACCAGGGTTTCGGATAGTCGGGCAGATGGCCACATGGGGTTGGCCCAAGAGTTCGTCAAGGCGCGTAGGGCCCAGATTCTCACCAATGGCCGCTTTTAACGCGTCCGCCCCGTCGTGGTAATGCATCAGGATCAGGTCACGCATATGGGCGTGCTCGGGATCGCTGCAGCGCATCAGTTCCAGCTGGCCCTCGAACCCCTGCACCGCGTCGGGCGTGCAGATCGTTGTGGCAAGGATCACCGCCTCGCGCAGGTGATCTTCGGCCTGCGGTCCACCGGACGACAGGAACGACGCCTTCGTCACCTCGCGGGTCTTCAGAATGCGGGCGCGCTGTTTCCACGTGCCGCCGCTGCGCTGCGGGCGGAACAACTGATACCGCAATTCCTTGATTGCATCGCCGTAGTGGCGGCGCAGGCTTTGGTCGGGAATACGCTTAATCTTTTCGCGCAGGTCACGGTCCAGCGCGGCCTTGCGTTCCGGGCTGTCAAAGGTCTTGCCCTCGGTTGCTTCGCGCCAGAGCAGATCGACCAGCGGGAATGCCCCGTCGATGATCTTTTGCATCGCTTCGGCCCCGTCGGCCTTGATCAGGTCGTCCGGGTCCTTGCCTTCGGGCAGCAATGCAAAGCGCAGGGATTTGCCCGCCTCCATCAGCGGCAGGGCGACGTGCATGGTGCGCATCGCCGCGCGCAAGCCTGCGGTGTCACCATCCAGCGCGATGATCGGTTCGGGGCTGATCGCCCACAGCATCGCAAGCTGGTGTTCGGTGACAGCAGTGCCCAAGGGCGCGACAGCCCCTTCGAACCCGGCCGAGCACAGCGCGATCACGTCCATGTAGCCTTCGGCCACGATCAGCGCCTTGCCCTTCCCCGCAGCTTCCCGCGCGGGGCCATGGTTGTACAGGCTGCGGGATTTGTCGAAAAGTTCGGTTTCCGGCGAATTCAGGTACTTTGCGTTGTCGTTCGGGTCCATGGCCCGACCGCCGAAGGCGATGCAGCGGCCACGAGCATCGCGGATCGGGAAAATGATCCGGTTGCGGAAGACGTCATAGGGCTTGCGCCCCTTGTCACTGGATTTCGCCAGACCCGCTTTCAGGATCAGGTCTTCGGGCACGTCCTTGTTGCGCAGGTGATCCCACAGGTTCTGCCACCCCTCGGGCGCGAAACCGATTTCGAACCGTTCAAGACGGTCGGGCGTCATGCCACGTTTGGACAGGTAAGCCCGCGCGCCTTCGGCCGCGCCGGAATTCAGCATCATGCGAAAGAATTTGACCGCCATGTCCATGACATCGGCCAGTTCAGCGCGCTTTTCCGCTTTTTGGGCTGCGCGGGGATCGCGCGCGGGCATCTGCATCCCGGCGTCCTGCGCCAAGGCCTCGACCGCCTCCATAAAGGACATGTTGTCGGCGTCTTTCATGAACGAAATCGCATCACCCTTGGCGTGACAGCCGAAGCAGTAATAGAACCCTTTTCGGTCATCCACATGAAAAGACGCGGATTTTTCCTGATGGAAGGGGCAAGGTGCCCACCAGTCGCCCTTGGCCTGATTGGACTTGCGCAAGTCCCACATGACTTTCTTCCCGACAACCTGAGACAGGCTGACGCGATTGCGCAGTTCATCAAGGAAACCGGGGGGCAGACTCATGCGCCGATTATCCGGCCAATCCGCGGGGCTGTCCAGCGGGGGTGCGGGCTTTGTGATCGGCTCAGGTTAATGCCGCGACATGGGCCATGGCGTCGCCGATCGCGTGGGTCAGCGTCTTGGCCATGGACCGGAACCCCATGATGCGGATGTGGTCCGGCGCGGGGCAAGATATGGCCACCATCATCCCGTGCAAATCAGTGCGCAACGCGGTGCCGACGGGCGCGGCGGCGTCGCGAAGGTCCACTGGCACCAGCCGCGCCATGACTTGGGCGACGTTCGGCCCGGTCAGGTCCAGCGTGACCCAGCCATCCGTTTGATCGGTGATCGCTGCGCCGGGCAGATCCGGGGCGCCCCCCCCCGCCAAAAGGGTCTGTCCGCGCCCGAACCATTGAACATAGGCGCGCTCCCCCTGCTCCATCCGGCCCGTTTCCGGCAGGGCTAATCCGGTCGCGTCGTTCAAAGCCTGTGACACGGCCACCGCCTGCCCGTTGAACGGCGCGATCAGGGTCAGCGACCCGGGGTCTGCCAGCGACAGGGTCATTCCACCGTCCGCCAGGGGCAAATCCCCGGTGATCGGTGCGGTGGCGGTCAGGGTGATCTTAGGCTCAACCACGGGCGCGCCCTCCGTCAGGGTCGAAGAAGGTGGTGGGGCAGACCTCGCACAGGGTGGTGATCCCGCGCATGTGGTCCACCAGCCGCACGGTTTCGCCCATACGCTCTGGCCCTTCTTTCAACAACGCCAGCCCGACGTAATGCCCCAGCGTCGGCGAAAACGCGACCGAGCTGACGGTGCCCTGAGAGGTCTCTCGGCTCACCTCTGCATCCGCCTCGAACAGGTGCGCACCGGCGGTGATCTGTTTGACCGCGCCCACGGGTTTGATGCCGACCAGACGCGGGCGGTCCGGGTCCATCATCGCATCACGACGGGCGGCAGCGGCGCCAATAAATACATTAGCTTTCTTCATCATCTGATTCAGATTGAGATCATAAGCTGTTGTCCGGCCATCCAATTCCGCGTGGGTTAACAAACCCTTCTCGACCCGAAGGACATTCAGAGCCTCTGTCCCATAGGCTCCGCCACCGCGCGCCTCGGCCTTACTGACCAACTGCCGAAACAGGCTTTCGCCATAGCGGGCGGGCACGGCGATTTCATACGCGTGTTCGCCCGAGAACGAGATGCGGAACAGCCGTGCGGGGATGCCCCCCACGCTGACATCACCGCAGGCCATGAAGGGCCAATCCTCGGACGTGATGGGCGTGTCCAGAATGTCGTTCAGCAGGTCGCGGGATTGCGGCCCGGCGATGGCCGTCTGCGCCCAATGTTCGGTGACCGACACCAGCTGCACGTCCAGATCGGGGCGCAAAACCTGCGCCGCGAATTCCATGTGGCGCATCACGTCACCCGCCGCTGCGGTCGTGGTCGAGACCAGAAAATGATCGTCCGCCAGACGTGCGCAGGTGCCGTCGTCCTTTACATGACCGTCTTCGCGCAGCATCAAACCGTACCGCACGCGCCCGACCTTCAGCGTCGACATCGTGCCCGCGTAGACGAAATCCAAAAACGCGCCCGCATCCGGCCCCTGCACGTCGATTTTACCAAGGGTCGATACATCGCAGACCCCGACCGTATCGCGCACCATCAGGGCCTCTCGGTCGCAGGCCTGCCGCCATGTCTTTTCGCCATCGCGCAGGTAATAGGACGGGCGGAACCACAGCCCCGCCTCGACCATGCTGGCCCCCATGCTAAGGTGCACAGGGTACGCGGCGGTAAAGCGTTCGGGCGCAAAACCACGCCCCTCGCCCCCGGCGCCAAGCGTGCCGATATGGACGGGGCTGAAGGGCGGGCGGAACGTCGTGGTCCCGGTGCCGGGGATCGACCGGCCCGTCGCGTCGGCCAGAACCGACAGCGCCGTGACGCCGCCCGTCTTGCCCTGATCGGTGGCCATACCTTGCGTGGTATAGCGCTTCATATGCTCGACCGAGCGGAAGTTTTCCCGCGCCGCCTGTTCGATGTCCTTGGTCGTCACGTCGTTCTGGAAATCAATCCATTTGCGGCCCTTGCCGGGAACAACCCATAGCGGCTGCGCCTTCGGGTCCGCGTCCCATGCCTGCGGCACGTCCGGTGCGGCCCCGTTGATCCCCAGATCAGACAGGGCCTGCAGCGCGGCGTCGCGTCCGGCGGTCAGGCAGGCTTGGGTCGTCAGCGCGCCATTGCAACTGCCCGCAGGCTCCATCCCGGGAACGGCGTCCGGCGTGGGCAGGAAGGCATTCAGGTCATCGTTCCACACGGGGCGACCGTTCAAATGGCAGGTCAGGTGCACGTTGGGATTCCACCCGCCGGACATGGCCAGCAGGTCCGCCTGCACGCGGTCGTCGCTTCCATCGGCGCGGCGGATCAAAACGCTTTCAACCTCGCGCCCCTGAACGCTTTCGACCATGGCGTTGCGATAATAGGGCACGTCCAGATCGCATGGCACATCCCGCGCATCGACCAAGGCTGCCACATGCACGCCCGCGCGGATCAGATCGGCTGCCGTGCGATGCGCCTCATCACTCGCACCAAAGACAACGGCGCGGCGGCCCGGGGCCGCGGCATAACGGTTGACGTAAGTCCGCACCGCCCCCGCCAGCATCACGCCTGGGCGGTCGTTGTTCACCAAGGCCACGGGGCGTTCGATGGCCCCTGCGGCCAGAACGCAGCGCTTGGCCGCGATGCGCCAGAAGGTTTCTTCCGGGGCTCCGGGGGCCGGGGGATGCTTTTGCACCGCGCCATAAGTGCCTTGGTCATAGACGCCGATCACCGCCGTGCGACCCATCAGACGCACGTTGGGCAACGCCGCCAGCCGCGCTGTGACGTCGGCCGCCCAGCCGCTGGCGGTCTGTCCGTCGATCTCCTCGACCTCGGCATTCAGGCGACCGCCGGGCAGGAAATCCTCGTCCACAAGGATCACATCCGCCCCGGCCTCAGCCGCCGTCAGCGCGGCCATCAGGCCGGTCGGTCCGGCACCGATCACCAGCAGATCGCAAAAGGCAAAAGCCTTTTCCGTCACCATGCCGGTCGGGTCGCAGGACAATCGCCCCAGACCTGCTGCGCGGCGGATTGCAGGCTCGAACACGCGTTCCCAAAGGCGCGCGCCGGGCAGACGCGGGCCGATAAAGGTCTTGTAATAGAACCCCGCAGACAGGAAGGGCGACATCAGGTCGTTGACCTCTAGCGCGTCGAACCCGACCGACGGCCAGGCGTTCTGGCTGAAGACCTGCAAGCCGTCGCGCAACTCGACCATAGTGGCGCGGGCGTTGGGTTCCTGCCCCGCGCCGCGACCCAGCGTGACCAGCGCGTTCGGCTCTTCACTGCCGGCACTCAGGATGCCGCGCGGACGGTGATATTTGAATGACCGCGCCACGGTGCGCGCGCCATTCGCAAGAAGGGCCGAGGCGACGGTGTCGCCCTCAAACCCCTGATATGCATGCCCGTCAAAGGTGAAATCGACCCGCCGGTCGCGATTGATCTGTCCGCCCTGCCCCAGTCTCATGACGGCACCTCGGCCACGGAATAGACGGCATGGGTGACGGTATCACGCTCAACCACCAGCCATGCGGAACAACCAGAGGCATGTTGCCAATATTCCCGGCTGGCCCCCGCCGGGTTGTCGCGCAGGTGCAGGTAATCGTCCCATTCCGGCCCCCAGTCGCCGGACGCGGGTCGGGGCAAGGCCGCGCCGCCGAACATAAATTCACGGCGGTCACGCTCTCCGCAATGCGGGCAGGTTAATCTCATGGTCTTGTCTTCATCTTTCCCGAAATACTCCCGCCGGAGGCGCCCGCCCCCGCCACAGCCCGCTAGTGCAGGTTGTGCTGCGCCCCCTTGCCTTCTTCGTCCATCAGACCGCGCCCCGTCGTGAACCGATCCAACCGGAAGCCCGCCGCGCTGTCGTGGGGCCTGTCCGTTGCCAGCAGATGCGCCAAGGCAAAGCCCGACCCCGGCACCGCCTTGAAGCCGCCATAGCACCAGCCGCAATCCAGATAGAGCCCGTCGATAGGCGCCTTATCAATGATGGGGGACCCGTCGGGCGTCATGTCCATGATCCCGCCCCAGGATCGCAGCATCTTGGCCCGTCCGATCATCGGCATCAGGGTCATGCCAGCCTCCATCACATGCTCTGCCGTGGGTAGGTTGCCGCGCTGCGCGTAGGATGGGTAGAAATCCAGATCGCCACCAAAGACCAGCCCGCCTTTGTCGGATTGGCTGATGTAGAAATGGCCCATGCCGAATGTGACGACATTGTCGATCACCGGCTTCAGCCCTTCGGTGACAAAAGCCTGCAGGATGTGGCTTTCGATCGGCAGGCGTAGCCCCGCCATGGCCGCCACCTGCCCCGACCGGCCTGCAGTGACGATGGCAACCTTGCGCGCGCGGATCGCCCCGCGAGAGGTCTGCACCCCCGTCACCTTGCCACCTTCGATGTCGATCCCCGTAACTTCGCAGTTCTGGATCAGATCGACGCCCCGGTCGGACGCGCCCCGCGCCAACCCCCAAGCCACGGCATCGTGCCGGGCGGTACCGCCGCGCGGGTGATACAGCCCGCCGTAGATCGGGAACCGACCGTTGTCGAAATCCAGATAGGGCAGTTTTTTGCGCAACGCGTCACCGTCCAAAAGAATCGCATCGTCGCCCTGATTGATCATCGCGTTCCCACGGCGCACTGCGGCATCACGCTGACCATCGGAATGGAACAGGTTAATCAGCCCCCGCTGCGAATGCATGACATTGTAGTTCAGGTCGAACTCTAACTTTTCCCACAGCTTCAGCGAATGAGAATAGAACTCGGAATTGCCGGGCAAGAAGTAGTTGGCGCGTACGATGGTGGTGTTCCGACCCACGTTACCGCCGCCCAGATAGCCCTTTTCCAGCACGGCGACATTGGTCAGCCCGTGTTCCTTGGCCAGATAGAACGCCGTTGCTAACCCGTGCCCGCCGCCGCCGATGATGACGATGTCATAGGCATCCTTGGGCGCCGGATCGCGCCAATGGGGGCCCCAGCCTTTGTTGCCCGTCAGGCCCTGTTTCAGGATTTGTAGCGCATCGAACCGCATCTGGGCCTCCGACTCTGAAAGCCGAGCAAAGCAAGCAAAGGAAACGATTGCAACACGGGCCGCCGACTTTGACAGGTCTGTTTGCGACACCCTGCTTAAATGATCATCGCGGTGATGCGCTGCGCGGACGAAATCCATCTTGCCCGGGTCTGCGAAATGCCCGCTTATGGCGGTATTGTCCTATCAGAGGTCTTCATGAAAACCTATTTACGACGCGCAATGTGCTCGGGGCTTGCGGCGATTGCCCTGGCTAGTCCGGCGCAGGCCGAATGGAATGCTCGCGCGGTCCACGAGAAGCCGAATTACAAATCGCGCGGCGCTCAGTACGGCAGTGAATCTTTCTTCACCAACGATGTGATGGCCGCGACCCTGAAATGGGCGGGCAGAACCGAGGCCACTGACGTGGATTTCCGCCGGGCCGGGCCGCCGATCAAACGGGAGTTTATCCGACATGACGATTGCGATGCCGCTACCGGAGGGGCAAATCCGCAGCCCGAGATGAGCTGCGCCCATATCACTTGGGACGACGCGAGCATCGTTTTCGACTTCATCACCGATCTGGAAGACGCGAAAAATGTCGATGACCCGATCGTCGCGATTACTGCGCTGGACATGCGAACCGATACGCAGATCGCGACTATGGTCAGCGTTTCGTTCACGCAATACGGACGCTTCGACTATGTCGGCTGGATGAAGGCCTCCTGTTATGCCGATTTCTATGAAATGGCGTCCGGGCGGCCACAGGGATGCGACGTCCCCGCCGGAGACGGAGACCGGCTAGCTGTCATGCGTGCCTCAGTCCCGATCTGGAAGATGCATCGGGCTTGGACCCAATTGGGCGGCCAGACCGCGAAACTGGCCCTGAAGGCAAAATTGCGGTCCGGCAAAGACTTTTATTTCAACTACTCGATGAACAATCTGGCCGAGGTGCTGTTTCGCCCCTGACGGGTCTACAGCCCCTTGGCGCGGTAGCTGTCCGCCACGCGGGTGATGCCGACGATATAGGCCGCGGTGCGCAGATCGGTCACGTCGCTGCGCCCGTGGTAGATCTCGCGCATGGATTGGAACGCGCTGCGCATCGTGTCGTCGAGGCCCGAGCGGACCAGTTCCAACTCATCCGCGCCGCGCAGGTACTTGTTCTTGAAGTCCGGTGTCAGCGACCACGCGTTGCCAAGATAGCGGTCCAGCCTCTCCAGCTCTTTCACGATCAGCTCGTGCCGCGCCTCTTCCTGACGGCGTTGCATGCGGCCAAATCGGATATGGCTAAGGTTTTTCACCCATTCGAAATAGGACACCGTGACCCCGCCCGCGTTGGCGTAAAGGTCCGGGATGATCACCACGTTGCGTTCGCGCAGGATATTGTCCGCGCCCGCCGTGATCGGGCCGTTCGCGGCCTCGATGATCAGCTTGGCTTGGATATTGCCGGCGTTGCTTAGGTTGATCACGCCTTCCAGCGCGGCAGGGATCAGGATGTCGCATTCTTCTTCCAGCAGTATGGTGCCGTCCTCGAAATGCCGCGCGTCGGGATAGCCCGAGACACCGCCGTGAGTGTTGATCCACTCGCGCACTTTCTCGACGTCCAACCCGCGATGATCCAGCAGGGCGCCGTCGTGTTCGATGATCGCCTTGATGGTGCAGCCGTCTTCGGTCTGCAAGAAATGCGCGGCGTGGTAGCCCACGTTGCCAAGGCCCTGAACGATGACGGATTTGCCTTCAAGCGTGCCGGTCATATGCGCCGCTTCGACATCCCGGCTGTCACGGAAATATTCGCGCAGGGCATATTGCACGCCACGGCCTGTCGCCTCGACCCGGCCCTGGATGCCACCCGCATTGGTCGGTTTGCCCGTGACACAGGCGGCAGAGTTGATGTCGGTGGTGTTCATGCGGCGGTATTGATCCGCGATCCATGCCATTTCGCGTTCGCCCGTACCCATGTCGGGGGCGGGCACGTTCTGCGCCGGGTGGATCAAATCGCGCTTGGCCAGTTCATAAGCAAAGCGGCGGGTGATCTGTTCCAGCTCATGCTCTTCCCATTCGCGAGGATCGACGCAAAGCCCCCCCTTGGAGCCGCCGAAGGGCGCTTCGACCAGTGCGCATTTGTAGGTCATCAGGGCGGCGAGCGCTTCGACCTCATCCTGATTGACGGCCATGGAGTATCGGATACCGCCTTTCACAGGCTCCATATGTTCGGAATGGACGGACCGGTAGCCGGTGAACGTTCGGATCTGGCCTCGCAGACGAACACCGAACCGCACGGTGTAGGTGGCATTACAGACCCTGATCTTTTCCTCAAGCCCCGGAGGGAGGTCCATCAGGGACACGGCCCGGTTGAACATCAGATCGACGCTTTGGCGGAAACTCGGTTCGGCGTTCGGGCTCTGGTCTGTCATGGCGACTCCTCTCCGTTTTGATCAGCGTAACACCGCGATCCGGCTGGGCGATAGCTTGGAATGGCAGGCTTTTCGAAAAGCTTAACCGCGCCAAGGCTTGGGAAAACCGCCTTGGGACAGTCTGTCGGTCGGCTGGGGGATTGTTATGAAAACCCGCTGTTTTCCATCCCCAGACCCCATTGCCGCCCCATTTCAGCCCGAATCCATCGTTAACAATTTCTTTGTGAACGAGCGTCCGCACCCGCCCACCCCCCACTTCGGGCCCGCAAGACGTTGAGAGGTAACGAGATGAGCAGATCCGTCGGAACATCGCCGCTGGCCCAAAAGCTGCGTCAGCGTTTTGCACATGAAATCAATCACTTTGCCCGCGCCGAAGACGGCGTGATGTTGGCGCTTGTGATGATGATGATGTTGATCATGTTCACCGTCGCCGGCGTTGGCGTCGACCTTATGCGCACCGAAATGGAACGGACGCGCCTGCAGCAGACCGTCGATTCGGCTGCGCTGGCCGCCGCGCACAAAGACAACACCCTGCAGCCAAAGCAGGTGGTCATGGATTACTTCGCCAAGGCAAATCTGGCGTCCTACATTTCCGAAGACGATATCACCATCGGCGGCGTCGGCCTGTCGACCTCGGTTACCGTGGACCTGAGCGCCGAGGTGCAGACGCCCTTCCTTAAGAACCTCGGCTTCCCGACCTTCACCGTCCCGGCCATCGGCCGCGCGGAACAGGCTTACGGCAATTCCGAGGTGTCGCTGGTTCTGGATATCTCTGGCTCCATGGATGAAAACAACCGCATGACCCGCCTGCACACGGCGGCCAACGAATTCGTCGACACGGTGATCAACAGCGACTCCCGCGATCGTGTGTCGCTGTCCTTGGTCCCCTATACTGGCGACGTGAATATCGGCTGGGATCTTATGAGCCGCCTGAACGTGCGGCAGGTGCACAGCTATTCCTACTGCGTCCAGCTGACGCCGGCTGATTTCTCTACCACTGCGGTCAACCCGGGCGATCACTATCTGCAGGGCCAGCACTTCAGCCACGTCGACAGCGGCTTCAACTATATCTCCTGCCCGACGCAAAGCTATGAAACGGTGACCCCGCACAGCCAGAACGCAAGCGCGCTGAAATCACAGATCAACCAGCTGACGGGCCGCGAACGCACCTCGATCCACATCGGTGTGAAATGGGGTGTCGCGCTTCTGGATCAGGCATTCCGTCCTGTCATCACCAGCCTTGTCGACGCCAGCAAGATTGACGAAGCCTTCCGCGGCCGTCCCGCCGACAATGGCAGCCAGACCCTGAAGGTTCTGGTGGTCATGACCGACGGCATCAACACGCAAACCAACCGCATCAAGGACTTCGCCTACGACACGCCGGACATGCGCGCGCATTGGGCCAAGTGGGCCATGAGCGACTGGGAATACGATGTGGACTCCAGCGTGCGCGACGATCTTTACGACGTCTACTACACTGGCACGATGGCGGACTCCCTGCTGCAGAACATCTGCACCGCGGCCAAGAACGAAGGCATCATCATTTACTCGATCGGGTTCGAGATCGACGATACCTCGGCTGCTCAGATGGAACTCTGCGCCTCCTCCCCGTCGCATTTCTACCGCGTGGAAGGTGTAAGCATCTCTGACGCCTTCGCCTCGATCGCACGCCAGCTTCAGCAACTAAGGCTGACCCTGTGATGACTAAGAACCGCACCCTTCGGGCGCGTCTGCGCCATTGGCTTAAGGATGAAAAAGGGACCGTTATCGCCGATTTCGCGGTGATGTTCCCGGTCTTCCTGATGTTCATGCTGTCGTCGGTGGAAATGGGTCTGATGACCTTCCGCCAGACGATGCTGGAACGCGGGTTGGATATGGCCGTGCGCGATCTGCGCCTTGGTTTTATCGAAGACCCGACCCACGCCAAGGTCAAATCCGAGATCTGCCGCTATGCCGGGTTCCTTCCCGATTGCGACAACAGCCTGCGGCTTGAGATGCAGCCGGTCGATCCGCGCAGCTACACCAGCCTGCCGGCCTCGGCGGATTGCATCGACAAATCCGAAGAGATCGCCCCGGTCCGCGCCTTTGTGCACGGCAAGGGCAACGAACTGATGATCATGCGGGCCTGTATCAAGATCGCCCCGATTTTCCCGACCGTGGGGCTTGGCAACCAAGTCTCCAAGGACGGCAACGGCGATGTTGCGATGTTTTCGACCACCGCCTTCGTGAACGAACCCTGAGGACGCTATGACACGTTTCTGCCCCTCTGCCCCTGCCCTGTTGCGCGCCCGCGTGACCGAATTCCTGCGCGGTACGGCCCGTGACTTCGGCCGCGACTCCAAGGGTACGGTCGCCGTGGAATCGATCATCCTGCTGCCGCTGGTAATCTGGACCTATGTGGCGATGTTCACCTTCTTCGACATGCTGCGCATGAAAAGCGTAAACCAGAAGGCCGCGTTCACCATCGCGGACGCCTATTCGCGCGAAACGGAAAAGATCAACGACATCTACGTCGACAGCACCTTCACCCTGTTTCAGGGCCTGACACGCGTCAGCAACCCCGGCCTCCGCGTATCGGTCATCAGCTATGATCTGGACACCGATAAATACACCGTCCGCTGGTCGCAGCGGCGCGGTGCGGCGGCCACCTCGGTTCTAACGGACAACAACGTGAATTCGCTGCGCAGCTGGCTGCCCAAAATCGCCAGCGGTGACGAATTTATCCTGCTTGAGACCTGGAACGACTATAAGCTGCCGTTCAAGATCGGCATGGACGACTGGCAGATGAAAAGCCACGTCTTCATGAACCCGCGCTTTGCGGATCAGCTGAAGTGGGACGACGGGACCCCGACGTAATAGCTGGGCGGAGGGTTAGGCCCCCGCTTCTTCCGCTGCCCGCTCTGCCAGTTTGACGGTGATCAGGTCGGCCATCAGCTTGGCCTCGGCCGCGCGGGTAATGCCTCCGACACCGATCCTGCGCCCGAACCGCCAGTAAAGCCCCGGCTGCCACAGACGCGGCCCGCCCTTCGTGGTGCGGATCAGAAAGCCGTTGGATGGCTTGAACGCAAAAGTGCCGCGGTCCACGGTCAAGATATCGTCCAGCCGCGCCAGCACAACGCCTTCGCTATCGACCAGCGCCTCTTCGGTCAGGATGATGCTGCGCATCGTGGCGCGGTACATGATCCACGCAGCGACCAGTGCGATCACGCCCATGGCCAGAACGACAAGGTCCAGCAGGCCCGGCCCGCCGCCCATCAACCCCATCCGCAGCAGCAAAAGCCCCAGAAAACTCAGCACACCGACGCCAAAGACGCGCCGCCCCGAAGAGGCCGACAATTCGTGGATCGTTTCTGCCATGGCGTCCCCCGTCTGGCATGAATGCATGCGGGTCGGGGCTAAGACCATCGTGGGCCCGATGCAAGCTATCTGTTGGTCGGTGCACAGTCACCGCGCGCTTATGAAGGGCTGGCCCCCTTGGCCGAACAGTCCGACACGCCTAATTACAACGGTGAAAGGAGACCCAAGATGTCTATCCGCCCTACCCTAGAGACCCGCAAAGCCCAGGCCACCATGGAGGGCGCCGGCGTCAAGCTGCACCGCGCCTTCGGCTTCCATGACCCAAGCGAGCTGGACCCCTTCCTGCTGTTCGACGATTTCCGTAACGAAAACCCGGCAGATTTCCAGCGCGGCTTCCCGTGGCACCCGCACCGTGGGATCGAAACGATCACCTATGTTCTGTCGGGCACCGTGGATCACGCCGACAGCCTTGGCAACACCGGATCGCTTGGTGCAGGCGACGTGCAGTGGATGACCGCCGGGTCTGGCATCCTGCATCAGGAAATGCCGCAGGGGACGCCCTCGGGTCAGATGCACGGCTTCCAGCTTTGGGCCAACCTGCCGCGCGATCTGAAAATGACCGCACCCCGCTATCAGGATGTTGAGGCGAAAGAGATCCCGGAGATCATCGATGACGACGGCACCAAGGTCCGCGTCGTGGTCGGGGAGTTCTGGGGCAAACGTGGTCCGGTCGATGGCATTGCCGCCGATCCTCAGTACCTCGACATCTACATCCCGCCGGGCGTGAAAAAGACGCTGCCGATCGATCTGTACCGTCGCGCCTTCGCCTATGTCTTCGAAGGCTCTGCCGCCTTTGCTGATGCCTCGGCCCCGACGGGCGTGCTGCTGGAAAAAGAATTGCGCGGAGAGGAGGTTAACATCCGCGACATGTCCGGCAACCGCACGCTGATCCGCTTTGGCACCGGTGACGAGATTACCGTGCAGGCGGGCGAAGAAGGCGTGCGCTTCTTGCTGATCTCGGGTGCGCCCATTCAGGAACCCGTGGCTTGGCACGGGCCGATCGTGATGAACACCGCCGAAGAACTGCAGCAGGCCTTCAAGGAACTGCGCAACGGCACCTTCATCCGCCCCGCGCATTAAGAACCAGGTCCGGAGCGGCGTAACAACCGGTCCAGACCGCCCCCACGTCCCGCGTTCATCTTTCCGTAAATACTCCGGGGGAGTCCGCAGGACGGGGGCAGCGCCCCCTACCCGGCCACCAGCCGGTGCGCCATATCCCAATAGATCGCCTCGACCTCCTCAAGGCTCAGACGACCAGACTGCCGAAACCACGTGTTCACGCCAGTCAGCATGGCGATCAGCGCCATGGTGGTGATCCGCGCATCCCTTATGTCAAAGGCCCCCGCCGCCTGCCCGCGTGTCAGAATATCGGTCAGCCGATCTTCATAGCGATGGCGCAGCGCTTCGACACGGGCGAAATTCTCGGGCGTCAGGTTTCGCAACTCCATGTAGGCAATGAACACCGCGTCCGGGCGTTCGGCATGAAACCGGATGTGGAACCGCGTGAAATGTTCCAGCGCGGCGACGGAATCGTCCGGGATGACTTCACGCTCAGACGCGCTCAGCAGCTCCTCCAGATGGGTTTCCATCAGATCGGACAGCAGGCTTTGCTTGTCGGCGGTGTAGTTGTACAGCGCCCCGACCTGAACCCCAACCTCGGCCGCGATCTGGCGCATCGACACGGCGGCATAGCCATGACGGGCGAACAGATGCTGCGCGGCATCGCGGATGCGGGGGGCCGTCAGGGCGGAGTGTGAACCTTGGGTGCGGGCCATGACAGCGTTTTATCTGAACGTATGTTCAGATCAAGGGCGCTTGCCTGTCCGCGCCGGATCGGTCAGGTTTGGCCGCGGTGCAAACGGGGACGCGGATGAGCAGACTTCGGGGAATGATCTTGGCAGGCTTCTGTCTGGGCGGCGCGATGCTGCCGCTGACGGGCTGCGCCGAATTTCCCGATCTGGATCGCGCTGTGCCACAGGCCGCGCTGACCGGCCCCTATCCTCCGCTTGTCCCAGTCGAAGGTCTGCTGGCCCAGACGGAAGAGCCCCGCATCGAGGATCAAGAAGATGAGGCGCTGGCCGCACGGGCCGCCGCACTCAAGGCCCGCGCTGCCCGATTGAAGGCGAACTAGCCCCCACATACCCCCGCCGCGACGAAAGCCGCGTTGCGCAGACACGGGGAACAGGCTAAGGCCGCCACAGCCATGAATGAGCAGGAGACGAAGGGCATGGGCCAGACCATCAGGCTTGGGATTGCGGGATTGGGCACCGTGGGTGTCGGGGTCATCAAGATCATCCGGCGCGAGGCCGCCATGCTGACAGCCCGGACCGGGGCTCAGATCACGATCTCTGCCATTTCGGCCCGCACGCGCGACAAGGATCGCGGCGTGCCCCTGAAGGACTACGCCTGGGAAGACGATCCCGTCGCCCTGGCCACCCGCGACGACGTGGACGTTTTCGTCGAACTGATGGGCGGTTCTGACGGCCCCGCCAAGGCGGCGACCGAGGCCGCGCTGAACGCGGGCAAAGACGTGGTCACCGCGAACAAGGCGATGCTGGCCGTGCACGGTCAGGCGCTGGCGGAACTGGCGGAGTCCAAAGGCTGCGTGATCCGGTATGAAGCTGCCGTGGCAGGCGGCATCCCGGTGATCAAGTCGCTGATCGAAGGCTTGGCCGGCAACGACATCACCCGCGTCATGGGCGTGATGAACGGCACCTGCAATTACATTCTGACGCGCATGGAAAGCGCGGGCCTGCCCTATGAGACGGTTTTTGAAGAGGCCAATCAACTTGGCTACCTAGAGGCTGACCCGGAATTGGACGTGGGCGGCATCGATGCGGGCCACAAGCTGGCGATCCTCGCCTCTGCCGCGTTCGGCACTCAGGTGGCCTTTGACGCGATGGAATTGGAAGGCATTGGCCGCCTGACCATCGACGACATCCGTGCCGCTGGCGACATGGGATACCGGATCAAGCTGCTGGGCGTGGCACGGATGACCGGTCGTGGGCTGGAACAGCGCATGTCGCCCTGCCTTGTGCCCGCGACCTCGCCCCTTGGACAGCTGGAGGGCGGCACCAACATGGTCGTGCTGGAAGGCAACGCCGTGGATCAGATCGTGCTACGCGGCCCCGGCGCGGGCGAGGGCCCGACCGCCAGCGCCGTGATGGCAGATGTCTGCGATATCGCCCGCGGATTGCGCCTGCCGGTCTTTGGTCAGCCCGCCAACACGCTGCAGGCCGCAACGCCTGCCAAATCGGTGACGCCCGCCGCCTACTACCTGCGGATGACGCTGTTGGACAAACCCGGCGCTCTAGCCAAGATCGCGACGGTGCTGGGCGAGTCTGGCATTTCGATCAACCGGATGCGCCAGTACGACCACGACGGAGAGAATGCGCCCGTCCTGATCGTCACCCATTCCACCGCCCGCGACGCGCTGGACCGCGCGCTGGAAGCGATGGAAAAGACCGGCGTGATCGTCACCGCGCCTGTGGCGATCCGGATCGAAGAAGTCTGATCGCGGGTCTCTGGCGCGGGTGGTCGCCTCCGGCCGGAATAGTTGCAGCAAGAGGATGAAGGGCGCCGCGCCTATCGGCTTGCCGTGCGCGAGCCTGCGGGGCAGAAACGGGCCATGGATTTTCTGGATGTCTCAGCCTCGTTGACGGGGCGTCGATGGGTTGGCCCGGGGGTCGAAATCGACCGCGCGGCAGAAATGCTGGTGCAGGCCCGCGGGTTGGAACGCCCCTTGGCGCAGGTCTTGGCCCGGCGCGGCGTCACAGATGCTGAGGTCGACGCCTTTCTGGCGCCCTCTTTGCGCGATCTGCTGCCTGACCCGCGATCCCTACGAGATATGGAAGCCGCCGCCAGCCGCTTCCTAAAGGCGGTCAAGGGCCGTGAACGGATCGCGATCTTTGCGGATTACGACGTGGACGGCGGCACCTCGGCCGCGCTGTTGATCGACTGGTTGCGGCAAATGGGGCGTGAGGCGACGCTGTACGTGCCTGACCGGATCGATGAAGGCTATGGCCCCAATGTGCCCGCGATGCGGGACCTGGGGTCCAAACACGACCTAATCGTCTGCGTCGACTGCGGCACGCTAAGCCATGAACCTGTCGCCGCCGCTGGCTGCGACGTGGTCATTCTGGATCACCACCTCGGCGGAGAGACCCTGCCCGATTGCGTCGCCTGCGTGAATCCGAACCGCCAAGACGAAGATGGCGCGCTGGCGCATCTTTGTGCGGCGGCGGTCGTATTCCTGATGCTGGTCGAGGCGAACCGACAGGCGCGCGAGGATGGGGCGAAATCCCTGCCAGACCTGATGGCGATGCTGGATCTGGTTGCTTTGGCGACAGTTGCGGACGTCGCGCCGCTGATCGGGGTCAATCGCGCCTTCGTGCGTCAGGGGCTTGTCGTCATGGCGCGCCGTGCCCGGCCCGGGCTGGCGGCGTTGTCGGACGTGGCACGGATGGATTCGGCGCCTGCCGCCTATCATCTGGGCTATCTGCTGGGCCCGCGGATCAACGCGGGTGGACGGATCGGCAAGGCGGACCTTGGGGCGCGGCTATTGTCGTCGACCGATCCGCATGAGGCGCAGTCATTAGCTGACCGTCTGAACGAATTGAACGCGGAACGCCGCGATATCGAGGCCGCAGTGACCGCCGCCGCCATGGCGCAGGCCGAAGAGCGCGGGTTGGACGCCCCCTTGGTCTGGGCCGCAGGCGAAGGCTGGCATGCGGGCGTCGTGGGAATCGTGGCGTCCCGGCTGAAAGAGGCCACCAACCGCCCTGCGGTCGTGATCGGGCTGGATGGGGACGAAGGCAAAGGGTCGGGCCGGTCCGTGGCTGGCGTGGACCTTGGCGCGTCGATCCAGCGGCTGGCGAGCGATGGCCTGCTGATCAAAGGCGGCGGGCACAAAATGGCGGCCGGACTGACCGTGGCCCGGGATCAGCTGGAGCCTGCCATGGCCCGGCTGAGCGACCTCCTGGACAAACAGGGGGCCGGACAGGGGGGCGCTGCCGATCTGCGCATCGACGGGCTGCTGATGCCCGGTGCGGCCACCGTGGCGCTGGTGCGCGATATCGAGGCCGCTGGCCCCTACGGCGCCAGCGCGCCGGGTCCGCGGTTTGCCTTTCCCGACGTGACCGTCAGCTTTGCCAAACGCGTGGGTGAGTCGCATTTGAAACTGCGTTTTGGCGACGGCATGGGGGCGTCACTGGACGCGATTTCGTTTGGTGCGTTCGACGGCCCGCTTGGGCCCGCGCTGTCGGACAAAGCCGGACAGCGGTTCCACCTTGCCGGACGGCTCGAAATCAACACCTGGGGTGGCCGGCAGTCGGTTCAGATGCGTCTGGAAGACGCGGCCCCGGCGGGCTGAGGCCGCGTAAATTTGTGTCGCAAATATTTTCTTCGAAAAGCGTGAAATCCCTCTTGCAGAGAAACCGGGCTTTGCCTAAAAGCCCCCTCACGCCAAGAGCGGCCCGTTCGTCTATCGGTTAGGACGCCAGGTTTTCAACCTGGAAAGAGGGGTTCGATTCCCCTACGGGCTGCCATGGCGCTTTCCAGACAGAATGGTTCGGCAGATTTCGCGTCTCGTGAAATTGGCACCCGTACGCTCCTTGGCGCGCGCGTGAGGCGTGACGGCAATACGTTCCCTAGCGATCGGCGGCGCAGGTCACGGATCATCCTTAGGGGTGGATATCCCTACCGCTAGACTGAGGGGTCACCCCGGCATCCCCAGACGGCGACTCTGACGGGGCAACAACGTCCAGCAAGGCCCCAAGCCCTTGGATTAGGGCCGCGCGATCCGCGGCAGACATCTGGTCCAGAACCCCGTGCGCGCGTGCTTCGACCATGGGCAGCAGCCGTTGAAACAGCCCGCGCCCCTCTTGCGTGCAGCGGAACACGCGCAGGCGTTTGTCGGTTTCGGGGATTTCCCGGACAATCAGGCCTTTGTCCGCCAGACGCTGCGCGGCGCGGCTGACCTGAACCTTGTCCAAGGTCGTGCGGCGGGCCAATTCGGTCGAGGTCACCTCGTCCTCTCCGGCCAACAGAAACAGCATTCGCCATTCTTCGCGGCTCAGCCCGTGCTCATGCCCGTAAACCTCTGCCAGCGAACGGGAAAACGCTTCTGCCGCGACAGCCAGCCGATAGGGGAAGAAGCGGTCCAGATCGTGCGAGGCACCTGACATCAACTGTGGTCCCCTGTCACGCGGCGCCGCGATCGGTGGCGGGCAGCCGGGGATCCTGACGGGCAGCCTTGATCGCCTCTGACAGAATCGCGCGATCCCCGATGTGGTTCGCCAGCAGCAGAACCAATCGGGCGTTCAGCGCTGCGCTATCGTCGTCCGACAGGCCGTCGTGCGACTGGATCAGTTCGGCGTAGAATTCGTCGGGCCCGTCGATGTTCGGTTTTGTGTTCAGGGGCATCGGTTACTCCTTCCCGCAGGCTTTGCGCAGCGCGGCGCGCAGGGCGGTTTCATCGTAGTTGTCCCAACGCGCCACAACGTGCTGATCGGGGCGGATCAAGTAGACGGCGCTTTGCGCATCGCCCAGATAGCGCGCGGCCAGCGCACCGGTCTGATCGTCAGCGGCCGAGACTGCGACGCGTTTGGCTGTTACACAGTCTTCGCTCAGGTGATCGGGCGCTTCGGCGTCGATCGTCAGGATGGTGAAGCCGTTGCCGAGGGACTTCAGCAGAAAGCTATTCCCAAGCGGCGCATCGGGGCACGGGCTGCCGGGCCGGGTCCGTGTGGGGCCGCCGTCCAAAGCGTCTTTTCCGTTCAGCGACAAGCCGTCGTAGGTGCAGGGCATCGACAACCGGCCAGAGTTCACCAACGGACGGGCAAATTCGAACTGCTCGGCCAGACCCAGCACCGCATTGCGGAAGATGTGGCTGGTCTTGGATTTCGGCGTGATGAAGTCCGTTGCGCGGGTGGAATTCAGGATATTCTCATCCGCGCCATACGCCCGTTCTTCGTGATAGGTGTCCAGTAGCGCATCAGGCGCTTCGCCCCGGATCACCATGCCCAATTTCCACCCAAGGTTGTCGACGTCTTGCATGCCGGAGTTTGCGCCGCGCGCCCCGAAGGGGCTGACCTGATGCGCGCTGTCGCCCGCAAAGATTACGCGGCCATGGCGGAATTCTTTCATGCGGCGGCACTGGAAGGTGTAGATCGAGGTCCAGACCAGTTCATATTCGACGTCCGGGCCCAGCATCGCGTCAAGGCGTTTGCGGACGTTTTCTTCCTTCAACTCTTCCTTGCGGTCCACATCCCAGCCGATCTGGAAATCGACGCGCCAGACGTCGTCGGGCTGCTTGTGCAAAAGGGTCGAGGCGCCAGCTTTGTGCGACGGCTCAAACCAGAACCAGCGTTCCGTAGGGAAGCTTTCCGACAACATCTTGATATCGGCGATCAGAAAACTGTCTTGGAAAACACGGCCTTCGAAATCCAGACCCATCATTCCGCGCAGGGGTGAGCCCGCGCCATCCGCCGCGATCAGCCAGTCAGCAAGAATCGTGTATTCGCCGTCCGGCGTGGTGATGTTCAGGACGGTGTGATCGTCTTTGACCTCGATTGAATCGACGCGGTTCTTGCCGCGCAGGTCAATAGGCGCGCCGTCGGCCTGCGCTTGGCGGACACGCTCGACCAAGAACTTCTCGAAATAGGGCTGCTGCAAATTGATGAAAGCGGGAAAGCAGTGGCCTTCTTCCGGCAGCAGGTTGAATTCATAGACCATGCGGTCCTCATGGAAGACCTTGCCAAGGTTCCAGACCACACCCTTGTCCAGCATGGGATCAGCACAACCATAACGGTCCGCAATTTCCAGCGACCGTTTGGCAAAACAGATCGCCCGTGACCCCTGCCCGATACCTTCGTGGTCGTCCAGAACGACGACCGGGATGCCCTGAAGGCCAAGGTCCAGCGCCGTGGCCACCCCGATCGGCCCACCACCGACGATCACGACCGGATGGCGTACGGGCGCATCGGCATCCTGATCGGCATTGCGTTCATAAGGGTAGAGTTTGAAGGCGAGTTGGTAGCGATCATCCAAAGGCATCTGGGTCTCCTCCCAAAGATCGGGACGCCTGTCCCGGTGGTGCACAGGTTTGCCCCGCCCGGTGCTGGACGGAGCGAGATTTTAGTCCTGCAGGGCGTTCCACATTTCCTTGTCCCGCTCGGCAGTCCAGACACGGGGCGTGTCGATGCCGCGGGCCTCGTCATAGGCGCGGGCGACGTTGAACGGCAGGCAGTGTTCATAGATCGCGTAGTCGCTGAACTTTGGATCGCATTCGGCGCGGCAAGCGTCCCAGGCTTCTTTCAGCGTGCCACCGCGGGCGACTACCTTGGCGATGGGCTTGTAGGTCGAGTTCACGAAATCTGCGGTGTTGGTGATCGCCTGTGCCACCATGTCTTCGCCTACAAGCGCGTCACCCCGGCCCGGCGCGATGGCCTTGGGTTCAAAGGCCGCGATGTTCATCAGCGTGTCTTCCCAATCGTTATAGTGACCGTCACCGCAATAGCAGGCAGAGTGGTATTCGACGATATCGCCCGTGAACATAACCTCCTGATCCGGCACCCAAATCACGGCGTCGCCCGCCGTGTGGGCGCGGCCCAGCTTCATGATGTCGACCCGGCGCTTGCCTAGGTAGACAGTCATGGACTCGCTAAAGGTGGTGGTCGGACGCGTCAGGCCGGGGATTTCCTCGTGCCCTTGGAACAGGCGCGGGAAACGGTCGAATTCGCTGTCCCAGTCTTCTTGCCCGCGCTCTTCCACCATGGCGGCGGCGACGTCGGACATGATGATCTCGCGCGCGCCATAGGCGGATGCGCCCAGCACGCGGACGGCGTGGTAGTGGGTCAGCACAAGGTGGCTGATCGGTTTGTCGGTCACTTCGCGGACCTTTTCGATCACCATGCGGGCCAGACGGGGGGTCGCCTGTGCCTCAACGATCATCACGCTGTCGTCGCCGATAATAACGCCCGTGTTGGGATCGCCCTCGGCGGTGAAGGCATAAAGCCCCTCGCCTACTTCGGTGAAGCTGATCTTCTTGTCTTCCATGTCGCCCGCGGATGCGAATGCCTTGGCCATGTTTTTGTCCTTTGTCTTGGGGGGTGGGTTGGAAACCCACCCTACGTCTGTGGTTCGCGGGCCGTGGGTGGCCCCGCGTTTATCGTTTGTATGGATCGTCCAGCGCCGGGATCACTTTGCCTGCGCAGTCGCCAAAGCCGACGCGATAGCCGTCCCCTTTGGCCGCGCCGCGCAGGGTCAGCGTATCGCCATCCTCAAGGAAGCTACGCGTTGCGCCGCCCGGCAATTCGATCGGCTCTTTGCCCGACCAGCTTAGCTCCAGCAGCGATCCCCGGCTGTCGTTTTCGGTGCCCGAAATGGTCCCAGACCCCAGCAGATCGCCCACGCGCATGGCGCAGCCGCTGGTGGTGTGATGCGCCAACTGTTGTGCCGCCGAGTAGTAAAGCTCCTTGAAATTGGTGCGGGAAATCGTGGCCTCATCCCCGCCTTCCGGGGCCAATGCGACCTCAAGATCGACATCATAGATCATTGGCCCCGGCTCTTTCAGGTAGTCCAGCAACTCCCTCTCACGCTCTGGCGTCGAGGTGCGGAACGGCTCCAGCGCGGCCTTGGTCACGATCCATGGGCTAATCGTCGTCGCGGTCGCTTTGGCCTGAAACGGACCCAGAGGCTGGTATTCCCACGCTTGGATATCGCGCGCGGACCAATCGTTCAGCAGAACATAGCCAAAGATCATGTCGTCGGCTTCCTGGACCGTCACCGGCCCTTCGGAAGATTGACCGACGATGGCCCCCATCTCCAGTTCCAGATCGAAGCGCTTGCAGGGCGCGAACACCGGCATCTCCGCGTCAGGAGCTTTCAACTGGCCCCAAGGGCGGCGCACGTCTGTGCCTGACACGACGACAGAAGACGCCCGACCATTATAGCCGATGGGGATCGAAAGCCAGTTCGGCGGCAGCGCGTTCTCAGGCCCGCGGAAGATCGAACCGACATTGAACGCGTGGTTCTTGCCCGCGTAGAAATCGGTGTATTCCGCCACGGTGATCGGCATGACCATGGTCACATCCGCCTGCGCCACCAGATACTCGGGGCGCGCCTCTGCGCCCTCGGCCAGCAGCGCGGTCAGCTGCCGCCGCAGATCGGCCCAGGCCTCCGGTCCCAGCTCCATCAGGTCGTTCCAATAAGGCACGTCGAAAACCGCGACACCGTCGACGTCGATCAGCCCGTCGCCTTCCGCCGCGCAGAGGTCGAAAATCATATCCCCGATGGCCACGCCACAACGCGGCATCGTCCCGTCACCGGGATCGAACACCCCGTACGGAAGGTTGTTCAGGGGAAAATCGGTCTCACCCGTATTGGCGCTCTCGACCCAAGATTTCAGGAGCGGCATGTCTCCTCCTTTAATTGTGACAGAGCCTCCGGCACCTCCCGCCGCGACACTCTGCTTCATCTTTCCCAAAATACTCCGGGGGTAAGCCGGAACGGCTCAGGGGGCAGCGCCCCCTGCCCTCATTTCAAACCGGGCGTGCCGTCGAACTTCTTCTCAAGGCTGTCCCAGCAGTCGATGTAATCGTCCTGCAACGGCGCCTCCTTGCCGGCGAATTCGGTCAGGTGCTGCGGGAAGCGGGTTTCAAACATGAAGGACATGGTCTCCTCCAGCTTCTCCGGCCCGAGGTTCGAATTCGACGCGCCCTCGAACGCCTGTTTATCCGGCCCGTGCGGCAGCATCATGTTGTGCAGCGACATGCCGCCGGGGACAAAGCCCTGCGGTTTGGCGTCGTACTGGCCGTAGATGTTGCCCATCAATTCAGACATGATGTTCTTGTGGTACCACGGCGGACGGAAGGTGTTTTCAGCCACCATCCAGCGGTCGCGGAATAGCACAAAGTCGATATTTGCGGTGCCCGGGCTGCCCGATGGGGCGGTCAGAACCGTGAAAATCGAAGGATCCGGGTGATCGAAAAGGATCGCGCCGACCGGGCAATAGGTCTTCAGATCGTACTTGTAGGGCGCGTAGTTGCCATGCCATGCGACCACGTCCAGTGGTGACTGCGCGATCTTGGTTTCGTGAAACTGGCCACACCATTTGATCGTCAGGGTCGACGGCACTTCGCGGTCTTCATAGGCCGCGACGGGGGCCTTGAAGTCGCGCGGGTTGGCCATGGCGTTGGCGCCAATCGGGCCGCGGGCCGGCATCTCGAACTTCTGGCCGTAGTTTTCGCAGACGAAACCGCGGCAGGGGCCGTCCAGCACCTCGACACGGTAGACAAGGCCGCGCGGGATGATGGCGATTTCCTGCGGCTCGACATCGACGATCCCAAGTTCCGTCGCGAAGCGCAGCTTACCCTGTTGCGGGACAACCAGCAGTTCGCTGTCGGCGGAATAAAAGTAGGCGTCTTCCATCGACTTGGTGACCAGATAGATATGCGCAGCCATGCCGACCTGCGTGTTCACGTCTCCTGCCGTGGTCATCGTGCGCATGCCCGTCAGCCACGTCAGGTCCTCCCCCGTCGCCTCAACCGGGTCCCAGCGGTACTGACCCAGAGAGGTCACATTCTCGGGCGTATGCGGTGCGGACTTCCAATACGGCAGGTCGATCCGCTCATACCGGGTCGAATGCTTGACGGAGGGACGAATGCGGTAGGTCCAGGTGCGTTCCGGCGGATGCGCCGTGAAGGCCGTGCCAGAAAGCTGTTCGCCGTATAGGCCATAGTTACACTTCTGCGGCGAGTTCATGCCATGCGGCAGGGCACCGGGCAGCGCCTCGGTTTCAAAATCATTGCCGAAACCGGGCATGTAGCCTTCGTGCGTTCCGGTCGTGTCGGTGGCGCGGATCATGCCTTGCGGCAGCTCGTATTTCGTCATCTCGGATCCTCCCGAATTGTCCGCCTGGCCCTGCGGCCAAGCAGTCTGAATCGATGGCCGCAGTAAACGTTGCAAATGCAACGTCGTCAATCATGATTATTGCAAATGCAACGAAAGTGCTTGTGCACACCGCACCATCCGGCTGATAGTCGCCAGTAACGAAAGGACTTAGGATGAAAGAGGATCCGCCTCCCCTGCCCGCGTTCGACCTGTTCGGATTCACGCCCTACCGACTGGCTGTCGCCGCGAAACACACCAGTGAGCAATTGGCCCGCCAGTATCGCGACCGGTTCGGCATTTCGATCCCGGAATGGCGGGTGCTGGTGCATCTGGCGCATTCGGGCAAGGTCTCGGTCCGCGATATCGAAGCCCGCGTGGCGATGGAGAAATACGAGGTCTCGCGGGCCGCCAAACGCCTGCGCGAGGCGGGGCTGATCGAACGCAAGGAAAACCCGGACGACCGCCGCCTGATCATCCTGTCGCTGACGCCCGCCGGGCGGGACATGATGGCCGAACTGCTGCCCATGGCGCAGGCGCATCAGGAGGCGTTGGAGAAACGGCTGGGTAAGGCCTTCGCCCAGCTAGAGGCCGGGTTGGAAGAGCTCCTGAAAGACACGAGATGATCACGCTTTACGATTATTGGCGATCCTCGGCCAGCTACCGCGTCCGTATCGCACTAGGCCTTGCGGGGGTGGAGTGGAAGACGGTCACGGTCAACCTGCTGGAGTCTGAACACAAAAGCGACGACCACCTTGCGCGCAACCCTCAGGGCCTTGTTCCGGCAATCGAAATTGACGGGCAGATGTTCACTCAATCACTGGCCATCGTTGAATATCTTGATGAAACCCGCGGGCTGGGGCTGCTGCCGTCTGACCCTGCAGCCAAGGCGCGGACGCGGGCCGTGGCGTATGCCATCGCGATTGATATCCATCCGGTCTGCAACCTATCGACGGCGCGCTATGCCGTGTGCCAGTCGAACGGTGGCATCACGATGGAAAGCTGGATGCAGCGCTTCATCGCACCGGGCCTCGCTGCTGTGGAAGACATGGTCGACGAGGGCGATTACTGCTGCGGCGATCGCCTAAGCCTCGCCGATGTCTGCCTGATGCCGCAGCTATACAATGCAGACCGTTGGGGGATCCGCTTGGATGACATGCCCCGGCTGCGCCATATCGCTGGCGTCCTGTCGGATATTCCGGCCTTTGCGGCGGCGCACCCCGACAAGACCGTGCACTAATCTGCCTCAGCACCCCGCCCAAGGGCGAGGCACCGAAGACCATTACAGCTTGATCCAGGCTGTCTTCAGATCGAGGTATTTGTCGAACGCGTGCAGCGACTTGTCATGGCCATTGCCGGACTGTTTCACCCCGCCCAAGGGCACGGTGCTGTCCGAGCCACCATAGATATTCACATGCACCACGCCCGCCTGCACCTTGCGGACCATTCGGTGTGCCCGGCTTAGATTGCTGGTCCAGATGCCTGCCGCGAGGCCGTAATCGGTCGAATTGGCGATGCGCACCGCGTCGGCCTCATCATCGAAGGGGATGACGGCAAGGACAGGCCCGAACACCTCTTTTTGCGCCAGCGAATGATCGGCCTCGACCCCAGTGACGATGGTCGGCGCCATGAAGTAGCCGCCGGTCTCTTCGAGGATGCGGTTACCGCCCGTTCGGATGGTTAGGCCGGCCGCTTTCGCCTCTTCGACAAATCGCAGGTTCTGGTCCAGCTGGCGCTGCGAATTCACCGCCCCTGCATTGGTCGAGGGATCCAGTGGATCACCGACTTTCATGCCTTCGGTCACTTTGGTCAGCTTTTCGACAAAAGCGTCGTGGATAGACCGTTCGACCAGCAGACGAGAGCCCGCCACACAGACCTGTCCGGCATTGCGGAAGATCGCCATGGCCGCAACCTGCGCCGCGACATCCAGATCGGGCGCGTCGGCAAAAACGATGTTGGGGGATTTGCCGCCCAGCTCCAGATAGACCCGCTTAAGGTTCGAACGCGCCGAATATTCCAACAGCCGACGCCCCACGCCGCCCGATCCGGTAAAGACCAGAACATCGATGTCCATCGACATGCCGATCGCTTCGCCGACCACCGCGCCTTCGCCCGTGACCACGTTCAGCACGCCCTTGGGCAGACCTGCCTCCAGCGCCAGTTCAGCGATCTTCAGTAGGGTCAGCGATGCGGTCTCGGCCGGTTTCAGCACGACCGAATTCCCTGCCGCCAGTGCCGGTGCCAGTTTCCATGCGCCGATCATCAGCGGGAAGTTCCACGGTACGATGGCCCCGACGACGCCCACGGGTTCACGATGGACCAGCGCCAGAACCGAAGGATCGGTCGGGGCGATTTCGCCGTAAATCTTGTCCAGCGCCTCGGCATAGTAGCGGATGGTGCCGATAGCCGAGCGGGGTTCGGCGTTGATCGCCATGCCGATCTCGGTCCCGTTGTCGCGCACGCCCAGAACCGCCAGCTCCAGTAGGTTTTCTTCGATCAGGTCGGCCCATTTCAGCAGCACGGCCTTACGTGCCGCGGGCGCCAAATCTGACCATCGCCCATCGTCGAACGCCGCCCGGGCCGAGGCGATGGCGGCTTCGGCGTCGGCGGCCGTACCTTTAGCGATCGTCGTCAGTACTGTCCCGTCCAGCGGCGAAATCACCTCCATCGTGCCACCGTCAGAGGCCGGTCGCTTTTCGCCGTCGATGATATGCGCACCCGCAGCCACTTCGGCGTGGCGCAGTGTTTCGATTGCGGATTGGTCAAGCATATGGGGCCTCCTCCGACCTCAGGAACTGCAAGGCCTGCAGACGGGATGGCCACCCAGATGCTTATTGCGCCCGGCTGGCAGCGCCCTCCTCCCACAGGGTGGCGAGACAATAGCTCAGCTTATTGCATTTGCAACGACCTTTGAGGGATCATCATTTCGCAGACCCATGCTCTTGGGGTTTGTCAGTCAATACAGGCACCTCCGCGCGCCTCAAAAGATTGATTGACTGATCAGTCAATTACGATACCCTGCCCGCCATGAAACCGCGCACAATCGAATCCGAACAGACCCGGCGCATTCAGCTGGCAGAGGCCACGATCCACGAGATCGGCGAGGCCGGCAGCCTGAACGTGACTGTCGGAAAGATTGCCAAGCGTGCGGGCGTGTCGTCGGGGCTGGCCTTTCATTATTTCGGCGACAAGACGCATCTGTTCCTTGCGGCCATGCGCCATGTCATGTCGCTTTACAGTGCAGAGGTGCGCGGCGCGCTGTTGACCGCACAGACCCCGCGCGACCGGCTGACCGCGCTGATCGGCGCGAACTTCAGCACCTCCAACTTCCGGCCCGAGGTCATCTCGGCATGGCTGAATTTCTACGTACTTGCCCAATCCTCGGAAGAGGCGCGGCGGCTGCTGGCGGTCTATCACCGGCGGCTTCAATCCAATCTGGTCCATGACCTGCGCCCCCTTGTGGGCGACAAGGCCCCCGCCATCGCCGACCGCATCGGCGGGCTGATCGACGGGCTGTACCTTCGCAGCGCCACGCTGTCTTCGGCCCGCGACGGCCGGCCGGCCATGAACCAAGTCCTTGCAACGCTAGAAGCAGAAATAGAACACGCAAAATGACTCAACCGAATATCCTGATCCTGATGGTCGACCAACTGAACGGGACCTTGTTTCCCGACGGCCCTGCCGAGTGGTTGCATGCGCCGAACCTGAAACGTTTGGCCGCCAAATCGGTCCGGTTCGAGAATTGCTATACCGCCTCACCCCTTTGCGCGCCGGGGCGTGCGTCGTTCATGTCGGGTCAGTTACCGTCGATCTCGGGCGTCTATGACAACGCGGCAGAGTTTCCGTCTGACCTGCCGACCTACGCGCATCATCTGCGCCGCGCGGGATATCAGACCTGCCTGTCGGGCAAGATGCATTTCGTCGGCCCGGACCAGATGCACGGGTTCGAAGAACGCCTGACGACCGACATTTACCCCGCCGATTTCGGCTGGACCCCGGATTATCGCAAACCGGGAGAGCGGATTGATTGGTGGTACCACAACATGGGGTCCGTGACCGGCGCAGGCGTGGCCGAGATTTCGAACCAGATGGAGTATGATGACGAGGTCGCCTATGAGGCCACGCGCAAGCTATATGATCTGTCGCGCGGCCATGATGACCGACCGTGGTGCCTGACCGTCAGCTTCACCCACCCGCACGACCCTTACGTCGCGCGCAAGAAATACTGGGACCTTTACGAGGATTGCGAGCACCTGCTGCCCCCCGTCCCGGCGATGGATTACGACGACCACGACCCGCATTCCAAGCGGATTTTCGACGCCAACAATTGGCGCCAATTCGATATCACCGAAGAAGATATCAAACGGTCGCGCCGCGCGTATTTCGCCAATATCTCGTACCTCGACGACAAGATCGGAGAGATCCTCGACACGTTGGAACGCACCCGGCAGGAGGCGGTGATCCTGTTCGTGTCGGACCACGGCGACATGCTGGGAGAGCGTGGATTGTGGTTCAAGATGAGCTTTTACGAAGGCTCCTCTCGGGTACCAATGATGCTATGCGCCCCGGGGGTGGAGCCGCGCCACGAATCCACGCCCGTCAGCAATATCGACGTCTGCCCGACGCTGTGCGATCTGGCTGGCATCTCGATGGAGGAAGTTGCGCCTTGGACGCAGGGGGAGTCGCTGTTGCCACTGGCCAGCGGAGCCGAGCGGACCACCCCGGTCGCCATGGAATACGCGGCAGAGGCATCCTATGCCCCGCTCGTGTCGCTGCGGCAGGGTAAGTACAAGTTCAACCGCTGTGCATTGGACCCTGACCAACTGTTCGACCTAGAGGCCGACCCGCACGAATTGACGAACCTTGTGGACGACCCCGCCCATGCAGAGGCGCTGGCGGATTTCCAAGCGCAGGCCGAGGCACGCTGGGATCTAGCGCGGTTCGACGATGAGGTCCGCCGCTCTCAGGCGCGGCGCTGGATCGTCTATGAGGCACTGCGCAACGGCGAATATTATCCGTGGGATTACCAGCCGCTGAAAAAGGCGTCCGAACGGTTTATGCGCAACCACATGGACCTGAACGTCGTGGAAGAAAACCAACGCTTCCCGCGGGGTGAGTGATGAGCATCGACGCCCAACCCACCGCCAGCCACTTCATCAACGGCCAGTACGTCGAAGACCCCTCCGGGGCGGAAATCCCCGTGGTCTTCGCCGCAACCGGAAAACGGATTGCCACAGTTCATGCGGGCACGCCGGATGTGGTCGATCAGGCGCTGGCTGCAGCCAAGGCGGCACAGGCCGAATGGGTGGCGTGGTCGCCCCGGGACCGGGGGCGCGTTTTGACCCGCGCCGCGCAGATCATACGCGACCGCAATGAAGAGCTGAGCCAGCTTGAAACGCTGGACACCGGCAAACCCATTCAGGAAACCCGCGTAGCCGACGCCACCAGCGCGGCGGATGCGCTGGAATACTTCGGCGGATTGGCCGCCGGGCTGACCGGCGAACACATCCCCTTGGGCGAAGACTGGGTCTATACGGTGCGCGAACCCTTGGGCGTCTGCGTCGGGATCGGCGCGTGGAACTACCCCACACAGATCGCCTGCTGGAAGGCCGCGCCCGCGCTGGCCTGTGGCAACGCGATGGTCTTCAAGCCTTCGGAAACGACGCCCCTATGCGCGCTGAAAATCGCGGAAATCCTGATCGAGGCCGGGCTGCCGAAGGGCGTGTTCAACGTCGTTCAAGGCATGGGCGAAACGGGCGCGCAACTGGTGACGGACCCGCGCGTCAACAAGGTGTCGCTGACAGGCTCGGTGCCGACGGGCAAAAAGGTCTACGCCGCCGCCGCGGCCGAGATGAAGCATGTGACGATGGAGTTGGGGGGCAAATCCCCGATGATCGTCTTCGAAGATGCGGATATCGAAAACGCCGTGGGCGGTGCGATCTTGGGCAACTTCTATTCGACGGGACAAATCTGTTCGAACGGCACCCGAGTCTTTGTACATCGCGCAATCAAAGAGAAATTCCTGACGCGTCTGGCCGAGCGTACCGCGCAGGCCGTGATCGGCGACCCGCGCGACGACGCGACGTCGATCGGCCCGATGGTGTCAGAGGCGCAGATGAACATCGTTTTGGGCTACCTGGACAAGGGCCGCGAAGACGGCGCGCGTCTGGTCTGCGGCGGCGAACGGCTGGATCGCGACGGGTTCTACATAGCGCCCACGGTCTTTGCCGACGTCACCGACGACATGACCATCGCGCAGGAAGAGATCTTTGGCCCTGTGATGGCCGTGCTCGACTTTGACGACGAAGACGACGTCATCGCCCGCGCCAATGCCACGCCTTACGGCCTGTCGGCGGGCGTCTTTACCCGCGATCTGTCCCGTGCGCATCGCGTGATCGGCCGTCTTCAGGCGGGCAGCTGCTTCATCAACTCCTACAACGACGCGCCGGTCGAGGCGCCGTTTGGCGGGGTCAAGATGTCGGGCGTGGGGCGCGAGAACTCCAAGGCGGCGCTGGATCACTACAGCCAGATGAAATCCGTCTACGTCCGCATGGGCGATGTGGAGGCCCCGTTCTGATGGCGTCGATGCAGGCAGATTACGTCATCGTCGGCGCGGGCAGCGCAGGGTGCGCCATGGCCTATCGGTTGTCCGAGGCGGGGAAATCCGTGCTGGTCATCGAACATGGCGGCACCGACTGGGGCCCCTTCATCCAGATGCCGGGCGCCCTGTCCTATCCGATGAACATGTCGCGGTATGACTGGGGCTATCAGTCCGAGCCAGAGCCGCATCTGGGCGGTCGCCAACTGGCCTGCCCGCGCGGCAAGGTGATCGGCGGATCGTCTTCGATCAACGGGATGATCTACGTGCGCGGCCATGCGCGGGACTATGACCATTGGCGTGACAGCGGTGCGCAGGGCTGGGGTTATGCGGATGTGCTGCCCTATTTCAAACGGCTGGAAAACTGGCACGACGGTGGGCATGGCGGCGATCCTGCGTGGCGCGGGACCGACGGCCCGCTGCATGTCACGCGCGGGTCGCGCGATAACCCGTTGACGCGCGCCTTTGTCGAGGCTGGGGAACAGGCGGGCTATCCCGTCACTGGCGATTACAACGGGCATCAGCAGGAAGGGTTCGGACCCTTCGACATGACCGTCTGGAAGGGTCAGCGCTGGTCTGCGGCCAATGCCTACCTGAAGCCCGCCTTGCAACGCGACACATGTGACCTGATCCGCGCCCTCGCCCGCCGCGTCGTCATGCAAGACGGCCGCGCCGTCGGCGTCGAAGTCGAACGGGGCGGCCGGGTCGAGGTCGTCACCGCCCGGAAAGAGGTGATCCTTGCGGCATCTTCCATCAACTCTCCGAAACTGTTGATGCTGTCGGGCATCGGGCCTGCCGCGCATCTTTCCGAACACGGGATCGATGTCGTCGCCGACCGCGCGGGCGTAGGACAGAACCTTCAGGATCATCTGGAGCTTTACGTGCAGGCCGCAGCCAGCCAGCCGGTCAGCCTCTACAAGTACTGGAACCTGCTGGGCAAAGCCTATGTCGGGGCACGCTGGTTGATGAACCGATCAGGCCCCGGCGCGTCCAACCAGTTCGAAAGCGCGGCTTTCGTACGTAGCCACGCGGGTGTCGATTATCCGGACATCCAGTACCACTTCCTGCCGATTGCCATCCGTTACGACGGTCAGGCCAGCGCCGAAGGGCACGGGTTTCAGGCGCATGTTGGCCCGATGCGGTCGCCGTCGCGCGGCGCAGTCACGTTGCGATCAAGCGATCCGAAGGACGCGCCCCGGATCCTTTTCAACTACATGTCGCATGCGCAGGATTGGGAAGACTTCCGCCGCTGCATCCGCCTGACCCGCGAAATCTTTGACCAGCCCGCCTTCGCGCCTTTCTACAAGCACGAAATTCAGCCCGGCGCAGATTGTCAGACCGATGATGAGCTGGACGATTTCATCCGTCAGCACGTGGAAAGCGCCTATCACCCCTGCGGCACCGCCAAGATGGGGGCCAAGGATGATCCCATGGCCGTCGTCGATCCGGAGTGTCGCGTGATTGGCGTGGACGGGTTGCGGCTGGCCGACAGTTCGGTCTTTCCGCGCATCACCAACGGCAATCTGAACGCGCCGTCGATCATGGTCGGCGAAAAGGCATCGGACCACATTCTGGGGCGAAACAGCCTTGCCCCCGACAACGCAGAGCCGTGGATTGATCCCGAATGGCAGACCCGCCAGCGGGTAAATGATCGCACTCTGACCAATAAGAGCGTCGACAGAGGCGTCGCATGACCTACACCAAGCAGAGAGGAGGCGCAGACTAGGCAAAAAACGACAAAAAAATGTCGTTTAACACTTACGAACACTTACCTTCCGCGTGTCCATGCTGATAAGCTGCCACGACAAAAACACCAAGGTGCCGATCCAGATGGGTCGTGTGCTATAGAAACGTAAAACCAAACAGGGAAAACACATGAAAAAGCTACTACTTGGCGCAGCCTTTACCGCCCTTGCCGCACCGGCCTTTGCCGAAAGCCACGGCTCTTGCGGTGAAGTATCGATCACCGAAATGAACTGGGCGTCCGCCGCCGTTGTCACCGCCGTGGGCGAGTTCCTGATGGAACAGGGCTATGGCTGCGACGTCACCAAGATCCCGTCGTCCACCAACCCTGCCATCACCTCGGTCGCGGAAACTGGTGAGCCCGACATTCTGACTGAACTTTGGGTCAACGCAGCCCCGGTCTATGACCGTCTGGCCGCCGAAGGCAAAGTGAAGCCGCTGACCGACGTGCTGTCCGATGGCGGCGTCGAAGGCTGGTGGCTGCCCACCTATCTGGTGGAAGAGCACCCCGAACTGGCGACGCTGGAAGGCGTTCTGGCGAACCCCGAACTGGTCGGCGGCCGCTTCCACCAGTGCCCGGATGGCTGGGCCTGTAAGACCGTGAACGGCAACAACGTGAAGGCCGCAGGTCTGGAAGAAGCTGGCATCGAGATTTTCCAGCACGGTTCCGGTGAAACCATGGCGACCTCGATCGCCGCAGCGTTCCAGGACAAAGAGCCTTGGTTCGGCTACTACTGGGCCCCGACCTCGGTTCTGGGTCAGTACCCGATGACCCGCGTCGACGTGGGTGAATTCGACGCCGAAGCACACGCCTGTAACGCCAAAGAAGACTGCGCAGACCCCAAACTGTCGCCCTTCCCGGCCGCCAAGGTTCTGACCGTCGTGACCGACAGCTTCTCGGAAAACAATCCCGAGGTGACCGACATGCTGTCCAAGATGCAGTTCACCAACGATCAGATGAACGGCGTGCTGGCATGGCAGGAAGAAAACAACGCCTCCCCGGATGAGGCGGCGGTCTACTTCCTGACCACCTACAAGGACGTCTGGGCCAATTGGCTGAACGACGCAGCCCGCGAAAAGCTTGCGGCGCTGATCCAGTAAAAAATCGGAAAGGCGGGCCACGAAAAGAGCCCGCCTTTTTTCCATTAGGGGACGGATAGATGGCTCATTACGACGGCGTTTTTAACGCCCTGGGACTGCGTGACTGGTGCGACAGCGCCGGTAACGATGGCCCGATGACAATGGCGCAACTTCTGGCACGCGCGCAGGGACAGGACGAAGGGGCCACCACCGGCCCACTGCCCTTCCCGTCGCTTGACGCATTGCACGAAGCCTGCGCCAAAATCCCGCAGACACGCGAAGTGACCGCCGGGCTGGAACGCTTTTTCCTTGATATCAAGGACAACCTGAAACTGGTGCTGGACCCGCTGACACAGCCGTTGTCGTGGATGCTGGACGGCGCGCTGTGGCTGTTCACCTCGATCCCGTGGTGGGTGCTGATCCCGATGCTGGTGGCCCTGTGCTGGTACGTCTCGCGGTCGCGCCCGGTGACGGTCTTCGTGATCATCGCCTTCGCCTTCCTTGGTGCCATCGACCACCTTGAGGTCGCGATCGAGACGCTCTCGATCATCTTTGTCTGTACGGGGCTATGCGTCCTGTTCGGCGTGCCCATAGGCATCGCCATGTCAAAAAATGACCGATTGCAGAAATCCGGCATACCCGTGCTGGACCTTTTGCAGACGCTGCCAACCTTCGTGTACCTGATCCCGCTGATCTTCCTGTTCAGCGTGACGGAATCCAAACTCTACGGTATCGCCATTATCCTGTATGCCATCGTGCCTGTGATCCGCCTGACGGACCTTGGCATCCGACTGGTCGATCAGGACGTGATAGAGGCCGCGAATGCCTTTGGCATGACCTCGCGCCAGAAGCTCTTCAAGGTGGAAATCCCACTGGCCCTGCCCAACATCATGGCTGGTGTGAACCAGACCATCATGATGAGCCTCGCCATGGTCGTGATCGCATCGCTGGTGTCTGCACCGGGTCTGGGCGTTCTGGTCCTGCGCGGCATTCGGAACCTTGAAATTGGCGTCGGCCTGATCGCCGGTCTGGGCATCGTGCTTCTGGCCGTGATCCTGGATCGCGTGTCCAAAGCCGCGCTGGCCCGCGTCGATGTCTCGAGGAGCTCGCGATGACCGATACCGTTCAACCGCAAATCCGCATTCGCGGGCTGTACAAGATCTTCGGCTCTCGGGCCGAAGAGATGCTGCAGTATGTTCGCAAGGGCATGTCCAAGGCCGAGTTGTTGTCGAAATACGGCCACGTGGTCGGGCTTCGCAATATCAACATCGATATGATGCCCGGCAAAACGACCGTGATCATGGGGCTGTCAGGGTCGGGTAAATCGACCCTGATCCGCCACCTGAACCGTCTGATCGATCCCACCGCCGGAGAGATCATGGTGGACGGCGAAGACGTCATGCAGAAAGGCCCTGCCGCCCTGCGCGAGATGCGTCAGACGCGGATGTCCATGGTGTTCCAGAAGTTCGCGTTGCTGCCGCACCGCACGGTTCTGGACAACGCCGCCATGCCGCTAGAGGTGCGCGACGTCGACGAAAAGGAACGCCACGACGAAGCCCGCAAATGGCTGGCGCGTGTCGGTCTGGACGGGTTCGAAGACAGCTATCCCCACCAGCTATCTGGCGGGATGCAGCAGCGTGTGGGCATCGCCCGGGCACTGACGTCGAACTCGGACATCATGCTGATGGACGAAGCCTTCTCGGCCCTCGATCCGCTGATCCGGACGGATATGCAGAACCTGCTACTGGAGCTTCAGGCCGAACTGCACAAGACCATCGTCTTTATCACCCATGATCTAGACGAGGCACTGAAGCTGGCAGACCATCTGGTCATCCTGAAGGATGGTGAGATCGTGCAGCAGGGCGAACCGCAGCGCATCCTGATGCATCCCGAAGACCCCTACATCGTGGACTTCATTGCCGACATTAACCGGGCCCGCGTGCTGCGGGCGCGGACCGTGATGACGGACGCGATCCCCGATGCGGGCACCGTTGCCGGGGACGTCGACAGCGAAGCGACGCTGGAATCTGTGATCTCTCTGGCAGAGGGGCGGACCGACAAATCCTTCCGCGTTATGCAGGATGATCAACCGGTCGGGACGTTGTCGATGCAGGATGTGGTTCTGGCCTTGGTGCCCACAGACGCGGCATCAGAGGAACGTCAAACCGCAGCGCAGTAAGCGCCACAGGCAAGTGATATGGCCTGCCCCCGCGCGTCGGGGGCAGGCTTTTTCATGCGAAGTGGTTGCGCAGACCTATCAATCCGGTCCGCAGCGCGCCCACGTCGGACCCGACGGCCACAAAACTCGCGCCGTCATCCAGATAGCCCTGCGCCAAGGCACGGTCCGAAGTCAGAATGCCCGCCGCCTTCCCTGCCGCCTGAATGCGCTGCAGGGCGTCGTTGACGGCCTCCTGCACCTCTGGCGCGCCGGGGTTGCCCAGATGCCCCATGTCGGCAGCCAGATCGGCGGGGCCGATGAACACGCCATGCACGCCGTCGACTGTCAGGATATCGTCCAGCGCGGCGATCCCGGCGGCGTTTTCCACCTGAAGCAACAGGCAAATCTGATCATTCGCTGTTTGCAAATAATCGGGCACCGCATTGTAGCCAGAGGCCCGCGCCAGCGCGGCCCCAACGCCCCGGACGCCCTGCGGCGGGTAGAGCACGGATTTCACCACCTCACGCGCCTGATCGGCGCTTTCGATCATCGGCACCAGAAGGGTCTGCGCGCCAATGTCCAGCATTTGCTTGATCTCGGCCCGGTTGTCGTCGCGGGTGCGGACGACCGCGTGGGATTTGTCGCCAACCGCACGCAATTGCGCCAGCACATCGCGCAACTGGTTTGGACCGTGTTCCCCATCGATGACAAGCCAGTCGAATCCGCAGCCCGCGGCCAGTTCGGCAACAGACGGATCGCCAAGTCCGACCCAAAGGCCGATTTGCTTTTCCCCGGCGGCAAGCCGCGATTTGAACGTATTGGTCGGTGCTGGCATGGGATCGTCCTTAGTCGAAAGAAATAGAGACAGAGCCGAAGGCGCCGAAATCGGCATCGATCACGGTGCCTGACGGGCATTCCAGCGGCGCGATGAAACTGCCCGAAAGGATGACCTGCCCGGCCTCGATCCGCTGGCCGTATTGCCCCATCCGGCGCGCCAGCCAGACGATGCCCATCACCGGATCGTTCAATACGGCAGCGCCCAACCCTGTGGCGACCACTTCGTCGTTCTTGCGCACGATGGCCCCGGTCCAGCGCAAATCCTGGGCGTCCGGCGCATGGCGTTCCTTGCCCAGAACGATGCCCGCGTTGGCGGCATTGTCGGATACAGTGTCGAAAATCTTGCGCGCCTGTCCGGTGTCCGGGTCAACCCGCAGGATGCGTGTGTCGAGGATTTCCAACGATGGCACAACGGCCTCTGTCGCGGCCAGCACCTGTTCACGGGTCACGTCGCCATCGATCGGGGCTTTCATGATAAAAGCGATCTCTGCCTCTACCCTTGGTTGGATAAAGCGGCCTGCAGGGACGCGGCCGCCGGTTTCGAACAACATGTCATCGTACAACACGCCCGAGTCCGGCGTGTCGATGCCAAGCGCCTCTTGCATGACTTTTGAGGTCAAGCCGATTTTCCAGCCGACGATGTCCCGACCTGCGGCCAGTTTCTGCGCCATCTGTGCAGATTGGATCGCATAGGCGTCGTCCAGCGTGATACCCGGGTATTTCACCGACAAGACACCGATCTGCTGTCGGGTGTCTTCGGCGTTTAGCAGGTCGGCTGCGGCGGCAGATATTTCGTCAGGCGTCATTCTTCGTCCCTCACCGTGTTGCGCAGGATGCCTATGCCTTCGGCCTCGACCTCGATCACGTCACCGGGTTTCAGCCAGATCGGCGGATCGAACCGTGCGCCCGCGCCCGTGGGCGTGCCGCAGACGATCACATCGCCGGGGACCAGAGTGGTGAAGGTCGAGACGTAGTTCACGATATAGCGGAAATCGTACATCATCCGGCCCGTGCGGTCCTGTTGGCGGACCTCCCCGTTCACGCGGGTTTCCAGCTTGATATCGTCCAGCTGGGCGGGATGGGTGAAGGGCACGATCCAAGGGCCAATCGCGCCGGATTTGTCCCAGTTCTTGCCTTGGGTCACGTTGAATTTCGCATGGCGCACCCAGTCGCGGATGGTGCCTTCGTTGCACAGCGTGATCGCCGCGATATGGTCGTAGGCGTCCTCTTTCGCGATGCGGCGGCCGCCTTTGCCGATGACGATGGTCACCTCGCCTTCGTAATCCAGCTGTTCGCTTTCTGGCGGGCGCACCAGCGCCTCGTTATGGCCGACGAAGGACCGGGGGAAACGGATAAACATGGACGGATAGGATTTGGCGTCCGTGGTGCCGTCTTTGTATTCAGCGTTCCGGTCGGGGAAGTTCACGCCAATGCAGATCAGCTTTTCCGGGTTCGCGATGGGGATGAGGTAGGTCACCTGATCTTCGGTAAAATCCGGTGTGCGGCCCTTAGCAGCGACGAAGAGGTCCTTCAGCGCGCCGGCTTCGATCACCTCTTTCAGGCCTTTGTACTGATCGCCGAAATCCGGCGTCAGGTCGATCAGCCCATCGTCGGTGACAAGGCCATAACGGTCCTGTCCGTCAGCGTGGAAAGCGGCAAGGCGGGTCATGGTCTGATCTCCTTTAGGTTCGACGTCGCCGGCCCCGAAACGGCAGGCCCGACCTAGGGAGGGCGGCGTTCGTTGCGGATGAGGCGTTAGGTCGTGTCATGTGCGGCGGCGGTGCTTTTTGCAAGGTGGGAGGCCCTCCCTGGGGGGAGGTCGGGCCTGGCGTTTCGGGGCGAAACGCCAAGCGTAGGTGCCTTATGGTGCGATGATCGGCGATGCGCCAAGGGTCGAGGGCACAGGCTCCAACCCTTCGAAGGTCGAGCCGTGTTCGAACCAAGACCGCGGTGCAGCCGCGCCCCAGAGCGTTTGGCGCTGCGGGTCTTTCAGGTCCCATTTGATCGCTTCTAGGTCAGGGTCGACCGTCTGATAGTCCGAGCAGTAGATCTCGATCCGGTAGCCATCGGGGTCGAGGATATACAGGAAGAAGGCGTTGGAAATCCCGTGCCGCCCCGGCCCGCGTTCGATGTTGTCGACGTACCCGGTGGTGGCCATCAGGTCGAGCAGGTCGATGATGTTCAGCGGCGTCGGCACCCAGAAGGCGGTGTGGTGCAGGCGCGGGCCCAGACCGTTGGTAAAGGCGATGTCGTGCACGCCGCCCTTGCGATGCGTCCATGCGGCCCACAACCGTTCGCTTTCGCTGTCTTCGGTGTATTCGGTCACGCGGAAGCCGATTTCGTTGTAGAACGACACCGCTTCATCCACGTTGGGGACAAAGCAGTTGAAGTGGTCGATGCGCAGCGGCTTCACACCTTTGTACAGCGCGTATTTCTGGTGGATCGGCGGCAGGCGATCCATCTTGAAATAGAACTCCATCGGCATGCCAAGGTGATCGTGGGTGGCCAGCGTGCGGCCCTGATAGGGGCGTTCAACCCACTCGACCTTATGGCCCTTGGACAGGAACCAATCGTGCGCCTTGTCCAATTCACCTTCGTCAAACACCTTGTAGGACAGGCACTTCGCGTGGGACGTGTCGGATTTGTGCAGAACCATGCAGTGGTGACCGCGTTCTTCCATGGCGCGCAGATACACCGTCTGGTCGTCTTCATCCGTGATCTGAAGGCCAAGCGTGTCGACATAGAATGCCTTGGATGCCTCCAGGTCTTTGACGCCGAAATCGACATGGCTAAGGCGGATGATGTTGAACGGCGGGTATAGGTTCGGGGCTGGAATTGGCATTCTGGGTCTCCTCCCTAGAAAGATTTACAGACGTGGGGACGACGTGTGCCGGGCGATCAGCCGCCCAGCTTGGGAATTTTGTGGGTGGCGCGGGGGAAGCTGACGTTCACGGTTTCCATGTAGAAATCGAACGACCAGTCGCCGCCGTCACGGCCGATGCCGCTGGCTTTGACGCCACCGAAGGGCGTGGGCAGGTGACGGATGTTTTCCGAATTCACCCACATCATCCCGGCTTCCAACTCGTCCGTCATGCGCATGGCGCGGTTCAGGTCGTTGGTCCAAAGATACGCCGCCAGACCATATTGCACGTCATTTGCGATGCTTAGCGCTTCGTCTTCGTCCTTGAAGGGGATCGCGGTCAGCACGGGGCCAAAGATCTCTTCTTGCGAAATCGACATGTCGTTGCTGGCTTGGGTGAACAGCGTGGGGGCCACGAAACAGCCTGTGTCGCCGACCTTTTCGCCCCCTGCGGCGATGGTCGCGCCCTCTGCCCGCGCCTTGTCAAAGTAGGACAGCACCTTGGCTTCGTGTTCGGGGTGGATCAGCGGGCCGACCACGGTGTCCGGGTCCAGCGGGTGGCCCACCTTGATCCGGCCTGCAACCTCGGCCACGCGCTTGGTCACTTCGTCATAGATCGTGTCCTGAACCAACAGCCGCGAGGACGAGGTGCAGCGTTCGCCGTTCAGCGAATAGATCATGAAGGTTGCGGCATCGACGGCGCGGTCGATGTCGGCGTCATCAAAGACGATGACCGGGTTCTTGCCGCCTAATTCAAAGTGCACGCGCTTCAGCGTCGCCGCCCCCTGCGCCATAATCATCGAACCGGTACGGCTTTCACCGACAAAGGCGATGGCCTTGATGTCGGGGTGTTCGGTCAGGCGTTTGCCCGCGTCTTCGCCAAAGCCGTTCACGACGTTCAGCACGCCTTTGGGCAGGCCTGCGCTTTCCGCGATCTCGACCAGCAACTTTGCGGTCATCGGGCTGAACTCGGCTGGTTTGTGCACCACGGTACAGCCCGAGGCGAGCGCCGGGGCGATCTTCCACGTCGACAGCATGAAAGGCGTGTTCCACGGGGTGATGACGCCGACCGGGCCGATGGGCCGTTTCGAGGTGGTGTTCATCTGCGTGGGCGTGCGGGTGACCTCACCGTTTTCCGCATGTGGGGCTTGATCGGCAAAGAACCGGAAATTCGCCGCGCCGCGGATCGCCGCCTTGGACATAAAGCGGAGGGCCTGTCCGGTGTCCATGCATTCGGTAAAGGCGATCTCCTCGGCCCGGGCTTCGATCGCCTCGGCCACTTTGATCAGGATTTTGCGCCGGTCCGCGCCGGGGGTCTTGGACCACGCCGGAAAGGCCGCCTTGGCCGCTGCAACAGCGCGGTCGATGTCTTCGGCCCCGCCCTTGGCGACATTGGCCAGAATCGACAGATCGACCGGCGACACGGTTTCGAAGGTCGCGCCAGAGGCGGCCGGGACGGACTGGCCGTCGATGTGGTTCATCACGCCGCCGTCGCGGAATGCGGCCATGTAGCCTTGGGCTTTGGCGATATTGTCGTCAAGAACACTCATGTCTTAGTCCTTCTTGCTTAGCCGCGCGTGGATCGGCGTGTCTTTCCAGCTGAGGTCCGAATTGATTTCCCGGATCTCCAGCGACAGGGCGAAATGGGGGGCGGCCAGCCGGTCGGCCAGCGCCGTTTGGGCGGCTTGAAAAATCTGGTCGCCTGCTGCTTTCAGCACCTCGGTCGATCGACCAGCGCCGACCGACAGGGTCATGGCGACGAAATCATTTTCCGGCACGTCGTCGGCGACAATGGCCACATCAGCACAAAAGGCACGGACGCGGATTCCGGCCAATGGGAAAATGCCCGCCGCTTTCATCGCGTCATAGATGGCGCGGCACAGGCGGTTGATCGCGTCGTCGGCGTCACAGCCGCGAGAATACTCGATGTGCATATGTGGCACGAATCGCCCCTCCCTTCGCTTAACATGTTAATGATCTGATTGGTTGTCAATGATTAACATGTGAAATAATATACCCGAATGACGAAGCCCTCTTCCACAACCGCACCCAGCACCGCGTCTACGGCGACCCTTGCCCGGACGCGCCGGACGTTGCCGATCGCCTTGCTGCGCGCACGGGAAACTGTGATGGAACGGTTCCGCCCGCTGCTGCATCGGCACGACATCACCGAACAGCAGTGGCGGGTCGTGCGCGTTCTGGATGAGGCCGAGGCACTGGATGCGTCTGAACTGGCCGAGCGGGCGGCGATCCTTGCCCCGTCCCTGTCACGTATCCTGAAAACGCTAGAGGCACGCGGATTGATCGAGGTGCGCAAGGATCAGGCCGACGGGCGTCGCACGCTGATTAACCTGTCCGACGCTGGCCGCGCCTTTCTGGCCGAGGCCGCGCCCGAAAGCGCCCAGATCTATGCCGAGATCGAGGCGCTGGTCGGTCGCGACCGGATCGAGGCGCTGATCGACGAAATCGACACGCTGATCGTAAAGCTATCGGACCCGAAATAGCCGGGTCACAGCTTACGGCTGATGATCTCTCTCATCACCTCGGAACTGCCGCCGTAGATGCGGGTGACGCGCGCATCGGCCCAGGCGCGGCCGATGTCGTATTCGCGGGTGTAGCCATAGCCGCCGTGCAATTGCAGCAGGACGTCCAGCACCCGCCCCGACATCTCGGTCGAGGTCAGCTTGGCCGCCGCCGCCTGTTCGGGGCTTAGCTTTCGTTCCAGATGCGCGGCGAGGCATTGGTCGATGTAGGTGCGGCACATGGCGATTTCAGCAGCAGCTTCGGCCAGACGATACTTGGCCGTCTGGAAATCGAACACCGACTGGCCAAAGACTTTGCGCTCATGGGTGTAGGCCGTGGTGGTGGCGTGCATCGCCTCCATCGTCGCGACGGCGCGCAGGGCGATAATCAGCCGTTCCTGCGCCAACTCTCCCATCAGGTAGTAAAACCCGCGGTCCGGTTCGCCCAGCATATTGCTGGCGGGCACCCGGACATTGTCGAAAAACAGCTCTGCCGTGTCCTGCGCGTGCTGGCCCAGCTTTTCGATGGATCGACCGCGGGAAAATCCGTCACGCGTCGCCTCAACCAGAAACAGCGACACGCCTTTGCGGCCCGCATCCGGGGTTGTCTTGGTGACAAGGATGATCAGATCGGCGTTGTGGCCGTTGGTGATGAACGTTTTTTGGCCGTTGATGACATAGTCGTCGCCATCCTTCGTCGCCGTGGTCCGGATCGAGGCCAGATCGCTCCCTGCGCCGGGTTCGGTCATGGCGATGGCGGTGATGACCTCACCGCGGGCCATCTGGGGCAGCCAGTGTTTCTTCTGCTCTTCCGTGCCGTAGTTCATCAGATAGGGCGCGACGATGTCGGAATGCAGATTGAAGCCGGGGCCGCTGGCGTTCACCTTGGCCAATTCTTCGATGATGATCGCGGAATGACCGAAGTCGCCGCCCATGCCGCCGTATTCCTCGGGCTGTGAGGTCAGCAACAGGCCCGCCTGCCCGGCCTTCAGCCACGCCTCGCGAGACACACGATGGTCGCGTTCCCATTGGTCGTGGTGCGGCGCGATTTCTGCGGCAACGAATTTGGCCACGCTGTCGCGGAACATCTCGTGATCTTCACGGTAGGGGCGCGGGAACGTCAGAAAGTTCATGCGTAAAATCCTTTTCCGTCAGCCGCCATCTGGCGCAGCGTATTGGGCGGCGTGAAGCGCGCGCCTGCGGTCTCGGCCAGCGACTCGCAATCTTCCAGAAACTGCTGGCTGCCGATCATGTCGATGTAGGAACAGACGCCCCCCGTATGTTTGGCAAAGCTCCAGCCAAGGACCGAACCAAGGTCCGCCGTTTCAGGGCGATCAATGACCCCTTCGTCAAAGCATTTGATCGCCTCGATCCCCTGAATGTGCAGGATACGTTTGCGGATCTCGTCAGGCTCTGGCTGGATGTTTTTCAGCGGCCAGTTGTCGGCCAGACCGGGCCACAGCTTCGCGCCCGCGTCGGTGTAATCGTAGAACCCTTTGCCGTTCTTGCGACCCAGACGCCCTGCCTCGACCAACGTCGACAGCACGGCGATTTCGGGTGTGATTTCGTCCGGAGTGCCCCGGTCGGCGGCTTCTTGTTTGCGCACGGCCAACATCAGATCCAGCCCGACACCATCGGCCAGCATCAAGGGACCCGCAGGCATCCCGGCGGCCGAAGATACGTTTTCGATCATCGCGGGCATCACCCCGTCGCGCAGCAGGGCCATGCCTTCGTTCACAAAGGACGACACGCAACGCGAGGTAAAGAAGCCCGGGCCGTCGTTCACCACGATCGGCACGCGTTTCAACAGCTTTGAGATGTCCAGCGCATGCGCCAGCGTTTCGTCCGACGTCTCAGCCCCACGGATAATTTCCAGCAACGGCATGCGCGGCACCGGAGAGAAGAAGTGCATCCCGATGAACCGATCCGGGCGGGTGGTATTTTCTGCCAACTGCGTGATCGGGATTTTTGAGGTGTTGGACCCAAAGAAGATGTCGTCGCCCGTGACCGCCAGCGCCTTTTGCGTGGCGTCGCGTTTGACGTCCCGGTCTTCGAAAACGGCCTCAATCACCGCCTGCACACCGGCCAGCGCGTTGAAATCATGGGTAAAGGTGATGCGGCCCAGCATGTCGTCGCGCTTTGCCTCGGTCAGGAAGCCGCGAGCGACGGTTTTGTCCAACCCGGCCTTCATCCGGTCAAAGGCTGCGCGGGCGCTGTCTTCATCACGCTCGATCACGATGGCCTCGACCCCCGCCTTGGCGGCGACCTCGGCGATGCCTGCGCCCATGGTGCCACCGCCAAGGATGCCCAGCTTGGTCACGGTCAGCTCTGGCGCATCGGGGCGCATGTCGGCCTTGCGGGCGGCGTTCTGGGAATAAAAGAACGTGCGCACAGTGTTCTGCGCCACATCGCCCGGGAAGATTTCCAGCACCTTGGCAAATTCAACCCGCAGGCCGATGTCGATATTGGTGCGCAGGCCCTCGTAGACGCAGGACAGGATGGCGATGGGCGCGGGGAAATTGCCGCGCGTTTTGGTGTGCTGCTTGGCGCTTTCCATTTGGAAATAGGCCTGAGCGTCGCGGCTTTCGATGTCTATGCCCGGCAGGGTCCAGCCCTTGCGATCCCACGGCTGGGCGGGGTCATCACAGGCGTCGATCAGAGCCCGCGCCTCGGCCAGAAGATCGGCCTGCGGCACAATCTTTTCGAACAGCCCCATGTCCACGGCGGCCTGCCCATCAAATGGTTTGCCGGTCAGCATGATGTCCAGCGCCTTCTTGATCCCCACAAGGCGCGGCAGGCGTTGCGTGCCCCCTGCCCCCGGCAACAGGCCCAGAGTGCTTTCCGGCAAGCCGTACAGCGCCTTGGGGTTTTCAGCGGCGATGCGATACCGGCAGGCCAGCGCGATTTCCAAACCGCCGCCCAGTGCCGTTCCGGGCAGCGCGGCCACGGTGATCTTGCCGCTGGTCTCGATCTTGCGCAGCATATCCCGGACCGGGGCCATCAATGGTGCGACCTCTTCTGCCGGGCGACCGCGCAGTGACTGGATGAACCGCAGATCGGCGCCCGCGATAAAGCTGTCCTTGGCCGAGGTGATGATGATCCCGCGCACGGCGTCATCTTCGATCAGCGCGGTCGCGGCCTCGACGAATTCTTTGCGTGCCTCTGGGGAGAGAACGTTCACCTTGCTGTCGGGCATATCCCAGATCAGCGTGGCGATCCCGGTGTCATCCGTTTCAACCCGAATAAACTTCGACATTATGGTCCTCCTCCACGGTCTTTGATTGGGATACCCAGCCGATTTCTTGTTTGCAATACCGCGTGGTGAAATTTATATTTCACACAAAGGGAGAATTTCATGACCGACGTGTACATCTATGACGCCGTGCGCACGCCGCGCGGGAAACGCAATGGCGGGGCGGCGTCGATCACGCCGATCCAACTGGGGGCCACCCCCCTGCGTGCGCTGGCGGAGCGGAATGACATCGCCGATAACACCGTCGGCGACGTGGTTCTGGGCTGCGTCGTCCCGGTCGGAGAGCAAGGCGGCGACATCGCCCGCGCATCAGTTCTGGCGGCGGGCTGGTCGCAGGATGTCCCGGCGGTCCAGTTGAACCGATTCTGCGGATCGGGCCTTGATGCTGTCGGTCAGGCTGCGGGTCAGGTTGCGGCTGGCATGGTCGATGTGGCGGTGGGCGGCGGCGTCGAAAGCATGAGCCGCGTTCCAATGGGCGCGGATCGTGGGGCCTGGGCGTCTGACCCGTCAGAGACGTACATGACGCACTATGTCCCGCAGGGAATCGGGGCGGATGTTCTGGCCACGAAATACGGGTTTTCCCGTCAGGACGTGGACGCCTATGCCGCCGAAAGCCAAGCGCGGGCAGCGGCGGCCGTTCAGGGCGGACGCTTCGACAAGTCGATCGTGCCGATCAAGAATTCCGCCGGTCTTGTGGAATGCGATCGCGACGAACACATGCGCCCCGGCACGACGGTGGAAAAGCTGGGCAAGCTGCCCGCCGCATTTGAGGCCGCAGGCAAGGCCGCCTTCGATCAGCGTATCCGGTTCAAATATCCCGAACTTGAAGCCGTCAGCCACGTGCACACTGGCGGCAATTCGTCGGGCATCGTGGATGGTGCGGCAGCCGTTCTTCTGGGTACAGAGACGGCGGGCGGTACCTTGGGCAAGAAACCCCGCGCCCGCCTGCGGTCTTGGGCCACAGTCGGGTCAGAACCGTCGATCATGCTAACTGGCCCCGTCCCTGCTGCCGAGGCCGCATTGAAGCGGGCAGGCATGAAAATCTCGGATGTCGACCTGTTCGAAGTGAATGAAGCCTTCGCTTCGGTCGTCTTGTTCACGATGGAAGAGCTGAAGCTGGATCATGCCAAGGTCAACGTGAACGGCGGGGCCATCGCGCTTGGCCATCCGCTTGGCGCTACTGGGGCGATGCTATTGGGGACCGTGCTGGATGAATTGGAGCGTCAGGACAAATCCGTGGGCCTTGTCACGCTCTGCGTTGCAGGCGGCATGGGAACGGCAGCGGTCATCGAACGGATCTGAGGCCAAGCCCCGAGACACGGAAAACGCCAGCCCGTCGCGGCTGGCGTTTTTGTTTGGTGCGGCCGACCTTAAACCTGCCGTGCCTGCCCTTCCCAATGCGGGGCGCGCAGGGCCACTTTGTCGATCTTGCCCAAGGGCGTCTGCGGCATCTCTGTCACCACTTCGATCGCCTTGGGGCAATAGATCGCGCCTTTGGTCGATTTGATCGTCTGGTGCAGACGGTCCGTGTCGATCTCCTGCCCCGCACGCGGAACCACATAGGCGACGACCGCCTCGCCCCATTTTTCATGCGGGACTCCGATGACCGCGGCCATCGACACGGCAGGGTCTTCATAGATCACGTCCTCAAGTTCCTTTGGGTAAATATTGAACCCGCCCGAGACGATCATGTCCTTCTTGCGATCTACGATATATAGCCGCCCCTCTGCATCCGCGCGGGCGATGTCGCCAGTGTGCAGCCACCCGCCGTACAGCGCTTTAGTCGTTTCTTCGGGACGGTCGCGGTAATCGATCATCACGGTCGGGGATCTTACGCAGATCTCTCCGGCCTCCCCCACCGGGACTTCTTGTCCGTCGTCATCTAGCAGCTTGACCACGGCACCCGTCGCAGGACGACCACAGGACAGCAGCAGCTCCGGCCGGTCGGGATCATGGTCTTCGGGGTCGAGGAACGTGATGGGATAGCATTCGGTCTGACCGTAGAACTGCGCGAAGATCGGGCCGAAACGGTCGATCCCCTGCCGCAGCCGCGATGGCGACATGGGTGAGGCCCCGTAAAGCAGCAGCTCGAGCGACGACAGGTCGCGGCGATCGATGTCAGAGTGGTCTAGCAAGGCGTAGATCATCGTCGGCACCAGAACGGTGTAGGAAATGCGCTGCGTCTCGATCAGCTCAAGCACCCGCGCGGGATCAAACCCGCGCACCATGTAGATCATCCCCCCACGCAACAGCGTCGCCACAAGCTTGACCCCACCCACGTGGCTGATCGGGGCGACGGCCAGATAGCGCGGCGCATTGGGCAAATGGAAATCAGCAAGGATGTTCAGTGTCATCTGTCCGATAGCGCCCTGCGTCCGCACGACCGACTTGGGCCGCCCGGTGGTGCCACCGGTAAAGTTCAGCGTGCCCGGCAAATCGAAGCGTTCAACCAGCGTGATCGTGACATCGGCTCTGGCTTTCGCCCGTGCCACCAGATCATCCGCGCCGCCACCGCCCAAGAATACGTGGTGCGGTTCTGGACAGGTCTTAGCGATCTGAGCGGCGGTTTCGCGATGGCTGTCAGCGTCGGACACCACCACGGCCGGGGCCAGTTCGCGCACCTGCGCGACGTGCATGTCTGCCGCGCCAAGGGGATGCAGGTTGCTGATCGCCGCGCCAAGGGCTTGTGCTGCGATGACGGTGCACCAGGCTTCGACACGGTTGGCCGACAGGATCGCCACGTTGCGGCCCGGGCCCACGCCCATATCCCGCAACTCGGCCTGAAGTCCCGCAATCAGTTGCTCCGTCTGGCGATAGCTTAACTCTCCTCCGTCCCAGCGAAAGGCGATCCGGTCAGGATAGCGCCGCAATGCCCGCAGGGCCAACGCCGCATCGGTCGGGCTTTCCTGCAGGTTCACCTGTGGTTCGATATCGGTCATCGCGGTCCTCCCTCCGCTAGCACCTGACAGCGGCGCGTCCCCCGTCATTGATTTTGCTGCTGCGATCTCCCTCCGCGGCGCGCCCTACCAAGGAGAGCGCCAGCCCAACTTCGCCGCCAGATGCAGCAACCTTGGGCCGAATTCTTCCTCTAGCCGGGGGATATCCAAAACGAAGGACGGCCCACCGCAGTTCATGGACATATACGTCTGGTGATCCGCGTCATAAATCGGCGTGGCCACCGCACGCACATTGGCGCGCCATTCGCGGTCCACGACGCAGAACCCCTTGGTGCGCACGTCTTTGATGCTGGCTTCGATCCGGGCGCGCAGGGCGGGCCATTCCGCTGCATAGATGATTTCCCAGCGGTCGAACTTTTCCTGCAGTTCCGCCTCGGTCAGGCAGGCCAGATAGGCACGCCCGACGGCAGAGCTGGCCATGCTGACGCGCGATCCGACGTCCAGCAACAAACCATCCGCCCCGGGGGCCGAACTGGCGGCGACATAGACCATCGTGTCTTCTTCGGGCCATGCCAACGCAACGGACGCGTTGGACGCCGTAGCGATTTCCTGCATTCCCGCTTGGGCCAATTGCCGGACTCGCAGCTTGCCCAGAACGGTGTAGCCAAGCGTCAGCAGCGATGGGCAAGGATAGTATTTCCGCGACGAATTGCGTTTCAGATAGCCCAGTTCGGTCAACGTATGGGTCAGCCGCGTCACCGTTGCCTTGGCGATGCCGGTGCTTTCGGACAATTCGTTGTTGCCCATGGCCCCGTCGCGCAAACGGAACGCCTGAAGGATCTGCATGGCCCGCGCGACCGACCAGATGAATTTGCGATCCTCACCATATTCCTCTTCGAGCGAGGCGAGAGAGCGCGACGCGAACACGCGCGCCGGCGTTTTGGGATGCGGATCCGCCTGTGTGGTCTGCGCGGTGGTCTTTGTCATTCCGTTCCCTTTTCGATCAGACTGCCTGACCTTCAAGACCTTATCGGCCCCGGGTCCGAACACGCCAGACCCCGGCATCGGAATACCGCTTAAAGCACCAGATGCGGCCCAAATGAATGGCAGGGTTGTTCCAGAAACACAATTCTTAATTTCACTGTGCGGTATCAATGGCCATGCCTTTCCGGACATGATAAGCGATCACGACAGGTCGTCAGGAGGAGGGGACCGACATGACACACGCGCAGCACCAAGAGGCCGCGGGGCAAGAACCGCTTGCCGATCGCTTTGCCAGATTTCACGAACTTGTCGCCCACTGGGCCGAGGTCGCGCCGAAATCGCCAGCCCTGATCGAAGGCGACCGCACGATCACCTACGGTCAGCTGGACGATCTGGTGAACGACACCGCCGCCAGCCTGTCAGATGCGGGCCTGCGCGAAAACGACCGTATTCTGATTGTTGCGGAAAACTCCTGCTCGGCCATCGTGCTGATCACGGCGGCGAACCGGCTTGGGGCCTGCTGTTCGATCTTGAACGCCCGCATGACCGCCACCGAAATCCGCGCCATCGCAGACTTTGCCGAACCGCGCATCATAGCCTTCCCCGTGGTCGATCCCGCGATATCAAACGCGGCCGGGGCCTTGGCTGAAGAATTTGGGGCGACGCCGCTGATCACCTCTACGTTCTTTGGGACGATCAAGGTCTGCCCAACGGCCGACTCCACCCCCAACCCCTCGCAGGACGACCCTAGCGAGGATCTGGGGCTGATCATGTTCACCTCTGGCACGACGGGAACGCCGAAGGGCGTGATGCTGACCAACCGCACGCTTCTGACGCAGGGCGAGGCACAGGTTATCAACCGCGAACTGACCGCTGACGATGCGATCTACCTTGTGTCGCCCCTGGCGCATTCGATCGGGTTGTCGTCGAACCTTTTGTCGGCTTTTGCCTCGGGCGCGCGGCTGCATGTGACGCCCCGGTTTGCCGTGTCCGATCTGGTGCAAAAGATCGCGGCGGGGGATGTCACGATGGTGGTGGCGGTGCCGCAGCTTTACACTCGGATGCTGGAATATATCGCGGAAGAAAACCTTGATATGTCGAACTGCCGCCTGCGGGTCGGCGCATCCGGCGGCGCGCCTTTGGACCCGGCCCTGAAAGCGCGGGTCAAGCAGGTCATGGGCGTCACCCTGTCCAACGGTTATGGCGCGACAGAATTCGTGCCGGTCACGCGCGTCCCCATCGGGATGGAGGCCGACAGCAACGTGGTTGGCCTGCCCTCTCCGGGGGTTGAAGTGCGGATCGTGGATGCCGATGGCCACGACGTTCCGCAGGGCGAAAGCGGAGAGATCTGGTCGCGGGGGCCGTTCTGTATGAAGGGCTATTTCCGCAACCCTGACGAAAGCGCCAAGGTCATGAAACCGGACGGCTGGCTGGCGACGGGGGATCTGGGTGAGATCCGCCCCAATGGGATGCTGGCGATTGTCGGACGGCAGAAAGAGATCATCATCCGGTCTGGCTTTAACGTCTATCCCACCGATGTTGAGGCCGCGCTGACCGCCCATGACAGCGTGATGGAGGCCGCCGTGATCGGCCGCGCGGTTCCGGGAAATGAAGAGGTCGTGGCTTTCGTCACCGCCGCGCCGGGGCACAGCATCGACACCGATGACCTGATGGCCGCCGCGCGGGACAGCCTGACCGCCTACAAAGTCCCCTCAGAGATCATCGTGATCGACAAGATGCCCATTGGCCCGACCGGCAAGATCCAGAAAGCACTGTTGAAAGACAGGCTCTGAGCCCGCGCAAACCGATCAGGAGATACCGACATGTTCCGATTTTCGGATGTTCTGACCAAGGCCGCGCGCCAGTGGCCCGACTGCCCTGCAGTGTCCTGGCCCGACGGCTCGGTCACTTGGGCACAGCTTGCGGCGCGCGCCGGGGCCTTGGCCGACGCTTTGGCCGCGCGGGGTGTGAAAACGGGCGACCGGGTGGCCTATCTGGGCTTCAACGGCATTTCAGGCGTCGAAACGCTGTTCGCCGCACCCTTGATCGGCGCCGCAGCGGTGCCGTTGAACTATCGCTTAGCGGATGGTGAGTTGATCGACATGCTGAACGATTGCCGCCCCACTGCGGTGATCGTCGATGCGACGCATACGGATATGCTGGCGCGGCTGCTGCCCTCCTGCCCGTCGGTCAAGGTCGTTCTGTCCGAAGCGCCGTTGGACGGTATGGAAGACCTTGCGCAGGCCCGCGATACGGCAACACCCGCCGACCGCCGCCCCTCGGGCGGGGATGAGATGCTGGTGATCTTCTACACGGGTGGCACCACGGGCCGGTCCAAGGGCGTGATGCTGTCACACACTAACATCTATTCAAACGCCATGGGCATCTTGGCGAACTGGGACATCAGCGAGGCGACGCCCTATGCCATGACAGGGCCGCTCTTCCACTCTGCCGCGGGGGCGCGCATGTATGGTGCGGCCTTTACCGGTCAGCATGTGGTCATGCAGCCCAACTTCGACATCGAAGGGCTGCTGCGCCTGATAGAACGCCACCGGATCGAGATCGCGCAATTCGTGCCGACGATGATCGCCATGATCCTCGATCACCCTGCGTTCGGTCGCTACGACACGTCTTCCTTGCGGATGATCACCTATGGCGCGGCCCCCATGCCGCCCGCGCTGCTGGCGCGCACGATGAAGGCGTTTCCGGGCGTGAAGTTTGGACAGGCCTTCGGCATGACCGAAGCTTCTCCGATCCTGACGCTGCTGAACCCCGAAGATCACGACGAGCCCACGTCACCGCGTCTGCATTCCGTGGGGCGTCCGGTGCCCTTTGTCGACATGGTCGCGCTTGGCGAAGATGGCACCCCCCTGCCCCCCAACGAAATCGGAGAGCTGGCGGCGCGTGGCGCAAACATCATGCTGGGATACTGGGACCAACCGGACCTGACCGCCGAGGTCCTGAAGGACGGCTGGTACCATACAGGCGACGCCGGATACATGGACGAGGACGGGTATTTCTACGTCTCGGGCCGGATCAAGGACATGATCATCACAGGCGGCGAAAACGTCTATCCGATCGAAGTGGAACAGGTGCTGTCCCACCATCCAGCCGTCCGGGCCGTGGCCGTGATCGGGTCGCCTGACGACAAATGGGGAGAGCGGGTGCACGCGGTGCTAGAGCCGGTGCCTGGGCAGTCCGTCAGTGCAGATGATCTGATCGCCTACTGCCGTGACCGACTGGCGCATTACAAATGCCCCAGCCGCGTGACCTTCTGGGACGGAGAGCTGCCGCTGACCAAGGTCAACAAGATCGACAAGGTCGCGCTGCGGGCCGCAATCGCAGGCAAATGAACCGCGCATAGAAAAAGGCCGCCCGAACAGGCGGCCTTGTCAATTCATAGGTCAGATTAGGCGCGTTCGAAAATCGCCGCCAGCCCCTGACCGCCGCCGATGCACATCGTCTCGATCCCGTATTTGGCGTCGCGACGCTCCATCTCCCTTAGCAGGCCTGCCATGATGCGCCCGCCAGTCGCCCCCACCGGGTGACCCAAAGAGATGCCCGACCCGTTCACGTTCATCCGCGCATAGTCGTCATCGCCAAAGCCAAAGGCCTTGGTGCAGGCCAGAACCTGCGCGGCGAAGGCTTCGTTCAGTTCGATCAGATCGATGTCGGACATGGTCAGACCGGCACGGTCCAGCGCGGTGTTCACCGACGGGACAGGACCGATCCCCATAACCTCGGGTCCGACGCCCGCCACGGCCCAAGCCTTGATGCTGGCATAGGCTTTCAGACCCAATTCATCCGCGACGGCCCGCGTCGTCACGATACTGGCCGATGCCCCGTCGTTCTGACCGCTGGCATTGCCCGCGGTCACCGTGGCCTGATCGTCCACGCCGCCGCGGATCGGGCGCAGCTTGGCCATGCTTTCCAGCGTGGCGTCGGGACGGGGATGTTCGTCCTTGTCATAGGTCGTGTCGCCCTTGCGCGACGACACGGTGACCGGGATGATTTCATCATCGAACAGCCCGCCCTCTTGCGCGGCCACGGCACGGCGATGACTTTCGACGGCGAATTCGTCCTGCGCGTCGCGCGTGATCTGATATTCGCGGCGCAGGTTCTCGGCCGTTTCCAACATGCCGCCCGGCACAGGATGGTTGATGCCGCCGGCGGTGACCCGCCCCTTAGCCAGCGCATCGTCAAAGACCATCGCGGTGCCCTTGATGCCCCAGCGACCCTTCGTCGAATAGAACGGCGCGTTCGACATGGACTCCGCACCGCCCGCAATCACCAAAGTCGATCCGCCGGTCGCAACCTGCATCACCGCGTTCAGCACGGCCTGCAGACCCGAACCGCAACGACGATCCAGCTGATAGCCGCCCGCCGTCTGCGGCAGGCCCGCGTCCAGCCCGACGACGCGGCCCAAAGCCGGTGCATCCATCGACGGATAGCACTGGGCAAAGATCACGTCATCGACGCGGTCACCCGGCAGGTTGGTGCGGGCCAGAAGACCCTCAATCACCGTGCGACCCAGCTGATGCGCATGCAGGTCTTTGAACTGACCACCAAAGCGGCCGACGGGGGTGCGAACCGGTTCGCAGATAACGACGTCTTGTAGCATGTGCTCTCTCCCTACCGCTTACATGCGGTCTTGCGCGGCTTTGACGATATTGCGCGCGATTATGATCTGCTGAATTTGGCTGGTGCCTTCGTAGATGCGCAGCAGGCGCGCGTCACGGTACAGCCGCTCGATCGCGTATTCCGCCATGTAGCCCGCACCACCGTGCACCTGAACGGCACGGTCGGCCACGCGACCTGCCATTTCGGAACAGAAATATTTGGCGCAGGACGCCTCTAGCACCGCCGCGCCGGTTGCGTCGTATTTGCGCGCCGCATCGCGGACCAGTGCCCGCCCGGCGGCCAGATCGGCCTGACAATCGGCCAAAAGGCCCTGCACCAACTGATGTTCGCAGATCGGCACGCCGAACTGCTTGCGGTCTATGGAATAATGCAGCGCCTCGTCCAGCATCCGCTGCGCCGTGCCGACGGCCATCGACGACACATGCACGCGACCACGGTCCAGCACCTTCATCGCGGTTTTGAAGCCGCGGTTCACATTGCCCGGGCCGCCGACAATGAATTCTTCGGGGATGCGCACGTCTTCAAGAATGACGTCAGAGGTCTTGGTGCCCTTCTGCCCCATCTTGCGATCCGGCGTCGCGATGGTGATGCCCGGCGTATCGGCAGGCAGCAGGAACGCCGAAACGCCGCCAGCGCCCTTGTCGTCCGGGTTCGTGCGGGCGAACAAGGTAAAGACATTGGCGCGGATCGCGTTGGTGATATAGCGCTTGGTGCCGTTGATGACATAGTCGCTGCCATCCTTACGGGCCGAGGTTTTGATATGCGACGCGTCCGACCCGTTGTCAGGTTCGGTCAGGGCGAAGGATGCGATCAACTCGCCAGAGGCGAGGCCGGGCAGATACTGCTGTTTCTGCGCGTCGGTGCCCTCCATCACGATGCCCTGCGCGCCGATGCCCACATTCGTGCCCACCAGTGACCGAAACGACATCGACGCATAACACAGCGCCTCAACCACCTGGCTTTCCTGCAGCACGCTTAGCTCCAGCCCGCCGAATTCCTCAGGGATGGACAGACCGAACAGGCCCAGATCGCGCATTTCCTGCACGATGTCCTCGGGAATGTCGTCCAGCGCCTCGACCTGATTTTCCGCCGGGATCAGCCGTTCGCGGGCAAAGCGCGCCACCGTATCCAGAACCTGCTGAAAGCTGTCATCATCCATCGCCATCGACGTCTCCTCACCTTGATCATCCGGGCGGCGGGACGGGCCCGACGCGTTCTGAAGCCTGAGACCTTGTGTCAGCATAGTTTCAAAATGACAATACGGAATACCGCCTAGCAGAACAAATTGCGGCGCCGTCGATGTGACTGTCGGTTACCTTCAAGGTTCCGCCGCATCTTTGATGGACCTACCGCAGCGAATTCGGCATAGGGGCGAAACCTGCCCCCAAGACCGAGGATCACGTGTCCCCTACCCCGTCCGACCGCGCCGCATTCGACCAGCCCTATAATGATGTCCTTCCTGCGTTCCGCACGGCGGTCACGTCCAAAGGCATGAAGCTGGCTGAACATGACGACCACGCCGAAGTGACCTTGTCGCGCGGCACGATCCGCCTCGATGCGGATGGGTCCCGCAGTTCCGTCACCCTGTTCGAGGTCGACGCGATCGGCGGGCAGGTTCTGCGCGACCTGTTGGATACGATGGCGGCGGATATGGGAATGACCTTGCAGTGGGCAGTTCAGCGGGATCGCGGCTTGCCTGCGAACCTCAGCCTGACGACGGTCGAGACCTCGGAACAGATTTCGCCGTCCTTTCATCGCCTTGTGGTTCGGGGCACCGATCTGTCGCGGTTCGCATCTGGCGGTTTGCATTTCACGCTACCCCAAGGCCCCGAAGGCGCGGGCTGGCCCTACACGGACGAAGGCGGCGTGACCCGTTGGCCCGAAGGCATCGCGGCCTGGCATCGTCCGGTCTTTACCACCCGGTCGCTGGAGCAGGTAGGTGACGACTGGCGGCTGACCTTCGACGTGTTCCTGCATGACGGCGGGCGCACACCCGGCTGGGCCTCTGGCCTTGGCGCGGGGGATGAGGTGGCGATTATGGGCCCCAGCGGGTCTGCCATGCCCAAGCCTGCGGGCTATCTGGCGATCATCGCCGATGAAACCGCTGTTCCGGTTGCCGCGCGCATTTTGGCGGATTGGCCCATAGACGCGGAAGGACAGGTCATCCTGTTCGTGCAAGACCATAAAGACGTCCAAGACCTGACGGCGCCGCCGGGAATAACCATCGACTGGGTCTTGCGCGGATCGGATGAAACGCCTGTGGATGCAGTGAACCGGCTGAACCTGCCCGATAGCGACCGCTATGTTCTGTTCGCAGCCGAGAAGTCAGAGGCCGCTGCCGCCAAAGAGGCGCTGACCGCCAAAGGGCTGGTGCGGGGGGAATTCCTTGCCGCGTCGTATTGGAGCGCAAGCTAAGACCTTAAACCGGGGCGTGGAACCGATGCTGCGCCCGGCCCGCCCGTTTGGCGGCGTAAAGGGCGACGTCTGCATCGGCCAGCATCCGATCCGCCCTTGGTTCGGCATAGTCGGTGGACAGGGTCGTCCCCAGCGACGCCGACACCCGGCAGCTTTGGTCCTGCCATGGGATAGGACGTTCCAGCCGATTGATCAGGCGATTGGCGATCTCATCAATCCGGGCGCGATCACACAGGCGGTGAAATAATAGGACGAATTCGTCCCCACCCACGCGGGCCACGACATCATCGGCGCGGGTTTCTTCGACCATGATCCGCGCGACATGTTCCAGCACGTGGTCGCCCGCCGCATGGCCGAGCGTGTCGTTGACGTCCTTGAAGAAGTCCAGATCCAGATGCATCAGCGCGAATTCCTGCCCCGCGTCGATCATCCTTTCCAGCACGTGATCCAGCGCCCGACGGTTTTTCAAGCCGGTCAGCGTGTCAGTAAACGCCTGCTCCTCGGCCGCGATCTTGGCGATATGCAATTGTCGGGTCAGCTTGCGCGACGCCTCCATCGCGGCGGATTTTGCTTCGACCAGAAACAGCATTTCGACCGTGGGGTCGGTGGCGGCAAAATCGGTGTTGGTCAACGCATAGTCGCGCACCGCGTCGAGGATCGAGATCCCGAACGACAGGTTCACGATGGCACCGCCATGCCCGTGCGGGACCAGAACGCCTTGCAGGTCCGTCCGCGGCGTGGATCGAAACCGGATGCGCAACCTTGCGCGGCGACCCGCGGCGGCGCGCAGGTCGCGCATGGTGGTGACGTTCGGCGGATGCGTGGTCTGGAACAGGTCCAGAAAGGCGCGACCGGGCATCGGCGTATCAGGGCGCAACTTTTGCAGCGTCGGACCAGCGTGCACGATCTGCCCACCCGCATCCAGAATGCAGTGCATCGGACACAGCGTATCCATCGCCATAAGTGTATCAAAGGGATCGACCGCGATCATGCGCCGCTGATCCCCAGTGAAAAGGCGCGGCCTTCGCTAAAGGCGGCCTCGACCAGGGTTACCTCAATCTCTTCCCGCGACTGGCGGGTACCGCGGTGGTCCAGCATGACCAGCGCCCCGTAATCGTCGGCCATGGCCCGCAGGATGCCGATCATCACGTGGCCAAACCCCTTGGGCTGTCCGTCGACCATCAGCATGTAGCGCCCGCCGGGATGGCTGCGCAGTTCCAGCCGCGGCAGGATCAGGTCCGACACGGCCAATCGCGCACGCCCGGGCAGATCATCCAGAGAATGCAGAAAATCTTCGTAAGTGATCCCGGCGAACCGCAAAAGGCGGCGGGGCGCTTCAAGTTTGGGATCCGACACAAGGTAGGTGCCGATGTCTTCCAGTACCGTCGCCCTAGGTTTCGACAGCACATCACAGATCGCGTCCAGCACCTGATCCGTCAACGGGTCGTCGTAGGTCAGCATCGCCTCAAAGTCAGTGATGGTAAGGCCAGCGCGCGACACGACCTGCGACCAAGCCTGCGGGCCGTAGGTATCGCGGACAAAACACTGAATTGCCCTGTTCATTAGCCCGTGCATCGTGGTCCCAGACCCATAGCCCCAAATCAATCCTGGGCGCAGTCTGACTCACGGGCCTTAACAAGGGCCGAACAGATGCAATTGTCGGTATATTCTGGTTAAAAGTCCGTGGGCGCGCCGCCTTCGGCCCGGCGCTTTTCAACAAAATCCATTAGCGCGCCCCGCGCGGCGTCATCCATCGGCGGCGGCTGGTATTCGGCAAGGATACGGTTGGCGATGGTATGCGCGCGCTCAGCCGTCCAAACGCCGCCTTGTGCCTGCCAGGCTTCAAAGTTGCGCCAATCACTGACCGAGGGCTGCCAGAACGCCGTCTGATACCGATCCTGCGTATGCTGAATACCGAAGAAATGGCCATCGTGGCGGACCTCTGCCATGGCCTCGAAGGCCAGATCGCCGGGGTCGGTGCGCCAGATCGCGGGGTCGAAATACCTCAGGATCTGGCTAATCACCTCGCAATCCATGACGAACTTTTCGGTACTGGCGATCAGACCGCCCTCTAACCAACCAGCCGCGTGATAGACGATATGACTGCCCGATTGCACCGCCGCCCAGAGGCTGTTCGACGTTTCCCACATCGCCTGACCGTCCGGCACGTTCGCCGCACACGCGCCCGAGGACCGCATCGGCAACCCGTAATACCGGCACATCTGCCCGGTGATCTGCGTGGCGCGCATGTATTCGGGCGTGCCAAAGGCGGGCGCACCGGATTTCATGTCGACATTCGAGGTGAAGGTGCCAAAGGCGCAGGGTACGCCGGGGTTGATGTACTGGGCCAGCGCAATGGCCGCCAGCCCCTCGGCCAGCGATTGCGCCACGGCCCCGACCATCGTCACGGGTGCCATGGCCCCGGCCAGCGTAAAAGGTGACACGATCAGCCCCTGCCCCCGCCGCGCCATCCGCATCCAGCCGTCCAGCATCGGATAGTCATGCTTTAGCGGAGAGGTCGAGTTGATGTTCGTGAACATGCGTGGCGTTGCGTCGAATTCTTCCTGCGACAGGCCAGCGGCAAGGCGGACCATTTCCATGCCGTCTTCGATCCGTTCGGCCCCCAGCGAATAGGCATGCGGGGCCTTGTCGGTCAGGGTCAGCTTGTCAAAGAGCACGTCCAGATGGCGGGTCGATGCGTGCAAATCTACCGGCTCGACCGGATAACCGCCGACGAAATGCATGCAGTTGTAGTACTGCGTCAGCTTATAGAAATCCGCGCACTTCGCCCGCGTGCCGGGGATTTTCTGGCCCAGCATCATATCCCAGTAATTGGGCGGAGAGCTGACGTTGCCAAACACCATATGCGACCCGCCGATGGTGATCTTCCGATCCGGGTTACGGGGCGTGATCGTCCAAGTTTCGGGCGCGTGTGACAACATTTCAGTCACGAAAACGCGGTCCATATAGACAATGTCTCCGTCAACCCGGCAGCCCGCCTGTTTCAGGATGTCCCGCGCTTCTGGATTCAGAAAGGCGATCCCGATCTCCTCCAGCACGCGCATTGCGGTGTCGTGGATCGCCTCCACCCCCTCGGGCGGGATCGGCTCCGTCGGGCGGTCGGGGTTTACAGGAACGGTCCAAGGCGCCTGCTGGATCACCGCCGGTCCGCGACGGTCGGCATGTCCGGTCCGGCCGCCGGTGCGTTTACGCCTTGGGATATCGTTCATGGTGCCCTCGCCCTGCTGATGGGTCCAGCAAAGGCGCGAGGCGGGTGCAATTCTGTTAAGAACGCGACGTTTCCCGTCGCATTTGTCGCATCATCCAGACGCGTTCAGCCAGTCCGGCAGGTGTCCGATGTGCGGCAGCACGGCGTGGGCGTAGGGCGCCAGAGTGTCATGGTCAGCCAGTCCCGTCAGCACGGCAATCGCCACCATCCCCGCCGCGCGCCCTGCGATCAGGTCGTGGGTGCTGTCCCCCACCATGGCGACGCGCGCCGGATCAAGGTCCATCTGCGACGCGAAGGCCAGCAAGGGCGTCGGCGCGGGTTTCGCCCCATGTCCACTGTCGAACCCGGCGATCCAATCGAAGCGGTCCAGCACATTGGCCGCCGTCAGATGTGCGCGGGCGGCATATTCGCTATCGTTGGTCATGACGCCCAGGTTTAGCCCGCGCCCGGCCAGATCGTTCAGCAATGGCACCAGATCGGTTGGCGGAACCTGCGGTGCGCGGGCGGCGTGGTCGTTCATCACTGCCTCGAGCGCGTCGATATGCGCGTCCGGCAGCGCACGGGAAACGCATTCCGCCGCCTCGCGTCCGGTGCCTGCGATGATCGGGCTGGTCGGTCGAAAGACCCCGGCATCCAGATCGAAATCCGTCACCTCGGCGATCCGGCGCGCTGTGCGCAGATCGCCTTCAGACAGGTGCTGGATCAACCCTACGGCCCAAGCGTTCCAAGTGGCCCCGAAATCGAACAGCGTCCCGTCCTTGTCAAAAAGTATTCCGCCCAGGGTCATGATCCCGCCCGCCGTTGCATCCCGTCGCGGCGACCTTGCCGGGGGGCTATCGGCTTGACAAGCCGCTTGGGCTGCGGCCCTCTCTGCTTATGTCGGATACGCCTGAAACCTCTGCCCAACCCTACCGCCTGCATGAATCGCTTGGCTATCATCTGTCGCTGGCGGCCCGGCGGCAGGAACGGCGTCTGGAGGATCGGCTTCGGATGGTCGGATTGAACCGGACGACATGGTGTATCCTGCTGGCGATCGGCAACGAAAATCTGACCCAACCCTCTGATATCGCGACCTTCGTGGGCATAGACCGCACCGCAACGTCTCGTGCGCTTCGTGGGATGGAAAATGATGGGCTGGTCGCGCGCGCCTCGGGTCACGAAGACCGTCGCACGCGCCGGATTACCCTGACAGACAAAGGGCGCCGGACGGTCGCCAAGGCCACGCCCTATGCGCGCGAAAATGGTCGGCTGATGGCGGAACTGCTCAGCGATCAGGACCATGCAGAGCTGCTGCGGCTGCTCGACATCATCATCGAAGGCACGCCCGCCGATCTGCCAGCGATCTGATCCGTCAGGTCCAGTGCACCTGTTCGCCACCGGGCAGGGAAAACCGCGCCTGCTGCAGGTCCTCGTAAGGTATCGATTGCGCATCGCAGCAGGCGATGACCCATTGATCGTCCATTAGGATAAAGTCCAGCACCGATCCCAGCAGGTGCGGATCGCCCGCGCTGGATTTCAGATCGTCGGGTGACAAACCGCTGGACCCCAGAAAGACATCGCGCAGATCGTCGTTTGCTATCAACCAGTTCAGCGATTGCAGCGCGATGATCATGGCCCTGTCTGTCTGCATCTGAGGTCTCCTTCTAGGCGGACATCTGCGCGGTTTTTGCCGGTCTGTCGCAATGACCTGATCATGGCAACGGTTTCTTAACCACTTTGGTCAAATCATGTCCTTACGCAACCGGAAGGAGGCTGCAAGCGATGCCCGGAAGAATTCTGATCGCTGACGACAGGTTTGCCAGCAGGCTGATGCTAAGCGCGCTGTTCAGCGGCGCCTATTACGACATTCTTCAATCTGATCGCGCGTCAGAAGTGGTGCAGATCGCCCGGACCGAACGCCCCGGCGCCGTACTGCTTAGCGATGGGCTGGACGCCCCCGGTGCCGCTGGTCTTTGCGAGGCGCTGCGCGCGTCCGATTGCAGCGATTTATTGCGGATCGTGATCACCGACCGGGATGATCCTGCGCGCGCAGCGATGCTGATCGCATCCGGCGCGGACGAGGTCATCAGCCGGTCCTGCAGTGATACGGAAATGCTGGCGCGGGTGCGACGCCTGTTCGACCATCGCGCCCGGGTCAGCGATCTGTCGATGCAGGGTGTCGGGTCGCTGCGGCCACATGGGCTGGCCGAAGCGGCTGGCGGCTTTACCCGTCCGGCGCGTGTGGCGATCCTTAGCCGGGTGAAGTCCGCTGCGGATTGGGCCCGAGAGATTGGCCGGCAATTGGGTGGCGCGCAGGTTCGCGTGATCCACGATATCGAGGCGCTGCCGAAGGGTCTTGATGTGCTTATGCTGGACGGTGACGACCTTGGCGCCCAAGCGACCGTGCGGCTGACTGCGCGGGGCATGCGCGGCGATGACGCGCCGGAAGTTCTGATTGCGACCAGCACGCTGTCGGGCGACGTGATCGCTCAGGCCTTGGACATTGGCGCGGGTGGCGTGGTGCGTCAGCCCCCGACGAACGAAGAGGTGATCGCGCGCATCGGCCTGCTACACGCCCGCCGACAACGGCTGTCGCAGTTACGCGACAGTCTGCGCGTCGGCCTGCAATCTGCGATGACCGACCCGCTGACCGGGCTGTTCAACCGACGCTACGCCCTGCCGCGGGTTGAAGCGATGATGGCAGAGGTTGCCGCCAGTGGCCGACCTTCGGCCCTGTTGATGTGCGATCTGGATCACTTCAAGTGGATCAACGATACCTTCGGGCATGCTGCGGGCGATGCCGTATTGCAAACCGTGGCGCGGGTGATGCGGGACCACCTTGGGGGCATGGGTCTGGCGGCCCGGATCGGTGGCGAAGAATTCCTGATCGCCCTACCCGCCTGTGGTCGCGTCGCCGCCGCGCGCTTTGCCCGTGAACTGCGTCAGGCTGTTGGTGAACTGATAACCCCCTATCCCGCCGCGCCCGAAGGGCTGTGCGTGACCATGTCCATCGGCGTCGCAACCGCGGATGCCAGCATCGCCCTGCCCCTCGATCCTGCGGATGCGGCAGCCACGCTTATGACCCGCGCGGATCGCGCGCTTTATGGCGCGAAGGCTGCGGGCCGGGACTGCGTTATGCAGGATGTGCATCTGAAAGGCGGACCGCGTCCCATTGCTCGCTCTGCCGACAGGCGCCGGACGGTCCCGGGACAATTGGCGGGATAAGCGCGGTCACTTTGGGTTGAGGGTCAACAGTGTCTCGCCCCGAAAGACCCGAAGACACCCGATACTGCGCCTTCTTGCGTTTTGATCCCGGCATCCGCCGTACCGATTAGGGTCGCGGCAGTTTCGGCGGCCCGTCCCCACGGCCAAAGTCACGGCCGGGGCGTTTCAACCCTTCCTCTAACCGATCAGCAAAGGCGGACCTTTCGTCGGCCGACATCGACTCGATCCGGTCCAGCAGCACCTTCTGCCCCACGGCCACGCGCTGTGTCACACCGTCGAGTTGATCGGCAAAGGCCTGTTCAATCGCGGCCCGGTCATAGGGGTCTTGGCGCAGCGCGGCGATGACGTCTTGATATTGCGCCTGCAATTCTGCCCGCGACGGGCGCGCGTCGCGGTATTCACGGCGCAGCGCGTCCCCGATTTCGCGGCGGTCCTCATGGCTTAGCGCGAAGGTCAGCGGTCCCCCCATCCTATCGACACGCGGGACACGGCGATCGGGTTCATCGAAAATCACATGGCCGGCGATTAATCCGAGCACCAGCAGGTTCAGCGCCAGCGAAGGCAGAAGGATCCACCGCAACCACCCCAGCTTGCGTGAGGCCGGGCCCTGAGGGGCCGAGGTCTGAGGGTTTCCGGTCATTGGCTATCCTCCAGCGCATAGGTCACGGCGTAGCCCGGCAAAGGGTCCACCAAGTACAAATCGTCGTCCGCTGTGTCAGCGGTGGTGATGACCCCGCTGGTCAGGGTTTCGACAAAAGCAGGCGGCACCGCGCCGATCCACAGGCCGGCAACCCCAGCGGTTGCCAAACCGGCCATGGCAGGCCAGCCGCCAATCGCCGCAAGAAACTGCGACACGCGTCCCGCACGCCGAGGCCTTAGCACAGTAGCGCCGAACCCGGCCTGGACGCGCGCCGCATCCCCGGCGATCCGCGCCAAAACATCCTCGGACGGCTGCGCAGGCGTTCGGCGCGCGGCGTCGAAAAAGAGATCAAGCCCCTGATCATCGATCTGATCGTGCATGTCTTTCCTAGTCATCGTCCTGATACCCCAAAGTGTTCTTTTCCGCCTCCAGCGCCTTTGCAAGCCCCCGTTTGCCGCGCGCGGTCAGGCTTTCCACCGCTTCGACGCCTATATCCATGACCTCGGCGATCTCGGGGTTGGTCAATCCTTCGATATGCCGCAGAACCACCGCCTGCCGCTGCCTGTCGGGCAGGCTTTGCAAAGCCGCGTCCAGCGCCGCTACCCGTGCCTTGTCCTGCATGACATGATCGGCAGTGGGCTGGTCATCCTCGGGCTCGGGGATGGCATCGAAATCGACGCGTCCGCGCTGACGCCGGAACCCGTCCGTCACCAGATTGGCCGTCACGCGGTACAACCACGTGGTCACCTTCGCTTCGCCCTGCCGCCAGTCCGGGGCCACGTTCCACAGCCGCAACATAGCCTCTTGGGTGATATCCTCGGCCTCGGCCCGGTTGCCAGTCAGGCGTGTGGCGTGCGCCATGACGATCGGTGCCAGACGATGCGTCAGCACATGCGCGGCCGCGGCGTCCCCGTTGGCGTATAACACCATCAGGGCATCGTCGTCCAAACGCGTCAGATCGTCAAAGGGCATGTCCGTCATATCCGGCGGGCGTAACCATATTCAGGCGGGCGGGCAACTGCGATGGATCGGTCCCGGGGCAAGGCTTGGGGGACGCGCCCCCGGGACCGTCCTCAGGGTCAGTCCTGAAGCTTGCGCTTTTGGCCGTGACCGTGATCGTGATCGCCACCGTGGCGTTTGCCGCCCATTTCATGGCGCTTGCCCATACGCTCGCGCGCCTGGCTCAGCTCTTCTTCGGAAATGGAACCGTTGTCATCCGCATCCAGCCGGGCGAACATCCGGTCCGCATTGCGGGGGCGCATTTCGTCTGCGGACAGAACGCCATCGTCGTTCTGATCCATGCGGTTCATCATCCGTTCGGCACCGCGTTGAAGGCGGTCGTCCTGACGTTCTTCGGCGCGTGCCTGCATACGGGCGACCATTTCTTCGACACTCAGGCTGCCGTCACCGTTGGTGTCAGCTTCGGCAAAGCGTGCGGCGGCAGAGGCCGTCAGCTCTTCTTGCGTGATCTGGCCATCACCGTTGGTGTCCATGGTGGCAAAGTCCATGCGCGGACCGCGGGGACCGGGGCCGTCCTGCGCCATCACTGGCAGGGCGTTTGCGGTCAGACCGATGATCATGGCGGTGCTCAGGGCAAGTGCTCGTTTCATAGGATGTCTCCGTTTCTTGACTGCGTTTGAAAGCCTGTCTTGTCTGGCTTTGTGACTATGAAACGGGGCAGCGACAGGTTTCCGTCGCCTGTGTCGAAAATTTTTTCATCCTTTTTGCGCGACATCCCGCCGCAAGGACATTCCGTCCCCTTTATATCGGGGGCCGCATTGATCATCTTGGGGCGCATTGCAGCATTGAACCCCAGATGCCATGGCCGAAACGGACCCCCGCATGAAAGATACACAGAACGATTACGTCGAAGACACCGCCGTGGCAGAGCGGGAGCTGTGGCCTTCGGTCTGGCGCGGGTTCCGGCGCAAGTGTCCGAACTGCGGGTCTGGTCCGATGCTCAAAGGCTATCTGACGGTGCGCGATCATTGCCCCGTCTGCCGCGAAGAGTTGCACCACCACCGCGCCGACGATGGCCCGGCCTATATGACGATCCTGATCGTCGGCCACCTCATGGCGCCCGCATTGCTGACCGTCTTCACGATGTACCAGCCCGAGCCGCTGGTACTGTTCACTGGTTTCGCTATTGGCACTGTCACATTGTCCCTTTACCTTCTTCCCAGATTGAAGGGGGCACTGGTCGCGTTTCAATGGGCCCGGCTGATGCATGGGTTCGGAAAAGCCAGCCGATAGTCCCCCGAGGGCGCAATCCGCGCCAGAGGAGGACGAGGCATGACATCACCCGAAACCGCACCCGCGATCGATAAGTCGCAAATCCGTAACGCCGCGACCGTGATCGCCCTGCGCGACCGCGCGACCAACCCCAAGGTTCTGATGGGCCAGCGCGGGTCCAAGGCGGTGTTCATGCCGAACAAGGTGGTGTTCCCCGGTGGCGCGGTCGACGCGGGCGATGCGGACATCCCGCTGGCCGCGCCAATCCCGCAGCCCTGCGCCGATCGTTTGCTAGAGGATGCGGGCGGCGATCTGGTGAATGCACTTGCCGCAGCGGCGATCCGTGAGTTGTGGGAAGAAACCGGTCTTGTGCTGGGACGTCCCGGCAGCTGGGACACCACGCCGCCGCCCGACTGGGAAACCTTCGCGGCAACAGGACATATCCCCGACGCCTCGGCCTTGCGGTTCGTGTTCCGCGCCATCACGCCGCCGGGACGCCCGCGCCGGTTCGATGCGCGATTCTTCGTGGTCGATGCGGATCAATCGGTAGCCAGCGATCTGGACGATTTCACCGCCGCCTGTGATGAGCTGTCGAACCTGCAGTGGATCCCCCTGACCGAGGCGCGCAGCTTTGACCTGCCATTCATCACAGAGGTCGTTCTGGCCGAAGTGCAGCAGCGTGCCGCCGACCCGCGCCCACCGGCCAGCGTGCCCTTCTTTGCCAACAACAACGAAAACCGGGCGTTCCGGCGGTTGCGTGGTCTGGTGGATTCGGCCGGGCGCGCCGACTAAGGCGTCGTGCGTCAGGTTACGGCGATCAACACAACAACCGACAGGGTGATCAGCGCGATGCCAATGCCTTCGCGCGACGTGACCTTTTCGTTGAAAATCAGGACAGAGGCGATCAACGACAAGATCACCTCGATCTGGCCGACAGCAAAGACATAGCCCGCGTTTTCCAGCGTGAAGGCCGTGAACCAGCACAGCGATCCCCCCAAGGAGGTCAGGCCGATCCATCCTGCACGTTTCCAGTCGCGGGCGACGCGGGTGATCTCTCCGCTTTCGCGGACCAGCAGCCACAGGCCAAGCGACGTCACCTGCACCAACAACACACAGGCCAAAGTAAAGACTGCGCGGATGGCAGGGTCGGCGGCGACTTCGAGCGTGGCGCCGCGATAGCTGACAGCCGAGACGCCGAAGAACACGCCAGAGATCAGGCCAAGCACCACGGCGCGACTGAACAGAACCGACCGCCAGCCCGCCTGCCCCACCTTCGGCGGGTCCGACAACAGCAGCACGCCAAAGACGCCGACGACCATGGCGCCAAATCCGGCCCAGCTGACACCTTCGCCCAGAAGGACGATGCCGACCAGAACGGTCAACAGCACTTCGGTCTTTTTTAGCGTGATCCCGACGGCAAAGTTGCGGGTCTGAAACAGCAGCACGACGCATACCGTCGCCAAGATTTGCGCCAGCCCACCGGCAATGGCAAAGGGCCAGAAGGTGGGGCCAAGCGCGGGCCAGTCAGGGATCAGAAAGATTGCGATCCAGACAAACGGGGCCGAATAGAAAAACCGCGCAAAGGTCGCCCCACCAGCGCTAAGCCCGCTCGTCGCAAGGATTTTCTGCAACATGAAGCGGGCGGTCTGAAACACCGTCGCCGCAAGGGCGAAGAAAATCCATGACTCGAACATGTAAACGCTATGACCGATTGCGGGGCCAAGCGCCAGCCCCGTCAGCCAGCATTGTCAGAGCGGATCGCCAATCGCACGCGCCAGCCCCTGCGGTGTCGCTAGATGGGCCTGCGCATTGGCCAGTTGATCCAACCGATCCGCCAGCAAGGCAGGCATCGGCGTCGACCGGCGCGTGCCAAGGTCCACATGCAGCAACATATGTTCTGCCGTGGCCAGAAGGCGGTCGCCCGACAGCATCTCGTGCCACAGGTGCATCTTTTTACCCCCCGCCGAGATCACACGGGTCATTACCTTCAGGGGCGCGCCAGCGGTGACTTCGTCGATATGGCGGATATGCGTCTCGACCGTGAAAAAGCTTTGCCCAGCCGCAACATAGTCCCGGTCACAGCCGATCAGGATCATCATCCGGTCCGTCGCGTCACCAAAGGCATGGAGGTATCGCGCCTCGGTCATGTGGCCGTTGTAATCCAGCCAATCCAAGGGCACCGCGCGGTCAAGGGTACAGACCGGGGCCGTTAGATCACCGATCTGGTCAAAGGATTGCGGCACCTGAGATTTTTCCAGATGCGCAGCGTCGGCCTGATTCACCACCTGCCCGGCGCCCCACCCCTGCGCCGCCAGTGACCGCAGGATGCCAACAAGGTTGCGATCCCGCTGCGCCTCTAACGCCTCAATACTGCGCCCCTGCGCCTGATCGTCGGACTGGCTTGCGATCTTCTGGATCAGCGCCTCGTCCATCTCGGGCACGTCGGTCAGTTTGGACCACGGCCATTTCAAAGCGGGCCCAAACTGCGACAGGAAATGCGCCATGCCGCCGTTGCCACCCGCGATGCGATAGGTTTCGAACAGGCCCATCTGCGCCCAGCGCAGGCCAAAACCCTGCCGGATCGCCTCATCGATGTCGGCGGTGGTGGCCACGTCGTCCTTGACCAGCCACAGCGCTTCTCTCCACACGGCTTCCAGCAGGCGGTCGGCGATATGGGCGGGCACTTCTTGCGACACTGGCAAGGGAGACATGCCGATGCTGCGCAGGGCTTGAAGCGCGCGCTCTGTCACCTCGGGGGCGGTCTTGTCGCTTGGCACCACTTCGACCAGCGGCAACAGGTACACCGGATTGAAGGGATGCGCGACGATGATCTGTTCGGGACGGTTGGAGCTTGCCTGCAGTTCGGTCGGGGTAAATCCAGACGTCGAAGAGGCAAGGATCGCATCCGGATCAAGGGTCGACTGGATCGCCTGGAACATCTTCTGTTTCAGCTCGATCCGCTCTGGCACGCTTTCCTGAACCCAGTCCGCGCTTTGTACGGCTTCGGACATCAGCGGACAGAATGTCAGGCGCCCTTCGGCTGGCAATGCCACATCGCCAAGGCCCGGCAGGGCAAGGCGGGCGGCCTGCAACACGGCCTCTACCCTGTCTCGGGCTGCCGGTTCAGGGTCGAAAACCCTGACGTCCCAGCCATTTAACAGAAACCGTGCGGCCCAGCCCGCACCGATCACCCCAGCCCCAATAATCGCAACTGTCTTCATGCCCCACCCATCGGCAACCGTTTAACCAAACTCAATTTGTCGCGCATTTGCTGCGCCGTCATCACCGTCGCGCCAAGCGACTCCACGATCGTAACAGCGCGTTCAACCAGGTCCGCATTGGTCGCCAGTTGACCCTTCGCCAGCCACAGGTTGTCCTCCAACCCAACGCGCACGTGACCGCCCGACAGTACGGACGCCGCGACGTAGGGCATCTGGTGGCGGCCAAGGCCAAAGGCGGAAAAGGTCCAATCGTGGGGTACATTCGCGACCATCGCGCCAAGCGTGGTCAGGTCGTCCGGTGCCCCCCATGGCACGCCCATGCACAATTGCACCAAGGCCGGAGTCTCCAGCAGGCCTTCGTCGGCCAATTGGCGTGCGAACCACAGGTGGCCGGTATCGAAACATTCCACCTCGGGACGGACGCCCAGATCGGCGATACGGCGGGCCATGTCGCGCAGCATCCCGGGCGTGTTCATCATGACATAGTCGTTTTCGGCAAAGTTCATTGTGCCGCAATCCAGCGTACAGATCTCGGGCCGACACTCTGCGATATGCACCAGACGCTCGGCCGCGCCGATCATGTCGGTGCCCTCTGCTGGCGGCAAAGGGCTGTCCGTTCCGCCAAAGATCAGGTCACCGCCCATACCGGCGGTGAGGTTCAGAACGACATCCACATCAGCGTCGCGGATGCGGTCGGTGACCTCTCGGTACAGTTGCGGATCACGCGATGGCGCGCCCGTCTTCGGGTCGCGCACGTGGATATGCACGCAGGCCGCCCCGGCGCGGGCGGCTGCGATCGACGCCTGTGCGATCTGTTCTGGGCTGCGCGGGACATGCGGGGACCGATCCTGTGTCTGACCCGATCCGGTCATGGCACAGGTGATAAACACCTCCGACGACATCGACAGTGGCATGACATCCCTCCGCCCTCAGTGAGGCGCGCAGAGCAGGCGCAGGCAAGCGACCGTCGCCCCCGCCACGGCGAAGAGCGTCGAAGTGTTGTAACGGGGCCACCCTTCTTGGTTGTGTAGCCCTGATCAGTACACCATCGGGTGGTCACGATGGACGATGTCGATGTCTTTCAGAACCTCATCGCTTAGCTTCAGATCGGCGCCGGCAAGGATGAGTTTCAACTGATCCAGCGTCGTCGCCCCGATGATAGCGGCGGTGCTGAAGGGCCGTGTCGCGACCCATTGGTTCGCCATCTGGATCAGGTCGAGGTCATGTTTGAACGCAAGGTCGAGGTAGTCGTCGACGGCGGCAAAGGCACGAGGCGTCTTGCGTCCGCCCAGTTCCGGAACGCGGTCCATCCGGGACCCCTTGGGCACGGCATGACCCTGATATTTGCCCGTCAGCAGACCCGCCGCCAAGGGGGAATAGGCGATCAGGCCTAGGTCTTCGTTCAACGCGACCTCGGCCAGGTCCGTGTCGAAATGACGACACAAGAGGTTGTATTCGTTCTGAATTGTCACCGGTCGCGGCGTGTCGGTCGCCTTGGACAGGCGCAGCCATTGTACAGCCCCCCAAGCGGTTTCGTTGGAGAGGCCAAAGTAACGGATGGTGCCGCGCTGACGCTCCTCCTCAAGCTGGTGGAGGCATTCGGCCATGTTGTCCAGAACCTGCCGCCGATCCTGCCCCGAAGGATCATAGGTCCAGTTCTGGCGGAAGTGGTAAGAGCCGCGGTTGGGCCAGTGGAATTGATAGATGTCGATATAATCGGTCTTGAGCCGCCGCAGAGACCCTTCGATCGCGTCGCGGATGCTTTTCGCGGTAATGGGCGCGCCGTCGCGCACCGCCTTGGACCCGGCACCTGTGTGTTTGCTGGCCAAGATCACATCCCCGCGGCGAGATGGGTTGGCATCAAACCAAAGCCCGATGATCCGTTCCGTGCGCCCGACAGTTTCGGCGCTGACGGGGTTCACGGGATACATCTCGGCCGTGTCGATAAAGTTGATGCCATGATCCAGCGCCAGATCAATCTGCGCATGGGCGGCACGGGCGGCCGTCTGGCGGCCCCATGTCATTGACCCCAGACAATAGTGCGACACCTGAATTTCCGTGCGGCCAAGGCGATTTTTCTGCATCCGGGGTCTTTCCTGTTGATCGTGGTGTAGCGGGTAAATGTTACCGAAAGTCTGACAGGAAAGCCCAGAGCGGGAAAATTCCTGCTTTTCGATCTTGAGAACATTTTGTGAACATTTTACCCTTAGCCTATGTCCATGCAGGCCCATCCCTTGCTGTCGCGCCGCCCTCACCGCCCTGCCCCGGCGGTGATTTTGGGGCACGGTGCGACGCTGTCGCTGGCGCGGCTGCACGAAGGCTGCGGCCCGGCGCGGCGCAGCTTTGCCATGCTGTTGGCGGCACAGATGCTGGCCGGTCCGGCGGTCAGCGGGATGGATGGCGGAACCAGTGGGGGCCGTTCCGGGGCGACCTCGGGCGGGGCGATCTGGGACGGGCCGATCTGGTGGATCGCACCTGCCTGGCAGTCCGACCAGCTTCATGCCGAAGGGGTGGCCTCTTTCATCCCGCCAGAGCGGTTGATCTTTGTCCGACCCAAACGGGCCGAAGACGTGTTGTGGACGCTGGAAGAAATCCTGCGCAGCGGCACTGCGCGGCTGGCGGTGGCGGATATCCCCGGCCTGCCCAGCCTGACAGCCGTGCGGCGGCTGCATCTGGCGGCTGAAACGGGGGCAGAGAACGGACCCGCGCCGCTTGGGCTGATCCTGACGCCCGGGCCCGGCGGGGCCCAAGGGGTGGAAAGCCGCTGGCATTGCGCGCCGGACCATGCGGCGGGGCAACCCGGCTGGCGGTTGGACCGACTGCGCGCCCGGATGGACCCGCCGCGCAGCTGGCGGGCCACTTGGGGCGGACAGGATCCGCAGAATGGCAGCCGCCGCGCGGGGCTGACGCTGACCCCTGCTCCGCCCCAGACCGAACCCGCCATGGCCTGAACGCCAAGGCCTACCCGATCCGCGCATAAACGACATTGCGGGTCGGAATAAGGCTGGCATCGCCGAAAAAGTCGCGGCACTGACATTCTATGCGTCTGATCCTGTCCCTTGCCCCCCTTTTGCTGTCGGTTGTGTTGCTGCAACTGTCATCAGGCGGGCTTGGCCCGCTGGACGCGCTCTCTGGCTTGGCCGAAGGGTTTTCCAGCCAGCAGATCGGGCTGCTCGGCTCGGCCCATTTCTTGGGCTTTTTCCTAGGCTGCTGGTGGGCACCGCGCCTGATGGGCACCGTGGGACACGCCCGCGCCTTCGCGGCCTTCGTGGTCTTTGGCGCGATCGGGCTGATGGCGCATATGCTGATCGTCAACGCCTATGTCTGGGCCGGCCTGCGGATCCTGTCGGGCCTGTGCATCGCCGGCAGCTACACGGTGATCGAGGGCTGGCTGATGGTCCGCATCACCAAGGAAACAAGGGGCAGACTGACCGGCGTTTACCGCCTGACGGATATGGGCGCATCGCTGACGTCGCAGCTGTTGATCGGGTTCCTGACCCCGGCCAGCTATGCATCCTACACGATCCTCGCACTGGTCTGCATGACGGCAATCCTGCCCCTGACCCTGACCACTGCCGCCCAGCCTGCCATGCCAGAGGCACCCCGGCTGCGGCCCGTGATCGCCTGGCGGACCTCTCCATTGGCCGCGGTCGCCGTCATCGTGTCGGCCCTGTCGGCGGCGACTTTCCGTATGATTGGTCCGCTTTACGGTCAGGCCGTCGGGTTGGACGCACGCCAGATCGCGTGGTTCCTGGCGCTTTTCGTCTTGGGCGGTGCGCTGGCGCAAATCCCCGTGGGCTGGCTGGCCGATCGGTTTGACCGCCGCCGCGTGCTTGTGGGGATCTCTCTGGCCTCGATCGCGTCCTGCGCGGCCTCGTCCCTGACCGGCGGGGCGAGTGCATCCGCCGCACAGATCAACGCCTTTTTCTTTGGGCTGGCCACCTACCCAGTCTATTCCGTGGCCGCCGCCCATGCCCATGATTTTGTTGAAGATACGCAAAGGGCAGAGCTGTCGGCAGCCCTGCTTTTCTACTATGCAATCGGGGCGATTTTCGCGCCCTACGTTGCCGCGTGGCTGGTCACAGGCTATGGGCCATCCGCGCTGTTCGTGATGATCGCTGCAGGGCATGTGTTCCTGCTGATCTTCTCTTTGGGCCGCATCCGCGTCGGCCGAGTTCCAAGGGCGCGTACCGCCTATGTCTGGGCCCCGCGCACCTCTTTCCTGATCGGTCGGCTGACCCGATGGGCGCGCGCCAAACCCGGCGAATAGGCCAAGCAAACCTGCCAAGCGCGCCGCACCCTCTGGCCCTGACGGGACTTGGGCGTTACATAGCGCCGAACACCGGGACAAAAGGCGCATCATGGCACGGCATCTGATCACTTCGGCCATCCCCTATATCAACGGGATCAAGCATCTGGGTAACCTCGTCGGGTCGCAATTGCCCGCGGACCTTTACGCGCGATATCAGCGTGGGCGCGGGCACGAGGTTCTGTTCCTGTGCGCCACCGACGAACATGGTACGCCTGCTGAGCTGGCTGCCGCCAAGGCCGGCAAACCCGTCGCCGAATATTGCGCCGAGATGCACGAGGTTCAGGCCAAAATCGCCGAAGGCTTTCGTCTGTCTTTTGACCATTTCGGTCGCTCTTCGGGCCCGCAGAACCATGCGTTGACGCAGCATTTCGCCGGACGACTGGCCGAGGCCGGGTTGATCCGCGAAGTCTCTGAGACGCAGATGTATTCCCATGCCGACGGCCGTTTCCTGCCAGATCGGTATATCGAGGGCACCTGCCCCAACTGCGGTTTCGACTCGGCGCGGGGCGACCAGTGTGACAATTGCACCAAGCAGCTTGATCCAGTCGATCTGATCGATCCGCATTCGACGATCTCCGGCTCGAAAGACCTGGAGATGCGCGAGACCAAGCATCTTTATCTGTGCCAGTCGCAGATGAAGGACCAGTTGGAAGAATGGATCGACACCCGTGAGGGATGGCCCATCCTGACCACGTCGATCGCCAAGAAATGGCTGAATGACGGCGACGGTCTGCAAGACCGCGGGATCACGCGGGATTTGGACTGGGGCATCCCGGTCAAACGCGGGTCCGAGGATTGGCCGGGAATGGAGGGCAAAGTCTTCTACGTCTGGTTCGATGCACCGATCGAATATATCGCCTGCGCGCAGGAATGGGTCGACGCTGGCAAAGGCACGGATTGGGAACGCTGGTGGCGCACTGACAAAGGGGCGGATGACGTCACCTACACCCAATTCATGGGCAAAGATAACGTGCCGTTCCATACGCTGAGCTTCCCCGCAACCGTGCTGGGGTCAGGTGAGCCGTGGAAGCTGGTCGATTACATCAAGTCGTTCAATTACCTGAACTACGAAGGCGGCCAGTTCTCGACCTCGCGCGGGCGCGGCGTCTTTATGGATCAGGCGCTGGACATCCTGCCTGCGGATTACTGGCGCTGGTGGCTGCTGAGCCATGCACCGGAATCCTCGGATGCGGAATTTACGTGGGAGAATTTCCAAGCCTCGGTGAACAAGGACCTTGCGGATGTGCTGGGCAACTTCGTGTCCCGCGTGACCAAGTTCTGCCGGTCGAAGTTCGGTGAAGTGGTGCCCGAGGGCGGAAGCTATGGCGCGGACGAAGAGGCGCTGATCGCTGAACTGACCACGCGCCTGTCGGCCTACGAAGCGCACATGGAAGCCATGGAGGTGCGCAAAGCCTCTCAGGAACTGCGCGCAATGTGGGTCGCGGGGAATGAATATCTGCAGACCGCCGCCCCATGGGCCGCATTCAAGGAAGACCCGGATCGCGCAGCAGCGATTGTCCGGCTATCGCTGAACCTGATCCGGTTCTACGCGATCGTTTCGTCGCCCTTCATCCCCGACGCCTGCGATTCACTGGCCGAAGCCATGGCGATCGACAGCCGAGATTGGCCGGAAGCTCCTTTGAGTGATGCGCTGTCGACCTTGGCCGAGGGTCAGGCCTTCACTGTTCCGGAAAACCTGTTCCGCAAGATCACGGATGAAGAAACCGCGGAGTGGAAAGAGCGTTACGCTGGTACGCGGTGACCTGCTTGGATTTTCTTCCGTAAAGCGAAACAAATAAGGGGCCCGATTTCGGGCCCCTTTATCTAGCTTAGAACTCTTCCCAACCGCGGTCATCACCCGGCGCGATCTGCCTCGCGTCCCCGTTGACCGCGACCTTTTCCTTCGCGCGAGCTGAGCCCGACGCCGTTGGCGTACGCCCGCGTGCAGGCTGAGACAGCAAGCGGAATTGGCCGGATGCGTTGACAAGCGACTCTGCCTCGGACGTCAGGGCATGGCTGGCGGCGGTCGTTTCTTCGAACATGGCGGCGTTCTGTTGCGTAACCTGATCAAGATCGTTCACCGCGGTGTTGATTTCATTCAAGCCAACCGATTGCTCCTGTGCCGAGACAGCAATTGTGGACACGCGAGTCGAGATGTCAGAGACCCCTTCGACGATGCGCGCCAATGCCTCCCCTGTCTGGTCGACAAGGTTCACACCGGATTTCACCTGCTGGCCAGAGGCCGTGATCAGATCATTGATCTCTCGGGCCGCATCAGACGAGCGTTGGGCCAATGCCCGAACCTCTGTCGCCACAACGGCGAACCCGCGTCCCGCCTCTCCCGCTCTGGCGGCTTCGACACCAGCGTTCAGCGCCAGAAGGTTGGTTTGGAACGCGATGTCGTCGATGACGCTGGTGATTTTTGAGATCTCGCCGCTCGACGCGCGGATGGCATCCATGGCGTCAACGGCTTTTCGGGCGACCGTGCCCCCTGTTTCAGCCTGTTCCAAGGTCGTCTGCGCGATCTTGCTGGCCTCGACCGCGCCGGCGGAGGCCGAACTGACGGACGCGGTCAACTGGTCCAGCGCCGCCGCGGTTTCTTCCAAAGTCGCGGCCTGACGTTCCGTGCGCCTTGCCAGATCGTCAGCCGCCGTCGTGATTTCCCCCGCTTCCCCGCGAATGGCGGCGGCGTTCGTAACGACGGCAGCCATGGCATCGTGGAGGCTGCGCACGGCGGCGTTAAAGTCGTTGCGGAGCTGTTCGTAATCGCCGCTGAACGTCTCAAGCAGGCTGATGGTCAAGTCACCCGACGCCAGCTTGTCCAAGCCGACCTTGAGCGCATTTACGACGTCCTGCTGCTCCCGCTCTCTGGCGATACGGTTTTCTTCGGCGGCGATACGTTCCATATATGCCTGAGTGATATCGGTACCGATAAAGACTACGCGCTGGACCGATCCATCTGAGGCCATGATTGGCGTCAGTGTCCCTTCGACGACTGGGTTGACGTCCTTCATCGACGGCAGTTCGAAACGGCCACTGATCGGGTTTCCCTGCCTCAGATCGTCGGCCCTTGCGTCTCTTTCATCCGCCGAACTGTTGAGAGATTTGAACATATCCGTGCCAGAAGTTTTCTGAAGATCGTTCAGCGACATGCCGGTCAGTTCCAGAACCGCCGCGTTGCAATCCGTGACGTAGCGGTCCTCACCGATATCGATGCGGACCTGGTTTTCGTCGATGGCCTTCAGGATAGCGGCATTCAGAACCTCGTCCGAGACATCCTTCAGCTCGACATTGTAGCCGATCACATCCCCCTCGGCGTCCGTGACCTCTCCGATCCGGATCATCAGACGCGCCTGCCCCCAGCGGTTCTGACGGGTCACCGGCAGGTCGACCTCTCCTTTTGAGAGGTCACGCATGATGGCGTCAAATCCGGGAATTTTGGCAGCAGCTACGCCTTTCAGGGCCTGCCCGGATAGCCCCGCCTTTTTCCATACGCCCCCGGCTTTGCGAGAGAAGGCGTCAATCAGATCGCCACATGCAGGGTTGGCGAAATTGACGGTCCCATCCGTATCAAGAAGCATCACGGCAGAGCCGGAGCCCGTGACCGCGGCAGAGCGGAAGGCGTTTTCGGCCTCAACCATCCGGGCCTGTTGCAGCTTGGCCTGAAAATCGGCCAGAGATTGCGCAATTCCCCCGATCTCATCCGAGCGTGACTGGTACCCGATGCGGGTGTCCAGATCTCCCCCGGCCATTTTCCGCATGGCCCGGTCGGTCCGCGACAAGGGGCGCGATACCCAAGCCCAGAAGAAGCCAGCGACCAAACCAAGGGCGGCGACGAACACCACAGCCGACGTGATCATCATCAACGGCAATTCTGCCTTCAGCAAAGCCAGCTTGGGTTCAGGCGACCATGCTGTGACGGCCACGCCGACAAGCCCTGCATCGCGCCCAAAGTTCATCGGTGCAGCGACGGTAAACCCATCATCGCTGATCACCATCTGCCGCGTCGCAAGGGCCTGTTCACCCAGACGCGTCATCGCCGGGGACAAGGCCATGTCCCCGGCAGTTGTCAGCACATCGCCTTCGGCCCCAAGAACCAGCGCGCCCTGCACCTCGTCCTTGGCGGTCTCCATCAGCTTGGCAAAGGCCCCCTCGATCTGATCGATCTTGCCGAATTTGGTCATGCCTGCGACCTGATCGGCGAGGAATGTCGTATTCTCTGCCGCGCGCAGGGCAACCAGCGTTTCGATCGTCGCGACGGCCCGCCGGTGAGAGACCACCTCGACAATCGTGACGACCAGAAGGATTGCCATCGCCACCACGAGGGAGCTTACAAAGAAGGATCGTTTAAACAATGGCGGGCGCGCCACGGCGGCAAGTTCGGTCATTGGACGGGCCTATGCTATTGGAATGTGGTCAGAACAGCATTTCTGCGTTCAGACCGACGGTCATTGCGCCGATCACGGCACCGCTTTCCGGGTCGGAAATCGGCATCGAAATCTGGCCCTGATAGGTCTGCGTGGATTCATCAAACTCGATATTGCTGATGTGAAGTGCATCCGGCCCCACAGCATAGGTTTCAGTGAACTTTTCCTCATCGCCCTGCCAGTAATCAGACGTCGCGTCAGAGGCGGCGACGTTCAGCCCTTTGCCGTCCATGATAAAGACTTCTGTTACGGCGCCCGCGGACCCGCTGACCAGATTGCGCAGGTGGTCTGACACCGGATTGAACAGAACCGGGTCGACAATCGGACGGTCGGACATACCGACTTCGTTACGCCACTGGCGATCCATTTCATCGATCTGGTCCTGCGACAAGCCGCCCGTGCGCGCGTTCTGCGACTTGATCGCATTGACCAGCATGGGGTCCGACGTCCACGCCTGCACCGTTTCGCGGGCATAGCTGTTCATAACTTCGGAATATTGGTCGGCTTGGGCCGCCCCTGCCGCACAGCACAGGGCAAAAATGGCGTATTTCATCGGGTCACTCCTAAGGATTTCGTCACGACATCATCCCGGCGAAGCGTTGAGGCCTACTTAACACAACATGGAAAACCCGTGCCGAAAGGCCCGATATTTCGTCAAAATGTCTGAAAAGTGGTACCCGCGGCCGGACTTGAACCGGCACGGCCTCTCGGCCTAGGGATTTTAAGTCCCCTGTGTCTACCATTCCACCACGCGGGCACGGGTCCGGCGACATTAGCGATGCTTCGGGACGGGTAAAAGACCCTTATGACCGGGAATTGACTGGAAAAAACGCTACGCCAAAGATCAATCGAAGGCTTTTGCTTGACCTCTGATGCCCCCCGCCCCAGCTTGAGCGCATGTTTCCTTTGCGCGATCACAACCCGTCCGGCCGGACACCTTATATCACTTGGGTGCTGATTGCGGCCAATGTGCTGATTTTCCTGTCCTATTCGATGATGTTTTCCGATCCCCGGGCGATCGATGCGTTCTTTGGCAGCTATGCGCTGATCCCGGCGCGCATCTCATCGGGCGACGGGTTCTTTACCTTCATCTCATCCATGTTTCTGCACGGCGGCTTGATGCACCTTGGTGGCAATATGCTGTTTCTATGGATCTTCGGCGACAACATGGAAGACGAGATGGGGCACGGTGGGTTTCTGGCCTTCTATCTTGCCTCGGGGATTGGCGCGGCGCTGGCGCAGTACCTTGCAGCCCCTTATTCCGGCGTGCCGATGGTCGGGGCATCGGGGGCGATTGCGGGCGTGATGGGGGGATATCTTCTGCTATTCCCTAAGGCGCGGGTCGATATCCTGTTCATCTTTATCGTGTTCTTCAAAATCATCCCCGTGCCCGCCTGGGTCATGCTGGGGGCGTGGTTCGCGTTGCAATTCGTGAACGGTGTCGGTGCGGACCTGAATGCCGGGGGCGTCGCGTATTGGGCCCATGCGGGCGGTTTCATCGTGGGCTTTGCGCTGACCTTGCCGATCTTCTTGCGTCTTGGTGGCACAAAATTCTGGAACCGCACCGAAGGCCATCCGGACCATCCGCCTGCGGAATACCGGTTGTCGGGCACGAACGTCCCAAGCGTGCGCCGCCGTCGTTGATCGACGCGGTTTACGCCCATCATCTTGCTGAAAATATCCCCGCCGGAGGCGTCGATCCGCCTGCCAGAACCTGCCGCCTAGACGTCGCGGATGACCTTGGCAAACTGGTCAAAGATCGCTTCATTCGCGCCGATGACCTCGCCGCTGGACAGGATGTCCGCCCCGGGGGTCAAAGGTTCGACCAAACCGCCAGCTTCGCGCAGGATGATGATCCCCGCAGCCATGTCCCAAGCGTTCAGACGCCGCTCCCAGAAACCTTCGTATCGGCCTGCTGCCACATACGCCAAGTCCAGCGCGGCAGAGCCGAAACGGCGTACACCGGCGCAGGCGGGCAGGATGCGGCCCAAATCCTTGAGCGTTTTGGGTAGATCACTACGACCGCCAAAGGGCAGTCCGGTGGCGAAGATCGATTCAATCATGCGATGGCGACCGGACACGCGGATGCGGGTTTCGTTCATCCAGGCGCCTTCACCTTTTTCGGCAAAGAACATCTCGTCCTTGGCGGGGTCGTAGACCACACCGGCCACGATCTGACCCTTGTGCTCCAAACCGATGGAAATCGCCCAATGCGGCAGACCGTGCAGGAAGTTCGTGGTGCCATCCAGCGGATCGACGATCCAGCGGCGGGTCGGATCGCTGCCGGTTTCTTCGCCGCCCTCTTCGGCCACCCAACCATATGTCGGGCGGGCTTCCATCAGTTCGGCCTTGATAATCTCTTCTGCTGCGATGTCGGCGCGAGAGACGAAATCGCCTGCGCCTTTCATCGACACCTGCAGGTTCTCGACCTCGCGGAAGTCCTTGACCAGAGACCGGCCGGCCTTGCGGGCGGCTTTTTTCATGATGTTGATATTGGCGCTCAGGGTCATGTCGGGCTCCGTTGGATCAGGTCGCGCGTATAGACCGGGTGGCGCGATATGCCAAGGGGGGTTGGTCGCGCCATGGGCGCGAGGCCTTCGGCGAGAGTATTTCTGGAAAGATGAAGGGATCATCCGCGCTGCAGTTTGACCGCCTCGGTCCGGGCCAGCCGGATAAAATGCGCCAGATAGGGTTTCCCTGCTTCTTCCTTGCGGGCCGCGGCGTACATGCGGCGGGTCATGCCCTTGGGCCCCAGCGGACGCGTGACGAGTTCAGAGCGGTGTGGCTGGGACGTCATGACCCAATCAGGCAAGACCGTTACGCCACGGCCAGAGGCGACGAGCATCAGGATCATCGGTGTCAGCTCTACCTGACGGATCGCGCCGGGTTCGGCGCCCGCGGGGTGCAGCAGCAGTTTATAGATGTCCAGCCGCGTGCGATCGACGGGATAGGTCAGAAGGGTTTCGCCTTCAAAGTCCTCAGCCTCGACAAAGGCCTTTTGCGCCATGGGGTGCGTGGCCGGAGCGATCAGGACGGGGGAATAGTCGAACAGCGGGGCGAAGGTCGTGCCGGCGTCCTCTTCCGGGTCGGAGGAGATGACGAGGTCGACCTCTTCTTTCCGCAAGGCGGTCAACGCGTCGAAGGACAGGCCCGGCCGGATGTCCACGTCCACTTCGGGCCAGGCGCGGCGGAATTGTTCCAAAACCGGGAAGAGCCAATCGTAACAAGCGTGACATTCGATGGCGATGTGCAGGCGGCCAGCGCTGCCTTCTTCCAAGGCTTCGAATTCGGCTTGCAGGGCGTCGATCTCGGGAAGGATCTTTTCGGCCAGGCGCAACATGCGTTGACCCGCTGCCGACAGTTTCAGCGGTTTGGACCGCCGAACGAACAGCTCGACCCCCGCCTGATCCTCTAGCCCTTTGATCTGATGCGACAGGGCGGATTGAGTGATGTGCAGCATGTCCGCAGCCTTCTGCAAACCGCCGGTGTCGTGGATCGCTTTTATTGTCCGCAGATGACGGAACTCGATATGCATTTGTGAGTTTGCTTCATGATGTTCGTGAAAGTTATGAGCTTGTCTCACATTGGCCAATCTGAGACAAGGGATCAAACCCAAGGGGATAAAAACATGAAAACGCCTGCTGTCTCGTTCGAATTCTTTCCGCCGCAAAACCTCGAAGCGTCCTTCCGTCTGTGGGACACGGTTCAGGTTCTGGCCCCTCTTGATCCGCGCTTTGTCTCGGTCACCTATGGTGCCGGTGGCACGACCCGTGACCTGACCCGCGACGCCGTTGCCACCCTGCACAAGAACGCGGGCCTGAACGTGGCTGCGCATCTGACCTGCGTGAACGCGACCCGTGAAGAGACGCTGGCCATCGCCGACAGCTTTGCCGAGGCAGGCGTGACCGAAATCGTTGCGCTGCGGGGCGATCCGCCGAAAGGTCAGGGCAAATTCACGCCGCATCCCGATGGTTTCGCCAATTCGGTCGAGCTGATTGAAGCGCTTTCCAAGACTGGCAAGTTCACCATCCGCGTCGGCGCCTACCCCGAACGTCACCCCGATGCGGCCAGCGAACAAGCGGACATCGACTATCTTAAGCGCAAGCTGGATGCAGGCGCGGCCGAAGGCATCACCCAGTTCTTTTTCGAGACCGAGACCTTCCTGCGGTTCCGTGATCGCTGTGACAAGGCGGGGATCACCGCACCGATCGTTCCCGGCATCCTGCCGATCGAGAACTGGAAAGGTATGCGCAATTTCGCCCTGCGTTGCGGCGCCAATGTTCCCGCATGGCTAGACGAGGCGTTCGACAAGGCCGAGCGTGACAACCGTCAGGACCTGCTGGCGACCGCTTTGTGCACCGAGATGTGCACCGATCTGATCGCGGAAGGCGTGGACAAGCTGCATTTCTACACGCTGAACCGTCCGGAACTGACCCGCGACGTCTGCCATGCGCTTGGCGTGACCCCACGGGTCCAGCTGGAAAACGTTGCCTAAGGCCACTTTCGCATTGCGGTTGATCCTTCCGCGTGGCGCAATTAGCGTCACGTCGGGAGGATTTTTCATTGAGCGCATCTAATATATCGAACCACAACGGCCTTGCGGCACTGCAGGGCATGCTGACGGGCGATACCTCCGGGCCGCCCATCGCCGAGGTCATGAACTACACCATCGCGACGGTCGAAGATGGCATGGTGGAATTCACCGGCACGCCGAAACCCGAGTTCTGCAATCCGATGGGCGCAGTGCATGGGGGCTGGTACGGCGTGCTTCTGGATAGCTGCATGGCCTGTGCCGTCGCCACGCGGGTGCCAGAGGGTTCGACCTATACCACGTTGGAATACAAGGTGAATATTATCCGCCCGATCCCCGTCGGGATGGAAATCGTGGCGCGCGGCGTGGCGCAACACGTGGGCCGATCGACCGGTATCGCGAACGGTGAAATCCGGGGCGTCGAAGATGGCAAGCTTTACGCCAGCGGATCGACCACCTGTATCGTGATGAAGCTGCCCGGCTAGACGGACGCCACTGGTGCGGGTGCGGGCGGGGCAGTCAGTCCCCGGGCGATGGCGCTTTCGTGCAAACGCTCTGACGGGTCGAGCATGACAAAGCGTTTCTGGCGGATCAGGAACAGCTTGCTCCACCCACGCCACATGCCGATCGAAGGCGCATCGGGGTCGGTGGGGAATTGTCTTCGCCAGCCTTCGGGCAAAGGCAGATCGCAGGCTTCGGCCTGTTCCAGCATCCAGACCAGCGGCAGGTTTGCCAAGGGCCGCGATTCGGTCATGCCACCAAGCTGGCCGCCCACATCACCATGGGTACCTGCGAACCAGACTTGCTCCAACCGGCCCGACCATTCGGGATCGCTGTGCCACATGACCGGCGCATAGACCGCGCGTCGTTCTTCTATCGCAAGGGCATGAAACCCGGCCCGGACGCAGCGCGACAGGGCGTGATTGTGAAACGAATGGCGCGGTTCGGTCAGTTTCCACATCAGCGGCAGGCGTAGGCCCAGCGATTTCACCGTGTCGAAGGCACCGATCATTTCCACGACAGCATCTTCGTGGCAATGCTGGCGCGCAAAGGCATGGGCGGCCGGGCTGGTGCCACCGGCCTCGTAATGGCGGTAGGCCAATTGCACGTTCCGTTCCGTCGCCTGATCGGGGCGCAACAGTCCGACCCGATCAAGGATGCCCGCAAGCGACCGGACCGCATAGGCCCCGCGGGAATAGCCGAACAGGAATATCCGGTCGCCGGGGCGATAGCGCGACGCCAGATAGCCATAGGCGCGACGGATCTGGCGATTGATGCCTCGGCCCATCATCACGTCCTGAGTGTTGCGCCAGTTGCGCCACTGGATCCCGGCCTCGTAGTAGACCGACAGATCAGCGCCGGTCTGTTCCGACAATAACTTGTAGATCAGCCCGGCGTTGCTTTCTTCGCCGGGCTTGAGCGACGACATCGTGCCGTCAAGGATAATGACATGTGTGACAGAGCCGCGTCGGACCCCCGGCGTGTTCCGCTGCGCCCGAAACAACCAGCGCGGGCGGATCGCCGATAAGAGGCCTCTGCTGAGCCTAGTGAGCATTTTCCAAAAGTTCCCACACGCGCTGTGGCGTCAAAGGCATGTCGGCCCGCCGCACGCCGCGCGACCAAAGCGCATCCAGCACCGCGTTGGCCGTTGCCGCCATGGACCCGACGGTCCCGGCCTCACCACAGCCTTTCATGCCCATCGGGTTGGCGGTCGATGGAACAGGATCGGCGGTAAATCCGATAAAGGGCAGATCCTTCGCTCGCGGCATCGCGTAGTCCATGAAGCTGGCGGTCAAAAGCTGACCATCTTCATCATAGGTGACGTTTTCGACCAGCGCCTGACCAAGACCCTGCGCAACGCCGCCGTGCACCTGACCCTGAGCCAGCATCGGGTTGATCAGGTTTCCGAAATCGTCGACGACCGTGTAGGCGACGACCTGCGTGTGACCCGTGTCGGGGTCGACCTCGACCTCGGCCACATGGGCGCCGTTGGGGTAGGATCGGCCCGGCAGCGTCGCGCGGGCCTCGTGCTTCAGCAACTCGGTCTTGCCATCGTCACGCGCCATGTCGGCCACGTCTTTCATCGTGGGCGCGGCGTTTGATCCTTTAATCCGGAACGCTTCGTCGTCAAAGCTGACGTCTTCGGGATCAACGTTCATCTTGTCAGCGAGGTAAGCGGTGAACTTCTCAACCATCGTGCTGACCACCGCCAGCGTGGCATTCGATTGCGTCGTGACCGAGCGCGAGCCGCCGGTGCCGCCGCCCTGCGCGATGCGGTCACTGTCCCCTTGGATAACGCGGATATCCTCCATCGGGATGCCGGACTGATCAGACAGGAAGGTGGCATAGACAGTTTCGTGCCCCTGCCCGTTCGACTGCGTGCCGACGTAGATGTTCACGGTGCCGTCGGCGTTGAATTCGACGGTTGCGCCTTCGGACGGGTCGCCCAGGATACTTTCGATGTAATAGCACAGGCCCAGCCCGCGCAGCTTGCCGTTCGCCTCGGACTGGGCGCGGCGGTCTTCGAACCCGGCGCGATCGGCTTTTTCGGCGACGTGATCCAGAAGACGCGCGAATTCACCCACATCGTAGAGTTCATCCGTGACAGTCTTGTAGGGCATCTGCTGCGGTTTGATGAAGTTCTTGCGCCGCAGTTCCCATGGGTCGACGCCCAGTTCGCGCGCGGCGTATTCCATGCCGCGTTCCAGAAGGTAGTTCGCCTCGGGCCGGCCCGCGCCACGATAAGCGTCGGTCGGGGTGGTGTTGGTATAGTAGCCTTCGACCTCTAGCAGGGCGTTCTGGCAATCGTAGACGCCCATCAGAACACGGCCGAACAGATACGTCTGGATCAGTTGCCCGAAGTTCGAGTTGAACGCCCCGAGGTTGGCCTTGGTCTTTACGTGATAGCCGATCAGTTTGTGATCGCCGTCAAAGGCCAGCGCCACCTGGTGTGTCAGGTCACGGGCACCGTTGTCGGACAACATCGCCTCGGTCCGGTCGGACATCCAGCGGACGGGCCGATCCAGCAGACGAGCGGCATAGGCGGCCAGCACGTATTCGGGATACAGCTTGGCCTTCATGCCAAAGCCACCCCCCACATCATCAGTCGTGACATGAACCTGTTCCGGCTCCAGCCCCATGATGCGGGCCAGTTCCCGCTTGGGACCCCAGACACCCTGCCCGTTCATCGACAGGTGGATGCGATCATCCTTCCATTCGGCGAAACAGCCCCGCGGCTCTAGCGAGGCGACCATGACCCGGTTATCGGCCACGTCGGCACGCACGATGTGCGCGGCGTCCTTGAACGCCTCATGTGTTTCCGCCTCGCGCCCCAGAAGGTAGTCGAAAGCAAGGTTGCCAGGCGCCTCTTCGTGCAGGTCGGTATCGCCTTTGGCTAGACGCATCTGGGCGGGCAGGTCTTCGTAGTCGAACTCGATCAGCTCAGCGGCGTCGCGGGCGGCCTCGGGCGTTTCGGCCACGACAACGGCAACCGGCTGTCCGACCCAGTAGACACGGTCTTCGGCAAGGATCGGATGCTTGGGGTTGGCGGCGGGGCTGCCGTCGCGGTTCTTGATCGTGACGCAGCCCAGACCTTCTGTAATGCCAAAGCTGTGCAGGTCTTCGACACCTGCCACCAGCATGACGCCGTCCAGTTCGCGGGCGGCATCCAAATTCAGTTCGGTGATGGTGGCATGCGCCACGGACGACCGGAATACGTAAAGGTGCAGCGCACCTTCGGGCGGGATATCATCCACGTAACGGCCATGCCCCGTCAGTAGACGGATATCTTCGGTACGCGAAATGGACTGACTTTTGCCGAACTTTTCCACGGGCTGCTCCCTCCCTCGGTCTCTCTTGCGGAGACTAGCGGCCCGGCCCCCGGAGTCCAGCGTCACGCAGCGCAAATTTTACTTTGCGCGAAAAGACAGCCTCTTGCGCCGCTTTTCCAGCGCGATCCAAGGATTTGCCACCCGCCCTTCCCCTTAGGGATCATAAGCGCTATCTCGTGCCAGACGCATGGGGCCGCGCGGTTGCGCGACCAAAGACGATAAGGGTTGCGATTATGGCGATGGAAAAAACCTTCAACGCGGCCGAGGCCGAAGACCGGATCTACAAGACGTGGGAAGACAGCGGTGCGTTCAAGGCCGGTGCGAATGCCAGCCGGGACGATGCGTTTTCCATCATGATCCCGCCGCCGAACGTGACCGGATCGCTGCACGTCGGGCACGCGTTCAATAATACGCTTCAGGACATCCTGATCCGCTGGAAACGTATGCAGGGCTTTGACACGCTATGGCAGCCCGGGACCGACCACGCAGGCATCGCGACCCAGCTGGTGACCGAACGCGAAATGTCCGCAAACGGAGAGCCTTCGCGCACCGAAATGGGCCGCGAGAAGTTCATCGAACGCGTCTGGGAACAGAAGGTCAAAACCCGTGGCACGATCATCGGTCAGTTGAAACGCTTGGGCGCGTCGGCTGATTGGTCGCGCGAGGCCTTCACAATGGGTGGCGCCGCGGGCGATCCAGATCGTGACACCGTCACTGCCAATTTCCACGATGCCGTCATCAAGGTCTTTGTCGATATGTTCGATAAAGGGTTGATCTATCGTGGCAAGCGTCTGGTGAATTGGGACCCGCATTTCGAAACCGCGATCTCGGACCTCGAGGTCGAGAACGTCGAAGTCGCAGGCCATATGTGGCACTTCAAATACCCGCTGGCGGGAGGCGAGACCTACGAATACGTCGAGAAGGACGAAGACGGGAACGTCACGCTGCGCGAGACGCGGGACTATATCTCGATCGCGACGACCCGGCCCGAAACGATGCTGGGCGACGGCGCGGTTGCGGTGCATCCCAGCGATGAACGCTATGCCCCCATCGTCGGCAAGCTGTGTGAAATTCCGGTGGGTCCCAAAGAGCACCGCCGCCTGATCCCGATCATCACCGACGAATATCCGGACAAAAACTTCGGGTCTGGCGCAGTGAAGATCACCGGTGCGCATGATTTCAACGACTATGGCGTCGCGCAGCGTGGTGGAATCCCGCTGTATCGTCTGATGGATGCGCGTGCGCAGATGCGTGACGCTGGCGAAGACTACGCCACCTGCGCTGCCCGCGCGCAGGAGATCGCCAACGGTGCTGAGTTTACGGGCAGCGAGGTCGACACGCTGAACCTTGTCCCCGACCATCTGCGCGGCTTGGACCGGATGGAAGCCCGCGCGAAAGTGGTCGAAGAGATCACCGCCGAAGGGCTGGCCGTCATGACCCGCGCGGATGATCCGCGTCTGGGCAAGGCCGCGCTGAAACCCGATGCCGAAGACGCCCATATGGCCGTCCCGCTGGTCGAGGCGAAGGCGATCATGCAGCCCTTTGGTGACCGGTCCAAGGTCGTGATTGAACCGATGCTGACCGACCAATGGTTCGTGGATGCGGAAAAGATCGTCGGGCCCGCACTGGATGCCGTGCGCAATGGCGACGTGCGGATCATGCCCGAGAGCGGAGAGAAGACCTATTACCACTGGCTTGAGAATATTGAGCCTTGGTGTATCTCTCGCCAGCTGTGGTGGGGCCATCAGATCCCTGTCTGGTACGGCTTTGATCTGGCCCGTGAAGGGTTCAAGGATGACGAGGCCGACGGCGCGCTGGACATGGTGGAAATCACCCGCCTGCTGTCCGATCAGCACCTGATGCGCGGCGAAGAGCACCTGCATTGCGCTCATGACTTCGACGCCGTGAAAGGCCGGTTCGACGATGTGCTGTCGCGCCTGCCCACGCCGCTGAACCATGCCCGCGTGGTCGAGGTGGCCGACCGCGCCACTGCCCGCGAAACACTGGCCAAGTCGCTGGCCGATTACACCGCCAGCCAGAACCCGATCGACTTGGTCTATCCGGTCTGGCGTGACAGCGACGTGCTGGATACGTGGTTTTCCTCGGGCCTTTGGCCGATCGGCACGCTTGGCTGGCCCGATCAGACCGAGGCGCTGGCGAAATACTTCCCGACGTCGGTGCTGGTGACCGGGCAGGACATCCTGTTCTTCTGGGTCGCGCGGATGATGATGATGCAGCTGGCGGTGGTGGATCAGATCCCGTTCCACGATGTCTATCTGCATGGTCTGGTGCGCGACGCTAAGGGCAAGAAGATGTCCAAAACCGTCGGCAACGTCATCGACCCGCTAGAAATCATTGACGAATACGGCGCGGATGCGCTGCGCTTTGCCAATGCGGCCATGGCGTCGCTTGGCGGCGTGCTGAAGCTGGATGCGCAGCGGATCGCGGGCTATCGGAACTTTGGCACGAAGCTGTGGAACGCCACCCGCTTTGCGGAAATGAACGGCGTCTACGAACGCGGTGCCCCTGCTTCCGAAGTTCCCGATGCGGTGGCCACGGTGAACCGCTGGATCATCGGCGAAACCGCACGCGTCCGTGAAACGGTAGATGCGGCGCTGGCGGCCTATCGTTTCGACGACGCGGCGCAGGCGCTGTACCGCTTTGTCTGGGGTAAGGTGTGCGACTGGTACGTCGAATTCTCGAAACCCCTGCTGGCGGAAAACGCGGGCGAACGTGAAGAAACCCAGCGCGTGATGGGCTGGGTGCTGGACCAGTGCATGATCATGCTTCACCCCATCATGCCCTTCATCACCGAAGAGCTTTGGGGCGAAACCGGCGACCGCGCCAAGATGCTGATCCATGCGGATTGGCCGACCTATGGTAGCGATCTGATCGACGCGGCTGCGGATCGCGAAATGAACTGGGTGGTCTCTCTGATCGAAGACATCCGGTCGGCCCGCGCCCAGATGCACGTGCCCGCAGGTCTGCACGTGTCGCTGGTCGTCACCGATTGGGACGATGCCGCACAAGCCGCTTGGGGTCGCAACGAAGCGTTGATCAAAAAGCTTGCTCGTGTCGAAAGCCTCACTTGGGTCGAAACCTTCCCCAAAGGCTGCGTGACCATCGCAGCCGAGGGCGCGACCTTTGGCCTGCCGCTGGCCGATATCATCGACGTCAGCGCCGAAAAGGACCGGTTGGGGAAATCCTTGGCGAAACTGAACAAGGAAATCGGTGGTCTTGAGGGGCGTTTGAAGAACCCCAAGTTCGTCGAAAGCGCCCCGGACGAGGTCGTGGCGGAAGCCCGCGAAAACCTTGCCGCACGGCAGGACGAGGCCGCTAAATTGCAGGCCGCACTTAAGCGGATGGCCGAACTCGGCTAAGCCATCCGGCGGCAGACAAGACCGCTTGACTAAATCCGCCGCAGGCGTAAATGGCGCGGGCCGGACGCAGATGTCCGGCCTGTTCCATGGCCACCCTGAATGACCCCGCTACTGTTAAGCTCCGGCGATCTGATCGCCGACCGCCGCGCCGCCTATGCCGAGGCGATGCTGCCCGACGATATTTCTTCCGCTGCTCAGGTCATGCAACAGGCCTTGGAATTGGCCCCAGATTGGGTCGCGGGCTGGTATCGGCTGGGCGAAATGCTGCGAGAAACCGACCGCCATGCCGCGGCCGCGGCGTTTGACCGGGCCTTGACGCTTGATCCGCAGGACCAACTGGGTGCGGCGCTGATGCTGGATACCCTTCGGGATCGTTCGCTGGCCGACACGATGCCCGCAGCTTTTGTGGAGACGCTGTTCGATCAATACGCTGCGGGTTTCGACGCCGCCCTTGTGGGCAGGCTGGACTACCGGGCGCCCCAATTGCTGCGCGCGGGCCTGTCCAAACGCTACGACCGCGCGTTGGATTTGGGCTGTGGCACCGGACTGATGGGCGCGGAACTGCGCGGGATCACCAATTGGCTGGAAGGCTGGGACATCTCGGGCGAAATGCTGCGAGAGGCTGAGGACAAGAGCCTGTACGAACACCTGGCCAAGCGCAACCTTGCCGCCCTGCCCCCGACCGATCCGACATGGGACCTGATCACGGCAGCGGATGTGTTCGCCTATCTTGGGGCGTTGGAACAGATCGTCAGCTGGGTTGCCGGCGCATTGAAGCCCGGCGGGCACTTTGCCTTTACGGTTGAATGGCATGATGGGCCTGAAGCCTATGTCCTGCGTGACTCTCGCCGCTATGCACATTCGCGCGGCGCCATCGCCGCCTTGCTGCAAACGGCTGGGTTTGAGGCGACGATCCAGACCGCGCAGCTGCGCTTGGACCGTGGCGCCCCGATTTTGGGATTGATCGTTCACGCCCGTCTGACCGCAGGCATGACGCCCGACCATCAAGGGGACGGAGAGGACGCCGCTTTCGCCTGACGCACGGTTCAGGTTCTCAGGCTTCGGGCTTCCCTAAGGTCGATCGCGCGGACGCTCAGCGCGGCGAACAATCCGATGACGCTGGCCAGACACATCAGCGCCGTCAGGGTGAAGGCGCCCGTCTCTTCGGTAACCAATGCGCCAGTGATGGTCGTGGCGAAGGCGCCGACAAAGACGATCATGGCGGACGACAGTCCTGACGCACTGCCGGCGATATGCGGGCGGATCGACATGATGCCTGCGTTGGCATTGGGTGTGGTCATCCCGTTCCCCGCGCCGGACAGGATCATCGCGCCAAAGAACAAGGGCACCGACAGCTGTCCGCCAAGGATTGCCAGCGCCGCAAGGCCAAGCCCGATCACCGCAACCAAACGGCCCGCGATCATCATCGTCGACAATTGGTACAGCATCGACGTGCGACGTGCGATGGCCGACCCGATGATGAAGCCTAGGGTGATGGTGCCCATGTACATCCCAAGCTCGGCCGGGCCCATGCCGAAGGCGGCGGCGACGACAAGTGGCGCACCAGATACGAAGATGTGGAAGGTCGAAACAGAAAAGCTGGCGCAGATCGCATAGCCCCAGAAGCGGCGCGATTTGAACAACTCGGGGTATTCGCGGAACTGCGCGCCGAAGTTGGCGGATTTGTGCATATGGGTTTCGCCCAAATCCACATACGTCAAGACCAGCAGCGCAACGCCCGAAGCCGCGTATAGCCAAAAGCTGGCCCGCCATCCGAAGGCCGCATCCAGAAACCCGCCGATACTGGGACCAAGCATCGGCGCCACCGCCATGATCATCGCCACGGTAGCCATCTTGGCCGCGGATTCGCGGTCGTCGAACTGATCCCGGATAATCGCCCGCGACAACGCCATTCCGGTGGCCGAAGCGCTTTGGAACAGCCGCGCCATCAGAAAGATCGTGAAATCCTGTGTCAGGGCACAAACGACCGAGGCTGCGGTGAATAGCGCCAGCCCCACTAAGATCACTGGCCGTCGGCCATAGCGATCCGATAGCGACCCGATGACCAACTGCGTGAACGCCGTGACCAAAAGATAGCCGCCCACAGCAAGGCTCATCATCGCGTAGCTCACGCCGAAATCCTGCGCCATGTTCGGCAGAGAGGGCAGGAACATGTTCAACGTCAGAACAGAATTGCCCGTCAGCAAGATTAGCGTGAACAGATGGGGCGGCGTAGAGGCGGCGCGCATGTGAAACGTTTCCAAATCGATGCCGCATCAGACCGTCAAACCGTCAGAAAGGCAAACCGATTGTCCCACCGCCCCGTGCAGGCCCGGGGTTTCAGGCGTCGGGGTCTTCTTTACCGACGCCTTTGAAAACGAATTTGAAAGGCAAAGCCCAAAGGATGCCAAGGCCGACATAGATGGCCAGTTCCAGCAGGATGGAGGGCCGTTCGAACAAACCGATCAGGCCGATAGCCAGGATGATATAAAGCGGCAACCCCACCAGCAGAATGATCAGCGACCATCTGCGCCGTGCTTTGTAACTCAGTGCCATACCGTCCTCATCCTCTTGCCAGAAATATCCCGGGGGAGCCCGCAGGACGGGGGCAGCGCCCCCTGCCCCATCGCCCCCCTCACAGGACTTAGTCCGCGAAGGGGTCCGTGACCAGAATCGTGTCTTCCCGCTCGGGGCTGGTTGACAGCAGCGCGACGGGGCATTCGATCAGCTCTTCCACGCGACGGACGTATTTGATCGCATTGGCGGGCAAGTCGGCCCAGCTGCGCGCGCCTTCGGTGGATTCGGACCAGCCGGGCATTTCTTCGTAAATCGGTTTGCAGCGCGCCTGTTGGTCCGCCGCGGTGGGCAGATAGTCCAAGCGGTCGCCGTCCAGATCGTAGCCGACGCAGATTTTCAGCGTCTCGAACCCGTCCAGCACGTCCAATTTCGTCAGGGCAATTCCGTTCACACCCGAGGTCGCGCAGGTCTGACGCAGCAGGGCCGCATCGAACCAGCCGCAGCGACGCTTGCGGCCTGTCGTCGTGCCAAACTCGTGCCCACGGGTCCCAAGGCGTTCGCCGTCTTCGTCCAGAAGCTCGGTCGGGAACGGGCCTTCGCCGACGCGGGTAGTGTAGGCTTTGACGATGCCCAGAACGAAATCCACCGCGCCCGGGCCGATCCCGGTGCCGGTTGCCGCCTGACCCGCGATCACATTGGACGACGTCACAAAGGGGTAGGTGCCGAAATCAATGTCCAGCAGCGCGCCCTGCGCGCCTTCGAACAGGATACGTTTCCCGCCCTTGCGCTTTTCATTCATCACCTTCCAGACCGGAGCGGCGTAAGGCAGGATTTGCGATGCAATTTCCTTGAGTTGCGCGACCAGCGCGGCGCGGTCGATGGGCTCGATCCCCAGACCTTTGCGCAGCGGATCGTGGTGCTGAAGCGCACGGTCTACGCGGGCTTCCAGTGTCGCTTCGTCCGCCAGATCGGCAACGCGCACGGCGCGGCGGCCGACCTTGTCTTCGTAAGCCGGGCCGATGCCACGACCAGTGGTGCCGATCTTGGTGCCTTTGGACGCGGCCTCTTCGCGGGCGCGGTCCAACTCTCCGTGGATCGGCAGGATCAGGGGGGTGTTCTCGGCGATCATCAGCGTTTCGGGCGTGATCTCAACACCCTGCTCGCGGACCGTCTCGATCTCTTTCACCAGATGCCAAGGGTCCAGCACGACACCGTTGCCGATCACCGACAGCTTGCCGCCACGAACAACGCCCGAAGGCAGCGCGTGCAGCTTATAGACCTTCCCGTCAATCACCAGCGTGTGGCCGGCGTTATGGCCGCCCTGAAAGCGCACGACCACGTCGGCGCGTTCCGACAGCCAGTCGACGATCTTGCCTTTTCCTTCGTCACCCCACTGGGCACCGACAACAACGACATTGGCCATGGATCATCCTCCGGCATTGGTCCAAACGGCGTCCTTTTAGCCAAAGCCCCGGGGGACCGAAACCCTGATTTCACGCCTGCGTCGGATTGGCCGGAAATCGGGCGGAAAAGCTGGACAGTCGCGGCGAGTTGCGGAACTCTGCCCCCGATCAAGCGGAGGGCACATGGGCTTTATCTTGCGCTGGCTGGCAGCATTGGGGCTGATTGCGGCCACCTATAATCCGACACCTTGGAATTACACGGCCTGGGTGGATCGCACCTGGCCCGATCAGATGCCTCTGGCCGTGCTTCTGGGGCTGTTGCTGTTCGTAGGCTACGTCATCTATCTGCGCGCCACCCTGCGGTCGATCGGCCCTTTCGGCATGGGGCTGGTGATCGCCGTCTTTGCCGCGCTGATCTGGGTGCTGGTGGATTTCGGGCTGATCCGTTTGGATAATCCCGGTGCCAATACCTGGCTGGCGATCTTTGCGCTGTCGCTGGTTCTGGGCATCGGCCTTAGCTGGAGCCTTGTGCGGCGCAAGCTGTCGGGTCAGGCGGATGTGGACGACGTCGACGAATAGTCATGGGCAGACAGAAGCCGCCGGACGGGGCAAAAGCCTTGCGGCCCGGACGCGAAACGCCTATCTAGCCGCGAAACCGCATATCCGCAGGTCCGCCCATCCGGGGTCATGGTCTGCGCAAGACACACAATAGGTCCGTCCACATGGAAAACGTCGTCCTTATCGTCCACCTGATTCTGGCGCTTGCGCTGATCGGCGTGGTGCTGCTTCAGCGGTCTGAGGGCGGCGGCCTTGGGATGGGCGGCGGTGGTGGCGGTGCCATGTCGGGCCGCGCCGCGGCGACCGCCTTGGGCAAGGTGACATGGTTCCTTGCGGCGGCTTTCATCGGCACCTCCATCGCGCTGACGATCATTGCGGCTGAAAAATCGGCTGACGCATCGGTTCTGGATCGTCTGGCGCCGGGCGCGTCGACCAGCGAACCGGCAGAGGACGCGCCGGCCCTGCCCGGTGGCGGGTCGCTGTTGCCGCCGTCGCCGACGACCGGTGGCGAGTTGACACCTTCGGCCGACTGATCCACCACCCCTTGAGCATGCGCCCGCAAGGTTAACATCATCTTGCGGTGCGGATGGACAATCATTCGCGAATCTGTTAGGGCTTAAACCCCGTGAGTATGCGTTGTTTCGGCAATGCATTCCGATCAGATTTGCGACAATTCGCACTTTAGTCACGGGAGCTTTCGCACATGGCGAGATACATTTTCATCACGGGCGGTGTCGTGTCGTCCCTTGGAAAAGGTCTTGCCTCGGCGGCCCTTGGCGCATTGCTGCAGGCCCGCGGATATTCGGTGCGGCTGCGCAAACTTGACCCCTATCTGAACGTCGATCCCGGCACGATGTCGCCCTTTGAACATGGCGAAGTGTTCGTGACCGACGATGGCGCGGAAACCGATCTGGACCTTGGTCACTATGAACGGTTTACGGGGGTCGCGGCGCGGATGACCGACTCGGTGTCTTCGGGCCGGATCTACTCCAACGTGTTGGAGAAAGAGCGGCGCGGCGATTATCTGGGCAAAACGATCCAAGTGATCCCGCATGTGACCAATGAAATCAAAGACTTCATCAATATCGGCGATGATGAGGTTGATTTCATGTTGTGCGAAATCGGCGGCACAGTCGGCGACATTGAAGGTCTGCCTTTCTTTGAGGCGATCCGCCAATTCAGCCAAGACAAACCGCGCGGCCAGTGTATCTTTATGCACCTGACTCTGCTGCCTTGGCTGGCGGCGAGCGGTGAGTTGAAGACCAAACCGACCCAGCACTCGGTCAAGGAACTTCGTTCGATCGGGTTGCAGCCGGACATTCTGGTATGTCGCTCCGAACAGCCGATCCCGGACAAGGAACGCGAAAAGCTGGCGCTTTTCTGTAACGTGCGCCCGGAGTCGGTGATCGCGGCCTATGATCTGAAATCGATCTACGAAGCCCCGCTGGCCTACCATCGCGAAGGGTTGGATCAGGCGGTTCTGGATGCCTTCCAGATCGCCCCTGCCCCCCGCCCTGATCTGTCGGTCTGGCAGGACGTTTACGACCGCATTCACAACACGGATGGTACGGTGAATGTCGCGGTCGTGGGCAAGTACACCCAGTTGGAAGACGCCTATAAATCGATCAAAGAGGCGCTGATCCACGGTGGCATGGCCAACCGGATCAAGGTGAATGTCGAATGGGTCGACGCGGAGGTGTTCGAAGATGAAGACGCCGCACCCCATCTGGAAGGCTATCACGCGATCCTTGTCCCCGGCGGCTTTGGCGAACGCGGGACCGAAGGCAAGATCAAGGCGGCTGAATTCGCGCGGACACGCAAGATCCCATACCTAGGCATCTGCCTTGGGATGCAGATGGCGGTGATCGAAGCGGCCCGCAATCTGGCCGGGCTGGAAACCGCCGGGTCAGAGGAGTTTGACCACGAGGCTGGCGAAAAGCGTTTTGAGCCAGTGGTTTACCACCTAAAGGAATGGATTCAGGGCAATCACTCGGTCAAGCGGAGCGTGTCGGATGACAAGGGCGGCACAATGCGGCTGGGCGCCTACAACGCCACGCTCGCCGAAGGGTCGCGGGTGGCGCAGGCCTATGGCACGACATCGATCGAAGAACGGCACCGCCATCGTTACGAAGTGGACGTGAAATACCGTGAGAAGCTCGAGGCCTGTGGTCTGCACTTTTCCGGCATGTCGCCCGATGGTCGCCTGCCCGAAATCGTCGAGGTGAAGGACCATCCTTGGTTCATCGGTGTGCAGTTCCATCCGGAGCTGAAATCCAAGCCTTTCGATCCGCACCCGCTGTTCAAAGACTTCGTGCGCGCGGCCAAAGACGTGTCGCGTCTGGTTTAAGCCGGACAGGTAAATCCGATCCCGAGGGTCCGCCTAGGCGGGCCCTTTTGCTTGATAAGATACCTTAACGACCCGGTTGGCTTAGCGCCCTGCCACGAACAGCGGTGTGAACAACCCCTGTATCAGGTTGCGCTTTTGACCGCTGCGCATCTGGTAGCTTTTGGTTTTCGGTTGCGCGGTCATCGGCGCCAGAAGCTTGCCGTTCAGAACCCAACGACCACGGCGGCCCAGGTTCTGATCTTCGTCCTGACGGCGCAGCCATTCGGACACCAGCGACGGATCTTCCATCCGGCGGGCGGCGATGGGGATGTAGAACCCGCAATTGATCCGCTGGCACAATACGTCCATGACGGCGCAATAGTCGCGCAGGTCGCGCGGATAATTGTCACGCGGCAGCAGGTTCAAACGCGACGGTTCGAAGTTAAAGAACAAGGTCAGCGCGGTGCCAAGGTCCAGTTCCTGACGCGCGGCGATCCAGCGCAGGACCGATACATCGGTTTTCAGCGGATCAATCTTGCGCACGAAAGTGCACAGCATTTCAGGCTTAAGTTTTTTCAGAATTGCGATCTGGCGGTCGGATGGCATGGCCATCCAGTCTTTATGCACGACTGCAAGCATGTGCGGGGCCTTCCCTCTTTGAGGTTATTTTTATCATTCTGGCGGTTCCACCTGAGCCTGACATTTACCAGCGATTGCGGCAAAAATTGGGCAGCGCAACCTAAGGGAGAGAAAATTTACCCTTTAGTAACCTTCTTTTCTTTTCGGTGTGATCGCAGGCATGTCATGCAGCACCCATTGGCCTCTCCGTTGCTTCTGATTATATCGGCAGAATGTTTGCAGACTTCTTAACGCGCTTGGTGCGTCCCGACCCCGCTCCGCTTACCGAACTTGATGCGCAACTTGCGCTGACGGCCCTTCTGGTCCGTGTCGCGCAAAGTGACGGGGTCTATGCCGCGTCCGAGCGCGAGGTCATTCGCCAGATCGCGCAGACCCGTTATGGGCTGGACGCGGCGGCCACGACAGACCTGTTGACCCGCGCGGAACAACTGGAAGCCGAAGCGCCGGATACCGTGCGTTTTACACGCGCCATCAAGGACAGCGTCGCCTACGAAGACCGCCTTGGCGTCATCGAAGCGCTTTGGTCAGTCGTATTGGCCGATGGGTCGCGCGATCCCGAAGAGGATGCGTTGTTGCGCTTGGCGTCGTCCCTGCTCGGCATCACCGATCAGGACAGCAACGCCGCACGGCTGCGGGTTGCACGCGGGTGATCGCGTCCTTGCCGATGTACGACCGGCCCGAGACCTCGGCGGCGCTGGATCGTTTTTGGGCGGTGATCGCGGCTAAGCTGCGCGCTGATGGCGTTGATGCACCCGATCAGCTCACCCGCGATGGTGACCTTTGGGAACACTGGGAATCACCGGACCTGCTGTTGTCGCAGACCTGCGGCCTGCCCTATCGTGCGCGTCTGCACGGGAAGGCGCAGATCGTGGCGGTTCTGGATCACGGGCTAGAAGGCTGCCCGCCCGGCCATTACGCGTCGAAGATCGTTGTTCGCAAGGCCGACGAAGACACGGCACCAGAAGCATGGCGCCAGAAACGCATGGCGTTTAACGAGCTGCGGTCGCAATCCGGTTGGGCGGCGATGCTGAACCATGCTGCGGATTTGGGGACCGATTTCGCCTCTGCCACAGAAATGGGATCGCATATCGAAGCGTCGCGCGCCGTGGCCGAAGGCCGGGCGGACATTGCCTGCATCGATGCCCAGACGTGGCGGATGATCAGCGCCTATGATCCTTGGGCCAACGACCTGCAGGTTATCGACCAGACCGTGCCTACCCCGGGTCTGCCCCTTATCACGGCGATACACCGCAATGCGGATCAGGTGGCTGCGATCCATGCTGCTGTGGTGTCTGCGGTCAAAGCGATGGCGGATGATGATCGCGCGCAGCTGAACATCCGCGATGTCGTCGATGTGCCTGCGGACGACTACCTTGCGGTGCCTACACCGCAGGCATGATCGATACGCGCCCCCCGTGGCGTGACGTAAGGCCCGCCCCAATGGTTGCATTCACGGCTAGTTTGCTTCCTAGTTAGGGCCACCTAAACGGATGGACCGCCTTGAAAAACGACCCAGTCATCGAAATCCGCAACCTTCACAAAAGCTACGGCGCACTGGAGGTGCTGAAAGGTGTCTCTTTGACCGCGCATCGGGGGGACGTCGTCTCTTTGATCGGGTCGTCGGGATCAGGGAAATCGACGCTACTGCGCTGCGCCAACCTTTTGGAGGACAGCCAGCAGGGCGATATCCTGTTCAAAGGCGAAGGCGTGCATTGGCGCGGAACGGGCATGGGGCGGCGTCCGGGCGATGCCAAACAGGTGCTGCGTATCCGCACGAATCTGTCGATGGTTTTTCAACAGTTCAACCTGTGGTCGCATATGACGATCCTGCAAAACGTGATGGAAGCGCCGGTTACCGTGCTGGGCCGGTCCAAGTCCGAGGTCGAGCCGAAGGCGCGCGAATATCTGGCCAAGGTGGGGATCGGCGACAAGGCCGACGCATGGCCTGCGCAACTGTCTGGCGGCCAACAGCAACGCGCGGCCATCGCACGTGCGCTGTGTATGGAGCCTGAGGCCCTGCTATTCGACGAACCGACCTCGGCGCTTGATCCCGAACTGGAACAGGAGGTGGTCAAGGTCATCAAGGATCTGGCTGCCGAAGGACGCACCATGATTCTGGTGACGCATGACATGCGTCTGGCGGCGGATGTGTCTGATCGAGTCGTGTTCCTTCATCAGGGGCTGATCGAAGAGGAAGGCGCGCCCGAAGCGATCTTTGGCGCGCCCAAATCCGAACGCCTGCAGCAGTTCCTGTCGGCCACCAAAACGCCAGAGCCCGCGACAGGCGTTTAATCTGCCTGTCTAATCAGCCTGACGCATCGTCAGCGGCGGATTTGCGTAAATTTGAGGCGTGTGCCTCTTGTCATAGCGCAAAAACCGTCCAAGGCTGTGCCATCACGACCGGCACAACGCCGGCATACTAACAGGGAAAACGATATGAAAACGCTTCTACTGACGAGTGCACTTGTCCTCAGCGCGGGTATGGTCATGGCGGAAAGCCACGCGAAAACCGTGCGTCTGGGGACCGAAGGTGCCTATGCGCCCTTCAACTTCATCAACGACCAAGGCGAAGTGGACGGTTTCGAGCGTGAGCTGGGCGATGAGCTGTGCAAACGCGCTGAACTGACCTGCGAATGGGTTACCAACGATTGGGATTCGATTATTCCGAACCTCGTTTCGGGCAACTACGACGTGATCATCGCGGGCATGTCCATCACTGACGAGCGTGACGAAGTGATTGATTTCACGCAGAACTACACGCCGCCGTCGAACTCGGCCTACATGGCGCTGTCTGATGACGTCGACATCATGGGTGGCGTGATCGCCGCGCAGACCGGCACGATTCAGGCCGCTCATGTGGCTGAAACCGGCGCGACGCTGGTGGAGTTTGCAACGCCCGACGAAACCATCGCGGCCGTGCAGAACGGCGAAGCGGACGCGGTCATGGCCGACCACGACTACCTGAAGCCCTTCGTCGCTGAATCGGATGGTGAGTTCACCTTCGTCGGCGATTTCGTTCCGCTTGGTGGTGGCGTCGGCATGGGCCTGCGCGAAAGCGACACGGAACTGCGCGACAAGTTCGACGCCGCGATCCAGTCCATGAAGGACGATGGCACGCTGAACCCGCTGATCATCAAATGGTTCGGCGAAGACGCCCTGACCTACTAAGACGAGCGGGCGGGGCTTTACGGCCCCGCCCCTTACCTGAATGTTCGAATACTGCGCAGATCCGAAAACGCTGGAAGGCCTTAAGTGGCTGTCGTGCTACCTGACCACAGGCAAGCACCTGCTGTTTTATAAAAGCTTCTTTTTCGTGATCGCGCTGATGCTGGTGACCGCGCCAATCGCGTTGGCGGTCGGCTTTGCAGGTGCGCTGGCCTCTCGCTCTCATGTCACACCGGTTCGCTGGATTGGGCTTGGCTACACCTCACTGGTGCGCGGCGTGCCTGACATCGCCTTTTTCCTCTTTATGCCCTTGGCGCTGGATCAGGGGCTGGAATGGCTGCGGCACAAGGCGAAATGTCCCGACTGGGAAGAACCGATCCGGCAGGGCAGCGATTTCGTCGTCTGTGCGCAGGCCAAGCTGCCTTTGTCGTCTTCTCCTCAATGGGTTCACGAATATTACGGCGTGGCTTTGGGTATGGGCGCCTTTGCCTTTGTGTTTGGGGCCTTCGCGGCCTTCGTGTTGGCCGGCGCGATGAACGCGGTACCCCGCGCGCAGATGGAAACGGCCGAGGCCTATGGCATGACACGCCGCCAAGCCACGTGGCGCATTCTGGTGCCGCAGATGTGGGTCTATGCCCTGCCCGGCCTGTCCAACCTGTGGCTGATCCTGATCAAGGCCACGCCGCTGCTGTTCCTGCTGGGCATCGAAGACGTGGTTTTCTGGGCGCGGGAATTGGGCGGTCGGAAGACCAGTGCCTATGAATACCCTCACCCTGACTGGCGGCTGTGGTATTTCCTTGTGCTGCTGGTCTTTTACCTGCTGCTGACCAAAGTGTCCGAGATTGGCTTTGCCCGCCTGACCCGCCGCCTGACGCGCGGACAGGCAACGCTGGCCGGGATGGAAGAGGCCCGCGCATGAGCTGTCTTCAAACCATTGCTGATTATGGCCTTCGGTCGATCGGGATCGGTGAACGGCTGTTGCCAAAGACCGATTTCACTCTGTGTCAGCAATTTACGCTGATCGGCTCTGGCCTGATCTGGAATATCTACTTCGCCCTCTGCGCGCTGACGCTTGGGTTTGCGATGTCCGTTTTGCTGGCCCTAGGGCGAAATTCTGCGTCCGCATGGGTGCGTAAACCGGTGGAATGGTTCATCTTCATCTTCCGCGGCTCGCCGCTGTTTATCCAATTCTTCCTGTTCTACGAGGCCTTCACGCTGTTGCCGAAAAACGGGATCGAGCTGAACCTTGGCTTTACCGTGCTGACCGCCGAAACCCGCTGGCTGACACGCGCGGCCGCAGGGGCGTTGATCGTCCTGTTCCTTAACACATCGGCCTACGCAGGGGAGATCTTCTATGGCGCCCTGAGGTCCGTCCCCAAGGGTGATCTGGAAGCCGCCGACGCCTATGGCTTTACCGGCTGGAAGAAATTCCGCCGCATCACCTTCCCGACCATGATGCGTCTTGGCTGGCCCGCCTACACGAACGAAGCGATCTTTCTGACCCATGCCACGACGCTTGTCTTTTTCTCGTCTTTCCCGGCATGGCAGCAGAAAGGCGACGCGCTGTATTACGCCAGCTATTTCGCCGACAAGACCTTCAACCCATTCATTCCTTACCCGATCTTGGCGTTCTATTTCATCCTGCTAAGCCTTCTGATTATCTTTGCCTACGGTCGGGTTTATCGGTATCTGAACCGACACCTGCCACAAGATAAGCGGCCCCGGCTGCGGGCCCGCCCCCAGATGGTGCGCTAATCCATGAGCCTCGGCCACATTCGAACCTTTCGCGTCGCGGCGTCTGATCTGAACGGTCAGATGCGCGGCAAACGCCTGCCCCGCTCGGCTTTTGACAAGCTGGCGGATGGGACGACCCGCATGCCCTTGTCCGTTCTGAACGTCGACATCTGGGGGGCGGACATCAAGAACAGCCCATTGGTGTTTGAAACCGGCGATGCGGACGGGGTCATGCTGCCCACCGAACGCGGGCCCGTGCCGATGCCTTGGCTCGACACGCCTTCGGCGCTCGTCCCGATGGAGATGTTTTATGACAACGGCGCGCCCTTTCCCGGCGATCCACGCCATGCGCTGCGCGATGTGCTGGCCCGCTACGCCCGCAACGGCTGGACCGTGCGCGCCGGGATCGAGATGGAGTTCTATCTGATCGATGACAGCGGCGCGATGCTGCAGCCGCCGCAGAACCCTCAGTCAGGCCGCCCGCTGCAGGGCAACGCGATCCTGTCGCTGCGTCAGCTGGACGCGTTCGACGGGTTCATCTCGGACGTCTATGAGGCCTGCGAGGATATGGAAATCCCCGCCCAATCCACAATTTCCGAGGCTGGTCTGGGCCAGTTCGAAATCGATCTTGATCACCGCGAAGCACTGCGCGCCGCTGATGACGCCTGGCTTTTTAAAGCGTTGATCAAGGGGATGGCACGCAAACACGGCATGGCCGGAACGTTTATGGCCAAGCCGCTGGCGGATGAGGCCGGATCGGGAATGCATGTCCATTTTTCGGTCATGGACCGCGACGGGCGCAACATCTTCGATAACGGCGGGCCCGAGGGCACACCTATGCTGGATCAGGCGGTTGCTGGCTGCCTTGAGGCGCTGCCCGGATCGACGCTGGTTTTCGCGCCGCATGGGCCGTCCTACGACCGTTTCGTGCCCGGCAGCCATGCACCCACCGGGGCGGCGTGGGCCTATGAAAACCGCACGGCCGCGCTGCGCATTCCCGGCGGGGCCCCAGCCGCCCGCCGGATCGAACATCGTGTTGCCGGGGGGGACAACAACCCCTACCTCGCGCTGGCCGCGATCCTTGGGGCCGCTCTCACCGGGATGGAGGATGGCATGATCGCCCCGCCGCCAATCACCGGAAACGCCTATGAAATGGACCTGCCGCAGTTGAAAGCCGATTGGCTGTCCGCGATCGAGGCGTTTGAAACCGATCCCATGATCGCCAAGATTTTTGAGCCCGCTCTGATCCACAATCTGACCCTGACCAAGCGGCAGGAAATGGAGCGGTTGGACGAGATCCCTTCCCAGATGCATTGGAAAACCTATCTGGAATCCGTCTAAGCCCCCCTTGTCGCGCCACGGCCTGTCTACTACCGTCTGGGCGACCCCAATCATCTGGTGATTTATGCTGATCGGCATCCTGCAATGCGGCCACTTTCCCGAGGATCTTCACGGGGAGGTCGGCGATTATGGTGAGATTTATCAACGCTTTCTGGCAGGGCGCGGGTTCGATTTCGCCGTCTACCCTGTCTGCGACAACGTCTTTCCCGACGGGGCCGAGGCCTGTGACGGCTGGCTGATCTCCGGCTCCAAACATGGGGCCTACGAAGACCACCCCTGGATCGCCAAGCTAGAAGCCCTGATCCGGGATATTCACGCCAGCAAGCGTCCGTTGGTTGGGATTTGTTTCGGCCACCAGATCATCGCGCAGGCGCTTGGCGGTAAGGTTGAGAAATTCGCGGGCGGCTGGGCCATTGGACGCAAGGATTATGGTTTCGCCGAAGGTACTTACGCGCTGAATGCTTGGCATCAGGACCAGATCGTTTCGCCGCCCCCAGAGGCCAAGCTGCTCGCTTCGTCCGACACCTGTCGCTATGCTGCGCTGGCCTACGGCGATCACGTGTTCACGCTGCAGCCGCACCCCGAATTCGGCCCGCCCGAGATGTCGGGGCTTCTGGACATCAAAGGCGTCGATGTCCTGAGCGACGAAGACATGGCCAAAGCGCACGCCGACCTTGCCATCCCCGTCGACAACCCCACCATCGCAGAACGCGTCACACAATTTTTTCAAAGGGTTCCCGCATGAGCGACGACTGGACCACGCAAATCCCCGAAGCGGCGCAGGAATACCTAACGAACCGCCGCCTGGACGAGGTCGAATGCATCATCTCTGACCTGCCGGGCATCGCCCGCGGCAAGGCGGTCCCTGCCTCCAAATTCGCGCGGCAATCCTACTTTCACCTGCCAAATTCTATTTTTTTTCAAACGATTACAGGGGATTGGGGTGAAGCCGCGGGTGAGGAAGGGTTTATTGAGCCGGATATGATCCTGCGCCCGGACTACACCACTGCAACGGCCGCGCCATGGACCGGCGACTGGACGCTGCAGGTGATCCACGATGCTTATGACCGGAAGGGCAATGCGATCCCGTTCAGCCCGCGCAACGTGCTCAAGCGCGTGTGCCAGCTTTATGCGGATCAGGGATGGAAGCCCGTCGTCGCGCCCGAAATGGAATTCTACCTCGTCGCCCGCAACATCGACCCGGCCAAGCCGATTTCGCCGATGATGGGCCGCTCGGGTCGTCCGGCCGCCGCGCGTCAGGCCTATTCGATGACCGCCGTCGACGAATTCGGGCCGGTGATCGACGACATCTATGACTTTGCCGAAGCGCAGGGGTTCGAGATCGACGGCATTACCCAAGAAGGCGGCGCCGGACAGCTAGAGATCAACCTGCGCCACGGCGATCCGGTGAAGCTGGCCGACGAAGTGTTCTACTTCAAACGCCTGATCCGCGAGGCCGCGCTGCGCCACGATTGCTTTGCCACCTTCATGGCGAAACCCATCGGGGACGAGCCGGGATCGGCCATGCACATCCACCATTCGATCCTAGATGCCGAGACTGGCAAGAATATCTTTACCGGTCCTCAGGGCGGCGAAACAGACGCATTCTACAGCTTTATCGGGGGCTTACAGCATCACCTTCCACAAGTGATCCCGCTGCTTGCACCCTATGTTAACTCTTATCGCCGCTACGTTAAGGACCATGCAGCCCCGATCAATCTGGAATGGGGGCGCGACAATCGGACCACCGGCATCCGCGTGCCCATCTCATCGCCAGAAGCGCGCCGCGTCGAAAACCGTGTGGCAGGTATGGATTGCAACCCCTATCTCGGCATCGCCGCCTCGCTGGCGGCTGGCTACCTAGGTTTGATGCGCGAAGAGCGGGCGGAAAAGCAATTCCGTGGGGATGCCTACGAAGGGGACGGCGATTTCCCCCGCACCTTGGGCGAAGCGCTGGATGCCATGACCGACGCGACGGGCATTAACGAAGTGTTGGGCGAAGAATTCTGCCGCGTCTATTCCATCGTGAAACGCACGGAATACGAAGAATTCCTTGGCGTAATCTCCCCTTGGGAACGCGAACACCTTCTGCTGAACGTTTGATGGGTTGGGGTGATTTCTTCCGTTTCTCAGCACCTTGCAAAAAGGTGTCTCCGCCACGGGCGAACGCAAGTAACCGATCATGAACCTTCTTCACGCCAACGATCGCCCGGGCCGCTATCCCGACAGCTATTACGCTGCCACGGTCGATGCCCTGCCGCCGTTTCCCGTACTCAAAGGCGCGCATAAGGCAGACGTCTGCATTGTCGGCGGGGGCTACACCGGGCTCTCCGCCGCGCTGCATGCGGCAGAGGCAGGGCTGTCAGTCATCCTGCTAGAGGCGCAACGCGTTGGCTTTGGCGCCTCAGGGCGAAACGGCGGTCAATTAGGTTCTGGCCAGCGGCAGGATCAACAAGCCTTGGAATCCATGGTGGGCCTTGACGACGCCCGGCGACTTTGGACCTTGGGGGAAGAGGCAAAGAACTTCACCAAGTCTCTGATTTCTAAACATAACATAGATGCGGAATTGCAACCTGGAATTGCCTGGACCGCTCTTGGCAAATCAGACCTCCTCCATCTGCACGATTACGCCGCGCACCTGAACGCGCGCTACGATTACCCGCATGTCGAAGTTTTAAACGACAGCGATTTCGCCCGCATCATCCCCTCGCCCGCCTACGTCGGAGGAGTGGTCGACCGCGACGGGGCGCATCTGCATCCTTTGAAATTCGCACTCGGGCTGGCCCGTGCTACGCGTGATGCGGGCGTTCAGATTTTCGAAAGATCGGAAGTGCATGATCTGGTCGAAGGTGCCACGGCGACAATCCGCACCGGCGCTGGCCATGTGACGGCGGACCACGTCATTCTGGCCTGCAACGGCTACCTAGGCACACTGCAGCGCCGTGTCGCCGCTCGCGTCATGCCAATTAACAATTACGTCATCGCGACGGAGCCTTTAGGCGATGCCGCAGCAGATGTTCTGGCCGAAGACATCGCCGTCGCCGACAGCAAGTTCGTCGTCAACTACTACCGTTTGTCGTCCGACAAGCGTCTGATTTTTGGCGGCGGCGAAAGCTATGGCTACAAATTCCCCCGCGATATCGCAGCTAAAGTGCGTAAGCCTTTGACCGATATTTACCCGCATCTGCGCGATGTACGAATTGATTACGCTTGGGGCGGAACGCTTGCTATCACCATGAAACGCATGCCTTATTTTGCTCGGCTATCTGCCAACGTCCTGTCGGCATCGGGGTACTCCGGCCATGGCGTCGGCACCGCCACCCACGCGGGCTGGCTGATGGCAAAGGCGATTCAGGGACAAGCTTCGGGCTTTGACGCGATGGCATCACTGCCGCACCTGCCTTTCCCCGGCGGCCCAGCCCTGCGCACCCCATTCCTTGCTGCGGCAATGTCTTGGTTCGCGCTGCGGGACCGGCTTGGCGTGTGATCCGCGCGGCTCTGTCGCATAGATTTCATTTGGCTGTCTGAGGCGCATCGTTTAGATTTCCCGAAAACTAACTTCAGGAAAGCCGAAAAGATGACTCTCCCGCCGAATGTCTATGACGCAGAGCCCATCCCCGAAGCCGCCCGAGAGGAGATTGAGCGGCTGCTGCAATCAGGCGATCTGTTCCGCTATACGGCCCCGGAAAACGCGCCCGTAACGCTTCTGGAAACGGAATTCGCCGAAATAATGGGAACGCGCTACGCTTTGGCGGTATCCTCTTGTTCTGCGGCACTTTTCCTGTCGCTCAAGGCTCTTGGCCTACCCCGCGGGGCGCGGGTTATGATCCCCGCCTTTACCTTCGCGGCCGTTCCGTCGTCGATCGTGCATGCGGATTGCGAGGCGGTGTTGTGCGAATGCGGTGACAATTACCGCATCGATCTGGACGATTTTCTTGCAAAATTGCCGTCTGTTCAGGCGGTTATCATCTCTCACATGCGTGGTCACACCTCGGATATGGATGCGATCATGCAGGCCTGCGATGCCGCGGGTATCCCTGTCATCGAAGACGCGGCGCATTCGCTTGGAACGCTATGGAATGGCCGAAAAATCGGGACCATCGGCCAAATCGGGTGTTTTTCGTTCCAATCCTATAAAATGGTGAACTCTGGCGAAGGTGGCATTCTGATCACCGACGACGCCGACGCCGTCGCACGCGCGATCATCATGTCCGGCGCCTACGAACATATGTGGAAAAAGCACAAAGCGCGCCGCGGCGAAAACTCCAACGATCTGGTTGAGGCATTGGAGCGTTGGCAAAACAAGCTGCCGCTCTACAATCTGCGACTGTCTAATATGAGCGCGACCATCGCCCGCGCCCAGCTGCCCGAGCTTGATCGTCGGGTGCGTGATGGCCGTCGCAACCACGACCATGTCGCTGAAATCATTTCACAATCGCCTTGGATTACAGTACCCGAGAAATTGGCTGCCGAGGATCGTGCGCCGGACTCCTTGCAGTTCAATCTTGACGGTTTGACGGATGATGAAACGCGTGCCTTCCAAGATGCCGCAGCCGCACGGGGCGTCAAGGTTCAGGTGTTCGGTATGTCCACCGACAACGCCCGCGCCTTCTGGAATTGGCAGTTTCTGGGCGATCTGCCAGACCTTCCTAAAACGCGCGCAATGTTGATGCGCGCCTGCGATACGCGCCTCCCCGCCCGTCTGACGTTGGAGCAGTGCGCTGTTGTGGCCGACGCTTTGGTCGCCGCTGCCGAGGACGTGATGGGCCAGGTAAAAGCTTACGGCACCTGAACAGTCGATCACTCACAAACAAAAGGCGACCCTGCGGTCGCCTTTTGTTCACGTTCCACATGAACGGCGGCAACGCTTTGATCATCAGTATGATCCAATTCCTAATGGCGTTCGTGCACTGCATAAGCCGAAGAAACGAATTCTTCATCCTACCTAAGAATTCATTTCACCACATAAGGTAACGCAAAAAGAAAGGCGCCCAAGGGCGCCTTTCCAATAGCCGATTGGTAACCCGGGTTTAGTCGACGAACGCCTTTTCGACGACATACTCCTTAGGCTCCGAATTCGCGCCTTCACGCAGACCATAGCCTTCCAAAAGCTCTTTGATCTCAAGGTTGAAGGCCAAGTTGCCGCACACCATTGCGCGGTCCGTTTCCGGTGCGATCGGGTCGATCCCAAGGTCTTCAAAGACTTCGCCACTCCGCATCAAGTCGGTGATCCGCCCCATCTTGGCGCTCTCTTCTCGGGTGGTGGTCGGATAATACCGCAACTTGGCAAGGTTTTCGGGGCCTATCAGCTCATTCAGCATTTCATCGGTGCGAATTGTCTCAATCAATTCAGCGCCGTAAGCCAGTTCGCCGACTTCCCGACAGGTATGCGTGATGATGACCTCATCGTAGTCCTCGTAGGTTTGCGGATCTCGCAAAAGCGATGCGAAAGGCGCAAATCCGGTGCCTGTGGCAAAGAACCAAACCCGTTTGCCCGGCAGCAGTGCGTCGTGGACCAAGGTGCCGACAGGTTTAGGGCGCAAGATGATCTCGTCTCCGACTTCAAGATGTTGAAGGCGCGACGTCAGCGGACCGTCCTGAACTTTGATTGAATAGAACTCTAACTCTTCGTCCCAAGACGGAGACGCGATAGAATAGGCCCGCAACAGCGGCCGACCGTTGTCGCCCATCAGACCGATCATCACGAACTCTCCTGACCGGAACCGCAGGGACGCAGGTCGCGTCACACGGAAGGAAAACAACCTATCCGTCCAATGCTTTACGTAGGTGACTGTCTGAGAGTCCGGCAGCAGCGGAACCTTGGGTTTGGTTGTTTCGGTCACGGTCGCCTCGGTCATGGTTTTCGGCTTCGCAGCCCCTCTAACGTTTTATTCAATTAATGGAAAGTGTATCAGCTGGCGCGAAGGCGCGACTGATAGTCGTGGGCTTTCCAATCGGATCGGAAAACCCATTGCTCTTCTGGTTGTCTGGCCGCCAAATCGTCAGAGATTTCAACGGCATCAAAGCCAGAACGGCGCGCCATTGCGTATTGATCCGCGATCACGTGACCCACGGCCCGCAGCGTTCCTTCATAGCCACGACGGCGAAGGACGGCCGCAATCGTAAATCCACGGCCATCCGCAAAGTTCGGAAAGTTCACGCGGATGAGGTCATGGCCCCCGAAATCCACGCTTTCTGGATTTGCGTCTGGTTCAAGATCAAGACTTTGCACGCTGGCCTGCGCGTCCGACTGTAACGGCGTAAACCCTTTGTCAGTAACCAGTACAGTCATGATGCGTCTCCTTTGACCATTTTTCCATCGACGAAGTGGATACCACATTCGTTCTTGTCTTCGCCCCGCCAGCGCCCTGCCCGAGGGTCTTCACCGGGTTTGACGGGCGATGTGCATGGCGCACAGCCGATCGAAGGGTATCCCTTGGCGACCAGCGGGTGCCGGGGAAGGCGATTTTCGTCCATATAGTTGCGAACGTCCTCGGGCGTCCAATGCGCCAAGGGGTTAACCTTGATGCGATGAGGACCGTCCGCCTCAAAGAACTCTAGCGTAGCGCGGGTTGAGCCCTGAAAGCGTTTGCGCCCAGTGATCCAACCGTCGAATTCACCCAACGCACGTTGCAACGGACGGGTTTTCCTCAAGTCGCAGCAGGCATCGGTATTGAATTGATGCAACGTCCCATCCGGGTCCTCGGCTTCCAGGTCCTGATCGGCCGCACGGATCACGCGCAGGTTCTTCAACCGCAGACGTTCGGTCAATTCCATCTGGTATTCGAGCGTTTCCGCGAACAGCATTTCCGTGTCGATAAACAGGATCGGCGTTTCAGGGTCGACCATTGAAACCAGATGCAGCAGGGCGACGCTTTCCGCCCCAAACGACGACACCATGGCGATTTTCCCAGCGTCGGGGTCGCGCAAGGCGCCCTCCAACACGGCCGTAGCGGCATGGTGGCGGTAGCGCTCGTTCAAACGGCGGACGCGTTCTTCCTGATGAGGAAGACCCTGCGCGGCAAAATCCATCGCTGCTTCAGGCGGCATGACTTTTTCCCTTATTTTCAGGATACAAAGCAGCCTTAAAGGGTTCAGCACCCAAACGGCGGTAAGCCATCAGAAAGGTTTCCTCGGCAGAGTCTCTTAGCTCCAGATAGGCGTAAACGATCCGTTCAATGGCATCAGTGATTTCGTCATAGGCAAACCCCGGTCCCGTCCTAGAGCCGATCTCTGCCGTTTCGGAGCCATCTCCACCCAATGTGATCTGGTAATTTTCGACCCCTGCGCGATCCAAACCAAGAATGCCGATATGGCCGACGTGGTGATGCCCGCATGCGTTAATGCACCCCGAAATCTTCAGTTTCAGTGGGCCAATGTCATGCTCTAGCTTCAAGCTGTCAAACTTTTTGGCAATCTCTTGCGCAACCGGGATCGATCGCGCCGTCGCCAGTGCACAGTAATCCATGCCGGGGCAAGCGATGATGTCCGAAATCAGCCCGACGTTGGCCGTTGCAAGGCCCGCCTGCTTCAGCGCGGCATAAACGTCAGGAAGGTCCGATTTGTGAACATGAGGTAGGATAACGTTCTGTTCATGGCTAATACGCAGTTCATCATGACCGTAGGTCTGCGCTAGGTCTGCAAGAGTTCGCATTTGAGACGCGGTTGCATCTCCGGGCGTATCCCCTTGTTTTTTCAAGGATACCGTAACAATGGCGTATCCGTCAGCCTTATGCGGCGTCAGATTGGTATCGGCCCAGGACCTGAACGATGGATTATCCTGATAGGCCGCGTCAAACGCCGACACGTCAGAAATCTGAAATTCTGGAGGTGCGAACTGTGCCTCGATGTCGCGGAGCCTCTCTTGATCGACGCCAGAGAAACGCGATTTCAGTTCGGCAAAGCGCGCCTCCACTTTATCGCGGAACACTTCCAGACCATTTTCGTGAACAGTGATTTTGATCCGCGCCTTGTACTTGTTATCGCGGCGACCCAGCAGGTTATACACGCTGACGATCGCCTCCACATAGGGGAGCAGATCCTCGGGCGGCAGGAAGTCCCGGATGACTTTGCCGATCATCGGCGTGCGGCCCAGACCACCACCGACCAGCACTTCGTAGCCCGGTTCGCCCTGATCGTTTCGGATCATGCGAATACCGATGTCATGTGCGCGGGTCACGGCACGGTCTCTCGGGCTGCCGGTAACGGCAAACTTGAACTTACGCGGCAGAAACTGAAATTCCGGGTGGTCCGTCGACCATTGGCGCAGCAATTCGGCGACCGGACGAGGGTCAGCAATTTCGTCTTGCGTAGCGCCCGCGAAATGATCGGCGGTCACGTTACGGATCGTATTGCCGCTGGTCTGGATCGCGTGCAGCTGTACCTCGGCCAAGGCGTCGAGGATATCCGGAACATCCGGCAATTTCGGCCAGTTATACTGAATATTTTGCCTTGTGGTGAAGTGGCCGTAACCTTTGTCGAACTTTTCCGCAATGTAGGCCAGCTGCCGCATCTGCGCTGAATTCAGCGTTCCGTAAGGAATTGCCACGCGCAGCATGTAAGCGTGAAGCTGCAGATAAAGGCCGTTCATCAGCCGCAGGGGACGAAACTCTTCTTCTGTCAGAGAGCCGTCGATGCGACGGGCAACCTGCTGGCGAAATTGCTCATTCCGCTCGGCCAGAAAGGCGCGGTCAAATTCGTTGTAGCGGTACATTTTACACCTCTGCCTGTTTGCCGTGGTGGTAATTCGAGGGGCCGGTCCGCCGGAAATCTTCCCGAAAATGAGTAGGTTGGGGCCCAGTTTGACCGGGCGCCATATCGGCAAGATAGGGCCCGACCACTTCGCCTTGGCGGCGCTCGGCGTCCAGCAAACGCAATTCAGCGACGGCTTCGTCCGTGATCAGCTCGGCCTCGGTCAGATCCCGGGTCCAGCGGTCATCGGCGGTCAAATAAACTACGTCGCCTTCCAGCAACGCATTGGCGGTAACGACTTTGGGGGTAAAGGCGCGAGGCATCAGGCTTGCCCTTGTTTTTGAGGAATAATCTGAGGAGAGAGGCCGGGGATTGCCGACACCTCTACACCGGCTGCACGGATCGCGGCGGCCAAAGCGGGGCCGAACTCTGCGTCGGCAAGGTAAAGGACGTGCCGTCCCCCCTTGGCCTGTTGAGCCAAAAGGCGCGGAAGTGGCGGAACAGTCGCCGTATGATGCAGAGTGATAAAATCCGCTTCCCGACGTGCCAGTTCAAGCACTTGCGGGGAAATGCCGGCGCTGTGAACCACAACATCCGCCTGATCCAACGCGCGGCGCGTTTTCATGACAAGCATGTCCGGATCATCGTAACCGGTCCAGGCCAGCGTGACCCGATCGGCCCGGGATGTGTCTTGCGTGTGCCGATCCAGCAAATCGGTAAGTGTTTGGTTCAAATCGGAATTCTCTGCCGACGCTTTCGGCCCGTCACGATCGAACCAATCAGACCAAAACGCACGACGCGCTTCGCCATGCGGCAAAACCTCGGCCCTTCCGCGGAACGCTGCCGCGGCAGAGGCGAGCTCTCCTAGCTTGGTCGGGAGGCTCTGCTCAAGAGAGGCTTTGATCTTGCGCGCCAGAACGGGCGCCGTGCCTTCCGTGCCGATGGCGACGGTGACTGGCGACCGATCCACCATTGCCGGCGTGATGAAGTCGGAGGCGGCCAAGTTGTCGACGACGTTAACCATGACGCCGGCAGCATGTCCCATGCTGCGCACATGGGCGTCCAAGTCGTCGTCTTCGTCGGCAGCATAAACCAGCGTTGCGCCGGGAATGTCATCGGGCTGAAGATCACGATCGGTCAGGTGAAGTTTGCCCTGCCAGTCCCATGCGACGATTTCAGCGGCTGGACGAGCGCTGAACACCTCGATCCGGGCTGGGGTTTTCAGCAGGAGCCGCAGTTTCGCAAGTGCGGCAGGACCGCCGCCGGACAGGACGACGCGGGCATTTTCCATAGCGACAAAAATCGGGAAGTGCTGCATTGGCGCGGCCTCAAACGTTGATTGACTACCCTCAAAATAGGAAATATTCCCGCTTGGACGCTAGGTGCCCCGCAGAATAAGAACCGCGTTCCAAGCAGATAGCCTGCAGGGACGGGATTCCTTGGAAGAAGGACGAAACAGGAATGCGAGACCGTTTAGACGATCTGGACCGGAAAATCCTTTTGCAGCTGCAAAAGGATACGAGCCCATCCATCGAGGAAATCGCCAAGACTGTCGGGTCATCCAAGACGCCGGTGTGGAATCGGATCCGCAAGATGCGCGATCGCGGCATCATCAAGAGAGAGGTCGCGGTACTCGATGCCGAGGCTCTTGGGTTCGAGGCCTGCTTTTTCGTGCTGATCCGAACGTCAGAGCATGATCAGGGCTGGCAAAATGCCTTCCTTAAGGCGTTGAAAGAAAGGCCAGAAGTTCAGGAAGCGCACCGGCTGGCGGGCGATATCGACTATATCCTGAAGGTCCGCGTTCCGAACGCCCGCGCCTACGACGAATTCTATCAGGCGCTGATAACCGAAGTGAAAATTCACAACGTGACCGCGCTATTGTCGATGGAAGAGATCAAATCGACCAGCGCGCTGCCATTGTAGGTCTGCACATGTAAAAAAGGCCAGCGCAACCGCTGGCCTTTTCTTGTTTGTCAGTAGCTTACTCGGTGAAGCCGAGGCGTTCCCGCACCTGCATCAGGATTTCGTTAAGCTGATCGGGGTTGTTGCGAACCTGCTCGACCCCGGTTTTCAGCATGGTCTTTTGCATCCCGTTGATGTTCGACGCGTCGATCATCTCTGCCACCTTGTCGAAATCAAAGCCCTCGACCGTCAGCAGGTCTTGCAGCTCGGCGATCGTCATGCCGGTTTCGTCCGCAATTGCCTGTGCTTCCTCACTCACAGCGTCGGTCGTGTTGGCAGCGGCGTCAGTTGCGGCGTCGACAGCCTCTGCGGTTTCTTCAGCCGCCTCAGATGCTGCGGCTTCGGTGGCCTCTGCCGTCGCATTGGCCGCGTCGCTCGCCGTATCGGCTGCTTCAGCGGTTGCTTCGGCGACAGCCTCTGCCGTTGCGCTGGCGGCCTCACCTGCCGTTTCGGCAACCTCTTCAGCAGCTTCCGCAGCGGCTTCGGCAACAGCGTTGGCTGCAGATTCAGCAGTTTCTGCAGCCTCGGACGCGGCATCAGCGGCAGCGTTGCCCGCATCCTCAGCGGCCTCGGCTGCGTCGGTGACGGTGTCTGCGGCGATGGCGGCGGCGCTGCCTGCGGCCTCAGCCACGGTGTCAGAGGCGGCGTCGACCGCATCGCTGACCGCGTCCGAGATCGAGGCGGCACTGTCTTCTGCGGCCTCTGCTGCGCTCTCCAGTTCTTCAGGGGCTGCGATGGCTGCTTCTTCGGTCGCGACGGTGGCGTCTGCCATGTCGTCAGAGCCGTACGGCAAATTGCCCGTTGCATAGAGAATGCCGCCCACTGCCAAAAGGGCGACGATAATTCCCAGAATTTTACCCATTGGTTTCATCCTTGATGATGTGTTCACATTAATTTCCGAAACCTTTCACGCGTTTAGGTTCGCGTAAAAGATTCGCCTCCCGCCGGAGAGATCGCCTATTTGCCGCTTGAAAGAAAGGGCTGGCGGCACTAGTTTACGCGCTCACGAAGACTTGGCCATAAAAGGACATTAGTTATAGCTCGCAGACCTCACAACGCGCCGCCGACACGAGATACTGGCCCCCGCGTGAACGAAAAAATCCGCTGCCCCGAAGTGCGCCTTATCGGCGCTGAAGGGGAGAATATCGGCGTCGTGACCCCGGAAAAAGCAATGCAACTGGCCGAACAGGCCGAGCTTGATCTGGTTGAGATTTCTCCCAACGCCAACCCGCCTGTCTGCAAGATCATGGACTTCGGCAAGTTCAAATACGAACAGCAAAAGCGGGAATCCGAGGCGCGTAAGAAACAGAAGATCATCGAGGTGAAAGAGGTCAAATTCCGGCCCAACACCGATACGCACGACTATGAAGTCAAGATGCGCAACGTCTTCAAATTCTTGGAAAAAGGCGACAAGGTTAAGGTGACCCTGCGGTTCCGCGGCCGCGAGATGGCCCACCAGAACCTTGGCCGTGAATTGCTGGAACGTGTGGCTGAAGACATCAAAGAAGTCGGCAAGGTCGAGAACATGCCCAAGATGGAAGGCCGCCAGATGATCATGATGATCGGGCCCGTGGCAAAGTAAGACCGCCGGTCTATCTGATTGATGAACGCGTATTAAACGGCCCTGCGGGGCCGTTTTTCATTTGATAACCTTAAAGGGCAAATCGATGTGGGAAGAGCGATTTTCGACCGATGACTATGTGTTCGGCAAAGCGCCGGCGCTGTTCATGGAAAGCCATGAAAAGATGTTCCAAGCCGGAGAGTCGGTGTTGAGCGTCGCCGATGGCGAGGGGCGGAATTCGGTCTGGCTTGCGAAACGGGGGTTGAATGTCACGGCGCTGGAGTTCGCGCCCTCGGCCGTGGAAAAAGCCCGCAAGCTCGCAGCAGATCAGAATGTCAGCCTGACGCATGAAGAAGCGGATGTTTTCAATTGGGATTGGCCTACAGACAAATTTGACCATGTTCTGGGTGTTTTCATTCAGTTCGTGGGCCCGGACGATCGGAAGCGTTTGTTCGACAAGATGAAGGCGGCTGTGGCGCCCGGCGGGATGATCGCGCTGCACGGCTACACGCCGAAACAGCTAGAATACAAAACCGGCGGGCCAAGCGCGTTGGAAAACCTTTATACGCCAGAGATTTTGGAGGACCTTTTCGGTGGGTGGGACATCGTGGAAAACCGCGATTACGAAAAAGAACTGAGCGAAGGCAAAGGCCACTCTGGCCGGTCGGCGTTGATCGATTTCGTGGCGCGCAAACCTTAACGCCCTGCGCGGGGCTGCGGGCGGGTTGGAATTTCCTTTAGCAATCCGCCAATGCCCATGCCTGCGATGTCATCGCCCGTGACTGCGATGCCGCAAGCGACGCGTGACAGGATCCAATCCGCCCCGTTCAGGGCCGGTGATCGTGCGCACCCAGGCAGGCCGATGACGGGGCGGCCCTGTACCCCCCCTAGGAACAAAAGGTTGCCCGGATCAACGGGCATGCCGAACCGGTCCACATGACCGCCCGCTTGGCGGACGGCCTCTGGCGCGACATCGTGTGGGTCCGAGGTGGCAGAGCCGGTTAGGATCAAAGTCAGGTCAGTGTCTGACGCCGCCTGCAGCGCCTTGGTCAGGGCGGATTGTTCGTGAGGGACCGTGTCCACCTGCGTCAGCCGCATGTTCAGCGCGGTTAGGCGCGCCTCGATCGCTGCGACGCCTTTTTCGCCTGCGCCGCCGGGGATTTCCGTGACGATCAGCCGCGCGGAGCCAAGGGTCGGAGCGCACAGCCGGATCGCGGGGTCAGAGGCCAAGAGATTTTCGGCCGTCTCGACCGCCGTGCCCGGCAGCGCGTAAGCGATGATCTTGATCGTCGCGATCATGCCACCCTTTGCCATCTGCTGATACTGCGGCACCGTCGCCAGCGTCAGCATCGGGTGGATCCGGTTCAACGCCTGCAGCCGTTCGACATCCAGTTCTACGACACCCGGCCCCTCGGCGATCAGGTTCACACGGCCGGTAAACGCCTTTGTCACACGCAGGTTCAGCGCGGCGGGATCGGGCGCAAGAGCTGCGGCGATCCGGGCGGCGGCCTCATTCTCTGTGACATCACCTTGGTCTGGGCGCGCCGTGATGACTCTGTCCATCCCCTGCCCCGCCATTTCGGTCAAGTGGTCTTGGGTCAGGACCTCGCCTTTACGCAGGCGCCCTGACGGCAGGCTGACCGAGTGAGCGAGGATCGCGCCCTCGGCCTGATCCAACGGAATGGGGCCGAATTTCATGCGTCTGTCCGCAAGACCTGAGTGATCTGGGCAATCGTGGCGATGGCGATTTCCGCAGGGCCCGCAGCGCCGATGTTCAATCCGACAGGCGCGTGGATGCGGGCGATTTCGTCTTCTGTAAAACCCTTTTCCTTCAGCCGGGTGACCCGCTTGGCATGGGTTCGTGTCGACCCAAGTGCGCCTATGTAGAACACGTCCGAGCGCAGGGCGATTTCCAGCGCGGGGTCGTCGATTTTGGGGTCATGCGTCAGCAGGACCAGCGCGGTGCGGGTGTCAAGAAGTCCATCCAATACTTCGTCCGGGTAAGCATCGCGAATGTCTTCGCCGGGAAAGCGGCTGTCAGAGGCGAAGGCAGGGCGCGGGTCGATGATCAGCGGGTCGTACCCGGCAAGGCGGGCCATCGGCACAAGGGCCTGCGCGATGTGGACCGCACCAACGATGGCCATGCGCAGTGGCGGGTTGTGGATCGCGACGAAGGTGGTGCCGTCTTCTTCGAACCCGGACCTATCGGCGCGGAAGCGGTCTGGATAAACGTTGGCTTCGACGACCTGTCCGCTCCAGTCGCTGGTGTCGACGACATGCGCTACCGGCCGGCGGGCGGCGCGCGCCTCGACCAAGTTTTCCAGCGTGTCGACCGGCAGGCCAGAGGCCCCGCCAACAGGTTGCAGAAGGATGCGGATGGTGCCGCCACAGGCCAGACCGACCGCGAAGGCATCGTCATCCGACACGCCATAACTCAGCACGACGCTTTTGCCAGACTCCAGCGCATCGAAGGCTTCGGTGACAACCGCCCCCTCGACACAACCGCCCGAGACGGACCCAGCAAGATCGCCTTCGCCCGAGACCGCCAGCATTGCACCGACGCGCCGGGGTGCGCTGCCCCAGGTTTCGACCACCGTGGCCAGTGCCGCACCTTTGCCTTGCCGGTGCCAGTCCAGTGCCTGTTCGGGTATCTGGTCCATTGGGTCGCCTCCTTCCCCTAATCTTGGTGCAAATCTATGGGCGCGATGGCCCGCACGCAATGGCGCGGCGTTTGGCGATCCCGGGAATGATACAGATCAAAGTGCGAAGTTTCAGGATATGAGACATAGGCCGTGCGATCCGACTGCATCAAATGATGCGCCTCCTCCCCTAATGGGTCGCGAAAAGGCCGGGCAAGTGATTGCCCGGCCTCAAATTTATGTCGCTATTTGCTTAGAACGCTCGTCGATTACGACCCGCTCAGCAGCGGCGTGATGTTACGCACAGCCGCGCGACGGTTTGCGCGTTCAGCTTCGGCGGTACGGACCTTCAGGTCGTATTCACCATAGCCCTGCACAACCATGTTTTCTGGCGGCACGTCGAAGTATTCGGTCAGTGCCAGTGCGACGCTTTCCGCGCGGCGGTCAGACAGGGCAAGGTTATACCCGGCCGAGCCGACGGCATCGGTGTGACCTTCAATCAGGAACACCTGACCGGGATTTTCGCGAATGCTTTCGCGCATCAGCGTACCCAATTCAGCCAATTCTTCGGCTTCCTGAGGGCGGATGACGGACGAACCGGTTTCAAAATTGATGTTGTCCACGTCAATTTCGGGCACCAATTCGCGCACGCTATTGATGTTGCGCACCTGGCTAAGCGAGAAGCGGCGATCAACACCTTGGGGAACCTGAGCGGCCACCAGCGCTTGGCGCAGGTCGTCAGCTTCGGCTTCCTGGAAGTTGATCGTGTTCCGAGAGTCGGTCACCTGCGGCAGTTCGTTCACTTCGACCTGCTGGGCGACTTGTGTGTCATCGAACAGGGTCACAGTCGACCCATCCGCAAGGATCCGGGTCCGGCGCAGCACGGTACCATCTGCGGCGCGGATGGTTTCGATCTGCGTGCCGTCTTCGCGGGTTGCGATCGTGCGGGTCGAGCCGTCGTCATAGGCATAGGTCTTCACGTCCGTGCCCGGCTGGAACATCAGAACGTCATCGTTTTTCAGCACGCGGTAGGACCCGTCGGGCTGCTGTACGACCACACGGTCGCCAGAGTTCGACACGACTTCGCTACCGTTTTTCAAAATCTGACCAACGGCAAGTGCGCCCAGACCGAACAGAGCGATCTTACCAAGCGTATCCAAGCCGTCGTTGTTGGACGAAGTATCGTTGGTTGCGGTCGTCTGCGTGTTGGCTTGTGCATTGCCATCCGTCGCCGTCACGGTCGTTTCGAATTCTTCCGAGGAAGACCGCGTGTTTTCTTCGGTCAGCGTCTGTTCGACAACCTGTGCGCCTTCAGTGCCTTCGGCCTGCGCGGCCATGGAACCGGCTTGTTCCTGCGCCTGAGCGGCTTCGGTTTCAGCCTGTGCGGCAGTCGTCGCTTCGGCCGTCATTTCGGTTTCTTCTGCAGTCGCTTCGGCGGTTGCAGTTTCGGTGCTGTCTGCGGTGGCAGTCGTTTCCACGTCTGCGGTAGCCGTGCTGTCAGCGGCTGCGGCCGCGTCGGCATCAACCGGCTCTGCAGTGGTTTCTGCGGTCACGGCAGACTCGTCCGCCGGGGCGGTGGTCGCTTCGGCTTCTGCGGTAGCGTCTGCAGTCGTTTCTTCGGTCACGTCGGCAGCGGCATCTGCAGCAGCATCGGCGGTTTCTTCAACCGTCTCTTCGGTTGCGTCGGCAGCGGCTTCAGCTGTTTCCTCGGTTGCTTGAGCAGCAGCTTCGGCGGTTTCCTCAGTCGCTTCGACGGCGGCCTCGGCGGTGTTTTCGGTCGTTTCAACGGCGGCTTCAGGCGCTGCGTCCGCTTCGGCCGAGGTTTCGGCCTGTGCGTTCGCATCAGCTGCAGGCGTTTCGGCCGTCGCATCGGCGGTGGCTTCAGCGTCCGAGTTGCCGGTCAGCTCATTCAGCTGCTCGGTCGCGGCCCCAACGGCACGGTCCAGCAGCGATTCAGACTCTTCAGCCGTCTGTTCTGCGGTTTGTTCTGCCTGATCGGCGGACTGTTCTGCCGTGGTGGCAGCAGCGGCGCGCTGTTCGGAAAGCTGGGTGCGCAGCTCTTCCAACTGGGCTTCAGTCATGCCCTCGGTATTGACGCCCATTTCGGCTTCCAGCTCGGCGGCGGTCTGCGCCATGGCGACGTGCGGAACGGTGAGGCTCAGGCTCAACACGATCGCCGTCGTGGATTTCAGAAACTTGTTGTTCATTTGTCTATCCTTTCGACACCGCTTCTGTGCGGGTGTTCGGAGGCATAACGCCGCACATCGTCAAAAAGTTCGATGTTATTGGATAGCAGTAATGAAATCAGTCCCTTAACGCGGACATCAGTCGGTCTTTTTCTCCGCGATCGTCGGGACGGGACAGGGCATCGGCAAGGTCTTCGATAGACCCGATCGAATGGCCTGCCCGGAAACTGTCCACATGCGGCAGCATGGCCGCAATCCCGCGCGCCTTTGGGGCGAACCCGTCCCACCGCAACAGGGGGTTCAACCAGATCAATCGTCTGGCTGACAGATGCAGGCGCTTCATTTCATGCGCCAAGGCATCGGGATCGCCCCGGTCCAACCCATCGGTGATGACCAGAACGACGGCGCCCTGCCCCATGACCCGGCGCGACCAGTCGCGGTTGAATTCGTGCAGGCAATCACCGATCCGGGTGCCGCCTTCCCAGTCCTGTGCTTCTGCGCCCGCCATGGCCAGCGCCTGATCGACGTCACGGTTGTTCAGGTGGCGGGTGATATTGGTCAGCCGGGTGCCAAAGGTGAATGCGTGAACCTTGGCCCAGCCCGCCCCCTTTTCATTCGCAACCGCGTGCAGGAAATGCAGCACCATGCGCGAATACTGAGACATGGAGCCGGATATATCGCAGAGCGCGATCAGGGCAGGCCAGCGGGGTCTGGGCGTGGTGCGATGCAGCCGCTGGATATCGCCGCCCGTCCGCATGGCCGCACGCAGCGTGCGCGCCGTGTCGATGCGCGCGCCCCGAGGCGATGCCTTGCCGCGCCGCGTAGGCATGGGTTTCACCGGCAGGGTCAGGCGCGCCAACATCCGTTTGGCGCGGGCAACTTCTTCGGTGGACATCTGTTCAAAGTCGAGCGTGCGCAGCCGTTCCTCTTCGGACATGGTCAGGGACGCGTCGATGTCGATACGGGTTTCTTCTTCGGTCTCGTCTGTTTCGGGCTGCTCCACAGGCGCGTCCGCACCGTCCAACAATGCCTCTGCTGCGCGTTTTTCCGCGGCTTCGGCGGTGCGTTCTTCCTGCACACCACGGACAGCCGGCAACATCATCGACATCATGTGTTCCATATACCGCGGATCGCGCCAGTACAGCCGGAACAATTGCGCAAATGTCTGACGATGCTGAGGTTTCGAGACGAAGCAGGCATGCAGCGTCCAGTAGAAATCACGTTTGTCCGTGAACCCTGCCGCCTGCACCGCACGAATCGCATCCATCGTGCGCCCAGGTCCGATGGGCAGACCTGCCTTGCGAAGGGCACGGGCGAAATGGGTGATGTTTTCCGCCAGCCTCGGGTTTTCGGGCAGGTCGGGCGTTGGGTATTCAACCATGGTGTTGCCCCGCTTGGCCGTCAGCAAAGGGGGCTGCCTGCCCCCTCTTGGCCCCATGGGCCAATTCACCCCCGGGGATATTTCCGGGACCAAAGAAGGTATAGTGAGGGCGCGGCATCTTAGGCGGGGGCGAGCGTGGCCCGCGCCTCATCCAACAGGCGCTTGGCCTCGGATCCTTCGAGGCGGGCGATGTCGTCCTGATACTTGAGGATCGCGCCCAGCGTGTCGGCGATGGTCTGGGGGGAAAGCTCTACCACATCGAGTGCCAGCAGGCATTTCGCCCAGTCGATGGTTTCCGCGACCCCCGGTTTTTTGAAGATATCTTCGGTGCGCAGGCGCTGAACGAAGGCGACGATTTCGCGGGACAGGGCGTCAGAGGCTTCGGGCGCGCGGGCGCGGAGGATCTCCATTTCGCGCGGGAAGTCGGGGTAATCGACCCAGTGATACAGGCAACGGCGTTTGAGGGCGTCGTGCACCTCTCGGGTCCGGTTGGAGGTCACGATGACGATCGGCGGCTCTGGTGCCTTGATGGTGCCAAGCTCGGGGATCGTGACCTGAAAATCCGATAAAGCCTCTAACAGGAAGGCCTCGAACGGTTCGTCGGTGCGGTCCAATTCGTCGATCAGCAGCACAGGCGCGCCCGCCGGATCGGGGCGCATGGCCTGCAAGAGCGGACGTTCGGTCAGGAAATCATCCGAGAAGAGTTCCTGCTGCAAAGCAGCGCGGTCAGTGGTTCCGGAGGCTTCGGCTGTGCGGATGGCGATCATCTGGGCCGGGAAGTTCCATTCGTAAACGGCAGAGGCCGCATCCAAACCTTCGTAGCATTGCAAGCGGATCAAACGGCGGCCCAGACCCGTAGCGATGGCCTTGGCGATTTCCGTCTTGCCGGTGCCGGGTTCGCCTTCCAGAAACAGGGGGCGGCCCAGCGTCAGCGCCAAGAAAACAACAGTCGAAAGCGCCCTGCCCGCGACGTAATCCTGCGCGCCCAGCATGGTCTGTACATCGTCGATCGTGTTGAGTTTGGTCATCATCCCCTCCGGTCTTCGGGGTAAGAGCGCATGGGCAAGGCCCGGGGTCAAGCCCACGAGATGTAGCGGCACAACCTAAGGGCAAGCCAAGTCGTTGACGATGGGCCCTGCAAATGCGAAACTTGGGTCAAAAGAAACAAGGTGTCGCGCGGGTCCTTGCCTGCGCTAATCACCTTAGGCCCGCACAGCAGTCGGGTCGGGAACAATGCGTCGCCTTTTGACGCGGCGGAAACACAGGCATGCGCATTACGGCAATCACATGCGTCAAGAATGAAGGTCCATTCCTGATCGAATGGATCGCCTTCAACCGTGTGATCGGCTGCACCGATTTCCTGTTCTATTCCAACGATTGCGATGATGGCACTGACATTATCCTGGACACGCTGGCCGACCACGGCATCGTGCAGCATCTGCCCAACCCCGCAGAGGGGCGCAATTACCAGATGGAAGCGTTGAAGGACGCCAAGAAGCAGGCGGTTGTCGATCAGGCGGATTGGTGGTGGATCGCGGATGTGGACGAGTTTCTGAACATCCATGTGGGCGATCACACGATCCCGTCGCTGATCGAGGCCTGCTGGGATCGGCAGGCGATTTCCCTGAATTTTCAATTCTTTGCCAATGCGGGGGTCGAGGCGTTCGAGGATCGGCCCGTGATCTCTCAGTTCATCTACAGCCACAACCCGGACATCTGGTGCGGAGAATTCGCGATCGAAGTCAAATCCCTGGTGCGCCGGGATTTTCCGCTTCAGTATTTCGGCGCGCACAGGCCGTTTTTCAAATCGAAACTGGCGCCGAAGGATCGGCCCAGCTGGTCGGACGGATCGGGGCGCGACGTGCCGCATCAGTTTCTGGTGGCGGCCAATCCGCGGCGGATGCGCAAGTTTCCAGCGCCCGGATCACGTGATTTTGCGACGCTGAACCATTATGCACTGCGATCCCTAGACAGCTATCTGGTCAAGAACGACCGGGGCGACGTGAACCGCGAAAACCGCGATTTCGACGACACCTATTGGCGGGAACGCAACGACATGGCCTTCGAGGACCGGTCGATCCTGCGCTATCTGCCAGCACTAGAGGCCGAGATGGCGGCGCTGAAATCCCTGCCGGGGATCGCAGAATTGCATGAACAGGCCTGCGAGCTGCACCGCGCGAAACGTGATCGGTTGCTGGCGCAGCCTGACTATATCTCGATGCGGGATCAGTTGAAACGGGCGGGGACCATGTGTCCGAAAGAGGAAGACCTGGTCAAATCTCTGGGCATTGCGCCCCTGCCCTCTCCTTACGCAAGGGTGACGCGATGACCAAGATGCAGATCATCAACCTTGGGCTGCCGAAATCCGGCACAACAACATTAGCGCGGGCCCTGCGCCGCTCTGGGCTGCATGCAGCGGATCATCGGATCAAGGCCGGGCAGTCTGAAAACCCGGATCTGGCGGAAACCTTCGTCGCGGACCTATTGTATGAGGGCTATTACCGCATGGGCGATCCGCTGGCGAAGCTGGGGGAATTCGAGGCGCTGTCGGAAATCTCGGTCCTGCGGGAACGGCAACCGGCGTGGCCGCAAATGGATTTCGGCATCATCGACGCGCTGCGCCATGGCCATCCGCAGATCAAATTCGTTGCCACTTGGCGCGACCCGGTCGACCTGAGCACATCGATGCTGAACTGGACGTCCATGGTGGCACGGATGGAAAAGGCGGCCCTGCCCGGCCTGCCCGTCGGCTATGGGGCCGAAGAAAGCGACCGCATCCTGTGGATCGAGGCGCATTACGCGTTTCTGGAAACCATTTTTGCTGGTGATGATCGGTTCATGATCCTTGATGTGGCGTCCGTCACGGCGCGCGAACAGCTTGAAGCGTTCACAGGCCGTGCCATGCCATGGTGGGGGCAAGCCAATCGGAACATCGCCCATCTGGCCAAAACGGAAGAGACTGCTGAGGGATGAAAATCCACCTGCATATCGGGCTGGAAGGCTGCGGCACCATCCGCTTGCAGGACGTGATGGCCGAAAAGCGCGCCCAGCTGGAAAGCAAGGGGGTACTGTTTCCCAAGGTGCCCGGACCGCAGAACCATACGCGGCTGTTCATGGCCGTCACCGCGCCGGAAAACGTTGACCCGCTGCGATTCAACCGCGGGTTCATCACGGCAGACAAGCAAAAGGCGCTGCGGGACCAGCTGACCGAACAACTGGCACAGGACGTGGCGCGGGCCAAGCCGGACATTTTGATCCTGTCGGCTGCACAACTGGCTTCGGGTCTTGTCGCGCGGTCCGAGATGGAGACGCTGCGCGATATGCTGACGCCTTTGTCGTCGGACATCACCGTCACCGCGCATATCGACGAACCCGCCCGCCTTCTGACACGTGCCTACGCCGCACAGGTGATGGAGGGGCGCGGCATTGGCCTGAACGCCGAACTGGAGCTGGCCGATCAGCCCAACTGGTGGAAGGCCTGTTTGGACGCCACCCCAGCGACCGAGGCCGAAAACGGCATCTTCCTGCGCAATCAGGCTCCGGCGTTCTGGCTGGACTATCAAGAGCTTGCTGCTCGGTGGGAACTGGTCTTTGGTCCCGGCAGCTTTCGGTTCCGCAGCTATGATCCACAGGTCTGGGCGCAGCCGGATATCACGACAGAGTTGCAGCAAGCATTCGATATCAGCGACCAGATCGGGCGGGCCGAACCGGGAGTGATTGAGGCCGAGCCCTCGGCCGAATGGGTCGCGCGGGCACGTCAGATGAACCTGCTGCTGGTGCGTCTGCTGACACGCAGCAATCTGGTGCTGCCGCGGCCGATGTGGAAAAAGTTCATGGACGAGCTGCAGATAGACGGTCCGCCCATCAATCCGGCCAGCTTGGGCAAGATCTCTCGTCGGTTCGCGCCGATGATGAACCAGCTGATCGCGGAACATCCCGCGTTGGACCCAGAGGCGCTGGCCCCCGTGCACCCCGGGCCAGAGTGGCGTGAACCTGCGCCGCGCAACGGATACCGCGCCTCTCAGTACCTGCTGGCATGGATGTGGCGGATCGAACGGACTACGGCAGAACACGCCAAGGCCAAGTTGGCGGATGTGGCGCAGTTGAAAGGTGATACTCCGAAACCGCCTGCCAAGGACCAGATCTCGGACGCCGCGCGCAAGATCATGTCGCCCCAAGCGGTCGAGAAGTTCAATTTCCTGATCGGGTCGTCCTTTCGTCCGCACAACCGCATCGGTCAGTTAAACGAAGAAGCGCCGCAGCCAGCCTTTGCCCCTGCCACCCCGCGCCAATTGCCGCGCGGCAGCACCGGTCGCGTGATCGTCGGCTGCATGAAGAACGAAGCGCCCTATATCGTCGAATGGGTCGCCTATCACCGCGCCATCGGTTTCGACAATTTCCTGATCTACACAAACGATTGCACCGACGGCACCGACGAAATCCTACAGCGGCTTGACCAGTTGGGGATCGTTCAACACCGCAACAACGACGGCTGGAAAGGTCGGTCGCCGCAAACCCACGCGCTGGACATCGCGCCGCAGGAACCGGTTCTGCAGCAAGCTGACTGGATCGCCCATATTGATGTAGACGAATTCGTGAACGTGCGCTGCGGCAATGGCACGTTGGACGATTTCTTTGCGCGGGTGCCGCAGGCCACCAATGTCGCGATGACTTGGCGGCTGTTCGGACATGGCGGCGTCACCGATCTGGCGGATCGCCCGGTGATCGAACAATTCACCGCCTGCGCACCGAAGTTCTGCCCGAAGCCGCACACTGTCTGGGGCTTCAAGACATTGTTCAAGAACATCGGGGCCTATTCCAAACTGTCCTGCCACCGTCCCAACAAACTGGCGGATGTTATGGCTGGTCAGGTGCAATGGGTGAACGGTTCAGGCGCCATCGCCACGAAAGAGCTGATCAAGAACGGCTGGCGCAACTCGAAAAAGTCCATCGGCTACGACCTGATCCAGCTGAACCACTATGCGCTGCGTTCGGCCGACAGTTATCTGATTAAACGGCAACGCGGTCGTGCGCTGCATGTCGATCGGTCCATCGGGTTGAATTACTGGATCCGGATGGATTGGTGCGATTACCGCGACATCACAATTCATCGCAACCTGCCCCGCCTACGCGCTGAAATGGACCGGCTTCTGGCCGATTCAGAGCTGAAGCGCCTGCACGATGCGGGCTTTGCCTGGCATCAGGCCAAGGCAGCAGAACTTCACAAAACCCCTGAATTCCAAGACCTTTACAATCAGGCATTGTCGGTACGCCTAAACGAAACCGAACGCGTCGCCTATGCGCTCGCGCAAGACCTCGAAAGCTAAGAATGGAAGATTTCCCCGATCATTCCCAGCACTTCCTAGGCTCCAGCGATCAGCTGAAGCGCACTGAACTGGCCGAAATGGGCCGCCCTTCCCACGTCATGTCGCGCAATGTCCGGTTTCCCACGGATATGCCGCCCCTTTTCCCCAAGGCGCGGAACATGCTGGCCAATGGAACATACGACGAGAAGCAGACAAACGCCGCGCTGGCTGTCGTGCGCAAAGGTGACCGGGTGGTCGAGTTCGGCGGCGGCATCGGCCATATGTCTGCGGTCATCGCAAAGAATACCGAAGCCGCACAAATCCATACGTTCGAGGCGAACCCGGCCCTCATCCCCTGCATCCGCCGGGTGCATTCGGAAAATGACCTGACCAATATCACCGTCCATCACGCGATACTGGACAAGGAACGTGGCAGCCGGAATTTCTATGTTCGGCGCAAGTTCTTCGAAAGCTCGACCAATCGCGAACCGCTGGCAGGGATCCTTCACATTGCCGATGTTCCAGTACTGCCTGCGAAACAGACCATCGGCGCGTTAAAGCCGGATGTCGTCATCTGCGGGATCGAAGGGGCCGAGATAACGCTGCTGCCGCAGCTTGATCTAGGCGGGGTGCGTAATGCGGTGGTGACGCTGCACCCAAACAGAACAGGACTGGAAGGCGTGAAGACCGTTTTTGAGACATTGCATGGCGCGGGCCTGATTTACACGGCCAAACATTCATCAGCGAAGGTCGTGACCTTCACACGGGCTAGATGATGCGGTTTCTGGCCGTTCTGACGGTGCGCAACGAAGGCGCGTTTTTGCTGGAATGGCTGGCGCATCACCGCGCCTGTGGCTTTACCGATTTCCTTGTCTTTTCAAACGACTGTCAGGACGGCACGGATACCATGCTGGACCGGCTGCAGGACATGGGCCTGCTGACCCACGTCCGCAACGATGGCCCTTATGATCAGGGCGGCATTCAGTTCACCGCCTACAAACAGGCCGACAAGATGCAGATCGTGCGGGACGCCGACTGGATCGCAACGCTGGACGTAGACGAATTCGTCAACATTCACACAGGCAACCGCACCCTGCCCGACCTTCTGGCCGCCCTGCCCGACGCCAGCGCCGTCACGCTGACATGGCGGTTGTTCGGCTGCTCTGGCTTTGCGCGGTATCAGGATACGCCGGTCACGCGCACCTTTATCAAGGCAGCACCGGTGGTGATGTACTGGCCATGGCGGTCGGCCATGTTCAAGACGCTGTACCGAAATGACGGCACCTATCGCAAAATGGGGGTCCACCGCCCCCGGTCGCCCGATCCCGAACGGCTGCCCGACGCCCGCTGGTTCGATGGTGAGGGGCGCGAGTTGGACGACCAGTTCCGCACACGTCGGATATTCAGCAATTATGGACGATCGAACTACAAACTGGTGCAGCTGAACCATTATCCCTTGGGCACGATGGAAAGTTACGTGCTTAAGGCCGCGCGGGGCCGCGCCGTGCATTCGGATCATATGCTGGGCACGGATTACTGGGTCGAGAGGAACTTTAATCAGGACGAAGATACCTCAATTATGGGCCTTGCCCCGCAAGTGGATGCAGAACTGGACGCACTAAAGGCGGATCCGGAACTGGCCGCGCTGCACGAAGCGTCTGTTCAGTGGCGCAAGACTCAGTTCGACCAGTTGATGCTGCAAGAGCCGTTCCGTGCGCTGTTCGGACGTTTGCTGATGACGCCCCCCACCCGCGCAGTTTCGTTGAACGAGGCGCGTTTTCTGATACGATACGGCACTATGGGGCGTCAGGACATATCAGGCGATTCCAATTGATCAGGGCAGAACGCCTTGCGTGAGATCCGGTGACCCAAGAGGTCGATTCGGACACGCAGCAAGCGCGTTCTAGGGTGGGATAGCGCATGGACGGAAATTTTCCGCTTAACGATTTGTCGGGTTTGGACAAACAGGACTGGACCCGACGCATCCTTGAACAGGCCGAGGCGCGCGGCGCCGCGGACCGGCTTGGGAAAAAGCATTTCGCCGCTTTCGTCCGCTCTGGCCCGGTTCTTCTGGTGTCGTTCGAAACCGTGCAGGGCATGCGCAGCCTGACCGAATCCGCGCGTCCCCTTGGATGGCAAATGTCTCAGAAAATGGGGTGGTCCAGCCTGCTGCTCGCCTCTGATGGCGATACGTGGTTCCGCGATCCTCAGGTCTATGCCTATTTCGACCAATTGGTGGACGAAGGGTTCTTTGACGAATTCGAAACGGTGGTCTTTTACGGCGCGGGCCCCTGCGGCTATGCGGCGACGGCGTTTTCGGTGACTGCGCCGGGCGCGCGTGTTCTGGCGGTGCAGCCTCAGGCAACCTTGGATCCGCGCGTGACTGAATGGGACGACCGCTTTGTCGAAATGCGGCGCCATGATTTCACCAGCCGCTACGGCTTTGCACCCGATATGGTCGATGCGGCCCAGCATGTGCACCTGATCTACGACCCCGACGTCACGCTGGATGCGATGCACGCAGCACTGTTTACCAAGCCAAACGTCACGAAATACCGCATGCCCTATATGGGAGAGGCTCTGCAGACCCATCTGCTGTTCATGCGCCGCCTGTTCCCCGTTTTACAGGCCGTCGCCGAAGATCGCCTGACACCACGCTTTTTCGCCGGCATGTACCGCGCCCGCCGCAATCACCTGCCCTATCTGCGCCGCCTGCTGACCAAACTGGACCTGCTTGACCGGCCACATCTGGCGCGGATGTTGTGCCGAAACGTCACGCACAGGTTTAACGCACCACGGTTCCAAAGACGATTGGCGCAACTGAACGAACAGCTTCGCTAAGCTTCGGTCTTCCCCTTCTGCCTACGCCCGTGTAATCGCAAGCCATGACCCGCACGATCACGATCCGCCGCCCCGATGACTGGCACCTGCATTTGCGCGATGGCGCAATGATGCAGGCCGTTCTGCCCGAAACCGCCCGCACCTTTGGCCGCGCCATCGTGATGCCGAACCTTGTGCCGCCGGTGGTAACAGGCGCGCAGGCGGCAGCTTACCGGGATCGGATCATGGCCGCGCTGCCCGACGGCATGACATTTCAGCCGCTGATGACGCTGTATCTGACCGAAGACACCGATCCGGCAGATGTGGCGCAGGCCCATGCGGATGGGATCGCGACCTCGGTGAAACTCTACCCTGCGGGGGCGACGACGAACTCAGCTTCGGGTGTGCGCGACTTCGATAAGGTTCGCCCGGTTCTGGAAAAGATGGCCGAAATCGGGATGCCGCTGTGTATGCATGGCGAAGTCACCACCTCGGACGTCGATATCTTTGACCGCGAAGCCGTCTTTATCGAAACCGTTCTGGACCCAATCCGCCGCGCCACGCCCGGCCTGCGCGTCGTGATGGAACATACCACCACGTCCCATGCCGCCGATTACGTTCGGGCCAACGATCAGGACCTTGGGGCGACGATCACCACCCATCACCTGATTATCAACCGGAACCACATCCTCGTCGGCGGGATCAAACCGCATTACTACTGCCTGCCCGTCGCGAAGCGCGAAGAACATCGTCAGGCGCTGGTCGCCGCCGCGACCTCGGGCGACGCACGCTTCTTCCTTGGCACCGACAGCGCGCCGCATCCCGACCACCTGAAAGAACACGCCTGTGGCTGCGCCGGATGTTTCACCGCAACGAATACGATGCCTCTGCTGGCGCATGTGTTCGAAGAGGCGGGCGCGCTCGACCAGCTAGAGGCCTTCGCTTCTCTCAACGGTCCGGCCTTTTACCGCCTGCCCGCCAATGACGACACGATCACCCTGACCAAATCCGACACGGCCACCGCCTTCCCCGCCAAGATCGACTGCGAGGCTGGACCCGTCACCGTTTTCGACCCCGGCTTCCCAGTCTATTGGTCCTGATAGTCCTCTTGCTGCAAATATCCCCGCCGGAGGCATCCGACGGTCACACCACTCGAAAGGCCCGCATATGATCCCCTCCAGCTATCCCGCGCCCGAAGAAATCGCCCGCCTGACCGCTGGCATGTTGCTGGACATTCAGGCGGTGCACTTCAACTCGGATGAACCGTTCACGCTGGCCTCTGGCCTGCCCAGCCCGACCTATATCGATTGTCGCAAGCTGATCTCTTATCCGCGCATCCGATCGACCCTGATGGACTTCCTGACCGTCACGGTGATGCGTAACGCGGGCCTTGAGGCGTTTGACAACATCGCAGGCGGCGAAACGGCGGGCATCCCCTTTGCCGCGCTGGTCGCGGAACGCATGGCGCTGCCCATGACCTATGTGCGCAAGAAACCCAAGGGCTATGGCCGCAATGCCCGGATCGAAGGGGCGATGACCGAAGGGCAGCGGGTTCTTCTGGTCGAGGATCTGACCACCGATGGCGGCTCCAAAATCTCGTTCGTCGATGCGATCCGCGACACGGGTGCAACCTGTGCGCATACGGCGGTCATCTTTTATTATGGTATCTTCCCGGACACGGAAAAGACGCTTGGCGATCACGGGGTGACGCTGCACCACCTGTGCACCTGGTGGGACGTTCTGGCCGAAGCGCGTCGGCGCGAGGCCTTCTCGACCGCCACGCTGGACGAGGTCGAGGCCTTCCTGAAAGCGCCACGTGACTGGCAAGAGGCGCGCACCAAAGGCTGACGATTCGTCGCCGCCCCCCGCTGACGCAGGGGGCACGCCGCAACTTGATGCGAAGCGGCATCAGACGAATTTCCGCCCTGCGAAATGACGTCTGATGCTTGTGCAAAGCTGCCACAGAGAGCGCGGCAAGCTTGCCTTGCGATCTACAAAATGGTCTACTGTTTTGCAGGGAAACCACCACATCTGGTGGCGGCAAAAGATACACTGGTTATCCACAGGATTTCCAGATTGCCTGATCCGCACCGCCTCCGGTATCTCCAATCCTTACCGGGGGGTTAACGGCTGACAGCAAGACTTGGGGGCTGATTGGCCGGACCTTCGGGGCACGGATACAGGCACGGGAATCGGGGGGCGGGTGCGCATCGGCGCACCCAATCCTTCCGGCAAATCCGGCAATCGGGGACAGAGCAGACATGAACGATCTTTCGTACTTCAATGCCAGCGGCGACAACACGCCAGAGGTGTCGCAAGCCGACACGGTTCCGCATTCGATCGAGGCCGAACAGCAGCTGCTGGGCGCGCTTTTGACGAACAACGATGTCTATGACCGCATCGCGACGTTGATCGGACCGGACCATTTCTACGAACCCGTCCACGGCCGCATCTTTGAAGTCGCCGCCGCGCGCATCGCCAAGAACGCGCTGGCCACGCCGGTGACGCTGAAGGCGTTTCTGGAAAATGACGAAGGCCTGAAGGAACTGGGCGGACCGGGCTATCTGGCGCGTCTGGCGGGGTCTGCGATCGCGGCCTACGCGGTGCGCGACTATGCCCAGATGATCTATGATCTGGCGATCCGGCGCGAATTGATCCTGCTGGGTCAGGACATCGCCGCCGAAGCCATGCGGATGGACGTCAAGAACGAGCCGAAGGAACAGATCGTTCAGGCGGAACAAAAGCTTTACAAGATGTCCGAACAGGGCTCGGCCGAGTCCGGGTTCCAGTCATTCCTGTCTGCTGTCACCGATGCCGTGAACGTCGCCAACGCCGCATATCAGCGCGATGGGGGCCTTGCGGGCGTGTCCACTGGCCTGATCGACATGGACAAAAAGCTGGGCGGTCTGCACAAGTCCGACCTTCTGATCCTTGCCGGTCGTCCGTCGATGGGGAAAACCTCGCTCGCGACCAACATCGCGTTCAACGTGGCCAAAGCCTACAAGCGCGGCAAACTGCCGGACGGGTCCGAAGGCGCGGTCGAAGGCGGCGTGGTAGGTTTCTACTCTCTCGAAATGAGCGCCGAACAGCTTGCCGCGCGAGTTCTGTCCGAAGCCGCCGAAATCCCGTCAGAAAACATCCGCCGGGGTGACATGACCGAAGGTGAGTTCCGTCGTTTTGTTCAGGCTGCCAAAGACCTTGAAGCTTGTCCGCTGTTCATCGACGACACCCCGGCCCTGCCGATCGCGCAGCTGGCGGCGCGGGCACGGCGCCTGAAACGGACGCACGGGCTGGACCTGTTGATCGTCGACTACCTTCAGCTGGTGCGCGGCACGGCCGAAAACCGGGTGAACGAAATCGCCGAAATCTCGATGGGTCTGAAAGCCATCGCAAAGGAATTGAACATCCCTGTTATCGCGCTGTCCCAGCTGTCGCGTCAGGTGGAAAGCCGCGAAGACAAGCGCCCCCAGCTGTCTGACCTTCGGGAATCGGGCTCGATCGAACAGGACGCGGACGTCGTGATGTTCGTGTTCCGTGAGGAATACTATGTCGAGCGTGAAAAGCCGTCGGACGACCAGCTGGACAAGATGGCCGAATGGCAGGAACGGATGGAAAAGCTGCACGGCAAGGCCGAGGTCGTGATCGGCAAGCAGCGTCACGGTCCCATCGGCACTGTCGAGCTGTCCTTCGAGGGCCGCTTTACCAAGTTCGGGAACCTCGTGAAGCCTTGGCAGCAAGGCAACGACGACGGGTACTGATCCCGCCCAACATCACGGCAAGAAGATACGCCCGCCGCTCACCTTTTCGTGGGCTGGCGGGTTTTTCTCGACAGATGACCTCGGACGGCGCGACACTGCCCTATGGTCCGATCCCTGATCTTTGCGGCCGTGATGGCCATTGCCCCCGCTGCACCTGCCTTGGCGCAGCTCGAACCCTATGACCCCAATTCGATCGAAGTGGACGTCGAACTGCTGCTGCTGGTCGATGTGTCCCGGTCTATGACGCCGAACGAGCTGGAGATTCAGCGCCGCGGCTATGCCGAGGCACTGGTATCGCCCGAGGTTCTGAAGGCCATCAACGGTGGCATGATCGGACATGTGGCCATCGCATATGTCGAATGGGCCGGGTCTTATTCCCAGCGAGTCATTCAGGAATGGGCGGTGATCAGAACCTATGAAGACGCCCAGAATTTTGCCGACTCAATTGCCATGAATTCGACTGGTGGGATGAGGCGCACATCGATTTCGTCGGCCCTGTCCGTCGGGGCGGTGTATTTCCGCGACAACGGGTTTACCGGTCTGCGGCGTGTAATCGACGTATCAGGCGATGGGCCAAACAACGACGGCGCCCCTGTGCTGGCGGCCCGTGATCAGGTGGTTTCGCAGGGGATCACGATCAACGGGCTGCCCCTGATGACCCGCGAAGGCATGGGGGGCATGTGGACCATCGAAAATCTGGACGCCTACTACCGTGACTGCGTCATCGGCGGACCGGGGGCATTCGTTGTCCCTGTGCTGGACTGGTCCGAATTCGCGGCCGCCGTACGCAAGAAACTGGTGCTGGAAATCGCGGGCGATACGCCGCCCCCTGCCCCTTTCGCAATTCAAACCGAGCCGGAGAGGATCATCCCAACGCAGGGCGCAACCGATTGTCTGATCGGCGAAAAAATCTGGGAACGTTATCGCCAGAATTGGGAACCTTGATCGGCCCTCCAGCCCAGAGCGATTGTTGATCCGGGACGCCATCGCGACGAGCAAAAGAAGCCATGACCGCATTGATGACCCTAGGCCGCGTATCCGATCAGCCTGACCTTTGGGCGCAAGACGGCTTCTTGTACGTGGAAACGGGTGCAAATCCATAAACCGCCAAAACATCCTGCATGATCTTGGATTCCGAGGCCGCGGACTGGGACGAGGATCGTGACATGGCAGTCCTTGCCGTTCAGCACGGGCTGGCCCAAACGATCGAGGCCTATGACATCGGATCCGTCGCGCTTCACCTACAGGACCTGCGCGGCACCTATTCCCGCGCCGATCTGATTGCCGCGTTAGACCACTATATCCGGAACGACGCTTTCTTGACCTAGGCGCAGATCGCCGCGCGATCCCCAAATCCCCTTGCACGTAGCCCGCGTCACGGTCAAAAGACCCTTATGAGTACCGCACGTCTTACCGTTGATCTGGGCGCTTTGGTCGCCAACTGGCGCGCTTTGGATGCCGCCTCTTCTTCTGCCACTGAAACCGGCGCCGTCATCAAGGCGAACGGCTATGGTCTGGGGGTGGAACATGTCGCCCGTGCGCTGGCCAAAGCCGGTGCGCGCAAGTTCTTTGTGGCCGTTGCCGAAGAAGGCGCTGCCGTGCGCGAAACCCTCGGCCCAGAGGTCGAGATCAATGTCTTCGCCGGTCACATGCGCGGCGATACCGACATGATCGGCGACCTGAACCTGCGGCCCATGATCAATTCCGTCGACCAGATGCTGCGCCATGTCGAGGCGCTGCCGGGTCATCCCTTCGGTATTCAGCTTGATACCGGCATGAACCGTCTGGGGATGGAGCCTGCGGATTGGCTGGCCGTACGTGACACCGCGCTAGAGCTTTCGCCGACCCTGATCATGTCGCACCTCGCCTGCGCGGATGAACCCGATCACGCGATGAACACCCGCCAGTTGCGTCTGTTCAAGGAACTGACCGCAGGATTGGGCGTGCCCTGTTCGCTGTCTGCCACGGGCGGCATCCTGCTGGGGCCAGAGTATCACTTTGATGTCACGCGCCCCGGCATCGGTCTTTACGGCGGTCTGCCGTTTGAAGAGGCCGCGCCCGTTGTTCGGCTGGACCTGCCGGTGATTCAAGTGCGCGAAATTCAGGCGGGCGAAAGCGTCGGTTATGGCAACACCTGGGTCGCCAATGATCGCGCGATCATCGCCACCGTGTCGGGCGGCTATGCCGAAGGCATCCACCGGATCATCGGGCCGAAGACGTCGCTTTATGCAGGCGACATCCCCTGCCCGATCCGTGGACGCATTTCCATGGACAGCATCGGCGTCGACATCACCCATCTGACCGAAGAGCCGCAGGGGCTGACCCTTCTGGGGCCGCAGCAGGGCATCGATCTGATTGCCGACAACGCGGGCACCATCGGCTACGAAGTGCTGACCTCTTTGGGTGAGCGTCTGACGCGGCGGTATAAACCAGCGTGAGCTGGCTGGTCCGAGCCCTCGCCGGGATCGGGGCGCAGGTTCTGGCAATTCTGGCCGCCATCGGCCGTGTCGCGATTTTCGCTGGACATACCCTGCGTCATCTGGTGACGCCGCCATTCTACGGGCGGGAATTTCTGTCTGCCCTGTTGAACATCGGCTGGCTGTCCTTGCCGGTTGTCGGACTGACAGCCGTCTTTACCGGCGGCGCGTTGGCCCTGCAGATCTATGCGGGCGGATCGCGGTTCGATGCTGCCGCCGTGGTGCCGCAGATCGTGGCCATCGGTATGGTGCGCGAATTGGGGCCCGTGTTGGTGGGCCTGATGATCGCCGCGCGCGTGACCTCTTCTATCGCGGCGGAAATTGCCACGATGAAGGTGACCGAGCAGATTGATGCCTTGGTCACTCTGTCGACCCACCCGATGAAGTACCTGACCGTGCCCCGCGTTCTGGCCGGGCTGGTCACCGTGCCCCTTCTGGTGGGTGTTGGCGATATCATCGGCATCTTTGGCGGGTATCAGGTGGCGGTACGGTCGCTTGGATTTAACCCGGCCACCTATCTGCAGAATACGGTGGATTTTCTCGAACCGCTCGACGTGATCTCTTCGCTCGTCAAAGGCGCGGCCTTCGGGGTGATCGCGACTTTGATGGGCTGTTATTCCGGCATGAACTCGGGCCGTGGCGCGCAGGGCGTCGGCGCGGCGACAAAATCCTCGGTCGAGGCCGCATCGGTCCTGATCCTTGCGGCAAACTTCCTGCTGACGGGGGTGTTCTTTTCCGCATGATCCGGTTCGACGACGTCCATAAATCATTCGGCACGAACCACGTCCTGCGCGGCGTGACGCTTGAGGTGCCCAAGGGCCAATCGGTGGTGATCATCGGCGGATCGGGTACGGGCAAGTCGGTCCTGCTGAAATGCGTTCTTGGTCTGGTGACGCCCGATTCCGGTACGATCACTGTGGACGGCACAGAGGGGCACGACGACCGGGACGCCTTTCTGGCGCGGTTTGGCATGTTGTTTCAGGGGGGCGCGCTGTTCGATAGCCTGCCGGTCTGGCAAAACGTCGCCTTTCGACTGATGCGCGGTGCCTTGAAACGCCCCAAGGCCGAGGCCCGAGAGATCGCAGTGGAAAAGCTTCGTCGGGTCGGCCTGTCGCCTGACGTCGCCGATCGGTTCCCGGCCGAGCTGTCGGGCGGCATGCAGAAACGCGTCGGCTTGGCCCGCGCCATCGCGGCCGAGCCCGAGATTATCTTTTTCGATGAACCCACCACAGGGCTGGACCCCATCATGGCCGGTGTCATCAACGAATTGATCCGGGAAATCGTTGTGGAAATGGGCGCGACGGCGATGACCATCACGCATGACATGACCTCGGTCCGGGCGATATCGGATCGGGTCGCGATGCTGCACGGGGGCAAAATTCGCTGGACTGGCCCCGTGGCCGACATGGACGGTTCCGGGGATCCTTATGTCGATCAGTTCATACACGGACGCGCCGAGGGCCCGATCGAAACGGTGCGCTGACACGAGAGGTACGGATGCATCGCTGGCTTTTCTATCTGAACCTGTCGCTGCTGATCCTTTTTCCGATCTCTTGGTTTGCCCCTTTGGTGCGCGCAGGCTTGCTGCCGTTGTTTGGGTTGTCCGAAATCTCGGTCATCTCTGGCATCGCATCGCTATGGCGAACCGACATGTTTCTGGCGGTGATCGTCGCGCTCTTTGCGCTGGTAGCGCCGATGGCAAAGGTCATCACTCTGGCATTGATCCAGTCCGGACGTGCACCCGACAGGTGGCGGAAATGGCTTGGTTTTCTCAGTAAGCTGGCGATGGCCGATATCTTCCTGATCGCGCTTTACATCACGCTGGCCAAAGGCATGGGCGTTGGCCGGGTGGAAACAGCATGGGGGCTCTACCTCTTCTCCTCTTTGGTAATTGTTTCCTTTTTGCTGTCACATTGTTCGCGTCGCGTGAACGACGGGAATCATTGACGCTTGGGTTTTGCGACCCATACTTTTTGGTAGCAGGCGGAAATTTGCTTATTTTTGACCTGTCCGGGGGTTTTGATGTCGCTAGGTAGGATCAATCGCATCGCAAGACAGATTCAGTCTGTTCTTCAACCTGTGATTGTCGCCGCGCTCGTCCTCGTCTCTGCCACCGCCGTGATTGCAACCGGAATGGCCTTTGCCGGGCGCCTGCCCTGGCCGGAAATTCAGATCGGATATGGCGGGCAAGCTCTTGAAATCGGGATGTATGTTCAGATCGGTCTGACGGCGCTTTTGATCATGCTTGGGATCTACTTGCCTACCACTTGGCGGGTCCAGCGCTTGGAACTGTCGCACCGCCGGTTCGAAATCGGCATGGCGGATGTCACACGCGCCTACGCCGTGGCCCATGCCGGGGATCGGGCTGGCACCTTCAACCTGAAAGGCGAATTCGATTCTGTTCGTGAGAGGTTTCAGTTTCTGCGCGATCATCCCGATCTGGGCGATATGGAGCCGGGCATCTTGGAAATCGCCGCGCAGATGAGCCACGTGAGCGCTGAACTGGCCCATACCTACAGCGATGAAAAGGTTGAACGCGCCCGCGCCTTCCTGCGCCAGCGCCATGAAGAGTTGGCCCAATTCGACGCGCGCATCGAAGAGGCAACGGCCATCACGAACGAAATCGTGCATTGGTCCCGGTGTCTGGAGCTGGAAGAGGCGGTCGCCAAGAGCAAGCTGCAGCGCCTGAAAGAAGAGCTGCGCGAAGTTCTTCCCGCGGTTTTGCCGCCTGCCGCCCGCACCACCGAAGTGCAGCGCCGATTGACTGAACTGTCGGAAAAAGCCGCCGCAAACCGCCATCCGGCAGAGTGACGCCGCGCCCTTGGCTTAGGCCATTGACCGTCTGGCAGTGACGCGCCACAAGATATGCCATGGCCAAACCTCAAATCTCCTATACCTGCCAGAACTGCGGCGCCCGTCATTCGAAATGGGCCGGGCAATGCGATGGCTGCGGTGAATGGAACACCTTGCAAGAAGAGGCGCCGCTGTCCTCTGGCCCCGGCAAGGCGCTGAAGGGCGCGCGCGGTCGTAAACTGGTGCTGTCGGACCTGTCGACCAAGGAAGACCCGCCGCCGCGCACAGCCTCGGGCATGGATGAGCTGGACCGGGTTCTGGGCGGCGGTCTGGTTCCTGCGTCGGCAATTCTTGTCGGGGGGGATCCGGGCATCGGGAAATCGACGCTCTTGCTGCAGGCCGCGGCCAAGTTTGCCTCTACCGGTTTGAAAACGTTCTACATATCCGGGGAAGAAGCCAGCGCGCAGGTCCGTCTGCGTGCCGCACGTCTGGGTTTGCGCGACGCGCCGGTGCAGTTGGCAACCGAAACCTCGCTGCGCGATATCATGACCACACTGGATGAAGAACGGCCCGATCTGGTCATCATCGACTCGGTCCAGACGATGTGGTCGGACAACGTAGACAGCGCGCCGGGTTCAGTATCGCAGGTTCGTGCCACGGCGCAGGAACTGACGACCTTTGCCAAGCGACGAGGCGCGGCGGTTATCCTCGTGGGCCACGTCACGAAGGAAGGCCAGATCGCTGGTCCCCGCGTCGTTGAACATATGGTCGATACCGTACTGTATTTCGAAGGCGAGCGAGGCCACCAGTTCCGTATCCTGCGCAGCGTAAAAAACCGCTTTGGCCCGGCGGATGAGATCGGCGTGTTCGAAATGACCGGCTCTGGCCTTGCCGAGGTCACCAACCCGTCGGCCTTGTTCCTATCGGAACGTGGCCAACCCGCGCCCGGATCAGTCGTTTTTGCCGGGATCGAAGGCACGCGGCCCGTGTTGGTCGAATTTCAAGCCTTGGTCGCCCCGACCCCGCACAGCCAGCCGCGCCGCACGGTCGTGGGTTGGGATGGTGGACGGCTTGCGATGATCCTTGCGGTGCTCGAATCGCGGTGTGGTATCCCGTTCGCGGGCCTCGACGTTTACCTGAACGTGGCGGGCGGACTGAAAATCAGCGAACCGGCTGCCGATCTGGCGGTGGCTGCAGCCATCCTGTCGGCCCGAGAAGACGTTGCCTTGCCGTCCGAAAGCGTCGTCTTCGGCGAAATATCACTCTCCGGCGCGCTTCGACCGGTGGGTCAGACCGAAAACAGGTTGAAAGAAGCGGCAAAACTTGGTTTTTCCTCCGCCATAGCCCCGGCCGGTGGCAAGATCAAAGGCCGGGATGGGATGTCGCTGCGCGAAATGTCTGACTTGACGGCGGTGGTAGGCGAAGTATTCGGCGCAGGTTGACGCCAAGGCAAAGGGACAAGCGGATGGAAGGTTTCACAGTTATTGACGCCGTGGTTGCGGTGGTCATCGTTCTGTCCGCGCTGCTGGCGTATTCGCGCGGCTTGGTGCGCGAAGGTCTGGCCATCGGTGGCTGGATCGCGGCAGGCATCCTGTCGTTCATTTTCGCCCCGCAGGTCGCGCCGCTGGTCAAGGAAATCCCGGTCATTGGCGATTTCATCTCGGACAACTGCGAATTGTCGATGATCACCGGCTTTGCCGCTGTGTTCGCCGTAGTTCTTCTGATCACCTCGCTGTTCACGCCGTTGTTTGCATCCGTCGTGCAACGGTCTGCGCTTGGCGGGTTGGATCAGGCGCTTGGGTTCCTGTTCGGCGTGGCGCGTGGGCTGCTTTTGGTGGCGATCGCGTTCTTCGTGTACAACACGATGTTTTCGTCGCAGCAGACCGCCGTGGTCGACAATAGCCGGTCTGCACAGGTGTTTGGCCAAGTGACCGGCAAGTTCGAAAGCGAAGACCCGCAGGCCGCCTTGGGCTGGGTCACCACGCAATACGAACAGCTGATCGGCACCTGCGAACAGTAATCGCGCGTATCAAACGACCGCTCTTCACGTTTTGGCGTTCTGCGCCTCGGTATTGTGATCCTTTCGTGACACTTCGGTTCATAGGTTTTATGAGGGGCACGAGACCGACCGGATTCGGAGCACGCCTTGTCCTGCCAGACCCCCAAAACTGCCCATTCTGATGACCACGCCGACATGGAAGCGCGTATGCCGACGCTTCCGTGGGATGACGACAAGCTAAAAGAAGAATGTGGTATCTTCGGCGTCATTGGCGCCGTTGATGCGGCCAGCTTTGTCGCGCTTGGTCTGCACGCCCTGCAACACCGTGGGCAAGAGGCCGGGGGGATCGTGGTCCATGACCCTGAACACGGCTTCAACTCGGCCCGGCGGATGGGCTATGTGCGTGATAACTTTACGTCTTCCGATGTGATGGACACGCTGCCGGGGCCGCTGGCCATCGGGCATGTGCGCTATTCCACCGCCGGGAACAAAGGCCAGACCGCGATCCGCGACGTGCAACCGTTCTTTGGTGAATTCGCGATGGGCGGGGCCGCGCTGGCCCACAACGGCAACATCACCAATGCCGAGGCGCTTCGCAAAGAACTGATCGAACGCGGCGCTATTTTCCAATCGTCGTCGGACAGCGAATGCATCATCCACCTGATGGCACGGTCGTTGCAGCGCAACATCCCAGACCGGATGGAAGACGCGCTGCGTCGGACCGAAGGCGCATTCTCTGTCGTTGCGATGACCCGCACCAAACTGATCGGTGTGCGCGATCCCCTTGGGGTGCGTCCGCTGGTGTTGGGCAAAGTCGCGGATGGCTATGCCCTGTCGTCGGAAACCTGCGCGCTGGATATCATCGGCGCGGAATTCGTGCGCGAAATCGAACCCGGAGAGATGGTGGTGATCACCGATCAGGGCGTCGAGAGCCGTTTTCCCTTCCGCAAGATGGCGTCGCGCTTTTGCATCTTTGAACATGTCTATTTTTCGCGTCCCGACAGCATTATTGGCGGCCGCTCGGTCTATGAAACGCGCCGTCAGATCGGCGTGGAACTGGCCCGCGAAGCCCCGGTCGAGGCCGATCTGGTGTGCCCCGTGCCAGACAGCGGTACGCCTGCGGCCATCGGGTTCGCTGCGGAAAGCGGGATCGAGTTCGGTCTGGGGATCACGCGGAATCAGTACATGGGTCGGACCTTTATTGAGCCGACCGAGCAGATCCGGAACATGGGTGTCCGCCTGAAACTGAACGTCAACCGCGCGCTTATCCAAGGCAAACGGGTGATCTTGGTCGACGACTCGGTGGTGCGCGGGACGACCAGCCGCAAGATCAAAGAGATGATCTTGGATGCTGGCGCGGCAGAGGTGCATTTCCGCATCGCCTCTCCTCCGACCGCCTGGCCCTGTTTCTACGGTGTGGACACGCCGCAGCGTGAAAAGCTGCTGGCCGCAACCATGTCCGAGGATGAGATGCGTGATCACCTGCAGGTGGACAGCCTCAAGTTCATCTCTCTGGACGGGCTGTACCGGGCTGTTGGCGCGGCCGAAGGGCGCAATGCCAAGTGTCCGCAGTACTGTGACGCCTGCTTCTCGGGGGAATATCCGGTGGAGCCGTCGGATATGATCCAGCGTGGGTTCGAATTGAAGGCGGCTGAATAAGCCCCTTCGCCACCCCCAACACCTGTAACAACTAGGTTAACCGCCCGTGATCAGCATGACGGCGCCTATGCCCATGCTGCGCTGCGGCGCTTTTCTGCCTGTGACGGCGTGTGCGCGTCGCGACCTCTTTCCTTTGTTCTGATCCTCAGCCAAATGCCCGCTTCTCGCGTCCAAAGAGGCGCTGAAGAACATGAGGCAAAGATGAGTGATACGCCGGAAAATGTCGCTGAACTGGCGACCGACGAAAAGGCGCTGGACCTGAGTGGGATGGCGCTGCTGGGCACGATGATTGACCCGCAAGGGCCCAAAGCGCTGGTGCGCTTTTCAGGGGGCGACGTGCGCAAAGTCGAACCGGGCGACCGGATTGGGCTGGCACAGGTACAGGCCATCGGGCCGGGTGTCGTGCAGATCAGCAACCTTGGCGGCGTCAAGACGTTGACCATGCCGCAAGGCTAAGCTGCAGCCGCCGCTTGACGGGCCAGCGCAAAGTCGCCAAACCGCTGGCATGACTGACCAGATCGCCCTTATCACCGGTGCGTCGCGGGGCCTTGGCGCTTCGCTGGCCCGCGCCCTTGCCCCGACCCATCATATCGTCGCCGTCGCCCGAACCGTGGGCGCGCTGGAAGAACTGGACGACGCCATTAAAACGGCTGGCGGGTCTGCCACGCTGGCCCCGATGGATGTGACCAAGGCGGATGCCATGGCGCAGTTGTGCCGGTCGATCCACGACCGGTGGGGCGGGATTGCCCTATGGGCGCACACCGCGATCCACACCGCACCGCTGTCACCCGCCGCGCATATCGACGCCAAGGATTGGGCCAAATCGGTCGAGTGCAATGTCACCTGCATGGGCCACCTGATCCCCTTCATCTCGCCGCTTCTGGGCACTGATGGGCGGGCTGTGTTCTTTGACGACCCGGCGACCGAGCAGAAATTCCACGGGGCTTACGGTGCGACCAAAGCCGCGCAAATTTCGCTGGCGCGCGTCTGGGCCGCGGAAACTGCAACTTCGGGACCCCGTGTCGACATCCTGACACCTAACCCGATGCCCACCGCCTTGCGCGCCCGGTTCCACCCCGGCGAAGATCGCGACGCGCTGGTCCACCCGGATATCGAAGCCGCGCGCCTGCTGGCGCAGTTGGGCTAAGCGCCCAAGGGTTGCGGAAAGGATTCACCCGCACCTTGGATTGGGCCCGGAAACGGGTCGTTGCTTGCCCCCCCACGCGGCCCTAGGTATTCAGACCGAAACAGGCAGCGGGGCGACTTATGCGTATTCTCATTACCAACGACGATGGCATCAATGCACCGGGGCTAAAGGTTCTGGAAAAGATCGCCGCCGAACTGGCCGGCCCTGACGGCGAAGTCTGGGTCGTCGCCCCGGCGTTCGAACAATCGGGCGTGGGGCATATGATTTCCTACACCCACCCCACGATGATTTCGAAAATGGGCGATCGCCGCTTTGCCGCCGAAGGGTCGCCCGCAGACTGCGTCATGGCGGGCATCCACGATGTGCTGAAGGATCAGCCCATTGATCTGGTGTTGTCGGGCGTGAACCGCGGCAATAACTCGGCCGAGAACGCGCTCTATTCCGGTACTTTGGGCGGCGCGATGGAAGGGGCGTTGCAGGGCCTGCCCGCTTTTGCGCTGTCTCAGTACCTCGGGCCCGACAACTTCGACATCGACGACCCGTTCGAGGCCTCGGGGCAGCACGGCGCCGACGTGATCCGCAAAGTCTTGGACACCGCGCCCGCGAACGACAACGCCTACGGTCTGTTCTATAACCTGAACTTCCCGCCCTGCCCTGCCGATCAGGTGGCAGGCGTTCGTGTCGCCCCACAGGGCATCCGCCCCGGCACCACCTTCTCGGTCGAGGCGCATTTGTCCCCCGCCGGGCGTCGTTTCCTGTGGGCGCGTGGCACCGATCAGCGCAAAGGCTCTGCCCCCGGAACGGATGCGGCGGTGAACTTGGATCGCTATATCTCGGTCACGCCGATGCGGGCGGATTTGACGGCACATGACGTGCTGGACAGCCTCAAGGGCATCGAATGAACGACACGCCTTCTGTTGCGGAACGCAAGATGCAGTTCCTTTTCACGCTGCGATCCCGTGGCGTGACCGAGGCTGCGACGCTGGAAGCGATGGAAAAGGTGGACCGGGGCGATTTCGTCAAAGGCTTGTTCGCGGAACGCGCCTATGAGGACATGCCTCTGCCAATCGCCTGCGGCCAGACGATTTCGCAGCCGTCGGTGGTGGGATTGATGACGCAGGCGCTGAAGGTCGAACCGCGGCATCGGGTGCTGGAGGTGGGGACCGGCTCTGGATATCAGGCGGCCGTGCTGGCGCAGATCGCGCGCCGGGTCTATACGATCGACCGCCACCCCCGTTTGGTGCGCGAAGCCGAGGTCGTGTTCGACAAGATGAAGCTAGGCAATGTGACCACCTTCGTGGGCGACGGCAGTCACGGGTTGCCCGATCAGGCGCCCTTTGATCGTATCATTGTGACCGCCGCGGCCGAGGATGCGCCGGGGCCGCTCTTGGCTCAGATGAAGATCGGCGGTATCATGGTGTTACCCGTCGGGCAGTCGGACACGGTGCAAAGCCTGATCCGCGTGCACAGGCTAGAGACGGGATACGATTACGAAGAGCTGCGGCCAGTGCGCTTTGTTCCGCTGGTTGAAGGGCTTGCCAAAGACGAATAACGACGCGGGCGCGTCTTGGGTGATAAAGCCTCGGAAAACGGGGCGGATGAGGGATCGACAGATGCAACGAATGGCCGGGATCGCTGGATCAAACACCAGCGCGCTGCGAGTTTTGCTTGGGAGCGTGGCGCTGATCGCACTTGCGGCCTGCGAAAACCCCGATTTCGACCTTCGGGGCGGATTGGGTGGATTTTCCACGACGGCGGCGGCACAGACAGCCACTTTGGACCGTCCCCGGCCCGATGATCGCGGGATCATTTCCTATCCAAATTATCAGGTCGTGGTGTCGCGCCGTGGCGACACGGTACGTGACGTGGCCACGCGGATCGGTGTCGATCCACAGGGCTTGGCCAGCTACAATGGCCTTCGCGCCGATGACCGGTTGCGCAATGGCGAGATTCTGGCGCTGCCGACGCGCGTCGCAGAACCGTCGCCCGCGACGGGTGCCACAGGAACCGGGCCCATACTGCCCGCCGATCAGGTCGATATCGCATCGCTGGCCGGCAACGCCATCGACCGCGCGGGCGACCAGCGTGTCGAAGTGGCTACCCTGCCCCCGGCACAGGATCAGCTGACCGGTCCAGAGCCTGTGCGCCATCAGGTCAAACGCGGAGAAACCGCCTATACGATTTCGCGGCTTTATGACGTGTCCGTGCGATCTCTTGCGGATTGGAACAGCCTCGACAGCAATTACACCATTCGGGAAGGTCAGTATCTGCTTATCCCCGTGGCCGCACAGCCATCCCCCGTTCGGGACATCCCGGATGAGACAGAGCCGCCGGGCACCGGAACACCCACGCCCGTCCCGCCCAGTGCTGCGCGGCCGCTGCCACAGGAAGACACGGCCCCAATCGCCGAGGCGACGCCAGAACCCACGCGTTCGGAACCCACCGCGGCCCCTGACCTGAGCCAGCAGCAAAGCGCGCCAAGTTCCAGCGCGGCGATGGATTATCCGGTCAAAGGGCGCATCATCCGCGAATATTCCCGCGGCAAGAGCGATGGCATTGATATTGCCGCCGATCCCGGCACCTCGGTCAGGGCGGCGGATGCGGGTACCGTAGCGGCCATCACATCGGATGCAGACAACGTCCGGGTGATCGTCGTGCGCCATCAGGGCAAATTGCTGACGATCTATTCCAACGTCGACAATATCGCCGTGTCGGAAGGTCAAACCGTGTCGCGCGGGCAGAAGCTGGCGGAAATCCGGTCGGGCGCGTCGCCCTATGTGCATTTCGAGGTGCGCAAGGGCCTAGAGGCGACCGATCCCATGGATTACCTGAACTAAGGTCTAAAGGCTGATCGGGTGAAGGGGCGCTGCCCCTTCTGGCCCTCCGGGCCATTCAACCCCGAGGGTATTTACCAACCAGAAGAAGCGGATTGGGGGACTTATCCCTTGATCGCAACGCCGTGCCGTCCTGCGAGGTCGGTGAAGAACTGCCACGCGACCCGCCCGGAGCGGGCGCCGCGGGTAGCTTGCCATTCGATCGCCTCGGCGCGCAAGGTTTCGGGGTCGACCTTCAAGCCATGGGCCGCACAATAGCCGTCGATCATCGCCAGATAGTCGTTCTGATCACAGGGATGGAAGCCCAGCCACAAACCGAAGCGGTCGGACAGGGATACCTTTTCCTCGACCGCCTCTCCGGGGTTGATGGCGCTGGAGCGTTCGTTTTCGATCATATCGCGCGGCATCAGGTGACGACGATTGGACGTCGCATAGAACAGCACGTTTTCGGGCCGCCCGGCGATGCCGCCGTCAAGAACCGCCTTAAGCGATTTATAGTGCTGGTCGTCGTGGCTAAAGCTCAGATCGTCACAGAACAGCAAAAACCGATGAGAACTGCGGCTGAGGATCTGCATCAGCCGGGATACGGTTGGCAGGTCTTCGCGCTGAAGTTCGACGATTTTCAGCGGGGTGCTTTGATTGATCTTGGCGTGGATCGCTTTGACGAGGCTGGATTTACCCATGCCCCGTGCGCCCCACAACAGCGCGTTATTGGCTGGCAGCCCCTGGGCGAACTGGCGCGTGTTCGCCAGCAGTGTGTCGCGCGACCGGTCAATGCCCACAAGCAGGTCCAGATCGACACGAGACACGCGGGTAACGGGCGTCAGACGTTCAGGGTCGGTTTCCCAGACGAAGGCATCCGCGCCGTCAAAATCGGGCGAGGCCAGAGGCGCAGGAGACATACGTTCCAACGCCTCGGCGATACGGGTCAGCTGCGCTTGGCTATCGTCGGTCATTCTTACGCTCCGGCGCGGATTACTTCTTGGGCGCGCCGGGATCGGGCTTGAAGGTGTCATCCACCTGGCCGGGGTCGTCCTCTTCCGCGTCATCGCCCGAGGTGTCTTCGTCCTCGTCGAATTCCTTCATGAGAGGGTCTTCTTTCAGAAGCGGGTCTTCGGCGGGTTCGTCGACTTCGGGTTCTTCGTCGGCAAGGTCTTCTTCCTCGTCGTCGTAATAGCCTTCAGCGCGCAGGCGGGCCTCGCGTTTCGTTTCGACCCGACGGACCAGCCAGATGGAAATTTCGTATAGGCCGTAGACCACGACGAACAGGATCACCTGCGTGATGATATCCGGGGGCGTAACCAGAGCGGCCAGCACAAGGATGGCGACCACCGCATACTTACGAACGTTGCCAAGACCTTCGGCCGACACCAGACCAGCCTTACCCATCAGGGTCAGCAGGACGGGCAGCTGGAAGCACAGGCCAAAGGCCACGATGAATTTGATCGTCAGCGAAAGGTATTCCTGCGCGGACCCCTGAAAGGCGATGCCGGCGATGCCGTTTTCAACCGTTTCGTCCGACAGGACCGATCCGGGTTGCTGGAAGCCCAGGAAAAAGTCGAAAGCCAGCGGCGTCACGACGTAGAAGGCAAAAGAAGCGCCCAGGAAGAACATCAGGGGCGACGAAATCAGGAAGGGCAGAAACGCCCCTTTTTCCGAGCGATAAAGGCCCGGCGCCACGAACCGCCACATCTGCAGTGCAATGTAGGGGAAGGACAGGCAGAGCCCGCCCAGAAGCGAGATCGAGATCGCGACGAAGAAACCTTCTTGGAGCTTGATCAGGATCAGGCCGCAATCGCCCGTCTGGCCACGGGCCGACATTGCGTCACACAGCGGCTGCGTGAGAAAGTTAAAGATCGGGTTCCAGACGGTGAAACAGATCACCATGCCGATGATGAAGGCGACCACCGAATGGATCAGGCGGTTGCGCAGTTCGGCCAGGTGTTCGATCAGCGGGGCAGAGCTGTCTTCGATCTCGTCGTGGGCCGCGCTCATGCTTTGTCCTTCGTGTCCGTCGCCTTGGCGCTTGCCGTTTTAGGTTTGGCCTTAGGCTTGGCGGTCTTTGGCTTGTCAGCCTTTGGCTTCGCTGTTTTGGCCTTTGCGGACGCAGCGGTATCCGTCGCTGGCTTGGCCGCAGGGGCTGCTGCCGCGTCGGGCGTTGCATCTGCTTGGGATGCCCCCGGGCCAGTTGCTTCGGCCTTCGCTGCCGCTTCTTCGGCGGCGCGGCGCTGGCTGGCTTTTTCGGCACTGGCTGCGTGGATTTTTTTCGCTGCTTCGGCGCGATCCTCGGCCAGCTTGGCGGTGTTCGAGCCGGGTTCCCACTTGGTAAAGTCGGTGGCGTCTTTGACCTTGTCCAAGCCATATTTGGCCGGGTTCGTCAGGCCTTTCAGCGTATCCGTCGCCTCTTTGACACCGGACTGATCCGCAGCCTCTTCCATGGCGCGAGAAAACTCTCGGGCCATTCCGCGTGCCTTACCGACAAACTGGCCGATGTTGCGGAACAGAACCGGAAGGTCCTTGGGTCCTACAACGATCAAGCCGACGATGCCGATGAGCAAAAGCTCGGTCCAGCCCATGCCGAACATGGTGGATTACGCCTTGTCTTTTTCTTCTTCAGGCGTGACGTCGCGTGCTTCGTCCGCCTGCGAGTCTTCCAGTTCTTTGGTGCCGTCGCTCACGCCTTTTTTGAAGGCGGTGATGCCTTTGCCGACCTCACCCATCAGCGACGAAATCTTGCCGCGTCCGAAGAGGACCAGCACGACCACGGCGATCAGCAGAAGGCCCGGAAGGCCGATATTGTTGAGCATCAGTTCTCTCCCCATGTGCGTCGGGGAACGGTATCCCCGGTGCGAAAGTCCAGACGTATCTAATGGCTAAGCCCCGCAAGGGGAAGGTGCAATCCTTGGATTGGCGTAGAAAAAAGGGCCTGAGGGCGCGGCAAATCGCCTATGGTGCCTAGCCAGTCACCGGAAAGACGAAACAGCGGTCGCGTCGCAGGGTCAGCCACAGGGCTTTGCCGGGTTTGGGCAGGAAAACATTGGGCACTGTCGCCTTCAGGATTGACCCGTCGTGATCCATGCGAAATTCGACCAGGCTTTCACTTCCCATGAACCGCGCACGGATCACCGTGCCGCGAGCTGGCGTTCCATCCTGCGCCGTGGGCAGTGGCCCCTGCCCGTCGCGGTCAAAGTCGATTTTCAGGTGCTGAGGACGGATGACGATTTCCACCTCTTGCCCGTCCGGGACACCGGGGGCGAGGAACTGGCCAAAGGGCGTTTCGACCAGCGCATTCCGAACGGTGCCGCGGATGGCATTAATATCACTGAAGAACGCCACCGATTCCTTGTCCCGCGGGGCGTTGTAGATATTGTAGGGCGCGCCCTGCTGGACGATCTTGCCGTGCCGCATCAGCGCGATGTCATCAGCCATGCGCATCGCTTCTTCCGGCTCATGCGTGACCAGCAGAACCGCCGTGCCCGTATCCTTGAGGATCGACAGCGTGGTGTCGCGGATTTCATCCCGCAGGCGGTTGTCTAGGCCGGAAAACGGCTCGTCCATCAGCATGATGCGCGGATCGGGGGCCAAAGCGCGGGCCAAGGCGACACGCTGTTGTTCACCGCCGGACAGCTCGTGCGGCCATGCGTCGATAAAGCGGCGCAGGTTCACCCGGTCCAGCATCGTTTCCACGCGCGCCCGATTTTCCGCCCTACTGCCCTTCAGGCCAAAGGCCACGTTGTCGGCCACGGTCAGATGCGGAAACAGCGCAAAGTCTTGAAACATCAGGCCGATCCGACGACGTTCAGCCGGAACGCGAAAAACGGTGTCGCAGACCAGATTGCCGTCGACCCAGATCTCTCCCTTATCCTGCATTTCGACCCCGGCGATCATCCGCAGTGTCGTCGATTTGCCGCAACCCGACGGGCCTAGCAGGCAGGTCACCTGTCCCGGGTAGATCGACAGCGACACGTCATCCACGACCGGACGGCCATCGAAATGGCGGGTCAGGTTCCGGATTTCCAAGCGTGGGGGCGTAACCAAGGTCTTTGCCGATCAAATTACTAAGGCTTTCGGACGGGTAGCAAAGCGGATCGCTCTCGTAAAGGGCTGGCGCTTGTCGTCAGGCGGTCAGGGTTACGATGCCACGCGTGCGGATGATACCGTTAACCTGAATGGCAATCTCGTGCGGGCCGGGGTGCAGGCTATAGGTCGTGGCGTCTGCGGGCAGTTTGTGTCGTTTGGTCAGACTAAGCGGCTGTCCAGCGTCAAGGTTCGTGATCGCAAGCTTATGAACCTTTTGCCGACTGCGCCCCCCCGGACGGGCAAAGGTCATCACGTAATCAACCAGAACGGCGAGATCCGTCGCGCTGGTCAGGGTCGTGGTGATCTGCACCGCTTCGCCGATCTGCGCCGTTGCTGGCAAGCTCAGCGCGACGCCCAGTTCAGCGCCCGGGTCGTACCCCAGCAGACGCAGGGCTTGCGGATCGCCCTTTTTCACAAGATCCCGTAAGGCGTGTTTGGTCATCCACGCCAGTTCTTTCGGCTCTTGCCTGCCCGCCTCTGACCAAGCGGTCAGCGCCCGCAAGACAGGCGCGGCATCTTTTTTTGATATATCGTTCAGGTGGTTCGCGACTGATCGCGTCACGAACCGCGTGGGATCGGAGTGCAGCCTGTCCAGCAACGGCAGGGCGTGCGCAGGGTCCGTGGTGATACCCGCGCCCCAAGGCAACCGAGGCCGTGTGCCTTCGCTGACCAATCGGCGGACGTGATAACTGGAATGTTCGGCCCAATCGTTAAGCCTTGCGTAGGTCCGATCCGGCCAGCGCTTCAGGAAATGGCGGATCGCATATTCCATCGAAAACCGCTGCGTCACCTCTTCCAGCAGGACCAGCGCCCGGTCCGGGTGATCCTCCAGCCCGCGCAGGACGGCATATTCGCCCAAGGGACAGAATATGAAATCACCGAAATCATCGTCGCGCAGGGTCGGGTCCAATGGCGGAGGGAGCGCGGCTGTGATCTGGTCCGCCGCTTCGGGGAAATCGTCGGGCAGTGCTGGAACCAGACACTCCGCGATCCATGCAATCCGTTCTTTCAGCTCAAGCTCGGGGAAACGCGACAGGCACCGGGTTTCAAAATTCGGATCAAATTCAGGGTTTTGCGCACGAAAAAGGCCAGCCAGATAGCTGACCTTTTCCGCGTTAAACAGCTGGTCTTTTAATGAGAAATTCTTCGCCATCTACATCGTGGAGTTGAAAGCCCCACCATCCAACAGGATGTTCTGCCCCACCATAAAGCCCACGTGTTGAGAGCACATGAAGGCACATGTCGCCCCGAAATCCGCGGCAGAGCCAATGCGTCCGGTGGGATTTGCGGCGTCGCGCGTCGCCTCGGCCATCTCGACGCTGACGCCTTCGCGTTTCGCCGTCGCCTCGGCCAACGATTTGGCGCGATCTGTTGCGTGCAGGCCGGGCAGCAGGTTGTTGATGATCACACCGTGCTGTGCCACCTGCCGGGACGTCCCCGCGACATAGCCCGTCAGCCCCGCGCGGGCCGAGTTCGACAGACCAAGCTGCGAAATCGGTGACCGGACCGAAGCCGAGGTGATGTTTACCACGCGGCCCCATTTGCGTTCGATCATGTCGGGCACCAAGGCCTTCATCATCGCGATCGGGGCCAGCATGTTGGCATCCAGCGCGGCGATGAAATCTTCGCGGTCCCAATCGGTCCAAAAGCCTGGCGGGGGGCCGCCTGCGTTGTTGACCAGAATGTCGATGTCGCCTGCGGCCTCCAGCACCTCGGCCCGGCCATCGTCTGTGGTGATATCCGCCGCCACAGCGGTGACGTTCACGTTGTACCGGTCGCGGATATCCTGCGCCGTCTTCTCCAACGCCTCGGCGCCGCGTGCGTTGACCACAAGGTCCACCCCCGCTGCCGCCAGCGCCATCGCGCAACCGCGCCCCAAACCCTTTGACGACGCGCAAACAATCGCGCGCTTACCTGAAATTCCCAGGTCCATGTCCACTCCCTTCGGGCGGTGCCCGTTATCCTTATGTTCGCGAAACCCATGTTATTTCGATTACCGACCGGAAACGCAACAATGACGGCAAAACACCCGGGACTTGCCCGGAAGCCGCCACAATCCACCCCTAGCTAATCTGCACCCCGCCCCGTTCGACGTTTGGAAAGGTGAATACCCCATGATTTCGGCCATTGCGAAACCTGCAGCAAGCCTTCCGGTCTATCTGGGCCGTGACCTGACCTGCATGCATGGCGCGAACGAAGGCGACGACCTTACCTTCGCGGCAGAGCTTGCGCTGGACGACGCCTATTGGTTTTCCGAGGACGCCGCGCAACATCGTCTGGGCATTCAGTCCACGAACACTGGCGCAATAACGGTCAGCGACGATACTGGCACCGGCACGCCCGGGGCCGTACTACATCTGGATTCTTGCCTGACATTCATGTCCCCCGACGGCGCCACGACCGAGGTGCTGGTGCTGGTCGAACTCGACCGGGCCGACGCGGTCACCGCCGTTTACGCCCTGCCCCTCGCTCCGCTAAGCCCGCGGGTCGATTATACTCTGGTCGGGATAGACCGTGACGCCGCCCACAAATTTGCCGAGGTCGCCTGCGTGTCGTTCACGCGCGGGACCAAGATCACCTTGGCCTCTGGCGCGCAGAAAAAGATCGAAGCGCTAAAGATCGGCGACCGCGTCCAAACTCGAGACAACGGCGTTCAGGAAATTCGCTGGATTGGCCATTCGACCGTCCGCGCCGTCGGAGAGTTCGCGCCAATTGCCATCCGCAAAGGTGCCGTAAACAACGCCCATGATCTGGTGGTCAGCCCTGACCATCGTTTGTTCATTGATCGGACGACAGGAAAGACTGGAGAGGGACTGGTGAAGGCGCGTCACCTTGTGAACGGCGACACGATCACTCAGCAGGACGGCGGATTTGTTGAATATTTCCAACTGCTTTTTGACCAGCACGAGATCATTTACGCCGAAGGCATCGCCGCGGAAACGTTGATGGTTGATGCCCGTGTGCGCGACTCTGAGCCCAATAAAGTTGATCGAGAACTGGCGGATACCCTTCCCAGTCACGCCTGAAGGCGCGACGGGATCACCCTGTGTCGGAGGCTTATCGCCCCAGCCGGTGTAACGGATTGGCCCAAAACTGCCCCAGCCGGCCTATTCCGCTAAACATCGCATCCTTCTGACACGCTTGCGCGCCTCACGGGCCACGGCTATATGCGCGCCATGTTGGACACGCCCCAGAACCGCCCCGAATTGCCGCCCGAAATCGCACGTCGCCGTACGTTCGCGATCATCTCGCACCCGGATGCGGGCAAGACGACCCTGACGGAAAAATTCCTTCTGTTCGGCGGGGCGATCCAGATGGCCGGTCAGGTCCGTGCCAAGGGCGAAGCGCGGCGGACGCGGTCCGACTTTATGCAGATGGAAAAAGATCGCGGCATCTCGGTATCGGCCTCTGCGATGTCTTTTGATTACAAGACCTTCCGCTTCAATCTTGTTGACACGCCCGGCCACTCGGACTTTTCCGAAGATACGTACCGTACGCTGACCGCCGTGGATGCCGCCGTGATGGTGATCGACGGGGCGAAGGGTGTGGAAAGCCAGACGCAGAAACTGTTCGAAGTTTGCCGTCTGCGCGACCTTCCCATCTTGACCTTTTGCAACAAGATGGACCGTGAAAGCCGCGATACCTTCGATATTATTGACGAAATCCAAGAAAACCTTGCGATCGACGTCACGCCCGCTTCTTGGCCTATCGGGTCGGGGTCAGAGTTTGTTGGATGTTATGACATCCTGCGCGATCGGTTGGAATTGATGGACCGCGCCGACCGGAACCGCGTGGCCGAGACGATCCAGATCGAAGGTCTGGACGATCCGAAACTGGCTGAACATGTGCCCGCCCACCTGCTGGAAAAGCTGGTGGAAGAGGTCGAGATGGCGCGCGAACTGCTTCCGACGCTTGATCGGAAATCGGTGCTCGAAGGGCATATGACGCCGATCTGGTTTGGCTCTGCTATCAACTCTTTCGGGGTCAAAGAACTGATGGACGGCATCGGGACTTATGGGCCCGAACCGCAGGTTCAATCTGCCGAGCCGCGCCAGATCTCGCCAGATGAGACAAAGGTTTCCGGCTTTGTTTTCAAGGTCCAAGCCAACATGGACCCCAAGCACCGGGACCGCGTCGCCTTTGTCCGCATGGCCTCTGGCCACTTTGAGCGGGGCATGAAGCTGACCCATGTCCGGACGAAAAAGCCGATGGCGATTTCCAACCCGGTCCTGTTTTTGGCCGCTGACCGCGAATTGGCCGAAGAGGCCTGGGCCGGCGACATCATCGGCATTCCGAACCACGGCCAGCTGCGCATCGGCGACACCCTGACAGAGGGTGAGGCGCTGCGCGTCACCGGGATCCCGTCGTTTGCACCAGAGCTGCTGCAATCTGTGCGCGCCGGCGATCCGATGAAGGCGAAACACCTTGAGAAAGCCTTGATGCAATTCGCAGAAGAAGGGGCGGCCAAGGTTTTCAAGCCGACCTTCGGATCGGGCTTTATCGTCGGCGTCGTCGGGCCGCTGCAATTCGAAGTTCTGGGCAGCCGGATTGAGATGGAATACGGCTTACCCGTACGGTTTGATCAGTCACAGTTCACCTCGGCCAGATGGGTGAAGGGTGACCGCCAAGCCGTTGAAAAATTTGCCGCAGCGAACAAACAGCATATCGCCGAAGACCACGATGGCGACGTCGTTTACCTGACGCGCTTGCAGTGGGACATCGACCGGGTCGAGCGGGATTACCCGGATGTGACACTGACGGCGACCAAGGAAATGATGGCCTGATCCAGACTTGTCAGACGCGCCACGACAGGACAGTCTGATCCTATGACGCTTCCTGACGGCTCCTTGGCTCACCCAACTGTGGATAACTCGCAAGAGTTTCGCCATGTCAGAACGTTGGACTGGACAGCTCACGCACTTCCCCTCCCCCCCGCCGGGCCGCCCACGTGGGGTGTCGTGTCGACGGTCAAAGGCGACACAACCGCCATCGCCCGGTTTGTCGCCTGGCATCTTGAACTCGGGGCCGAAAGCGTATCGCTGTACTTCGACGCCCCAGATGCCGCCCAGATCGAAGCCTTGCGGCATCCCCGGGTCAAACTGGTGGCCTGTGACGACGCACATTGGGACCGCCGCCGCTTTAGGCCAGAGCAACATCAACTGCGTCAGGTGCGCAACGCAACCGAGGAATGGCGCAACACCCGTCACGAATGGCTGGCCCATATCGACATGGACGAGTTTCTGCTGCCGCCAAAATCTATGACGGATATTCTGGCCGACATACCAAACGATTGCGCGGCGCTGCGCGTCCCACCGGTCGAACAGCTTGCTGGTGGTGAAGGACGCCTTTTCAAACGCACTGCGACGGACGCCGGATTGAAAAAAGCCGCGTTGAGAGAGGTTTATCCGAATTTCGGACACTACCTACGCGGAGGGTTTCTAAGCCATCTGGAGGGCAAGATCCTGCTGCGCGCAGGCGGACAACCACGGGCCGAAAAGGTTCGGTTGGGCATCCATATGGCTTTTTGGCATGGTGAACGGATCTCTAATCGGATCACCCTGCCCGACCTGCCTTTGGGTCACGCGCATGCTCCGGATTGGGAGACCTTTGAAAGACATCTGGCCTTCAGGCGCAGCAAGGGCTCCTATCGTAACAAGATTGGCGAACGGTTCCTTCTGGCCGAGCTTCTTGATTTTCTGGAAGCAGAAGAGGGCGAAGACGGCTTTCGGATGCTTTTTTCAGAAGTCGCTGAGGCAACGCCGTCGCTGATCGAGAAACTTGGTAAACGAAATATGTTGCTGGAGTATCCACTGGATTTGGAAGGGCCCTTAAGCCGCTGGTACCCGGAACTTTTGCGATGACGACTTGGGGCATTGTCTCGACCGTCCGCGCCCCGATGGCAGAGGTTCTGGCATTCGCCGCATGGCATTTGGAAATGGGTGCGCATCGGTTGTACCTTTACCTTGATGCGCCAGATGAGAACCTTTTGGAAAAACTAAAGACTCATCCAAGGATCAGGCCGGTCGTCACGGACGACGCCTATTGGGACCAGCGCGGCAGGCGTCCCAAAAAACATCAGGTGCGTCAGGTTCGCAATGCCACAAGGACGTATCGACGGCGAGCCGATGTCGATTGGCTGGCGCATATCGACGTGGACGAATTTCTGATCCCCGAGGCGCCAATCGACACTTTGCTATCGAGTTTGACCGAAGGCACTCAAGTCGCGCGCATGCGGCCGATGGAGGCCTTGGCTCAACCTGCAGAGCCTCAGACATACTGGAATTTCAAGACGTTGACGTTGGATCGTCAAACCCGCCGTTCCCAGTCCGAGCGTGTCTGGCCAACCTATGGCCCCTACCTGAACGGTGGGTTCCTTAGCCATGTCGCGGGCAAAATCTTTGTCCGGGCCGGACTGCCAGATGCCGACTTCAAAATTCATAACGTCTACTCGGACGGTCAGGAAAACCCGAATTCTGTAGAATTCGATCAGGTCGCCTTGGCGCATATGCACGCCAAATCTTGGCCCGACTGGCTGGCCCATTATCGCTTCCGTCATCAACAAGGATCGTATCGGGCAGAGCTGAAGCCTGACCGCCCGCGCGACAAGGGCGGCCTGTCGCTTCACGAATTGTTTGCCATGATAGAAGCGGAAGGTGGGGAAAGCGCGCTAAGGTTGTTCTTTGACGAAGTCTGTGCGTCGACCCCCGGTCATCTCGATCGCCTCGCCGCCGAAGGGCTATTGCGTCGGGTCGAATTGCCGTTGGAGGAGGTCCGTGAAAAACATTTCGGCGACAGCCCCGCAGCGACGTAACGGGTACCTGTTTGACGAAACAGTGTTTTTTCTATACCACCGCGCTAATTGGACCGAATTGAGTTATACTCTGCCATAGGGGCAAAAGGTCCAAATCGCCGAGCGGGCCAAGACGTGTCCGCAAACCACGGATACGTATGACAAAATTCACTGATTTGAATCTGGACCCCAAGGTCCTGAAAGCTATTGCCGAGGCCGGTTACGAATCGCCGACCCCCATTCAGGCCGGCGCGATTCCGCCAGCCCTGCTCGGACAAGACGTTCTGGGCATCGCGCAAACCGGAACAGGTAAGACAGCCAGCTTCACGCTGCCGATGATTACGCTGCTTGCCAAAGGGCGTGCCCGTGCGCGGATGCCGCGGAGCCTTGTCCTCTGCCCGACGCGTGAGTTGGCCGCACAAGTTGCCGAGAATTTCGACACTTACACCAAGCACCTAAAGCTTACCAAAGCCTTGCTGATTGGTGGGGTCTCGTTCAAGGAACAAGACCAGTTGATCGACCGTGGCGTCGATGTATTGATCGCGACGCCGGGCCGCCTACTTGACCATTTCGAACGTGGTAAGCTTTTGCTGACGGGCGTTCAGATCATGGTCGTGGATGAAGCTGACCGGATGCTCGACATGGGCTTTATCCCTGATATCGAACGCATATTCTCTTTGACGCCGTTCACGCGGCAGACGCTTTTCTTCTCGGCTACGATGGCGCCCGAGATCGAGCGAATTACCAATACCTTCCTTTCCGCTCCTGCCCGGATCGAAGTGGCGCGTCAGGCGACCACCTCTGAGACGATCGAACAGGGCGTGGTCATGTTCAAAGGGTCGCGCAAGGATCGCGAGGCATCCGAGAAACGCCGCGTGCTGCGCGATCTGATTGAATCCGAAGGCGAGGCCTGCCGGAATGCGATCATTTTCTGTAACCGCAAGATGGACGTCGACGTTACGGCGAAGTCTTTGAAAAAGTACGGTTACGACGCTGCGCCGATCCACGGTGACCTGGACCAATCGCAGCGAATGAAGACACTGGATGGCTTCCGCGATGGGACCCTTCGGTTCCTCGTCGCCTCTGACGTGGCCGCACGCGGTCTGGACATTCCGAACGTGAGCCATGTGTTCAACTTCGACGTGCCTTCGCACGCCGAGGATTATGTGCACCGGATCGGCCGGACAGGTCGTGCAGGTCGCCAAGGTAAAGCGATCATGATCTGCGTCCCGCGGGATGAAAAGAACCTTGCCGATATCGAAAGCTTGGTTGAGCAAACCATACCGCGCCTAGAGGTTCCGGGAGCAAAGGACGCGAAGCCCGCGCCGGACGCCGCTGAAACCAAAGACGAAAAGCCGAAGCGGACGCGCAGCCGGTCGAAGCCAAAGGCAGAAGAAATGCCTGCAGTAGAGACGAAGGTGGCAGATACCCCCCCTGCCGAAACGCAAGCAGCTGGTGAAAATGATGACAAGGGCCGCGATCGCGGTGGGCGTCGTCGCGGTGGCGGCGGTCGCAAGGACGACAACAAAGTCGTCGGCATGGGCGATCACATGCCCAGCTTTATCGCGCTGAGCTTTGACGAACGGCGCGCCGGCTAAGCAACGATCTTCAGCTATTATTAAGATGCAGCCCCTACCCTTCCGAATAGGATCGGTAGGGGTTTTTTTTATGCATAAACTTGCATCAGTGATCGACCAACGCCAACAGGTTCGCGTCTGCGTCAATCTGATGGGCGTGGCGGACTTTCCGACGACCAAAGCCAGCCTGCGCGTCATCGACCTGTCGTTAGGCGGCGCGCGGGTCGAACTACCGATGCATGTATCGCTGTATGACATACGCCAGGTTCAAGCGCTGACCATTGCTGGCTGTCTTTATGCCAAGGTGGCGTGGCGCTGGTCGCGGGACCGGCAAGCGGGGCTAGAGTTCCTTGCCCCCGCGCTGGCCCGATCATCGGTGACCGAGCTTATGCGCGAGGCACAGGGTTAAGTCAGGCGGCTGACGACAACCGTGACTTCGGGCTTTTTGCCGATTTCGTCGTTGGCAGATTGGCGGACCACGCGGCGCAGCGCCTCTTCGATCTTGCCGTCATCGGACAAGGTCGCGCCATTTGCACGGTTCAGGAACTGGCTCAGGTCTTCTTCCAGAACGTCCTGCAGCGCGGCTTGCGACCGCCCCATTTCCGGCAAGCCCATCAGGTCGCACCAAGGATCGCCAAGCGGATCGTCGTTTTCGTCCAGAACCACCGTCACGGTCACATGACCGTTCAGTGCCATTCGGATACGGTCGCGAATAACACCGTCCAGCGCGCCCACCTGAACAGACCCATCCAGATAGGTCCGCCCGGTTTCAACATATTCTACCACCTCGGGCGCATTGCCCGACAGCGATACCATCGTGCCGTTGACGGCCAGAACACCCTTGCGACGGTTCTGTTCGGCCAGCTTGGTGTGTTCGCGCAGGTGGCGGTGTTCGCCGTGCATCGGGATGACGATCTGCGGGTTCACCACTTCGTGCATCTTGAGCAGGTCGGGGCGGTTCGCGTGGCCCGACACGTGATAAAGGCCAGAGCTGTCGTCGACGATGTCCACACCCAGTTCCGAGAACGAGTTGATGATGTGGATCACGCCTTTTTCGTTGCCGGGGATCGTTTTGGACGAGAACAGGAAAGTGTCGCCTTCCTTCATCGTCAGCCCCATATGCTTGCCTCGCGCCAATTGGGCCGAGGCTGCACGGCGTTCACCCTGCGATCCGGTGACGATCAGCATCAGGTTTTCGCGCGGGATGTTCTTGGCATCCTCGGGCGATACGACGGTCGGGAAATCGGACAGCACGCCGGTCTTGATAGACGCCTCGATCATCCGGCGCATGGCACGGCCCAGCAGGCAGATTGATCGCCCGGCAGCGGCACCCGCGTCGGCCAGCGTTTTCACCCGCGCGACGTTCGAGGCAAATGTCGTGGCGACGAACATGCCGGTCGACTCGTTCACCAGTTTGGTGATCTCGGGGCCGACAACGGCTTCGGACCGGCCTTCGTTATGCGAAAAAACGTTGGTGGAATCGCAAATCAGCGCGCGGACCCCGGAGGACGCGACCTCTTTCCACAGTTCCTCGTTGAACGCCTCACCCACCAGCGGGGTTTCATCCAGTTTGAAGTCACCGGTGTGGATCACGCGGCCTTCGGGGCTGTCGATGACCAGTGCAGAGCTTTCGGGGATGGAGTGCGAAATCGGCAGGAAGCCCACCTTGAATGGGCCCGCGTCCACCTGATCGGGCCACGCGTTGCAGATTTTGACCGCGTTGTCCCCTACCCCGTATTCCGCCAGCTTGCCGCGCGCGATGTTGCCGGTGAAGGCACGCGCATAGACCTTGGGCATGCCCAGACGTTCGTACAGGTGGCCGATAGCGCCGACGTGGTCTTCGTGCGCGTGGGTGATGAACACGGCCTCTAGCTGGTTCTTGCGTTCTTCCAGCCACGTGATGTCGGCAAAGATCAGATCGACGCCGGGGGTGGTGTCCATATCGGGAAAAGCGACACCGATATCGACAAGGATCAGCCGTTCCTCTCCGGGCGCGCCATAGCCGTAGACATAGGCGTTCATGCCAATTTCCCCGGCGCCGCCGAGGGGGAGATAGATCAGCCGTTCATTGCTCATACGTTGCCCTGTTCGCGATTGTAGTCGTAGATGATCCGCAAGCCGTGGATCGTCAGGAATTCATCAAATTCGTCATAGAGCGTATCGCCCTGCGCGAAGAGCGGCGCAAGGCCTCCGGTCGAAATAACCTTCATCGGGCGCTCATATTCCGCCTTGATACGTTCGGTAATTTCACGGACCAGCCCAACATAGCCCCAGAACACGCCCGACTGCATGCAGGCCACGGTATTAGTTCCGATAACCTTCTGCGGTTTGGTGACGTCGACATGAGGTAGCGCCGCGGCCATTTCGTGCAAGGCCTGCAGCGACAGGTTCACACCGGGCGCGATGATGCCGCCGACGTAGGCGCCGTCTTCTGCCACAACATCAAAGGTGGTCGCCGTGCCGAAATCCACCACGATCAGGTTACCGCCATAACGGTCAAACCCGCCGGCTGCGTTCACCAGACGGTCGGGGCCGACGACTGTGCCTTCGTCCACGCGCGGCTGCGTGGGCAACAGGCATTCGGGCTTACCCACGACATAAGGACGGCAGTTGAAGTAGCGATCGGCAAGGACCCGAAGATTGAACACCACCCGCGGCACGGTGGACGAGATGATGACCGCGTTGATGTCCATCGGTATCTTATGGTGGCTCAGCAGAGTCGACAGCCAGACGTAGTATTGATCCGCCGTCCGCTGATGTTCGGTCGAGGTGCGCAGGGTGCACAGGAACTTCTCTCCGTCCCAGATAGAAAAGACGGTGTTCGTATTGCCGGTGTCGATGGTGAGAAGCATCCGCTGCCTCCTGAAGTTAGAAGAAGATATCGGCGGCCGCGATGGTCTGGCGGCCTTGGGATGTGGTCAGGACGATCTGACCGTGGTCATCGATCGTCTCAAACGTGCCAATGGTTTCCGAGGTCCCCGTGCGTGCCGTGACCTGATCGCCCAGATGTGCCGCGCGGGTCAACCACGCGGTGCGGATCGGGGCGAAGCCGTAGGATAGGAATTGCGCCTCGTAGCGCGCAAAGGCGGCGGCGAGGAAGGTCAGGAAATCCTCGGGCGATGGGGCCGGTCCCTGTTCGGTCAGGGCGACGGGGCGCAGGGCGCGCTCTTCGACCTCGTTTGCGCCGGGGGCGGCGACCAGGTTCACGCCGATGCCGATGGATACCGCGGTGACATGCCCGCCAGACTGCAATGTCTCAAGCAGGATACCGGCCAGCTTGCCGCCGTTCAGCAGCACGTCATTCGGCCATTTCAGCGCCAGACTGTCGGTCCGTCCGGTCGCCGCCACACAGGCGTCATATAGCGCCAGCGCGGTCGTAAAACTACGCAGGGCGATCCGGTCGGGTGTATCGGTTATGGGCAGGATCAAGTTGGCGGCAAAGTTGCCCTTGGGCATGGACCATGGGCGCCCACGCCGTCCGCGGCCTTGGGTCTGGTGCAGGGCCAGTACCCATGTCGGTTGGTTGATCCCTGCGGCGTGGCGGCGCTGCGCCTCTGACAGGGTGCTGTCGGTACTGTCTAGGATGATGCGGTCATGGCCCGAAGGCCATGACAATGCGTCCGTCATAGGATCAGTTGACCAGCGACGCGGCGGCGGCCTGCGCCATGCCATCGATCCCGAACAGGTTCACGATGCCAAGGATCATCACCGCAGCCGATGCCATCAGCAGCGTGAACAGAACCGGGGATTTGCCGCTATCCAGCTGCGCGCCTTCCTGACCGAAGTACATGAAGAACACGATGCGCAGGTAGTAATACGCACCAATGGCCGAGGCTACGGCGGACAGCGCCACCAGCCAGACCATGTCAGCCGCGATACCTGCCTGCCAGACACCCAGCTTGGCAAAGAAGCCCAGCATCGGCGGCACACCCGCCAGAGAGAACAGCAGCACCAGCATCGCCAGCGCCTTGGCCGGTTCATGCTTGGCGTAGAGGTTCAGCGACGCGATATCGGTCACCGGTTCGCCATCGCGCTGCATCGACAGGATGAAGGCGAAAGTCCCGATGTTCATGGTCACATAAATCGCCATGTATGTCAGCATGGCGCTGACGCCCGCCTCATTCCCGGCGGCAAGACCGATCAGCGCGTATCCCATGTGGGCGATAGACGAATAGGCCATCAGGCGTTTGATGTTGGTCTGGCCGATGGCGGCGATCGCGCCAAGGAACATCGACAGAACCGACATCAGGGCCACGATCTGTTGCCAGTCGCTGACCACGCCACCGAAGGCGTCGTGCATCACACGGGCGAACAGGCCCATGGCCGCAACCTTGGGGGCCGTGGCAAAGAAGGCTGTGATGGGGGTCGGTGCGCCTTCATAGACGTCCGGGGTCCACATGTGGAAGGGCACGGCGCTGACTTTGAAGGCCAGACCCGACAGCATGAAGACGATCCCGAACAACAGGCCAAGTGCCGCCTGGCCTTCGCCCGCCGCAGCCACGATGCCGGAAAACAGCGTGGTGCCAGCAAAGCCGTAGACAAGCGATGCACCATAAAGCAGCAGACCCGAGGACAGCGCGCCCAGCACGAAGTACTTCAGACCAGCCTCGGTCGAACGGACAGAGTCACGACGCAGCGATGCGACGACGTAAAGCGCCAGCGATTGCAGTTCGAGCCCCATGTAGAGCGCGATCAGGTCCCCGGCCGACACCATCATCATCATCCCGACCGCCGAAAGTGCGACCAGAATGGGATATTCGAACCGCAGGATGTTGCGTCGCTCCATGTATTGCTGGCCCATGACCAGAACGATGGCGCCAGACAGCAGCAGGGTTACCTTCGCAAAGCGTGCGAAGGCGTCATCGACGAACATGCCGCCGAATGCCGGGTTGGTGCCTTCCCCCGTCAGGGCGATCCACAGCGCGATCAGCGCCATGACACCTGCGGTGATCCACGTCAGCGCCGGGGCAAGTTTGTCCTTGCTTGTGTAGACGGCCCCCAAGAGCGCCAGCATCGCAAAGGCGGACAGCAGGATTTCCGGGAGGATGATATTCAGATCGGCCGACATCAGCGGACCCCCTTAGTGCGAAGTAGCGGCAGCAACGCGGCTGTCGCCCATGCGATCAGCTGCGGCCAGTGCCGTTTCATGGTCATCAATCAGCGCCTCGACCGAGGGGCCGATCACATCGGTCACAAGGCTGGGGTAGACCCCCAGCAGCAGGGTCATGGCCACCAGCGGCGCAAAGATCCAGCGTTCGCGCGACGTCATGTCCTGAATGGATTTCAGGCTTTCCTTGATCAGTTCCCCCATGACCACCCGGCGATAGAGGTACAGTGCATAGGCGGCCGACAAGATCACGCCAGAGGTCGCGACCAGCGCCACCCATGTATTGACCTGGAAGATACCCATCAGCGTCAGGAATTCACCGATAAAGCCAGAGGTGCCCGGCAGGCCGACGTTGGCCATGGTGAACAGCATGAAGATCAGCGCATAGGCCGGCATCCGGTTCACCAGGCCGCCATAGGCGTCGATGTCGCGGGTGTGCATCCGGTCATAGATCACGCCGACGCACAGGAAGAGCGCGCCCGAGATGAAGCCGTGGCTGATCATCTGGAAAATCGCGCCGTCGATCCCCTGCTGGTTCGCTGCGAAGATGCCCATGGTCACATAGCCCATGTGCGCGACCGACGAATAGGCGATCAGCTTTTTCATGTCTTCCTGCACCAGCGCGACGAGCGAGGTGTAGACGATCGCGATGGCCGACATCCACAGAACCAGAGGCGTCAGCACGTCGGACCCAACGGGGAACATCGGCAGAGAGAACCGCAGGAAGCCGTAGCCGCCCATTTTCAGCAGGATCGCCGCCAGAACCACGGACCCAGCCGTCGGCGCCTGAACGTGCGCGTCTGGCAGCCAGGTGTGGACCGGCCACATTGGCATCTTCACTGCAAAGGACGCGAAGAAGGCCAAGAACAGGATCGTTTGCATCCCGCCGACGATCTGAATGCCCAGCAGGCTGAAGGTTTCCGACCCGAAGTCATGCGCCAGCAGCGTCGGGATATCGGTCGTGCCTGCGTCGGCGTACATGGCGACCATGGCCACCAGCATCAGAACCGAGCCGAGGAAGGTATAAAGGAAGAACTTGAACGACGCGTAGATGCGGTTCTGACCGCCCCAGATGCCGATGATCAGGAACATGGGGATCAGGCCTGCTTCGAAGAACAGGTAGAACAGCACCATGTCCAGCGCCATGAAGACGCCCAGCATCAGGGTTTCCAGCAGCAGGAAGGCGATCATGTATTCCTTGACCCGGCTGGTCACGCCCCAGGACGCGGCGATGGTCAGCGGCATCATGAAGCTGGTCAGCAGGACAAACAGGACCGAGATACCGTCGACGCCCATCTTGTACTGCAGGCCCATCAGCCAGTCGCGTTCTTCCACGAACTGGAAGCCGGTTTCCGAGGGGTCGAACCCGAACAGGATGAATAGCGAGATCAGGAAAGTCAGGACCGTCGCGATCAGGGCCACCCACTTTGCGTTGCGCTGCCCGGCCTCATCATCGCCGCGCAGGAAGACCGCAAGGATCAGCGCTGCGATGGCAGGCAGGAACGTGGTGATCGAAAGAAGGTTGCTCATTATTCCGCCCCTCCGCCGATCGTCATCCAGGTCACGAAGACCGCGATGCCGATGACCATGGCAAATGCATAAGTGAAGATATAGCCGGACTGCGCGCGGCCAGCGAGCCGGGTGAAGAAGGGGATGATCCCCATGGCCACACCGTTAATACCGCCGTCGATCGTGTTCTGATCGCCGCGTTTCCAGAAGAACTTACCGATCCAGAAGGCCGGGCGGACAAAGATGAAATCGTAGATTTCGTCAAAGTACCATTTGTTCAGCAGGAACAGGTACAGGGGGCGGTTCGCCTCGGCCACGCGGGACGGCATGGAGGGGTTCCAGATGTAGAACCACAGCGCCGTCAGAAGGCCGATGACCATCGCGACGAAGGGGCTGATCTTAACCCAGACCGGCGCATGGTGCGCGTCGTCCATCACGTGATTGTCGGGGGCCATGTAGATCGCGCCTTCGGGCGCCATGCCTGCATGGGCCATGTCGGCACCGTGATCGGCGGCTTCAGTCGTGGCTGCGGGCTCTGTCGCGGCTTCTTCCTCACCGTTGACCTCATCGGCAGCTGCCTGAAGCTCTGCCACGTCCTCGGCATGCTCTTCATCCGCGGCGGCTTCGTGATGGGCCGGGATACCAAAGAAGGCGTTGACCCGGTTGTGATCGCCAAAGAAAGATCCGTACCAGACCATACCAGAGAAGATCGCGCCAAGCGCCAGAACACCAAGCGGCACCAGCATGACGGTCGGGCTTTCGTGCGCGTGATCGTGCGTATGCTTGTCACCGCGCGGAGTGCCGAAGAAGGTCAGGAAGATCAGGCGCCACGAGTAGAAAGACGTGAACAGCGCCGCGATCACCAGCATCCAGAAGGCATAGCCCCCTGCGGTGCCGGCCCATGCGGATTCAATCACAGCGTCCTTGGACAGGAAGCCCGCGAAACCGATGTGAGTCAGCGGAATACCGACACCCGTGATGGCCAGCGTCCCGATCATCATCGCCCAGAAAGTATAGGGCAGCTTTTTCCGCAGTCCGCCATAGTTCCGCATGTCCTGTTCGTGGTGCATCCCGTGGATGACCGAACCGGCGCCAAGGAACAGCATCGCCTTGAAGAAAGCGTGGGTGAACAGGTGGAACATCGCGACAGAGTAGACGCCGACGCCCGCGGCCACGAACATGTAGCCCAGCTGCGAACAGGTCGAATAGGCGATCACGCGTTTGATGTCGTTCTGCACCAGACCCACGGTCGCGGCAAAGAAGGCCGTTGTGGCACCAAGGAAAGTGACAAAGGCCATCGCCTCGGGCGCGTATTCCATCAGCGGCGACATACGGCAGACAAGGAAGACGCCTGCCGTCACCATGGTTGCGGCGTGGATCAGGGCCGACACCGGGGTCGGGCCTTCCATCGCGTCAGGCAGCCAGGTGTGCAGCAGCAGCTGCGCCGATTTACCCATTGCACCGACGAACAGCAGGAAGGCCAGCAGGTTCGCCGCGTTGAATTCCGTCCAGAGGAAGTGCAGCTGCGTCTCGGCCAGTTGCGGTGCGGCCGCGAAAACGTCGTCGAACTTGATGGAGTCGGTCAGGTAGAACAGGCCGAAGATGCCAAGCGCAAAGCCAAAGTCACCGACGCGGTTGACGATGAAAGCCTTCATCGCGGCTGCGTTGGCAGACGGTTTACGATAGTAGAAACCGATCAGAAGGTAGGATGCGACGCCCACGCCTTCCCAGCCAAAGAACATCTGGACCAGATTGTCCGAGGTCACCAGCATCAGCATCGCGAAGGTGAAGAACGACAGGTAGGCGAAGAAGCGCGCGCGGTAGCTTTCTTCCCCGTCTTTGAAGTTGTCGTCATGCGCCATGTAGCCAAAGCTATAGAGGTGCACCAAGGCAGACACGGTCGTGACCACGATCAACATGATCGAAGTCAGGCGGTCCAGACGGATACCCCAAGAGGTCGACAGCGATCCGGATTCGATCCAGCGTAGGATTTCGATGTGCTGGGTTTCGGGACCATGGGTCAGGAAGGTGATCCAAGACAGGATGGCGGCCAGAAACAGCAACCCGGTGGTGACCCATTGCGCGCCCTTGATCGAAATGACGCGCCAGCCAAAGCCTGCGATCAAAGCGCCGATCAGCGGAGCGAAGAGGATGGTAGCTAGCATCGGCTCAGCCTTTCATCACGTTGACATCTTCGACCGCGATCGTGCCACGGTTGCGGAAGAAGCAGACAAGGATTGCAAGGCCAATCGCGGCCTCGGCGGCGGCAACCGTCAGGACGAACAGCGTGAAGACCTGACCGGCCAGATCGCCAAGGTACGACGAAAACGCTACGAGGTTGATGTTCACTGCCAGCAACATCAATTCGATGCTCATCAGCAGAATGATCACGTTCTTCCGGTTGAGGAAGAGCCCGAAGATGCCGATGACAAATAGCGCGGCCGCTACTGTCAGGTAATGTTCGATCCCAATCATGTCCCTCGGTCCTTTGTCCAGGTTGCCCGGTCTTTTTTGGCGTCTGTTTGTGACGCCGTTGTTTCGTTTCGCGGTGCGGGCGTTACAGCCCCTGACCCGGCTTCACGTCCTTCAATTCCATAGCCTTGGCCGGATCGCGCCACATCTGTTCCAGCACGTTCTGACGTTTGACGTCATCGCGGTGGCGCAGGGTCAGCACGATGGCCCCGATCATTGCGACCAGCAGGATCAGGCCCGCCAGCTGGAAGATCAGGAAATACTGGTCATAGATGATCAGACCCAGACCGCTGGTGTTCTGGCCCTCCGGCGCGATGGCCAGACGGTTCGCTTCGGCCATGGCCGAGGTTTCCCAAGACCCGTAGGCCAAGCCGAATTGCATCAGCAGGATCACCCCGATCAGCAGCGCCAGCGGCATGTATTTCGCCATTTCGGCCTTGAGTGCGGCAAAGTCCACATCCAGCATCATCACCACGAACAGGAACAGAACCGCGACCGCGCCCACGTAGACGATGATCAGCAGCATCGCGACGAATTCCGCGCCAAGCAGGACGAAAAGCCCGGCGGCAGACAGGAAGGTCATGATCAGCCACAGAACCGAGTGCACCGGGTTTCGGCTGATGACGGTGAACAGCCCGCCGACTAGCGTCGACAGGGCGAACATGTAAAAGGCCAGTGCGGTAACGGTCATTCCGTGTCCTCGTCTTTGTCATTTGCCTCGGCGTGGTCTTTCAGCACATCGTTGGCAATTTCACCCGCGCGGGTCATGGCGGGCAGTCCGGCGAACACCGACATCTGTGCGATGCATTCACCGATTTCCTGTTTCGTCGCGCCCAGTTCCAGCAGATGGCGCACGGTCATACGGATCTGCGGCTCTCCCTGTGCGCCCTGCATGGTCAGCCCAGCCAGCGTCAGGAACAGGCGGGTTTTGGCGTCCAGCCCTTCCTTGTTCACGGCATTCCCGAAAGCCATTTCCATCCACTCTTTGGGCATGGTCGGCCACAGGGCGTCGAACCCCTTGGGCGTGAAAGACTCAAGCGCCGGGTTCATGGCTTTCGCCATGTCCTGCGCCTGTTTCATCATTTGCTCGAACGGGTTTGAGCTGTCAGGCATTATGAAACCCTCCCGGCGCGTTGGGCCAGATCGCCGATGTTGTGGCGATAGGCGGCGCTAAAGTCGTCTTTGGCGCAAAGTTCGGGCGTCATGGGATCGTCGCGCAGGTCAGCCATGGTTTCGAACAGCACGGATGCGCCGCCTTCCTTCAGATCAAGAAGGAAGTCCGCCGCAGCGTCGTTTTCGAAATATCCTGGTCCCCAGGTGCCCAAAGTCGTGGTCCTCAGCGGTAAGGTGCGTCGATTTCTAGGTTGCGGGCGATTTCGGCTTCCCAGCGTTCGCCGTTGGCCAGCAGCTTGTCCTTGTCATAGAACAGCTCTTCCCGGGTTTCGGTCGCGAATTCAAAGTTCGGACCTTCGACGATCGCGTCCACCGGGCAGGCTTCCTGACAGAAACCGCAATAGATGCATTTGGTCATGTCGATGTCGTACCGCGTGGTGCGGCGGCTGCCGTCCTCGCGCGGTTCGGCGTCGATGGTGATGGCCTGCGCGGGGCAGATCGCCTCGCAAAGCTTACAGGCGATGCAACGCTCTTCCCCGTTGGGATAGCGGCGCAGGGCGTGTTCACCGCGGAAACGCGGGGACAGCGGGCCCTTTTCGTGCGGATAGTTCACGGTCGCCTTGGGCTTGAAGAAGTACTTCAGGCCCATTTTGAACCCCTGCCAGACGTCGAACAGCAGGAAGTATTTGGCGGCGCGGGTATAGTCGATCTGAGTCATATCAGCCTCCGATCATCCAGCGGGCATAGGCCCCGCCGAGAAGTTCAAATTTTGCAAGGAACGCCACGATCACAACCCAGACCAGCGACAGCGGCAGGAAGACTTTCCAACCGATGCGCATCAGCTGGTCGTAGCGGTAGCGCGGCACCACGGCTTTGACGAGCGCGAAGACGAAGAAGACCATCAGCATCTTCAAGATCATCCACAGAATGCCATCGGGCAAACCGGGGATCGGCGACAGCCAGCCGCCGAAGAACAGCAGCGACGCCAGCGCGCACATCAGAACGATGGCAAAGTATTCACCGATCATGAACAGCAGGAACGGTGTCGAGGAGTATTCAACCTGATAGCCCGCCACCAGTTCGGATTCCGCTTCGGGAAGGTCGAAGGGCGGACGGTTGGTTTCTGCCAGTGCCGAGATGATGAAGAGGAACAGCATCGGGAAGTGCGGCAGCCAGTACCAAGAGAACAGGCCATACGCCCCATCCTGTGCAGCCACGATATCGCCAAAGTTCATCGACCCGGTCGAGATGATCACACCGATGATGATCAGGCCGATCGACACTTCGTAAGAAATCATCTGCGCGGCCGAGCGGAGCGAGCCAAGGAACGGGTATTTGGAGTTCGATGCCCAGCCGCCCATGATCACGCCGTAGACCTCTAGCGACGAGACGGCGAAGACATAAAGCAGGGCGACGTTGATGTCGGACAGGACCCAGCCATCGTTGAAGGGGATCACGGCCCAAGCGATCAGCGCCAGAACAAAGGACAGCATCGGCGCCAGCAGGAAGACGAACTTGTCAGCGCCTGCAGGGATCACCACTTCTTTGGTGATGTATTTGCCGAAGTCCGCGAAGGATTGCAGCAGACCAAAGACGCCAACGACGTTGGGGCCCTTGCGCAGCTGGACCGCGGCCCAGATTTTACGGTCGGCATAGAGCAGGAACGCCAGCGCGACCAGAAGGGGGACCACCAGCAGCAGAACCTGACCAAGGGTCAGGAGGAGGATGCCGAGAGGGTGAGTGGAAAAGAAATCAGCCATAGGTCCTCACACCGTGGGTATTCCGTTGCTTTTGCAGTTCTCGACGGTCACTTCGGCGTCGATCGTGCGGAGCCCGGCGGGGATCGCCGCCGAGATGGTATAAATCGCATCCGCCTGCCAAGTGCCAGAGACTTCGGCGGTTTTTGTGCGCAAATGTCGGGCAAATCCGAAGCCACGTATCAGCGTATACTGCGCAGCGGCGCATTCTGCGTAATCCGTGACGTCTTGGGCGCTGTTTGCACCGCGCATCTTGACGTGAAACGCCACCAGATCATCGTCCAGCAACCGCGTCTCAACACCTTCATAAACGGCACCCACGGGCGCCGTCGCCGCGCGAGAGACCTGCTCTTGCGCGGTGCAGGCGGCCAGTAGGCCAGCCGCGGTTATGAGGGCGAAGCGGATCACTCGGCCGCGACCGGCGGATTGGCGCGGGCGGCCGCGTTGGACGACAGCTCTGCCATGACCTGCGATGCGCGGGCGATCGGGTTGGACAGGTAGAAGTCCTTGATCGGGTTCACGAAGGTCGCGTCGCCAAGCTTTCCAGCCGACAACGGCGTCCAGTCGTTTTCCGGAACCTCGTCGATCTGTTTCAGATGCGGCACGGCCTCGACCAGCTTGGCGCGCAGTTGTGCCATGCTGTCAAACGGCAGCGCATCACCCAGTTCGGCAGACAGGGCGCGCAGGATGGCCCAGTTCTCCTTGGCCTGACCGGGGGCGAACCCGGCACGCATGGCCAGTTGCGGACGACCTTCGGTGTTCACGAACAAACCGTTTTCTTCGGTGTAGGCCGCGCCTGGCAGGATCACGTCGGCGCGGTGTGCACCGCGGTCCCCGTGCGACCCTTGGTAGATGACGAAAGCCCCATCCGCGATGTCGACCTCGTCCGCACCAAGGTTATAGATCACCTCGGCCCCGTCGATTGCGGCGCTCAGCCCACCTTCGGTGGTGGCGTCGATGTCCATCGCGCCAACGCGGGACGCGGCGGTGTGCAGGATCATCAGCTTGGAATTCGTCTTCTCAACGATGTCCATTGCGGCGGCCAGCACGGCTGCGCCATCCGCTTCGCGCAGGGCACCCTGCCCCACCACGATGACCGATGCCGCGTCTTTGACCGCGCCAAAGTCATGCTTGGTCAGGCCGTCCAGTGCCGCACGATCGGTGCCCATGTGAGCGTATTCATAGGTCAGGTCGGCCGCTTCGCCGATCAGGCCGATATTGGCGCCGTTGATCCATGCTTTACGGATACGCGCGTTCAGCACAGGCGCTTCGATCGCCGGGTTGGTGCCGATCAGTTGAATATATTCTGCGGTATCGAGGTCTTCGATCGTCGCCGTACCGACATAGCCAGACCGGTTGCCTGCAGGCAGTTTCGCGCCATCGGTGCGGCATTCGACATTGCCACCCAGACCTTCGATCATCTGCTTCAGGGCAAAGGCGGCTTCGACGGATACGAGATCACCAACCAAGCCGGCGACCTTCTTGCCCTTCATCGCCGTAGCAACGGCGGACAGAGCTTCTGGCCAGCTTGCGGGGCGCAGTTTGCCGTTCTCACGGATATAGGGCGTGTCCAAACGCTGGCGGCGCAGACCGTCCCAGACGAACCGCGTTTTGTCGGAAATCCATTCCTCGTTCACGCCGTCATGGTTGCGCGGCAGGATACGCATCACTTCGCGACCCTTGGTGTCCACGCGGATGTTAGATCCAAGCGCATCCATCACGTCGATGGTTTCGGTCTTGGTCAGTTCCCACGGGCGGGCGGTGAAAGCATAGGGTTTCGACACCAGCGCACCGACCGGGCACAGGTCGATGATGTTGCCCTGCAGGTTCGAATCCAGCGTCTGGTTCAGATAGCTGGTGATCTCGGCGTCTTCGCCGCGACCCGTCTGGCCCATCTGCATGATGCCCGCGACCTCGGAGGTGAAGCGGACGCAGCGGGTGCAGGAAATGCAGCGCGTCATATGGGTTTCGACCAGCGGGCCCAGATCCAGATCGTCGGACGCACGCTTGGGTTCGCGGTAGCGCGAGAAGTCGACGCCATAGGCCATCGCCTGATCCTGCAGGTCGCATTCGCCACCCTGATCACAGATCGGGCAATCGAGTGGGTGGTTGATCAGCAGGAATTCCATCACGCCTTCGCGGGCCTTTTTGACCATCGGCGAATTGGTTTTCACGACCGGCGGCTGACCTTCCGGCCCCGGGCGCAGATCTTTGACTTGCATCGCGCAGGATGCCGCGGGCTTCGGCGGGCCGCCCACGACCTCGACCAGACACATCCGGCAGTTGCCCGCGATGGACAGACGTTCGTGGTAGCAAAAGCGCGGGACTTCGATCCCGGCCTCTTCGCAGGCCTGAATCAGGGTCATGGCCGGATCGACTTCGACCTCGTGGTCGTCGATGATGATCTTGCGCAGGTCAGACATGGTCTCTCACTTTGCTTGTCTTCGGACCGGTTGCCCGGCCAGTTGCCCCGGCTGTAACGCCGGGGCGGTTGGTGTCAAAGCGACCCTAGGGCCGCGATTTCTTTAGCGCAGGAACGACCCGATCTGGGTGCCCTGAGCCATCTCCATCTGGCCCAGCTTGCACAGGTCGTCGCTGCTGGTTGGATCCAGCCCCTTGTCGCGCATGTAGGCTTCGCCCTTGGCGCGCATCCGGGCCTTTTCCGCATCGCTTTTGCGGTAGGTGTCGATTTCATCGCTGGTGTAGCCCATGGATTTGGCCTTGCTGGCCAGCCCCATCAAAAAGTTCAGGCCCTTCAACGTCCGCGGTTTGATCGACTCGCATTTGTCGCTGATCTCGACCGCCATAGCGACCGAGAACATCTGATTGTCAATTTCTGGCACATCGCGCAACGGCGTCTTGGCCGTCGCGGCCCCTGCCCCGATCCCCAGAAGCAGGGCGGTGGTCAGAACAGTTTTGGTCAGGCGCATATCGGTTCCCCTTTCTTGCAGCCGGGGGCGGCACGATTGGCCACCCCATCTGCTGCGCAGATGGGTGCAGGGGCGTTTGTTATGCAATAACGCGCGCCGTAACCGCTTGATATGCGTTGAAAACCGCTCATTCCGTAGCGGTACCAAAGTCGGACGTCAAACGCATGCCCTGATCCCAGAGGTCGGACCGGGAAAGGACACCTTCGCTGGCGCATTCTGCCGCAAGCTTGGCCAGATGATATCCGGGCTTTACCGCCATCCGTCGCATTCCCCGCTTAGGATCAGGTCGCCGTTGACCAGCGGCAGCGCCGCGGCGTCAACATCAGGAGACACATCCCACGTCAGGTCGGAGTTCCCGTACTGACGGATACAATATTCGTTGGCCTTATGACGGGCAGCTTCGCGCGCGCCATCCAGCGTCTTGCCCGCGTCCCGCACGGTTACGGTGAATGCCTGAGGCATGTCCCGGTCGCGATCCACCTTCACGCGGAAATAGGCCCCGTCAAAGGCGATGCGGTTGCCGAACGCGTTTCCGCCGCGCTTGCCGCAGGCGCCAAGCGCCGTCAGCGCCACAAGCGATATGACCAACGCGCCCCGGATCATTCGGCTGCCACCCGTGCGACGCCGCGCTTGACCTCGATCCGGTCTTCGATCACGTCGCGGAAGTTGCGGATAAGGCCTTGGATCGGCCATGCGGCCGCGTCGCCCAAGGCACAGATCGTGTGGCCTTCGACCTGTTTGGTTACGTCCCAGAGCATGTCGACCTCTTCTACCGAGGCCTCGCCCTTCACCAGACGCTCCATAACGCGCATCATCCAGCCGGTGCCTTCACGGCAGGGCGTGCACTGGCCGCAGCTTTCGTGTTTGTAGAATTTGGCCAGACGCCAGATCGCCTTAATGATGTCGGTCTGCTTGTCCATCACGATGACCGCTGCAGTGCCAAGGCCCGAGCCCAGTTCGCCCCGCAGATAGTCGAAATCCATGATGGCGTCTTTCATCTTCTCGCCACGGACACAGGGAACGGACGACCCGCCGGGGATCACCGCCAGCAGATTGTCCCAGCCGCCGCGGATACCGCCGCAGTGCTTGTCGATCAGCTCTTCGAAGGTGATCGACATCGCCTCTTCGACGACGCAGGGCTGATTGACGTGGCCCGAAACTGCGAACAGTTTGGTGCCTGCGTTGTTTTCGCGACCGAAGCCCGCGAACCATTCAGGACCGCGGCGCAGGATGGTCGGAGCGACAGCGATAGATTCCACGTTGTTCACCGTGGTCGGGCAACCGTAAAGGCCCGCGCCCGCCGGGAACGGCGGCTTCATCCGGGGCATGCCCTTCTTGCCTTCAAGGCTTTCCAGCAATGCCGTTTCTTCGCCGCAGATATAAGCGCCCGCACCGTGGTGCAGGTAAAGGTCGAAATCCCAGCCTGATTTCGCTGCGTTCTTGCCCAGCAGACCGGCGTCATAAGCTTCGTCAATTGCGGCCTGCAGCGCCTCGCGTTCGCGGATGTATTCACCACGGATGTAGATATAGCAGGCGTGTGCGTTCATCGCGAAAGATGCGATCAGGCAACCTTCGATCAGCGTATGCGGATCGTGACGCATGATTTCGCGGTCTTTACAGGTGCCGGGTTCGGATTCGTCCGCGTTCACCACCAGATAGGCCGGGCGACCGTCGGATTCCTTGGGCATAAACGACCACTTCAGACCGGTGGGAAAGCCCGCACCGCCGCGGCCACGCAGACCGGAGGCTTTCATCTGGTCGATGATCCAGTCGCGCCCCTTCTTGATGATCTCGGCGGTGCCGTCCCAATGCCCACGGGCCATCGCGCCTTTCAGCGTGCGGTCATGCATCCCGTAGATATTGGTAAAGATCCGATCTTGATCCTTAAGCATCCGTTTTATCCTTCATCCTTCTGGCTTTGCCGCCAGATACGAAACGTCAAAATCAGTGCAAAGGCGAAGCCCGCCAATGCCAGCAAGTCGAACAGGGCCCGGACGCGTTGCGGCCAATCCCAGTATCCCCCTGCCCATGTCGCGGCCATCCACAACACTGCGGTCAGCACGATAGCCAAGCTAGCAAGCCTGCCCTGTATCGCACGTGCGCTTTGTTTTGGATCGCTGCTCATTCTTCTCTCTGGTCCCGGTTAACCTTTAGCCAATTTCTTGGCGACGGGTTTCCATTCCTTCAGTTCACGTTCGGACGTGCCCTTCATGATCGCTGCCAGATATCTCATTTCGGCCGCCGAAAGCGCGGCGATCTGGTCGAAGTGATAGATACCGTTGGCGTTAAAATCACGTTCGGTCACTGGGCCGACGCCCTTCAGCACCTTGAGGTCGTCGCCCTTGCCATCGCGCGGTGCATCCAGGGTCGCAAGGCTGGCAGGTTTCGACACGCTGCCCTTGTCGGCGGGGGCGGCTGATTTGCTGGCGGCTGTTTTCGACTTGGCCGCAGGCTTCGCCTTGGATTTCGTCGTAGTCGTTTTGGCCGGTTTCTTTGCAGGCTTTGACGCCGCCTTGGCAGCAGGTTTCGCTGCGCTTTCGGCTGCTGCGGTCGCAGTGGCGTCAGACCCAGCGGCAGAGGCATCCGGCGTTTCGGTCTTCTCTGCCTTTGTCGGTGCCGACGCCGATGCTTCGGTCACCTTGGCATTGTCGTCGGACGTATCGGAGGCCGCGTCCGGTGCTGGAGTATCGCTGACAGGCTCGACGAACTTTGACGCGACCGCATCGGTCGTGCCAGCCGCTTCGGTCGTGGCCGACACGTCCGCGGGCTTGTCGACCTGAGCGCCTGCTTCGGCATCTGTGGGCGCCGGGGCCGCAGCAACGTTCTGGCCGCTGGTGGACGTCGGCGTCGGGGCCGCGGTAGGTGCTGCAACGGCATCAGCGGATTGGTCATTCGAACTGGAGGGCACGGCTTTGGCCTCATCCGCGTCGGAACAGGCGAATGTGGTCAGCGCGTAGCCGACGACGCCGCCGACGAGGATCGCGATGATCAACGCCAGCAGGAGGACCATACCGGGGTTCAATAGGACAAATGCCACGATCCCAACGATCGCGCCAATGATCCAGCAAATTGTCTTGCAGCTCAGTCCCATTCCCCAAATCCCCTAGTTAATACACGTCGCCTTTTTTCACCCGTTCAGCAAATTCAGTTGATTCACCCTCGGCCAGAATTTTGGCCTGATCGATCCAGTTATCGCGGCTGGCGCGGCCTTTGAAGCCGGTCAGATTATCGTTGATCCATGCCAGTTCAGCACCGCCCCATTGGGCAATCTGGCCGAAGTGGTAGATGCCAAGCTCGTGACACATCTTTTCCAACGCCGGACCGATGCCCTTGATCAGTTTCAGATCGTCCGCAGCGCCACCGACAGGGCCGGACAGAGCCTGAGGCTTGGTGCCTGCCCCTTCTTCGGCGGTGACACTGGCCGGGCCATCCTGTGCGGCGGCGGCAGCGTCCAGCATTTCGGCCGGGGGTTTTTCGGCATAGGCGACCTTGCCCGGCTTGGCCTTGGGCGCGGGCTTTTCGGCTTTGGCCGTGTCGCCGGATTTCGCCTTGGCGACCGCGTCGGACACCTTCTGGCTGCCGTCCTGCTTGGTCGTGCCATTGGGTTCGGCTTTCGACGGCGGCTTGGCGGCAGAGCCGGCGGGTGCCTGCTGTTCCGTCACACCGGTACCATCGGCTGGCATACCCTTAGCAGGACGGGGATCAGGATTGTTCGCGGGGTTCGCGGTACCGCCCTTGCCCAGCCACGGCGTCAGCAGTGGCACTTCGGTGCCGTCGATGCGTTTGACCGTATCGCCAATCTCGGTCGCCAAAGCAGCCGATGCATTATACTGAGTGCGCCCGCTGTCGTATTCCGTCAGCGACGTCAGACCCTTGAGCGGTTCGGCAGCATAGCGGCCATTCTGAGGACCGGGGACAGGCACATTGCCGTTGCCCAGTTCCGTCAGGATTTCGCGCAGGCGATCCGTGGTCAGGTCTTCGTAATAGTCTTTGCCGATCTGGGCCATGGGCGCGTTTGCGCAGGCGCCGAGGCACTCGACCTCTTCCCAAGAAAACTTGCCGTCCGCCGACACTTCATGCGGCTTTTCCGCGATCATTTCCTTGCAGACGCCGACAAGGTCTTCGGCACCGCAAATCATGCAGGACAGTGTGCCGCAGATCTGGATATGCGCCACCGAGCCGACTGGCTGTAGTTGGAACATGAAATAGAAGGTCGCGACTTCAAGCGCCCGGATGTACGCCATACCCAGCATTTCAGCGATATGTTCAATCGCCGGGCGGGTCAGCCAGCCTTCTTGTTCCTGCGCACGCCACAACAGCGGGATGATCGCCGACGCCTGACGGCCTTCGGGATATTTGGTCATCTGCGCCTCGGCCCATTTCTGGTTCTCGGGCGTGAAGGCAAAGCTTTCGGGTTGCTCTTTATGCAGGCGTCGCAGCATTCGCGCAGGCTCCGGTCGTCAGTTGTACGCTGCCATCTTCAAGTTTGACAGCTTGGTCGTTGGCGATTTTATACGCCGTCATCGAAAGAACCTGTTCGCGGGTCATGCCGGTCTGCAATTCCACAGGCAGGTAGTCCTTGTCGGACCGCAGCACGCAGCCAACGGATGCCACGGCGGCATCATAGGACCCGACCGCATCGGCGGGCACGCCCTGCGGCGGCATGGCACAAGCGGCAACCAGCCCAAGCGCGGGCAGCGAAACTAGGAACTTATTCAACGGTCAATCTCTCCAAACACGATATCCAGCGTCCCGATGATCGCAGCCACGTCGGCCAGCTGGTGGCCTTTCGCGATGTGATCGATGGCAGCCAGATGCGGGAAGCCCGGGGCGCGCAGCTTGGCGCGGTAGGGTTTGTTGGTGCCATCCGACACAAGGTAGACGCCGAATTCGCCCTTTGGCGCTTCGACCGCGGCATAAACTTCACCCGCAGGAACCTTGAAGCCTTCGGTGTACAGCTTGAAGTGGTGGATCAGCGCTTCCATCGAGGTCTTCATCTCACCCCGTTTCGGCGGGGTGATCTTACCACGGGCCAGAATGTCGCCTTGGCCCTCGGGGGCACGTAGCTTTTCGATGGCCTGCAGCACGATCGACGTCGACTGGCGCATTTCCTCGACCCGGCACAGGTAGCGGTCATAGCAATCGCCGTTCTTGCCAACGGGGATTTGGAAATCGAATTCGTCGTAGCATTCGTAGGGCTGCGCGCGGCGCAGGTCCCAAGCAAAGCCCGATCCGCGCACCATCACGCCCGAGAAGGCGTAGTTCTGGATGTCTTCTTCGGTCACGACGCCGATGTTGACGTTCCGCTGTTTGAAGATGCGGTTTTCCGTCAGCAGATTGTTCAGGTCGTCAAGGAAGTCGTAGAACCGGCCGGTCCACTCCTCGATATCGTCCAGAAGCTTCGGCGGCAGGTCTTGGTGCACACCGCCGGGGCGGAAATAGGCCGCGTGCAGGCGCGCGCCACAGGCCCGTTCGTAGAAGATCATCAGCTCTTCCCGATGCTCGAAGCCCCACAGCGGCGGGGTCAGCGCACCGACGTCCATCGCCTGCGTGGTAACGTTCATCAGGTGGTTCAGGATACGGCCGATTTCGGAATAAAGAACGCGGATCAGCGACGCGCGGCGGGGCACTTCGACGCCCGTCAGCTTTTCGATCGCCAGACACCATGCGTGTTCCTGGTTCATCGGCGACACGTAGTCGAGCCGGTCCAGATACGGCAGGTTCTGCAGGTACGTCCGGCTTTCCATCAGCTTTTCGGTGCCACGGTGCAGCAGGCCGACGTGCGGGTCGCAGCGTTCCACGATCTCGCCGTCAAGCTCCAGCACCAGACGCAGCACGCCGTGGGCTGCAGGGTGCTGCGGTCCGAAGTTGATGTTGAAGTTGCGGATCTTCTGTTCGCCCGTCTGGGCGTCGCCGAATTGGTTGGAGCCGTCCATCATTTCTGGGCCTCCTTCTCATCCCCGGGCAGCACGTATTTCGCACCTTCCCAAGGGGACATGAAATCGAACTGACGGTATTCCTGCACCAGTTTGACAGGTTCATAGACCACGCGCTTGGCCGCTTCGTCGTAACGAACCTCTGTATAGCCGGTGGTCGGGAAATCCTTGCGCAGCGGATAGCCGCGGAACCCGTAGTCCGTCAGCAGGCGGCGCATGTCGGGGTGACCCGAGAAGATGATGCCGAACATGTCGAACACTTCCCGTTCGAACCAATTGGCCGAAGGGTGCGTTTCGGTGATCGAGGGCACCATTTCGTCTTCGCGGACCGACAGGCGCAGGCGAATGCGCTGGTTCTGGTACATCGACAGGAAGTGATAGACGACGTCGAACCGTTTCGCGCGTTCCGGGTGGTCCACGGCGGTGATGTCAATCAGGGTCGAGAACCGGCAGGTCGTATCGGAGCGCATGAAATCCACCAGACCCGCGATATTGGCCGGGGCCACATCCACTGTCAGTTCGTCCAGCGCAATAGACCAGCTCAACACGCAGTCGGGCCGTTTCAGTTCGATGTAGTTGCCAAGTTCCTTCAAGGCTTCGGTCATCTGTTCCCTGCCTTAACGAGTGATCGTGCCGGTACGGCGGATTTTGCGGGCCAGCTGCATGATACCATACAGCAGCGCCTCTGCGGTCGGAGGGCAGCCGGGGACGTAGATGTCCACCGGAACGATCCGGTCACAGCCGCGTACGACGGAATAGCTGTAGTGATAATAGCCACCACCGTTCGCGCAGGATCCCATCGAGATCACGTAACGCGGTTCGGGCATCTGGTCGTAGACCTTGCGCAGCGCCGGGGCCATCTTGTTGGTCAGCGTGCCAGCAACGATCATCACGTCCGACTGACGCGGGGAGGCGCGGGGCGCGATGCCAAAACGTTCGGCGTCGTAGCGCGGCATGGAGGTGTGCATCATCTCAACCGCGCAGCAGGCCAGACCGAAGGTCATCCAGTGCAGCGACCCGGTGCGGGCCCAGTTGATCAGGTCCTCGGTCGAGGTCAGCAGGAAACCTTTGTCCTGCAGTTCCCGGTTCAGGGCCTGCGTGGCGTATTCCTTATCGGCGCCAGCGTCGTTGACTGCGGTGCTTACTGCCATTCCAGTGCCCCCTTCTTCCATTCATAGGCGAAGCCAATCGTCAGCACGCCCAGGAAGACCATCATCGACCAGAACCCGGCCATCGAGATGTCTTTGAACGCCACCGCCCATGGGAAGAGCATTGCGATTTCCAGATCGAAGATGATGAAGAGGATCGACACCAGATAGAACCGGACATCGAATTTCATCCTTGCATCATCGAAAGCATTGAACCCGCATTCATATGCAGAGACCTTTTCAGGGTCAGGGTTGCGCACCGCGATGATGATGGCCGCGATGATGAAAACAAGGCCCAATCCGATTGCGACAACTAGGAAAACGATAATGGGAAGGTATTCCCGAAGCATCTCTTCCACGTGGATGGCTCCTTTCCTGTGGCCAGGACAGTTGATAGGCAAATGTCCGCGCTTAAGGCGGTTTACTCCCGACCTATTGCAGGGTCAACCAAACCCGGCCATATTCTGTTTTGCGAATACTTCTCTTGCTGCACTGCGCACATATAGGGCGAAGAACCTGTTTCCAAACAGTTAAACTTCGCCCCGGCACACACTAGAATTAGGGCGTTTCCCGTTGGTCGACAGGCCATGGCGTCGAGAATTTGATCGCGAATTGACGCACCCCGACGGATATGGGCCGCTGCCCTCGGTTTAGCTTTGCCAAGACGGTTTGGATTTGTCGAAAAACGCGCCAATTCCTTCGCGCGCCTCGGGGCCTTCCCAGCAGGCGACCAATTCGCCGATTGAATGGCGGATAATGTCTTCGGTGATCGGCGGTCCAAGGTGGCGCAGCAAGGCCTTGGCGCGGGCCACGGCGGCAGGCGCGGTCTGCAGGTAGGGCACAACTTCGGCCTCGACCGCGTCGTCCAAATCTTCGGCGACTACGGCGCGGGACAGAAGCCCCAGTTCGACCGCCTCGGGTCCCTTGAAGGGACGGCCGGACATAAAGACCCGGCGGGCGTTTGCCTCTCCCATCCGGGCGGCGACATAGGGGCCGATCGTGGCCGGGATCAGGCCAAGTTTGGTTTCCGTCAGCGCCATGGTCACCGCTTCCGCGCCAATCGCGACGTCACAGACCGAGGCCATTCCAACACCGCCCCCGAAAGCGTTTCCGTGGATACGTCCGATCACCGGTTTGGGCATCAGGTTGATCGCCTGCAGCATGTAGGCCAGCGCGCCTGCTTCTTTCGCGCGGGTTTTTGGCGTGGCGTCGAACTGATCGCGCATCCAGCCAAGATCGCCGCCCGCGCAGAAAGTCTTGCCCTTGGCCGCAAGGATCACCACACGGACGCTGTCATCCTTGCCGATGCGGTCGGCGGCTTCATGGACCTCGCGGATCATCTGGGCCGATAGGGCATTATGCTTGTCGGCACGGTCCAGCCACAGGGTGGCCACGCCGCGATCGTCGGTGGTGATGGATACGGTGTCGGCCATGGTTACTTCCTTTTCGTCCGTTCAGGCGGGGTTTCACCCCACCATGTCGCCGCGCATCTGGCGCGCCATGTCTGCCGCGCGCACCAAGACATCGCGATTCAGTCCGGTGTCATAGCCCAGCTTGGTCACACGATCATGCACCGCCTCGGTCGCGACATTGCCTGCCGCGCCCGGCGCGTAGGGACATCCCCCAAGACCGCCCACAGCCGCATCGAAGACCCGCAAACCGCGTTCCAACGACACTTCGATATTATCAAGCGCCCGCCCACTGGTGTCGTGGTAATGTCCGGCAAGGCGCGAGGCCGGCAATTCCTCCAGCACGGCGTCCAACATGGTTGCGATGCTTTCCGGCGTCCCCTGCCCGATCGTGTCGCCAAGGCTGATTTCATAGCACCCCATGTCGCGCAGCGCGGCGGCCACGCGGGCCACGGCCCCGGGTGGTGTCGCGCCATCATAAGGGCAGTCAGTCACGCAAGAGATATAGCCGCGCACAGGCAGGCCTTCTTGCATCGCGGCCTGCGCAACGGGGGCGAAGCGTTCCAGACTTTCGGCGATCGAGGCGTTGATGTTGGCCTTGGAAAACCCTTCAGAGGCCGAGCCGAAAATCGCGACCTCGTCGGCGCCTGCCGCAACCGCGTCTTCGAACCCACGCATGTTGGGTGTCAGGGCGGCATAGCGGACGCCCTTGGCGCGGGTGATCCCCGCCAGCACCTGCGCCGATCCCGCCATCTGCGGCACCCACTTGGGCGACACGAAGGACGCGCATTCGATCCGACGAAACCCGGCAGATGAAAGTACGTCGACCAGAGCGATCTTGTCCGCGACGGGAATATCCCGCTTTTCGTTCTGCAATCCGTCGCGGGGGCCGACCTCGAATATCTCGACGTAAGACATCAAACCTCCCACGCAGGGTAGAAATCCTGCGTATAGATGCCAGAGCCGTCATCGGGCAAAGACGCCTGAAACGCCGGGCGTTCGCACAGCCGTTCGTACCATTTTGCAGTTTCGGGAAAATCGTCGAGCTTGGCGAAGAACTGGCCCAGATAAACCGCCTGCCCCACCGCGATATCGGCGGCCGAAAAGCCCGACGTCAGCAGGTAATCGCGATTTTCCACCGGGGTCGACAGGCGCCCTTCGATGGCGGCATAGCATTTCTTCAGCCGCGCGGCCTCTAGCTTCATCACGATGGGGGACCGCATGGCATCGTCATAGATCGCCACGTGCTGTTGCGTCAGCGCAGCGCAGTGCTGGCTGATGGTTTCGGCAAAATGCAGCCAAACCAGCCAGTCCGGTCGGTCCAGATCCCCCGCCAGACGCCCCAGTCCGCGTTCGGGGAAGCGTTCGCAAAGGATTTCCATGATCGCACCGGATTCGAAATAGGTCTCTCCATCCATTTCGATCGCGGGCACGCGCCCGGCAGGTGACCGGGACAGATGTTCCGGCGAGCGGAGGGATTTATCGAACAGATGCCGGACAAGCGTGAATTCGACGCCGATTTCATTCAGCAGCCAAAGCACGCGCATCGACCGGGTCTGGGGGCAGTGATGAAGTGTGATCAAGCCTCGACCTCGTAGAACTCTTTGCCGGGGAAATTACGCTCGCCGTCCAGCTCGCAGGCTAATTTATGCGCAGGGCGTTCGGCCATACGGGCATTGTAGGCTTGGATATGCGGGAAGTTTTCCAAGCGGACGTATCGACCTGCGGCCGTCAGCGTGAAACCAAGCATCGTATCTGCGGCGGAAAACCCGCTGGCCAAGATATGGTCGTTCTTTGACAGCGCTTCTTCGATCGGGGCCAGTGTGGCCGCCAGACGACGCGCTTCGATCTTAACCACGGTGTCAGAGCGGTCTTCGGGATTGCGCAAAAAGATCCACTGAAGGTTCAGCCCTGCGATCAGATGGCCGATGGTTTCGGCGTAGTGCATCATTTCCAGAAACGGGATGCGTTCGGGATCACCCGGCATCCGCCCCAGACCATGTTCTGGCCGCGTTTCGCACAGATATTCTGTGATCGCGCCGCTTTCGTAGATGACCGTGCCGTCGATTTCCAAGGCCGGAATGCGGCCCGCGGGGGATTTTGCCAAGAATTCCGGGCTGCGCATGGACCCGTCCTGAATACGCCATTCCACGATTTCGGGGGTGATCCCCATTTCCTGCAACAGCCATAGCACGCGGAAAGACCGCGCGCCTGGCACATGGTGTAGGATCGGTTGTGTCATTCTTCGTCCTCTAGCCGGATCAGCGGGGCACCCGCCTCAACCTGGCTACCATCGGATACAAGAACCTCGGCCACAACCCCGTCGCGGGGGGCCGTCAGGGCGTGTTCCATTTTCATGGCTTCCAGAACGGCCAGCCGGGTGCCTGCGGTCACCTCCTGCCCGACCTCGGCCAGCATCGATTTCACCAGACCGGGCATCGGCGCTTCGATCAGGTTGCCGCCTGCCCCGGCCTGCGCCGCGCGGTCCAGTGGGTCGACATGCGTGAAGCTTTGACCATAGCCCGAGAAAACGGTGATCTTCGCCCCATCGACGTGATGCGCCGGGGCCCGCGTTCCGTTCAGCACCCACTGAGTCGTATATTTTGCGGTGACTTCCTGCCCCTCTGGCATCGCGATGGTCAGATGGTCGCCCGCATGGGATGTCACGATTATCTCCTGCGGCTCATCCCCCTGCATCAGCATGACACGCCGGGTCATATCGCCCCACAGCCGGAAGCCGATCAGGTCTTCGGGGGGCTGGTCCAACCCCAAAGCAATCATCGCTGCCCAAGCGATGTTTTCGGCCGTGGTGTCCGGCGCCTTTGAAAGCGCGTCGATGTCCCGACCGATCAACCCGGTATCGACATCGCCCGCGACAAAACCATCATGCGCCGCCAGAGCGCCCAAGAAAGCAAGGTTGGTCACCGTTCCGGCCACCTGTGTCGCCCCCAACGCCTGTGACAGACGTTTCAGCGCAATGTCACGGGTTGCGCCATGGGTGATGACCTTTGCGATCATCGGATCGTAATGGGGGCTGATCACGTCGCCCGACCGCACGCCGGTATCGGCGCGGGCATCGTCCGGAAAGCTAAGATGCGCCAGACGCCCCGTCGCGGGCAGAAAGCCTGCGGGAACATCTTCGGCGTAAAGCCGGGCTTCGAACGCATGGCCGGTGATGGTCAGCTGATCCTGCGACCGGGGCAGTGGTTCGCCGCTGGCCACCCGCAACTGCCATTCCACCAGATCGACACCAGTGATCGCCTCTGTCACGGGGTGTTCGACCTGCAGGCGTGTGTTCATTTCCATGAACCAAAAGCCATCGGGGCGCAGACCGTTGCTGCCATCCACGATGAATTCGATCGTGCCCGCGCCCTTGTACTGAATCGCCTCTGCCGCGCGGACCGCTGCCTGACCCATCGCGTCGCGCATCTTTTCGGTCATGCCGGGGGCCGGGGCTTCCTCGATCACCTTCTGATGGCGACGTTGCAGCGAACAATCCCGTTCGAACAGATGGACAGCCTTGGCGCCATCGCCAAAGACCTGAACTTCGATGTGGCGGGGCTTTTCGATGAATTTTTCGACCAGCACATCGGGGTTGCCGAAAGCTGTCTTCGCCTCGCTCCGGGCGCTTGCCAGCGCGTCGGCAAAATCACCAGCGGCCTCGACCAGCCGCATCCCCTTGCCACCGCCGCCCGCCACGGCCTTGATCAACACCGGATAGCCAATGTCATCCGCCGCCTTCGACAGAGTCGCGTCATCCTGATCCGCCCCATGATAGCCCGGCACCACCGGAACGCCTGCCTTTTCCATCAGGGCCTTGGCCGCGTCCTTCAGCCCCATCGCGCGAATTGCCTTGGCAGAGGGGCCGATGAAGGTCAGCCCAGCCGCTTCGACGGCCTCGACGAAATCTGGGTTTTCCGACAGAAAGCCATAGCCCGGATGGATCGCCTGCGCGCCCGTGTCCTGCGCTGCCGCGATGATCGCATCGCCCCGCAGATAACTGTCGGCCGGAGCCGGGCCGCCGATGTGTACGGCCTCATCCGCCATGGCGACGTGGCGCGCAGCGGCATCGGCGTCGGAATAGACAGCGACGGTTTTCACACCCATCGCGCGCGCGGTATCGATCACGCGACAGGCAATTTCACCACGGTTGGCTATCAGAATTTTATCAAACATCTCATCCTCCCTCAGCGGCGCCAGGCGCCAGCCAGCAAGGCCTCGGCCTCGGTTGCGATCCGGGTAACGACGTCCCCGGCTTTCGGCATGTCATGGATCAGGCCGATCGCCTCTCCGACGATCGGCGGGGCAAGGTCTGCGTCCCCCGCTTGAAAAGCCTTTGCATAGGCTGCGGGGAGTTCGTCTTGCTGGCGCAGCCCCTCGGGATCGCCTTCCCACGTATCGGTAAAGGCGTTGCGGGCCGTGCGAATGGTAAAGGGCGCGGGCCAGTCCAAGCGCCGGGCGATATCAGGCAAAGACGATCGGATCGTCTGATCCCCATTAGCCGCGATACCGGCCTGTCGCATCGGAACCGGAGCAAGGCATTCCTGCGTCGCCCAGAACCGCGTCCCGATCAGAACCCCGTCCGCCCCCAGCATCAGCGACGCCGCAAGGCCCCGACCATCCGCGATCCCGCCAGCCGCCAACAATAGAACATTCGGCGCATGACGGGTCAGATGGTCCGCCGCCTCGGCCACGAAATTCAGCGTGCCGCGCGTCGCGCCATGCCCGCCTGCCTCTCCGCCTTGGGCGACGACGGCCTTGGCCCCCGCTTCGATGGCCTGATCCAGATGTTCAATCGTCTGGACCTGACAGATCAGCGGCACAGCTGCATCGGCGATCTGATCGCCGAAGGGGCGCGGATCCCCGAAAGACAGGAACAAGACGGCGGGATCATGGGCCAGAACCGCATCCAGCAGATGCGGCTGTTGGGCCAGTTTCCACGTAATAAAACCACAGCCCACGCGCGCGTTGCCGGCGTCACGGAACGCCGTCTCCAACCACTCCGCATCGCCGTATCCGCCGCCGATCAACCCCAGCCCACCGGCGCCCGATACGGCCGCGGCCAAAGCGCCGCCAGACGCCAAGGCCATTGGCGCCGACACGATCGGATGTTCCAGCCCGAAGGCGCGGGTCAAACGTGTTTCGATCATGCGCGCCCCTCCATCCTCTTGCTGGAAATATCGCGGGAATGCGGAGGCAGCGCCCCTGCGCACGGTCCCTTACGATCACATGCGGAATACGCCAAAGCGTGTCTCCTCGATCGGGGCGTTCAGGCTGGCCGAGAGGCTCAAGGCGAGAACCGCGCGGCTTTTGCGCGGATCGACGATGCCGTCATCCCACAAGCGAGCCGAGGCATAGAGCGGATGTGACTGACGCTCGAACATCTCAATCGTAGGACGTTTGAACTCGGCCTCGTCTTCGGCAGACCACGTGCCACCCGCGCGTTCGATGCCATCGCGTTTGACGGTCGCCAACACGCCTGCCGCCTGTTCCCCGCCCATGACAGAGATACGAGAGTTCGGCCATGTCCACAGGAACCGCGGGCTGTAGGCCCGACCCGCCATGCCATAGTTGCCAGCCCCGAAAGACCCGCCAACAAGCATCGTGATCTTTGGCACGTTGGTCGAGGCGACCGCGGTCACCAGTTTGGCCCCGTGCCGCGCGATCCCTTCGTTTTCGTATTTCCGCCCGACCATGAAGCCCGTGATATTCTGCAAGAAAACCAGCGGGATACCGCGTTTCGAACACAGTTCCACGAAATGCGCGCCCTTTTGCGCCGCTTCGGAAAACAACACACCGTTGTTGGCGATGATCCCGACGGGGATCCCCATGACATGCGCAAAGCCGGTCACAAGCGTTTCGCCAAAGCGCGGCTTGAATTCATCGAACCGCGACCCGTCGACCACCCGGGCGATGACCTCTCGAATATCGTAGGGCGTGCGCAGATCGGCCGGAACCGCGCCGATGATGTCTTCGGGGTCATAGGCCGGGTCTTCGGGCGATTGCATCTGCAGGGCAGGTCTGTAGCTTTCGATTCCCAGCGACCCGACGGCCCGCCGTGCCAAGGCCAGCGCATGGGCATCGTCTTCCGCCAGATAATCCGCAACCCCGGACAATCGCGTGTGCACATCGCCACCGCCAAGGTCTTCGGCGGTTACCACCTCTCCGGTCGCAGCCTTCACCAAGGGCGGCCCGGCAAGGAAGATCGTACCCTGTTCCTTCACGATGATCGTCACGTCGGACATCGCGGGCACATAGGCCCCACCAGCGGTACAGGAGCCCATGACCACCGCGATCTGGGGAATGCCCTTCGCGCTCATCCGCGCTTGGTTATAGAAGATGCGACCAAAGTGGTCGCGATCTGGAAAAACTTCGTCCTGATTGGGAAGGTTCGCACCGCCCGAGTCGACCAGATAAAGGCAGGGCAGATGGTTCTCTTCGGCCACTTCCTGCGCGCGCAGGTGCTTTTTGACCGTCATCGGATAATAGGTGCCGCCCTTTACGGTGGCGTCGTTGCAGACCACCATGACTTCGCGGCCCTGAACCCGCCCGATGCCCGTGATGATCCCGGCGCAGGGCGCTGCATTGTCGTACATATCATGCGCGGCGGTCGCCCCAAGCTCCAGAAAGGGCGAGCCCGGGTCCAGAAGCCCCGCCACCCGATCCCGGGGCAGCATTTTGCCGCGCGACACATGCCGGTCGCGCGATTTCTGGCCGCCGCCTTGGGTCGCGGCTTCTGCGGCTTGTTTTACAAGGTCCAAGGCCTCTAGGTGCGCTTGGCGGTTGGCCTGATAGGCCTCTGATCCCGTCACGATCTGGCTTTGCAGCTTCATGGCCGCGCCTCCTTTGATGTGTTGGCGCCCAGCACGGCGACCATGCGGGCCAGTTCTTCTATTCTGCCGTCCAGCACACAGGCGGCCATTTCGTGCCCATCGGTACGGGCCTGATCGACGCGGGCGGTAAGGCTGCCATAGGCATCCGGCGCGGCAAGGCCCTTGGGCTGGGCCATCGCGGCTGCGGTGCTCAGGATCAGAACCGCGAGGGGCTGAGTGAGTTTCCAAAGGCTCATGGTCGCTGCCTCGGTCTAATGGGCGGCGGTGGGGCGGCCCAGCCGGCCTCGATCGCGTCCGGGGTGATGTCCAGATACCGGCCCACTTCCCATGCCAGCATGGCGTTGCGCAGGCGGTTCGTGGCTTGGTTCGCCTCGCACCAGACCTGCATCACCTCTGTATCATTTGCGCAGTCCGGCCCGGCAGAGGAGCCATGCGCCAAGGCATGGGACACTGAATACAGCCGCTCCGGCCAGCCTTCGCCCGTCACTTCGGCGGGATCCGTCAGCCCCCGTTTGACGCTGGCGGTCAGGTCATCAAGGTCGGCGCGCAGGTCTTTCTGGCAGGCGACGCGTTGTTGCAGGTCTTCGGCCAGATCACATCGCACGATACCGATCGTGCCGCAGTTCAACACCTGTTCCACATGCCAGATGCCGCCGGGAATGTATTCGACCGGGGTGTCCGCATGGATATCCAGCAGCCATTCATAGCGACCGACATGGATGTTCAAGCAGGTCTGGACGTCTGGCAGAGCCTCTGCGGCAACGTTCACGGGACACAAAGCCAAAGCGATCAGAGGAAGGCGGATCATGTGCCCTCCTCCATGGCCATGGCCTTGAGGTCTTTACGGATCACCTTGCCGGTCACAGTCATTGGCAGCGCGTCTAGAAAGGTGACTTCGCGGGGATAGTTGTGGCCGGACAGGCGTGATTTCACATAGTTAACAATATCTTGACGCGTGTCATCCGACGGCTCAACACCGTCTTTCAACACGATGTAGGCCTTGACGATTTCCGTACGCAGCGCGTCTGGTTTCCCGATAACGCCCACAGTCGCGACGGCTGGGTGAGTCATCAGGCAATCCTCGACCTCTCCGGGGCCGATGCGGTAACCGGACGAGGTGATAACATCGTCTTCGCGGCCTACGATGCGCAGATGGCCATCCTCCATCACGCCGCGATCCCCTGTCAGCATCCAGTCACCCCGAAACTTGTCTGCAGTGGCGTCGGGTTTCTGCCAGTATTCAAGCATCATAGAGGCCGAGCCTTTGCGGATGGCCACATCGCCTTCGGCATCCGTTAATTGACCCGCAGTGTCGATCACGGCCACCTCATGCCCCGGCACCGGGCGACCAGCGCAACCGGGCCGCGGCGGGGCGAGGCCCGCGCAGGACGACACCACCATGTTGCATTCGGTCTGACCGTAGAATTCGTTGATCGTCACGCCCAAGGCTTCGCGTCCCCAAGCCAGCATTTCAGCGCCCAGCGGCTCCCCTCCGCTGGCGACGGAGCGCAGGCCGGGGATGTCTGCCCCTTCGGCCTTCAGCATCCGTAGGGCGGTCGGCGGAAAGAAAATGTTGCGAATGCCGGTGCTTGCGATCAATTGCTGGCAGGCCGAGACCGAAAATTTCGGCATCCGCGTGGCCACCACCGGCACGCCCAGTGCAAGCCCAGGCATCAGCACGTCGAACAGGCCGCCGATCCACGCCCAGTCGGCGGGCGTCCAGATGACATCGCCGGGCTGGCCCAGAAAATCATGGCTAAGCTCCACCCCCGGTAGGTGGCCGGTCAGCACCCGATGCGCGTGCAGCGCGCCTTTGGGTTTGCCTGTCGTGCCAGAGGTGTAGATCAGCACTGCCGGATCTTCTGCTCCGGTGTCACGGGTGGCGGTCATATGCTCTGGCAGACCATCTTCGGGGATGATCGCATCGGTCCCGATCTGTGCCAGCATCGCCGCCCCTTCAGCATCCGAGACGGAAAGGCTCAGACCTGAGTCCTCGACACGGCTGCGCAGGGCGTCTTCGCGGAAGAGCTTGAAAAGAGGAACGGAAATCGCGCCCAGCTTCCAGATGGCGATATGGGCGGCAGCGCACCATGGGTCCTGTGATCGCAACACGCCGACCCGGTCGCCCGGTGTCACACCCCGGTCGGACAGCGCCGTGGCAAGCCGTTCCGACATCTCTCGCAAGGCCGCATAGGACACGTCGCGCCGGGTGGGTCCGGTGACGTCAATAATGGCCGTCCGCGATGGATCGCTGGCCGCCCATTTGTCACAAACCTGCGCCGCCATGTTCAGCCGCGGCGGAATGTCCCAATCGAAGCTGTCGCGCAGGGCGTCGTATGACAGGGTCGGGTCCAACATCAGCGCGGTGCCAGCCGGTTGATGCGGCCCCATTGATCGACGGAATAGCGGTAGGTCTTCGACCCGTCCTGAGGGCGACAGACAACAGTCAACCACGCCAGTCCCGGCGCGGGACGGGCCGAGCAATCTGCGTTATCCGCCTCACTGCCCGTCACACGCATTGATTGGACGTAGTCCTGCGCAGCACGGGTGATCGCGTCGGTTTCAGTGCGCGTAATGACGTACCACCCGACCCGAAGGCCAAGCACGATCATCAGTCCTGACAGCGCGATTACCATGATGCGAAACATCCTTTCCGGCGCCCTCCTCAGGGCTTGGCCTTAGCTCATCGCGCCCATCAATTCGCGCCCGATCAGCATCCGACGGATTTCCGAGGTGCCGGCGCCGATTTCCATCAGCTTGGCGTCGCGGAAAATACGGCCCACGGGGTTGTCGTTCAGATAGCCCGCACCGCCCATAGCCTGCACGGCCTGATGCGCGACGACCATCGCCTCCTCAGAGGCGTAGAGCACACAGGCAGCGGCGTCCTGCCGGGTCACCTCACCCCTGTCGCAAGCCTTGGCGACCTCGTAGACGTAGGCGCGGGCCGAGTTCATCTTGGTGTACATATCCGCAATCTTGCCCTGCATCAGCTGGAAGTTCCCAATCGATTGGCCGAACTGCTTTCGTTCGACCATGTAGGGCATAATTTCGTCCAGACAGGCGGCCATGATCCCGGTGCCGATGCCCGACAGCACGACGCGTTCGTAATCAAGACCGGACATCAGCACGCGGACGCCTTTTCCCTCTTCGCCAAGGATGTTTTCGAACGGCACCTCGACATTGTCGAAGATCAGTTCGGCCGTGTTCGACCCGCGCATTCCAAGCTTGTCAAAATGGGGCGAGGTGCTGAAGCCCGTCATATCCTTTTCGATGATAAAAGCCGTAATGCCCTTGGAGCCTGCGTCGGGATCGGTCTTGGCATAAACAACCAGCGTGTCAGCGTCGGGGCCGTTGGTGATCCAATATTTATTGCCATTCAGAACGTAATATCCGTTCCGCTTGTCGGCCTTCAGTTTCATCGACACGACGTCGGACCCGGCAGAGGGTTCGGACATGGCCAAGGCACCGACATGATCACCTGACACCAGTCCGGGCAGGTATTTCTGCTTTTGCTCATCCGTGCCGTTCAGCTTGATCTGGTTCACGCAGAGGTTCGAATGCGCACCGTACGACAGGGAAACAGAGGCACTGGCGCGGGCGATTTCCTCGACCGCGATCACATGCGCCAGATAGGACATACCGACGCCGCCGAACTCTTCGGGTACGGTGATACCCAGAAGGCCCAGATCGCCCATTTCCTTCCACAGTGCTGCGGGAAATTCGTTCGAGGCGTCGATGTCCGCCGCCATCGGCTTGATCCGCTCTTGTGCGAAACGGTGCACCATTTCGCGCAATGCGTTCACGTCTTCGCCCAGATCGAACGTCATGGATGCCGCAAACATGGGCTCCTCCTCCCGTTTATTGAACATCTGTTCATATACCGACCACAGAAGCGTCTTCCCGTCAAGCGGCAGGAACAATTGGGGGCGTGATTTCGTTGGCTTCCCGAACCGGCATTACCTTAAATTTGGAGGATACCATGAAAGACCATAAGCACACATTGATCGATACCTTCTGGGACAACGCAGGCGACGCACGCGCCGTTATGCTGGAAATCGGTGGCCGTAGCGTCCCGATGGCTCCGCAGGCAGACCGAGAAGAAGGCGTGGTGTGGTTCATCACCGCAGAAGGCACCGACGCGCACAAGGCCGCGCAGGGCGCTGGCCGCATCCGGATGATCGTGGCCGAAGCCTCGGCCAAGCTATACGCAGATGTCGAAGGCAGCCTGACCGTGGCCAACAATCCCGACAAGCTGGACGAAATCTGGTCGCCGGTTGCTGCGGCGTGGTTCGAAGATGGCCGTGAAGACGACGACGTGCGTCTGCTGGCCTTCCGCCCCACCGAAGGCGAAATCTGGAGCACCGATGGCGCTGCAGGCTTCCTTTATGAAATCGCCAAGTCCAACCTGACGGACGACACGCCGGACGCGGGCGATCATGGCCGCGTGACGTTCTAAACGATCAGGTCTGGCAGGCTCAGGCGGTTTGACCGGCCTGCCAGACTGCGCCCACCTCTGACCGGATGATACGGGCCAGCAGGTCGCAGTCTTCCAGCGAAAACGTCAGGGGCAGGCGCATGTCCACGATGGATTTCAAGACGCGGTCCGTCTTGTGCAATTTCTCGACCGGCGCATAACGCCACGAGTCGTAACGCGAGGTGAAGCCTACAGGCTCGGCCCCGCCGAACCATTTCAATTCGACACCGCGGGACGCGCACCGGCGCAGCACCTCGGACACCGCTTTTTCCGACCAATCCAACAGCAAGAACTGGATCGAGGAACCGACGTAGGTTTCCTTCTTGGGCCTGTCGATCAACGTCAGCCCCGGCGTGCCGCGCAACCCGGCCTCGACACGGTCGTACCGCTCGTTCCACCGCGCACACTGCTGTGCCAACTTTCGCAGCTGTGGCCGCAGGATCGCAGCGCGCAAATGGTCCATCCGGCTGGATACATTGGGCGTGACGTACTTGACCTTTTCGAACACCTCTGGCCCCGGCGCGGCAAGATGGCGGTCGTACAGCATGTAACTTCCTGACAAAATCACCGCACGGGCCATGATGTCCGGATCATTGGTGGTCAGGAACCCGCCTTCACCAGAATTCAAATGTTTGTAGGTCTGCGTGGAATAGCAGGCGACGGCGCCATGCTGGCCCGACATCACCCCATCCCAAGCGCCCCCCATGGTATGGGCGCAATCTTCGATCACAGTGATCCCCGCGCCGTCACAGATCGCCATCAGCGCGTCCATGTCCGCGATGTGCCCCCGCATATGTGACAGCAGAAGCGTCTTGTAGGCCACTGTTTCGGCCAGCGCTGACAGGTGATCCAGATCGATCACCAGCCCCTCGGTCACCTCGACATAAACCGGCACGGCGCCCAGAGATGCGATGGCGCCCGGCACCGGGGCCAGCGTGAAGGCATTGGTCAGAACCTGATCGCCAGGGCCCACGCCGCAAGCCCGCAGGGCGGTCGCCATGGCCGCCCCGCCCGATGCGGTGGCCAGCGCATATTTCGCGCCCATGGCAGCGGCAAACTCCTGCTCTAGCAGCGCGACCTCTCCGGCTTCGCCATCGGCGACGTTATAGCGATGCAACCGGCCCGTGCGCATGACGGCTACGGCGGCATCGATCGCGTCGTCCGGGATCGGTTCCTGCTGAGTGAAAGAGCCTGTGAATCGTTCGGTCATGGTGTCTCGGGGGCTGTGGCGGGCCCTGCAACCTTGGCGATGGTCTCAGGCTTGGTCAATCCACCCGATCCCGTGCCTCGCGCCCGTAACGTCAGGAACAGCAAAAGCGCCAGCGCCATAATGGCGGCAGCGATCAGGAAAGGCGCGCCGGGTCGCGGAGTTACCGCCTCGGGCCGGGCGAACCATCCGAATGCCTGCGTGAAGAACAGGGCCGACGTAAGCGTCGCGATGTTCATCAGACTGGCCAGCCCACCCTGCAATTCCCCTTGGGCGTCGTCCGGGACATCCCGAGTCATCAGCGCGGTCAGACAGGGATGCACCAGCCCTTCGATCGAGACAAAGACAAGCAACATCAGCACCATCGGCAGGGACGATGCAAAGCCGAACCCTATAGCCCCGACCGTGCCGACGCACAGCCCGGCGATGACAACCCGCGCCTCTCCGAACCGGGCAACAAGCGGGCCAGAGAAGACGCCTTCGACCAGCGCGGCCATGATGCCAAAAAGCGCCAGCGTCAGGCCGATAACCGCCTCGGTCCAGCCAAAGGTCGCGATCCCCCAGAAGGACCAAAGCGTGGGATACACGCTACCGGCAAAGTAATAGATCAGCAGGACAAGGGTCAGCGGCAGAACGCTGGGATAGCCGCGAAAAACTTTGAGCACGCCCAAAGGATTGGCGCGTCGCCACTGAAATGGCCGCCGTTTTTCTGGTGACAGCGACTCTGGCAGCACGAAATACCCGAACATCAGGTTGGCAAAGGCCAGTGCCGCCGCCACCCAGAAGGGCACACGCGGGCCAAATTCGCCCAACAGTCCACCGATGGCCGGGCCGATCACGAAGCCCAGACCAAAGGCCGCGCCGACCATGCCAAAGGCCCGCGCCCGGCCTTCCGGCGGGGTCACATCGGTCAGATAAGCGGTCGCGATCACGTGGGATGCGCCGCAAAATCCGGCGATGGCGCGGCCAAGGATCAGCAACCAGATGGTCGGTGCAAGTGCCGAAAAAACATAGTCAATCGCCAGCCCGCCAATCGCCAGCAGCAGCATCGGACGGCGGCCATAGGCGTCCGACAGGTTGCCCATCAGCGGACCGCCCAGAAACTGCGCCAAGGCATAGGCCGCGAACATCCATCCGCCGATTTCCGTCGCGCGGGCCAAATTCATATGGCCCACATCCTGCAACAATGCGGGCACGACCGGCCAGATCAGGCCCAGCCCGATCATATCGATCAGGACCGTGGCAAAGATGAAGATCGTGGATTTGCGCGTAGGCGCAGGCGCGGTGGACATGAAAAACCTCTGCCCGTCCGCTAGGCGCGGCCCCCTGCCCCGTCAAGGCAAACTTGGTCCTGCGTTATCCGAACAAGGTGGCAACTACAGGCGGCAATTCGTCGAAATGGGAAATCAGCGCCTCGGGCTGCAGCGCAGCCATGTCGTCTTCTCCGGGGCCGAAGGTGACCAGAACGGACGGCACGCCCAAGGCGCGCGCGGTGTTTCGGTCGGTGTCGGTATCGCCCACAAGGCAGCATAAGCTCGGATCGCCGCCTGCGCGCATCACCGCCTCGCGCAGCGGTGCGGGGTCGGGTTTGCGCACGGGCAGAGTATCGGCCCCGATCAACGCGCTAAAATCATCGCGCACGCCCAGTTTATTCAGCAGATCATGGGCCAAACCCTCAGGCTTATTGGTGCAGATCGCCACACCATGACCCGCGGATTTTAAGGCCTCTACAGCCTCCATCGCGCCGGGATAGAGGTAGGTGTGCACGGCAATCGCATCCCCATAGGCTGACACAAGCCGGGGAAACTGACGCTCGATCTCGGCCTCATCATCGGGGCGCCCCATCCGCATCAGGCCCAACCGCAGCATCGCCCGCGCGCCCTTAACGGCAGTGCCCGCGTCGGCATCGTTCAGCACGTCGCCATAGCCCATATCGCGGAAACACCAGTTCGCTGCCGCCAGCAGATCGCCGCTGGTATTGGCAAGCGTCCCATCAAGATCAAAAACGACAGTGGCCATAGATGCTGTCCTGTTACGGGTTCGAAACCCAAGTTGATGTGACGCGCCCTTGCGACTCTTCGTTAACCCGATAAAACGAGCGCGACCGAAAAACAATCGGGGGCAAGGGGCGCATGAGCATCGCACTGGTCATTCTGGCCGCAGGGCAAGGGACGAGGATGAACTCGGACCTGCCGAAAGTACTTCACAAGATCGGCGGCGCACCGATGCTGGTCCACGCGATCCGCTCGGGCGAGGTGCTGGAGCCGTCGCGCATCGTCGTGGTCACGGGCCATGGCGGCGAACAGGTCGGCGCCGCGGCGTGCGATTATCAACCTGCGGTCGACATTGCCGTTCAGGATCAACAACTTGGAACCGCCCATGCCGTGGCGCAGGCGCGAGAGGCCTTGGACGGCTTCGACGGTGACGTGATCGTTCTTTATGGCGATACGCCCTTTATCCAGCCCGACACTCTGGAACGGATGCAATCCGCCCGCAGCGCGCATGACGTGGTGGTCCTTGGGTTCGAAGCCGCAGATCCGGGCCGCTACGGTCGTCTGGTCATGGACGGCCAAAACCTTGAACGAATTGTTGAGTTCAAGGACGCGACGGATGAAGAACGCAAGATAACGCTATGTAATTCCGGAGTTGTGGCCGCCAATGCCGCTGTGTTGATGGAGCTGATCGATGCCGTCAGCAACGACAATGCCTCTGGCGAATACTATCTGACCGACATCGTGGGGCTGGCCCGATCACAAGGGCTATCGGCGGGTGCCGTCACCTGTGACGAGGCTGAGACGCTAGGCATTAATTCTCGCGCCGAACTGGCCCGCGCAGAAGGTCTGTTTCAGGCGCGGATGCGGGCCGAAGCGCTGGAAGACGGGGTCACCCTGACCGCGCCCGACACCGTTTACTTCGCCTATGACACCGTCATCGGACGCGACAGCACGATCGAACCGAACGTGGTCTTTGGCCCCGGCGCATCTGTGGAATCAGGCGTCACGATCCGTGCTTTCAGCCATCTGGAAGGATGCCACGTCAGCCGCGGCGCGGTTGTCGGCCCCTATGCCCGCCTGCGCCCCGGTGCTGAGTTGGCAGAAGACGTAAAGGTCGGAAATTTCGTGGAAATCAAGGCGGCCCGCGTGGATCGGGGCGCCAAGATCAACCACCTCACCTACGTTGGAGACGCAGAGGTCGGCGAAGAGGCGAACCTTGGCGCGGGCACCGTGACGTGTAATTACGACGGGGTCATGAAGCACAAAACTCGGATCGGCGCGCGCGCCTTTATCGGATCGTCCACCATGCTGGTCGCCCCGGTATCGATCGGCGACGACGCGATGACCGGCTCGGGCTCTGTCATCACCTCGGACGTTGAACCGGGGGCGCTGGCGATTGGCCGGGCGCGTCAGGTGACCAAACCGGGGCTGGCCCGGAAATTGTTTGAAATGTTGAAGGCGCAGAAGCGCAATAAGACCCAAGAGGTTAAGTAAATGTGCGGAATTATCGGGTACCTAGGATCGCATGAAGCGGCGCCTTTCTTGGTCGAAGCGCTGCGCCGTCTGGAATATCGCGGCTATGACAGCGCCGGGATCGCCACGCTGGACGACGGTGCGCTGGCGCGTCGACGCGCGGTCGGCAAATTGGTCAATCTGTCCGACCTGTTGGTGCATGAACCGCTGGCCGGGAAGTCCGGGATCGGTCACACCCGTTGGGCCACGCATGGTGAGCCATCGACCCGCAATGCGCATCCACATCAGGCCGGTCCGGTCGCCGTGGTCCACAATGGCATCATTGAAAACTTCCGCGAATTGCGCGCCGAGCTTGTGGAAAAAGGCGCCGAAATTCAAACAGATACCGACACCGAAACCATTGCCCTGATGGTCGCACAATACATGAGCGAGGGCGACAGCCCGCGTGTCGCGGTAGAGCGGATCCTGCAGCGGCTCGACGGGGCCTTTGCGCTCGCGTTTCTCTTTGAAAACGAAGACGATTTGCTGATTGCCGCGCGCAAGGGATCGCCGCTCGCCATCGGTCACGGTGATGGTGAAAACTACGTCGGCTCTGACGCGATCGCGCTGGCTCCGCTGACCGACCAGATCACATATCTGGAAGAAGGCGACATGGCCGTCATCACCCGCACCTCGATCGAAATCCGCGATGCAGCCGGACAACTGGCCAACCGTGAGACGCGCAAGATCCAGCGGGACCGTGCCGAGGTCAGCAAGGGCGGGCACAAGCACTTCATGGCCAAGGAAATTGCCGAGCAACCTCAGGTGATTAGCGAAGCCATCGGCCACTACTTCGGCGACGCCGGATATGACGTCCGTATGGTCGAAGGCGACCTGAGTTTTGACGGCGTGTCGCGTATGGTTCTGGTGGCCTGTGGAACCGCCTATTACGCCTGTGTGGTGGCAAAATACTGGATCGAAAAGCTGGCTGGTATCCCGGTCGAGGTCGATGTCGCCTCTGAATTCCGGTATCGCGAACCGCCTGTCGGCGACGACGTGATCGCGCTGTTCGTCAGCCAATCGGGTGAAACGGCGGATACTCTGGCCGCGCTAAGGTACTGCAAAGACAAAGCAAAGCAGATCGTTTCCGTGGTGAACGTTCCCGAAAGCTCGATCGCACGGGAAAGCGACGTGGCGCTGCCGATCCTTGCAGGCACAGAAATCGGCGTCGCCTCGACCAAGGCGTTTTCCTGCCAGTTGACGGTTCTTTTGACCGTCGCGATCGAGGCGGCACGCCAGCGCGGCACTCTGGATGCCGAGCGACAGGAACAGATCGTCACCGCCCTGCGTGGCCTGCCCGCTCGGATTAACCTTGCGCTGGATACCGAAACGGTGACCGAAGCGATCAGCCAAGAGCTGGCCGAGGCGCGCGATGTGCTGTTCCTAGGCCGCGGGCAAATGTACCCGCTGGCTTTGGAAGGTGCTCTAAAACTAAAGGAAATCAGCTACATCCACGCCGAAGCTTATGCGAGTGGAGAGTTGAAGCATGGCCCTATCGCCCTGATTGACCCCAATGTGCCGGTCGTCGTGATGGCCCCCCGCGACGCGCTTTTCGACAAGACCGTATCGAACATGCAAGAGGTCATGGCCCGCGGCGGCAAGGTGCTGCTTGTGTCGGACCGCAAGGGGATCGAGGTCGCGGGCGAAGGCATCTGGCGACAGATCGAAATGCCCGAGGTCGACGACCTACTGGCCCCGATCCTGTACGCGATCCCGGCGCAGCAGCTGGCCTACCATACCGCCGTTGCCAAGGGGACGGATGTGGATCAGCCCCGTAACCTTGCAAAATCCGTCACGGTGGAATGACCGCCCCGACCACCGCAGAAACCGCGCTGGAAGCGATGCAGGCGCATATCGAACCGGGTCGCGCAGAAGGGGCCGCCGCCTATCACAAGGCGGACCGGATTTATATGGGCGTGCCGAACCCGGCCCTGAACGATCTGACGCGCGATTGGCGGCAAAGCCTGACGATTGATCAGCGCATCGCTCTGGCCAGCGACCTATGGGATAGCGACATTCACGAGGCGCGGATTGCTGCGGCCAAACTGCTGACTCAGGCGCGGATCCGGCCCGACGATCAGGTCTGGACGCTGTTGCAATCATGGGTGCCGCAGTTTGATGCCTGGGCCATCGCCGATCATGCTTGCAGCGCCATCAGCCGCAGACTGCAAGCCGATCTTAGCCGTCTGGACATCGTCGAGGACTGGACAGGTTCGGACCATATGTGGACGCGTCGCGCCGCGCTGGTCTCGACACTGTTCTTGACGAAATCGAACCATCCGTCGCCGGAAGAGGCTGCGGCCCGTGATCGTGTGCTTGGCTGGGCTACAGGCTACGTGCCTGATCAGGAATGGTTTATTCAAAAAGCGATCGCCTGGTGGCTGCGGGATCTGTCCAAACATGATCCGCAACGCACGCGTGATTTTCTGGCCAAACACGGTACGGACCTCAAACCTTTTGCCCGCAAAGAGGCCGGGAAATACCTTAGCGACTGACGCGGAACTCCGGCAGGCCGGTAAGCGGTGCGCCAAGCGCCTGCATCAGCTGCAGTGACGCCCGGGATCCCGAGGACGCAGGCCCCGAAATCGGGATCAGGTTCGCCTGCGCCGACTGCCCCTGATAGGTAACCGTGCCCGGCCCCTCGACCTTCACTAGCGGTGTCTTCAGCCATAATCCCGGCTCTGCCGCATTGCCCAGCGATGCGACCGTCACGCCCAGATCGCCACTTGCCGCGGGCCCAGAGGCCGACGGCGCGACCGACGTATCTGCGACAGAGGCTGTCTGGACACCGTCACCGGGGCGATCCGGCGGGCGGATCGCATCGTCAGGCGCTGGCTGAGACACGACAGGTGCCTCTGCCTTGGGTTTCGAAAGACGCAGACCATCCGCACAGGCGGCCAGCAGGAAAGGCAAAAGCAAAACATATCGAGTCATGCCGGTGATGGTGCCGCGATCGCGGCCGGCGTCAATGCTTTCCTGTCTCAAATGCGCGACAACCCGCGTGTGTTCGCCTATCATTGCGATCCCAATGCCCTTGCCCCGGCCGCCCGCAAACCATAAGTTCCACGCCATGTCAGCGCCTTTGATTGACCCCTTCGCCCGTGCGATCACCTACCTCCGCGTATCTGTAACGGACCGCTGTGATTTTCGCTGTGTGTACTGCATGGCTGAAAACATGACCTTTCTGCCCAAGAAAGAGCTGTTGACGCTGGAAGAACTGGACCGCCTGTGTTCGACCTTTGTCGGCCTCGGCGTTGAAAAGCTTCGGATCACGGGTGGGGAGCCTTTGGTCCGGCGCGATATCATGACTTTCTTTCAATCGATGTCCCGGCATCTGGACAGTGGCGCGTTGAAGGAATTGACGCTGACGACCAATGGGTCGCAGTTGGAACGCTTTGCCAAAGACCTTTACGCCGCTGGTGTGCGCCGGGTGAACGTATCGCTCGATACGCTGGACGAGGATAAATTTGCACGTGTCACCCGCTGGGGTCGACTGCCGCAGGTCCTGCGCGGTCTGGACGCGGCCCAAGCCGCGGGGCTGAAGGTCAAGCTGAATGCTGTCGCGCTGAAGGAATTTAACGAAGACGAGCTGTTTACCCTGACCGAGTTTTGCGCCGATCGCGGTATGGACCTAACCTGGATCGAGGTCATGCCCATGGGCGATCTGGGCAACGAAGACCGGATTGGCCAGTATTGGTCGCTGCGCGATCTCCGCGATCAACTGGCACAGCAATACACTTTGATTGATCTGGCAGAACGCTCTGGCGGTCCTGCGCGCTATGTGCAGCTGCAGGAAACAGGCCAAAAAATCGGTTTCATCACGCCGCTGACGCATAATTTCTGCGAAAGCTGCAACCGCGTTCGGGTGACCTGCACCGGAGAGATCTTCATGTGCCTTGGTCAGGAAGACGTGGCCGATCTGCGCGAACCTCTGCGCGCCCACCCCACCGACAACGCCCCGCTAGAAGACGCGATCCGCGTCGCTATTGCCATGAAACCCAAGGGTCATGATTTCGATTATTCCCGCCAGAAGGCCGACGGCCAAGTGTCGCGGCATATGAGCCACACAGGCGGGTAAGGTGGCCCCAATGCGGGTGCATGGCACTGTTTTCTACCAATTCTATCGTGGAATTGCCGCATTGGCTGCGCCCTTGGTCTGGCGCGTGGTCTCGCGCAAGCTGACCCGTCAGGGTGTTCCCGCAGACCGGCAACGCGAACGGCTGGGATACGCGACCCAAGACCGCCCGGACGGCCCGTTGATCTGGTTTCACGCGGCCAGTGTTGGCGAAAGCCTGTCGATTTTGACGCTTGCTGAGAAGATGCGCGGGCTGCGGCCCGAATGTCAGGTGCTGATCACCTCTGGGACCGCCAGTTCGGCGCAAATTCTTGCGAAACGTCTGCCTGACGGCATGATCCATCAATTCGCGCCATTGGACCAACAGGGCGCCCTGCGTCGGTTTCTGGATCATTGGCGCCCCAACGCCGGTATCTTCGTAGAAAGCGAGCTTTGGCCACAAATGCTGGTCGAAGCCCATGCCGCGAACATCCCGCTGGCGCTTGTCAATGCGCGGATGTCGAAGGCCAGCCTGAAGAACTGGCAGCGGTTCGACCACACGGCCCGCTATCTTCTGGGCCTGTTCCAACTGATCCGAACCCAGGATCGCGCAACCTTGGACGGGCTTTTGGCCATCGGTGCCGATCCGGCCAAGGTGGCCCTTGGGCCCAACCTCAAGGCCGTCGCCGCCCCGCTGCCCATCGATCCAGATCAGCTCTCAGCCCTGCGGTCCACCCTGCCCCGGTCCCGCTGGCTGGCCGCATCGACCCATGAGGGCGAAGAAAAACAGGTGATCAAGGCGCATCTGGCAGCACGCTCTGTTCTGCCCGATCTTCATCTGGTCCTCGCGCCCCGTCATCCAGAGAGAGCCGACGCTATTGCGACAGAGCTGACTGCAGCAGGCCTAAGCGTCGCGCGGCGCAGCGCCGGTGACGCGCCAGATCAGGCGGATGTCTATCTGGCTGACTCCTTGGGGGAAATGGGCCTTTGGTACGCGTTGTGCGACGTGGTGTTCTTGGGCGGGTCCTTCACCGACGCCGGTGGGCACAACCCTTATGAGCCTGCCCAATCCGGATGTGCGATCCTGTGCGGACCAAAGGTGGCCAACTTCGCCGACGTCTACGCCGAATTTGAAGCCGCTCAGGCCGTTACCCTGGTCAAATCCGCCAAGCGCCTTACCACTGCGGTGCAAAGCCTGATCAAAGATGCCGAAGCGCGCAGCATCCAAGGCGCCCGGGCCAAACGACTGGCGACGTCTTCGGGTCAGGACATAGACGATCTGGCGCAGACCCTTCTGACACAGACATTGGGCTGACGATGCCAGAGCTGTTCGTCACCAACTTCAACCGCAATTTCACTGGCGTGTCGGGCACTGCGGCGGGCGTCGTGCGCCATCAGGCCCGGCAGTTCGACATGTGTCTTGTCGGGCATCCGCTGCCCGGCGCGCCTGAACCAATTTCTCGCGCCTTGGCGAAATCCTTGTCGCGCACGCCACCGCAGGGCAAACCCTTCGCCATCTGGCACGTCCGTCGAGACCCCGAAATGATGACGGCGATCTGGGCCCGCGATGTGCTGCGGCTGCCGATCCGGATTGTCTTTACCTCGGCTGCGCAGCGATATCATTCGTGGTTCCCGCGCTGGCTGATCAGCCGGATGGACGCCGTGATTGCCACGACCGACCGTGCCGCCGATTTCGTTCCACACGTGCGCGCCGTGGTCCCGCATGGCGTGGACACCGATCGCTTTCGCCCCGTCGCTGATGGCGCAAAGACCTGGGCGCAGACGGGCTATCCCGGTCAGCGCGGCATCGCCACCATCGGCCGCATCCGCCCGGAAAAGGGAACGGATGTCTTCGTCGACACGGCCCTTCGCGTTCTGCCGGATCACCCCGACACGACCGCATTGATCATTGGCAAGACCAAGTCCAAAGACGCCGCGTTCCTACAAGGCCTCAAGGACAAAATCGCCGCCGCGGGGCTGTCGGACCGTATACTGTTTGTCGGAGAGCTTGGCCCCGACGCCCTTGCCGATCTGTTGCCCCAACTGGATCTGGTGATGCAATTGCCGCGCTACGAAGGCTACGGCCTCGCCCCGCTAGAGGCGATGTCTTGCGGCGTGCCCCTCCTCGCCTCTGACGCCGGCTATTTCCGCGAATTCACCGCGCAAGGTGCCGGAGAGATCGTGCCCCTAGACGACGCCGAGGCCGCCGCACAAAACCTCTCGGCCTTGCTGTCCGACTCTGCGCGATTGGCGACCATGGGGTCGACCGCCCGTCAGGACGCCACCACCCGCTTTTCGATCCACAACGAAGTCGCGGGCATTAACGCGGTCTACGATCAGCTCTGGACCGCGACTTAAAGCACCGCACCTACCCTTCTTTGGTCCCCAAATATCCCTGGGGAAAGGCCCAACGGGCCGGGGGGCAAAGCCCCCCAAACCGCGGTAACGCTTACGCCGCAGGCATCCGCTGCTCGACAATCCCTGCCCACCAGGAACACCCGGCCGGGATCGCCTCATCGTTGAAGTTGTACTTGGGATGGTGGACGTCGGCGCTGTCGCCATTGCCCATGAAGATATAAGCGCCGGGACGCTCTTCCAACATGTAGGAAAAATCCTCACCGCCCATGGTGATCTGCGCCTCACTACAGCTGCCCGCAACCGAGGCCGCGACCGAGGCCGCGAATTCCGTTTGCTCCGGAGAGTTGACGGTCGGCGGGTAGTTGGAGTGATAGATCACCTCAGCCTCGGCCCCAAAGCCTGCGGCAATCGCGGCGGGGATGGATTTGATCTTTTCCTCGGCCAGCTTGCGGTTTTCCGGCGTCAGGGTGCGGATCGTGCCGCGCAGTTCGACCGTGTCAGGGATGACGTTGAACGCCGTGGAAGACGTCTGGAAAGACGTGACCGACACCACGATCGCCTCGACCGGGTCGACATTGCGGCTGGCGATGGATTGCAGGGCGATGACGACGTGAGAGGCCGCCAGCGTTGGGTCGATCGTCAGGTGCGGTTTCGCCCCGTGACCGCCGCGCCCTTTTACCGTGATGGTGAATTCGTCCGTTGCGGCCATCGTCGGCCCGGGACGGATCGCGAATTCGCCGACCGGCAGACCCGGCCAGTTGTGCAGGCCATAGACCTCCTGGATGCCAAAACGCTCCATCATGCCGTCGGCACACATCTCGCGCCCGCCGCCGCCGCCTTCTTCGGCGGGCTGGAAGATCACGACAACCGTGCCGTCGAAATTCCGCGTCTCTGCCAGATATTTCGCAGCGCCCAGCAGCATCGCCGTGTGACCATCGTGACCACAGGCGTGCATTGCGCCCGGCGTTTTCGATGCATATTCCACCCCGGTCTGTTCATGGATCGGCAGCGCATCCATGTCTGCGCGCAATCCGATGACCTTGCCGGATGCGGTGGACTTGCCCTTGATCACACCCACGACGCCGGTGCGGCCAAGGCCTGTCACGACCTCTTCGCAGCCGAATTCCTTCAGCTTCTCTTTGACGACCTTCGAGGTGCGGAAAGTGTCGAACAGGATCTCGGGGTTTTCGTGCAGGTCACGGCGCCATTCCGTGATCTCGGGCAGTAGTTCGGCAAAGCGGTTCTTAACGGGCATTTGTGCCTCCTTTGTTTATTGGTTCAGACGGTCCAAGAGGCGGCGCATGAAGTCATGGCCTGCGTTGAACTGGTCGATTTCGATGAATTCGTCAGGCTGATGCGCCTGTTCAATATTGCCCGGGCCACAGACCACGGAATCAAACCGGTGCGCCTGAAAATAGCCTGCCTCGGTGCCGTAGCTGACCACATGGCGGGCGTTATCGCCGGTGATCTGGCGCACCAGAGTTTCCGCCGGTCCACCGGGTTCGCTGAAAAGGCCGGGGCCGGCAAACCGCTCGGTCACTTCGATCCAAGCGTCGGGATGGATGGCTTTCATGCCCGCCTCGACCTCGGCCACCTTGTCCATGATGCGTTTGCGCCAGGCCTCAGGGTCATCGCCGGGGGCGACGCGGATCGAAAAGACGAACTCGCAATCCTTGGCGGTGATGTTATGCGCCGTGCCGCCTTCGATCATGCCCACGTGCAGGTTGGACCAGGGAGGTTCGAACAGAGCGTTGATTTCGTTGGGTTCTGCGGCGGCGCTTTCGGCGTTCACCTCGTTCGCCCATTGGATCAGCCGCGCGCCTTCCATGATCGCAGATACGCCACGATGCGACAGGGACGAATGGATTTCGTAGCCATGGAAATGCATCGTCCAGGCCATGCCGCCCTTGTGGCCGGTGACGGCCTGCATAGTGGTGGGTTCGCCGATGATCGCCGTGCTGGCGCGGGGGAATTTATCGGACGCATCGCGTAACAATGGGTCCGCGCCCACAAGGCCGATTTCCTCGTCATAGGTCAGCGCCAGTTGCAGCGGACGCGTCGTGCCGTTTGTCTGCGCTTCGACCACGGCCCAGATGGCCAGCGCGTCAAACCCCTTCATGTCGCAGCACCCGCGGCCGTAGTACCGCCCGTCGCGTTCGGTGACAGTGAAAGGATCGCTGGCCCATTTTTGACCATCGACTGGTACCACGTCGGTATGGCCCGACAGGATCACCCCGCCCTCTTCCATCGGGCCTGCGTGCGCCCAAAGGCCTGCCTTGGGCTCATCCGCGTGCAGGTGGCGGAAGGTCTGGACGCCGTGGCTGGTCAGGTAGTCCTCGACCCAGTCGATCAGGGGTAGGTTCGTATCGCGGGAAACGGTGGGGAAGCTGACCAGCTTCTCCATGATTTCATAGGGCGTTAGTTTGCTTGGCATGTCTTAGTAGCCGCTGTCCGTCGTCAATACGAAGTGATCCTCGCCCACACGTTGGTAAACGGATGGTTCAGGGCGGTAATCCAGATCGTGAATGGGCGACGGGATGGGTTTGAAGTTCAATTCTTTTTCCGATTTGCGCCGATCGGGGTCGGCGATCGGAACCGCCTTCATCAGCGCCTGAGTGTAGGGATGTTGCGGGTTTTCGAACACCGCCTGCCGGGACCCGATTTCCACGATCCGGCCCAGATACATCACGCCGACCCGGTGGCTGACGCGTTCTACGACCGCCATGTCGTGACTGATAAACAGGTAGGACAGGCCCAGTTCAGCCTGAAGCTCCATCATCAGGTTGATGACCTGCGCCTGCACGCTGACATCCAGTGCCGAGACGGCTTCATCCGCGACAATCAGCTTTGGGTTCAAGGCCAGCGCGCGGGCGATGGCCACACGCTGACGCTGCCCGCCTGAGAGTTCGTGCGGATAGCGGCGCATGAAGCTGCGCGGCAGGTGGACCCGGTCAAAGAGCATCGCGATGCGATCCTCCATCGCCTGCCCTTTCAGCGTATTGTAGTTCCACATCGGTTCGGCCACCTGATCGCGCAGCATCATCTGCGGGTTCAGCGACGCAAAGGGATCCTGAAAGATCATCTGCATGTCCAACCGCGCCTTACGCAGGTCGGACTGGTTCAGCGCCATGATGTCCTTGCCGTCCAGCCTGATCTCGCCCGAGTTCGGCTCGACCAGTCGCAGCAACGACCGTCCGGCGCTGGATTTGCCGCAGCCGGATTCCCCGACAAGGCTAAGCGTCTGGCCCTTGTTCACCGTGAACGACACGTCCTCGACCGCATGAACCTGTGCGATGGTGCGGCGGAAGAAACCGCCTTTCACCGGAAAGCGCGTGGTCAGGTTCTTCACCTCCAGCAACACCTCATCGGTGCCGGGAATGGGCTTGACCTCGGAAGATTCGACACCGACCAGCTTCATCGGTTCGGGCGCGGATTTGCTGGTCATTTCGCCCAATTTCGGAACGGCGGCCAGCAAAGCTTTGGTATAATCGTGCTGCGGATTGTTGAAAATTTCAGCAACCGGGCCTTCTTCGACCTTATTTCCGCGGAACATGACGACCACGCGGTCAGCCATTTGCGCAACGACGGCCATGTCATGCGTGATAAACATCACTGCCGTGCCAGTTTCGCGCTTGAGACGATCCATCAGGGCCAGAATCTCTGCCTGAATGGTCACGTCCAGCGCGGTGGTCGGCTCGTCCGCGATCAACAACCGCGGCTTACAGGCCAGCGCCATTGCGATCACCACACGTTGCCGCATCCCACCCGAAAGCTCGTGCGGATATTGCTTCATCCGGCGCTCTGGCTCGGGGATACGGACCTCTCGCAGCAGTTCGATGGCGCGGGCGGTCGCCTCGTCTTTGGACATGTCCATATGCAGGCGCAGGCCCTCGGTCAGTTGCCGCCCGATGGTGAAGACCGGGTTCAGGGCTGTCATCGGTTCCTGAAAGATCATGCCGATTTCATTGCCGCGGATCGTGCGCATAAGCCCCTGATCCGCATTGGCAATATCGAACTCTCCGCCCTTGGAGCGATCAAAGAACATGTGGCCGCCTGCGATCGTACCGCCGCCATATTCGATCAGCCGCATCAGCGACAGCGACGACACCGATTTGCCCGACCCGGATTCGCCCACGATGCAGACCGTCTCTCCGGGCTGGACGGAAAACGAAACATCCTCGACCCCAAAGACCTCTCCGTCCTTGGTCTGGAACGACACCTTAAGGTTTTCGATCCGAACGATCGGGTCCTTGGCCCCAGCTTTGGCGGCCGGGTGATCTGCGGGCGGTGTCTGATCCAGCATGGCGTGTTCCTGTCGGTAGATGCCCGACGCTAGCGACGGTTTGCGCAAAATGTCAAACGCAGCACAAAGCTTACCCAGCGTCCGCCGTTCACCGGGCTTGCAATTTTAACCAAACCCCTTTTCGATGAATACACCCGCGCGGTGAATCTAGATCAATTGTTCTGGGTTCCGGGCCAACGCCCAGCCCCGCGACCCCGCCGCGTCACCGAAAGAAGTGGCCGGTCAGTCCAACGATGGAGAGATGAATGAAACTCAGAACCCTGCTTCTCGGCGCTGTTGCCGTTTCCGGGATGGCCCCCATGGCCATGGCCGAACGCGGCGCCGACGGCCACGTCAATATTATCTATTGGCAGGCCCCGTCGATCATGACGCCTTACCTGTCTTCGGGTACGAAAGACATCGAAGCGGCCTCGATGGTTATCGAACCGCTGGGTCGTTTCGACCAAGACGGCAACATGGTGCCCTATCTGGCCCAGGAAATCCCGACCATCGAAAACGGTGGCGTGACCGAAGATCTCAAGCAAATCACCTGGAAGCTGAAAGAAGGCCTGCTGTGGTCCGATGGCACGCCCGTCACCTCGGCTGACGTGGCCTTTACTGCGGAATACTGCATGCATCCCGAAGGCGGCTGTGCGCAGCTGGCCAAGTTCGAAGGCATTTCGTCCATCGAAACCCCGGATGACCTGACTGTCGTGGTGAACTTTACCGAACCCAAGCCGAACCCCTATCAGGCGTTCATGGGCGGCCAGTCCCCGATCATCCAGAAAGCACAGTTCCAAGACTGCCTTGGCCCCAAAGCACCCGAGTGTACTGAGGCGAACTTCAACCCCATCGGCACCGGCCCCTTCATGGTCACCGATTTCCGTCCGAACGACGTGATCTCGATGGAAGCGAACCCCAACTATCGTGACCCGGCCAAGCCCGCGTTCGCGACCGTGACCTTCAAAGGTGGCGGCGATGCGGCCGCAGCCGGTCGTGCCGTGATGGAAACGGGCGAATTCGACTACGCCTGGAACCTGCAGCTGGCCCCCGAAGTCATCGAAGAGATGGCCAAAGGCGGCAAGGGCACGCCCGTGTCCGCATTCGGTACGCTGGTTGAGCGGATCGAGATGAACATGACCGATCCGTCGCCCGACCTGCCGGAAGGCGAACGTGCGACTGCCAAGCACCCCCACCCGATCCTGTCGGACATGCGCGTGCGTAAGGCGCTTTCCATGGCAATCGACCGTCCGCTGCTGGTGGAAATCGGCTACGGCCAAGCGGGTCGCCCGACCTGTAACCTGGTGCCCGCACCGGAAATCTATGCCTCTGACAACACCGAGTGTCTGACGCAGGATATCGAAGGCGCGAAGGCTCTGCTGGAAGAAGCAGGCTGGACCGACACCGATGGTGACGGCATCCGCGAAAAAGACGGCATGGAGCTGTCGCTGACCTACCAGACCTCGACCAACGCCGTGCGTCAGGACTTCCAAGCCCTGATCAAACAGTGGTGGAGCGAGATCGGCGTTGAAACCGAACTGCGCAATATTTCGGGTTCGGTCTTCTTCGGTGGTGACCCGGGTTCGCCCGACACCTTCCAGAAGTTCTATGCGGACGTGGAAATGTACGCGAACAACTTCGACGGCACCGACCCCGAAGCCTATCTGGCGCAGAACACCTGCGAAAAGGCCCCGCGGCCTGAAACTCAGTGGCAGGGCGAAAACATCAACCGTTTCTGCAACGAAGAGTTTGACGCAATGGTCGCCGAACTTGGCAAAACGGGCGAGCTGGATAAGCGCGCAGAGCTGGCCAAGAAGCTGAACGACATGATCACCAAGGACAGCTACGTCAAAGTTCCGCTGGTGGATCGTGGCCGTGTGTCCGCACACTCCAACACGCTTGGTGGCGTTGTTCTGAATACCTGGGATTCGGAACTGTGGAACGTCGCTGACTGGTACCGCATCGACGGATGATGCTGACCGGGGGCTGTCTGGCTCCCGGCCAATCGTAGGGTGGGGCCCGTCCCCACCCTACCCTTATTCAGACGGGCTCCCTGAATGCTGACATTCACGATCCGACGGCTCATTCTGGCCGTACCGACCCTCTTGTTTATTTCGCTGGTGATTTTCGGACTGCTGCAACTGGCCCCGGGCGATCCGATGGCGCAGGTGCCGCTGACCGTGCCGCCAGAGGTCAAACAGAAGATGCGCGAAGCGCTTGGACTGGGCGACGCTTGGTACATCCAGTACTGGAAATGGCTGCGTCAGTTTTTCTGGGTCGAGCCCCGCGTGCTTTTTGACGCGATTTTCGGCACCTCTTGGGCCGAGGGCGAATTGCGCGCGCTTAGCTGGCAGACCCGGTCGCCGATCATGGACATCGTCGTGCAGCGCCTGCCCCAGACTCTCTGGGTTGTCGGCACGGCCTACGTGGTCGCAGTTCTGATCGCCCTGCCCATCGGCATCTATTCTGCCTACCGCCAATATTCACTGTTCGACAACGTCGGGACCTTCGTGTCGATGATCGGCTTTTCCGTCCCGCCGTTCTTCTCGGGCGTGCTGGTGATCGTGATCTTCTCGGTCAACCTTGGCTGGTTCCCGTCGATCTATGACACGACCCACAAGGTGGTCGACTGGGATACCTTCGTCATCCAGTTGCAGCAGATGATCATGCCGGTGATGGTGCTGGCCCTGCAGATCACGGCGCAGATCGCGCGGTTCATGCGGGCGTCGATGCTGGACAACCTGAACCAAGATTACGTGCGCACCGCACGGGCCAAGGGTTTGGGCGAAAAGGTCGTCGTTCTTAGCCACGTGCTGCGCAATTCGATGATCCCCGTGGTCACGGTGATCGCCCTTGGCATTCCGTCGATCTTTGGCGGCGCGATCATCACCGAACAGGTGTTCAAGGTGAACGGGATCGGTCAGCTTCTGATCACCGCCATTCAGGCCAATGACCTGCCGATGGTACAGACCCTGACCTTCATCTTTGCCGTGCTCATCGTGCTCTTCAACCTGATCGCCGATGTGCTTTACGGCATCCTAGACCCACGGATCCGCTATGACTGAGCCTAACAGCCCCCATATCGAACCCGGTCCCGGAGAGGCGCAGGCCGCCGACGTGCTGACCTCGCCCCTGCCCCAGACCCCACCGCGCAGCCAGTGGGCCGAAGTCTGGAGCCAGTTCCGCCACCACAAGGGTGCCATGGCTGGCGGCGTCGTCTTCCTGCTGATCGTCCTCCTGGTCTTTATCGGGCCGCTTCTCTGGCCACTGGATGCGACCTACATCGACATCCGCTCCCGGAACCAAGGTCCCAGCCTTGCGCATCCTTTCGGCACTGACCAACTGGGCCGGGATATGCTGGCCCGGCTGATGGCAGGCGGTCAGGTGTCGCTGTCGGTGGGCATCACGGCGATGCTGCTGGCGCTGTTCCTCGGGTCGCTGGTCGGAGTACTGGCGGGATACTTCAAAGCGCTCGACAACCTGCTGATGCGAACGACGGACCTGTTCCTAGCCCTGCCTCTGCTGCCCCTTCTGCTGGTCATGGTTCTGCTGTTCCGTGAACCGCTCAGCGGGGCGTTCGGGCCCGAGACGGGGATCTTCATCCTGATCGTGGTTGCCATCGGCGTGACCTCTTGGATGCCCACGGCGCGGATTGTCCGGGGCGACGTGCTGGCCCTGAAGGAACGCGAATTCGTTCTGGCCGCGCGGTCCATCGGGACGACGAACACCAAGATGGTCATGCGACACATCCTGCCGAACGTGATCTCTCCGATCGTGGTGTCGGCCACGCTTGGCATCGCCAATGCGATCATCACTGAATCCGCGTTGTCCTTCCTAGGCCTCGGCTTCCCGCCGGATTTCCCAACATGGGGGCGGCTGCTGTTCGACGCGGTCGATTACATGCAGCAGAACCCGGAACGGGTGATCATGCCGGGCCTAGCCATCTCCCTGACCGTTCTTTCGGTGAATTACTTGGGTGACGGCTTGCGCGACGCGTTGGACCCGCGCATCCGAGGCCGCTAAGCGCCGTCCGATATGCAAATAAGGCCGGGGTTCCGCCCCGGCCTTATTCGTTGTGATGGTTGTCCGGCCAGTACGGGCGCTTTGGACCACATATCCAAGAATTGCGCCACATGCGGGACAATGTCCCGCGCAACCCAAACAATCAGATGATTGAATAGCTTGATATGACCCCAGGTCACGGCATATCGGGAAAATATCCCGTTCTGCAGGAGCATCCCATGTTCGAATCCTTCGGCTTTGAAAATCTGACCCCGCAACAGGCCAGCGTCTGGTTCGCCCTCGCCCTTGGCCTTGCCTTCGGCGTTCTGGCTGCGATCACGCGCTTCTGCTTCCGGCGCGCGCTGATTGGCGACGATGCCCGCGCGGCGCGGGGTGTCTGGGCGCTTGCCCTGGCCGTGGCGGTCATCGGCACGCAAGCTGCCGTGCTGACCGGGCTGATTGATTTCGCAGGTCACCGCTACGTCGCCTCCTCGGTCCCCGTTCTGGCCATCGCCATCGGTGGGCTGTTGTTCGGCGCGGGCATGATCCTGACTCGTGGCTGCGTGTCCCGACTGGTGGTCCTGACGGGCAGCGGCAACCTGCGCGCGCTTCTGGTTCTCGCTGTCTTCGCCGTCGTCGCCCACGCAACGCTCAAAGGTGTGCTGGCCCCGCTGCGCACTTCTCTGGCAACCGTGACCCTGCCTGCAGGCGACTATGGTACTCTGGCGGCCCTGCCCGGTGGAGCCGTCCTTTGGTCCGCAATTCTGGCCGCTATCGCGCTGGCCTTCGTCCTGCGCTCTGGCAACGGTATCGGCACGCTGGTTCTGGCGGCGGCCCTTGGTGCGCTGGTGCCCATGGGGTGGGTCGGCACGGGCTTTATCCTTTATGATGAGTTTGACCCGATCACCCTTGAAAGCCTGTCTTTCATCGCCCCTATGACCGAAGGCCTGTTCTGGACCATCGCCTCGACCGCCGTACCCGCAGGCTTCGGCACCGGCCTGATCGGCGGCGCACTGTTGGGCGGCGTTTTGTCGGCCCTTCTGTCGCGTCAGTTCGAATGGCAAAGCTTCCAGACCCCGGCACAGACCGGTCGCTATATCGTTGGGGCTGCACTGATGGGCTTTGGTGGCGTGCTGGCAGGCGGCTGCACGATCGGTGCGGGTCTTGCTGGCGTGCCGACGCTTGGCGTCTCGGCCCTGCTGGCGCTGCTGTTCATCGGGATTGGTGGCGTCGTGGCCCACCGTCTGCTGGATGCGCGGGCCACCTCGACCGCAGCCGTCCAACCGGCTGAATGATCTAGCCGATCAGCTTTAGCAGGCCGGTTTCGGCCTTGGTCAACCCGCGCCGGGCCTCCTGCAGCGGGTTTTCCTTTTTGCCCGCCAGATCGATCACCTTGGGGTGGATATAGGAATTCCGCGCCACGGTCGGCGTATTCGCCAAGGCGTCCGACGCGGCCTCTGCCATGGCTTTGATCGTGCAGGCCTCGCCCTCGGCCTGATGCACCTGAAACGCGGCACGGCTGCCGGCCCAAGTGCGGAACGTTTTGGCCGAGGCCTCCTCACACCCTTTCACGTCCGTCAGGTATTCGTTCAACGCAGTAGAGGACACGCGCCGCACCTCTCCGGCATCGTCCACCCAAGTGAACAGCTCTGCCCCCGGCAGATCACGCGCGGCCTGAAGGACCCGCATCAGCCGTTTTGATCGCACAACCCGCTGCGCCTTGCGCCCGCCCTTGGCCGTCCACGTCAGGCGCAGCGCGCCGTCCACTAGGCGCACATGCCGCCGCTGTAGGGTCGTTGCGCCATAGGTGCCGTTTTCGCTGGCATAGGCCGCAGTACCGACCCGAATAGCGGTCTCATCAATCAACAGCAGCGCCGCCGCCAGCGCGAACCTCTCGTCCCCGACGTCCCGGTTCGCAAGATCGCGCGCGATGCGATCCCGGACGCGTGGCAAGGCCTCTCCGAATTCAGGCAGGCTATCGTATTTCTCGGCCGATTTCGCGGCGGACCAATCCGGGTGATAGCGGTATTGCTTGCGACTGCGAGCATCATAGCCCGTCGCCCACAAGTGCCCGTTTTCCAGCGGCGACATCCAGACATCCTCGTAGGCCGGTGGCACGGCCATCGCCTCAAGCCTCCGCCGTTCCGGTCCGCGCGCGATGGTCGTGCCATCCGGCGCGCGATAGGTGAACCCGCGCCCGTGCCGCGCACGCGTGATCCCAGGCCTGTTGTCAGGATAATAAGTCAGCGCCGCCATGGCTCAGGCCCGCTCGACCTCGGATTTCAGCTTCAGGACCTTGTCGCCATCGTCCTGCTGGATCAGGTAGGCCGGGTTGTCGTCGCTACCTTTGCGCGTCACCTCTTCCCCCTTCAGCGTCCGCGTGACCTCACGGTGAAACACCTCTTCGACCTCACCGGTCGCTTCGCCGTTTCCCCAGTTCCATTTCACGTTCGTGCCTTCGCGGATCATCGCAGCCTCCTTCACAACTGGGAAAGAAACCCGCGGGCATGGCGCCCAGTTCCCCAGCCCCTTTCAGCTTGACGAAAATATCCTGGGGGAGGAGCCGCAGGCTCCGGGGGCAAAGCCCCCTCTTGCCACATACCCGCGCCCCCAACGCAAAAGGGCGACCCGAAGGCCGCCCCTTTCCCAAATCTCAGGCCAAAGATCAGTCGATCTTGGCCAGCAGCGCGCCGATCGAATCCTTCGCGTCGCCGTAGTACATCCGCGTGTTGTCCTTGTAGAACAGCGGGTTCTCGATACCGGAATAACCGGTCCCCTGACCACGCTTGGACACGAACACCTGCTTGGCTTTCCAGCATTCCAGAACCGGCATCCCCGCGATGGGCGAATTCGGGTCTTCCTGCGCGGCAGGGTTCACGATGTCGTTCGACCCGATCACGATGACCACGTCCGTATCGGGGAAGTCGTCGTTGATCTCGTCCATTTCCAGAACGATGTCGTAAGGCACCTTGGCTTCGGCCAGCAGCACGTTCATGTGGCCCGGCAGACGGCCTGCAACGGGGTGGATGGCGAACCGCACTTCCTTGCCCTTTGCGCGCAGCTTGCGGGTCAGTTCGGCCACGTTCTGCTGGGCCTGAGCAACCGCCATACCATAGCCGGGGATGATGATGACGCTGTCGGCTTCGTCCAAAGCCTGCGCCACACCGTCCACGTCGATGGGCTTTTGTTCGCCCTCGACTTCCATCGCCGGACCCGTGGTGCCACCAAAGCCACCCAAGATCACGCTGATGAACGACCGGTTCATAGCCTTACACATGATGTAGGACAGGATCGCGCCCGAAGAGCCGACCAGCGCGCCCACAACGATCAGAAGGTCGTTGCCAAGCGAGAAGCCGATCGCCGCCGCAGCCCAGCCCGAATAGGAGTTCAGCATCGAGACAACCACTGGCATGTCCGCGCCGCCGATCCCCATGATCAGGTGATAGCCGATGAACAGCGCTGCGATGGTCATGATCGCCAGCGGCAGGAACCCACCGGTGGAGGCGTACCAGAACAGGCAGATGGCCGAAATGATCGCCGCCGCCGCGTTCAGCATGTGACCGCCGGGCAGCTTTTGCGCAGCCGACGTCACCTTGCCGGCCAATTTGCCATAGGCAATGACCGACCCGGTGAAGGTCACCGCCCCGATGAAGATACCCAGGAACAGTTCGACCTTGAGGATCCCAAGCTCGACGCTGTCTTTCTTGGCGATCAGCGCGGCAAAGGTGCCAAAGTCCTGATCGGCCATCCAGGCTTTCATGCCCGCCGCGTTCAGCGACGTGGGCGCGGTCGCCATGATCTCGGCCACGCGGTTCATTTCGATATGCGCGTTAAAGCCGACGAAGACCGCCGCCAGACCGACCAGAGAGTGCATGGCAGCGACCAGCTGCGGCATCTCGGTCATTTCGACCTTCTTGGCCACGTACATGCCGATGACGCCGCCACCTGCGATCAACAGGACCGACAGCAGCCACAGGCCCGATCCGGGACCGATCAGCGTGGCAAACACCGCCAGCGCCATGCCGACGATACCGTACCACACGGCGCGTTTTGCAGATTCCTGCCCGGAGAGGCCCCCGAGAGACAGGATGAAGAGGACAGCCGCGACCACATAGGCCGCCGTGGTGAATCCGTAATCCATGATCCCCGCCTTTCCTTAAGATTTCTGGAACATGGCGAGCATGCGCCGTGTCACGAGGAAGCCGCCGAAGATGTTGATCCCGGCCATAAAGACCGACAACGCCGCCAGCAGGATCACCAGCCAAGAGCCCGAGCCGATCTGCATCAGCGCGCCCAGAATGATGATCGACGAGATCGCGTTCGTCACGGCCATCAGCGGCGTGTGCAGCGAATGGCTGACGCCCCAGATCACCTGGAAGCCGACGAAAACGGCCAGAACGAACACGATGAAGTGCTGCATGAAGCTTGCCGGGGCCACCAGCCCCACGGCCAGCAGCAAAACGGCACCGACACCCAGCAGGGTAACCTGCTGCTTGGTCTGCGCCTTGAAGGCTGCCACTTCCTGCGCGCGCTTTTCTTCGGGCGTCAGTTCGGGGGCTTTTTCCTTGGGCTTTTGGGCGGCGATCGCGGCCACTTTGGGCGGCGGCGGCGGCCAGGTGATTTCGCCCTTGTGGGTCACGGTCGCGCCGCGGATCACGTCGTCGTCCATGTTGTGATCGACAACGCCGTCTTTTTCCGGCGTCAGGTCGGTCATCATGTGACGGATGTTCGTGGCGTAAAGCGACGAAGACTGCGTGGCCATACGCGACGGGAAATCGGTGTAGCCGATGATGGTCACGCCATTGTCGGTCACGATCTTTTCGTCGGCGACGGTCAGTTTGCAGTTACCGCCTTTTTCGGCTGCAAGATCGACGATGACCGAACCGGGCTTCATGGCCTTGACCATGTCCTCGGTCCACAGCTCGGGCGCTTCGCGGTTCGGGATCAGCGCGGTGGTGATCACGATGTCCATTTCGGGCGCCAGTTCGCGGAACTTGGCCAGCTGTGCTTCGCGGAATTCCGGCGAAGAAACAGAGGCATAGCCGCCAGTGGCCGCGCCGTCCTGCTGTTCTTCCTCGAAATCCAGATAGACGAATTCAGCGCCCATGGATTCGACCTGTTCGGCCACTTCGGGGCGCACGTCGAAGGCGTAGGTCACGGCGCCCAGCGACGTGGAGGTCCCGATGGCGGCCAGACCGGCCACACCGGCACCGACGACCAGAACCTTGGCGGGCGGCACTTTACCGGCGGCAGTCACCTGACCGGTGAAGAAGCGGCCAAAGTTGTTACCCGCTTCGATCACGGCACGGTAGCCGGCGATGTTTGCCATGGACGACAGGGCATCCATTTTCTGCGCGCGCGAAATACGCGGCACCATTTCCATCGCGATGACGGTGGCACCCTTGGATTTCGCCAGTTCCATCCCCTGCTCGTTTCCGGCGGGGTTAAAGAAGGAAATCAGCGTCTTGTCAGCGGTCAGGCGCTTCAGCTCGGTCTCGTTCGGCTGGCGCACCTTGGCAATGATGTCGACTTCTTTCCAAAGCGCGGCGGCGGTTTTGACAACCGTAACCCCCGCATCTTCGTACATTTTGTCGGCAAAGCCCGCGTTGGCCCCTGCCCCTGCTTCGATAAAGCATTCATGCCCAAGCTTCTGAAGCTGGGCGGCCGAGTCCGGCGTCATCGCCACTCGGTTTTCGCCTTCGAAGACTTCTTTCGGCGTTCCGATTTTCACCTGTGTCGTCCCCCTCTGAACAACTGGATTTCGTAATGCGGAATTTTCCGCATCAAAATTTGCAAGCCGCGCAAGATTATTGCGCGGACGATCTCAACCGATTTGCCCGTTCTGCAGCGCAGAGTCAAACCCATCTGCGGGTCTTTTGGCAGTACCGTGCGAAATCAGCACGGAACTTCCGCCGAAGTCCATCCTCTTCGGGAATGATAAAGCGGGTTTCGATCACCCAGATGAAAATCGGCACCAAGGCAAGGCTGGGTACGGCATCCCAATACAGGATAAACCCGGCCAGTACCAACGCATCCCCCAGATAGATCGGATTACGCGACCGGCTGAAGATCCCTGTCGTCACTAGGTGATCCGCCTCGCGGTGCGGGATGACGGTGGTGCGCTGCCGCACCATTTCGTAGACGGCCAAAGCCATCAGAACTAGGCCCGCGCCGACCAGCAGCCCACCCAAAAGATCAGCCCACGCGCCGCCAAAGCCCAGCCGCAGCGACAAATACTCCGACTGCGCCCAGGCAAGGACCAGCGCTAGGGCCAGCCAGACCGGCGGGATATCAATCCAACGCCTTATTCCCATTCCATTTCCTCGTACACGCGGCCCGCGTTCTTGGTGGCCAGTTCTTCGAAGGTATCCAAGTGGGCGTAGGGTGACTGATCGACATAATAGGCCCCGGACAGGTCACCCCCATCGTCGATATGTTCCCCCACCTTTTTGCGCAAATACACTAGATAATCATGGGTGTAGCGCCGCACCTGCGCAAGGTTGGTGGGATGGCCGTGGCCGGGGATCACATAGGTGGGGGCCAGCGGCTCCATCTTGGTTTCCCACGTCTCGATCCAGCACTTCACGCAAGCACCCGCAAAGATGGGCGGCATGCGTTCGTGAAACGCGATATCGCCCGCGATCAAGATCTCCCATTCGGGGATCCAGACCTGCGTGTCGCCGGGGCCATGGGCGGGGCCCATGTGCATGACCTCGATCTTCACGCCGCCCATTTCGATGTCATATTGGTCTGAAAATGAAAGGTTCGCTGGCACCACGGTGGTGCCTTCGGCCTTGTCACGGTTATAGCGCTGCATTCCCTGCAGGATGAAATCGCCCTCTTCCTCGACCTCTTCGATGGCCTCTTCGTGCGCCAGAATGTCGACCCCCTGCTCGGCCCAGTAGGAATTGCCCAGCATCGCGTGACCTTGACCGTTTTCATTGATCACCAGTTTCACTGGCTGATCGGTGATCGCCTTAATCTCATCATGCAGCGCATTGGCCAGACGGTAAGACGCGCCGCCATTGATGACGATCACGCCGTCCCCGGTGACGATGAAGCTGAGGTTGTTGTTGTGCCCCGAATTCTCGTAAGTCGGCGGGGCAGTGGCGCCAATAGCGCTGAAGACATGCGGGATGACCTCGACCGGTTTCGAATAAAGCTCGGACTGCGGGTACTGGTCGGGGATGTCTTCGCTGGCGGTCGCGGCGGTGGCGGCAAGCAACAGGACGGGGATCAGGTGTTTCATGGTGGCTCCTCCTTTGTTCAACGTATTCACAAATGCGAATGAAAGGCAATCGCTTGCGCTTTGGCGGGGCCGGGCTAATGTCCTGCGGAACTAATTTCCGCAAATGGGAGGAGCGGCCATGATGCTTTCAGGAAAACACGCGATCGTCACGGGCGGCGGCACCGGCATCGGGCTGGCCATCGCACGGGCGCTGGTGGCCGAGGGCGCGCAGGTGACGATCACCGGGCGTCGGCTTGAGGTGCTGCAAGAGGTGGCCGATGACGGCATGCACCCGATGGTCATGGACGTCACCGACGAAGACCAGATCATCCGCGTCATGGCCGACGCAGTCGAGGCACGCGGCCCGATCCAGATCTGCGTGGCCAACGCCGGGATCGCCGAGGGCAAGAAGCTGCACAAGACCGACTCTGCCTTCTGGCGCAAGATTATGACCACAAACCTCGACGGCTGTTTCTACACCGTGCGCGAGGCGCTGAAGTCGATGATGACCACCGACTGGGGCCGCTGCATTGCGGTGTCATCGATCGCGGGTGTACGCGGGTCTGCGGGGGCCGGAGCCTATGCGGCCTCCAAACACGGCGTGCTGGGTATGATGCGTTCCTTTGCCGAGGACTTTCTGGAAGCGCCCTACACCTTCAATTCGATCTGCCCCGGCTATGTCGATACGCCCATCGTTACGCGCAACACCGACTCGATTTCCCAGCGTGCAGGCGTCAGCGAAAAAGAGGCGCGCGATATGATGGTGAACCTGAACCGTCATAAGAAGCTGATCACGCCAGAAGAGGTTGCGGCCTCTGCCGTCTGGCTGTGCAACCCGCTGTGTGAAAGCGTCAACGGGACCGAAGTGCTGATTGGCGGCGGCCAGGTCTAGGCGGTGACTGGCGCGCTAAGCCATATCCGGGCGATTGATTACACAGTGATCTTTACCCGTGATCTGGACGGGATGCGCGCGTTTTACGCCGATATCATGGGGTTCCGGTTCACCCGGGCCCTCACCCCGCGCTGGCTGGAACTGACTGTGGGCGCGCAGACCCTCGCGCTGTTCGATCCGGGCGATGATGCGGACCTCGCTGCGCGCCCGGCCCTGCAACTGGCGTTCCGGGTGCCGCCGGACGCGGTAGCAGAATGTGCGACAGAGCTTGAGGCCAAAGGCGTCAGTCTTGATCGCCCCGTCACAGATCAGCCCTTTGGCCACCGGACCATCTTTTTCAGTGATCCCGATGGCAACCGTTTGGAAATCTATGCCGAAATTGACCCCGCGTAGGGTGGGTTTTTAACCTACCGACACCGCAGCCATTTAGCCCACGCCATTATGGTGGTTACAAACCCACCCTAAGGGGCCAGCGCCCGGGCCATCAGATCGGCATAGACCTTCAATCGCGCTGTATAATCCGCATAGCTTTGGGCCAGCATCTTCTGGCCATGCTGACCTGCGATGATACTTTGCGCCGCCTCTGCCGCGCCACCCTCAGGCAAGCGGACACGCCCAGCGGCCTCTTCCTGCGCCAGCCAGTCCGTCCAGATCGACGCGATCCGGGCATTGCCCGCGGCGGTTGCATCTTCGGCCTCTCCGGCTTTCATCGACAAAAGTTCTTCGCCGTGCGGGCTGTCCAGCAGCGCCTGCGCCAGACCACCGGTCGAGGCCGCACAGGCCTGTTGCAGCGCCTCATCCAAGGGACGCGCGGGTGTCAGCGCCTTGGTCAGGCTGTCGGCCGCGACATCGAAATAGGCCTGCACCCCATGCACAAGGATATCCTCTTTGTTGCGAAAGTGCTGATAGATCGCTGCGCGCGACATGCCAGCCGTCTTCGCGATATCCTCCATCGAGGCGCGTTTAAAACCGTATAACGCAAAGACCGATAGGGCAGCGTTCAGGATACGACCCTTTTTTTCGTCAATATCTGGAAGGAGTTGCACGTTCATGCATGACTCTGTGACAGATTATGACCAAATTGTCAATTGACGCGCTGACACTTTTGATGCATTTTGTCAAAAAGTAAAAGCAGTTCAGCGAAGGGATGATTCCATGGCCAGACTGACGATCAACGGCGCCCCCCAAGATATCGACCTACCGGACGAGGTGCCCCTGCTGTGGGCGCTGCGCGATGGGCTGAACATGACCGGAACGAAATTCGGGTGTGGCGTCGCGGCCTGCGGGGCCTGCACGGTGCATATCGACGGCCAAGCCGTTCGATCCTGTCAGGTTGCGCTTGGCGATGTCTGGGGGGACGTGACGACGATCGAAGGTCTGGGCACACCCGACGCCCCAGCCGCGCTGCAACAGGCATGGGTCGATCATCAGGTGGCGCAATGTGGTTACTGCCAGTCGGGCCAGATCATGCAGGCCGCCGCACTGCTGGCCGAAACGCCAAATCCCACGGATGAAGAGATCGACATTGCCATGTCCGGCAACCTTTGCCGCTGTGGCACCTACCCCCGTATCCGCGCCGCCATCCACGATGCCGCCGCCAAAATGCAGGAGGCGTAACCCATGTCCCGTATCGGAAAAATCGCCCGCCGCACGTTTTTGATCGGCACCGCCGCCATCGCCGGGGGCGTCGCCTTTGGTGTCTACGCCGCGCGCAAACCGGCGCCCAATCCGCTGGACCCCACCGACGGTCAGGTGGCGCTGAACCCCTTTATCCTTGTCGATGGCGACGGCGTCACGGTGATCGTGCCCAAGGCCGAAATGGGTCAGGGTGTGCAGACCACTTGGGCCACGCTGGCCGCAGAAGAACTGGATATGGACCCGGCCGATCTGCGCATCGAACACGGGCCTCCGGGAAAGGCCTATTACAACCGCGGGATGGGGGCACAGATGCTGCCCGTCGCCGATTACAAACTGTCGGGCTGGCAGGAAACGCTGGGGCAGAACATGTCCGTCATGGGCAAGTTCTTCGGGCTTCAAGTCACTGGCGGATCGACCTCGACCGCCGATGGGTTCGAAAAGATGCGCCATGCCGGTGCCTCGGCCCGAGAGACGTTGAAAGAAGCCGCGGCCCAGCGGCTGGGGGTCTCTCGGTCCGATCTGAAGACCGAAGGCGGCGCGGTGATCGCGCCCGATGGCACCCGCATCGCCTATGGTGAGCTTGCCGAAGACGCGGCAGAGATTGAACCTATTGTCGCTGACCTGCGCCCGCGCAGCGCCTGGACCAAAATCGGTCAAAGCCAGCCGCGCCACGACCAGATGCCCAAAGCCACGGGCACGGCGGAATTTTCGCTGGATATCCGTCTGCCGGGCATGAAGTTCGCCGCGCTGAAGCGGAACCCCTATCAAGGCGGCGCGATGCGCAGCTTTGACGCGGGCGAGGCACTGGCCGTGCCGGGCGTCGAGGACGTTATCGATCTGGGCGATGGGGTGGCGGTGATCGCCAATAACTCTTGGTCAGCCATGCAGGGGGCCGATGCGGTCAGTTTCGACTGGGCCGAAAGCTCTTACCCCGCGACCAGTGACGAAATCTACGCCACCTTGCGCGACGCGATGGAGGGGGATGCGAACTCTACCCTGCTGGACCGTGGCGACGTGACCACCCTGCCCGAGGGCGCGACAGAGGTAACGGCAGGCTATCAGGTGCCATTCCTTGCCCATGCGCAGATGGAACCGCTTAGCGCGACAGCCATCCATCACGGCGACCGGATGGAGATCTGGTCGGGCAACCAAATGCCGATCCAATGCCGCACCGCCGCCGCCGAAGAGGCCGGGCTGGAGGAAGAGGCCATCGACATGCGCACGACGCTGATGGGCGGTGGCTTTGGGCGGCGGGGGTACACCGATTTCACTCGTTTTGCCGCGCGGCTGGCGACCAAGATGCAGGGCACGCCCGTACAGCTGATGTGGTCACGCGAGGAAGACATGACGCACGACTACTATCGCCCCGCCGCGGTGTCTTCTTTCCGTGGGGCGGTCAAGGACGGTAAGGCCGTGATGCTGGATGGCCGTATCTCGGCCATCAACGCCACCGCGTCTTTCATGGAGATCATCTTGGGCATGGTCCCCGGCGGTCCCGACAAGATCACCGTCGAAGGAGCTTTCGATCAGCCTTATGGCATCCCCAACGCTCGTATCCGTGGCTACCTGAGCGATCACCGCATGATGCCGCCTGTAGGTCCCTGGCGGTCGGTGGGCGCGTCGATCAACGGGTTTTTCTTTGACAGCTTCATGGACGAAATGGCCCATGCGGCCGGTGCCGATCCGCTGGAATTCCGGCTGGAGTTGATGAAGGCCGAAGACGAACGGTCGGCCGCCGTGCTGGAGGCCGTGCGCGAGGCGTCGGGCTGGACCGGCCAGACGCCTGATGGCGTAGGCCGGGGCGTTGCCTTCTGCCACAGCTTCGGCACCCCTGTGGCCGAAGTGATTGAGGTCCAGCAGACGGATGCGGGCATCAAGATCGCCAAGGCGTGGATCGCCGCAGATGTGGGGACGGCGCTGGACCCGCAGAACATCCGGGCGCAGTTGTTTGGCGGCATGGCCTATGGCCTGTCGGCGGCGCTGCACCAGCAGATCACCTTTGCAGATGGCGCCGCGGAACAGCAGAACTTTTACGACTACGACGCGATCCGGATGAACACGATGCCCGAGGTGGTGGACATTCGCATTCTGGAAAACGGCCACCGGATCAGCGGTATTGGCGAACCGGGCACGCCCCCTGCCCCTGCGGCTTTGGCGAACGCGCTGTTTGACCTGACGGGCAAGCGGGCGCGGAGCCTGCCGCTGGCGGATCAGTTCGATTTTGTCGTCTGAGGGGGTCGGAAAAGGTCAAAGGGCGCGGAGGTTCCGCGCCCTTTTTTATTGAACGCCCGTTAGGCCATTGCGACCCGCGCCGCCCGCCGGGATTTCAGACGGGCGATCAGGTCGCGCGCCTCGGCGGGTGGTTCATGCTCTACGCGTCGGTATTCCGACCCGTCCGTCGTACGGATCAGCAGCCTGTTCGCGATCATCGTCCGGCGCAACGTTGCCGCGTCGGTGAACAGATGTTCTGCGTTTAGCGCGGCGTTCACCTGTTTTTCGGTCAATGGCGTTTGGGACGGGACCACCGCCCACAGGGCATAAAGCGCCAAGGTCTGGACCGCGCGTCGGGATGGCCATTGCTTTAGACGGCCCTGCCCATCGAACTGGTGCAGGGTCCGTTCGATCGGGCGATGATCGATCTGCTGCGGCGGCGCCTCTGCTGGCAACCGATTGGCGGCCGCCTGCGTGGCGCGCAGGTGCTGGACGTTCTGATACCCGGCGGCGCGGGCCAGCATATTCATCAAGCTAAGGTGCGATGGGGCGGAGTCGCCCAACTGCCGCGACAAGTGGCGGGCAAAGGTCGACAAATCGTCCGTCGCAAGGGGAAGAGGCGTTCTGGTCATACTGCATCCGTTTCCGGCGCCGGCCAATATCGCTGGTCGCTGACTTGACGATGCGGCGCCTTAGGACTGCGGAACCGTTTCGCGTGATGTGGCAGGTTTAGCTTGGACCCATCCGGGTTCAGCGACGCCTCGGGAACTGCCAACCGTGGGCAAAGGATAAGTGGCCCCGCGGCGATTGCCAAGCCGTGGTCTTCGCGCTGTGGCTTTTGCGTCGGGCTGCCCGACCCGATCAGGCGATCTTGGCCAACGGCACTGGTTCGCGCCGGGTCATCCACGCGCGGGCCGCTTCGCCGAAAGCGGCGAACAACGGCCGGGAGACGGGATCCATTCCGGCGTTGAATTCGGGATGCCATTGCACCGAGAGCGTAAAGCCGGGGGCGTCTTTGACATAGGCCGCTTCGGCCGTGCCATCGGGCGCATAGCCGTCGATGACGAACCGTTCGCCAGCCCGGATCACGGCCTGACCGTGCAGCGTGTTGGTCATCACCTCGGTCGCACCGAAAAGTTTGTGGAAGGGTCCGCCTTCGCTCACCGTCACCTTGTGGCGCAGGGCAAAACGTTCTTCGACCGTGCCGACGGGGGGCATCCGGTGGTTCATGCGGCCTTCGACATCGCGAATTTCCGGATGAAGGGCAGAGCCGAAAGCTACCGCGACCTCTTGGAACCCGCGGCAGATGCCAAGGATCGGCTGGCCGCGTTCGGCACAGGCGCGCACCAGAGGAAGCGTGATCGCGTCGCGGGCGCGGTCGAAATCACCATGCGCATCGGTGGCGGGTTCGCCGTATTCTTCGGGGTGAACGTTGGGGCGGCCGCCGGTCAGAACGAAGCCATCGAAGTTTTCCAGCAAGTCCTCGACCGAACATAGGCGCGGGTCGGCAGGGATCAGCAGGGGCAGACCGCCAGAGACCTCGGCCACCGCTTCGGAATTCATCACACCGCCCGCGTGCGTGCGGTAGGTGTCGTTGATGATGTGAAGGTTGGTAATAATGCCGATGCGGGGGCGTGCCATAGTGCGAGCCTTTCTTGGACTGCCACACTATATACACGCATCCCCGCCGGGCTGGAATGGCGCTGACTGTGCGTCAGCGCGAAGACGGGCAGCTATGCCCGTCAATTGTGCAACAGGTCTGCCGGGTCATTCACCCGCGACTTCGGCACCGGTGCGGGTATCGACCTGCGTCGCCGCGCCTTCGGGGCCATCATCATTGGTGGCAGTGAAGGTGATCGCGGCGCCCATTGCGGCGCCAAAAGCGACGGCGGCCAAGATGCCCCAGATCGGGAAACGGTGCTTTTCGGCTTGGCGTTCGACATTGGTGGTCGGTGCAGACATGATTTGGTCCCTTTGTATAACTATTTCCCTATATGAACGCACAAAGGGCCCGGGTGGTTCAGTTTAATTTGATGCGCCCATCGCCACGGCAGGCGGCGCGACCCCTTGCATCCCCCTGCCCCGGCTGGGACAAGTTAGGCCAACGAATTGGAGGCCGGCATGAAAGACGCAGAAAACCCGACGATCTATCTGAAGGATTACACGCCGCCCAACTGGCTGGTCGAAGATGTGCATCTGACATTCCGTCTGGCCCCTCAGGCCACGCGGGTGATTTCACGGGTCCGGTTCACGCCCAATCCGGATGCGGATGGGCGCGCATTCTTCCTTGAAGGCGAAGACCTGCGGCTGATCTGGTGCAAGATCAACGGTGAAGACGTCACGCCCCAGGTCACGACCGTCGGGCTAACCTGCGAGGTGCCCGAGGACAGTTTCGTCTGGGAGGCCGAGGTCGAGATCGCGCCCGAGGCCAACACCGCGCTGGAAGGGCTGTATATGTCCGGCGGGATGTATTCGACGCAGTGCGAGGCGCAGGGGTTCCGCAAGATCACCTATTACCCCGACCGGCCTGACGTCATGGCCCCGTTTACCGTGCGGATCGAGTCGGACATGCCGGTTCTGTTGTCGAACGGGAACAAGGTGTCGGCAGGCGACGGGTTCGCCGTATGGCACGATCCGTGGCCCAAGCCGTCGTATCTGTTCGCGCTGGTGGCGGGGCATCTGGTCAACCTGCCGGGTACGTTCACGACCCGGTCCGGCAAAGAGGTCGAGCTGAACATCTGGGTCCGTCCGGGGGACGAGGACAAATGCGATTTCGCGCTGGAAGCGTTGAAAAAGTCGATGACCTGGGACGAAGAGGTCTACGGGCGGGAATACGATCTGGACATCTTCAACATCGTGGCCGTGGACGATTTCAACATGGGCGCGATGGAGAACAAGGGGCTGAACATCTTCAACTCCTCTGCCGTGCTGGCCAATGCGCGCACCGCGACGGATGCGAATTTTGAGCGGATCGAGGCGATCATCGCGCATGAGTATTTCCACAACTGGACCGGCAATCGGATCACCTGCCGCGATTGGTTCCAGCTGTGCCTGAAGGAAGGGCTGACCGTATTCCGCGACGCCCAGTTCACCGCCGACATGCGGTCTGAACCCGTGAAACGGATTTCGGACGTGCTGGACCTGCGGGGCCGCCAGTTCCGCGAAGACGGCGGACCGCTGGCGCATCCGGTGCGGCCCGAGAGCTTTCAGGAGATCAACAACTTCTATACCTCGACCGTCTATGAAAAGGGCGCCGAGGTGATCGGCATGCTGAAACGGCTTGTCGGCGATGCGGGCTATGCCAAGGCGCTGGATCTGTATTTCGAACGGCACGACGGGCAGGCCTGCACGATCGAAGACTGGCTTAAGGTCTTCGAGGACGCCACAGGCCGTGATCTGGCGCAGTTCAAGCGGTGGTATTCGCAGGCAGGCACGCCGAAGGTCACGATGCGCGAGGCTTGGAAAGGTGATTGCTATACCCTGACGCTGACGCAGGACCTGCCCGATACGCCCGGTCAGACCGACAAGCAGCCGCAGGTCATTCCCTTTGCCATCGGCCTGCTGGATCCTTCCGGCGAAGAGGTCGTGCCAACCACGCTGCTGGAGCTTACGGAAAAGGAACAGACCTTTACGTTCAACGGGCTGGCGAAACGCCCGATCCCGTCGCCCCTGCGCGGCTTCTCGGCCCCGATTATTGTGGAGCGTAAAACCAACAACGCCGAACGCGCCTTCCTGCTGCAACATGACACTGATCCCTTCAATCGGTGGGAAGCCGGGCGTCAGCTGGCGAAATCGGCCTTGGTCAACATGATCGGCGACGGGGCCGACCCTGACCCGTTGTACCTAGAGGCCCTGACGACCCTGATCACAGACGACAGCCAAGACCCGGCCTTCCGGGCCCTTTGCCTTGGCCTTCCGTCCGAAGACGATCTGGCGCAGACCTTCGCGGACATGGGCCAGACGCCGGACCCTCAGGCCATCTGGGAAGGCCGCGAGGCTCTGCGCGGGGCCGTGTCTGACGCCTTGGCCGGTGATCTGGCGACGCTGTACAATCGGCATCTGGTGACCGAAAAGTTCCGGCCCGACGCGGAACAGGGCGGCAAGCGGGCGTTGACCAACAGTCTGCTGGTCCTCCTGACCCGCCGTGACGAAGGGGCCGCCGCGCAGGGGCAATATGCCGACGCAGACAATATGACCCAGCAGATGGGCGCGCTGTCGGCGCTGTTGGCCAATGACCTTGGATCGCTAGAGCTGGCGTCCTTTGCCGATCAATGGGCGCACGAACGTCTGGTGATGGACAAGTGGTTCATGGTGCAGGTTCTGCAGGCCCGGCCCGATCTGGCCGCAGGCGTGGCGAATGCGCTGACCCAGCGGCCCGATTTCACCATGACCAATCCCAACCGGTTCCGCGCTGTCTTTGGCGCGCTGTCGATGAATCAGGCAGGCTTCCACCATGCCAGCGGTGAAGGGTATCGCCTGATGGCCGACTGGCTGATCAAGCTGGATCCGGTAAACCCCCAGACAACCGCGCGGATGTGTTCGGCGTTCCAGACGTGGCGGCGCTATGATACCGACCGCCGCGAGATGATGCAGGAACACTTGCAGCGCATCGCCGATCTGCCGGGGCTAAGCCGCGACACCTCGGAAATGGTCAGCCGTATTCTGGGATAGGGAACGCGCGATGGCACGTACACTCCTAATCACTGGGGCAAGTTCCGGCATCGGCGCGGCCTGTGCGCGGGTCGGGGCGGCAGAAGGCGACCACCTGATCCTGCACTACGGTCGCAATCGCGACGGGGTCGAAGCTGTGGCAGACGACGTCCGCGCCAAGGGCGCGTCCGTGACGCTGATTCAGGCGGACGTGGGCAACCCGGCGGATGTGATGCGACTGGGCCAAGAGGCCGCAGTAGCCGACCCCGCCCTGCCCCTGCATCTGGTCAACAACGCCGTGATCGTCGACAGCCGCGCGTCGCTGGCGGATCTGACGCCGGATCGTCTGGCGCGAATGTTTGCGGTGAATGTCACGGGCGCCATTCTGGTGGCGCAGCAGGCTGTTGCCCTGATGCGGCGCGGCGGCAAGAATGGTGGGGGTGGCGGGATCGTCAATGTATCGTCCACCGCTGCGCGCAAGGGGATGGGCGGGCAGTACATGGACTATGCTGCGTCCAAAGCCGCGATCGACTGTTTTACCATCGGCTTGGCCGACGAACTGGCGGGCGAAGGTATTCGCGTAAACGCGGTGCGCCCCGGCCTAATCGAGACCGAGATCCACGCCAAGGGCGGAGAGCCGGATCGGCTGGCTGAGATCGGCCATACGCCGCCCTTAGGTCGGCCCGGCACGCCAGAAGAGGTGGCAGAGGCGATCCTGTGGCTATTGTCCGACAAGGCCAGCTATACCACGCGTTCGATCGTGGACGTCGCTGGCGGGCGATAGGGCAAAGTCTTCAGAAGTTGGGCGGTCAGGCGGCGGGGCGGCGCGGCCTGCTTCACTTCTGCCATCATTGCGTCGGGTTCAAGGCGACCCGCCATGTTCATTTCCCGCAAAGACCCGAGACGCGCCCATTTTCAGCCGGAATGAACAGCGATGTTGCCCGCAACGTAGAAATTGAGGGTCGTCCATGTTCGGTGTCCGCCGCCAGAAAACTCCTGCCCCCGTCGGGGCCAAACCTGTCGCCGAGTCCGCCGGGGCCGTTGCGCCCTCTGCCAATCTGCCCATCCGGGCCGAGACGCGTCAGGATCGCAGCCGGACCGCCTATTTTTCCAAGGGGCAGTTTCTGGCACGGCAGGACCGTTGGGACATGTTGGGCCGGCTGATCGCCGAAACCGACCGCACCCGCGCCACGACCCCGTCGGGCGAAGCGCTGGCCGCCGTTCTGGCTGTGGGCGCGCGGGACGATGCGGTACGCCATGCCCGCAGCGCGATCCAAAGCACCGATTGCCCGGTTCCCATGGGCGTCGAAGCCCTGACCGAAATCGCCGAAGAGCATCCCGAAAGCTGGGCCATCCATTTGGTCGCGGCGCGCGCGCAAATGGATTGCGCCTGGGCCTATGAGGGCCAGATCGATCCATATGCCTTGCCCTTTGCGCCCTCTGACGCGTTTATGGCGCGGTTCGACGTGGCGTCGGAACTGATCGCCCGCGCCGAAGAGCTTTGCCCGACCTCGGCCGAAGTCGCGGCGGCAAAATGCGATTTGCTGGCTGCCGTGCCAGAGGCCGGTGATCTGGTCGATGCGCTGCACCGTGACGTCATCGCGGCCGATCCGACCAACCCGGGCCGGTTGCGCAACTACGGTGTGCACCTTCTGCCGCGCTGGTTCGGCTCTTATTCAGATTTGTCCCAGACATCTGCAGATCTAGGGGCTGAAATGGCGGCGGATTGGGGCGAAAGCGCCTATGCTTGGATGTGGTTCGACGCGCTGCGGCTGGATCCAGAGGCCGGGGCGGTGCTGGACGCGGAGTATTTCGTGGCCGGGCTGCATTCCATTCTGGACCGGACGTCGGATGCGCATCTGGCGAACCTGATCGCGGCCTATGTGGACGGGATGAAACCCGCCGCTGCGCCGGATGACCTGTCGCCGGACGCGATGAAAGCCCGGCGGTTGATCCACGCGGCGCTGCCCGACCTGACCGAACGGCATCTGACCGAACTGCATCCGCAGGTCTGGGCGCGCGCCGATGCGCTGCCCGGTGCCACACATGCGGGGCCCTTGTCCTCGGGTCGGATCGCGGCGGCCACCGCGCAGGCAAAAAGCGCTGTGGATGCGGCTGTCGCGGCGCGTGCGCTGGCGGCGGATCAGGGGATCGCGCGTCGGGCTTGAGCGGCTGCCATCAGGCCTTAGACCACGAAATTTTTTGGTGCCTGAAGCAACACGACCGCCCGGTTTGAAACACCGGGGAGCGGCCGTGCGCGGACGACCACTGCCCTCTGCGCATCATTCCAATTCAGGATCCCTCGTACGGCGCCAACCACCCTTGCCCCCCCGCGACCTCTCGCCTAGAACGCCAGACGTATCTGACGTGAGAGGATCGCCATGCTCGACCTGACTTATGAAGCGCCCAAGCCCAAGGTAATCGCCGGGGCCAAGCACGATTGGGAACTTGTCATCGGGATGGAGGTGCACGCGCAGGTCTCCTCTAAGGCCAAGCTGTTTTCCGGGGCCTCGACGCAGTTCGGCGCGGAGCCCAATTCGAACGTGGCTTTCGTAGACGCGGGCATGCCGGGGATGCTGCCCGTCATCAACGAAGGTTGCGTGGCGCTGGCGGTAAAAACCGGTTTGGGCCTCAAGGCGCAGATCAACCTGAATTCGGCCTTCGACCGTAAGAACTATTTCTACCCTGACCTGCCGCAGGGCTATCAGATTTCCCAGCTGTACCACCCCATCGTGGGCGAAGGCGAAGTGCTGGTCGAGATGGGCGAAGGCGTCGCGCGTCTGGTGCGGATCGAGCGTATCCATCTGGAACAGGACGCGGGCAAGTCGATCCACGATATGGACCCGGCGATGTCCTTTGTTGACCTGAACCGGACCGGCGTCGCGCTGATGGAAATCGTTTCGCGCCCGGATATTCGCGGCCCCGAAGAAGCCGCGGCTTACGTCACCAAGCTGCGCCAGATCCTGCGGTATCTGGGCACCTGTGATGGCAACATGCAAAACGGCAACCTGCGGGCGGATGTGAACGTGTCGGTTTGCCGTCCGGGTCAGTATGAGAAGTACATGGAAACGCAGGACTTCTCGCACTTGGGAACGCGCTGCGAGATCAAGAACATGAACTCCATGCGGTTCATTCAGGCGGCCATCGAATTTGAGGCGCGCCGCCAGATCGCGATTGTCGAAGCGGGCGGTGAAGTCGTTCAGGAAACCCGCCTGTACGACGCTGAAAAGAACGAGACGCGGTCGATGCGGTCCAAAGAAGAAGCGCATGATTACCGCTATTTCCCCGATCCCGATCTGCTGCCGTTGGAGATTGAACAGGGCTGGGTCGACGACATCGCGGCGTCCCTGCCCGAGCTGCCGGATGCCAAGAAATCGCGGTTCATGGGCGATATGGGGCTGTCGGATTACGATGCCTCGGTGCTGACGGCTGAAACCGAGAATGCTGATTTCTTTGAACAGGTCGTGGCCGCTGGTGGCGACGGCAAAATGGCCGCAAACTGGGTAATTAACGAGCTGTTTGGCCGTCTGAAGAAAGACGACAAGGGGATCTCTGACAGCCCAATTTCGCCTGCCCGTCTGGGCCAGATCGTGGCGCTGATCAAAAAGGGCGATATCTCGGGCAAGATCGCCAAGGACGTGTTTGAAATCGCCTATACGCAGGACCGCGATCCAGAAGAGATCGTGGAAACCGAAGGCATGAAGCAGGTCACCGACACCGGCGCGATCGAAGCGGCGGTGGACGAGGTGATCGCAGCCAACCCCGATCAGGTCGAAAAGGCCAAGCAGAACCCCAAACTGGCCGGCTGGTTCGTCGGTCAGGTGATGAAGGCCACCGGCGGCAAAGCGAACCCGGCGGCTGTGAACCAATTGGTGACGCAGAAGCTGGGGCTGTAAATTGCTGGCGGGGTGACCCCTGCCCTACGGCGTCGAAATTTAAGGCCGGACGGGGTGACCTGTCCGGCCTTTTTCGTCGGCGCTTAGCGATGATGCCGGGCCAATTCTTCGCTGAACAGACGATCAAACTCCTCCGGTGGGATCCATCCGGTGGGCGCGTCATCAAGGTCTTGGCCCAGAAACAGCTTTACCGCCGCAACGGCGTTCCAGCTTTGACTGCCCGCCGCGTGGTAGGGTCGCATGGGCACCCGCGTTCCGTCCTTTAGCACCAAGTCCGGCCGGTCGTTCGCTGTAGAGGGCCCCGTATCCGAAAGATCGTTGTACCGGCGGCTGAGTTCCGCCGTCTCGACATCACTTAAAGCCCAGTCCCACGTCTGTCGCCCTTTGCGATCGTCCACCGTCAGCGTGACGCTGTTGCGCGGCCGATCGAAGACGATAAGCGACTGCATCTTGCTGCGTTTGGCGTAATAGATCACGGCCGCCGCGCCCGCTAGGGTAACAGGCAGGATGATCCATTCGCCTTCCCACAGCATCCACAGGCCAATGGCGACCAAAGCGATCGCCACGATCCGCAGCGCCAGCTGCTTGTCCGCTTGCGTGTCCACAAGTGTCAGCCGGTCGTCGGTTTTGTCCATGATCCGCATGGGCCAAGAGTATGAACCGGAGATGCCAAGTCAATGCAGAGGATCGCGGCTGCGCGGGCGGGGCTGCGGCCATTTACTCTGCCGCGCACCTATTCTACCACCGGGTCAATAGTTCAGAACGAGATAACCGCATGACCCAAGACACCCATCACCGCCCCATGAAGGGCGAAATCGTCGATGGCCGTTTCCTAAGCGAAGCCATGGAGATCCGGCCCGAGTGGATCGATTTCAACGGGCATCTGAACATGGCCTATTACGGTGTCCTGTTCGACGCGGGCTGCAACCATGGCTTTGACACGCTTGGATTTAACGAGGCCTATCGCCGGGATTATGGGTTTACCACGATGACCGCCGATTTCCGCATCCGTTACCTGCGGGAATTGCATCTGGGTGATAGGGTCCGCTGTTCTTTCCGGGTGCTGGCCATCGGGACAAGGGCGTTTCACTACTGTCAGGAACTGATCCACAGCGACGGCTGGATCGCGGCCACGGCCGAGACGGTGAACCTGCATGTGGACATCAAGGCCCGCAAGGTCGCCCCCTACACCGAAGCCCGCCGGAAAGCGCTTGAATCCATGGCAGCGCAACAGGCAGACTGGCCCCGGCCCGATTGGGTCGGATTGCCGCTAGGAGTCAGAAGTTGAGCGATATTTTCCTGTCCCCCGTGATGGACATCAAGCCCGAATGGATCGATCAGAACGGCCATCTGAACATGGCCTACTACGGCGTTTTGTTCGATACAGGCGTGGATGAAGGGGCCAAGGAGGTCGGGCTGGGCTGGGATTACACCAGTCAGGGCACGCACACGACCTATTCGGCAGAATTCCGGATCCGGTACGTTCGGGAATTGCATCTGGGCGATCAGGTGCGCGTGTCGTTCCGCATTCTGGACGTGGGTCCTAAGGCGTTCCACTTTTGTCAGGAATTGATCCACACCGAAGGCTGGGTCGCGGCCACGGGCGAAGGCATCAGCCTGCATATCGATCAGTCGGGGCCGCGCGTCGCGCCCTACCCCGACGACATCAAGGCCAAGCTGGACGCGGCGCTGGAAAGCCACTCCAAGCTGCCGGTGCCGGAATGGGTCGGCGCGCCGATGAAGCTGCGCAAATAGCCACAGGGACGGTTTGTTTCCAAATAGGCGGTCGTCTTTTTGGAGTAGTTGGTTGATAGTTCGTTAAGAAATGAGTTGCGAACCGGTCGGACAGGGCCGGTTCCCGGGCACGGGTTCGGCATGGGCAGTTATGAATACAAGGTGATCACCGCACCAAGCAAAGGCGCGCGGGGCCCCGGCGTCAAAGGCGCCGACGGGCGGTTTGCCCATTCTCTGGAACAGGCGATCAACGATCTGGCGGCCGAAGGCTGGGAATACCAGCGGGCCGAGACGCTGCCGTCCGAAGAACGATCCGGGCTAAGCTCGACCACCACCGTGTATCGCAGCCTGCTGATCTTTCGTCGCAAGAAACGTGACGATCTGGGCGCCTATGATCCCCGCCTGCTGGATCAGCCCGCGACCCCGACCTTGTTGCTGCCCACGCCCGATGATGACGAAGAAGACAGCGAACGCCGCGATCCCAACGCGGACCACGGGCTAAGCGCGCTGTTGCGCCGCCGTGCCGCACGGCTGTTTCCTGCGGGTCAGTCAGCGGATCAGGCGCCCGTACAATCAGGCGACGATCTGGCCGAGGACGAAGGTCAGGAAGAGGGGCAGGCCGACGACGGAAACGTCACGCCGATGCGCCGGTCTGCTGCCGAATAAGACCGTTCAGGTCGTCAGATCCATACTCAGGGCGTGGATTTCCCCAATCAGCTCAGGGCCTAGGGCATCGTGCACCGCGCGGTGACGCGCGAGCCGGGATTTGCCTTCGAAGAAAGATGTGCTCATCCGCACGTGAAAGTGACTCTCTCCGCCTTCCTGATAGCCAGCGTGACCTATATGTTTTTCGCTCTCGTCAATGACTTCCAAGGCTTCGGGCGAAAACGCCGTCTGCAACTTGTCGCGTATTGTCTCGGTTCTCGACATTTTTTGTGCCTCGCCTCTTCAATCTTAGGAAAGTCAGTTTAAACTGCATCGCCTGACTCGGAAAGGACATCGCATGAGTAAAACGGACCCCTTCGGATTCGACATGTCGGTTTCTTCGGCGAAAAAGAAGAATACCCGTGGACGGCGGGGCATGTCGGGTGCCTCGGAGACCTCTACAAAGCTGTGCGAACACCCGGGTTGTGAAGAGCCGGGCAAGTTCCGCGCACCCAAAGCGCCGGACGTGCTGGACGACTATTACTGGTTCTGCCAGCAGCACGTGCGCGAGTATAACCTGAAGTGGAATTTCTTCGACGGCACGACCGAGGCCGAGATGAATGCCCAGATGTCCAAGGACAAGGTTTGGGAACGCGAAACCAAGTCGTTCACCGACCCCGAAGCGCGCGCCTGGGCCCGTCTGGGCATTGACGACCCGCATCAGGTTCTGGGCGGCAATGCCACCCGCAACCCCGGCAAGAATGCCGCCGGGGTCACGACCAAGCGCCTGCCGTCGACCGAACGTCGTGCGGTTGAAATTCTGGAGGCCAAGGATCACTGGTCCAAGGCCGAGGTGCGCAAGGCTTACAAGGCGCTGATCAAGGTGCTGCACCCGGATATGAACGGCGGCGACCGGAGCCAAGAAGAACAGCTGCAGCTGGTGATGTGGGCTTGGGATCAGATCAAAGACAGCCGGAACTTTAAGTAACGGTTGTCGATCGCGAAACGCCCGGTCATGCCTTATTAGCGCTGGTCGGGCGGCACGTCTTTCAAACGATCAGATTGTTCGCGGACCTGTTTCTGGCTCCATTGCGACTGAATGCGCGTGGTCGATGCGGGGTGGTTCATCAGCCCGAGCGCCTTGCCGTCGCGATAGTTTAGTCGCGGGCGAATGGGGCGCGGGACCAGATTGCCACCGCAGGTGGCGCAAACGTTGTGTAGCACAGTGTCAGCACAATCCGCGCAATAGGTGCATTCATAAGAACAAATACGCGCGTTCATGCTGTCGGGCGGCAAGTCCTTGTCGCACCATTCGCAATTCGGCCTGAGCTCCAGCATTGGCATCCCCTTTGACTGCGCTTTCAGACGCTAGGGGGCTTACTGCGGAAACGCTAGACCTCTTGCACCTGACCCACGGCCAGCACGGCGCCGGTTGGCTGTCCCGTGGGAGAGCCGCCTGGGGGTTCGTCGGAAATGGCCAGCACGGCGCCGGGCAATTTGGCACCCAGTTCGGCGGGCAGCGTGACGGCTTCGGACTCGCCACCGTCGGGCCAGACAAGGATCGACACAGGGGCGTCGCCGTCGGCGATAAGCCAAAATTCCAACGCACGGCCCGGGGCGGCGGCACCGGACTGGCGCTGCACCTGAAGTGTGCCAGTGTCCACGTCATAGGCCGCCGCGAATTGGATCGAGGCGTCTTCGGCCGCAATCTGCGCGGCGAATTCCGGCACCGGCGGCGTCAGGGTCTGCGATGTCACCACGAACCACGCCAGCGCGGCGGCAGCGACACCGCCCACGGCATAGCCCAGCAGGCTGACGTACCACGGGCGGCGCGGCGTTTGGGTCATGGGCTGATCCAGCCGCGCCTCGATCGCGCGCCACAGGTCTTGCGGCGGGGCGTGTTCCGGAATGTCCCGCGTCAGATCGACGAAATCCTCGGCCCAGGCCGCGACCAAGGCCCGCAATGCCGCGTCGCCGCCCAGACGCTCTTCGAACGCGCGGTGCTGCGCCGGGGTCATCAGACCCAAGACGTATTCCGCCGCAAGAATGCGGTCGTCATCGTCGCGTATGTCGGGCGTCTCGGTCATTCAGACAGACATTCCTTCAGTTTGATCAGGCTGCGGCGCAGCCATGTTCGCATCGTATTTATCGGCACTTCGAACCGGGCGGCCAGTTCGGCGTAGGTTTCCCCTTCCAGGTAGGCGCGGCGCACGGCCTCCGCCCGGTCCAGAGGCAGTTGTCCAAAGCAGTCCACGATCCGTGCCCTGTCCGACGACGCCATGGCCAGTGCTTCCGGCCCCGGCGCGGCATCAGGCAGTTCTTCTGCCTCGTCGATACCGGCCCCCTGCGCCCGTCGTGCCCGAAGGCGGTCGATGGCGTGGTTGCGGGCAATGGTGATCAACCACGTCATGGGGCTGTATCCCCCTGCCCGGTAGCGGTCGGCATTGCGCCAGATCTTGACGTATATCTCTTGTACGGCCTCTTCCGTTTCTGCCTCTGACCTCAATATACGCAGCACGACTCCAAAGAGTTTCGCGGATGTATTCTGATACAGTGCAGAAAACGCCGTCCGGTCCCCGGCGGCGGTGGCGTCTATGTAGGCCTCGATCTCTTCTATGGTCGCCATAGACCCCTTCCAACGGCAGTGGCGCGAAACGTCGCGTTTCGCCCGCCATTTTGCCCTTTCCCTCAGGTGTCGCTGCGATATGTTGCAGCCTGGGTCTGGAATTAGACCCGTCAGGCAGAAGGACAAGGCAACGATGGCCGAGGGAATGACCGATATCAATGCAAAACCGACCGAAGAGATCTCAGTCAGAGAAATCTTTGGCATTGATAGCGACATGAAGGTCAAAGCATTCGAGGATCGCACCGACCGCGTTCCCGAGGTGGACCAGACCTATAAGTTCGATCCCGAAACCACGCTGGCGATCCTTGCGGGCTTTGCCCACAACCGCCGCGTCATGGTGCAGGGCTACCACGGTACGGGTAAATCCACGCATATCGAACAGGTTGCCGCTCGTCTGAACTGGCCCTGCGTTCGTGTGAACCTTGATAGCCACATTTCCCGGATCGACCTGATCGGGAAAGACGCGATCAAGCTGAAAGATGGCAAGCAGGTCACCGAATTCCACGAAGGCATCCTGCCCTGGGCGCTGCGCAACCCGACCGCGATCGTGTTCGACGAATATGATGCGGGCCGCGCGGACGTCATGTTCGTGATCCAGCGTGTTCTGGAAACCGACGGTAAGCTGACGCTGCTGGACCAGAACGAGGTCATCACCCCCAACAAGTATTTCCGCCTGTTCGCCACGTCGAACACCGTCGGTCTGGGGGATACCACGGGCCTTTACCACGGGACGCAGCAGATCAACCAAGCGCAGATGGACCGCTGGTCGCTGGTGGCGACGCTGAACTATCTGTCCCACGACGCCGAAACGAACATCGTTCTGTCGAAGGCGCCGCATTACAACAACGAAAAGGGCCGCAAGACCGTCAGCCAGATGGTGCATCTGGCCGATCTGACCCGGACGGCCTTCATGAACGGCGATCTGTCCACCGTGATGTCGCCCCGGACTGTCATCACTTGGGCCCAGAACGCCGAGATCTTTGGCAATGTCGGCTATGCCTTCCGCCTGACCTTCCTGAACAAATGTGATGAGCTGGAGCGTCAGACCGTGGCCGAATTCTACCAGCGCTGCTTTGACGAAGAACTGCCGGAAAGCGCCGCCTCGACCGCTGCGTAAGGCTGGATCGCCAGACTAGGTCACCAAACAAACAAAAACCGGGGTCGCCATTGGCGGCCCCGGTTTTTCTTTGTGCATGGCCTCGCTCAGTATCCGGCGCGGGTCATGGCAAGCGTCCGGCGGTGCGTGAAGGTCGCAAGCACGGACATGGTGAAGACCCCAAGGGATACGACAGCCACCATGATCGACAGGAACGACCCGCCTATCCCCGCCAGAGAGGTTCCGGTCTGATCCAGCGAGACCGCGGCCATGGCGATAAAGTGCAACCCGCAGACGCCCAGAACGATGCCCGCCGATTTGATCAACTGTGACCGGCGACTGTCATCATGGTGCTGCAGGGCCACGACAAATCCCGCGATGCCTGCCGCGACGCCTGCGATCAGAACCAGCGGGTTATAGGTGGCAAGGCAATTCTGTATCGCGCTCATCCCCGTCAGGTGCATCGCGGCGACGCCGAGGCCTGCAACAACGCCCAGAATGATGCGGGTGCCAGCTTGCGTGGCGAAGATGCTGGCGGCGACAGGGATGCCGATGCCAAGGACGCCCACAAAGATCGACAGTGTGGTCAGCGACAGATCATAGGTCAGCGCCGCGTCCGGGCGATAGCCGATCATGGCAACGAAATGGGTGGTCCAGACACCTACGCCGGCGACAAGGGCCGTCCAGATCGCGGCGTATGTTTTCTGGCGTTTGCTGGCGATATCCGTGTTCCGCATCAGCAGAACAAGCGTGAAGGCCGTCAGAACACAGACCCCCGCTGCCGCGAGGATAAAGTTCGCCTGTGTCTCTAGGACGCCCTGAAGAAGGACTCCGATCATCAACTGCTCCTGTATTTTTTCTTTAGGCAATACAGAAGCCTGATCGGGTCACAAAGAATGCAGATGTGTCAGAAGATGAAGGTGATGCGGAAATACCTCTAAAAACAGGGGTTCCGCAACGTCACCGCCCAATGCATAGGCGGATATGCAGATCGGGCGGGTTGCCCCGCCCGATCCATGCCCGTTCAGGCAGCTTTGGTTTCAGCATCCTTGGCGCGTGCGGCCATGGTGGTGTTCGCCCACCAGACCAGATCGTCTAGCGCACCATCGGCTGCGGGAGCGATGTTCGCCTCGATCTCGGACAGGTCCTTGCCACCGCCCAGGGGGTGGACGGTGAAGAAGTCGGCGCCGCCGATATGCACGGCACCCCGAACAGGCACCATCTGCAGTTCGACCGCGATGTTGCGCAGATGCTCCAGCGCGCGGGCAGCGCCCATGGAGCCATAGGCGATCGCCGTCATCGGCTTGTGCACCCATTCGTTGTAAGCTTGGTCCAGCGCATTCTTCAGCGCGCCAGAGATCGAGTGGTTGTATTCTGCAACGGCGAAAATGAAGCCGTCGAATTCGGCCAGTTTCTTTTGCCATTTGATGGCGTTTTCGTCTTCGGTCGGCATCCACATGTTCGACGCGGGTTCGTTGAACAGCGGCAGGTCGTAGTCTTTCAGATCAACCAGCTCGACATCCATGTCGGTACGGGCCTTGGCCTTTTCCAGCATCCACTGGGCGGGCACGTCAGCCCAACGGCTGTCACGGGTCGAGGTGATAATCAGGGCGATGCGGGGGGTGGTAGACATGGGTCTCTCCTGTTGTTCGCGTTTCGTAACCCTAAGCTAAGCCCTTCCCGGCAAAGCGAAACGCCGATGCCCGCACACCGCATGTGCAGGAACTGAGAGGTCGGGAAAATCACCGCACGATGGGTTTAACCGGCGTTTAATCGCTTTAGTTTACTCTGGTACCATGGCCCTGATGCGTTTCCTCATCGCACTGCTCGCGCTGGTTCCCCCGGGACCCGGACGGGCCGATCCGGGCCATTCGCCAGACACGCTCTCCAATCCCGTGATGACCTTTGCCACCTGTGCAGGCCGCTATTCGGCCGAAGTGGAACATCGCTGGCTGATGGGGCGCGACGCGGATCAGGCCAGCAAACAACGCCGCGCCATGGTCGATCTGGTGGATGCGGTCCGGCTGCCCGATCAGGGGCCGCTGATCCTCGCCCTGCGGATTGAGGCGAAGATGGCCCAGGCCGCGCTTCTGCAACGGGCCGAATTCAACCCAGACCCCGCCATCGCCGACCGCGCCCTGCGCCTGGCGCAATCGTCGCTGCGTCATTGTTCGCGCCTGCTGCCCGGCGTCTGACCGCTTGACCTGGCGCCGCACCTGCGGACCAATGTCAGGATGCATGCACGCCCTTGCGGATACCCCACTGGATGAGCGGCCTTGGCCAGCCGTTCACCCGAGCCGACAGGGCCTCCGACCGTGGTGCTGAGGGTCTTGCCGATTCCGGCGCGGAATGCTTTACCTCTGACATGAGCAAATCCAGCGATAACCCAGCCGATCCGTTCAAAAAGGCCTTGGCCGAAGCGACCAAGGTTCTTGCCGACGATCCCGATCTGAACGTCAGCTATTCCGTCGATCCGGCGGGCAAGTCCGGCGACAACATGCGCCTGCCTCAGGTCAGCCGTCGCATGACCAAGGACGAGGTGCTGCTGGCCCGTGGCACCGCCGATGCGCTGGCGATGCACCACCGCTATCATGACGCGGCGACGCATGCGAAATACGCCCCCACCGGGCAGATGGCGCGCGATCTATATGAAACGATGGAAACCGCCCGCTGTGAAGCGATGGGCGCCCGCGACATGCCCGGCACCGCCGGCAACATCGACGCCAAGATCGGGGCCGAGGCCAAGCGCGCAGGCTATGACGGTATCACCCAAATGGCCGATGCTCCCCTGCCCGTTGCCGCCGGATACCTGATCCGACACCTTGCCACGGGCCGGCAGATGCCCGAAGGCGCGGAAAACGTGATGGAGCTGTGGCGCGGGTTCATCGAACAACAGGCCGGCACCACGCTGGAAGACCTTGGTGAGAAGCTGTCTGATCAAACCGAGTTCGCCCGGTTCGCCCGCCAGATCATCGATGATCTGGGCTATGGCGATCAGCTGGGGGACGATCCCGATGGGTCCGATGACGAAGATCAGGACGCGACCGAGGATGGTCAGGAAGAAGAGGACCAGCCCGACAGCACCGGCGATTCCGATGATGACGAGGATCAGGAGGCCAGCCCCGAATCTTCTCAGGAAGAACAACAGGACCCGTCCGAGGCCAGCGTTAGCATGGACGACATGGCCGACGAGGAAATGGGCGAAGAAGCAGAGATGCCCGAGGGTGAGGCCCCGCTAGAGCCTCCGCCGCCCCCGCCCGCGTCCGAGGCCGATCCGAACTACACCGTTTACGCGTCTGACTTCGACGAAGAAATCGCCGCCGAAGACCTTGCCGACCCGATCGAGCTGGAGCGTCTGAGGGCCTATCTGGATCAACAACTGGACCCGCTGAAAGGCGCCGTCGGGCGCTTGGCCAACAAATTGCAGCGCCGGTTGCAGGCCCAGCAGAACCGTAGTTGGCTGTTCGATCTGGAAGAAGGCATTCTGGATGCAGGCCGTCTGGCCCGCGTTGTGGCGAACCCGACGACGCCGCTATCGTTCAAGGTCGAAAAAGACACCGAATTCCGTGACACCGTGGTGACCTTGCTGCTCGACAACTCGGGCTCCATGCGGGGCCGTCCGATCTCTATCGCCGCGATCTGCGCCGACGTTCTGGCGCGCACGCTGGAACGCTGCTCGGTCAAGGTCGAGATTTTGGGCTTTACCACCCGCGCGTGGAAAGGCGGGCAAAGCCGCGAGCGCTGGTTGAACGACGGTCGCCCGCAACAGCCGGGCCGCCTGAACGACCTGCGCCACATCGTCTATAAATCCGCCGATGCTCCTTGGCGCCGGGCCCGCGAAAACCTTGGCCTGATGATGAAAGAGGGCCTTTTGAAGGAAAATATCGACGGTGAGGCGCTGGAATGGGCACACCGCCGGATGGTGAACCGCCGCGAGGCGCGCAAGATCCTGATGGTGATTTCCGACGGGGCCCCGGTGGACGACTCCACGCTTTCGGTCAACCCGGCGAACTATCTGGAAAAACACCTGCGCGACGTGATCGCCATGGTCGAAAAACGCAAGATGGTCGAACTACTGGCCATCGGGATCGGCCACGACGTGACGCGGTATTACGACCGCGCTGTCACGATCACGGATGTGGATCAGCTGGCCGGTGCGATGACCGAACAACTCGCCGCGCTTTTCGACAGCGACCCACGGGCCCGCGCGCGGATGGTGGGGATCAAGAAAGCCTCCTGATCCTTCTTTGGTCGTGAAAATATCCCGGGGTGCGGGGCAGCGCCCCGCTTCGCCCGAAAGGCCATCCGCAATCGACAGGGTATCGCCATGTTCCAAAGTTTCGACACGCCGTCCTCTCCGGATCAGGGGCCACCGCGTCTGGCCCGGTTGCGGGACAAGATGCGCGATTTAAGCGTCGACGCCTGTATCGTCCCCCGCGCCGACCGGTTTCAGGGCGAATACGTGGCCGCCCACGACGACCGGCTGGCGTGGCTGACGGGCTTTACCGGATCGGCCGGTTTCTGTGTTGTGACCCAATCCAAGGCGGCCGTGTTCATCGATGGTCGCTACAAAGTTCAAGTGCGTGCGCAGGTTGCGCCGGACTTTACGCCCGTCGACTGGCCTATGACCACGCATATCGACTGGCTAGGGGATGAATTGGGCGCGTCTGGCACCGTGGGCTTTGATCCCTGGTTGCATACGATGGATGAAATTGCGCGACTGACGGACGGTCTGCCGCAGCTGACGTTTCAGCCGATCGACAATCCGGTCGACGCGATCTGGGACGATCAGCCCGCCCCTCCGGCAGAGCCGATTATGGCCCATCCGCTGGATTTCGCGGGCGAACCCCATGGCGAGAAGCGGGCGCGACTGGCCCGCGATATTCAGGCCAAGGGCGCGGCGGCGGCCCTGATCACCCTGCCCGACAGCGTGGCCTGGCTGCTGAATATTCGTGGCGCGGATATCCCGCGGAACCCGATCGCCCATGCCTTTGCCCTGCTGCGCGCGGATGGCAGTGCCGTTCTGCTGACCGACCCAGAGAAATGCACCGAGGTTCGCGACCACCTTGGTCCTCAGGTCGAGATACGGCCCGAGGCCGAGTTGCGTCAGGTGTTGGAGGCGACCGGCGGACCCTTGATGATTGATCCGCAAACGACGCCGCACGCCGTCACCCTGATGCTAGAGGAGCTTGGTATCACTTCGCGTCCCTCTGCCGATCCCTGCCGTCTGCCCAAGGCCTGCAAGAACAAGGCAGAGCTTCAGGGGATGCGGGATGCCCATGTTCGCGACGCCGTGGCCATGTGTCGGTTCCTCGCATGGTACGACGGTGCGGATAAGACAGGGCTTAGCGAAATCGATCTGGTCACCCAGCTTGAAGGCTATCGCCGCGACACCAACATGCTGCGCGAAATATCTTTCGACACCATTGCCGGCGCAGGCCCGAACGGTGCCCTGCCCCACTACCGGGTGACAACGGACAGCAACCGCCAGTTGACAGACGGCGCCCTGATCGTACTGGACAGCGGCGGGCAATATCCCGATGGCACCACCGATATCACCCGCACTCTGGTCGTCGGCCAAGCTGGCGACGCGGAAAAGCGCGCGTTCACGCTGGTGTTGAAAGGTATGATTGCCATTTCCCGTGCCCGTTTCCCGCGGGGCGTCGCGGGGTCGCATCTGGATGCACTGGCCCGCTATCCGCTTTGGCTGAACGGCCTCGACTATGATCATGGAACGGGCCACGGCGTCGGCGCGTACCTGTGCGTGCACGAAGGCCCGCAACGGCTGGCGCGCGGTGGCGACGTTCCCCTGATGCCCGGCATGATCCTGTCGAATGAGCCGGGCTACTACCGCGAAGGTGCCTTCGGCATCCGGATCGAGAACCTGATCGTGGTAGAGCCTGCGTCCCCCTTGCCGGGCGGCGACGCGCGTGACATGTTGGCGTTCGAAACCCTGACCTGGGTTCCGATCGACCGAAACCTGATCGACACCAGTCTGCTGACCCCAGAGGAACGCGACTGGATAGATAGTTACCACGCGACTTGCCGCGACAAAATCGGCCATCTCCTCCCGTCGGAATGTGAGGTATGGTTCGGCGCTGCGACAGAAAAGCTATAGGTATACGCCCGCCGTCATAGTTCTGTGACTTTCGCGGGCCAAAACAACACCGCCTTGGGGAGGGCCGTTCATGACCGATATTACCATCCGTAACGCCGCGGGCACTTGGACCGTTCGTGCCGGTGGGGCCGTGCTGGGCGAAAGCCGTGACGCGCTGGAACTGTCCGAACCGGGCTATCCCGACGTCATCTATTTCCCACGCAGCGACATCGCCATGGCCTTCTTGGACCAGACCGATCACACCAGTCATTGCCCGAAAAAAGGCGATGCGACCTATTTCTCGATCGTGACGAAATCCACCACACTGGAAAACGCCGCGTGGTCCTACGAGGCGCCGCTGGACGGGGCCGACCGGATCGCAGGCCATATCGCATTCTACGCGACCGACTTTGTCACCGTCGAACGCGTCTGACCCTATTATCTTGCCAGAAATATCCCGGGACGTTTGAGGGGCCGCGCCCCTCAAACCCTTGGCCTGTGTCTTAGCTGTGTTCTTCGGCCGCCGTGGCCGCCAGGGCCCTGTTGTAGGCCCGCAGTGCGTCGACGTGATAGATCGCGCCGAGCAGTTTGGGCGGCTCATTCGCTTTGGTGATCTGCACGACCGGCAGGAAGACCGCGCTGGTGCGGTCGAAGGCGGGCAATGCGGATTCCAGCGTCGACTGCGCGTCAACATAATCACCTGCCTCGATCAGCTCCCAACAGGCATCGGCGGATGGGGCGCGTTCGCTGCCCATGGGGCGCATGACCTCGGACACACGGAACAGCGCCAGCAGGTAGGCCTGCGGCCCGGCGGCTAGGTGCACGTCGCGTCGCTCCAACTGTGTGAGGAAAAAGCTGCGGTCGACCAACCGGGTGCCGATCGCGGTCGAGATCGAGACCGTGACCATCACCGCCAGACCGGTGGCCCAGTCCCCTGTCAGTTCGAACACGATCAGGGTGGTGGAAATCGGCGCGCCCAGCACGGCTGCGGCCACGCCTCCCATGCCTGCCAAGGCATATAGCGACAATGAGCCCGAGACATCGGGAAACACCGATGTGGCGATCAGCCCGAAGGCCAGACCCGTCAACGCGCCGACCATCAGCGACGGGGAAAAGACGCCGCCACCCATGCGCCCACCGATGGTTACGGCCACGGCGACGGTCTTGATCACCGCAAACACGATCGCGTCCCAGACACCCAGTTGACCCGTCAGCGCGTTTGACGTCGTTTCATACCCGACGCCGATGATATGCGGGAACCCGATGGCAAGGACGCCCAGAACCGCCCCGGCCAAGGCGGGGCGCAACCAACGGGGCAGACCTGTCTGGCCCTGCACATGGGTGGCAAAATCCTCGGCCGCGAAAATCGCCCGCATCAACACGCCCGCAACAACACCGCAGGTGGCGCCCAGCAAAAGGAACGCAGGAAGTTCCTGATAGAACTGCAGAAACGACGCGTCCGGCAGGGTGAATTCAGTCACGCCGCCGAATTCCAGCCGGTTGATCACAGTGCCTGCGACCGATGCGATGACGATGGGGGCGAAGGCGTGGATCGCGAAATGGCGCAACACGACCTCTAGCGCAAACAGCGCCCCGGCAATCGGAGCGTTGAACGAGGCCGAGACCGCCGCTGCCACGGCGCAGCCCAAAAGGTCGCGCCCCGTCACGCCGTCCGCCTTGATCCAGTTCAGCACCCGGGTTGAGATCACGGCGGCAAGGTGTACGACCGGTCCTTCCCGCCCCGACGAGCCGCCCGTGCCGAGTGTGATGAGTGAGGCGGCGGCCGAGGCTAGGCCCGCGCGTTCTTCGACCCGACCTTCGTGCAGAGCCGCCCCTTGGATAACGTCGGCCACAGACCGCACGCGACCATCTGGCGTGAAAAGGTGCAGGATCCATCCCACGACCAGACCGCCAAGGATCGGGATCGCCAAGACCCAGTACCACGGCAGGGTGCCCGCCCATGTGTGCAGGTGGCTAAGGTCCTCAGCGCGGTAGAGCAGCGCCTGCAGGGCCGCGATGCCCTTGCGGAACAGCAGTGCCGCAAAGCCCGCCGCGATCCCGACCGCCATGGCGATCAACCAGAACTGGACTTGGTTTGGCCCGCGCGTCCGGATCACCCGCCATGCGGTGCGCGCCACGTCCCAAAGGCTTGCCATATAGGCCGCAAGCTGGGAACTGCTGGACGCGGACATGTGTTCGGGGCCCCCTTCGGGAATGTGACTGACCTATCCGATCCCGCCCTGCCCTTTCCCAAGACCTTCGCCTAATTTAAGAAGGCGAGACTTTATGGGTAGGATAACCTTATGACACTAGACGCGGTTTGGCCGGAGCTTTCTGATTTATTAGGCGATCGGGTCACGAGGTCCAAGGGTGAACTAAAGGCTCACGGCGGATCAGAGAGCTATTTTCCCCTGACCCCGCCCGATGCGGTGGCCTATCCGGAAACGACCCAAGAGGTCTCGGCGCTGATGAAGCTCTGCTCGGCGCATGGTGTGCCGGTTGTTGGCTGGGGCGCAGGGACGTCGCTGGAAGGTCAGGCGCAGGCCTTCTCGGGGGGTATCGTGGTGGATTTCGCCCGGATGAACCGTATCCTCGAGGTCAGCCAAGGCGACATGGACGCCCGCGTGCAACCCGGCCTGACGCGTGAGGCGCTGAATGATGATCTGCGCGCGACGGGGCTGTTTTTCCCGGTCGATCCGGGGGCCAACGCGTCGATCGGTGGCATGGCCTCGACCCGGGCCAGCGGCACGACGGCGGTGCGGTATGGCACCATGCGGGACAACGTGCTGGGGCTGGAGGTCGTGCTGGCCGATGGCCGGATCATCCGAACCGGCACCCGAGCGCGCAAATCTTCGGCAGGATACGATCTGACCGGGTTGTTCGTCGGGGCCGAAGGCACGCTTGGCCTGATTACCGAATTGACGCTGCGCCTGCATGGCCAGCCAGAGGCGATCACATCAGCCGTGTGTGCGTTTGACACCATTGGCGACGCGGTGCGCGCGGTGACGGATGCGATCCAGATGGGCATCCCAATGGCACGGATCGAATTCGTCGATGCGGCGACGGTGAACGTATTCAACAGCTACGCCAGGGCGGGCATGGACGAGGTGCCGCACCTGCTGATCGAATTCCACGGCTCTGCCAATTCGGTGCAGGAAGATGCCGAAAGTTTCGGAGAGATCGTGGCCGACCACAACGGGCGTGGGTTCAAATGGGCGGCGGACGCCGAAGAACGCAAGGCGCTGTGGACGCTGCGCCACAATGCCTATTGGGCGATCCTGCAGGAACGCCCCGGCACACGCGCGGTGGTGACCGACATCTGCGTGCCGATTTCGCGGCTGGCCGAAGCGGTCGAGGCGACTCAAGAGGACCTGGAGGCCCATGGCATCCGCGGTCCGATCCTGGGCCACGTGGGCGACGGAAACTTTCACGCGATCCTGTTGTTCGATCCCAACGACTCGGCCGAGTTGGAGCGCGTGAAGCAAGCCGCCGACCGGCTGGTGCGCCGCGCGCTTGAAATGGGTGGCACGGCGACGGGCGAACATGGGATCGGCGTCGGCAAAAAGCCCTTCATGGCATCCGAGCACGGAGAGGCTTGGGCCGTCATGGGCGCGCTGAAGGCTGCGCTAGACCCGGACAACCTGCTGAATCCGGGCAAGCTGGTTCCTGACGCTTAATAGTATCACTTTATCAAAAAAGCAGGTGCGGCGCATTGACGGCTGCCGCGCCTTCGTATCACCGTGGCGGTCGCTGTTGTGTACAGGGGGCCTGCGTGACCGCGACTCGCAAAGCTATGGACGACGCCAATCCGGCTAATTCGGATCTGGCCGACGTGGACGACCCGGCCTTTCGCGCCGAGTTGCTGGACCGGATGTACGGGCTGGCGCTGGATCCATCCGCCCTGCCCGACCTGCTGGACCATTGGGACCGTCTGCTTGCCCCCAACTGGTCGGGCGCCAGCGGGGTGCGCCGGGACACGAAAAGCTCTCAGGGGTTTTTGAAACATGTCCGGCAGGTCGAAACGCTGCTGATCAAGACCCTTGGCGCCAATGTAATGCGGGCCGAGGATCTGGCGCTCTTGCCCTATCGGCGCACTGTGGCCTTCACGCTGGATCGTCATCTGCGGGTGACCGCGGCGAACCGTGGGGCGCGGGCCAAACTTGGGGTGACCCGCGGATCCAACCTGTCGACGCTTCGCGCCCGTGACGAAGACATTACGGCCCTCTCAAGTGCCGTCAAAGACCTGTTCCGCAAGCGCGGCCAAGCCGCCCCGCGCGTCATCCGCGCCCGGCACCGTGAAACCGACAAACCGATCCTTGTCAGCCTTGTGCGCAGCGAAGACGAGGCACAGGCAGGCTATGTTCTGGTGGCGACGACCGAATTGCACCTGTCCGCCGACCGGCTGGATCGCCTGCGGGATTTGCTGGGCCTGTCAGCGGCAGAGGTCGAGGTGCTGACCCTGTTGACGCTGGACCATTCCCCGGCCGAGATTGCAGCGCTGCGCAATAGGTCGCTGAACACAGTACGCACTCAGATGAAGTCGTTGATGACGAAGACGGAAAGCAACAGCCAGTCCGATCTGGTGCGACTTGCCCTGATGACAACGGTGCTGCCAGATGCAGGGGCCGACGCAGGGCATGGGACCAGCCAGATGCCGGTATCACGTGCCGGACTGGAACTGCCTGAGTTGCCGTTCCACCGTTTGGATCGCCCCGGTGGGCGCAAGATGGATTATCTGGAGTTTGGCGATCCCAAGGGTCGCCCCCTGATTTATATGTGTTCGAACTTCGGGCTGTCCCGCTGGCCTGCTGATGCAGAGCTGACGGCGCGACGTACTGACATCCGGGTCATCGTGCCGATCCGGCCCGGCTATGGCTGGTCAGACCCATTGCCGGCCTCGGCCAACCGGCTGGACGAAGTTACGCGCGATGCCATCGCCCTGCTGGACCATCTGGGGATCGATGCGGTCCACTTGCTGGTTCTGGACGAGGACATGATCTTTGCCTCTGAGCTTTATAAATATGCGCCGCATCGGGTTCTGGGTGTGCTGGGCTGTGCTGCCGCCCTCCCCTTCACGAGACCCGAGCAATATGGCCGCATGGGACGTTGGCATCGCTTTGCCCTTGGGACCGCGCGGTTTGCGCCACATCTGTTCAACTTTGCGGTTCACGCGGGCTTTGCCATGGCGCGGCAGCTCGGTAAGGCAGGGTTTGTCCGTGCAGTCTATGCCGGGTCACCGTCGGATATCGAGGTGACGCGGATTCCACGCGTCTTCGACGCAATCGACTGCGGGTCAGAGATTGTTTTGGGCGACGGCGTGGACGCGGTCGACGCCTATGCGCAGGACGTGTTGCTGTTTCACACTCCAACCTGGGCCGACGATTTTCGCCAAATGAGCCGAGACATCCCGGTGGTCGATCTGATCGGCGCAGAGGATCAAAGCGTGGCACCGCAGACCCGGCTGGAATTCCTCCAAGATTATCCGGACGTGCGGATCGAAACCCTTGAAAACGCAGGGGTCTTTGTGCTGTTCCAACACACCTTCACGGTTTTGCAATGGATGGAACGGCTGATGGGGCCGGCAGACCACTTGGACAGGGATTAAATTTTCGCCGCACCAGAAAAATCACCCATATGGGGTATGCGCCCACAAGGTTAACAGGCGTAGCAAAAGAACAGTAAATAGTGCTTCGGTGGGCCCCGGTCAGCTTCTGGTTGATCGGGGTTCTTGTTATCCCAGCAAGGCCAAGGCGGCTGCACGCGCCTCTGGCGTGACGCGATCGCCGGACAACATCCGGGCGATTTCATCGACACGGTCATCCTGCTGCAGTGGCGTCACTGTCGACAGGGTGACGTCATTCTGCACCTGTTTCGACACCCGCCAGTGATGCGCACCAAGGGCGGCCACCTGCGGCGAATGTGTCACCACCAGAACCTGCCCGGTCGCGGCCAGTTGTGCCAGACGGCGACCGACTGCATCGGCTGTCGCGCCGCCGACACCACGGTCGATTTCGTCAAATATCATTGTCGCGTCAGACCGTTCGCCGCGCAGGCAGACTTTGAGCGCCAGCAAAAAGCGCGACAATTCCCCGCCCGATGCGATCTTGTTCAACGCGCCCGCCGGGGCACCGGGGTTGGTGGCCACGGTAAACGTTGCTTCATCCGCGCCATCGGGGCCGGGATCGGTGGGTCGAAGATCGGTGGTGAAAACCGCCCTCTCCATCTTTAGCGGGGCAAGTTCTGCCATGACGGCGGCGTCTAGACGTTTAGCAGCCTCGGCCCGGGCAGCACGCAACTGATCGGCGGCGGCGTCATAGGCTTGGGTCGCGGCTTGAAACGCGGCCTCCAAATCCTTGATGTCGTCGGCCCCGCCGTCCAGCCGCGCCAGACGATCGCGCAGCGTGTCGCCAAAAGCGGGTAGGTCATCCGGCACGATGCTATGTTTGCGCGACAGGGCGCGGATGGCAAACAGGCGTTCTTCGGTCCGCTCAAGCTCCAGTGGATCGATATCCAGATCGTCCATGCAGCGGTCAACCTGATCCGAGGCCTCGCCCAGTTCCGTCGCCGCCCGGCCAAGTGCGGCAATGGCCCCGTCCAGACGGTCGCCCATATGTTCGGCGGCGTCTTCCAGCCAGCGCAGCGCGTCGGTCAGCAGGCTTTCCGCCCCGTCAGAGCCGAGCGCCTGCCCCGCACGGGCGATATCGTCGCGGACCTTGCCCGCGGCCTGCATCATGCGGCGTTGGGCATCCAGCGCCTCATCCTCACCCGGCTGCGGATCCAGCTTGTCAAATTCGGCCACGGCATGACGCAGGAATTCTTCTTCGGCCTGAACCTCTTCCAGAGTTGCGCGGGCGGCGGTCAGGGCCTTGTCGGCCTCGCGCCGTTTGCGCCAGGCGTCGCGGGTCGCGGCGGTCAGATCGGGCTGATCCATGAAAGCGTCCAGCAACGCAAGATGTCCGCGCGGGTTCAGCAGGCCGCGGTCGTCGTGCTGACCGTGCAATTCGATCAGCGTATCGGACAGGGCGCGCAGCACTTCACCGCTGGCGCGGCGGTCGTTGATCCAGGCGGTCTTGCGTCCGTCTGATGTGTTTACGCGCCGCAACAAAAGCTCTGGCCCCGTGGGGATCCCGGCTTCTTCCAGAATTGCATGGGCAGCATGGCCGTCAGGCAGATCGAAGGTCGCTGTGACCTCGCCCTGTTCAGCCCCCTGACGGACCAGATCGGCGCGTCCGCGCCAGCCCAGAACGAACCCCAGCGAATCCAGCAGGATCGATTTGCCCGCCCCGGTTTCGCCCGTCAGCACGTTCAGGCCCGGTCGGAACTCAAGCTCCAGCCGGTCGATAATCAGCATGTCCCGGATGTCCAAGCCGCGCAGCATGTGTCTAACCTGTCAGATCGCCCAAGCGGGTCTGGATCAAAGCCATTTGCCCTGAATCATCTGGCGGTAGATTTGCGACAGCCAGTTCTTGCCGCGGACCTTGGGTTCCAGACCCTGTTTGGTCAGCAGGCGATAGCTGTCTTCGTACCATTCCGTGGATTGGTAGTTGTAGCCAAGGATGGCCCCCGCCGTCTGCGCTTCGTCCGTCAGGCCAAGGCTCAGATAGGCTTCGACCAGACGATGCAGCGCTTCGGGCGTGTGGGTGGTGGTCTGGAAATCTTCGACCACGACGCGGAAACGGTTGATCGCCGCGCTGAAGTGATCCCGCTTAAGGTAGTAGCGGCCGATTTCCATTTCCTTCGCCGCCAGATGGTCGAAGGCCAGATCGAATTTCAGGATGGCAGACCGCGCGTAATCGCTTTCGGGATACCGTTCGATCACCGTCCGCAGGGATTGCAGCGCCTGGAAGGTCAGGCCCTGATCGCGGCCAACTTCGTCGATCTGATCGTAATAGGACAGCGCCAGAAGGTACTGTGCATAGGCCGCATCGTCGTCGGTCGGATAGAAATCGATATAGCGCTGCGCCGAGGCGCGGCTGTTCTCGTAATCCTTTTCCTTGTGATAGGCGAAGGCCTGCATGATCAGCGCGCGCTTGGCCCAGTCGGAATAGGGATACAGCCGCTCGACCTCACCGAAGTATTCGGCAGAGCGTTCGTACTTACGGCGATTCAGTTCGTATTCAGCCCGGCCGTAGATCTGTTCGGCGGTGAAAGATTCGATCGGCTCTCCGCCGATACCAAGGCCATCCGTCGACTCACCGCATGCGGCCAGAAAGGCGCACAGAAGAAGGGCTGCGGCACTAGATTTTCCGCCAGACAATCGAAACTCCCTCACGTGCCGCCTCTTCCGTCTTTTTGATGACTTGCTCAATCTCGGGTCGGCGCAACACCCCCCGTGTTACGCAGTTGTTAAGGGTCTAGCACAGAAAATCGGGGGGGCAAATCGACTTTAGCCCTAAATTTGGTGTCGGCTGCGCCCCATTGTAGCAGGGCTGGCATTAGCCGCTTAGGCGACCTGCGGAATCTCGGCCAGATGGACGCCTGCACCGGGCAGACGCGCAGCCTGTGCAGCACTGCAGTGTACCACGCGGTAGTTCGCCGGATCGCTGAAGACCTCACGCAACAGCGTGTTGGTCAGGTTATGGCCAGAGCGCGTTCCGGTGTAGAGCCCTAGAACCGGGCCACCCGCCAACGCCAGATCGCCAAGCGCGTCCAGCATTTTGTGACGCACAGGTTCGTCGCTACGGCGTAGACCGCCGGGGCTGACCACGTCGTCGCCGTCAAAGACCACGGCGTTTTCACCCGCGACACCACCCAAGGCCAAGCCCTGAGCCTGCATCGCATCGACGTCCGCCTGACGGCAGAAGGTGCGGCAATCGCACAGCTCGCGAACGAAGGTGCCGTTTTCCATCGTCAGATGTTTGGTCTGCGTCCCGATGGCCTTGTCGGCGAAGTCGATTTCGAACGCGATCTCCATCACGCGCGACGGCTCTAGCCGCGCCGTGGCGCCGCCTGCGGTCACTTCGACCGGGCGAAGAATTTCGATGGCGTGGATCGGCGCGGATTGAACCTGCAGGCCGGTTTCCAGAAAGGCGCGCACGAACGGGGCTGAGGATCCGTCAAGGATCGGCACTTCGGGGCCGTCGATTTCAATCAGCGCGTTATGGATGCCGCATCCTGCCAGCGCCGCCATCAGGTGTTCGACCGTCGATACAGACGCGCCCGACGCGTTCTCCAGCAGGGTGCAAAGGGGCGTGCGGTTCACCGCGCTCCAGATCGCGGGGATCGTCGCATCGCCGACGCGGATGTCAGTGCGGCGGAAAACGATCCCGTGGTTCACGGCTGCAGGACGCACGACAAGCGTGGCCGGTGCCCCAGAGTGGAGCCCGACACCTTTTAGATGAACTGGCGCTTTCAGCGTCTTTTGCACGACGTCCTCATTTCCCGGACATTTGCCTTTGCGAACCCAATGCTACCCATCGATTCCGGCAGAGTTTTTCCGTGCCATTTAAATAAGACCGCAGGGGGATGGCCTCAACTCACTCTTTGCAACGGAATGTAACATGCGGATTAATCGTTTAACCTCAGCCCCTAAACCATTGCCTCCTAACGAAAAACGGCCGCCCTAAGGCGACCGTTTCCCAAGGTAAACTTGGTTGGATCAGTTGGCCTGACGACGCAGGAACGCGGGGATTTCGATGCGTTCCTGATCCGGATTTTCGGCCTTACGCTGGGTTTCCTGCGTGCGCATTGCGGGCTGCGGCTTGGGGGCCGAAGCCGGCGCGGCGTGGCCACCGGGCTTTTGATCGCCGGTCATGCGGCCGATCAAAGAGTTGATGCCAAAGCGCGATTTTTCCTCACTCTCGGAGGCTGCCTGACGCGGGGCCGGAGCCTTGGTCACCGCAGCTTGCAGCCGTGCCAGCGTTTCAGCCGAAGGCTGGCCGGGGCGCGGGGCAGACGGCGCTACAAACTCGGCGCTTGGCGTCCGCTCTGCCCGGGCTTGGGGGGCAGGCTGCGGGGCCTCGTGCACGATCTGCGGACGGTATGCCGGGGCGGGAAGACCATCATCGGTTTCTTCCTCGGCATGGAATTCGTCTTCTGCAGCAGGCTCAAAATCGTGGAAGAGCGACGGCTCATCCGCCTCATCTTCTTCGACGGCAGCAAAGCTGGTAGCGGCCGGTGCTTCGTACTCAGGCTCGGGCTGAACTTCGATCTCAGGCTCAGCAGCTGCAGGGGCCACGAAGGCGGGGCGCTGTTCAGCAACGGCTGCACGGCGCGGCGTCGGGACATCGTTCGTCATCTCGGCGACGTCGATACCGGTGGCCACGACGGACACGCGCATCTTGCCCTGCATGGAGGTGTCGAGGGTGGAGCCGACGATGATGTTCGCGTCGGGATCGACCTCTTCGCGGATGCGGTTGGCCGCTTCGTCCAGTTCGAACAGCGTCAGATCGTCCGAGCCGGTGATGTTGATCAGCACGCCCTTGGCACCGCGCAGGCTGATTTCGTCCAGCAGCGGGTTGGCGATGGCCTTTTCGGCAGCCTGAATGGCGCGATCTTCGCCTTCGGCCTCGCCGGTGCCCATCATGGCTTTGCCCATCTCGTCCATCACGGCGCGCACGTCCGCAAAGTCGAGGTTGATCAGACCGGGCCGAACCATCAGGTCGGTCACGCCCTTAACACCTTGATACAGCACGTCGTCAGCCATCGAGAAGGCTTCGGTGAACGTGGTTTTTTCGTTCGCCAGACGGAAAAGGTTCTGGTTCGGAATAATGATCAGCGTGTCGACCATCTTTTGCAGCGCGTCCACACCGTCCTCGGCCTGACGCATGCGCTTGCCGCCTTCGAACTGGAAGGGCTTGGTCACGACGCCAACGGTCAGCACACCCAGTTCACGGGCAGCCTGCGCGATGATCGGTGCGGCGCCGGTCCCGGTGCCGCCGCCCATCCCGGCGGTGATGAAACACATGTGCGACCCGGCAAGTTGGTCGACGATCTGTTCAATGCTTTCTTCTGCAGCAGCCGCACCGATCGACGCCTTGGCCCCGGCACCCAATCCTTCGGTCACCTTCACACCCAGCTGGATGCGATGTTCGGCCTTGCTTTGCTGCAGGGCCTGGGCATCGGTATTCGCAACGACAAAATCGACGCCGTCCAGCGCCTTATCGATCATGTTGTTAACTGCGTTGCCGCCTGCCCCGCCGACACCGAACACGGTGATACGCGGTTTCAGTTCTTCCTGTCCCGGGACCGAGAGGTTCAATGCCATTGTTTTATCCGCCTTAGGAGCCATGTGTTGGGGCGCTGTCTATTCATGCCTATCGTTGATGAGCATAACCCGAGTCTCTGGCAACGTCACCAGCAAATATCCGGTTTCGGCCCAAAACCTGGGGGTAATCGGACAAAATCAAGCGTAATATTGCTGTTACACCGACATCTTGAAGCAAAGATTAGGCAAGAATAGTCGCCTTCGGAACAAGAATAGTCCGAACTTGTAACGAATCTCGCACCTTAGCGGCGGTGCGATTCTCTGGTTTTGATGCGGAAGACTGCCCGTCTGCCTGCGCCGGTTTGTCCGGTCTGTGTCGCAGCATACCATGGCGGACAGACCGAGTCACAGCGAATGCACTGGGGTTGGGCAAGGAATCGCTTGTTTTCACACCAAAAAAGGCCGCGTCGAATGCGCGGCCTTTTGAAATCGCAGGATTGGGTGCTTACCAGTTGTCTTTGAACCAGCGAACGGCGCGGCGCAGGCTTTTGGACGGGTAGCGATCGACAGGCACTTCGAAGTCCCACCATTCGTCCTGCGGGCGCGCTGCGAACAGGCACATCCCGACGGAGGACGCAAAGCCCGGCCCGGTCGCCGCCTGCGGCAGACCATGGACACGCAGCGGACGGCCAAGGCGCACGCGCTGGCCAAGGATACGAGAGGCGAGCCCGTCCAGTCCGGGGATTTGGCTGGCCCCGCCGGTCAGGACGATCTGCTGGCTGGGCAGATGATCAAAGCCGGCGGCATCCAGGCGATACCGGACCTCTTCCAAGATTTCTTCGACCCGGGGGCGCATGATGCCGATCAGTTCCGCGACAGAGACTTCGCGCCGGTCGTGGTTCCAATCGCCCGTGTCGCTTTTCAACTCGATCCGTTCCAGATCGTCACGGCCCGTGGCGACGACGCCGCCGTAGAAAGTTTTCAGCCGCTCGGCATGGGACGCGGGGATTTGAAGCGCCATGGAGATATCGCTGGTCACATGATCACCGCCCATTCGGACATTGTCGGCGTAGATCATATGTTTCTTCATGAAGATCGAGATGCCGGTCGTCGTACCACCCATATCGATACAGGCGGCGCCCAGTTCCTGTTCATCCTCGACCAAGGACGAAATGCCGGTCACGTAGGATGAAGAGGCGACGCCCGCCAATTCCAGATCGCAGCGTTTCAGACAATAGGCCAGGTTCTGTATCGCAGTGGCATCGACCGTCAGCAAATGCAGGTCGGTGGACAACTGGTGTCCAATCTGGCCACGCGGATCCGACAGACCAGAGCGATGGTCGAGCGTGAAGTTCACGGGCTGCGCGTGCAGTACCTCGCGCCCTGCCCCGTAATCCGGCACGTCGCAGGCGGCCAGAACGCGGGCGATATCCTGTTCGCCAACTGCGGGGCCTTCGACCTCGACCTGACCATCCAAACCGTAGGACCGCGGCTCCCCGCCCGAGAAGCAGGCGATCACGTGGTCGACACGGATATTGGCCATCTTCTGCGCCGCCTGAACGGCGGTGCGGATGGCGCGTTCGGCTTCGGGCATGGCATCGACTTCACCGAAGTTCACACCACGCGACCGGGTCGTTGCAGCGCCGATAACGCGGAACCCAACCTGACCGGCCAAGGGGCCAGCGGTGTCACCTTGGTAATGCACGCCCGACTGATCGATGCGCAGAACAAGGCAAGCGATCTTGCTGGAACCTACGTCCAGAACCGCCACCACGCCCCGCTGAAGGGCAGCCTTACGCATGTTGCGCATCGCGCGCTGAGTTTCATAGAGCATCGTCATCTGTCGCCGGTCCCCACAAACACGTCCTTGATCTGCCGCCAACGCTCTAGCGCGGGGGCGTTCATCCGAATGGTCGGGCGCGCGGCGAGGCGCAGGTCCAGCGCCGCGATGTCCCTGTTAAGTACGTCCTGCGCATCGTGCAGGGCGATTGCGCGTTCCAGCGCAAGGTCTGGCTGCGCGTCCGGCAGCATGATCCTGATGTCCGGGTACAGCACCACGTCCCACCGGCGATTGCCGATCCGCTCCAGACCGCGCAGGCGGTCGGCGAAGGGGGCTGCGATTTGCAGCAGGTTCAGGGCTTCTTCGGTTTTCGTATTGGCGCCAAAGCCCGCCACGACCGGCAGGTCAGGCCGGTCAGAGCGGCGGTCCAGTTCAGCAATCTCGATGCCCGTCTTATCCAGCACACGGATACCATCGCGTCCGCGCCACAACAGCGCGGGATCACGCTCGGTCACGGCGACCTCTAATACGCCCTGCTGGCGAATGCGGGCGCTGGCATGCGCCACAGAAGGCAGGCCTTGGATATTTTCGCGCATCGCGTCGAGGTCGAGGTCAAAGGTGCTGATCGGGAAATCGATCTGGACGATTTCGCGAATGTCAGCCTCAGTTTCATCCGAGGCGCCATCGACAGCCATCAGTTTGACCATGAATTCCGGGCGCGTCTGGATGTCGTTGCGCAACTCGTAGAAGGACATCAGCAGGTTGTCCCGGCGGCCTTCGTCAGACAGGTAAATGGCAGTGACTGCCATCGCGAACAGGAAGGGCAAAAGGATGCGGATCGTCAGCCGGTAGGCCGGGGTCAGCATGATCCGCTGCATGCGGTACGCGGCACGCGACGGGGCCGGGTCGGCCTTTTGACCGTTGGGCTGCGCCGGGCCCCTGCGGGCGGCCTGCGCACCCTGCACGCTGGCGACGGCGCGGCTTATCAAGGTTGCGCGCTGATCTTCGCTGGCCGGTTGCGGTGTGGTTCTGGGATGGGACCGCGCGGGGGTGGGCGCGGACAGTGTCGGTGTCTGGGCAGACGCTTTAATCGGCGGCGGCGTTTTGGGCCCCGCCTTCTGGGTCATGGCGCGGGTCGCGATCAGCGGTTGCATGACGCGTCCTCCACGATCCAGCGGCACAGCTTGCCGAAATCATAGCCACGCGCAGCCGCATGTTCCGGGGTCAGCGACGTGGGCGTCATGCCGGGCTGCGTATTGGTTTCCAACAGGATCAGCCCTTCCAGCCCCTTACTGTCGTCCCAGCGAAAATCTGTGCGCGACACGCCGCGGCAGCCAAGCGCCTTGTGCGCGCGCAGGGCGTAGTCGAGGCAGGCATCGGTAATCTCTTGCGGCAGTTCTGCAGGGCAGACATGGCGCGACCCGCCGGGTTTGTACTTGGCGTCATAGTCGTACCAGCCGTCGGTGATGATCTCGGTCACACACAGCGGACCTGGATCACCTTCGCCGGTGCCCATGACGGACACGGTCAGTTCTCGGCCCGGAATGAACTGCTCGACCATCAGCACGTCAGGCAATTTGTCGTCGACCTGCGGTGGGGAATTAGCGGCCTCGTGCACCAGATAGACGCCAACAGAGGACCCCTCGTCGTACGGTTTGACCACGTAGGGTGGCTGCATCACGTGGCGGGCGCGGATTTCGTCTTTGCAGGCAAGAACACTGTCGGCCACCGGCAAACCAGCCGTCCGATAGGCGGCCTTGGATTTTTCCTTGTCCATCGCAAGGGCCGAAGCCAGCACGCCGGAATGCGTGTAAGGGATCTGCATCCATTCAAGGATGCCCTGAACGCAGCCGTCTTCGCCCCAGCGACCGTGCAGCGCGTTGAACACAACGTCAGGTGAGATTTCCGCAAGACGCATGGAAAGATCGCGGCCTGCATCGACCTCGATCACGTCATACCCCTCGCCCCGCAAGGCGGCCGCGCATTCGCGCCCCGTTGACAACGACACCTCTCGCTCAGCCGAGGAGCCGCCCAACAATACCGCCACTTTCGGGGTTGTCCTGCTCGACGAACCCACTTTGTGCCTCAAGTTCCGGGCTTCTTGCCCATTTTTTGCTTATTGAACCGGAATGGTCCTGTATTCTGCTCTGCGTCGCGGCCTTAACCCTCTTTGGGGTCGTATTCACCGATGCGCATAATTTCCCATTCTAGCGTTATTCCGGACGTTTGGAAAACCTTTTTTCGCACTTCTTCGCCCAGACCTTCCAGATCGGCAGCTGTCGCATTATCGGCATTGGTGAGGAAGTTGGAATGCTTCTCGCTCATCTTCGCGCCGCCGCGCGTGGCCCCGCGCATACCCGCGTCGTCGATCACTTTCCACGCCTTCAGATCGTGCACGTCATCGTCCCGACCGGTGGATGAAAACCCGGCCGGATTACGAAAGGTCGATCCGGCGGTCCGGTCCTTCGTGGGTTGGGTTTCGTCACGCTTTTTCAGCTGGGCGTCCATGCGCGCAGACAACTCTTCCGGGTCGCCTTTTTCCGCTTTCAGCGTCACGTCGGTCACGACCCATCCGTCCGGTAAAGCGGTCTGCCGATAGGCGAATTGCAGGTCGTCTGCCGTCAGTTCAACCATGCGGCCATCGCGGGTGACCGCGCGGGCGCTGACGAAATGATCGGCGGTATAGATGCCATAGCAGCCCGCGTTCATGCGCAAGGCTCCGCCGATAGATCCGGGGATGGTCCGAAGGAAGGTCAGATCAAGGCCCGCGTCAGCCGCGCGGCGCGCAACATGGGCATCAAGCGCTGCCGCACCTGCGGTGACAAATTCACCATCACAGGTGATGGAATTGAAGCCACGCCCCAGCCGGATCACCACACCACGCAACCCGCCGTCGCGGACGATCAGGTTGGACCCGACGCCCATGGGAAAGACAGGAATGTCTGGATCAAGCTGAGACAAAAAGTTTGCGAGATCGTCAGCATCGGCGGGTTGAAAGAACCATTCAGCCGGGCCACCGACCCGCATCCACGTCAGATCGGACAGGGATCTTTGGGGCGTCAGCTTGCCCTGCGTGTCGATCTGGTCGGGGGTTGGCATGGATCAGTCTCCGCGGCGGTTTGCGCCGGGATAGCAATCCGCGCCCGTGGCGGCAAGTTACGCGGCCTTTTCCGCCCGCCGCCGCAGCTGACCCCGGCGGATCATGCGGCCGGACAGGCCCAGAACACTGCCCACCATCGTGCAGAACGCCAGCGATTCAATCAGCAGAACATCGCTGCCGGGAATGGGTAGATAGATCGTCTGCGCCATCAGCGCCGCACCGACCAACGGCAGGACGATACCCTTGGGCCACAGACCGTCAGATGTGGCGGCGTAGCAGTAGCTAAGCCCGGCCAGAAAAGCCAAACCCGATACGATGAAAAAGTAATACGTCTGGATAAATACCATCTGGCGGCTCCCCAACCTCTAGATATAACCGATGGTCCGCCATCAATATCTATTGGGCAAGCATATTTTCGCCTATAGGGCGAGTGATCGTGGTCCGAGTCTTTGTTGCAACAGTGTCAGTGCAGGATTGATGCACCCAAGGCCATCGCGGAAAGCACCAATCCCGCCACCGGCACCAGCATCGGCACACGGAACGGGGCCGAGGGCGCCCGACGCTTCAGCAAGATCAGGGCGAGGTTCACCAGAACGAACACCGACAACAGAACAAAGGACGTGGCGCCGGCCAGCGTGGCGACCGGCAGCACCAGCGCGGTCACGATCACGGCGGCGCCGATCAATGCGGTGGCCACGGCGGGGGTGCCAAATCGCGGATGGGCGCGGTGGAACATGGCGAGTGCAGCATGGCGTTCGCCCAACCCGTACAAAACGCGCGCGGCCATGACGATCTGTGCCAGCACACCGTTCAGCGCCGCCACCACGGCAATCGCCGATAGGAACCGCGCCTCACCCCCCTGCCCCGCCTGCCAGACCAGCGCCAAGGGGCGTTCGCTGGTCATCAGGATGTCCATAGGAACGGCGCGCACGGCGACCCAAGTCACCCCTCCGTACAGAAGCGCGGTGATCGCCAAAGACCACAGGATCGCACGCGGCAGGGTGCGGGCCGGATCGCGCACCTCTTCTGCCATGTTGACGATGTCTTCGAACCCGATAAAGGCGAAGAACGCCAGAACAGCGCCGCTGACGATGCCAGTCAAAATCGGGCCAGTTAGGTCTGGCGTCATGGCGGGCAACACAAGGTCTGGCGAAACAGGGGCTTTCATGCCTGCCCAGATGACCAAGGCAAGGCCCGCCACCTCGATCACCGTGAACAGCGCGGCAAGGGCGAGGCTTTCCAAAACGCCAATGATTGCCACCGAAATCAAAAGAAGACCGATGCCGATCATGGCCCATTCGGGCGGGATCGCGATCACCAGTTGCAGATAGCCCGCCCCACCCCGAAGAACGGCCGCCGCTGAAATTCCGCCAGCCACGACAATGGCCAAGCCGACGATCAGGGCCAGCGCGTCGATGCGGAAGCCTTGGGCGACATACAGCGCCTCACCCGCCGCGCGTGGCAATCTGGTGGAAAATTCGGCGTAGGATAGCGCGGTGGGCGCCGCGACAAGCCCAGCCAACAGGAACGCCAGCGGGGCGAAGATGCCAGCCTGCGCCGCGACGGCCCCGACAAGCACGTAGATCCCCGCCCCGACCATCACGCCGACGCCATAGGCGGTCAGCAATCCAGGGCCGATGCGGCGTTTCAGCTGGGTGTCGGGCATGGGCTCTCCGTTTTCGTCCGGGCCCAGTGTGTCAGAAACGCGATGGCAGCGACTTGATCGGGATCATGCCGCCACCTGACCGTCACGCCTTGAGCCGCGCGGGCAACCCGTTCGCCCAAGCCGAGATCGTGCCCGCGCCAAGGCAAACAACCATATCGCCCGGCTTGGCCTCAGTCCTCACCAAGGCTTCTAGATCATCTTCGGTATTGATGGCGCTGGCGTTGCGATGGCCGTGGCGGACAAGCCCCTGCACCAGATCATCGCGCGACGCGCCGTCGATCGGGTCTTCGCCTGCGGAATAGACCGGGGCGATGGCGACCACGTCGGCGTCATTGAAGCAGCCGCAGAAATCTTCGAACAGCGAATGCAGGCGGGTAAAGCGGTGGGGCTGGTGCACGGCGATCACGCGGCCTTCGGTCGCCTGACGGGCGGCTTTCAGCACGGCGGCGATTTCCACGGGATGGTGGCCGTAGTCGTCGATCACGGTGACGCCGTTGACCTCTCCGACCTTGGTGAAACGGCGGTTCACCCCGCCGAAGTTGGCCAGTGCGGTGCGAATTTCATCCTTTTTCATGCCCAGATGCCGAGCGACAGCCACAGCACTCAGCGCGTTGGACACATTGTGATCGCCGGGCATCGGCAGCGAACAGCCTTCGATCCGGTCGTTTTCGGACTGCAGCAGGATATCGAAATGCGCGACACCGGCCTTGTAGTGCAGGTTCACCGCGCGAATGTCGGCTTGCGTGTTGAAGCCGTAGGTCATCACGCGGCGGTCGGTGATCTTACCGACCAGCGCCTGAACCTCAGGGTGGTCTGTGCAGCAGACCGCTAGGCCGTAGAAGGGGATGTTGGACACGAAGTCGAGGAAGCCTTTGCGCAGCGTGTCGAAATCGCCCCAGTGATCCATATGCTCGGGATCGATATTAGTGACGATGGCGATCGTTGCTGGCAGGCGATTAAAGGTGCCGTCGCTTTCATCCGCCTCGACCACCATCCATTCGCCCAGACCTACGCGCGCGTTGGAACCATAGGCGTGAATGATGCCACCGTTGATGACCGTGGGGTCGAAATTACCGGCATCCAAAAGCGTGGCGACCATCGTGGTCGTCGTCGTCTTGCCATGTGTGCCCGCGATGGCGACGTTGGACTTCAGGCGCATCAGTTCGGCCAGCATTTCAGCCCGGCGAACGACTGGCAGGCCACGGCGGCGGGCCTCGTCCAATTCTGGGTTACCAGGTTTGATGGCCGAGGAAATCACGACGACCTGCGCGTCCGACAGGTTTTCGGCATTTTGGCCTTCGAAGATCAACGCGCCAAGGCCTTCCAGACGGTCGGTGATCTTGGACCGCTTCAGGTCGGACCCCTGAACGACGTAGCCGTGGTTCAACAGAACCTCGGCGATGCCGGACATGCCAATGCCACCGATGCCCACAAAGTGAATGGGCCCGACGTCGCCGGGCAATTTGGTCGCTGCGTTCACTGGTTAATCCCCCGAATGGTCCGTATTTGCCCCGCCCTTTGCCAGACCTTGCACCAGATCGGCAAGGTCTGTTGCTGCGTCAGGCTTGCCAACGGACAGGGCGGCACGGGCCATATACTCGGCCGCTTCGGGGTTCGACAGGATGCCCTGGACCTGTTCGCAAAGGTTTTCCACGGTGAATTGGCTTTCAGGCATCAGCACAGCTGCATCGGCGGCAACCAGCCCTCGGGCATTCGCCGTCTGCTCGTCGCGCACGGCTGCGGCCAGCGGCACAAGGATTGAGGGCCGCCCGATTACGGTCATATCCGCAATGGTCGACGCGCCCGCGCGGGAAATCACCAGCTGAGCCTCGCTCATCCGGTTGGGGACGTCGTGGAAGAAGGGTTCGACATCTGCGTCGATGCCATGTTCAGCGTAATAGGTCGCCACACGCTCCTGATCTTCGGCGCGGGCTTGATGGCTGACGCGGACGTGGCGCAAAAGTTCGGAGGGTAAGGCTGCAATGGCGGGGGGCACGACATCCGACAGGATCCGCGCGCCCTGCGATCCGCCAAGGACCAGGATCGACATGGGGTAATCGCCCGGCGGGATATAGCCCGCGCCAGCGCGATCGTGCACGGCGCTGCGAACTGGATTGCCGGTGTGGATACCCTGCACGCCTTCCGGCAGCTGGGTCGGCCATGTGCCACAGGCAACGATCTGAACCCGTTTGGCAAAGACCTGATTGACGCGGCCCAGCACGCCATTCTGTTCATGGATCATCCGCGGTTTGCGCAGGATCGTCGCGGCGACCATTGCCGGGATCGCCGGGTATCCGCCAAAGCCCACCACCACGACGGGGCGGTCCAACAGCATCTTCCACAGCGCCTTTATCGACCCGCCCGTGATGCGAAGCGGCGCCATCAGCTTGGACAGCAGGCCACCCCGAGAGAAGGTGGCCGAAGACATCACCTCGATCTCGACCCCCGGGGGGAAGCCGCCGGTGTAGCGACCACCACGCGGATCGGTCGAGAGTTTGACCCTCCAGCCACGCTCTAACATCGTTTCGGCAAGGGCCTGAGCGGGGAACATATGGCCACCGGTGCCACCGGCGGCGATCACCAACAGGGGCGCGCGGGTGTTCATCGGCCTCTCCCTGCCAGAAGGTCCGTCAATTCGCCCTGAGGACGGGACCGGGTCAACGCCAGCAGCATGCCAACCGCGATGCCAGAGGCGATCACCGAGGACCCGCCGTAAGAGATGAAGGGCAGCGTCATGCCTTTGGCGGGCAGCAAACGCACAGCCACGCCAAGGTTGATCATCGCCTGCACACCGACGATCGAGGCCAGACCGATGCCTGCCAGACGCACAAAAGTGTCACGTTCCCGCGTCAGACGCATGAAAGACCGCAAGACGAAGGTGGCGTACAAAAGGATGATCACGGCGACCAGCGCCAGCCCGTATTCTTCGGCGGCGACGGCAATGATGAAATCGGTATGCGCGTCCGGCAGGGACATCTTGACCTCGCCCTGCCCCACTCCGACGCCGAAAAGGCCGCCTTCGCGGATGGCGTTGGTGGCATAGCCGATCTGGGTCGTCGGATCGACCTCGGACGTCAGGAAGCCGTCGATACGGCGGGCAAAGTGTTCAGAGCTGTTGTAGGCGAAGACGCCGAAGACGATCACGCCCCCCGCCATGCCAAGAAGCAGCCGCAACGGCGCGCCAGCGATGAAATACATCACGCCCCAGCCAAACAGAACAAGGCTGGCCTGCCCAAAGTCGGGCTGCGCGGCCAGAAAGCCCACGATGATGATCATCAACAGAAACGACCAAAGCCGCCCCGGAGGACCGTTCAAATCCTGTGCGGCGGCCAATAGCCACGCGGCAACCACGATGAACAGTGGCTTGAGGAATTCGGACGGCTGAAGCGATGCGAAGCCCAGCGAATACCAACGGGTTGCGCCCTTGCCGAAGTCGGTCCCAAAGACCGGCAACAACGCAAGCGCCGCGAAGGCCACGATGAACCCCATGACAGCCAAACGGCGCACCATCTGCGGCGACAGGATCGAGGTGATGACCATGGCCACCATCGCCATCGACCCGAAGGCCGCCTGACGCGTCACGTAGTGGAACGGGGCATAGCCGTTGCGTTCCGCCAGCGGCGGCGAAGCCGCGAGGCCCAGTAACAGCCCGAGAGCAAAGAGAACCAGAATCGTGGTCAGCGACCAGCGATCGATGGTCCGCCACCATTTGGGAAGGATCGGCTCTCCGTCAGCTGCGGGGAGCGCGCCATACACCATTTCCGTCATTGGACACTGCCTTCTGCCTTTGTCCGCCCGATTTTGCGGGCCGCCCCATTTTTTCGGGGTCTGTTCGCCTATATTAGCCAAAATCTTGCGTTCTGGCCAGTCAGAATGCGCATCATAGGGGCGATTGCCCCTTTGCGCGGTTTAGGGCATGTGCGGGGATATGCAGGTGGATACTCTCATTCTGGGCGCCGGTGCGGCGGGTCTGATGTGCGCGGCGCATTGCGGCGGGCGCGTGCTGATCGTCGATCACGCGAAAAAGCCGGGCGAGAAGATCCGCATTTCCGGTGGTGGACGCTGCAACTTCACCAACACCGGCTGCGAGCCGGTGAATTTCCTGTCCCAAAACCCCCATTTCGCCAAGTCTGCCTTAGCCCGCTATACGCCGTGGGATTTCGTGTCGCTGGTGTCAGAACAAGGCATCGCCTGGCATGAGAAAACTCTTGGGCAACTTTTCTGCGACGGTAAGGCGACGCAGATCGTCGACATGCTGACGAGCCTTTGCGCCAAGGCGGGCGCGGACCTTTGGCTGGAAACCGAGGTGCTGTCGGTCACCGCCACGGCCAGCGGCTATGACGTGGTTCTGCGGCGTCAGGGTGGACGGATCACTGTGCAAGCGGATCAACTGGTCGTTGCGACGGGCGGCAAATCGATCCCCAAGATGGGGGCAAGCGGGCTGGCCTATGACATTGCACGGCAGTTCGACCTGCCATTGGTCGAGACGCGCCCTGCCCTTGTCCCCTTTACCTTCCCCGATCAACCGTTTGCGCCGCTGTCGGGTGTCGCGCTTCCCGTGACTGCGCGGGCCGACGAGGGCCCTGCCTTTGGTGAGGCGTTGTTGTTCACCCATCGCGGCCTGTCCGGGCCATCTGTCCTTCAGGTCAGTTCTTATTGGCGCGAAGGCCAATCAGTGGCCTTCGACCTGTTGCCTGGCCAATCGGTGATGAATTTCCTTCGGGGCGAACGATCCAGCGCCGGACGGCGGGGTCTGTCGCGGGTGCTGTCTGCCCTGTTGCCCGCACGTCTGGCGGACGCCGTCGCCATTGAATTGGCGATCCCCGGCAATCTTGCAGATATGTCTGATGCGGTGTTGCAGCGGGTCGATGATCGGTTGCACCGCTGGCAGGTCACGCCCGGCGGGACCGAAGGATATCGTACGGCCGAGGTTACGCTTGGCGGGGTCTCAACCAGCGCGCTGTCGAGCCAGACAATGGAGGCGACCTCTCAACCCGGCCTGTATTTCATCGGTGAATGCGTCGATGTGACGGGCTGGCTGGGCGGCTACAATTTCCAATGGGCCTGGGCTTCGGCCATTGCGGCGGCGCGGTCGATTTCGTCCTAAGCCGGCTTGAACTTGTTGAACGCCTCGAACAATGCCCAAAGGCAGGTCGACCAATCGTCGATGTTGCCCGAGCGGAAAAGCTTTTGCCCCGGATACAGGGGCATCGGTTTGACCAGACTGCCCCAGCGGAAATCCGACCCCTTGGGCAGAATGATCCAGACGGGTTTGCCCAAGGCCCCCGCCAGATGCGCCGTGGCATTGTCGATCGTGATGACCAGATCAAGGGCCGCAATCTGCGCGGCCTGACGGGTCAGGTCTTTCAGCGGATCACTGGCCGGGTCAGTCAGCAGCGCGGACCCGAAGGCGCGGGATGACGCTTCGACATCGACCTCACCGTATTGCAGATTGTGGAACCGCGCCTTGGGCCCCAGCGTCAAAGGTCGCAGGTCTTCCAGCCGTAGTGTCCGTTCTTCGCCGTTGGCCTTGGCAGACGACCGCCAAGACAGGCCAACATTGATCCCATCCCCCAGACGCTTCCACGCGGCGCGGTATTGTTTGACGAGGCTCGCATCCGCCGTCAGGCAATCGCCGCAGTCCAAAGGGGCCCTTTGATACGCCCAGGCCGAAAGCATCGACGTTTGAAAGTCATACTTCGCTTTGGAAATTGATTGATTCAATTGAACAAGTTGCGGGACGAACTTAATCCTTTGAGTCATCGGCCCTAAAAGAGCTTTAATCCGCGGATCAGCCTCCAAAGTAATCTCGGCGCCGGTGGCCAAAAGCTGCGGCAGCACCCTTAGCTGCATGATCTGGTCGCCAATCCCCTGTTCGGCCCATAGCAGCAGACGTCGACCTTGCAGTGGCTCTCCTCTCCATGTCGGAAAAGGGTAATCGCGCCGATACTTATCGAACGATTCCATCCGCCAGCGACCGGAATCGTACATATCGAGGCCCTCGCGGATACGGCCTGCGCGAAACAGCTCCAACCCCAAAGACCGCTGGATCGCCGGGTCATTCGGCGTTTCTTGCAGTGCCGCGTCGAACATATCGCGGGCAGCGCCGAACATGCCCAGTTTCTTCATCCGGCGCCCCATCATCATCCGCACGTTGGACCGACGTTCGGGATCGGATTCCGCGGCCAGCCAAAGCCGCAAACCGGACAGGGAATTCGTCGCCTCAGCCATCGCCGATCACCGCGGTCACGTTGGCCACGAAATCCTCGCCACGCTTTTCAAAGCTGTCGTACTGGTCGAAAGATGCCGCTGCCGGGGCCAACAACACGGTGTCGCCTGGCTCTGCCTCTTCTGCAGCGCGTTTCACGGCCACGGCCATATCGGTGCAAACTTCGGTCTCTACCCCGCGCAGAGCGACCGCGAAGTTCGCCGCCTCGCGCCCGATCACGTATGCTTTGCGCACGGTGGCGGTGGCGGGCAGCAGCGCATCCAGCCCACCCTCTTTTTCCAGCCCACCGCAAATCCAGCGAATATTATCGAAGGCCGTCAGAGCCTTGGCCGCTGCATCCACATTCGTCGCCTTACTGTCGTTTACGAAGCGAACACCATCTTTTTCGCCAACGATCTGCGACCGATGCGGCAGGCCAGCAAAGCCGTGGAACGCCTTTTCGATGACCCGTGGTGCCAGCCCCAAGGTTCGGCAGGCCGCATAGGCGGCGCAGGCGTTCTGGTGGTTGTGCGCTCCCGGCAGTCCTTGCACCGACCGCAGATCGATCGAGGCGACCTGCTGTCCCTTGCGCCATTCGGTCAGAAACCCCTTGCGGGCGTAGATCAGCCAGCCGGGCCCCGCCAGTTTTTGACCAGAAGAGATACGGATCACCCGGTCGTCGACCGCCCCTTCCGACAGTTGGTTCGCCAGATATCGTCCCTCGGCCTCGTCCACGCCGATCACCGCCCGGTCGGGTCCACCTTCGGCAAACAACCGGCGCTTGGCGGCGAAATACCCCCCAAGTCCACCATGGCGATCCAGATGATCCGGCGACAGGTTGGTGAAAACCGCCACATCTGGCGTCAGCGCCCGCGCAAGGTCAGTCTGATAGCTGGACAATTCCAGCACCACGACACCGCCATCGCCGGGCGGGTCGATATCCAGCACGCCGCGCCCGATATTGCCTGCCAACTGGCTGTCGCGACCGACATGTTCCAGAATGTGATGGATCAAGGCTGACGTCGTGGATTTCCCGTTCGACCCGGTGACTGCAATCACCTTTGGTTCGGTGTCGTAGTCCCCCCAATCCGCATCGGCGACAGATCGGAAAAACAGCCCTATGTCGTTATCGACAGGCACCCCCGCGTCCAGCGCGCGGGCGACCACGGGGTTCGGCGTCGGGTACAGATGCGGGATCCCGGGGCTGACGATCAGGGCAGACATACCCTCCATCGCGCCTGCGCGGGACAGATCGACAACCGTGAAATCTTCGGCCTGCGCCTTGTCCTGCGCTGCTGGATTGTCGTCCCAGCAGATCGGATCGGCCCCGCCTTCTCGCAGCGCGCGCGCCGCGATCAGACCAGACCGGCCCAGCCCCAGCACGCCAATGCGCTGCCCTTCAACGCCCTTAACCGGAATCATGCAAAATCCCCCTGCAACATCCTCTTGCCGAAAATATCCTGCGGGGGTGCGGGGGTGCAAAACCCCCGCGGGTCACCGCAATTTCAGCGTCGCCAAGCCGATCAGTGCCAGGATCAGCGAAATGATCCAGAACCGGATCACGATCGTCGGCTCGGCCCAGCCCTTTTTCTCGTAGTGGTGATGAATCGGCGCCATCAGGAACACCCGTTTCCCGGTCCGCTTGAAGTAGAACACCTGAATGATGACCGACAGCGCTTCGACAACGAAGATGCCGCCGACGATGCCCAGAACGATCTCGTGCTTGGTCGCCACGGCGATGGCACCGATGGCCCCGCCTAGCGCCAAAGAACCGGTGTCGCCCATGAACACGGCCGCAGGCGGCGCGTTGTACCACAGGAACCCCAGCCCGCCGCCGATCAGGCCCGCGACGAAAATCAGGATCTCTCCGGTTCCCGGCACGTAGTGCACGTCGAGGTATTCGGTGAAATCGACCCGGCCCACGGTGTAGGCAATGATCCCCAAAGCCCCGGCCGCGATCATGGATGGCATGATGGCCAGACCGTCCAGACCGTCGGTCAGGTTCACCGCGTTGGCGGCGCCGACGATCACGAACATGGCGAAGGGCAGGAATAGCAGGCCAAGGTTCAAAAGCACGTCCTTGAACACCGGCAACGCCAGACGGAACTGTAGCTCTTCTGGGTGCAGCATCGACGCCCAATAGGCCGCGATCAGCGAAATCAGCAGGCCCAGCAGGATGCGGACACGGCCCGGTACGCCCTTGGTGTTCTGCTTGGAGACCTTGGCATAATCATCCGCGAAGCCGATGGCACCGAAGGCCATGGTGACGAAGAGCACGATCCAGACATAGCCGTTGTCCAAACGCGCCCACAGAAGGGTCGAGGTCAGCAGCGCGCCAACGATCAGCAACCCGCCCATGGTGGGGGTTCCGGCTTTGACAAAGTGCCCCTCGGGCCCGTCGTTGCGGATTGGCTGGCCCTTGCCCTGACGACGCCGCAGGACGTTGATCAGCGGCTGCCCAAAGATGAACCCAAAGATCAGCGCGGTCATGAACGCGCCGCCCGCCCGGAAGGTAATGTAGCGGAACAGGTTGAACACGTCGCCGCCGTCCGACAGGGCTGTTAACCAGTACAACATGTAGCGATCTCCTGATCGGGGGCCTCAACCATCGGCTGCGGGATGGCCCAATTTCCTGAGCGCGTCAACAACCAGACTGACTTTGGAGCCCTTGGAGCCTTTGACCAGCACGACATCGCCTGCGTCCACCAACCGGGGGGCTTTGTCGGCCAGATCGCTTGCCTTCTTGGCATATCGGCCACGTTTTTCGGGCGGCAAAGCTTCGTACAGGGCTTTCATGCGATCACCGACACAATGCACCACGTCCAGGTTTTCCATGGACGGCAAATCGGCAAGACCCGCATGAAGGGCAATCTCGTCCGGGCCCAGCTCCAACATCTCACCCAAGATGGCAATCCGACGTCCACGGGCGTGACGGCCCAAGTTATTGCGCGGCTTGGCTGCTGCGATCACCTCAAGCGACGCGGCCATTGACACCGGGTTGGCGTTAAAAGCGTCGTCGATCAATTCGAACGCCATGTGCTCATCCACGGGGTCCAGCAAAAGCCGTTCACGCATGCCCCGACCAGCGGGCGGGGACCATTGCGCCAGATCAGCACAGGCCAGTGCGCGGTCCAGCTCAAGCGCCTGAATAACCGCCAGCACGCCCAAAGCGTTCAGAGCGTAATGGCGTCCGGCGGCGGACACACGGAACAGGGCTGCAGCACGCCAGATGCGGGCTTCGGCAACCGTAGACTGGTCGATGATGTCGACCTTCATCAGGCGGTGGTGGTTCGCAGGCGCCTCACCGAAGGTCAGAACCTTTGCGCCCGCGTCCTTCGCAGCGGCGGTCAGGATCGGGGTCGTTTCCAGATCACCGTTCACGACAGCCCAGCCATCGGGCATCAAGCCACTGAAGATAGACGCCTTTTCCCGGGCGATCCCTTCGATGTTGTCGAACGCCTCAAGATGCGCGGTGCCCACGGTTGTGATCATGGCGACATGCGGACGGGCCAGACGCGACAGTGGCGCGATCTCTCCGGGGTGGTTCATGCCGATTTCGATCACTGCGACTTCGGTGTCGCGCGGCATACGGGCCAGCGTCAGGGGAACGCCCCAGTGGTTGTTATAAGACGCTTCGGCGGCATGGACCTTGCGCTGCCCGCCGATCACAGTGCGCAGCATTTCCTTGGTCGAGGTTTTGCCAACCGACCCGGTGACGCCAACAACCTTGCCCTGCATCCGGGCACGCGCCGCGCGCCCCAAGGCTTCCAATCCGCGCAAGACGTCATCGACGATCAGCAACGGCGCATCGGGCGCCACGCCATCCGGCACGCGGGAGACAAGGGCAGCGGCAGCCCCTTTTTCCAAGGCCTGCGCGACGAAATCATGGCCGTCACGGGCGGCTTGCAGGGCGACGAAAAGATCGCCGGGCTGAAGGGTGCGGGTATCGATGGACACGCCGCTGGCCTGCCAATCGCCCGAGGTCTGCCCGCCGGTTGCCTGCGCGGCCTCGTCTGCTGTCCAAAGGCTCATAGGTGGCCGTCCAAAGCGGCGACAGCCACGCTGGCCTGTTCGCAGTCATCAAAGGGGAACACGGTTTCGCCCACGGTCTGGCCCGTCTCATGCCCCTTGCCCGCGATCAGAAGCGCGTCACCGGGGCCAAGAGCGTCGACGGCGCGCAGGATCGCCTCGGCCCGGTCGCCGACCTCGGTCGCGTCGGGGGCACCCAGCATGACGGCCTGACGGATGGCAGCGGGGTCTTCGCTGCGCGGGTTGTCGTCGGTGACGAACACCACATCGGCGTGTTCTGCAGCGGCTTCGCCCATCAGGGGCCGTTTGGTCCGATCGCGGTCGCCCCCTGCCCCGATGATCGCCACAAGTCGGCCCATCACATGCGGGCGCAGCGCCTTGAGCGCGGTGGCAATGGCATCAGGCGTATGGGCATAATCGACAAAGACCGCAGCCCCGTTCGCACGCCGCGCCGCCAGTTCCATCCGGCCATGCACCGTGTCGAGCGCGGACAGTACATTGAACACTTGATCCGCGTCTTCGCCCGCAAGGATGGCCATCCCGGCGGCAACCAGCACGTTTTCCGCCTGAAAGCCGCCGATCAGGTTCAGATTGACCTGATGGATGTCGCCGTCGAACGAAAAGCGGATGGTCTGACTGTCGGCGTCAAAGCGGCGGCCCAGAATGCACAACTCGGCTTCTTCGCTGGTGCCGACGGTCAGGACATCCAAACCACGATCAGCCGCAATCTCGGCCATATCCGTGCCGCGCATCCCGTCGATGTTGATCACGGCGCCAGCGTCGGGCGGAAGAACGCGGGTGAATAGACCCGCTTTGGCGTGAAAATATTCCTCGAAATCATGGTGATAGTCGAGGTGATCTTGGGTCAGGTTCGTAAAGGCCCCGACCTTGAGGTAAACGCCATCCAGCCGTCGCTGCGCGAGCCCGTGGGACGAGGCCTCCATCGCGGCATGGGTGATCCCGGCTTCGCGAAGCTCTGCCAAGGTGCGGTGCAACGTGATGGGTTCGGGCGTGGTGTGCATCAAAGGGGCGGAATAGCTGCCTTCGACCCCGGTGGTGCCAAGGTTCACAGCCTCACGTCCCAGCAACATCCAGATTTGACGCAGAAAGGTCGCCACGGAGGTTTTGCCGTTGGTGCCAGTTACGGCCCCCATGACCCGCGGCTGCTGTCCGAACCACAGCGCGGCGGTGCCTGCCAGCGCCTGACGGGGGTCTTCTGCGATGATGACGGCAGGGCTGTGTTCGGCGATCTCGGCCTCGGCAATCCGCGCGCCTTCGGCGTCGGTCAGGATGGCAACCGCCCCCTGCCGCAGGGCGTATTGAATGAACTCTCCGCCGTGCATCCGCGTGCCGGGCATGGCGGCGAACAGATAGCCATCCCTCACCTCTCGGCTGTCGACAGCAATGCCGGTGATCTGCACGTCGCGCCCGCCCATGGCGGACAGGCCTAGCTGTTGGAGTGTCCGGGTCTGCCCTGTCTCTGACGTCATCTTTTGCCTTCCCGGCTTAGTTTGATGTCAGCGTTATACCAGTGAGAGGAGCCTGTGCAATCTCGGGCCGCAGGCCAAGCAAGGGGGCGATCCGGGTGACCATTTCGGCCGCAACCGGCACGGCGGTCCAGCCTGCGGTGCGGCGCGGTTCCTTGCCTGAGGTTTCGACCGCTTCGTCTAGCGTCACGATCAAAACATATTGAGGATCATGGGCCGGGAACATCGACGCGAACGTGGCGATCACCTTGTCCTTATAGTAGCCGCCGGTCGGCTTGGGCTTGTCCGCCGTGCCCGTTTTGCCCGCAATGTCGTATTCCTTGATCCGCGCGAAGGATGCGGTGCCTTCGGTCACCACCTGACGCAGCATCTGCTGCGCCTGACGGGCTGCGGGTTTCGACATCACCTGTGGGCCTTCGGCTGGCTGGCTTTGCTTCAGCAAGGTCGGGCGGACGCGTTGGCCATCGTTTGCGATCGTCGCATAGGCCGCTGCCAGATGAAGCGGGCTGACCGAAATACCGTGCCCGAAGGAAACGGTCATCGTCGTCAGTTCAGACCATTGATTTTGAATCAGTGGCTCACCACCCGGCGCTTCGATCAGTTCGACCGGCGTGGCTTCAAACAGACCTAGGTCGGCGAGGAATTGCTTCTGCCGCTCGATCCCGATCTTTTCGGCCAGACGCGCGGTGCCGATGTTGGACGATTGGATGATGATTTCGGAGACGGACAATTCGTTGCCGTACCAGTGGAAATCACGGATCGAATGGCGGCCCCAACGGATCGGACCGCGGATATCCACCATAGTTTCAGGACGCGCGATGCCAAGGTCCAGCGCCTGTGCGGCGGCAAAGATTTTGAAGGTCGAGCCGAGTTCATAGACCCCCTGCACCGCACGGTTGAACAGCGGGCTGTCATCCGGGTGCCCTTCGGTGGGCAGCGCGGGGCGATCATTGGGATCGAAGTCAGGCAGCGAGACCATCGAAATGATCTCTCCGGTTTTCACGTCCATGAGGATCGAGGTCGCGCCCTTGGCGTTGAACACCTTCATTCCGCCATAGAGGATTTGTTCCGACGCCGCCTGCACGGTCAGGTCAAGCGACAGTTGCAATGGTTTGCCACCGTTGGCCGGGTCGGTCAGGTAATCGTCGAACTTTCGCTCGATCCCAGCCGTGCCCTTGATTTCGGCGGCGTGCACGCCCTCTTCGCCATAGCCCGCACCGCCAAGAATATGCGCGGCAACAGCCCCGTTCGGGTACAGCCGCATTTCGCGGGGACCGAACAGCAGACCGGGTTCACCTAGGTCATGGACGGCCTGCCGCTGTTCCGGGCTGATCTTACGGCGGATCCATACAAACCGACGGTTGCCGGTGAAATCCTTGGTCAGACGCTCTTCGTTGAGGTCAGGAAAAATCTTGGCCAGTTCGCGCGCGGCACGTTCGGGTTCGACCATCTGGTGCGGGTGCGCATACAGCGCGTAGGTATCAAGGTTCGTGGCAAGCACCCTACCATGGCGGTCCACGATATCGCCGCGTTGCGCCACAATAGAGGCCCCGGCAATGGATGTGCGCGGTTCGGCCGGTTCAGACTCCGCCACGACCCACATCTTGATGCCGATCGTGGCAAAGGCCAGCGCGAACATGGCGCCAAGCACAAGGATACGACCTTCGGCCCGGGTACGGTCACGGTCACGCATTTCCTCGTGCCGCAGGCGCAGATTTTCCTTTTCGATCGCATCGGGGTTTTCGCCCTTTTGCCGCGCATCAAGGATGCGGGCCAGCGGACGCAGGGGGATGCGGCGGGGCGTATCGCTCATGGCCGGTCTCCTTCCATCGACATGGTCGACACATCGATCGGGTTCTGGATATCCAGTTGACGCCGCGGCTCCTGAACGGGGTAATCGACCTGATCAGACCGTCCGAATTGATCCGGCGTGATGGGCATCAGCCCGAGGGGCGTAAAATTCAGCTCGGCCAGCTCACGCAGGCGGTCGGGCCGATTGAGATACGCCCATTCAGCGCGCAAAACCCCCAGTCGCGCACGGGCCGAGGCGATGTCGCGCTGCAACTGCTCTGTCTCGTCCACGATCTGTTTGGTGCGATAGTTTTCCTGATAGGCCCAAAAGCCCAGCCCGATGAGGGCGGCAAAGGACAGAATGTATAGCAAGGTCTTCATAGCAGTTTCCCCTGAAATACGGGCATCCCCAAGGATTTACGGTCGATGGTACCTGCCGGTTCTTCGGTCCGGCGGGCGACGCGCAGCCGGGCGGACCGGGCGCGCGGGTTCTGGGCAAGCTCATCATCGTCGGCGCCGGTGGCCTTACGATTGACGATCTCGAAGCGTGGACGGTCTTCGGGCGCTTCTGGGGCGTAGCGATTGGCCCGCCCGCCGCCGCCCGACGCCTGCTGAAGGTAGCGTTTGACCATCCGATCTTCGACGGAATGGAACGTTACGACAGCCAGCATACCCCCGGGGCGCAGCGCACGCTCGGCGGCCTCCAACCCCTCGGCCAGCGCGCCATATTCGTCGTTCACCGCGATGCGCAGCGCCTGAAAGGTACGGGTCGCGGGGTGGGATTGCCCCGGTTTGGCGCGGGGCAGACAGGATTCCACCAGATTGGCCAGACGCAGGGTCGTGGTGATCGGCTCATCCGCACGGGCCTTGACGATAGTGCGCGCGATACGGCGGGAGGCGCGCTCTTCACCATAAAGGAATATCACATCGGCCAGATCGCCTTCGGCCATCGTATTGACCAGATCGGCAGCGGACGGACCATCCTGGCTCATACGCATGTCCAAAGGGCCGTCCTTCATGAAACTGAAGCCGCGTTCAGCCAAGTCCAACTGCATGGAGCTTACGCCAAGGTCCAGCACCACACCGTCCAAGGGTTCGCCTGCGATTTCGTCCATATCGGCAAAGTTGCCCTGACGGATGACCAGACGATCGCCGTAGTCGCCCTGCCAGGCACGCGCCATGTCCAGCGCCAGCGGATCGCGATCGACGCCGATCACCTTGTCAGCGCCCGCCTCTAGCAAACCTTTGGAATAGCCGCCCGCCCCAAAGGTTCCGTCCAGCCAAACACCGGTCACCGGGGCCACCTTTTCCAACAAGGGGCGCAACAGCACCGGAATATGGGGCGCGTCCGGGGATTGGCCGCCTGCCACCATCGGTTACGGCGCCTCTGTCGGGGTTGCTGCGAACAGCAGTTCGTCCATCGCGGCGTCGGGATCGAAATCGTCGCCCAGAACGTCCGCTTCTTCTGCGAACTTGGCCTGGTAATCGTCGCGCTTCCACAACTGGAAGGTTTTCAGGTCACCTAGGAAAGTCACGTATTCGTCTTTGCCCAGCCCCAGCTTGTCGCGCACTTTCTGCGGCACGACGATCCGGCCAGTTTCATCGACCGTCACCGAGACGGCGGAGTGGATGTAGTGGTTGCGCAGGGCTTTGAACTTGGGGTCGGCCTTTGGGGAATTCGACAGGGCGTCTTGGATTTCCGCAATCGAGTCAATGGAATAGCCTTCGACAAATCCATCCAGACGTGGGCCGGTCAACAGCATCATGCGGGGCGCTTTGCCGGGGGTCCAATCGGGGTCTTGGCTTTCGAGGACACGGCGAAAGTCTGCAGGGACGGACAGCCGATACTTGCTGTCCACCTTCATGTCTTCGCTGCCATGGAACCGCTCGGTGTAAGCCAATTCCCTTGTCCCATTCCCCCCGAAAGTTGCGATTTAACCGGTGACTGAACCCTTGCCGGGCCCTGAAACGGAAACGGCGGATAGGAGCTGCTGCCACTGCCCTATCCGCCGCCCTCGTCCCGTCTCCGGGTATGTCCGACTGCACGCGCCATCTGGGGGGATGTCTGCTCGCTCGCGCGCCGGATCTCTTAGTTGATGAAAGCGGGTGCCTGTATGAGTCCTGCCTAGGGATTTTTTTATGAGGTCTTAATGCCTCGTTCCCGTTTCCATCTGATGTTCTATGGATGGCATGGGCTTACATGGGAAACAAGACAAAATTGCCAGGAAATGCTTGGGACAACGCGGGACCTAAGCTTTGCGCAGTACGCAGTAGCCACTGAAAATCGGCAAATTGTCGCCTATATGGTTCACCTAAAGGAACCCGATCACCACATATAGTAGCCGACAAACTACGCCCAGCTTGTCCCATGGCATCCAAACTTTCTGAACGTTTTTTAACCTTCGGTCAGTGAACGCGCTGTTTTTGGACATGGGACGCTTAAAAAATCGCCGATTCACTTACGAATCACCGGGCCGTGAACGACGCAATCCTTGGAATCTGAGTCGATTGTCGATTTGGAGGCTGGAAGCCGCCCCCTGCCCACGGCATTCCAATGGCGCTCGTCCCAGTCGATCCCATGACATCTCGGCCCACGCCGTCAAACGGCATCAGCCGAGTGTCATCATTGGTCATCTTAAGAAAAACGGAGGGATGTCGTCGCTTGGCCGCATTGCCCACATCAGACCGATGCCGATCGCGACGACAATTTCTGTGCCAGCAAAGCCAGAGCGGCCTGCTGCATTGAGGAGTTCGCCCCCCACGCCACGCGCCACAGAATTAAACCGTCCGGGACCTGATCGCTCGGACCGCCCTCTCTATATATAAGTGAGGTTTTGGTCGGGATCGGGGCTGGCCCCCTCCAACAGGGCCAGCCGAACGCGTGGATCGTTTACGCGATCCCGCCGCGGATCAGACCTTGCGCCAATTGCGCATAGGCCTGAGCCATCGGCCCGGCGCCTGCAGCGATCGGCGTCCCCGCGTCCCCCGCCAATCGGGTTTCCAGATCGATCGGCAGCTGCCCCAACAAAGGCACTCCCATCTTTTGCGCCTCGGCCTCGACGCCGCCGTGACCAAAGATATGCGCCTCGTGTCCGCAGTTGGGGCAGGTAAAGCTCGACATATTCTCGATCAGGCCCAGCACGGGGGTTTTTAGCGTCGCGAACATGTCGATGGCTTTGCGCGCATCGATCAGTGCGACATCCTGCGGGGTGGAGACAACCAAAGCGCCAGACAACTCGCTACGCTGACACAGGGTCAATTGAACATCACCGGTGCCGGGCGGCAGATCGACGATCAGGACATCAAGCTCTCCCCAAGCGACCTGACCCAACATCTGTTGCAATGCGCCCATCAGCATCGGCCCGCGCCAGACGACGGCCTTGTCTTCTTCTATCATAAAGCCGATCGACATCAGTGTGACGCCATGCGCCTTCAACGGCTCGATCGTTTTGCCATCGGGTGAGGCCGGACGGCCCTTGGCCCCCATCATGCGCGGCTGAGAGGGGCCGTATATATCAGCATCCAACAGCCCCACGCGCCGACCTTGCTTGGCCAAGGCGACCGCGAGGTTCGACGATACGGTCGACTTTCCTACGCCACCTTTTCCCGAGGCCACGGCGATGATGCGATTGACGCCTGCTGGCTTCATCGGCCCAGCCTGAGGGGTCGGATGACCACCGACCTTAAGCTGCGGCGGCTTCTGGGCCGTGTCATGCGCCGTGAGAACGATGCTGACGTCATCGACTCCGTCGAGCGTACGCAGCGTCTGGTCCAGCATTTGTTGCAGACCGGACATCTGGCGGGCGATTTCGGGGGACGGAGCTTCGATCACGAAGCGGACCAGACCATTTTCTACGGACAGGGCGCGGATCATATCGCGCGACACAAGGGTGCCTCCGTCTGGTAGCTCGATTTTCTGCAGTGCAGCAATCACCGATTCTCGGGTGGCGGACATGCGGATCCCTTTCCGTATTGGGTGGATTCAGGCCTAGATAATGGGTGAACACGGGATGCGCCACCCACGGACGGTAGGTTCGCGACGCCGCGTCATTTATGGAACCGTTGCAACTTTGCTGACGATTTTTTAACCGATTCCGGCCCGGATTGTTATTTTTCAATGCGTTACGCCGCGCACCTAATTTATGCATCAAGTGCATAGCCGCGTTGCAGCATCGAAAGTTGTGCAAGTGCAGCATGAGCCCTAATTTGAACTCAACACAGCGCAGACGGGCACCGACGCTCAACGCAGCCGCCCTGACGCACAAGACAAAAGGTACGATGAAATGGCAATGCTGACCGACACCCAAACCGCACATACCGCCGAAGGCGGCTTCTTCTCGCGGATGATGGCAGGTCTGGCCGCGCGTTACGCACAGCACGCAGCTTACCGCAAATGTGTGGCAGAGCTGGCGGCGCTGAATGACCGCGAACTGCGCGACTTGGGTCTGCATCGTTCCATGATCCGTTCGCTGGCGCACGAAGCTGCGTACCGGAACATCTAATTCAGATCAGGCGGCCCTCTCCTCCTCCCTGGGTCGACTGTAAATAGCGGTGGCATCTCTCCTCCTCCCTGATGTCACCGCACTTATCCCCGGAGTCGGGTAAGACGCTCCGCACAGAATGCATCGGCCCTCTCCTCCTCCCTGGGTCGATGATAGCAAGACCGGCGACCCCTCTCCTCCTCCCTGGGGTCGCCGGACACTGCACAACAGTATCGGTCGCCCTCTCCTCCTCCCTGGGTGATCGTGATATGAAACCGCGGCGCCTCTCCTCCTCCCTGGCGTCGCGGTTTTCTCTTTTCTGGGGGGCTGTTTTCCACAACGCGCGCAAATGGCGCCGGAGGATGCCTCCGGCGGTGATATTTGCGGCAAGGGGATGTGTGCGGATGCCTTAGAAAGGCACGTCGTCACTGGCCATGACGAATTTGGCGACGACTTTCTTCTGACCCGCCTTTTCGAACGCGATGTCCAGTTTGTCGCCTTCAATCGCTGTCACAGCGCCATAGCCGAACTTCTGATGAAAGACGCGGTCGCCGACGGTAAAGGCGCTGATGGCTGTGGCGTCGATCGTTTGGGCGCGTGTTTCACGCGGCTGGCTGAGCGGGCGCTGGCCTGCGCGGGCTTGCATCCGTTTCCACCCCGGAGAGTTATAGACATTCGCATCGGCGACCCGCTGATCGATGGTCGACTGCACTTCGGCCGCGGGAGCAGCGGCTCCATACCCCCCGCCATAGAGGCCGGGAGGCGTCAGGATATCGATATGTTCTTCTGGCAATTCGTCGATAAAGCGGGACGGAAGCTGCGACTGCCATTGGCCAAAAACGCGGCGGTTACCCGCGAAAGAGATCGTGCAGACCTTTTCCGCGCGGGTGATACCGACATAGGCCAGACGGCGTTCTTCTTCGAGCCCCTTGAGGCCAGTTTCATCCATAGAGCGTTGCGAGGGGAACAAGCCGTCTTCCCAGCCCGGCAGAAAGACCGCCGGAAACTCCAAACCTTTGGCCGCGTGCAGCGTCATGATTGACACTTTCGCACCGCCATCGTCGGTCTCATTGTCCATGATCAGGCTGACGTGTTCGAGAAAGCCCTGAAGGTTGTCAAAGTTCTCAAGCGCTTTGACCAGTTCCTTAAGGTTCTCAAGCCGGCCAGGGGCTTCGGGCGTCTTGTCGTTTTGCCACATCTCGGTATAGCCGGACTCGTCCAGCACCATTTCCGCCAGTTCGATATGGCTGACGTCTGCATGGCCTGTCATGCGGCCCCAGCGCTCCAGATTATCGACCAGCGCGCGCAGCTGTCCCGCGCCTTTGCCGGTGATCCCGCCTTCGGCCAGTAGGATACGCGCACCGTCGACCAGCGGCACGCCGTTCTGACGAGCCGTGACCTGAATTTTCTGTTGGGCCTTATCGCCCAATCCCCGCTTGGGCGTGTTGACGATGCGCTCAAAAGCCAGATCATCGGACGGCGACACCACCAGCCGGAAATAGGCCATGGCATCACGGATCTCCATTCGCTCATAGAACCGTGGGCCGCCAATCACGCGGTAGGGCAGACCGATGGTCAAAAAGCGGTCTTCGAAGGCACGCATCTGGTGCGAGGCGCGGACAAGGATCGCCATGTCATCAAGGCTCATCGCAGCCATGCCGCGCGTGCCGCGCTGCATCGCCTCAATCTCGTCGCCGATCCAGCGGGCTTCTTCTTCGCCGTCCCAATGGCCGATCAGGCGAACTTTTTCGCCCCCCTCTGCCTCGGTCCACAGTTCCTTGCCCAAACGGCCTTCGTTGCCACGAATGACGCCCCCGGCGGCGGCAAGGATATGTTCGGTCGAACGGTAGTTCTGTTCCAGCCGGACGACTTTCGCCCCCGGAAAATCCTTTTCGAACCGCAGGATGTTGCCCACCTCGGCCCCGCGCCAGCCATAGATCGACTGGTCGTCGTCGCCAACGCAGCAGATATTCTTGTGCCCGCCCGCCAACAGACGCAGCCACATATACTGGGCGACGTTGGTATCCTGATATTCGTCGACAAGGATATACTTGAACCAACGCTGGTACTGCTCAAGCACGTCGGGATTTTTCTGGAAAATCGTCACGACGTGCAGAAGAAGGTCACCAAAATCTGTGGCGTTCAACTCCAGCAGACGGCGCTGGTATTGATCGTAAAGTTCGGTGCCGCGATTATTAAAGGCCCCGGCCTCTGACGACGGAACATTCTCGGGCGTCCAAGCGCGGTTTTTCCAATGATCGATGATCCCGGCCAGTTGCCGCGCAGGCCAGCGCTTTTCGTCGATATTGTTCAACGACAGCAGCTGTTTCAGCAGGCGAATCTGGTCGTCGGTGTCGAGAATGGTGAAGTTGGATTTCAGGTCGACCAGCTCTGCGTGGCGGCGCAGCAGCTTCACACAGATCGCGTGGAAGGTGCCCAGCCACGGCATGCCTTCGACGGTTTCGCCCAGCATTCGACCGACACGGTTCTTCATCTCGTTCGCGGCCTTGTTGGTGAAGGTCACCGCAAGGATTTCGTTCGGACGCGCGCGCCCGGTGTTCAGCAGATGCACGATCCGCGCGGTCAGGGCCTTGGTTTTGCCGGTGCCCGCGCCCGCCAGCATCAAAACGGGGCCATCCAGCGCCTCGACCGCTTCGCGTTGGGCTGGGTTCAGCTCATCCAGATAGGGCATGGCACGCGCGGAAACGCTTGCGGCCATGGCGCGGGCGGAGAGGGATGCGCCCTCAAAGGCGTCGTAATCGTCGAAACTGCTCATGCGGCGCAGAATAGCGTGTCAGCGGCGGAAACGGAAGAGATGTGTTCACGACTTGTTCACATCTCTTTTTCGCTTGCCTACCGGGCGGTCAAATAGAATGATCCGGCGTCATGGACCTAGACCTTTCCCACCCGACCTTACCCGACCTGCGCGCCCGTGCTCGCCGCCGCATCCCCCATTTCGCATGGGAATATCTGGATAGTGGCACGGGCGAAGACAGCGCGATCCGCCGGTCCCGAGAGGCGCTGGACAATGTGGTTCTTGCGCCCGCCGTGCTGAAAGGACGGACTGAGCCTGACCTGACGACCACCTTGTTGGGGCGGACGTATGATCGGCCGTGGGGCGTGTCCCCCGTTGGGATGACCGGCCTGTTTTGGCCGGGGGCCGAGGTCACGCTGGCCCAGCATTGCGTCAGCCAGAACCTGCCCTTTGGTCTGTCCACCGTGGCTGCGGCATCGGTCGAAGATCTTGCGCCCCACATCGGCGAACAGGGTTGGTTTCAGCTGTACCCGCCGCGCGACATGGACCACTGCAAGGACCTGCTGGCCCGCGCCAAGGCGGCAGGGTTTCACACTTTGGTCCTCACGGTCGATGTGCCCGGCCCGTCCCGCCGCGAACGTCAACGCCGCGGCGGCCTGACGACCCCGCCCGCCATCACACCGCGCCTGTTCATGCAATCTGTCCTGCGCCCCCACTGGTCATTGGCCGTGGCGCGCGCTGGCGTTCCAAGCGTGCGGGGGCTGGCGAAATACACCTCTCCTCATACGCCCGCCCGTCACGTCGGCCTTGCCCCACATGCGGCGCCAGATCCCGAGTTATTCAAAGTGCTGCGCGATCTTTGGGAGGGTCCGATCGTGGCCAAGGGCGTCCTTGTCCCGGAAGAAGCGGTTATGCTGCGCGATCTGGGATTTGACGCGATCTGGGTTTCGAACCACGGGGGCCGGCAGTTCGATGGCGCGCCGGGGTCTGCGGATGCCCTGCCACGGGTGCGCAAGGCACTTGGTCCGGATTTTCCTGTGATCTTCGATGGGGCCGTGACCTCGGGCCTCGACATGTTACGGGCCATCGCCTTGGGCGCGGATTTCATAATGCTGGGCCGCCCTTGGCTTTGGGGTGTTGCCAGCTTTGGTGCCAAAGGTGCCGCACACGTTAGCCATATCCTGACCGAAGACATGACCTCAGGCCTGATCCAGATGGGGATCACCACACCGCCCGAGGTTCGCAGCAGGCTTTGGCCAACCTCTTCTTCTGGTTGATAAATACCCTCGGGGGACGTCCGAAGGACGGGGGGCAGAGCCCCCATGCGACATCTGCACGTGCGACACATTTGCAGAATTTGCAATTCACATTCTTAAGGCTTTGCAATCTTCAAATTCCCCCCTTGCGCCGCGTCGCGGCATATCGTTTGCTGTGCGGAAATTTCTTAAACGGAGTGACCGATGGCCGACTTCCAGAAAATCCTTGTTGCCAACCGGGGCGAGATTGCGATCCGCATCATGCGCGCCGCCAACGAGATGGGAAAGAAGACCGTCGCTGTCTATGCCGAAGAGGACAAGCTGGGCCTGCACCGCTTTAAAGCGGACGAAGCCTATAAGATCGGCGAAGGTCTGGGCCCTGTCGCCGCGTACCTCAGCATCGAAGAGATTATCCGCGTCGCCAAGATGTGCGGTGCCGACGCGATCCATCCGGGCTATGGCCTATTGTCCGAAAACCCCGATTTCGTGGATGCCTGTGACGCGGCGGGTATCCGGTTCATCGGCCCCAAGGCCGAAACCATGCGCGCCCTTGGCGACAAGGCCAGCGCCCGCAAAGTCGCGGTCGAGGCGGGCGTGCCCGTCATCCCGGCAACAGACGTGCTGGGTGATGATTTCGAAGCGATCACAAAAGAGGCGGAAGAGATTGGCTTTCCGCTGATGCTCAAGGCCTCTTGGGGCGGCGGTGGCCGCGGGATGCGGCCCATCGAGAACGCCAAGGAGTTGAAGGAAAAAGTTCTGGAAGGCCGCCGGGAAGCCGAGGCCGCCTTTGGCAATGGCGAAGGCTATCTGGAAAAGATGATCACACGTGCGCGCCACGTGGAGGTTCAGATCCTCGGCGATAGGCATGGCAACATCTATCACCTGTATGAACGCGATTGTTCGGTCCAGCGCCGGAACCAAAAGGTCGTTGAACGCGCCCCTGCCCCGTACCTGAGCGAGGCACAGCGCGAAGAGATCTGCGAATTGGGCCGCAAGATTTGTGCCCATGTGAATTACGAATGCGCGGGCACCGTCGAATTCCTGATGGATATGGAAACTGGCAATTTCTACTTCATCGAAGTGAACCCCCGCGTGCAGGTCGAACACACCGTCACCGAAGAGGTCACGGGCATCGACATCGTTCAAGCGCAGATCCTGATCGCCGAGGGCAAGACGCTGGCCGAGGCGACGGGCAAGGCCTCGCAATACGATGTAAAGCTGACAGGCCACGCGCTGCAGACACGGATCACCACCGAAGATCCGACCAACAACTTCATCCCAGATTATGGCCGGATCAGCGCCTATCGCTCGGCCACCGGTATGGGCATCCGTCTGGACGGCGGCACGGCCTATGCGGGCGGTGTCATCACGCGGTACTACGACTCGCTTTTGGTGAAAGTCACGGCAAAGGCGGCGACACCGGAACAGGCGATCCGCCGGATGGACCGGGCGCTTCGCGAATTCCGTATCCGCGGTGTCAGCACGAACATCGACTTCGTCATCAACCTGCTGAAACACCCGACTTTCCTGTCGAACCAGTACACGACCAAGTTCATCGACACGACGCCAGAGCTGTTTGATTTCAAACAACGCCGCGACCGGGGCACCAAGGTTCTGACCTATATCGCCGACATCACCGTGAACGGTCACCCCGAGGTGCAGGGCCGCCAGATGCCCCACCCGGACCTGAAGCCGCCGCGCATTCCGCCGCTTGAAGGGAACGTCCCCGCCGGGTCCCGCACCCTGCTAGACAAGGATGGTCCCGAGGCGGTCGCAAAGTGGATGAAAGACAGTAAAGAGCTGCTGTTCACCGACACGACGATGCGCGACGGGCACCAGTCGCTGCTGGCAACACGGATGCGATCGATCGACATGATTAAGATCGCACCCGCCTATGCCGAGAAGCTGTCGCCGCTGTTCAGTGTTGAATGCTGGGGCGGTGCGACCTTCGATGTGGCCTATCGGTTCTTGCAGGAATGTCCGTGGCAGCGCCTGCGCGACATTCGCGAAAAGATGCCCAACATCCTGACGCAGATGCTGCTACGGGCGTCGAACGGGGTGGGATACACCAACTATCCCGACAACGTGGTGCAGGAATTCGTGCGTCAGGCCGCTGAAACCGGCGTCGATGTCTTCCGCGTGTTCGACAGCCTGAACTGGGTCGAAAACATGCGCGTGGCGATGGATGCGGTACAGGCCTCTGGCAAGATCTGCGAAGGCACGGTCTGCTACACCGGCGATGCGCTGGACCCGGCGCGGGCCAAGTACGACATCAAGTACTACGTCAAAATGGCGAAAGAGATGGAGAAGGCGGGCGCCCATGTCCTTGGCATCAAGGATATGGCTGGCATCATGACCGCCCCCGTGGCCGAGGTGCTGTTCCCCGCGCTGAAAGACGCGGTGGACATCCCGATCCACTTCCACACGCATGACACCTCTGGCGCGGCAATCTCGACGATCCTGACGGCGGCTGCCTCTGGCGTGGATTGCGTGGACGCGGCGATGGATGCGCTGTCGGGCAATACGTCCCAGCCGACCTTCGGGTCGATCCTTGAGGCGCTGAAATATGGCCCCCGCGCCAGCAGTATCGACATCGCCGCCGTGCGCGAGATTTCGAACTATTGGGAGGCCGTGCGCGGCCAATACGCCGCGTTCGAATCCGGCATGCAAGCCCCGGCGTCCGAGGTTTACCTGCACGAAATGCCCGGCGGTCAGTTCACCAACCTGAAGGCACAGGCACGGTCCATGGGGCTGGAAGAGCGCTGGCACGAGGTCGCGCAGGCCTATGCAGACGTGAACCAGATGTTCGGCGACATCGTGAAGGTGACACCATCGTCCAAGGTTGTGGGCGATATGGCTTTGATGATGGTCTCTCAGGGCCTGACGCGCGCGGATGTTGAAAACCCGGACAAGGACGTCAGCTTCCCCGACTCGGTCATCGACATGATGAAGGGCAACCTTGGTCAGCCTCCGGGCGGCTTCCCGGAAGGGATCGTCAAGAAGGTGCTGAAGGGCGAAGCGCCCAACACCGACCGCCCCGGCGCACATCTGGCCCCGGTCGATCTGGAAGAAAAACGGGCCGAGGTCAGCAAGACGCTGAATGGGGCCGAGATCGATGACGAAGACCTGAACGGCTACCTGATGTATCCAAAGGTCTTCACCGATTACGCCACCCGGCACGAGATGTACGGCCCGGTCCGCACCCTGCCGACCCTGACGTTCTTCTATGGCATGCAGCCCGAAGAAGAGATCACCGCTGAAATCGATCCCGGCAAAACGCTAGAAATTCGCCTCGTCACCGTCGGGACGACGCAGGACGACGGAGAAGTTCGGGTGTTCTTTGAACTGAACGGCCAGCCGCGCGTCGTACGTGTACCCGATCGCAAGGCCACAGGCTCCAAAGCCGCTGCGCCCAAGGCCGATCCGACGAATCCGGCCCATGTGGCGGCGCCCATGCCGGGCGTGGTGGCGTCGTTGGCGATTTCGGCAGGGGCAAAGGTCAAAGAAGGCGACCTGTTGTTGACCATCGAGGCCATGAAGATGGAAACCGGCCTGCACGCCGACCGGGACGGGGTGGTCAAGGCCGTCTACGTTCAGGCAGGCGGACAGATCGACGCCAAGGACCTGCTGATCGAATTCGAAAGCTGATCGCTAAAGCACCGGCCTTCGGGCCGGTGTCAGGGTTCCCCGCGATACACCAGATCGATAAACCTTTTCTGCAACGCGATATCTTCGGGGCAGGATGCCATATCACCGCAGAAGATGACAAAGTTGCGATAGCGAACTTGCAGCTCTTGTTCGCCAGTGGCCGGGTCGACCACGGCATAGACCGTGTGCGTCACCCCATCTACCGTGAAGGTCTGCCCGGTGTCCTTCAGTGACGTGCATGCGGTCAGCGTCAGGCCGAAGGCGCCCCCCAAGATCAATGTTCGGCGCAAAGATTTACCGGGCCTGTCTGTCGTCATTCGGCGCGCTCCATTTCGCAATGACCAAGTCTTTCGGCTCCTACCGCGTTTAACACGCTCAGGCCAGCGCGGACCAAGATCAAACGCCGCCGCGCAATCCGCGCAGGTGTGCCTGACCCAAGTCCCGCAGGACGACGCATAGACTACCCGTCGGTCGCGCCACCCGGTGCGCCTACGCCGCCGCCTCCTGGGGCAACAACTGGCCCACCCGGAACTGCGACCGGTGGCGGAGCAACGGTCGGGCCGTCCCTATTCTCTGCGCGCTCTGCCGCCCGTACCCTGGCGACGATATCATCGTATTCGTCTTCCAGCACTTGGCGGCACCCATCCGCGGTGCCATCGCAGGAGATTCTTTCACCTTCGTACATGACGTAGTACCAAATTTTGGAGCCTTCGGGATCAAAGGCCCGGCTTCGGACTTCGCCCCGGATTTTGATCGTATCGCCCCGAAAGGTGAATTCGCCCGCTGTTATGAAAAAAGTACAGGCGGTGGCAAAGATCGGCGCACTCAGAGCCGCCAGTTTCAAAAGTCGCAAACGACATTCCTTAAATTATCAACATTCAGAAGGGACAACGTTAAAAAGCACTGCCCGCAAGCACGCTCGCGGTGGACGAAAAATACCGCCCTGCCTTGTGGTAGTCGGCGGATTTGCGCGGCTCAAGACAAGGGCGGACGGTCGCCGCGAAAAAATCTGCTGGTGCTCGAAAAAAGCGCTTGCACCTGATGGGCGGAATTTATAAACGCTCCCTACCCAAGGAAGCGGGCGTAGCTCAGGGGTAGAGCATAACCTTGCCAAGGTTAGGGTCGGGCGTTCGAATCGCCTCGCCCGCTCCAATTTCCTCCGGTTTCGGAGTGATCGAAAAGGCCACCTTCGGGTGGTCTTTTTCGTTTCCGCCTACCCCAGTCCGGAAGCCACCTGCGCAATGCGATCCCTGATCCAACTATGCGGCGCTGACCGGTGCGTGCGTGGCGTCCAGCTCATCGTGATATTGATCTCGGCCTCCAGCGGCAGTGGCACGCTGGCCACCGATTCTCCAAAGTGCTGCACGACGCGCGACGGGACCGTGGCGATAAGGTCCGTTCCGCGCAGCAGATCGGGCAGTTCCGAAGGGCTCGGGATTTCCATCGCCGTGTTCGGGCTTAGCCCCATCGCCTCCATGTTGACCAGGAACCGCGACCGGAACGACCCGCCGTAGTTCACGATGACCTGCGGGGCCGCGACGTAGGCATCCAGCGTCATTGACGTGGCCAGCGGATTATCCGGGTCCATGATGCAGTAATAGGTTTCGCGGATCAGGCTGCGGCGGAAAAAGTTTTCGTTCTCCACCGCGATTGGGCCGATCAAGATATCGCTTTCCCCCCGGCTTAGCTGTTCCTGACCATAGACGGTCGACGGGATGATGCGGATACGGATGCCCGGGGCTTCACGCCTTAGCATCCGCACCAGCGTCGGGATGATGACAATGCGTTCGTAGTAATTGCAGCTGATCACGACCTGAGTGTTCGCCACCGCTGGTTCAAATTGCTGCGGGGCCACCAAAGCCTCGAACCGATCGGCCAGTTCGGACACCTCCTCTGCGATCTCGATGCAGCGGTCGGTGGGCACCATCTGTGCGCCCTGCCGGACAAACAGCGGATCTTGGAACACCTCTCTCAGTCGGGCGATGTTGTAACTGACGGTCGGCTGGGCGACGCCAAGGCTTTCTGCGGCGCGGGAAAAGCTGGCGCTGGCATAGACCGCGCGCAGGGTGCGCAGGGCGGCGACATCAAGGTTCAGACGCGGGTTGGCCATCACCCCTCCAATCGAAATTCCTAATAGGCACTATTAAGAATATCGAATTGCCCGATAACGACAAGGCCGCTAGGTTTTTCAACGATTTGCTTCTGGGAGGAAAGCAGAATGGCAACGCTGACCCGTTCAGACGTCCCTGTAGACACGTCCATCACAATCGCACAGCTGACCGACGACCCCTATCCACTGTACAAGCGGCTGCGGGCCGAGGCGCCGGTGCTGCGCGTGCCAAGCGTCAACCGGATCCTGCTGACCAAGGCGGCCGACACCAAGTACGTCAAGGAAAACTGGGAACTTTTCAGTTCGGACGATCCGCGCACGCCGATGGCGCGCGCCTTCCAGGCGCAGACCCTGATGCGCAAAGATGGTGAGGCGCACCAGCGCGAACGCAACGCCATGGCGCCAGCCTTTTCGCCCAAGAATATCCGCGGCTGCTGGCAAGAGATCTATACCAAGGTCGCCGAAGACTACGTGGGCCGCCTGCCCCGTGGTGAAACCGTCGACCTGTTCACCGACTTGGCCGCGCCTTACGCCGCGCGATGCCTGACGCATCTGCTGGGCATCCCCGAGGCGACCGACGAAGAGATGGTGCGCTGGTCGCAGATCCTGATCGATGGCGCTGGCAACTTCGGCAATGTGCCCGAACTGTACAAACTCTCCGACGCGGCCAACATCGAAATGAACGCCCTGTTCGACAAATGCGCCGAACGGGTAAAAGCCGACCCAGATGCCTCCGCCCTGTCGGCCATGGTGAATGCCGAAGATCCCATCCCGACCACCCAGATTTATTCCAACATCAAGATCGCCATCGGCGGCGGCATCAATGAACCGCGCGATGCCTTCCTGACGATCCTCTATGGTCTGTTCACAAATCCAGATCAGCTAGAGGCCTGCGTAAAGGACGAGATGTGGGACAAAGCTTTTGAGGAAGGCGTGCGGTGGGTGGCACCGATTCAAGCCAGCTCTCGCCTTGTGATGGAAGACACGGAAATCCGTGGTCATGCCATCGCAAAAGGCGAAGTCGTGATGTCGATCCAGGCTTCGTCCTGCCGCGATGAGGAGGTCTATGGAGAGGCCGAGAATTACGACATCTTCCGGCCCAAGGCCCCACACCAAGCCTTTGGGAACGGGCCACATTTCTGTCAGGGCACCCACATTGCCCGACGGATGCTGGCGCAGATCCTGCTGCCGATGATTTTCGATCGTTTCCCGAACATGACCCTACCCGAACCGGATAAGGTCGTGTTCCGGGGATTCGGATTCCGCGGGCCCCTTAGCCTGCCGATGACGCTGAACTAAACCAACCGAGTAATGACAATGGAGGAGATGTCATGATCCGTCGGGGATTTCTTAAAACCGTGGCCGTTGCGGCCCTTGCTGCCGGGATGCTGCCCGGGGCTTCTTTTGCGCAGGACGTGACGCTTCGGCTGCACCAGTTCCTGCCGCCCGTGGCTACCGTGCCTGCCAAGATCCTGAAGCCTTGGGCCGAACGGGTCGAAGCGGCGTCGGACGGCAAGCTGAAGATCGAACATTACGACGCCATGTCCTTGGGTGGGCGTCCGCCGGAACTGATCGATCAGGCGATCGATGGAGTTGCGGATATCGTGATGACCGTGGTGGGCTACACCCCCGGTCGCTATCCCAAAACCGAAGTGTTCGAACTGCCCTTCATGATGACCAACCCGGTCGCGACCTCGAAGGCGTTTCAGGAACTGGTGGAGACTGACCTTCAGAACGGCGAATACAGCGACGTCAAAGTGCTGGGTGCATGGGTTCACGGCCCGGGCGTTCTGCACACCGACAAGCCCGTCACCTCGGTCGATGATCTGGAAGGCGTCAAGCTGCGTGGCCCGACCCGCGTGATCAACGACATGCTGAACGAACTGGGCGCCGTGCCCGTCGGCATGCCGCTGCCCGCGATCCCCGAAGCGCTGTCCAAGGGCGTCGTCAACGGCACCGTTATCCCGTGGGAAGTGACGCCTGCCATCCGCGTGTCGGAACTGGTTAGCAATCACACCGAATTTTCGGGGGATGAGGCGCTATATACCGCGACGATCATCATGGTGATGAACAAGGACAAGTACGAAAGCCTGCCCGACGATGTGAAGGCGGCGATCGACGGTGAGTCTGGCATGAAGCTGGCAGAATTCGCGTCGCAGGTGATGTGGGATGCGGACGCCCCCGCGCGTGAAATCGCGGTCGGTGCCAACAACAACATTATTCAGCTGCCCGCCGAAGAAGTCGCGCGCTTCAAGGAAAAGGCCAAGCCGGTCACCGCCCGTTGGATCGAGGACATGAAGTCCAAGGACATCGACGGTCAGGCCCTGATCGATCACGCGAAATCGCTGATCCAAAAGCACGGCGGCTAATAGCCCCCGCACCGCCCCTTCCGCGCCCACGCGCGGGAGGGGCCTTTGCATTCGCGCCCGATGCGCGATGCGTATCCTCGCAAATGATATGAACGCGCGTCCCCCGGGATTGTCTTGGCCGGTGGGATATGTATCTCTGCCCCGAAACTAAGGAGGACGGGATGCGCTTTTTTGCCTTTACCAAGAATGGAAAACCGGGGCTTGGCCTGCGCACGGACGAAGGGCTGCGCGGATTGATGCAAGACGACCCCGGCTATCCCGGCGATATGGATGCGCTGGTCCGATCCGGTAATTGGACCAAAGCTGCCGAAGTTCTGTCCGCCGCCAACCTGATCGACGAAGATGGCATTACCCCCGCCCTTCCGTTTCAGAAGGCTGGCAAGGTGCTTTGCGTCGGTCTGAACTACGCCGATCATGCGGCTGAAACGAACCACGCACCACCGCCCTACCCTACTGTTTTCGTGCGCTTTAACGACCTTCTCGTGCCTCACGAAGGCGATCTGGTCTGCCCTGCCGCCTCGGGTGATTTCGACTATGAAGGCGAAGTTGTCGCCGTCATCGGGAAAGAGGCGCACCGCGTGCCAAAGGATGAGGCTTTGGACCACGTGGCGGGCTATACCCTTTTCAACGACGGTTCGATCCGCGATTTCCAGATGGCCACGCCCCAGTGGACCTTGGGCAAGAACTTCGACGCGACCGGATCGATGGGTCCGGATTTCGTGACTGCGGACGAACTGCCCGCCGGGGCATCTGGCCTGCGTATCCAGACACGCCTGAATGGCGAGATCGTCCAAGATGCCAATACGGAACTGCTGATCTATGATGTCGCCACGCTGATCGAAAAGCTTTCGGCGATCATGACGCTGCGGGTCGGCGATCTGATCGTCACCGGTACGCCTGCCGGGGTCGGCATGGCGCGCACGCCGCCGCTCTGGATGAAGCCCGGTGATGTCTGCGAGGTCGAGGTCGAGCAGATCGGCACGCTGCGCAACGCAATCGTCGCCGAAGCCTGAGGCGCGCTATTCCAACGCGTCCTCCAGCGTGTTCATGCCGGCAGTGATGCCCAGCAGGGAAACCTGAAACACCGATGGCTCTGCTTTGCCCAAGGGTTGATAGCCGACGATGGCCCTTTGGCCAGCGCGTAGCTTGGCGGTGTCTTCGGCCGCGAGGATAGCGCTGGCGGCGCAAAAGCGTTCGTCACAGCTTTGCCATTGCAGGCTGATCTGATTGTCGGCATCTCCGTCGACCTCGGCGGCGGGGCGTGCCAGCAGCATCACTCCGGTCGGCACGCGCATCACCAACACAGCCAGTGGCCCATCGGCTGAAGGCTGCAGCGACACGCCAAATTCGGCCAGAAACGATTGATCCGCGGCGTTCACCAGCACTTGGTTCAGCACGCAGGAGGTTTCGTTGATCGCGACGGCCCGACAGGCCAGCGTCCAGTCCCGAAACTGCGTACCGTTCTGCGCGGGCGCCGGCGTATCCTGCGACAGCGCCGGTTGCGCGACGGCAAAAGCCGCAACCACAGCCGCGCCGAATCTGCGGACCCACTGCGCCCTCAGAACGTCCATGCGAACCTTACCCCGATTTGCGCAGACCGTGACGTCGTGGCCGCGTTTGTCTTAACCGGCTTGGCAACCCAAAGGTCCAGTCCCGCGCCGTTCTTGAAACTAATGCCCAGCCCCGCGCCCACGCTGGCCAGCAGGCCCTGCCGACGCGACGTGCCGCCGACGATTTCCCAGCCCTCGCCCGCATCAAGGAAGGCATAGGGCGTGACCTGCCCCCAGTCCGGCTGGTTTTGCAGCGTCAGGTTCAGCTGATTGCGCGTGTAGTAGCCCAAATTCGCAGATCCGTCGTTTGTCGCAAACCCACGCGCCGCGGACGGCCCGGTCACGCCAAATCGCAGCGACGACGGCATGATGTCACCTGTCGCCTGCCAGCCGATTTCAGTGCTGGCTGTCAGCGTGTCGCTGAGCTTGTAGACCAAAGAGGCAAAGCCGGAATAGGCGCGGAAGGTTTCCGTCGTGCCCGCCACAGCATCACGGTTTTTGCCAAAGCCGATGCCGTGCGACACGGTCAGCACCGCCTTGCCCGGCCAGCGACGGATATGGGTCATGCCCAGCCGCACCTCGGTCACGTCTTGCTGTAGCAGGGTAAAGCCCGACAGCACGGCTTTGTCCTTGGTTCGCTGAAGCGACCCGGTCAGCAGGTCCACCCGCTGCTCATCCGCGCGAAGCGGGTGGCGCATTGTGACACCGAAGCTGCGGGTTTCCGTGCGCAGCCCGATCGTCGCCGGAAGGCCTGCGGACACGGTCCCGCTGTCAAGGCTCGCGTTGAAGCTGAGCCGCGTGCCCACCCCGTTGATCGGCGTGTCATAGGACACGGCGATAGCGGTTTTGCTTTTCGCGATGGTGGCAGACAGCGACAGCGGATCACGACGCCCCGTCAGGCTGTTCCAACGGGCCGAGACGCCGGCCTGCAGCTGTCCCTGCGCATCTGATCCGTAGTTATCCAGCGTGGTGACCAAGGAATAAGGTTTCGCGGGTTCCGTCACGGCCAGCGTCAGGTCTGACGTGCCAACCTGCGCGCCGGGCGTCAGATCGGCGTCCACCCGGATGTCCTCGACCTCTGGCACGGCAGCAAGCCGCGATTCCAGTTGGGCCACATCCGCCAGTCCGCCCGGCACAACACCCGCACGCTGCCGGACATAATCCGCGCGCGTGGTCTGATTGCCCGTTACGTTGACCGCGCCGTAGGTAATCTCGACCAGTTCGACGATCATTGTCTGACCGGAACGACCCGCCGGACGTGCGAAAGCCAAAGGTGCCGGATAGGCCTGATAGGCCGCGTTCACCAGCCGCGCACCCAGATCAGGTGTGGTGCGCGCGATCGAACACCCCGCGACAGAGCCCGAGATGCGATCCAGCGTAGCGCGATCAAGGTATCCCGTGCGGCCTGTAAAGGTGACGCCGGTATAGGCCTGTTCACCGCCCGTTGCGGGGGGACAAAGGGCTGCGGTGTCTTGTGCCAGAGCGCCAGTCGTGCCCGGCAGGGCGCAGGCCGCGACCAATGCCGCGCGCCTTATGTGTCGTGTCAGTTTCTTCAATTTGCAGTCACGCCCCCAGCATCGGTCGCAAACAACGGCGACACCGTCACAAAACCGCCCCTCGGACCGCGAGACAAGGCAAAGGGATCGTCCGAGGCCTCTTCGCGCTCAGACTGTTCCTCATCTTCCTCATCTTCACCGTTTTCCGCATCGGGCAGACGCTTGGCAAAGCCGTTGGTGGTCTGGCGCGGGGTCATACCCTCGGCCTCCATCTCGGCCCAGGTAAAGCGCGGTGGCACGAAATCTTCGAAGGTGTCGCGCAGTTCTTCGATATCACCTTCGATGCCGCCATCCGGGGCCTGACGCACGCTATAGCGGTTTTCCAAGATGATCGAACGTGCCTCGGGACGGGTGGTATAGCGCACGCCGGTGACGTCTTCGAGGATCTCAACGTTATCCAGATCGGTGCCCAGAACGGATACGCCCTGATTGATGGCAAAGCCCTGACCCGTGGCGGTCACGATCAACGCGCCCTGATCGGCTGCAAAGAGGGTCGCTTCGCCCGGGGCGATGGCCGTTTCCATAACGATGCTGCCAGCCGCCGTGGCGGACATCCGATCGACCACGCCTGCGCCCAGAACGAAGGGCTGAACGATGCTGCCGATATTCCCGTCCAAAGAGGTCAGCGCCAGCAGACCGGCCCGGACGTTCACGACGCCTTCGCTGAACAGGTCGTCACCTGCGGTCAGGATCACCGTGCCACGGTTGCCAGCGTCATCGTAAGCTTCGATCTTCGTGTTCGCATTGGTCCGACGGACCAGCATGTCGCCCTCGGCCAGAATGTCGATCTTGCCGCGCCCGGCCTCGACCGAGGTCACGATCAGGGTGTCCTGTTCATAGATGTTCAGATCGCCGGTTCCGATCATCGCCTCAAGCGTGTTGATCTGGGTGGTGAAATAGGCCGTCGGCTTCATTTCGACATTGCCCTGAATGCGCGTGATGACGCCCGGGTTGTTCGCCGTAATGTCGGTCTGAACATTGCCCGCGTCCGCAAGCGTCCCTGCCGTCAGGGACAGGCCCAGACCCGGGGTGACGCGACCGGCAGACAGCCCCGTGATTTCGGCCCGGTCCGCCACATTCAGCGTCAGGCTTCCGCTGGCGCCCAGCTTGGCATCCTCGGCCATGATCAGATCGGCTTTGGCATTGCCGTTGGGATAATCCGGCAGCAACCGCTGCCCGATGTCCACGGTCAGATCACCGGTTGCCTGCAGTTCGGACCCCTTGAGGATCGTCATGCCATCCAGAATTCGCCAATGGCTTGCGCCAAAGACCTGCCCGGTGCGCGCGGCCCCGGCCACGGTGACAGTCCGGGCGTCCACACGGCCGACGTTCAGCCACGCGGTATCCCCAAGGGTCAGGTCGGTGCCCAATGCCTGAACCGCGCTGGCGCCTCCGCCGCGGAAAATGAAGTTCTCCATCCGGACGGCGGGCTGGGATAGCGAAACGACCACGTCGCGACCGCCGATGTTCCCTTGGATCTGCGTGGCGTTCAGGGGCAGCAGACCGCTGGCCAGATCGTCCGCCGTCACGCGCAGGATACCCCCCGCCTGGGCCGAGGCGAGATCGGTGGTCAGGCCCGTTTGATAGGGATGCCGCAGATCAAGGTTGGCGTCGCCTGCCGCCTTGACGGGGCCGATCACGCTGTTGCCTGTGACGACAAGGTCCAGATTGCCGCGCGATGTGACGCGGGCGATTTCCGTGTCGACGATGTTCACTTGGGTGATCGTGTCGCTTGGCCGGTTCGGGTTTTCGATCTGGGTGACGAACGACGCGAAGACATCGACCTGACCACCGGAGATCTGATCCAAATGCACGCTACCACTGGCCGCGATATCCAACAGCCCGCGGGCATCAATCGTGCTGTTGCCCAAGGCTTTCAGGCGCGTGGCCTCAAGGCTCAGACGGCCACCAGCTCCCTGCCCGATCAAATCCGCGCCGTCGAAGAACACGATGCGATCCGAGGCGTCTAGTTTCAGCGCGTTGCCGCTAAAGGTTACGTCAGACAGAACCTGCACGTTGTATCCCGCCAGTCGTACATCCGTGCCCGAGATGTTGGTGGATTGCGCCACGGTAAAGTCCGGATCAATGCCGAATTCGCCGGTGTGCTGTTCCTCGAACAACGCGCCATTGGCGTTGAAGATGCGGTTCAGAAGCAGCGTGCCACCCGCCTGAATGTCCTGAACACCGTTCGGCGTGCTGATACCCGCATAGACCAGATCGCGCTTGTCCCGGATCACGGCGCCGTCGGTCGCGCCGCCCGACAGGCTTAGCATATCGGTTTCAATTGGGTTATCGGCTGTCCCGACGGCCCCGGCCACCAGCAGCCGCAGATCACCGCCTTCGATGTCCGCCACGCGGTCGTTGATCGGCGTATCGACCGGGCGATCATCGCTGACATCCAAGATCGAGCCGTCGGTTTGCAGCACGATGTTACCCTGACCAAGCGCCACGATCGCGGGATAGGTTAGCAGATTGCCCAGAGAGTTGCCGCCCTGGTCAAAGAATTCAGTGCTTTCGCCCTGCAGCAACAGATCGCCTTCGGTGGCCAGACGGATCGATTGCGCCTGCACGCTGCCGACGCGCAACGTCCCGCTTGAAGGCTGGGCAACCCCGTCTTCGGCCCCAAGCGCCAGCGTCCGGACGTTCACGGACCCGCCCGCGACAAAGCTCGAGGTCCGAGTGTCATCCAGCAGCGACACACGCAGCGGATCCAGCGCGCCGTTTACCCCGCCGATATCGGCCGAGGCGGTCAGCGACAGCGACCCGGCGGCCAGCGCTTCGGTCCCCAGTGGGTCGGCCAGAACGCTGCCGAAGGTATTGGTCAGGCTGACATGCCCGGTGGTGAAGCCCGACCGGACGATCAGGTCGCGGTCGGTGATGTTCGCCGTCGGCGTGCCGCGCGACACGAAAATGTCGCCCGCCGCGCGCAGGGTGACCGTCACGTCCCCCTGATCAGAGTTGAAGCCGTCGCCGATGCCCGCGACGCGGAAAGGAGCGGCCTCGGACCCGATGCCGCCATTCCCGGCTTCAAGGATCAACTCGGCCGTGCGGGTTTGGTCATCGTTAAAGCTTTGGCGGCCCACCAGCGCCTGTGCGGTTTTCAGACGAACGCGCGCATCGGCATTGGCCTGTTCGATGTTCAACCCAAGTTCGGACCCGATGAAGGCGCGACCGCTCGTGGCTTCGGTGGCGATGGCCGTGATCTCTCCGCCCGCGTCGATATCGACGTCTTCGGTGCCGTAGACATTGATCGCCATGACCAGCCCATCGGGATGAGAGGTAAAGTTAGCGACCTCGACATCTTCAGGCTCTGCCCCCGCTAGCATCACAAGGAAATCGCGGTCGATCGCCTGTTCGATCACACCATCTGCGTTGGCCGCAATCGGACCCAGATAGAAGGTGTCGTCTTCGCGCCGGGTGACGATGGCCGGGTCGTTGTAGATGCGCAGGCTGCCGATTTGGACATCCTGACCAATGTTGCGCGCTTCAAGGTACACGTTGCCCGGGGCCGAGATATTGGCGACCTCGATATCCGTTTGGGTGTCGGTGACGCGACGGACCAAGCCGGTGCTGAGGCCCAGATCAAGATCGGCGGCGGTGAAGGCAAAGGGCGCGCGGATCGCGGCCTCGTCCTGCGCGGAAATGGTCGGGACAAAGTTGGGATCGTAAGCCGCAAGGTATTCGTTCCGCGCCACGCTGTTGTCGAAGGTCGTCGGCGCGCGCTCACCAAGTGCCACGCCAAGCCCCGCGCCTACCGTCAGGGTCGTCGGATCGGTCGCCTGGCCGCCGGTCTGGGCAAAGCCTTCGTGATACAGGTTCGTCAGACGGCGGCGTTCACTGTTGGGATCGCCGCCCGCATCGGCAATCGCCTGCGCCTGGGTCGAGGAAATATCGAACACCAGCGTCGGATCGTAGGGGCCGTCCAGCAGGTTGGTTGCCGTCCAGAAGAATTCAAATGCGGTGCGGCGGCGGGCGTGTTCGGCCTCTAGCGCTGCGTCCTGACGCGCCGTGGCCTCGGCCCCAAGATAGCCTGCCTCGGTCCATAGTGCCTGCAGCAGCGAAGCTTCGGTCACGACATCGCGGGTCTCCAGCGTATTGGCATCCACGACGTCCGAAGTGCTGGTGATCGAAATATTACCCAACTGGCTTTCGATCCGGCCCAGTTCCAGCGCGCCGAACGGGTCCCCGCCCGAGAAGTTGATGTCGCCCGTAGCATAGATGTTCAAATCGCCCCGCACCTTGGAACCGGATGCATCCACGCTGCCCGTCAGAGAGGTCAGCGTCAGATCGCCAAGCGCATCATAAAGACCGCCGACTGCACCAAGGATCGACCCGGTGGCCGAGAGGCTGATGTTGTCACCGATCACGGCCCGGACGTTCAGGCGGCTGTCGGGCGCTGCGATATCCACGTCCCCAACCTGCGTGCCGAAGGCGCCTGCGTAGAAGGTGCCGCCATCGGTGGACTTCACGGTCAGCGCGCTGCCGCCCGTGCCACCGATACCGGTTTCCATCGTGTAGCCCGCGACACCGTCATGGCTGGTCAGCATGATGTCCTTGCCCACGACGCGGGCCGACGGCGACACGGCCACGATGCGGCGGGTCGGGTTCAGCGCGGTTTTCCACGTGGGCAGCCCGGTTTCCGACAGACGCGTGATACCGTTGCTGGTCACGTTGCCGGTCGCGATGATCAGATCGCCCGCCGCGTTGACCACGTCGCCCGCCAGCTGGATTTCGCCCTTATGACGCAGGTTCAGGTCAACATCTTCCGACCCGAAGAGGCCAATCGCGATATCTTCGGTCGCGCGCAGGAAATGCGTGGTGGTCTGGGTCTCAAAGGTGCCCTGCTGGGTAATTTCGGTCGTGATGTCGCCCTTGGTCCAGATGTGGCCCTGCTGACTGTTCAGCGCATAGGTCACGTCATAATCGCTGATGATGCGGCTGTTGTAATCCGCCAAGCGGCTGCCCGAGGTGACGTCGAAGGTCGTCGTCACATCCCACGTCAGATAGGGCACGTTGCCGTTTTCCCACTGTACGGCGTAGAAGGTTTCACGCTCACCAATCTGGGGAGCAAAGATCGTCGGCGTGCCGCCGTTTACTGTCCGCTGCAGACCGCGGGTCGTGCTGTTGATCTGGACGCCTTCATAACGGTCCACGCGGTACCGGTCAAAGATCTCGGTCGCACTCGGATCGACCACCGTGCCGAAATCGACGAACTCGATCACACCGCGAACGCCGTTCTCACCCCCGGTATCAAGCGTATCAACGTAAAGCGGGCGAACGCTGCGGCTGTCGACCGTGATCTCGGTAAAACCGTCCAGCGTGTTGATCGCCCCGCCGCCGGTCGAAATAATGTCGCGCGCGGCCAGCAGCACCCGGCCGCCGTTGGACTGAACCGGCTGCAGTTCGAAGCGCTGCAATGTGGCGTTCCAGTAAACTCCGATGTCACCGGTGATGCCACTTTTCGCGTCAGGCGCGTCGGGGTTGTGCACCAGATACCGGCCGCTCGTGACGCCGCCGAAAGCATTCTGGATAAAGAGGTCAGCGGATTCGCCGATCACGACGCCACGCGCTTCGGATCCCGCGCTGATTTCGCCGTTCAGATTGATGGTTTCCGCGAAGATCGACACCGAGTTGCCGGTCAGCGCTGGCCGGTCATCGACGGAGTCCGGGTTCAGCGCCGGCAGCGCCACGCTGTCGCCGTCAAAGTACGACCGCTCGACCGCCAGCAAAGCGGCTTCTCGGCGCAGGTCGGGTTGGCCTTTGATGTTGTTGACGCCCGGCTGATAGCCCACCAGCACATCGCCGTTCACCGCGCTTAGCACCTGTTCGTCGGCGGTGATGCTGCCCAACTGGTAATAATCGCCAAAGACCGACGTGATTTCGACCGTGCCGTTGCGGTTGTCGATATCGCCCATCAGGAAGATGTCTTGCAGGTTCGTCACCTCAACCGAGGCACGTGCCGACCGGGGTGTCGCCAGCGTCAGGGTCTGCGCTTCGGCGGCCGCGTGAGCCATGGCGAAGGTGCCGTTGAACCCGGCCTGCGCGGCTTCTCCGGCGCGCAGGATCGCAAGGGACGCGTTCCGTCCGGCCACATCGCTGGTGTTGGTGACGCTGACGCCATCAAGGAACAGCTGACCGGCAGTGATGGGCAGTGTGATATCGCCCACGAACAGCGCCACGTCGTCGGCCTGAACATCGACCGTCACACCGACATCAGCACCAGCGGATACGGTGCCCGTGCCCACAAGGAAATCGCCTGCAATGCGGATATCGCCTTTACCTTCAGGCACGATAAGGTCGTTCAGTTGCAGCAGCTTGACCGTGTCGTCTACGTCCTCGGCCAAGGCCTGCAGTTGTCCGGCCAATTCGCCCGCCTGCAGGGCCAACAGATCGGCCAGCGCGGTGTCACCTGCGGCGATAGCGGCCTCTCGGTCGGCGTCCAGATCTTCGATCAGCAGGGCGACCGCATCGCCAAGTGTCATGTTCAGATAGCGCGCGTTCTGCGGCGTGGTCGTCGTGGTGCCGTCGCTGTTCAGGAACGTGCCATCCGGCGCCATCGTTACGTTGATCGAGGCGGCCCGGCCCGATGCGATGCGACCGTCAACCTTAACGCCGGTGTCCAGCGTCAGGCGCTGCTCCGTCTCGGGGTCGATGTCCAGATCGACCTCGGCAATTTCGTTTTCGTCGCTGACCAGTGCGTTCCAGACATCGATGGCGAAATTCGCGATCTCTTCGGCGGTGGCGGTGTAGGTATTCTTACCGCGGCCACGCGCGGTGAAGGTCAGATCGGGCTGTGCGGTGGTCAGGTTCAGCGTGCGACCTGCCAGCACTTCGCCCGTCGCGGTAACGTCGATGCCGTGGTTGATCGTCGCGATGATGTTGCTTTCGGGACGCTTGTCCAACGGGATGATCGTCCCGGCAAAGAAGGTCGCATTCGACGTCAAGTCGACATCGCTGGCACGCCCTTCGGCCTGACCGGCGCTTAGGAATATGTCGCCCTGCTGGCTTTCGATCGTACCGGCAACGGTGATGCCTGCGTTGGCGTTGTAATCCACCTCGGCCAGGCTGCGCAGACGCGATCCCAGACCAAAGGCCGAGGCGTCGCTTTGTGCATCGATGTCAGCGTCCGAACGGGTCGCAATCTGAATGTCGTCATAGGCGTGGATCGCTGCGCCCTGCGCCACTGTGACCGTGGCGGTCTGGGTCACGGTGCTGACCGCCTCGGCCTTGGCGGCGACGACGGCGCCGCCGCTCATCATTCTGGATTTGAGGCCAGTGTCGGTGCTGGAGGTGGCGACCACCACAGGCACATTGCCGTAGCCGAAGTTCTGCACCAATGCGCCGCTGGCAAACGTGATTGCGTTGCGGTTACGGATGGTTTCTTCGGCAATCGCACCAGAGAAATCGACAAGGCTGCCAGTGCCCGCTTCGGCGTCACGGGCCGCGCCGCGCCGGTCCTTGGAGATGTCAGAGCGGCTGGAGAGGTAGAGGCCGCCAATGTTGGACAGGGTGTACCCGTTGGTCGCGCTGCCAATCGTGATGCCGCCACCCCGGGTGATGTCGGTCAGCGATTTGGCGCGGCCCACACCCAGTGCGGTGACCTGAACCGTGTCGGCCAGCGACCCAAACGACAGGGAGGCGTCGCGCGTGACGTTTAGCGCGCCCATCACTTCCAGCCGGCCCGTGTCGCCGCTGGACTTCAGCACGACGTCAGTCAACGAATTGACGGCAACCTCGGACCCGGTGGCCAGCACGCCCGCGATGGCCCCGCCGCTGCCTTGGGCGCGCGACATCGCCTCGTCATGGCTGTCGGCGGCTAGGGACAGGCCGGATACCACGCCGTCCAGCGATACGACCGTTTGCGCCTTGCGGGTCAGTCCGGATTCAGATGTCGCCGCGCCCCCGTTGATGCCGCCGATGCTAACCGCGTCAGATTGCGTTTCGACCAGCGCGCCGGATACCGTGCGGACCGTGACCATGTCGTCGCTATAGACCGATCCGGCGAAGGTGGCCGAAACATCGCCTTCCAACAGCGCGTCCGAGTCCGCGCCCGCCCCCGTCAAAGCCCCACCAGACCCTGCCTTGGCCGTTGCAAAGACCCGCGATCTGTCAGCCGCGGCACCGTCTTTGGCCAGCACGTCAATCCGACCGCCGTTCAAGACATAGCCCGCGAAATTCGCCCGCGTGCTGCGGGTCACATCGGCATCGGCAAAGGTCAGACCAATAGCCAACGCACCGCCGTTGACGCCCTCGGCCAGCGACACCACATCGCGATTGCTTTCGGCGGTGACGCGCAAATCTCCGACCCCGTTGAAGGTGCCCGCCAGCGTGCTGTCGATCAGGCTGCTGTCCACGGTTCTGGCGCGGATCAGGCTGCCAGCGCCGACGAGGCCCATGCTAAAGCCCTTCGCCTCGGCGCGCAGTTCGCCCGCCAGATCGCTTGCGACATCGACGTCGTAAGCTTCATCAAGATCGGCTGCCATGGCGGATTTGACGGTGCTGGTATCCTTTGCGGTGGCAAAGATCCCGCTGGCCGCCCCGCCCAAAGACCCTGCGAACCCGGACCCGATGGCCGAGGTTGGCGTGACCGCGCTGGCCGTCAGGCTAAGCGTTCCCGGTGCCCCGATCAGGCCGTCGGTGCTCAGTTCTGCCTGCGCGTCCATCTGGGCCAGCGTCGCCCGGTCGTTTGCCACGGTGACGACGACGGGGGCTGCGTTGAAGGTCAGGCCTAGGCTGCCAGCGCCCGCTTCGGCGCCAGCCTCGGCCGCGTCCTGATCAGTGCCCGAGCGTGCGGTCAGGGTCACGTTGCGCGCGGCGACGGTTGCTGCCCCAATGGTCGCCGCCACTTCGGTCGCGACACGGCCGCGGGCCAGACCCGGGGCAAAGGCGACGCCGCCAGAAACGTTATATGTGCCCGCCCGGACGAACAGGTCAGAGACGTCCGTCGCAGTAATGTCCAAGCCACCCAAAGTGCTGATCTGCGCATTATCATCCACCAGTGCGCGGGTGCGATCAGTACGGCCCGTTTCGCTGGTCGCCGTGATCTGATCGCGGACATCCTGAACGGCCACTTCGTATCCAGCTTGGGCCAGCGCGGTGCCGTCGTCGGCGCGGGCTGTGCCGCTGGTCAGATCGTGGCGGACATCGTCGCCGTCTTCGACCTCGGCCACCGTTTCACCCTGAAGCGCGGCCAATTGGGCGTCCGCTTCGTCACGTCCGCGCACCTGCTCTTCTTCAGCCACAAATCCATAAGAGGCGTCTGCCACGATAAAGCCAAGCGCGCCGCCCAGCCCAACCGCGAAAGAGTTGCTGCGCAGGTCCAGATCACGATCGCTAAAGGCGGTGACGCTCAGATCGCCGGTCATGTCGATCTGCGCCGCGCCAATACGGGCGAGCGTGTCATCGGCGTAGTGCACGACGCCGAACGTGGCGCCTACGGCTGCGAATGAGCCGGAGATGCCGCCGACCGTTAGCGTGTTTTCGTCGTCACCACGCGCCGGGCGCAAGGTCTGGGCGGTGACAGTCAGATCGCGGATCGCGTCTTGGGTTCCCAGTGTCACGCCATCGGAGACCTCGGCCAGAACGCGGCTGGAGTCGATCAGCGTGGCGATGGTCAGGTTGCCCCCCACGATCGCGCCCGATGCCGTCGTCGCGATGGAAGACACGGTTTTCAGCGCCTGTGCGGTCACATTGATGTCGTAGGCGGTGATCGCCTCCGGTGTGCCGGTGTTTTCGATTGCGGCGACGACATTGTCATCGGCCGACAGGATCATCAGCGCCCCGGCCCCGCCGAACTTGCCCGCGATACCAACGCTGGTGATGGTCGACGCGCGGTCGCGGATCAGATCGGCATCTACCGTGATGTCGCCCGCCGTGGATACGGCCGTGTCGATCAGCTTGGCGCTGACATCCGTTGCGGCACGGTGCACCAGAACGCCCGCGCCGACGCCCGCGATGGTGCTTGCCCCGCCCGAGAAGGACACGGTGATGATTTGCTCATCCGACAGCGCCGCGATCCTCAGATCACCAGAGCCGAGATCGACCTGCGCATCTTTGATCTGCGCTTCGATAGTGCGATCGGTGACCAGCGTCTGAACCGATGCCCCGACACCCGCCGCGCCACCGCCGCCACCAAAGCTGCCAGTGATCGTAGATACGTTCAGATCGCCCAAAGCCTCGACCGTGACGTCTTGGGCGGTGATGACTTCGGTCGGGGCGGCCTCGGCCCCCACAATCTCGGCGATGATTTCGTCGCTGGTAACGACCACGTCGACCAATGCGCCGACGCCGACAGTGCCACCGACACCTGCCGTCAAGGTCAGTTGGTTGAAGGACAATTCGCTTTCCGCCAGCACAGACAGGCCAGTGACGGACTGCCCGCCATAGAAGTGGCTTAGCGCCATGGGGGTGCCGCTGCCATTGGCGCGAACGCGGCTAAGCCCGCGCAGCGCCGCTTCGGTTTTGCCGGTGACGACCGGAACGCTGACCGATGCGCCGATGCCCGTCGCGCCGCCGAAGCCAACGGTGACGCCGGTACCCGACAGTTCAAAATTGCTGCCCTTTTCGTCGCCGCCGGACTTCAGGTCATTGTCGGTCGTCGAATAGGCTGCGACCGCGACGTTTCCTTGTGCGTCGATGCTACCGCCCTGTGCCAGGGCGATAGTTTCATCCTTGCGCACCGAGACGGAGACAGAGCCCGCGACCCCAAGGCTGCCGCCACCCGCGACGCCCACACCAATCGATTGCAAACGCCCCGAGGACGCCGCGCCGATCAGCACGTCACCCTGCGCCGTGACCACGCTCTTCGTCAAAAGCGCCTTAGTGCTGCCGGTGCGGGTCGCGATGGCAAGGCCGCCCGCAACGCCTGCCGATCCACCGGACAGCGCAACAGGCAGGGCTGCGGCCGTGGTGGTGTTCGATCCATCTTCCGGCGACAGGGAATTCGCTTCGATGGCGAGGGTATCCAAGGCCAATGTCGCGTCGGTCACCAAGGCCTCTGCGCCCGCGCGGCTGATGGCGACGGCGATGCTACCCGATGCCCCGGCGGTGCCGCTGACCGACAGGCTTTGCGCATAGGCGGTCGCGGCGTCTTCGCTGGTAGCCTTGACGCTAAGATCAGCGATATTTTCACCATCCGCGATCAGTGTGACGTCATCGACCTTGGCAGATGTTTCACGCTTGGCCGAGGAGACGGCAACGCCAGCACCAAAGCCGGCAGAGGCCGACACCTGTCCCATCAGCATCATCGCCACGGTCTGACCAGACGACGTGGCATCGACGGTAATATTGTGGCCCGAGGCCAGCGTACCACCGCCGATCAGCGCCGAAGATGCACGTTTGTCGAACGTCATGCCGAAGGACAGACCGAAAGAATTCGAGGCGACCGACAGGCCGATGGTATTGGCGAACATCCCCTGCTGGATGTCAGAGGTCACGTTGATATCGGCCCCGGCCAGCAGGCCAGCATCACCCGGCAGCAGCAACCCGGCCGAGGTTTCCGTCCGGTCCAGCGCGAAGGCGGCAGAGGGGCCAAGCACCGCGACACCGCCCGACAGGGCAGCTTGGGTAGATTGCATCACAATCCGGCCCGCGTCCGTTGCGGCGATGTCGATGCCGCCGTTTACGCGTGCGGATTTGCCATCGGCGAAGGCGACCTGCGCAGTGATCGTGTTGGGGATCGCGACCGGCACCGCAATCGGGTCGGGCGTATCGTTCGGGCGGTCGGTGCTTACCGCGCCTTCGGTATTGTATTGCAGATCGGCGGCGCTGGCATATGCGTCTGCTTCGGCATTGGCCATCCGGTCTTCGACCGAGAAGGGAACTTCGGACACGTCGTCTTCGTCAACAGAGCCGTTGCCGCGCAGCGCAAGCATCACGTCGACCGAGGCCGCGACCGATTGCGATCCGACCAGACCGGCAGATACGCCCGTGATCTGCGATGCGTCCAGCGCGGTGACCGCCAGATTGCCGTCGATCACGCTACCCGTTGCGAAATCGGCCAGCGCCAGCGTGCCGCCTTGGCTGACGAATTGCTGGTACTTCAGATCGCCACCGAAAGTGCCGCCAAAGTTCAGCCCAGCTGAGACACCCGTCAGGTTATCCGCCCGCTGCGCGTCTACAGTGACGTGGCCAAAGTCGCCGCCCGCGCTAAGCGATGCGACCACGTCGCGGGTCGAGCGCTGCATGCGGAACAGCCCGGAGACAGAGGCGACCATCTGCGCGCCCACGTCGACGTTGACGGTCCGCAATGCCGTATCGGTTTCGGCAGCGATCGTCAGGTCGGTGCCATCTAGCGGCGTGGCCGCGCGGGTTTCGCTGTCGGCATAGACCGCGCTGACCTGACCGGTCTGCGATTGCCATGTGCCCGTGACGCCGACACCCCAGGACGATCCGACATCGCCGGTGATCAGCGTGGCGGACAGCACCCGGTTGCCTTCGTCCCCGGCGTCCTTTGCCGTCACGCTTAGATCAGAGACACCGCCGGTCGTCTGTGCACCCAGCACATGTGCCGTGACGTTGCCACGGTCGAACATGACCGCGCCATTGACCGACACCGATCCGCCCCCGGTGACGGCCCCGATCAACCCGACAACGCGGCTGTCACCGGATTTCTGCGCCGTCACGTCGAAGGTGCCGCGGGTCAGGTCCATGTCCGTCAGGATGGCCGTCACGTCGGCCTTATCGTCCAGATATCCGGCGACCGCATTGACAGTGACACCCGGCGTCAGGTTCCCTGCCCCGACGCTGACGTTACGGGTTTCACTATCCACCGCTTGGATCGTGATGCCACCGTCGACGTCCATCTGGCCGCCCGTCAGGTCAACGCGGGTGTCGCCGCGGTCAAACAGCGTGACCGCCGCAGCGCCGATCTGCGTTCCCTGCGACATGCCGACCGCAACACCATCCGCAAGCGTATCGCCAGTACGCTGCGCCGCGATCCGCGCGGGGGCCGCGTCGGACATGGCGATGGTCATCACGGAGTTGGTGCCCGTCACACGCGCATTACGGCGCGACACCAGCGTATTGACGCTTGGCATGATCCCCAGGTCGACCGACAGGTTGGCCGAGATCGGCTGGACGGCCGTGTCACCAGAGGTGCGGGCGATGATATCCGCGGTCTGGGCCGAGGCGACGGTGAGGTTGGCATTGTCCAGCGATACGGTCGCATCCACCCTGCCCGTCAGGACAGAGCCCGAGACCTGCACCGCCGTCGTGCCGGAAATGGCCCCGGCGCGCGTGACAAGGCGGCGGTTCGCCTCCGCCTCGGCCAAGACATCCAGATCGCGGGTATCGATGGTCGCGTCATCCAGCCGGGCTTCGGCAGTCTTGTTGGCCACATCGACCGAGGCCGAAACGCCGATTGCCTTGCCAGTGGTCGCCTGTCCGACGCCAGCATAAAGCCCGTGATCACGCGCGGCCTTGGCCGTCAGGCTTAGACCCTGCCCGGCAGATCCGCCCTGCACATCCAGCTGTGCGTTCGACAGATCGGCAATCGCCGTTTCAGCGCCCACCATCACCGCGCCAGAGCCGACCACGGAATAATCGCCCAAGGACGGACCGCTGCCGCCCCGTGCGCCCAGTTTGCGCATCCCGTCCGAAAGGGCTGATACCGTCAAATCGCTGAGCGCCCGGCCTGAGGTATTGGCATACGTCAAAGAGGCCGTGACCCTGTTTGCCAGCGCGTCGACCGAACCTGCCCCGGCAATCGCGTCGGCCAGCAGGCCTTCGACCTCGGCCGAGGCATGGGTCAGCGACATCAGAGTGTCCTGGGCGACAAAGCTTGCGGCATCGAACCCGGACAGATCGGCACGGTCGGCAATCACTTCGGTCGTGGCCGTGCCCTGTACCATGGCAAAGCCGCCGGTGATCCCGATGCCATAGTCGGATTCGGGGATGCCTTCCTTGATTGCCAGTACCTTTTCGAAGGAAGCAAGCTGCGCCGCCTCTCCCATGCCGCCGCCTGCGATCTGGTCAAAGTCCAGCGACTCGGCCATGCCTTTGAAATCCGCGCCCGCCTTCACGCCGGGCGTGGCCAGCGTGACGATTTGCGACTGCGTGTCGGCGCCCAGATGGATGTCGTTGCGAACATCCTCGCTGATCGCGCCGGTGATGACGGCAATCGCATCGTCATTTTCATCCCGCGTGCCAAACACGGTCGAGGTTTTGCCGCGCAGCAACGTCAGCCCGACACCAACCCCAACGCCCGCCTTCCCGGCAGAGGTGAAGGTATCGCCCATGGTCGCGATTTGCGCCTGATCGATCGCGCGCGCATCAAGGCTGGTTTCCTCCAACCCGATCGCCCCAAAGATCACGCGCGGATCGACGGTCATCAGCTGATCACGGCGTGCGATGGTCAGGGCCAATGCGCCATTCACGCCGGTCTTGGTCGCGCTGCCCGTCGATTTGGCAAAGTTCGCGTAATTGGCGTCAGATACGGCGCGGGCCGCGACGTCGCCGCCAGAGAGGCTGGCAGTCTGTTCCAAGGTGACGCGGTTGACCTCATCGATCAGCGCGATGGAAACCGCGCCACCGACGCTGGCCGTTTCGCCTTCGGACTGTTTTTTCAGCGCGTCCAACTCGCCCAGCCCGCGTGTACCGCCCAGATCGCCGGTGCGCACCCCGAAGGTGTTCACCGTCTGCGCCAGCAGCATCATATCGTCTTCGCCGGTCTGGGTCAGAGTGCCCGAAACGGTCAGCGTATTTTCGGCATCAAGGTTCAGGACACCGACATCGACGCCCACACCGACTTTGTCCCCAAAGGCCGCAACGGTCTGAGAGATCGCGAAATCACTGTCCGACAACCCGTCAAGTTCAGGTTTCGCGGCGTTTTCATCGAACCCGGTGATCTTGTTCGCAAGGCTTAGGGAGGCATCGACCGTCGCAAAATCTTCGGGGCCGCGATACCGCGTTTCTGCGCGCGCCGTAATGTCGCCGGTCACGGTGGCGTTTTCGGTCAGGTCCAATTCTGTTTGATGCGCCAATCCCGCGTAGGTGACGGCCACTGCCACGGCGGTTTTCGTATCTTCGACATCCGCATCCAGCAGCGCGCCAGAGTTCAGCGACAGTGTCGGGTAGTAGTGCTTGGCATACAGGTCGGCGGTGGTGCCGGCGGTCAGCGTGGCCGTGCCAATGACCGTGCGCGCCGCGTCAGTATGCACGAAGACCGAGGCCACCGCGCCAATCTGAACGGCGTCGTCGATGGTCTTTTCGGTGCCGTCTTCGGCAGTCGTTTCTTCACTGTCGGGCGCGCCGATGCCCGCCACACGGCCCGCGATGTCGCGCACCGTGCCGCCAAGCCCGTCGCCGGAACCCGATGCGTCATCCTCTGCCGTTGCGGGTTCTACCGCGTCGCCGCCTGTCGCCAAGGCCAGCGACGTCATCGAAGTGCGCGTGCGGGCGCCCACGGCCAGCGTATCGGTCGCGGTGATCGTGCCGTCGATCAGCGCCTGCGTCAGCGCGTCGGAATAGCTGACCACCGCACCAAGGGCGACCACATCGGTGGCCGCGCCATGCGCACGCAGGTTGAAGGACAGATCACGTTCGGTCAGCGCATCCAGAAGAACGGTGTCGCCCGTGATCGCCGGGCCAGCCAGAGCATTGGCAATCTCCAAACGGGACGACGATTTCCGGATCGAAATGATGGCTGCCGCATCGACCGGCAGATTACTGTCGGAATTCGCCGTGGCGGTCAGGTCCTGCGCTTCGACGACCTTGGCTGTCACTTCTGCCGCCTCATCCGCGATGACGGCCGTTTCAGACAGTTTGGTCAGCGCGTTGGTTTCGGTCATCGCCAGTGTCACAGCGAAGGGCGCTGCGCCTGCACCCAAGGTCACATCCGTTTTGGCAACAGACCGGACATCCACGTCGCCATCGCTGCTTTCAAAGCTGCTGTCTGCCGCGTTCGTCGTCGCGCTGGCTTTGGCGCTTTGCGGTGTGAAGGCGGCCGAGAAGGCAAGCTTGTCGTCTTCGCTGTCGCTTTCCGCCAGCGCGGTTACTTTGTCCAGCAGGTCCTTGTTGTTCTCGGCTTCGGCCCGCGTCCTGGCGGCGTGGTTCGTCTCTACGCTGCCGTCGACGGCCACGGTGGATGTGGCGATCGAGGACACCTCGATGCTCGCGCCGGTGATGTCGCTGTCGGCGATCTGTAGATCAGCCGAGGCATAGCCAAGACCGGCAATCGCGCTTTCCAGCGTTGCTTCGGCGATCAGGTCTGCGGTCGTGCCCGCGTCGACGGTGACGTTGTCCAGCGTGACTGTCGCATCGCTGTTGAGGTTCGCCAAGGCGGCTGCGATTTCCAGATTGAACCCGCCAGAAGAGGTCACGTTGCCTTCGTCGTCGGTGCTGTCGTTAACCTTGGCAAAGTCCACCCGCGTGCCGCGCACGCCTTCGGACAGCGCATCAAAGGTGGCGGCGGTCTTGGACTGGATCGTGGCTTCGGTGCCAGAGTAGATCTCTGTGCCCGTCAGGGTCAGGTCCGCGGTCCGCGTGCCGCGGAAGCCCGAGACGCCGACGGCGATGGAATTCGCCGTCTCGTCCGTGGCGTTCACGGCGTCGGCGCTGGCGGTAAAGTCAGACAGGTCTTGGTTCAGCAGTGTAGCGCGAGCAGCAAACACCGTTCCGGCGCGGGTCTCGTCCCCGTAGATCAAGTTCGTTGTCGCGCTGACCTCACCGCCCGCGATATTCACGCCGATGCCCAGCTTGTCAGACAACGCGCCATTGGTCGCGGTGGCAGATCCTTGGGTGTCGGTCATCGCCTCGGCGAAGAATGCGCCGGTCAAAGAGAAGCTGAGCCCGGTGAAATCGGTGGTCACCGTTGTCGTCGGCTTCAGGCGACCGATGCCAAGACCCGCGCCGATGGCGTCGCCAGCTTCGGTCTTGCCTCCGCCTTGGGCGCTCAGATCGCTGGATTCCCGGGCGTAAAGGGTCACGTGATGTGCGTTGACTGTCCCGGTTCCAGTGTGGACCAGAGTGGTCTGGACATCGGCCTTGTTCACCGCCATCGCGCCGTTCCCAGCAAAGCCCGCGGTGCCGCTGTCCTCTTCGCTGCCTTCGGTATTGCTAGCTTCAGCGCCCTCGGCGGGGGTTTCCGTGGCGTCGGTCTCTGTCGCGTCCTCATCCGCCTGAACCGCGGCCCCGGCGATGGCGATGGCGCTTTGATCGGCATCCGTGACGGCACCGAACGTCACGTCCTGCGCGTTGGCCAACGCATAGGTTTCATCCAACCCGCTGACGTAGAGTGCGCCCAAAGACGTGGTTGCGCGCAGAGTTTCCTTCTGCGCGGCATAGGACACGCCCACGGCGATCTTGCCGGACGCATCGCTGCCCGCCTTAACCGTGGTCGATCCCACGACCCGCGCCTTGGCGTCGATGCCGCCCGGAACGATCAGGCCCATCACGTCACCACTGCGGTTCGAGATATCGAGCGTGGCGGACCGTGCGCCCTTAGCTATCGCCGCCGAGCCGGACAAGGCAAAGCCTTCAACCTGTCCAGATGATGCGGCCTCAACCGTTGTCGTGCGGGCGTTTTCGACCAGAACCGGAACATCACCACCGGAACCCGGCTCTCCAAAGATCAGGGCGGAATATGTCAGCGGCGGAATATATGTGCCGTCCAGATCCCGCGACGAATAGCGGGTGATGATCAGGTCGGTATCGCTGGTGCCAAGGTCTTGCGCCGCAGCCAAGCCGACGCCGAACGCCGCTTCATTCCCGACGCTGCCTGCATCCGCGCCGGCCTTGATGGTCGTGGTTGCGCTATTCGTCGCGCTGAGGCTAAGCGGCCCAAGCGCGCCAAGAGAAGCCGACCCGATTTCAAGCCGGACATCATCGCTGCCCTTCTTGACTGCGTAAGACCCCGCCAATGGCACGCCGCTTTCCGCAGCACCATTCCGCCCGGATGCACCGCTGGCCTGAACCGTCGTTTCGCCGCTGCGCGACACGGTGACATCGACATCGCCAAACGCAAAGAGCGACAGGCCCCGCAGGTAAGCTTCGGTATTGCGGGTTAGCGTATCACGCGCAAAACCACCGCCGATGCCAACCAGACCCGCACCGCTGACGATGCCGCCCGCCTGCGCCACGGTGGTCGCGCTGTCGGTCGCGCGGAAAATGGTGTCGTCCGATACGACCTTGCCCAAAGTCCCGATGTAGGTCTGCGTGTTCACGGTCCCATAGTTGACCGCCGCTGCGCCCGATGCCGCAAAACCACCCTTGGCGCCCTCGCCCGGGTTGTCTTCGTCTTCCGCGTCCAGCGTGTCTTCGCTGGTGGCGTCATCGCTTAGCCCCAAGGCCCCGATGCGCGCGGGCTTTGGCTTGTCGGCGTCCGCCTCTGCCCCGGTGCCTTCCGTCCCCGCCGACGCAAGTGTCGCGACCCCGCCCGTGGTGTCAGCGGTGATCGTCAGCAGATCGAAGAACTGGGTGTAGGGCACCGTATCGTATGCGTAACGATCGAAAAGCGCGGGCTTGTCTTCGTAATACCCGCCCTGATCGGTCTCGTACGGGATGTAGTCCAGCTCGAACAGCTCACCCAACCCGGCGCGGGTCTTACGGTTCTGTTCCGTCAGCGCCGCAGACAGACCCAGCGAAAACGCGCTGCCTGCCGGGGCGACGCCTGCAACCGTGGCGGCCTTGCTGTCGTCACGTGCGCTGACGGTAGTGGCACCGAATGTGCCATCCTCGCGGGGTTTGACGACCAGATCGATTTCCGAGGCCAGCGCCGCGCGCGTGTCAGTGGTCAGCTTACTGTAGGCCAGCGCGCCGCTGAATCCGATCGCGCCGGACGACCCCAGTTGGCCAGAGCCTGCGGCGGTGGTCGTGTAAAGCGCATTGGTCGCGGAGATGTCCAAGCCCGTCAGCCGAACGGCGGGGCCGTAGCTGAAGGTGTCCGAGATCAGCTTGTCCAGCGCGGCGTGGGTGGTGGTGTCGAACACACCGATGGCGACACCGGCGCCGACGGCGGCAAGGTTTTCGTTGCCGTCCTTGGTGTCGGACGACCACACCGGATCATTGGCGCGCGTATCCAGACGCCCGTTGGTCATGGCTTCGATCGTCAGCCGCCCGGCGGACAGAAATTCCGGGGAACTTGTCGGGTCTTCGGACTGGCCAAGGAACGTGCGGGCGGGCGGTTCGGCCGAACTCTCGTCCAGTTCGCCACCGCCGTAATAATTGCTTTCCCAGTCCTCTTGCCCGCGAAGGTAGTTCAGGCTGGTCACACGCGCCGTCGTATCAGTGTCCACGTTCGAATACGCGCCCGCCACGGCAAAGCCCAGTTGACCGTTGCCCGCGGCCCGGGCGGCAACGCGGCCAGTATCGGTGGCCGAAAGGCCCGACAGGATGTCCTCGGTCCTCAACGGATCAGCCGCACCCACCATTGGCAGTTGGGTTCGCGCGGAGACCAATACATTCTGATCGTCGGCAGAGGCCTCTACCCGTGTGCGCTCTAGCCGGGCGGTGGTACCCAAATCCCACGACGCGATGGCGCCAGATACGATGACGCCCTGTTCCGACACCGCCTCGGACGTAACGGCGACGCTGTCGAAAGCGGTCTCGGCGCTTAGTTCGAAAGACCCTGCCTGACCATCATAGGTCCCAAGGTTGATCCACGCGCCGTTGCTGGGGGCGACGTCGCCGATCCGGGTGTTGTCCATCGAATTGGTCGATGCGGTCGTCGCCTCGGTCGCTTGGGTGACACGGCTTAGCGCAAGCCCGGCGGAAAAGAACGCCTCGCCTGCGGTGCCTTCGGACGTTGCAGGCGCGGGCGTGCCGGATGCGACCTCGTCCTCTCCGGTGGCAAAGGCGCGGGTGACGTTGCCCGTTGCGCCGTCCACTTCGTCCCGCACGGCACCGCTGTCGATGTCTTCACCGCCGGTGGTGTCGGTCCCGTTTTTCGACACCGCCTGCACGGTGTAATCGGTCACGCGCGTCGTGGCCTTGACGCTGTTTTCAAACTCTTCGCCATTCAGGCTGAACCCGCCCGCGACGATGGTTTCGCCCTTGGCCAAATCGACGGCCCCAGCGACGCTGGCCGCTTTGCCGTCCGCGGCCCGCGCCTTGATCGAGATATCCTTTTCAGCGTCGGCAAGGATGGTCGTTCTGCCGCCAAAGGTCACAGGCGCGGTAAAGGAAGAACTGCTGCCCGAACGGAATTCAACGATCGCGCTTTGGTCACGATAGGCGAACCCCAAAGCCAAACCAGCCAGCGATCCGTTCTCCCCGCCGGTGACGTCGATATCGACGACTTCTTTCGTGCGCGCCGAAACGGAAATGCCATTTTCCAGCGGCTGCCAAACGCCGTTTTCGTCCGGCACGGATATCTGCGACGATTGAATGTTCTGGCTGGTCGCATTGCCGAACTGGTTGGTCGAGCCGCGCAGGACGACACGCGCGTCGGTGAACGTCCCGACGCCCGCCAGTGCGACCTTGTCCTGCTCCGGCGCCAAGCTGACCAGCGTTTCCGCCAAGGCGTCGACCGTGACGGTGCCGCCCGTCGCAGTGATCAAAGAGGCGCTACTGTCGATGACGGCCTCGGCCCGGACGATCGCGGGCAAAAGCGTGATGTCCGTGGCGGCCTGAAGTTTGTCGACGGCGACAGCGGCGGCGTTGTTGATCGCCTCGGCAATCGACGACGGTGCGCCATTGTCGAAAAAGCCCGGTGCATCGCGGATGGTTTCCACATCGACCGTGGCGGTTGACCGGGCGATGATATTGACCTCGCGCCCCTTCAGGACAGAACCGTCACGGATTTCGATGCGGGTCTGGGCACCTGCGGCGATACCTGCTGTGGTCAGCGTTTCCTGCGCGATGGCCTCTAGCGTAATGATCCCGCCCATGTAGGGGATACCGCAGAAACCACAGCTGGCATTCGCGCCGCCGGATGCATCCAGCGTGACGTTTCGACCAATAGAAATCGTCGGGGCCTGCAACGTGATATCGCCTGCATCGCCTTCGGCATAGAACAGGTTCGTCCCCGGCACGCGCGTCGAAATTGTCGCCCCGTCTTGAACGATGATCGCCTGCGTGGCGATGATCGTGATGTCCTGACCTTCGGCTGTCATGCTGCCAACGAATTCGAAGGTTTCGGGATCGATCAGGATCTGCCCCTTCGCCCCTTCGGCAGTGCGGGCCGACATATGCCCAACCGCCGACACCAGCTGTTTGCCCGACAGTTCGATGAACCCGCCAGCGCCCGTCGACGGCGCTTCGGCCAATAGCGACCCGGTTTCGGTCAGGTAGGCGTCGCGGTCGACGAAAACGATGATCTCACCACCATCGCCCGAACCCGTCCCGCTGGCATCTATCACGCCAGAGATACGGGCATCACCGCCGCCTGTCACACCGATCGATCCGCCGTTGTCCCCCTTACGCGTGCGCACCGTGCCCGAGATCGTGGTGTCCCGTCCGGCGTGCGTTTGAACCCGGCCTGTATTGGCAAAGTTCGACACGAAGGCTTCGCGCGCGGTCACGTCGATCAGGCCCGAGATCGAGACGTCCCGGCCCGATTGCAACCGCACACCCCCCGCTGTGATCCGACCCGCGACCGATACATCCGCCGCAGCCTGCGGTGCGCTGCCATCCAGAAGCGCGCGGACTGACGCGTCCTTGGGGCTGCCATCGGCATTGAAGAACTGATCCACGAACTGCCGCGTCGGCGTCGAGACCGCAAAGCTGCCCGCGTTGACCTGCCCGGTCGACGTCACCACAAGGCCATTGGGGTTAGCGATGACAATGCCGCCGCCGATCTGACCGCCGGTCATCGAATTCAGCGTGCCCGCGATCACAGAGCTTTTGTCGCGCACAAGGTTGATCGTCCGGCTGGCGCCATCAGGCACATGCAGGTTCACCGTGCGGCCTTGGTTCACATCCAGACGGTTGAAAGAATTGAAGCCAGATCCGTTGCGCACCGTTCCGGTGCGGACATCCGTCACCGCGCCGTTGATGCGAACCGTGGTGTTCGTGCGTCCATCGACCGAGATTGCAGGGGGCTGAGAAAGAGAGGTCGTGGCAAGCGCAATGATAGAAGCGGATGCAAGCAACCGCCCGATCCGTCTGCGCCCTTTGGGCAATAATATATGAAGCCCGGCGATCAAATTATCGCCTACGCGCCATGCCAATCACGAGATCCCCCGAACCTGAAAACGGTCCGCCCGCTATAATGAATTCACTATCTTGGACGCGGCGCAATTCGTGCCGCTGGAGATTAGCCTATCTTAAGGCAGAATTAATTTTCAACGCTTTTTGGAAGAACCACGCGCTTTTTCCGGTGTACGCCCGACCTGACCCAAGGGGGTTCAGATCCAGCCAATGCCTGTCATGCCTCAGCCGTCATCAGCGCGTTTTTCAGGCGCAGCGGCTCGATCGGCTTCATGCAGGTTTCGGCACCGGGGTACCGTTCGTTGATCTCCAGATCATCCACATGACCAGAGTGAAAGATCAGCCTGACGCCCTTTTCACGCAGCGTATCGGCCAGCGGATAGACCTGACCGTCGCGCAGGTTCACGTCTAGTACCGCTATGTCGGGCACAGTGTCTGCCAGGGCCGTCTTGGCCGAGGATTTGTCAGCGAAGGGGCCGATGACCTCAAACCCCCAGTCTTCGATCATGAACTGAATGTCCATCGCGACAATCGCTTCATCTTCGCAGAGCAATACAGTCTTACTTGGCGTCTTGCCCTCTGAAGCTTGGGACATATTCAAGGGTCATCCTTCGGTTTCTGGCACCAATCGTCGTATCAAGGCGCCCATTCAATTGCATTGCCGAAAGTTGAACCAAGGTGGACCCAAAGCCGGCTTTTTCATCTTGCGATACAACGCCTTCAGTCAAAACTTCGTTCCACGAAAGTATGATTTGGTTTTCGGTTTGGTTATCCCAAGTGACTTCTAGCCGCCCTTTCGCATCGCCAAGGACGCCATATTTGGCGGCATTCGTCGCCCATTCGTGCAGCAGCAGCGACAGCGCGGTCAGTTCCCCGACTTCGACCTGAACGGTGGGGCCTTCGACCTTGATGTCGGCGTGATCGCTGTAAGGGTCCAGCGATGCGTTGACCACGTCGGCCAATGTCAGCGCGGCCCCGCCGGGCGCGCGCTGCGTCATGTCGTGGGACCGGGCCAGCGCCGTGATCCGCAACTGCATTGCATCGACCAGATCACTGACGTTGTCGACCGACCGTCCCACGATGCGCAACATGCCCGAGATGATCGCGAACATGTTTTTGACGCGGTGGTTCATCTCTCTCAGCATCAACTCGCGAACGTCGCGGTCTTCTTGTTCGCGGGTGACGTCGAAGGCCACGCCAAGGATGCGCGACGCGTTGCGGCTGTTCATCCGCTGGCCGACGATCTGGGTGAACCGTGACGTCGCGCCATCGCCCACGGGGCGGAACATCAGATCGATGTGGTCACCGTCCTTGGTGGCCGCGGCGAAGGCTTCGCTGACATAGTCGCGGTCGTCTTCGTGGACGGCCTTGAAGAACGCGCTGGAGGTGATGTTTTCATCTGGCAGCCCGATCAGGGACGTGCCCGTGGCATCGATACGGATGGCGCCGGACGACGGGTCGAAATCCCAGACCGACAGGTTGGACACGTCCAGCGCAAGGCGCAGTCTTTCGCTTTCGCGTTCCAGCGCGTCCTCCAACCGGATCGCGTCGGTGAGTTCCGAGAAGACCAGCGTCGCCCCATCCAATTCACCGTCCCGCGACCGGTAGGGCGTGATCGTCAGCGACCATGTGCGCTCTTCTGCGCGGTCCCAGACACGCATGTGCCGGATTTCCCCGTCCTGCATCACCTCTTGGGTGGCTTCCAGCAGTTCGGTATCCTGACGCAGGGCGCTGGTGACTTCGGTCAGCGGGCGGCCACGGTCGGAATTGCGGAAGGGATAGATTGTCTGGATCGCGTCGGTGTAATTGCGGATCGACATGTCCGCATCGACAACGACCAAAGGCAGCGCGGTCGAAGCAAAGAAGTTCGACAGGTCAGAGTTCGCGACCGACAGTTCATCCACCTTGCCCTTCAGCTCGTCATTGACGGTCGAAAGTTCTTCGTTTGTCGACTGAAGCTCTTCGTTCATCGACATCATTTCTTCGTTCGAACTTTTCAGCTCTTCATTGGCGGTCTCAAGTTCTTCGACCGTGGTGTGCAGGCGCACGCGGGTCGAGCGCAACTCGTCCTCAAGGCTTTGGACGTGGCTGTCCATCGGCAGGACAGACTCGAAATCATCCTCATCTGTCGCGGCGAAGCGGTCGCTTTCGCGGAACACCAGAAGGAAGGTGCCGTCGTTCAGCGGCTCTCCGATCAGGTCGAAGGGCTGGCTGCCGAACTCCGACTGAGCCGTCAGGTCCCGAGAGATCGTGCGTTTCTTGCTCTTGCTGACCTGCCGGATGATGGCAGAGATCGCTTCGCGCACGCCGGGACGCGCGACGGAAGGGGCAAAACTGTTCGAGTCGCCGCCAAGGGTGAAGTCCAAGTATTTGCCCAGACGTCCGGTGGATTTAAGGATCTCGCCAGACGCGGTGACCCGCAGGGTGGCTGGCGCATAGGCTGACAGGATGCGATCGGTGGCCCCACCGTCGCCCCAGTCCAGCCGCTTGGACGGCTCTTCATCATAGCGCGGGCGGCGTCTGTTGGGGACCGTTGACGGCTCTTGATGGCGCAGGTGTAGGGGGTATTCGGGGCGGCTTTTGTTGCGGCGGAAAACGCGGGCAGACTGGTCTATGGCCTGAAATTCGTGGTCATATCGACCGATCGTTTCCGACGGCCCAAGGAACAGAATGCCCCCCGGTTTGATCGCATAATGGAAAATCGGCATTGCGGCCTTCTGCAGCTGCTCGCCGAAATAAATCAGCAAATTGCGGCACGACAGCAGGTCGATGTTCGAAAACGGCGGGTCGCGGACGATGCTGTGGACCGAAAACCGGATCATGTCGCGGATCTTGGACGACACCTGAAAATGCCCATCGCGCGCAATGGTGTAATCGTCCCGCATCCGTTCCGGGATGTCCGCCAGCGCGGCCTGCGCATAGGTCCCTTCGCGCGCGATCCGCAACATCTGTTCATCGATGTCGGTGGCGAAAATCTGGATGTTCACCGACCGCTTTTGCAACCGGCATTCATCCGCGATCAGCATGGCGATGGAATAGGCTTCTTCCCCGCTGGAACAGCCGGGCACCCAGACGCGAAGATCATCTTCGTTGCCGGAGTTCTGGACCATCGGCCTGATCGCCGTTTCGCGCAGCACCTCGAAATGTTCGGGATCGCGGAAAAATCGCGTGACGTTTATCAGCAGATCACGGAACAGCAGTTCGCATTCACTGGGGTCCGAGCGGATGTGCTGCAAATATTGTTCGGCGTTTTGAAGGTTCAGAACCTGAACCCGGCGCTGCACCCGACGTATTAGAGTGGATTGTTTGTATCCCGAAAAATCATGGCCGACGAAATTGCGCACGACGGCGCAGATTTCGTTCAGGTTGTCTTCGATCGTGTTGGCCAGTTTGGTGTCTGTCTGGTCCTGCACGGAATGGGCATAGTATGCGCGGATCGCCTCAACGATTTCGTTCGGTTTCCGGACAAAATCCACAAGGCCAGTGTTCTGGGCCGAGGTGGGCATGCCATCATATTTGGCGGACCGTGGTTCTTGCACGATGCATAGCCCACCGTGTTCCTTGATCGCACGCAGGCCGACGCTGCCGTCAGCACCAGTGCCAGACAGTATCACGCAGGCCGCGAACCGCCCCTGATCCAGCGCAAGGCTTTCGAAAAAGTCATCGATTGGGCGGCGTAACCCGCGCGGCTGGGCGAATTCGGTCAGGTTCAGCACGCCCTTGCTAACCGACAGGCCGACACCGGGCGGAATGATGTAGACATTGCCGCTGCGAATTTCCTCCCCGCCCGACACCTGCCGCACGGACAGGTCGGTATGACGCGCCAAAAGCTCGGCCAGCAGACTTTCGTGGTTCGGATCAAGGTGCTGGATCACGACATAGGCAAGGTTCGCATCCGGCGACGCGCCTGCCAGCATTTCGCGGATCGCCTCTAGCCCCCCGGCAGAGGCACCGATGCCCACGATACAAAGCCGTCCAGCGTCTTCCCCGGTTCTGGTCGTGTCGTTCAAATCTTCGTCGCGCATCGTTATGTCCGGGGATCTTCTGACAATTACTTTTCTGTAAGTGAGAGCTGGGCCATCATGGCCACTGAATCCGCCAGCAATTTGGCCGATCCCATCATTGCCAGACCATATTCCCGGCTGATCTGCTCCAAATCGCTCAGGGCATGGCGCAGCTTTTCGTCGTTCGCGGAAATCGTCGACCGTTGCAGGGCCGAAGTCATGTCGAATTGAGAGGCGAGGATAAATTTCACCTCGTCATCACTGTCCCGCAGCCGCGACATGTAGACGTAGTTGTGGAACGGCGTGCCGTCCTTGCGATAGTTCAGGATTGGAAACCGCCCCGCGTCAGGGCCCTTGCCGTGCACAAAATCATGCAGAGGCGCGCGCATCTCCTCGGTGGTGTTCTCACCCTGCAGGAATCGGCAGTTACGGTTCAGCACTTCATCTTCGGTATACCCGGTCAGGTCGCAAAACGCCTTGTTCACCAAGACCAGCGGCGCGTCTTGGGACGTGTCAGACAAAGCCAACGCAATATGTGATTTGCGCAGGTATTTTGATAGGCGCTCCGGCAGCTCCAAAGTCATGTCCCTCGATTTTGGGGATCCGAAAGATTTAACTATGGGCCAGTCAATTGGCTTGGCAAGGTCGCTTGGGTGTACCAGACAACCTTTTTCACCGGAATATGGCGTACTTGGCCCGGCTCCGCCACGTAAGCAGGCTGTTTTGTGCGGATGCAAACCGCTTGCGCTGCCACCTTCTGTCGTTGCCTATTGGTGCCAATTCTCTTTGACGATAGGCCGAAATGTGATGGATCGCCTCAAAAATTCCCTGCGCGGCACGGGCTACGACCCTGACGGGCTGATGCCGATTGCCGACGCCGCCGGCGTGGCGGACTTGCTGCATCTTTGCCCAATGCATCGGGAAACCCCGCTGTCTGACGCCCCGCAGATCGCATCTTTGGCAGGTGTCGCGGCGGTTCACATCAAGGACGAACGGGCTCGCATGGGGCTGGGCAGTTTCAAGGCCTTGGGCGCGGTTCACGCCATCGCGCGGACTGCGGTCGCGGCGGTCGGTCGGGACGCCGAGGCGCTTGGCAGCGCATTGGCGGGACAGACCTTCGTTGCCGCCAGTGCGGGCAACCACGGACTGTCCGTCGCGGCAGGGGCCCGGATATTCGGCGCCCGCGCAGTCATCTACCTGTCCCAGACGGTGCCCGAGGGGTTTGCCAAGCGTCTCGCCACTTACGGGGCAGAGGTCGTGCGCTCAGGGGCTGATTACGAACAAAGCATGGACGCCGCCATGCAAGCCGCCCAAGACAACGGCTGGACACTTTTGTCCGACAGTTCTTGGGCCGGGTACACCGAAATGCCGCTGCGGGTGATGGAGGGCTATACCCAGATGGCCGCGGAGGCGGTCGCGCAGATCGACACCCCGCCGACGCACATTCTGTTGCAGGCCGGTGTCGGCGGGCTGGCCGCGGCTGTCGCTGCCCACGCACGGCTGGCTTGGGGCGACGCGCCCCAGATCATCGTGGTAGAGCCTGAAGCCGCCCCTGCCCTGATCGACAGCATCCGCGCGGGCCAGATCGTGACGACCGAAGGTCCGGTTTCGTCCATGGGGCGGCTGGATTGCAAGACGCCGTCGATGATCGCGCTTGCCGGCCTGTCGCGAGATGCGGATGAGTTCGTCACCATCTCGGAAGACGTGGCACAAAGCGGCGTTAAGACGTTGGCGGAGCATGGGTTCGACACCACGCCGTCGGGTGGCGCGGGGCTTGCGGCGTTGTTGACCGGGCTTGATCTTGGCCCCGACGCGCGGGTTCTGACGTTCCTGAGCGAAGGGCCCGAAGATGGCTGAGCGGTCGTTGATTTTCCCGGCTGATGAATTCCGAGGCCGTGTCGCGCGCCTACAACATCAGATGACTGCGGATGGTTTGGACGCATTGTTCCTGACGTCTGCCGCGGACATCTTCTACGTCACAGGCTTCCTGACCCGTTTCTGGGAAAGCCCGGCGCGCCCGTGGTTCCTGATTGTGCCCGCCACTGGCGATCCCGTCGCGGTCATCCCGTCGATCGGGGCCGAGTTGATGGGCCGCACATGGGTGCCGACGATTCGCACGTGGGACGCGCCGCACCCTAGCGACGATGGGGTCAGCCTGCTGGTGGATACGCTTTGCGATCTACTGCCCGACACTGCGCGGATCGGTGTTCCGATGGGGTTGGAAACGCATCTGCGCATGCCTATCGGCGACTATGACCGGGTCGCCAAATCTATCGCCCCGCGCCGGTTCGAGGACGCGACCGATGCGGTTCAACGCGTCCGCGAAATCAAAACCGACGCCGAGGTTGAGGCGATCCGAACCGCCTGTACCATCGCCGGACGGGCCTTTGATCGCGTGCCCGAGTTCGCGGCAAAGGGGCGTCCGCTGGACCAGATCTTCCGCGATTTTCAATCGGTGCTTTTGCAGGAAGGCGCGGATTGGGTCAGCTATGTCGCGGGTGGCACGGGGCCTGATGGATATACCGATGTGATCTCTCCGGCCTCGGACACGCCGCTAGAGGTCGGCGATATTCTGATGCTGGACACTGGCGCGGTTCGGAACGGATATTTCTGCGACTTCGATCGCAATTACGCGGTCGGGCCTTCTTCGGACACCGCGCGTCGCGTGCACGATGCGTTGTGGCAAGCGACCGAAGATGTGCTGAATGCCTTGCGCCCGGGCATGCTGGCAAGCGATGTGCACCGCCTCTTGTCCGAAGGTCTGGTCAAGCGCGGCGCGCAGCCCGGCGGGGGGCGTCTGGGCCACGGATTGGGCATCACGCTCACCGAATGGCCGTCCTTCACGCCACTGGATGGCACCCCCCTGCGCGAAGGCATGGTCCTGACGTTGGAGCCGGGCGCCATGACGGATCAGGGCCGAATGTTGGTGCACGAGGAAAACATCGTCATGCGGGCGAATGGCGCAGAACTTTTGTCGCCCCGCGCCCCACTTGAGTTGCCGGAGCTAATTTGATGGCGCAGTTCCCCTATCAGTTGACGGAAAGCCCCCTGCCCGCGATGGGCCTGATCGTGCTGCAGGTGGACGAAACGATCGAACAGGATTTCCGCCGGGCCATCGCCCCTGATGCCGCGCAGTTGTACGTCACCCGCGTCCCGTCCGGAGAAGAACTGACGCCCGAGACCATCGCAGGGATGGAGGCGCAGCTAAGCGCCGCCGCCGCGCTGTTGCCGCCAGCGGTAGAGTTCGACGTGATCGGGTACGCCTGCACCTCTGGCACAGCGCAGATCGGGGCGGACAGGGTGCGCGATCTGGTGACAACCGGCGCGCGGGCCGCACATGTGACCAACCCCTTGACCGCAGCGCTCGCCGCGTTTGAGGACCGCGATCTTCAGCGGATCGGCATCGTGTCACCCTATGTGGATGCGGTCGCGGACAGCCTGCGCAGCGCGGTCCAATCGCATGGGGTGCAAGTGCCGGACATGCTGTCCTTTGGCGAAGAGGTCGAGGCACGGGTCGCACGGATCGATCCACGCTCAATCATCGAAGGGGCGCGGAGCTTGGCAGCAAGGGCCGAGATGGAGGCGATCTTTCTGTCCTGCACCAACCTGCAGACCTACGACATTCTGGATACAATAGAGGACGAGCTTGGCCTGCCCGTATTCAGTTCGAACCAAGTTTTGTCGTGGCATATGAAGCGCTTGGCAGGAATGTGATCCCCTAGCGAAACGCCACTTATTGCGGCCCCTTTGTCGCCTCTTCGAACTGGGCAACGGCTGTTTCGCTCATCCCGTCCGACAACAGCATGTCCGCGACCGCGGCAGAGATGGTAAAGCAATCGTGCCCCATTTCGGCCAAACGGCATAGTTGGTCGGTGTCGCGTAGGGACGCGATCAGAACACGGGTTTTGTTGCCCGGCGATTTCGTCACCGCCAGCATCTGCGCCATGGCGTCGTAAGCGGGCAACCCGGCTTCGAGCATCCGGCCAAAGTAGGGCGCGATGTAATCCGCTCGCAGGCCGCTGGCGACCAGCATCTGTTTGGCGTCATAACAGGCGGTCATCAGGATTGGGCATCCTGCAGCCTTCAGCGCAGGCACCTGCCGGATCGCGCGTTCGACCAGCGGCACCTTGACCACGGTGCGAATGCCGGCCTTTTCGCCAGCCTCCATCAGGGTTTCCACCCACGGCAGGAACGTCTCGGGCGCGCCGTAAACCTGTGCGTGCAACTCCTGCGCACCCAGCGATTGCGCGTGCTGCGCCATCCGGGTCCAGTCGATCTGCGGATAGGTCAGCCCTGCCCGCGAGGCCAGAAGGGGATTGGTGGTGATGCCGGTGAACATGCCGGTCGGCATCAGCCGATCCCAGTCATCGGTGCTGGCGCTGTCCAGATACAGGTCCATGGGGCGTCCTTTCGAAATCTCAGGTCAGACGGCGTCAAGCTCGTCCCGTGTGGGGGGATTGCACCCTGCGCGCTGACAGTTCAAGGCCGCAGCTTGCGCGGCGCGGGTCAGAACCTGCGTCGCCGCATCCGGGGTGATGCCAGCCATCGCCTGTGGCGACAGAAGACCACGATCGCCAAGGGCCACTAGCATGTTCGCCATAAAGGTGTCCCCTGCCCCCACAGTATCGACCAGCGGATTGACCGGAGGGGCGGCGATGTCGACCCGCGTGTCACCAAGCCAAGCGCTGGCGCCTTCGGGACCACGGGTCAGAACGACCATCAGGGCAGAGGTCTTCGCGCGCAGCTGTGCCAGTGCGTCGTCCTGCGCCAAATCAGGGTAAAGGCCGCTCAGGTCTTCATCGCTAAGCTTCAGCAGATGGACTTTGCCCAGAACACGCGTGATGCGGACGCGATAGTCTTCGGGGTCCGCGATAATCGACAGGCGGACGTTCGGATCAACACTGACGAAGGTGCCATTGTCGTAGGCTTGGGCCAGCGTGAGTTCCCAGGCGTCGGCGTCGTCCCCGTCGATTAGGGTCAGCGATCCAGTGTGCACGGCCTGCACACCCATGCCGATACTGTCGGTCAGGAAAGGCACATCGACCGCACGCTCTGCCGTGCCGACCCTTTCAAACATATAGCTGGGGATGCCTGCCGTGACCGTGACCCGCGCCATTGTGGTCGGTCGGTCGTTTCGCCCACCGGTCAGGTTCACGCCCGCGTCGGTCAGGCGCTCTGCCAGCAGATCGCCCCATTGATCGGTCGAAATGGGCGACACATAGCGCACATCCGCCCCTTGCCGCGCAATCGCCACCGCCACGTTGAACGGCGACCCGCCGGGATGCGACACCACGTGTCCGTCCGTCGTGACTTGGTCGATCAGGTTTTCCCCACCAACTGCGATTGAATAGGACTTAGGCATTGGCACCGATCTGCCGCGCACGGTCAAAGATGACAAAGACAAAGGCGCTGGCGGTCAGGACGACCGCGCCCAGCACAAGGAACGGCGTCGCAGTTTGATAGCCCATCAGCGCCAGCAGCGGGATCAGCGCGACGAAGAGACCTGCTAGAACCAGCGTGGTGACATGGGTGCTGCGGAAGATATTCACCGCGGCCAGCACCAGAACAATCGCCAGCAGGTAAGTACCAATGGCATTTGCCTGAATGGCGGCGGTGGCAGCGGTGATCGCATCAGGCTCCATCAGGCGGACCGTATGGCCGGGGGCCAACGCGTCGCCTGCGTCACGCAGGGACTGCGCGGCGCCATGTTCGCCAAGCGCGATTTTGGCGCGCAGCCAGACAGAGGCGGGCGTCATGAATGTCAGAAACGCCATGAAGGCACCGACGGCCGCCAGCAGTTTGCGCACCGCGTGGGGATCGCGCGATTGGCGGACGATGTCGATGCCTACGGCGATTAGGATGATGCCGCCGGTTACGACCATCTGCCAGAAGGTGTTCAGCTGCGCCAAGGTGAGGCCGTTGTTGATCAGCTTTAGCAGGATCACCCCCATGAAAGTGCCCCACAGCGACCCGCGGCCACCGAACAGAGACGTGCCGCCGATGACCACGGCTGCGATCGCGTCCAGTTCCCACATCTGGCCATAATCGGATTTCGCGTAAGGGGCCCGACCAAGGAACAGCAGCGCGCCGAAGGCAGCGGCAAAAGACCCGAACATATAGGTCATCAGCGTGTAGCGTTTCGTGTTGATCCCCGCCTGACGCGCACCCGGTTCATTCGATCCGATGGCATAAACGTAGCGGCCATAGCGCGTGTTGGCGACGATCACGGCCAACACGATGAAGAAGGCGATGAAGATCAGCATCGACATCTGGAAGGTTCGGAAAAAGTTCAGCCAGTTCGCATCGACAAACGCACCAAGGCTTTCGGAAAACCCGGAAAGCTCGCCAGCGCGGTAGGCTTCGCGCAGACCCGAAAATGGATTGTAGCGACCGAAGTAATCGAAGGCCTCGGGCAGTTTTGGTGTCGCCTGCGCGTTGGTGGTCAAATGCCCCGTGCCGCGCCAGATCGACAGGCCGGCAAGGGTCACGATGAACGCGGGCATCCCGAAGTAGGCGACCAGCGTGCCGTTGAACGCGCCGACCAACAGGCCGATGCCCAGTCCGGTCATGATGGCCAATGCCGGGGGAAAGCCCCAGAAACTCGCCACGTAGCCTGTCAGCGCAGCCGTCATCCCCATCACGGACCCGACAGACAGGTCGATGCCTGCCGTCAGAATGATCAAGGTCATTCCCCCCGCAACTACGCCGATCGCGGCCGAGTTGTTGAGGATCGTCATCAGGTTGGATGGGCGGAAGAATAGCGTGTTGGCCGTTGCCGCCTCGATCGCGATGCCAAGGACGATGATGGCCAGCAAGGCCCCCGACCATTCCGCCCGGAAGAACCGAACAAGGAGCGTGATCAGGCGGTCCTGAAGCGACAAGGCTTGGGACGACGTGCTGTGCGTGACGTCAGTCATGGCTCGGGTCTTTCTGTTTGATGGGCTTTGGGGGTTTGGCAGGCCACGCCGGGTGGCCTGCCGATGGAATGGATCACTCCATCCCGATCATTTTCTTGTATTCCGCCGAGGTTTCCGGGGTCACAAGGAAATAGCCGGTGTCGATGCGGGCTTCGACCTCTTCGCCACGTGCTGCGGCAGCGGCGGCTTTGATGCCCTGATAGCCCATCTGGTACAGCATCTGCGCGGTGTCAGCATGCACCCAGCCTTCGTCCATGGCCACGATTGCGTCGGATGCGCCGTCAAAGCCCACCAGTTTCACGTCACCTGCGCCGTAGCCAAGGTTTTCCAGCGCCGCCTTGGCGCCCATCGTACCGCCATCCCACGCGTTGACGACCATCTTGATGTCGTCACGAGAGTTCAGGATCGCCTCGACCCCTTCCTGGGCCTGTGCGCTGTCCCATTCGGTCGGCACTTCGATCACTTCGGAATTCGGGCGCTGCGCGGTGAAGGTTTCCATGAACCCGTTCTTTCGCTCTTGCCCCGTGGATTGCGCCTGATTGCCCGTCACATAGATGATCGCGTCGCCATCTTCGACAAGACCTGCGGCGGCGTTGCCCTGTTCCTTCGCCACGGCAAAGTTGTCGGTCGCCACGAATGAAGTGACATCGGCACCGGACACGCCCGTGTCGATAGCGATGACGGGGATGCCGGCTTCCATTGCGTCTTGAACGGCAGGCGCGATGCCCGAGCTATCAACCGGCGCAACGCCGATGGCCTTAGCCCCCTGAGAGACGAGGTTTTCGAAAACTTCCAACTGGCTGGACAGATCGCCCTGGAACGACGGGCCGACGGACACCAGTTCGACGCCCTCTTCGGCGGCGGCGTCTGCTGCGCCTTGGTTGATCATCATCCAGCCCGCGTTGGTGGCCGACTTGGTGATGTATCCGATGACGTCCTGCGCCTGCACGGCGGTGCTTGCCATCAGGGCAGCAAAGGCCGCACCGGCAAGGGTGAATTTCATGTTCATAGACTTTCCTCCACTGGCCGGCCCCCCTCCGGGCGCGGCTCCTGACGCCAGAAAAGACCGAATCCGGCGATTAGAGTCAATAACTAAATCAACTTGATTTATCTATTGACAGATTGGCGCTGACCGTGACTTCTAAGGCCCAAGTGCGCCGCGGCCCTATCTGCGCGCAAAGGGAGGTGACATGTCCGAGACGCGGAAAATCATTCTGGAAACCAAAAGGTTGACCAAGCACTATGGCGGCGTTCAGGCGTTGAATGACGCGGATTTCAAGATGTACGCGGACGAACATATCGCCATTGTCGGCGATAACGGCGCGGGAAAATCCACCTTCGTGCGCAACATCACGGGCGTGGAACAGCGTACCGCCGGTGAGGTGTTCGTCGATGGCCAGCCGGTCAATTTCGCCTCTCCGCAGGAAGCGCGGGATCACGGGATCGAAACGGTCTACCAGAATCTCGCGCTGGCCGATCATCTGGATGTGCCCGCCAATATCTTTCTGGGTCGCGAAACGGTCAAATTCAATCTTGGTCCGCTGTCTTGGCTGGACAAGAAAGCGATGACCAAGCGTTCGAAAGAGCTGCTGGACGAAACCGGGATCAAGATCCCCGACATGCGCCAGCCGGTGGCAGGCATGTCCGGCGGCCAGCGTCAGTGCGTTGCCATCAGCCGCGCTGCGGGCTGGGGATCAAAGCTGATCATCATGGACGAACCGACCGCGGCGCTTGGTATCCAAGAAACCACCCGGGTCGAAAACATCATCCGCGGCCTGAAGGAACGCGGGGTGCCGGTGATCATCATCTCTCATAACCTGCGGCAGGTGTTTAATCTGGTCGATCGGATCGTGGTGTTCCGGCAGGGTCGGATCGCGGGCGTTCTGGACGCGAAAGAAGCCAGCGGCAATGACGTGGTCGCCATGATCACCGGTGTCGATCAGGGTGTGCACGACAACGCCAGCTATATCTGACGCCATGGTCTTTGCCCACAATCCCGATGCACTGGCCCCTGCCCCGAAGGTGCTGGAGCCCTTGCCCGACAACGAACGGCTGATCCTGAGCCTCGTGCGCGAAAACAATGGGATGAGCAAGGCCGAGATCGCCCGCGCCACCGGGTTGTCGGCGCAGTCGGCCACCAATATCGTCAAACGGCTGGAGGCCGAGGGCCTGTTGCGCGCCGGGAAAAGCGTGCGCGGAAAGGTCGGCCAGCCGTCTAAGCCCTATCTGATCAACGCGGATGGCGCGATGACCATCGGCGTCAAAGTTGGGCGCCAGTCGGTCGAAGTCGCCACCATGGGGTTCGATTACCAGATCATCGACCACCGCAGCTTTGGCTACGACTACCCTGTCTACGATACGGTCAGGGCGCATGTGCTGGACACCATTTCGGATTTCATCGGTGCGCTGGATGCGATGCAGATATCGCGCCTTCTGGGGATCGGCCTGGCCATTCCTGATGCACTGAGTTCTTGGGAAAGTGCTATTGGCGCGCCTGCAGGGTCAATGGCGCCGTGGGACACTGCCGATCTGCGGGCAGAAATCGAATCCGCCTTTGGCCTGCCAGTCGCTCAGATGAACGATGCCTCTGCCGCCTGCCTTGCTGCGCTGAAACTGGGCAGCGCGCGGCCCCGGTCGTTTCTGTATATCTACGTGGGCACCTTCGCGGGTGGCGGGCTGGCCTTGGACGGGCGCGTGTACGAAGGACTGACGGGCAATGCCTCTGCTCTTGGATCAATGCCGATGGGTGTTGCGCGCGGCGGGCCTGCTGAGCAGCTGATCGCCCATGCGTCCCTGCAGGATCTGGAAGATATGGCAGAGGTCGCAGGGCTATCCCCAACGGTCTATTATGACGACGCGCCACTAAGTGCCGAGGCTGATCAGATATTGCAGTCGTGGATCGCAAAGGCTGCCCCCGCGCTGGCTTTCACCTTCGTCGCCGGTCAGGCCTTTCTGGATCTTGAGGTCATGGTGTTGGATTCCAGTCTGGCCGATCCCCTGCGCGCACGGCTGGTTGAGGCAACGGTGACCGCGCTCTCTGCCTATGACACAAGGGGCCTTCGTCCCTTCGCCGTGCAAAGCGGCGAAGGCGGGGTGCGAGCTAGGTCTCTTGGCAGCGCGCTGTTGCCGTTTCAGGCCGTGACCGAATTCGACCTTATGTAGTTGGTCCGCGTATTGAACGCGGCATAACCGACGCGGGTTATCAGAACTTGGCCACGACGTTAAGGAACAGGCCCTTATCGTCCATCTTGTTGTCGCGCAGGTCGTCGTTGAAGCGGCCAAAGTTATAACCAACGCCAACTTTGACGTTGTCGCCCGCGTGACGATAGACCGACGCCAACGCGCCATAGTCGGTCGAGTTCGACGACGGCATAACCAGTGTCCGTGCCTCGCCCTGCAGTTCCCATTCCTTGGCCACGTGGTAAGACGCCCGCAGCGCGGCGAAGGCCGCATCGTTGTTGGTATAGCTGCCACCGGCCCGCGGGGCAGATTGGCTCCACCGATAGGCCAGCTTGCCGCCGACCTCCCAGTTTTCGTTCACCTCATAGATGCCGTCAAAACTTAGAATATGGCTGATCTGACGATCGCCGCCGGTGGTCCCATCCGCGCTGACCTGATCCGATCCGGGCATGTCGTACAGGAAAGTATAGCCCATCAGCGCGTTGAACCGGTCGTGCCCCGTGGGACGATAGGCAAAGCCCGCGCTGGATTCGACATAGCGACCGTCAAGCAGGTTGCTTTGCGCGGATTTCGACACCAGCGCATCGGCATTGGCGACAAAACGCCAGTCCTGATTGACCTGATAGCCGAAAGAACCTGCAACCAGATAGGTTTTACGATCCCGGGTCGGGTCGGTCTGATGGTCTTCGAACCCGGCCTCGGCCCGCAGGCTGCCGGTGATGCCGGTGCCGCTGTCGTGCTTCATACCAAGCGACACCGCCAGCCGTTCAAAATCACCGTCGATGTCGTCACGGACGCGGCCTGTCTCTAGCCCGCCGGAATAGCTCCAGAGTTCGGTCGGCGTGTAGGTAACGCCATAGGCCGAGGTCAGAGACCGCCGCTTGCCGTACATGTCGTAGTTGTTTTCGGTGAAATAGCTGACCTGTTCGTTCACGCGCTTTTCCGATCCGACGACAATACCGCCCATGTCGCGACCTCGGAGGGCAAGACCGTCCAACTGACGACCGGGCTCAAGCTCGTATCCCGCGTAGTACCGGCTGTCTTCGTCCGGGCGATAGGTCACCAATGCGCGGGCCCCGACACCCCCTGTCCCGGTCGAGGCTTCGCCCTCAACCGCGACAGTTTGCGATACCGCCGCACGGCCGCCCAAGCCTACGCGGTCATTGCGGGCCAGTCCGCCGCTGCGTTTGACGGTGCCTTGCGCAAAAGCCCAGATGGCGGCGTCTTCGCCGAATTCCTGCGTGACGCGAACACCCAGATCGGTGCGTTCGCCCGTCTTGGTGGCGTTCAAGGGATCGGTCTGGTCCAGATGGCGCAGGCCAGTTTCCAGCAGAAGGCTTTCGTTCAACTGGAAAGCCAGATCGACAGACCCGTCACGCGATTGCAGGCTCCCGGTTTCCGAAAAATCGGTGTAATGGAATTTCACATCCGTGCGCTCGGTCAGGGCAAAGCTACCGCTAACCCCATGGGACCGCTGATCCGCCTTGATGTTTTCCGACAACGTGGTGAAGCCCGCGTCCTTCTGTTCCACAAAGGCGCTAAGCGTGCCGTCGCCATTGGCGGTCACATCTGCAAGGTCGATGGTGCCTTCCACGCGAACGGCGCGGGCCTCGGTCGCGCCCGTGGTTGGCGCGATCGTGTTGTAGGTCAGGCCGCCGTCCGTCGTCACCGCAGACCCAAACCCGGTGCCGGTGCTTTGCGCCATCTCTACGTCGATCTGGGAATAATCGCCCAGCTGCAATCGCGCATCCACGCTGGCCACGTTCAGGTTCGCTGTATCCGTCGTGTCGGTCATCGCGGCCACGCCCAGACGCAGCCGGTCACCGGGCAACCACGTCTCGGCCCGACCGCCTGCTGACGTGCCGTCGATGGACGTCAGCGTGGGCGTGTATTCGTATTGCGCAACAAGGTTGACGTCGTAACTGCCGCCCGGGCCGCCCGACACCACCGACCCGTTGTTGGTCGAGGACGACAGGGGATCGGTCAGGATGACAGTGCCCTGAAAGTAATCAATCCGGTAATCCCGGCCCGCCACCAGTTCGCGACGGCTGACGACGCGTTTCGACACCGGGTCCACGACCTCCAGCGTCAGGGTTTCAGTGCCCGGCATGATGTCCTGACGCTTCAGGAAATAGGCCGATCCGCCCGTGCCGCGCAGCACGTCACGCTGCGGCAGGTTTTCGGGCATCGCCGCATAGGCCGTGAACTTGGAGCTTGCCTCGCCCAAAGGGGTCGCATCGGGCGAGACATAGACGCTTTTGGCGCCGTACAGGTTCCGGCTGCTGTTCAGGTAGCGCGTACCTTCTATCTGATTTCGGAAATCACCCCACATCAGATAGCTGTCGCCTTCGGAGATCTTGGCATACAGCCGCCCCGAGGTCGGCGCATCGTTGATGATGGTCGAGTCGTCACCGTAGGTCAGGTAAACTTCGTTCGGGTTCACGCGATCCAACACGGACCGGGGAGATTTATCGAAGAAACCATCGAACAATTCGTCGATCCCGCGTTCGCCCGTGTCGGCGGCGGCAGTTAATTCGTACCGGCCATCGAATTTGCCTTTGGTGTAGAACGCCAGCCGCCCTTCGGACGTGGTTTTCGTGCCAGCGCCCGTGCCGTCATCGCGGCGGGCAATCGTGACATCGGCAATCACGGTGTAGAACCAGTCGCTGCGGGGTACGGTGACCTCTCGTTCCAGCGTGTAGCCCTGCACGCCGGGGGCCGCCATTTTGACCGCGACGTTGTGATCGCCGTAGCCCACGAACCGCTGCGTGACAAAGCGCCCGTTCGCATCGACGGCGACGGGTTCCCCCATGACCGAGACCTGAGCATTCGGCGGCAGATCGCTGCCCGACACCGTGATGGCGCCCCCCTGCTGGGGGATGCGACGGCGGGCGGTGCGGTCTTCGCCTTCGCCGGGGGCGATGGCCGGGCCGTTTAGCACGGGCCGCGATGGGCTGTCGGATCGGGTCAGCGCCAGAGGATGTGTTTCATCGAACCGACCGTGCGCGTCATAGACCCGCAAAACGTACGAATAGCTGTCCGGCCCATCCGCCGGCATCCGCCATCCCGCGACGCCGTTCGGCGCGATAGGGACGATCGTCACGCGGCCCCGTCCGGTGCCGTCCCTGTCTTCGCGGATCAGCACCTCGCTTCGTGTGATGTGCTTTGGATAATTCATCGACGACAGAAACCGGACCTCTTCGCCCGGCGCGAAATCGGCACGCTGGTCCGCCGTGCGCACGTTCAGGCGGCGCGTGGCAAAGAACTTGTCGTGGGTTACCTTCACCTTGGCGTCACGCAGGTCGATGTCCTGGGCCTGTTCGCGCGCCGTTTGGCCAGCGGTCTGGTTGGCCGTGGCAGAACCGGGATTGATCTTGATGGCAAACCCCGTGCCAGCAATGTCCGCGCCCTGACGGTTCAGTTCCTGCGCAGACGCGACCGGGGCCATGGCCGTGCTGGCCATCAGAACTGCGATAAGGGTGCCGCGCTGGTGGCGGACGATCGTCTTCAATGTCATGGTTCTGCCCCTCATCCTCAGTTCTTCCGAACGAGGTTCTTTTCGACCGTCAGCCTGTATCGGCCGCGTCCGCGCCATCGGGCCTGTATCGCCTCTTCAAAGGCGTTCAGTCGGTCGGTGACCAGCCCACGCGGCTCTGCCCCCGCTTGGTAGGACAGGTCGATCACCGTCGGGGTGTCCGCGATCTGGGTAATCAAGGCGTCGATGGCCTGTTCGACCTCTGCCGTGATGCGATTGGTGGCCGGATCGAACGCGCTGGCGTTCAGGGCGATTTCCACGACATTCGACAGCGATACGCCAAAGTTGACGCGGGCCATCATGCCCTTGGACAGGCGCGTAACGCGGGGGTTTTCGGTGGTGAACCGATAGCCCGTGGGCAGCGAATCCGGCATGACTTTCAGAAGGAAGTTGGTGCCGGTTTCCTTTGCCACCTCGGCGCAGGGAACGTGATAGCGGCCGAACTGGTCGGTCGTGATGATCAGGCCTTTGACCGTTGCAATCCGCGCGCCGGGAATTCCGGCCTCTCCTTCGTCTTGACGACCGTTGCCGTTGGCATCGTCAAAGACCTTACCGATGATGTCAGAGCAGACGAAAGCCGCGACCACATCGTATTCGATGGTAACCGTCGCCGGGGTCAGTTGGACGCCAAAGATATCGATGGCGGTATAGCGGACGGGCGTTGGATTGCCTGCAAAGCCGGAAACGGGGGCGAAGGTGATCGTACCCTTCTGGAGGTCGGGGATCCACGTCCCCTGTCCGCTGACAACCAGCGGATCGCCCGGCGCGGCGGTGCCGATGATACGCAGCGTTGCCGGGTCGAAAATACCAGTGGGGGCTGCGTCATTCGCCAGAACCCGCAATGTCACCGGCGCGCCCAGTATATTGTTGCGCGAGCTATCGTCCTTGAGGATGTCCGCGATATTGTGGCCCGTCAGCTCGACCGTGGCGGTGGCGGTATCGCAGTTCGTCGGGTTGAGGTTTTCGCAGATCGTATAGGGATAAGCATAAGTGCCGGGCGACGTGATCGGCGCGACCGTGATGGTGCCGTCCGGGTTCATCGTGATCGATCCGATGGCCGTCGTGGGGGCCGTGCCAGCCGTCAGCGTGACGTTGGCGGGGACCAGTGCTGCCGCGTTGAAGGTGTCGTTGGCCAGTACGCTGGCCGTCGTGCCGCCGGTGTTCCCGCTCAGGGCAGGCGGCGTGTCGTCAATCGCGTCGATCGGGGCTGCATCAACGACGATCGTAACGGTCGTGGTGCTGCAATTGGCCGGGTTCACGACATCGCAGATCGTATAGCTGAAAGGATAGCTGCCTGCCGTTGTGCCCGCTGCAATCGTGATCGTTCCGTCGGGGTTCATAGTGATCGATCCCACGGTCGGGGATGGCGGCGTGCCGGGGGTCAGCGTAATGTTGGCTGGGTTCACGGCGGCGCCGTTCAGTGTGTCATTTGTCAGAACCGACGGCATCGTGCCCCCGTTCGTCCCGTTGACCGAGGGCGGCGTATCCGCCACCGCCACAATCACGGGCGGGTCCACCACCAGCGTCAGGGTGGCGGTATCGCAGTTGGCGGGGTTCAGGTTTTCGCAGATCTGATAAGGGATCGTGTAGGTTCCGGCGGTGGTTCCTGCGCCGACCGTCACTGTGCCGTCGCCGTTCATTGTCAGCGTGCCGACCGTCGGCGTCGGGATCGCTCCGGGGGTCAGCGTGATATCCGCAGCGTTCACGGCCAGTGTGCTGAGCGTGTCATTGGCCAGAATGCTTGGGCTGGTGCCGCCGACAAAGCCGTTGATCGCGGGGGGCGTATCGTCCACCGCGTCGATGGGTGCGGTGTCGACAACCACGGTGACTGTCGCCGTGTCGCAATTGGTCGGGTTCAGCTTTTCGCAGATTTGATAGCTGTAGGTATAGCTGCCCGCCGTCGTGCCCGGCGCGATGGTGATCGTGCCGTCGGGGTTCATGGTGATCGACCCGGCGGTCGGCGTCGGCGCAGCCCCGGGTGTAAAGTTCACATCCGCCAAGGTGACCGCTGCGCCGTTCAGCGTGTCGTTGCTCAGTACCGATGGCATCGTGCCGCCAAGCGATCCGTTGACCGAAGTCGGCGTTACATCCACCGCATCGAGCGGGGCCGCGCCGACGATGATCGTCGTCGTCGCCGTGTCGCAGTTGGCCGGGTTCAGCGTTTCACAGATCGTATAATTGAACGGATAGCTGCCCGCCGTCGTCCCGGCTGATACCGTTACGGTCCCATCCGCATTCATCGTAATGGCGCCAGCGGTCGGCGAAGGCGCAGTGCCGGGTGTCAGATCGACCGCGGCAAGGCTGACACCCGCCCCGTTCAGCGTATCGTTCCCCAAGACGCTGGTCGTGCTGCCACCATTGGTGCCGTTGATTGCCCCGGGGGTGTCATTGACCGCGTCGATGGGCGCTGTGCCAAAGCTGATCAGCGTGGTGTCGCCATTGTTCGGCCCCGGTCCGGGCGTGCCGGTACCGTCCCCGTCGCCCGGGTTCCCGCTATCGGACAGGTCGGTGACCGGCGTACCGCCAGCGGTCTGGCCTGCGCCTGTCGCCTGGTTCGACACGTTGCCGCCAGCCACATCGGCGGCGACCAGAGTGTAGGTGGCGGTGTAGGTCCAGGTCTCGGACTGTTCGAGGATGGAGTTCGCGTTGGTGTCACCGCTGACATAGGCCGGAACGGGCGTGGTGCCCGCGCCCGTGAAGCCCGTTTCGGTCAGGGTAATCGTGTTCAGCGGAAGCGCCGACAGGTTGGTGACGGTATATGTGTAGGTGATCGTCTCACCCACCTGCCCGTTCGTATCGGCGGTGCTGTCGTCATTGAAGACAGACGTTTTCACCACGCCCATTCCCGGCGTGGCTACGACGACTGTCGCGTTGGCCGTATCGCAATTGGCCGGGTTCAGGTTTTCGCAAATCGTATAGGGATAGGTGTAGCTGCCCGGGGCCGTACCCGGTGCGATCGTGATCGTGCCATCCGTCGCCATCGTGATGGACGGCAGCGGTGCGGCACCGGGGGTCAAGGTCACGTCTGCGGGGACGACCGCCACACCGTTCAGCGTGTCATTCCCCATGACCGAGGCCGTGGTCTCTCCGGCGGTGCCGTCTACTGTGGGCAGCGCATCGTTAATGGCGTCAATGGGTGCGGCGCTGACGGCGATTGTCGCGGTGGCGGTATCGCAATTGGACGGGTTCAGCGTTTCACAGATGGTGTAGGGATAGGTGTAGCTGCCCGCCGTCGTGCCCGCCGTCACAGTTACGGTGCCATCCGCGTTCATCGTGATCGTGCCAGCGGTCGGCGACGGGGCCGCGCCCGGTGTCAGGGTAATGGTGGCAAGGCTTACCGCCCCGCTATTGAGCGTATCGTTGCCCAGAGCGCTTGTCGTGGTGCCGCCATCCTTGCCATTGATGCTGGTCGGCGCATCGTTGATTGCGTCTATCGGCGCGGTGCCAAAGCTGGTCACAGTCACGTCGTCGTTTCCTGTGCCGGTGCCGGGTGTGCCGGTGCCGTCCCCATCGCCTGCGTTGCCACTGTCAGACAGGTCGGTCACGGGGATGCCGCCCTCAGTCTGCCCGCCCGCGGTCGCTTGGTTCGAAACCGTTTGGGTGCCGCCGCCAGAGACGTCCGCAGCCACCAGAGTGTAGGTGGCGGTGTAGGTCCATGTCTCGGACTGCTCCAGGATCGAGTTGCCGTTGGCGTCGCCACTGACATACGTGGGAACAGGTGTCGTACCTGCACCGGTGAATCCCGTCTCGGTCAGGGTGATCGTGTTCAGCGGCAGGGCCGACAGGTTGGTGACCGTGTAGCTGTAGGTGATCGTTTCACCCACCTGCCCGTTCGTATCCGCCGTGATGTCGTCGTTGAAGGTCGAGTTCTTGACCACCCCGATCCCGGGATAGGTGATCGTCACCGTCGCCGCGTTCGAGACCTGACCCAGATCGTTGCGGTAGGTATAGGTGATCGGTGTGGGCGACCCGTCGAAGCTGTCCAGCGGCGTGAAGGTCAGGATGCCCGTCGTATCGTTCTGCGCCCAAGAGCCTTCGCCCGGAACGGAAAACCCCGTCACATCGCCATCCGCGTCCGTCACAATGCCAGTCGCGCCGACGGGCGCGGTCAGGCTGACGGTTTGCAGGCCGAATTCGGACGGCGTCAGGCTGTTGTTGTTCGGGCCGTTGTCGTTGGCCGTTGCGATGGCGTCGTTCAGCAGGATCGACACGCTGGTGGCAGTATCGGGGGTGCCGATTTCGCTATCGTCACTGGCTGCGGGCGCGACGAAGTCCGCGCATTGGTAGTCGAAGGTGTCGAATGACGAATAGGTCGGACTGTCGACGCGGATGAAAAAGTTGTTGTTGGCGGTACGGCCGAAGGTAAAGGTCGAGGTGTTGGAATACCGGATTTCCAGACCGGACTCCGGCTCACTGGCATAGTTCTGGTCACCGATCAGACTGAAGGTTTCAGCTTGGCCTGCGACGGTGCCGAAGTCGCGGCCCGTGGTGGCGGATTTGTCGATCCGGATCCAGTCCACGTCGCCCGAACAGACGGGCACGAAGACGCGTTCGTTGTTCGGGCCGTCCACGTCATTGATCTGAACGTGCACGTCCGCAATCACGGGCACACCGCCCGTGTCCGTGTTGATGTCGTAGGTGCCTGCTTGGTACAGCCGCCAATCGATAAATACGTTGTCCTGCCCGACCGAGGTGATCGACGCTCGAGAATTGGTGGTGGTAAAGTTATGGTTCAGCGTCGCGGTGGTCAGCACGGCGACAAGGTCGATCGTCGTACCGCCGACCGTCCCGGCATTGGTCCAGATCGCGCGCTTGCCCGCGCCGGTCCCCACCTGCGTGGGCGTGCCGACGTTGTTCAGAACAAGGCTTTGTGCCGCTGCTGGAGCTGCAAAGCCAAGTGCGAAAAGGCTAAGCGCAACAAGAAGAAGACCGCGGAACGTCGCTAATGCGCGCATCAGAATACCCGATATGTTGGGCCACCCGAAGGAGGCTGCCGAGACAAGGACTTTTGATGGGAGCGCGAAAGCAAAAACCGACCGGTCGGTTTACCCGACAGGCGAAGACCGCAGAGAAATAGCTGCCAAATGCAGCGCATCTTCTGATGCTACACACGAAACTGCCCAATTTTTTATTGGCCTGACCTTATGTCCGGCGTTCTACCGGCTGGCTCAGCAAATCCACGAATCACATAGTTGACTCAGCGGGTCTAACCCTTTGTCTCCGCTGGATGCTTTTTCCGGCCCCGCGTGTTGTATACAGGCCACATTGTGGTGGGCGATTAAAACCGGGTTACCAAATATTGCGGTGCAGGTTGACGATCCGGCTGAATTCTCGGATCTGCAATGGCGGGCTTGCACCCTGCCCAAGGGGGCTTAGAAAAGCCCCTTTGGCGGCGCCAGATCGGTCGGTCGTGGGCCCGGCGCCCAGTCGAAAAGACGCTCGTCCGCATTGATTGCCACATCGTTGATCGAGGCGTGACGCTCTGCCATCAGGCCGTCGGATGCGAAGCGCCAGTTTTCATTGCCGTAGGATCGAAACCACTGGCCCTGATCGTCGTGCCATTCATAGGCAAAACGCACGGCGATACGGTCGTCGGCGAAAGCCCAAAGCGATTTGACCAGGCGATAATCCTTTTCGCGCTGCCACTTGCGGGTCAGAAAGGCGTGGATGTCGGCGCGGCCGCTCAGGAATTCAGACCGATTTCGCCAAAAGCTGTCTTCGGTGTAGGCCTGAACGACGCGATCGGGGTCGCGCGTGTTCCACGCATCCTCGGCCATACGGACCTTTTGCAAAGCAGTCTCTTCGGTGAAGGGAGGGAACGGAGGACGGGACATCGGAGCCTAGACGTAATTAAGAAAAAAACAGGGCGTGACCGCCCTGTTCCAGAGTGATGCACGCCGGGCTTACCAGCTGTTGTAGCCGAGGTATTTGCCCGACATCTCGATCTTGACGCGGTCGCCCTTGGGATTGGGTACGCGGGTGATCTGCATGTCAAAGTCGATGGCCGACATGATGCCGTCGCCGAATTTTTCGTGGATCAGCGCCTTGATCGTCGGGCCATAGACGCCGACGATTTCATACAGGCGATAGATACACGGGTCGGTCGGCACAGCCTGTTCCCAGACCTTAGTGGGGCTTTCAGCCAACACGCTGGCCGCCTCTTGCGGCAGGCCCATGACGGATACCAGCGCCTCGGCCTTGTCTTCGGGCATGGCGTTCATGCCCATGCAGGCGGAATGCGTCCAAACGGGGGACATGTCGATCTTTTCCGCGATCTCTTCCCATTTCATGCCGGCCTGCTTCTTGGCCGACAGGATCATCATGGTGACGTCTTCTTTGGTCATCATCTGGGGCACCTCATAGTTGTCTTTCATTGGTCTCTCCTTTCTTCTGCGGGCTGCGCCCGGGCTTAGCTGGTCACGGCCCGCAGCCGCGGGCTGGCATCACTGTCATCGTCAGGGGTTGTTCCGGTCAGATCGATCCGCACGGTTTCCGGGGTCTGCGGCAGGCCGTTGGACGGCTGGCCCGCCAGTTCCTTGGACCGACGTCCCAAGAACTGCACCAAGTGGTTCCGGATCGCGTAGTAGTTGGGATGTTCGACGATTTCGGTCCGATTGCGCGGACGTTCGATCGTGATTTCTACCGACTCGGCGACGCGGGCCAAGGGGCCGTTGGTCATCAACAGGATACGGTCGGCCAGCAGGACCGCCTCATCAATGTCATGGGTGATCATGAACACCGTCTGCTTGGTCTCGCTCCAGATTTTCAGCAGTTCTTCCTGGATCGTGCCCCGGGTCAGCGCGTCCAAAGCGCCGAAGGGTTCGTCCAGCAACAGCAGCTTAGGCTGGTTGGCAAAGGCCCGGGCGATGGACACACGTTGGCGCATCCCGCCGGACAATTGCGATGGCTTACGGTGGATCGCGTCGCCTTCCAGCCCGACCATGGACAGGTACTTTTCGGAATGCTCCGCCACCTGCGCCTTGGTCCAGTCCGGATGGCGCGCCTTGACCCCGAACATCACGTTACGCAGGGCGGTCAGCCACGGCAGCAACGAATAGTTCTGGAACACGACGCCGCGATCCAATGACGGGCCCGATACCTCGTAGCCGTCCATTTTGACGACGCCAGAGGTAGGTTCGGCCAGGCCCGACAGGATGTTCATGATCGTCGACTTGCCGCAGCCAGAGTGGCCCAGAATGCAGACGAATTCGCCCTTCTCGACCCCGAACGTGGCGTCTTCGAAGACGGTCATGTCACCGCCCTGCCCGTCGGGGAACTTTTGCGTCAGATGTTCAACGCTGAGGAATGGTTTACTCATTTGCCTCTCCTATTCTGCGTAGGCCACGGCCCGCTGAAGCGCGCCAAAGGCGGAATCCAGCAGCATACCGACGATGCCAATCATGAGGATCGAGAAGATCACCGACGTCAGGTCGAGGTTGTTCCATTCGTTCCAGACGTAATAGCCAATGCCCGTTCCGCCGACCAACATCTCGGCCGCGACGATGACCAGCCAGGCGATCCCGATGGATATCCGCATGCCCGTGATGATCGTGGGCGCGGCGGCCGGAAGGATCACCGTGAACGCGGTTTTCAGCGGCCCAAGCTCGTGCGTGCGGGCAACGTTCACCCAGTCTGACCTGACGCCAGCGACACCAAAGGCCGTGTTGATCAGCATGGGCCAGATCGAACAGATGAAGATCACGAAGATGGCCGAGGCTTCGCTGTCCTGAATGATGAACAAGGCCAGCGGCATCCATGCCAGTGGTGAAATCGGCCTGAGAACCTGAATAAACGGGTTCAACGCCTTATAGGCCACGGGCGACATGCCGATCAGGAAACCCAAAGGCAATGCAACAAGCGCCGCAAGGAAATAGCCCGTCAGCACCCGGTAGATCGAATAGCCGATCTGGATGCCGATCCCCTTGTCATTGGGGCCTGCATCGTAAAATGGGTTCGACAGCTGCTCCCATGCCTTGCCAAGCACTTGGGACGGCGGCGGAACGCCTGCTTTTTGCGCGCCGCCACCGGTCAGACGTTCGTATTCCGTCATCTCGGACATCGGCTTTTGTGCGGGAATGGCGGCCTCCCAGATCAGGAGGCCGACCACCAGCATGACGATCGATAGGATCGCTGCTTTTTGGTTCAAAGACAAAGTCATGGATTAGCCTTTGCCGATGGCAAAGCTTTTCACGTATCCCTCGGGATCGGCGGGATCGAACGTCTTGCCCATGATAGTGTGCGATTTGTAGGTGACGTCCGGCGCGTCGTAGCCCAGATCGTTCATGATCTTTTTGCAATCGGCGGCCAGATAGACCTGTTCCGCCACACCGCGATAGTCCACGTCGCCTTCGATATAACCCCAACGCTTCATCTGCGTCAGGATCCAGACGCCCATCGAATGCCACGGGAAGGGGTCGAAATCGATCCGGTCGGGGACCTGCTTCACCTCTCCCAGACCGTCGGCATAGGTGCCGGTCAGAACCTGTTCGATGACGGGCACCGGTTGGTTCAAATAGTTCGTCGGTGCGATCGCCTCGGAGATCTCTTTGCGGTTTTCCGGGACACGGGCGTATTGCGTGGCGTCGATAATGGCCTTCAGCAGTGCGCCATAGGTGTTGGGCAGTTCTTCGGCAAAGGACAGAGGTGCGGCGAAGGCGCAGCAGGGGTGACCTTCCCAGATATCCTTGGTCAGCGTGTGGAGGAAGCCGATGCCTTCCCAGACGGCGCGCTGGTTGAACGGGTCGGGGGACAGGTACCCGTCGAGGTTCCCGGCGCTGAGGTTGGCGACCATTTCCGGCGGCGGAACCACGCGGATCTGGATGTCGACGTCGGGGTCCAGCCCATGTTCGGCCACGTAGTAGCGCAGCAGGAAGTTGTGCATCGAATATTCGAACGGCACGCCGAAGGTGAAGCCTTTCCACTGTTTCGGGTCGCGCTTGTCCTTGTGATCGTTGTGCAGAACGATCGCCTGACCGTTAATGTTTTCCACGGCGGGCATGATGTAGGGCGTCGCGGTCGAGCCTGCGCCCAGCGTCATCGCCAGCGGCATCGGCGTCAGCATGTGGGATGCGTCGTATTCGCCAGCCAGCGATTTGTCGCGCGCCACGGCCCAGCCTGCGGTTTTGATGACCTGAGCGTTCAGGCCGTATTTTTCGTAAAAGCCCAAGGGCTGCGCCATGATGATCGGCGTTGCGCAGGTGATCGGAACAAAGCCGATGTTCAGATCGGTTTTCTCGGGCGCGCCCAATTCGTCAAGGATCGCGGCCTTGGCTTTATCCATCGGGAAGACAGAGGCCAGCGCCGCAGCAAAGGTGCCGCCGCCGACCATACCCATGAAGGACCGGCGGCTAAGGTCATTGCCACCGAACATCGACCGCACGACCGCACTTTCTACGGCACGCTCCAGCATCGCGTCAGAGGTGTCGAGCGACGCCTCTTCGCTGACGGCACCTTTACAGGTGTTACAGCTGCAGCCGGCGCCATGGCGCAGATCAGACTTGTGATCGAAAGGATTTCCCAGACTTTTCATATGTTCCGTCTCCCAGTTCTTGCCCGGTCTTCAGTGGTGACCGTGTTTGATGAGATCAGGTTAGCCCGGCAGATGGCGGCAGGTATGAGATTTTTGGATTATCGTCTCCGCAACAAAGCACATACAAAACAATAGCTTAAACCTTGCGCGAACCGTACACATTTTACGATAATTCGTAATTTATGATTTTTCGTAACGAAATTGCTGCGATGCGGTATTCTTCCCTCATGAAAGACTTTGCCGCCGATTCGATCCTAGAGCACTGGCCGTGGCCCGCCGTCTGTGTGGACCCGACCACAGACCAGATCACCGCATCCAATTCCGACGCACAACGGCTGTTGGGGCGCGACCTGACGGGCAGCCGTTTCCTTGAGTGCCTCGAAGGGGACGTCGGCGACTTGGTCGTTTTTGCGGACGGTGTTCAGCACTTTGGCCGTCACTGGACGCGCGCGTTTCACCTGCGCCTGCCTAACGAAACGCTGTGCCCTTGCGAATTGACGGGAACCTTTCTGCAAACAGACGACGGCCCCCGGCTTTTGATCGCGCTGGTGTCGCTGGAAGAACAACAGGCCCGGCAGGACATCACAGAGGCAGGGAACCTCCATCGGTCCGGCCTGATGGAATGGAAGCGTACTCAGACCTTCTTTTCCGAACTGGAGCGTCAGAACCAGCTTATTCTGGATGCAGCGGGCGAAGGCATCTATGGGATCAATGCCGATGGTCAGACGACCTTCGTGAACCGTGCCGCGCAGGAAATGCTGGGCTGGCACGCCGAGGATCTGCTGGGCCACGATATCCATGCCATGATCCACCACCACCATCTGGATGGCTCTGCCTACGATCACCGGGATTGCCCGATCTATCATTCCTTCCGCAACGAACGCGTCAGCCGGGTCGAGAATGAGGTGTTCTGGCGCAAGGACGGACGGCCCATTCAGGTCGAATACGTGTCCACGCCGATTTACGACGGACAGGTTCTGGCCGGAGCCGTGGTGATCTTTCGCGACATCACGGACCGCAAGGAAAACGAACGCCGCCTGCAAGACGCCATGGCCGAGGTTCATGCGCTGCGGGATCGGCTGGAACAGGAAAACGCGTACCTGCAGGAAGAAATCAGCTCGGCCCGCGCGCATTACGATGTGATCGGCAACTCTCCGGCGATACAGCGGACGCTGAAGCAGGTGGAACTAGTCGCGCCGACCGACTCGAACGTTCTGATTACGGGCGAAAGCGGCACGGGCAAATCCCTGATTGCGGCAGCGGTTCACAAAGCCTCGGACCGGCGGCGGCGGTCGATGATCCGGCTGAACTGTGCCGCCCTGCCCGACAACATTGATGTCGAACTGTTCGGGCAGGTTCGTCAGAACGGACGCGGCACGGACAAGGCTGGGCGTTTGGAACTGGCCAACGGCGGCACCTTGTTTCTGGAAGAGATCGCCGACCTGCCGCTGGAATTCCAAGGTCGCCTGCTGGACGCACTGCGCGATCAGACCGTCACCCGCGTCGGCGAAGACCGCCAGCGCCGCGTCAACGTCCGCATCATCGCTTGCACCAGCCGCAACCTGTCCCGGGAGGTTGCCGCGGGCCGGTTCCGCGAAGACCTTTACTTCTTTCTTAACGTATTTCCCATCCCGCTGACCCCGCTGCGCGAGCGGGCCGAGGATATCCCGCCACTCGCCACCCATTTCCTGCGCCTTGCCTGCCGCCGCACCAAACGCGCCGAGCCGACGATCACAACCGGCGCCATCCGTAAGCTTGAGTCCTATCAATGGCCCGGCAACGTGCGAGAGCTTGAGAACGTGATGGAGCGCGCGCTGATCGTATCGACCGGCGACAAACTGCGGATCGAAGGTCTGGATACCCCCCTGCCCACGACGGGACGACCCGGACAGACGATCATGACCGAACAGGAATTCCGCACCGCCGAGGTCGAAAACCTGATCGCCTGCCTGAAACATACCAACGGCCGCGTTGCTGGCCCCGGTGGGGCGGCTGACATTCTGGGCATACGTCAGACAACACTGTATTCCCGGATCCGGAAATACGGGATCACGCCAGAGATGTGGGCGGACAGCGAAGGCTGACGGTGGTGGTGGTGTGTGGCTGCGTTGAGCAGCAATACGCAAGGCTGGGCGACGTCGGACAGCCTTGACCCCGAAAGCGAAGCCGATTGACCTATGTTTTTCTGAGCGCCCTCCGGCCTATCGTTTTCTACCTCTAAAAGATTACGATAGTTCCACGCCGGAAAACCGAACAAAGCATCGGTTTATGATCGCCCTCTTTTGAAACCTGCTCACGAGTGGCTTTCATTTCTGATCGATTATCGTCGCTACACCCCGGCACTACATCCCCTTCAGTCAGCAGCTACCGCTGCACCGAATACTGAAGGAATTCGACTATGATCCTGCAAGAATCCACCAATCTGCCCAATGGCGTCGCTGTTCCCAAGCTGGCGCTTAGCACATGGATGATCTAAGACGACGTCGACGCGGACGCCGTCAAATCTGCCATCGACATAGGTTACCGCGAAATCGACACCGCCCAAGCCTATGGCGACGAACGCGGTGCAGGCGAAGGCGTCCACACCAGCGGCATTCCGCGTGAAGAACCCTTCGTGCGGTCGAAGCTGGCTTACGTACAACCCGGCGGCCCGGCGCTGACGTACCGCATCGATAAGTTGCGGTGAGTTGCCAGCGGCGGCCCTTAAGGATCATCGTCATCTGAGGATCGCTGCTCTGCCGGCCTTTGTGCTTCTTAGTCCCGTGTTAGACTTGGGAACCTAAGTCCAAGCTGAGCCCACGTCGCTTGCATGTCGGCCACCGCCTGATCCCCGGCGGCTTGTGCGTCTGGAAATTCCGCTGATTTGTCGTGGATCAGCACGTCCTCTGGCGGCATCGGGTTGACACAGCGGTCGCGGTAGTCCCGGACCACCTCTTCCAGCGTGTCCTTGCCGTAGGGCACCAGCCTGATCTCGTCCCGCGCCCCCAGAAACAGACCAGAGGTCGCCATGCGACCATGAAAGTGGCTCCAGCTGGCCTGAACAGCCGCGAAATAGCTCATCCCGGCCACGTCATCCTGTGAAAAGCCAAGGTGCATGAGGTCGTCCAGGATCCAGCGCTCAATCAGGCTGCGTGGGGCAAAAGCAGGGAACAGGCCATACGTGGGACGTCCGCCGCTTTTTTCGTAGATGGATATCGCGGTCGGCACCGGGTGGCGCAGGGTGACGATGTAGTCGGCCCTGCCCTGACCCAGAAGCATCTTGAAGCTGCTCGCCCAGCCGACGATCTTGTGCATTTTTTTGGGCGCCAGCCACAGATTATTGCCCAATCCCTTTGTCTGAAGCTGGTAGTAGAGATTTGAAATCACGAGGAATTCGGCAACCTGAAAGACCGCCGATTGCAGATGGTAATACGGCCGGCCGCCCGCCCATTCGTACCACGTTTCGCGGATTTCGGGAAACCCGTCATGGGCCAGCGCCTCTGGCACCCGTGTGTGATCCAGCCCGATGCTGCGCAACAGCTCTTTGGTCAGGTAGCTGCCGCCCGAGCGCGGATAGCCAATCACAAAGGCGAACCGGGTATGCTGCAGGTAGTCGCGGACCCTTGGATAATCGCCCGAAAGCATGGCAACGGCGATGTGCAGCAGATCGTTCAAAGCGCGTTTCGACAGCGGCGTCTGGAACAGGCTTTCGTCGACCTCTGGCAACGGCGTCGGGGCTGTCAGGAAATCGGTGGTCTGGGCAGCCCAGTCGTATCCGTCGTCCGTCCAGTCGGCATGGCCGTCGTTCAACTCTGCCAAGATACCGACGAACCATGCCGACGGCTGGAACTTGAGGGTAATGTTGAATTCCATGCCCCTAGCGCGCCGCCCTAAAAGGTGACGCCGGCACTTAGCCAAAGCCGTCCGGCTGATTGCAGGCCACGATCGCTGATCGGGGCCGCTGCGGCCGCATTAATGAACCAACGGTCTTTCTGGTATCTTAGGCCCAGTACGGCCGCGCTTCCCGATAGCGTGTTGGGCGTGGCGCCCCCGGCATAGGACGTATGATCGACCCGGACCGCGCCCCATTGCAGCTGTCCACTCAGCGTCAGTTGCCCGGGCAGATTGGTCGTCAATGTTCGGCTCAGGCCTACCTTGACCAGCACGCCATTGTCACCGCCACCTGCGCCGACGGCCGTGCTCATCAAACCATTTGGACCGCCGAGGTAGAATTTTTGCGAACTGTCTAGGTTCTTGTTGGCCAATTGACCGCTGATCCCAAGGTTCAGGGCAACGCCTTCGGCAATCGGTCGTGAATGGTCAAGTTGGAACCGTAGTGTGGCAAACGACCCTGCTGCCCTTGGTCCGGCGGCGTCCGCCGCGCGTGCAGCCGCCGGTCCCAGCGTCAGCTTACCGAAATTCAGTGCGATCCGGCCTGACGTGACAGCACCGTTGTCGCCAATGCGCGCGCCGCTCATCTCCAGCCGCATCAACTGCACGTGCTGCCGTTCCTCGGCGCCGGTACTGCGGGTGTTCTGGCCCATCTTGGTATCGACCAGATCAAGACGCAGGGTAAGCCGTTTGCCGGGGGACAGCACCACCGGGTAACTTAGCTGCGCGCCCAGTTGTCGTGCCCATCCCACCTGATCAAGGGCCGCGAACGCGCCACCCAGTTTATAGCGCGTGGTCGAGGCATAGGCCCCCAAGCGCAACCCATTGCCCAAATCAGGTGAGCTTGCGTTAAATGCCAGCGCCTTCAGCCCACCGCCCTGCGACAGCGTTGTATTCAACGAAAATGCGCTGCCCCAGCCAAAAGGATTGGCCAATGTGACAGCCGTATTGGCCATCACCTGTCCGGTATAGGTGTTGCCATAATTGTCCAGCGTCGCTTGGCCAGACAGCAGGGGCTGGTCGCTCCGCTCCAACCTTAGGCTGGTGGTGCCGGGCGTGGCCCCGGGCAACAGCACACCGTTGACGATAACGCCGGGTGTTTCCTGCAACAGCAAAAGCCCACGGTGCAGCGGCTCTTCGGCCACAGGTTCGCCTGAGGCGACGCCCACGGTTGCGCGGGCCTGCTCTGCTTTGAAACGTGATGTGCCCGTCACTTGGATCTGGTCATAGACCGGCTCGATCACCTCGATCCGGATGACACCGTTTTCGACGATTTGCGCGGGCAGATAGGCATAGGCCACCGGATAGCCCGCAGCGCGGTATGCGGCGGTGATGCGGGCGACCACTTCGAACAATTGGTCAAGGGTCAGCGTCCGGCCTTCGTCCGCTGCGACCAGAGCATGCAGAGCGTCCGTGTCAATCAGGCTGTTGCCCGAGATTTCCAGCTTTCGCACGGGAATAGGAAAGGTGGATCCGGTCTTTTCCGTCTCGCTCGGCCCCGGAAGCACGATCTGCGACGAAGGCGCCACGGGGGCCTCGGGCGCAGAGGTTGTCTGCTGCAACACCGCGCCCGGCGTCGGTGCGGTTTGTGCCACGGCGCTCCCGGCCAGCATTCCTGCGACCGCAGTGGCAATCGCCGCCTGTCTAAGGTTCATTCTGCGTCGCCCTTCCGTTCTGCTCGTCTGCTCACGCCGCTTATTGCCCCACACCATCGCGGTTTACGCCATCATTCTCAATATTCAGATTGGGAAGCTGGGCGATAACGTCCCAAAAGAAGGCCCCGGTGGAAAAGATGGTGGGCGACCAATTGATGATCCCACCCGTCGTCGCTCCGGCCTGCGAATTCAGCCCAAGGGACAGGATCGTACCGGTGCCCTGCGCAGACGTCGGCAGAGTATAGTTGGCCGCGTCAGTCCCGTTCACGCCGATAAAGTCGCTGGCCGTCAAGACCGCGGATACGGTAATTCCGGTTCCAACGAGTTCCGAGGCGTAGGTTCCAGACGTCTGGGTCACGATGAACGCCTCGCCCACGGCTAGGCCGTTTAGCGTGAAGTCATTCGGTGTCAGAGCGGCCTGTGTGGTTTGGTCATAGAGTTTCGTCGGATGACCGCTGATCGTCGCGCTCAGGGCGCGCGCGGTCACGGTGTAGCCGCCATCCGTGAAGCTGCCGATGCTGTAGTTCGCGGCGTCGACGCCGGTTAGGCCCGAGACACTCTTAATGCTGGCATAGCTGCCCGCGTTCAATTTGCCCGCACCGCTCAGGTTGCCTGCCGTGTCCACGTCGATCGCGGCGTTGACCGTGTCACCCGACAGCAGGCTGCTGAAGCTCACAACCCCCGGTGTCAGCGTGTCGCCATAGACCGAGGATCCCGCCGCAATCGCACCGTTCAAGGCGCGCGCCGTGACGGTGTAGCCACCGTCCGCTACGCTGCCGATTGCGTAGTTGGCAGCGTCGGCGCCAGCCAACGAGGCCGTCTGAGCATAGCTACCCACGCTCAGATGACCTGCACCGCTCACCTGTCCCGCGCTGTAAGACACCGCCGAAGTCCCCGATGTACTATCCCCGGCCAGCACACCGCTCAGGGTCAGCGCTCCGGGCGTGAGGGCGTCACCATAGACCGACGATCCGGCCGCAATGGATCCGCTCAGAGCGCGTTGGCTGACGGTGTAGCCGCCGTCCGTGAAGCCGCCGATGGTATAGTTGCCTGCGTCGGCGCCGTTCAGGCCAGAGATGCTCTGGACGCTGGCGTAGGTCCCTGCGTTCAGATGACCCGCCCCGCTGAGATTGCCTGTGGTATCCACAGAAACCGCCGCGCTGACGATGTCGCCTGACAGAAGGTCATCAAAGCTCGCCGTCCCCAGCACCAATGCGTCGCCATAGATCGAGCTACCCGCCGCAATAGCCCCGCTCAGAGCGCGCGCGGTGACGGTATAGCCGCCATCCGTGAAGCTGCCGATGCTGTAGTTGGCGGCGTCAGTGCCACTCAAGCCCGAGATGCTCTGAATGCTCGCGTAGCTTCCGGCGTTCAGATGGCCTGCGTTGCTCAGGTTACCTGCCGTGTCCACGTCAGTCGTGGCGCTAACCGTGTCGCCGGACAGCAGGCTGGAGAAGCTCACCACTCCCGGTGCCAGCGTATCGCCGTAGACTGAAGAACCGGCCGCAATCGCACCGTTCAGGGCGCGCGTCGTGACGGTGTAGCCACCGTCCGTCACGCTGCCGATGGCGTAGTTGGCGGCGTCGGCGCCAGTCAACGAGGCTATTTGAGCATAGCTGCCAGCGTTCAGGTGACCAGCGCCGCTTACCTGTCCCGCGCTGAAAGACACCGCCGAAGTCCCCGATGTACTATCCCCGGCCAACACACCGCTCAGGGTCAGCGCCGCGGGCGTGAGGGCGTCACCATAGACCGACGATCCGGCCGCAATGGATCCGCTCAGAACGCGTTGGCTGACGGTGTAGCCGCCGTCCGTGAAGCCGCCGATGGTATAGTTGCCTGCGTCCACGCCGCTCAGGCCAGAGATGCTCTGGACGCTGGCGTAAATCCCTGCCCTCAGATAACCCGCGCCGCTCAGGTTGCCTGTAGTGTCTACCGACACCACCGCGCTGACGATGTCGCCGGACAGCAGGTCATCAAAGCTCGCCGTTCCCGGCGCAAGCGCGTCGCCATAGATCGAGCTACCCGCCGCAATCGCCCCACTCAGAGCGCGCGCGGTGACGGTATAGCCACCGTCCGTAAAGCTGCCGATGCTGTAGTTCGCGGCGTCAGTGCCGCTCAAGCCCGAGATGCTCTGAATGCTCGCGTAGCTTCCGGCGTTCAGATGGCCCGCGCCGCTCAGGGCACCTGTCGTGTCCACGTTGATCTTCGCGCTGACCGTGTCGCCTGACAGCAGACTGGAGAAGCTCACAACTCCTGGTGCCAGCGTATCGCCGTAGATCGAAGAACCGGCCGCAATCGAACCGTTCAGAGCGCGCGCCGTGACGGTGAAGCCACCGTCCGCTACGCTGCCGATGGCGTAATTGGCGGCGTCGGTGCCCGTCAGAGAAGCTGTCTGATCATAGCTGCCGACGTTGAGATACCCGGCGCCACTTTCATTGCCGGTCACGTTCATAGATACGAACGACCCAACAAGGTCGCCGGGAAGGATACTGGCGAGGCTCACGGTACCCGGTGTCAGGGCGTCGCCATATACCGACGTGCCCGCTGTGATGGTCGCCGCAAGGCTGCGCGTTGTGACGGAGTAGCCGCCGTCGGTGAAGCTACCGATGGTATAGTTGCCGGCGTCTGCGCCGTTTAGGCCAGAGATGCTCTGGATGCTGGCGTAGTTGCCTGCTCTCAGATGACCTGCACCGCTGAGATTGCCTGTGGTGTCTACCGACACCGCGGCGCTGACGATGTCGCCTGACAGGAGGTCATCAAAGCTCGCCATCCCCGGAGCCAATGCGTCGCCGTAGATGGAGTTACCCGCCGCAATCGCCCCACTCAGAGCGCGTGCGGTGACGGTGTAACCGCCATCTGTGAAGCTGCCGATGCTGTAGTTCGCGGCGTCAACGCCGTTCAGGCCAGAGACGCTCTGAATGCTCGCGTAGCTTCCGGCGTTCAGATGGCCCGCACCGCTCAGGTTGCCAGCCGTGTCCACGTCAATCGCCGCGCTAACCGTGTCGCCTGACAGCAGGCTGGAGAAGCTCACCACTCCCGGTGCCAGCGTATCGCCGTAGACCGAAGACCCGGCCGCAATCGAACCGTTCAGAGCGCGCGCCGTGACTGTGTAGCCACCGTCCGACGCGCCGCGGAGATCGTAGTTGCCCGCGTCGGCGCCTGTTAGCGTGGCTGTCTGAGCGTAGCTGCCAGCGTTCAAAAATCCGGCGCCGCTTTCATTGCCCGTCGCGGTAATAGAAACCAACGTACCAACAGTGTCACCGGTGCGGACATAGTCGAGAGTCGCTATACCCGGTGTCAGGGCGTTGCCATATATCGACGTCCCTGCAGCGATGTCGGCAGTAAGACTTCGCGGCGTGATGGTGTAGCCGCCATCCACCACTGACAACGTGTAGTTGGCCGCGTCCGCACCGCCGAGGGTAACGCTATGGGCGTAGCTTCCCACGTTTGGATTTCCGCTGCCGCTAAGGTTGCCTGCGGTATTCACCGACACCCCTGCGGTGACGACATCGCCTGCAATCAAGGCATCAAAGCTGGCCGCCCCGGGCGTTAGCGGTAGAGCATAGATCGAACTGCCAGCCGCGACGGTCGTCGTCAGGGTGCGCCGAGTGACAGTGTAGCTGCCGCCGGTGAACGTGCCGAGCGTGTAGTTGCCCGCGTCGGTCCCGCTCAGACCAGTGGCTGTGACCGCGTTGGAGTAGGTGCCGGCCTGAAGATAGCCGCTGCCGCTGAAAGGCCCGGCCAGGTTCAGGGCGATATCGACCGTAACGTTATCGCCGGACACCAGATTGGAATAGGTGACGTTACTCGCCTGCAAGCTGTCGCCGTAAACCGATTGGCCATTGGTGAGCGTCCCGTCCAGCACGCGCGGTGTGATCTGGATCGTGCTTGAGACAGGTTGGATATGATACCCCTGCTGGTCAGACCAGAGGTCCAGAGCATAGGTGCCAACATCACTGGCGTTCGTCCCGAAGGGGGTCGCTTCGCCCCCCAAGAAACCGGACTGGCCGAACTGGGCCCCCGCGGTTGCCGTGCCCGTGACAGAGGTGGTGATGCTGCTTCCCGACAGGGTTTGCCCGTCATAGGCAAGGCTGCCGAACGCCGGAGTAACCGTCAAAGGCGTGAGAAAGGATGCCAATAGCGGCGCGGTACGCCCCTCATAGATCACCCAGTTCGGCGTGGTTGCAAAATCGAAGCCAGAGAAACTGGCCTGCTGTTGCATCTGCGCGCTCGTAAGACCCGTGCCCCCGGCGCTGGTGGCCTGACCCGAGCTCGATATGTCCCAATAGCCATTGGTGACCGAGGCACCATTCGCCGATACGCCAACAAGCCCGCCCTGACTGCCACTGCCAATGACCGCGCCCGAGGCGTAGGCGTTGGTGATTGCGCTGTCGGAACTGCGTCCGACCAGGCCGGCCAAGGCAGATCCTCCTGCAACCGGGCCCGTCGCATAGGAATCTGTAATCGCGCTGCCCGTGGACAGGTTGCCGACAAGGCCGCCGCCTTGTTGAGCGCTTGCCACGGCCCCGCTGGCGTAGGAGCGGCTGAACGTGCTGGTGACCGCCGCGCCGACCAGCCCCCCGGCATTGATATTGGCCGTGACCTGAGCCGTTGCAAAGCTGTCCGAAAACTGGACGCCATTGGCAGACCCGGCCAGCCCCCCGACGAATGCGTTGCCAGACACACTCCCCGTCACGTAGCTGGCCGAAATGTTGCCGCCTGTGCTTGTCCCGACAAGACCGCCGACGAGGCTATCGCCAGTGATCGACACATCGGTAAGGCCAACGTTGCGGATGGTCGCGTTCTGCGTATTGCCGAACAGGCCGACGGCCTGCGTCGAGGGCCGGTTGATCGTCAGGCCAGAGATCGTGTTGCCAACTCCGTTAAAGCTGCCGGTGAAGGCCGTGAGATTGTTCCCGATCGGTGTGAAATTGGCGTTCCCCGACAGGTCGATCGCCCCACCCAGAACATAGTCTCCATCCAGCCCGGTGATGGTGATGTTCTGCAACTGTGCCGCGGTACTGATGATACGGTTTGAAACAGGCGTGGCGCTTAGGTCGTTCGCCTGAATAACCGCACCGCTGACCGTCTCAAAACTGGCGTTGGACAGAAGCCAAGGCGTCGTCTGACCGTCTGACGTCGACCATTTGGCCGGATCAAAACCCGTGGGTAAGCCTCCAGCCAACATACCGGTCGTGAGGCCTGACGCGTTAACCGTAGCGCCTCCGTCCGTTCCAAATCCATTCAAACCCGCTGTGGTCGTGTTCCAATAACCGTTGGTGAGGGACCCGTGGTTTATACCGATCAATGCGCCGTCGTTGGTGCTGCCAGAAGCTGCGCCTGTAGAATAGACATTCGACACAACGGCCCCGATGGCGTTCGCGCCGAGAAGCCCGCCAATGGCAGTCGTAATTTGCCCCGTTGTGCCCGTCACGCTGCCCATCGCATAGGCATCGGTGATTGTGCCGACAAAGGTGTTAGAGACGTTGTACCCCACCAGACCACCCACGTTGGTGGTGCCCGTGACCGCGCCCGCCGCATAAACCTCTGACATCTGCCCGCCGGTGTTCGCCCCGACCAGACCGCCAATATTTTGGATACCGGTCACCGTGACATCGGCATAAGAATTGGTGATCGTGCCCTGATAACTCGGGTCGGAATAGTTCTGACCGACAAGCCCACCCACGTTACTGTTGCCCGTGACCGACGATCCGGACGCGAAAGACCCCGAGATCTGGCCCCAGTTGCGCCCTGAAAGACCGCCCACAAGACCATTCCCGGATACATTGCCCGTTGCATAGGAATCGGTTATCTCGCCGAGCGCCCCGTTACTCCCCACCAGTCCGCCTGTACCGTTTTCCGCACCAGTGACGTTGCCCGTCGCATATGACCCGGCCACGGGACCCAAGTTGTACCCGACAAGCCCTCCGACGGTGAAACCGTAAAACGTACCGTCCACGGTGCGGCCCGAGACGTCTCCGGTCGCGTAGGTGTTGGTCATCCCGGCCCATTTAGGGTTAAGACCCACCACACCGCCGACGTACCCCAAACCGGTTACGTTACCCGTGGCATAAGAATTTACGATATCAACATCGGCGTCGACGCTCGCGGTATGCGACACGGCGCCGACCAACCCGCCGACGCGGCCGTATCCGGTGACGTCGCCCGTAGCGTAGGAATCCGTGATAACAGATCCGTCCAGCGCGTTTGCGGAGACGTTCGTGCTGGCGAAGACGCCGACGTTATATCCGACCAAGCCACCGACAAAGTGGGCGCCCGAAACAGTCGCCGCAGAATGCGATCCCGTGATGAACGAATTATAGTTCCACCCGACCAATCCCCCGACGTTTTTGCTGTTTGCAAAAGAGTTGACCTGCGAAAAGGTCGGGCTGGACATGGTAAAGCCCGTGACGGTGGCTGCCGCGGTCGTGTAGGAATCCTTTATCAATGTGTTGCGGGTGGTATATCCAACTAGGCCGCCAATGTTGTCGAGCCCGGACACGTTACCCGAGAAATACGCGTTATCGAGCGCCGGCACCGTGGGGTCACCGTGATCGATCCGCCCCACGATACCACCGATATTGCTGCCGCCCTGAACCGGTCCTGTGAAAATGCCAAGGGAATTTTGCACGTCCGCAATCTCTGCGGCGGTCAACATCACGCCAGAAACATTGCCCGAGGACGACGAGTTTTTGATCCCTGGCACCAGGGAAAGGCCAACGAGGCCGCCGACGTTATAGACCCCGGTCACATCAACCGAAGAGTGGACATCGTTGATGTCACCACCACCGGCCCAGCCGACAACACCGCCGACGCCCATAAGATCATTCTGGCCGATAAGAAGTGCAGAGACACGGCCACGGTTGTAATCCCACCGTTTCCCGGTGACCGTCCCCGACACGTCGACATTGTAAATCTCGCCGCTATTAAAGTTTGCGACCAGCCCGCCCGTGTAGCCCACATTCAGAGTTGGTTTCGCTATACCGCCGCCAGTTATGTCGACATCCGTCAGCCTCAGGTTGCGAACAACGCCGCGCCCATCAGGATCCTGGCCATGAGGCCGCCACACGCTGTCAAAAAAGCCGACATATTCTATGTCGGGCCGATTTATCATCAGCCCCGAAATCGTGTGCCCAGCCCCTTCGAACGTACGATCAAAAGCTCCAATCGGCAGGAAGCCAAGATACCCGCCGTTGCCGTCAGGGTTCCATGTCGCCGTCGCGCTGGCGTCGATATCGGCGCCAAGTACATAATACATTAAAGTATTACCATTGATCCCCTGAAGGTCCGTGGTGGTCGTACTGCCGGGGGCGCCCAAGGTGGTGATGATCTGATACGGGATCGCGGCATTGCTGCCGTTCTGGGTCGTGTAGGAACTGGTCTGGGTCAGGTTCAACGGCGCGTTGATGGTGATGTTTCCATCCGTGCCGCCGTTATTATAGTGCAGGAACACCCCGCCATCGCCCGTGACATCGACGGTCGCGTCGATGATGACCGAACGCCAAGCATCTAGCGTCAGGGTATTGGCACTGGACCACGTCAGCGGATCGACGATTGTGATGTCGCCCGCCTGAGTGCCGCCCGCGCCTGTCGACACGGTCACGTTGGTCGTGGCCAGCGCCGCTTCGATCGTGCCGACGTTGATGACGCTGTCGTCCCCCGTGGCGGTCTGGCCCGACTGGTTGGCGTCCGCGCCGTTCGAGATAATTACATTGTAAGGATCAAGCAGCCACAGCCCCGATTCGCCCTGCACTGGCGACGTATCAACCCTGATCCCGGCGACGTCCAGCTTGTGACCCGAGGTTTCAATCCGTCCGCCGTTGCCGCCTTCGGGGCCGCCCTTTGCCAGAATGGTACCATAGCTCAGCGTCTCACCGTCGGGTCGGTATATGTTAGACCAGACCGTGACGGTGCCACCGTCCCCACGTTCGGTCGCGCTGGCGTCCAGAAGTGATCCATGCCCGAGCTTGGCGGTGACCGTCCCGTCCCCGCCGACGCCTTTCCAGCCGCCGCCGAAGGCAATCTCGCCCCCGCCCAAAGCACCCCGTGCAAGGATTTGCGCGATGTTGCTGGCCTCAACATGGGCGCCTTTGACGGTGACCGTCCCGCCCTTGCCCTTGGCCGAGCTGACGTTAACACGGCCACTCACAGCCACGCGGCCCGAACCTCCGCCCAGCAGTTGGATCGCGCCGCCCTTGGTCCTGCGCACGCCGCGCGCCTCGATCACGCCGGTATTGTTCACGACCGTCTTCAGCAATGCATCGCGCGACCGCGCCGACATGATGACACGCCCGTCATCCGCCCGAATGGTGCCGCCATTGTTCACCTCGGCGTCGAAGGCGTCCGCGCTGACCTGAAAGCTTAGCAAGCTGTTGTTCGCGAAGGTCAGTTCGACCGCGCCGCCTGCCCCCATAGCGACCGTGCCGCCGGGTGCGATGATGGTGCCGTTGTTCGTGACATTGCGCCCGACAAAGGCGACGTATCCGCCCTCTGCTGCTGTAACCTGACCTTCGTTGACGACGCTGGCGTCGCTTTCGCCGCTGAACCGCACGGGCCCGCCCGACATGAACTCTTCGTTGCCCACATCCAGCGTCGAGGCGACGATACCGCCCACATCGATCCGCGCACCGGGCGCAAAGTAGACACCGTTCGGGTTGACTAGAAACACCTGGCCATTGGCGTTCAGATTGCCGTAAATAGAACTGGGGTCGCTGCCGGTCACCCTGTTCAACGCCACTGCACTGGTCGAGGGCTGCTGGAAGGTAACCGTCTGCCCTGCCGCGATGGAGAAGCTTTGCCAGTCCAGAACAGTGCGGGCGCTTTGCTGAACGATCGTCGTCGCGCCGACGCCGTGATTGATCTGCGCCTGCCCGGCAACAACCGTGCCGCCCGTGGGCTGCGCCTGTGCGGTCGGAACAAGGCCCAGCAGAGCGATCAACATCGCCGCCGCGCCCGGACTGAGTGCTTTCCGAATAATCCGCCGAGCACGGCGCATCTGGCGACGACCGCGGGGCCGTGCGGTCAGCCCCTCGGGCACAGGCACAAGGGCCTCTTGGGTATTGCTCCAGATCAGACGGAAGAAATGGTTCATCGGTGCGCCCTCACGACCGCTGTGGCGGCGCAGTCGCGCGTATCGTCCTGCCGCACCCATAGGAACGCTGCGCTACGCAGGTTCACGTTATCTGCTGTGTCAAAGAACTCGCGGATCATTCCACACCAACAATCAACTCGGCTCAAATTCAAACAACGCGCTGATAATACAGCGAAACCACGCACTCACTCTGCAAAGTTAATATAATATACACCAATACGCCGATGCGATACAGCGTCCAAAATCGAGCACATCTTGGCCCGCCCGCCCCGCCGAAAATTCGTTAGCGATGCGCGGACAGGGCCTCTTGGAAGGCGCGATCCACATATTCGAACTTCACCGCTTGGCGCCTGAAATGGTCGGTGACAAAGCGTTCCGACACCCAAAGACGACCGCGCCGTCGGGGCGCCTCCCACCCCAGCCAGCCTTCCTCTTCGGCGCGGCGCACCATCCGTTTCACGTTCGACAGCGAGATTACGAAGCGTTCCGCCAAAGCCGGGGTGCCGATTTCATCAAGCATGTACCGCCCATCGACGGGGTCGTCCGTGCCAATCTGCGAAATCATGTAGTGGACCAGCATTCCACCAGCGTCGGTTTCCAGAAAGCAGCTCATCGACGGGGTCGGGTTGCGCCATTCGGCATCTTCGAGGATCCGCGCGATCATTCGGGGTTGAGCGTGAAAAATCAGGTCAGGACGCTGAACCGAGGTCGTCAGGCGATCGCCGCCGTCAAGCTGATCGAGACAGGCGAGATGGCCATTGTACCAGCTTCGCATCCCTTCGCGCGCCAAGGGCGTCGCATCGATGACGCGCATCCTGCCGTCGTCGGAGTTCTGAGTTTGCGTGAGAAACCCATACACCTCAAGCTCGGCCAGATAGCGGCTCAGCGTGTTGCGGTTGACGGACACCCTGTCCTTCAACGCTTTTTCAAGCTGGCTTGGGGTCAGGCTGGTGGTGTCATCCTCCCGCTGGCCCGGCAGGGTGAGTGCGAAAATAGTGTGCGTAAACAACCACTTCTTGTAGGACGCCATCAGACGGGCGGTCCGCGGACTGTCAGCTTGGACATCCAGAAGGACGCTGGCGATCTTTTGTTCTGCGGCGAGGAACCCGGGGTGCGCGACCATTGCGTCCCGACCAAGGTAGGCGACTGGAGCTTCGGATGTGTCCGACAGGCCATCGTTTGTGTTCCGCGGCTTGCCTGAAGAATTCCCCGCCATGTCTTCCATAGATCGAACCGTCAAAGAGTGCCGCGCTTTTTAGTCCTTCACATAGTAAATGATTTAAGGAACACAGATAGCCAGTTTTTGCGGTGACGCTGAGCGGTCAGACCTTTGCGGCGGACGTTCCGCACCGCGGATGCCAGAGCGCAGGATCGCCAGAGAATGTCCGGGAAGTTTACGGTTCATCGAAGGCAAACAGAACATCGGCTTTGTTCTGAACGCAATTAGAATCGAAATCGCAAAACAGGGTCCGATTGGCGGAGGCTCAGGGATTCGAACCCTGGGGACGCTTTCACGCCCGCCGGTTTTCAAGACCGGTGCATTCGACCACTCTGCCAAGCCTCCGCGTCGCGACGGTCTAGCGGGCAAGTATTGATTCTGGAAGCCGGGAAACGCGCCTTGCCGGGCCTTGCATGCCTGATCACATTTCCGCGGGATTTTTCGCCGATGGCAGACGGCAGACTTTTCAGATGCCACGTGTTTGGATAGACTACGCCAAAATAAAGGGCAGGGCCGGAAATCCGGCCGCGTGGCTGTGCCACGCATGAAAGGGGCGAAACATGGCTTTCGGGGTATATTCATCCGCGGTGCCAAAGCTGCGGCTTTTGGCAGGGGTCAGCGCGCTGGTCCTGATCGCGGCCTGTGCGGAAAACGGCACGGGTGGCGGCACCCTGTTCCAATCCAACACCGATGGGGCTTCCACCGGCGGCTCGACCCGTCTGGTCGAACGGGACGTCGAAGCGCCCGAGGTCTTTCAAGCCTCCGAATCCGGTCTTTGGGATGGTCGCCCGTCTTTGGGCGGTGTCTGGGTCGCGCACCCCGATGTGACCGAGCCTGAACGCGCCCTGATCCGCAACACGGCGAACAACAAGTTCGTGATCGGCGCGTTGTTCAAACCGTCGGTCGAACGCTCTGGCCCACGCTTCCAAGTGTCGTCCGACGCGGCTGAAGCCTTGGGAATGCTGGCCGGTCAGCCCGTGAATTTGAACGTCACCGCGCTGCGCCGCGAAGAGGTGCCCACAGCACCCGCCACCCCTGCGCCAGCGCCCGCCGCCGCGACGACGGCTGCCGCAATGCCCGCGCCCGAGGCTGTTGAAACCGCCACGCTGGATCCCGTGGACGGCGCCTCTGCGGCGGTCGAAATTGCAGCGGAAACCCCTGTCGCAGAAGCCGCAACGCCCACGGATGCGCCGAAAAAGCGTCGCTGGTTCTGGCAGAAAAAAGACGACGTCGCAGAGCCGACAGCACAAGCCTTGGCCGATGACACCGAGGTGCAAGCGGCCCCCGCCGCCACCGCGCCGGTCAGCGCGCCTTTGCCGACGCCCGCCCCTGCCCCGGCGTCCACGCTTGACAAGCCCTACATCCAGATTGGCATTTTCAGCGTCGAACAGAACGCGAGAAACACGGCAGTTGCGATGCGCCAATCGGGGATGATCCCCGAGGTGCTGAAACAATCTTCCAGAGGGAAAACCTTCTGGCGGGTTGTTGTCGGACCTGCCACAACTACGGACGAACGCGCCGCCCTGCTGAAAAAGATCAAGGCGGCTGGCTTTACAGATGCGTATGCGGTGACGAACTGACCGGGGTCTGACCCCGGCGGCGCGGCCCGCCTGATGGAGGAAGGATGACGCGCCACACCCCGCCCCCCGCCTTATCGCTGCGGCGATTTTTTATCCTGTGCCAATCGGTTGTGCTGGGCCTTGGCCTTTTAGCTGCCGGGACTGCGCAGGCTTTCGACACGCAGGCCCGTGCGGCCTATGTGATGGACCTGACGACGAAAACGGTGCTGCTGGCCAAAAACGCCGACACACCCTTGCCGCCCGCGTCCATGTCCAAGCTGATGACGCTTTATATCGCGTTCGAGGCGCTGCGCGACGGTCGCTTGCGGCTGGATGAAAAACTGCCCGTCTCTCAGCACGCGATGAGCTATGGCGGTTCGACCATGTTCCTCGACACGACCGACCGGGTCGCTGTGGAAGACCTGATCAAGGGCATCATCGTGCTGTCGGGCAATGACGCCTGCGCCGTGATTGCCGAAGCGCTATCGCCCGATGGGACCGAAGCGGGCTTTGCCGTCTACATGACGCAGCGCGCGCAGGCCTTGGGCATGACCAATTCGACCTTCGCGAACTCAAACGGCTGGCCCGCAGCGGGACACCGCATGTCCATGCGCGATCTTGGCCTTTTGGCCACGCGGCTGATCGAGGATTTTCCGAACTTCTACCCGCTGTTTTCACAGCGCACCTTCGCCTTTGACGGACGCGCACCGCAGAACAACACCAACCGCAACCCGCTGCTGGGTCTGGGGATCGGTGCCGACGGCCTGAAAACCGGCCACACCGAAGAGGCCGGCTATGGCCTTGTCGGGTCTGCGAAACAGGGCGATCGCCGTGTCGTGTTTGTTTTGTCTGGTCTGGGATCAACCGCCGCGCGGGCACAAGAGTCCGAGGCTATCGTGAACTGGGCGTTCCGGCAGTTCACCCAGAAAACCCTCCTGAAGGCTGGTGAGACCGTCACCAAGGCCGAGGTTTTCATGGGCGCGATGCCAAGCGTGACATTGACCACCCAAGAAGACCTGACCACGCTGGTTCCATCGCTTGGTGGCGATCAGGTCCCGGCCGAGGTCGTCTATACCGGCCCGCTGACCGCCCCGATTGCCAAGGGCGATCAGGTGGCCGAATTGATCCTGTCGCCCGAAGGTCTCCCTTCAACCAGCGTGCCGTTAGTTGCGGGCGAAGCTGTGGCGAAGGGTGGGTTCATGACTACCGTGGCGACGGCGCTGGATCATCTGCTGACCGAAATCGGTGGCGGTCCGGCTGATGCGGCGGAGGAAACGCCCGAAGCCGAGGCGGTGGAAGAGGCAAGCTCTTGACCAGGGCTGGGGCGCGCGGCCTGTTTCTAAGCTTTGAGGGTATCGACGGGTCGGGCAAATCGACTCAGGCACGGATGCTTGCCGACAGCCTGCGCGCCGAGGGTCACGAAGTGGTTCTGACCCGCGAACCCGGCGGCTCTCCGGGTGCCGAGGAAATCCGCGCGCTTGTCCTGCAGGGCGATCCTGACCGCTGGTCTGCCGAGACCGAGATCCTGTTGTTCACCGCCGCCCGACGGGACCATCTGGAACGGACCATCCGCCCCGCATTGGCGCGTGGCGCGGTGGTGATCTGCGATCGCTTTGCTGACAGCACCCGCATGTATCAAGGCCTATCTCGCGGCGATCTGCGGGACACGGTGGATCAGTTGCACCAGCTTATGATCGGCGTGGAGCCTGATTTGACCGTGCTGATCGACATGGACCCAGAGGTCGGATTGGCCCGCGCCAAGGGGCGTCAGGGTATCGAAGAACGGTTCGAAGATTTCGGCGCCGATCTGCAACGGCAGATGCGGGCCGGGTTCTTAGGGCTGGCGAAGGAATTTGCCGACCGCTTCCGCGTGATCGACGGGGATGCCGTGCCAGAGGACGTTGCCGTCCGCGTCCGGGAGGCTGTAGCCCCGGCGCTGGACTAGGCTGATCCGCTTTGATGACCGTGAAGAACGCTGATCCGCCTTTTCCCCGTCTGCAAACCCCGGCATAACCAAGGCTATGACCGACAGCGACATCCCAGAACCAGACCGTATCGAAGGCGCGCCGCATCCGCGCGAAACGCTGCGCCTGCTTGGTCAGGATGCCGCTGAGCAAGCGTTCCTGACGGCCTACAACTCTGGCCGGTTGCATCACGGCTGGCTGGTCACCGGGCCCCGCGGGGTTGGCAAGGCGACGCTGGCTTGGCGGATCGCGCGATTCCTGATCGCCACGCCCGAGGTGGCTGGCGATGACATGTTCGGTGCGCCACCGCCGCCGACCTCACTGGACATTGCCGAAGATCATCCCGTAGCGCGCCGAATGCGCGCGGGGGCCGAGCCCGGGCTGTTTCTGCTGCGCCGGGGTGGGATGGGATCGACCGAAAAGGATCGCGACAAGAACCTGCGCGAGGGTAAGTTCTCCAAGGTGATCCGGGTCGATGAAACCCGCGCGATGAAGGGGTTCTTCAGCCTGTCTGCCACCGAAGGCGGGCGACGTATTGTGATTGTGGACGCCGCAGACGATTTGAACGTCAGCGCCGCGAACTCGATCCTGAAACTGCTGGAAGAACCGCCCGCACGCACCGTCCTGCTGCTGATCGCGCATCAGCCATCGCGGTTGCTGCCGACGATCCGGTCGCGGTGCCGGGAACTGCGGTTGATGCCGATGGAACCCGACGTGATCGCCGACGCCCTGCGTCAGGCCGACATTGATCCGCAAGGCGATCCCACTGCACTTGCCGAACTTTCGGGCGGATCAGTGGGCGAAGCGGTGCGCATGGTCACCATGGACGGACCGAAGCTTTACGCTGGGATCGTCGGTCTGTTGGCCACGATGCCGCGGTTCGACGCGTCCAAGGCCCAAGCACTGGCCGATCTGGCCGCAGGGCGCGGCGGCGAAGACCTGCGCGCGCTGATTTTCCACCTGTTGGATTTCGCCCTTGCCCGACTGGCCCGCACCGGAGCTACGGGCAAGCCCCCAGCTGTCGAGGCCGCCCCCGGAGAGGCCGAAATGCTGACCAGACTTTCGCCAACACCGGCGATGGGCCGTGCCTGGGCTCAGGGGGCCGAGGCCATCGGCGCACGCCTGCGTCATGGCGAGGCGGTCAACCTTGACCCTGCCGCGCTGATCCTTGATACCGTCTTCAAACTTCAAGGCATTGCAGAGGGTCAAGCAGCCTGATCGCGTGCCGGAACGCCAAGGCCCATGACCGACACCATCCAGATTACCGACAGCCATTGTCACCTCGATTTCCCGGATTTTGACGAGGAACGCGATGCGGTCATCGACCGTGCGATCGAGGCTGGCGTGACGCGTATGGTCACGATTTGCACAAAACTGGTGTCACTGGCCAAGGTGCAAGAGATTTCCGAGGGTCGGGCAGAAGTGTTCCATGCCTTTGGCGTCCATCCGATGTCGGTTGCCGATCATCACCCCGTCACCGTTCAGCATTTGGTCGAATTGTCCAAACACCCCAAGTTCGTCGGCATTGGCGAAACGGGTCTGGATTATCACTACACCGCCGACACGGCAGAGGCGCAGCAAGCCTCGCTTCGCGTGCACTGCGCTGCGGCGGCGGAAACCGGATTGCCGCTGATCATCCACGCCCGTGCGGCGGATGACGACATGGCGCGCATTCTGGCCGAAGAACACGCCAACGCCCCCTTCAGCTGCGTTATGCACTGCTTCTCATCCTCGGCGGAACTGGGCCGGGCGGCGCTGGATCTGGGGTTCTACCTGTCCATGTCGGGCATTGCGGCCTTCCCAAAGTCGCAAGACCTGCGGGATATCTTTGCCACCGCCCCGCTTGACCGGATCCTCGTGGAGACCGATAGCCCCTATCTTGCCCCGCCGCCGCACCGTGGCAAACGGAACGAACCTGCCTTCACCATGCACACCGCGAAGGTCGGGGCCGAGGTCTTTGGCCTCGACCTCGCTGATTTCGCGAAAGCGACGCAGGACAATTTCGACCGGCTGTTCTGGAAGGCCGCCGAATGGCAGAAAGCGCAGGCCGCCTGATGGGAGAGTTGCGGTTCACCATCCTTGGCTGCGGATCATCCGGCGGCGTGCCGCGACTGGGCGGCCATTGGGGCGATTGCGACCCCGAAAACCCGCGAAACGCGCGTCGTCGCTGCGCCCTGCTGGTGGAACAGGAACAGGACGGCGGCACCACACGCGTGTTGATCGACACCGGACCCGACATGCGGTCGCAACTGCTGGACGCGGGCGTCGGTCGGCTGGATGCGGTCGTCTATACGCATAGCCATGCGGACCATGTTCACGGGCTGGACGATCTGCGCATGATCGTCTTCAACATGCGCGAACGACTGACCGTCTGGGCGGATGGCGATACGCAGGCGGCGCTGCTGGACCGGTTTGCCTATGCCTTCGTGCAGCCAGAAGGCTCTCCTTACCCGCCGATTCTCAAGATGAAGACCATCGACGGGCCGTTTGTCATCGATGGTCAGGGCGGATCGATTACCTTCACCCCATTCAGCGTCAATCACGGATCGATTGATGCGCTTGGCTTCCGGGTTCGCGATTTCGCTTATCTTCCGGATGTGGCGCAGATGTCAGAGGAAGCGTGGGAAGCAGTCGAAGGTCTGGATTGCTGGGTACTGGATTCGCTGCGCCGTGATCCCCACCCGACCCATTCGCATCTGGAACAATCGCTGGCCTGGATTGACCGGGCGGCCCCCAAACGCGCAGTGCTGACCAACATGCACATCGATCTGGACTATGCCACGGTCGAGGCTGAAACCGCCGATCACGTCACCCCCGCCTACGACGGGATGCAGATCACGTACACGATCTGATGGGATCGCTTGTCACGGTCATCCTGCCGGTGTTCCTGCTGATCGGCGCTGGCTATGTGGCGACGCGATTTGCCAATTTCTCGCAATCGGCTGTCGACGGCTTGATGAAGTTCACACAGAACTTTGCCTTTCCCTGCCTGCTGTTCCGCGCCGTCGCCACTATTGATCTGGGCGAGGAATTCCACCTGCCGCTGCTGGCCACGTATTACGCCGCAGCCTTTTCCTGCTATGTGCTGGGCTTTGCGGCGGGGCGGTTCATCTTTCGACGGGATGTGCAGGACAGTATCGTCATCGGCTTTTGTTGCCTGTTTTCGAACACGCTGATGCTGGGACTGCCGATCACGGAACGCGCCTTCGGGGTCGACGCGCTGGCGCCCAACTATGCGATCATCGCGATCCATGCGCCGTTTTGTTACACCGTCGGCATCGCCTCGATGGAGGCGGCGCGGGCCAGCGGGTCTGGCCTGAACATCTTTGGCATTGCCGCGAAGATTGGCCGCCAGATGGCGCGCAATCCCTTGGTCATTGCGCTGTTCCTTGGCTTTATCGTGAACCTGACCGATTTTCAGGTGCCCGGTCCGCTGATGGATACGATCAAGATGATGGTCGCGGCCTCGGTTCCGGCGGCCTTGTTCGCCGTGGGCGGGGTGATGGTGCAATACAAGATCGAAGGCGATCTGCGCGTCGTGCTGGTCGTTTGTCTGATCACGCTGGTGGTGCATCCGTCGCTGGTCTGGCTGTTCAACGGCGCCTCGAACCTCGACACCGGTCAATTCCGGTCCGCGCTGATCACGGCCGCCGTGGCGCCGGGGATCAACACCTATGTCTTTGCCAGCATCTACGATCGCGCGAAACGCATCGCGGCCTCGGCTGTGCTGATCACCACGGCCGGATCACTGTTCTCGGTCTGGTTCTGGCTGACGATCCTGCCATGACGCCGCGATGCACTGGACATGCCTTCCGATAAGCGGAAAGGTGTTCCGCAAATACGGAGGAGCGAAAATGACCGAAGACCTATTGACCGACCGCAAGGACGGCGTCCTGACCATCACCATGAACCGGCCCGACCGTCGCAACGCGATGAGCCGCCCGATGATCTATGCCCTGCACGAAACGCTGGAAGAAGCCGCTAAGGACACCGATGTCCGTGCCGTCGTGCTGACTGGCGCAGGCGGGGCTTTCTGTGCCGGTGGCGACGTCAAGGCGATGAACGAAGGGGCCTTCCGCGATGCATCGTTCTATGAACAGCGCCGCAACCTTCGGGAGCGCATGGACTGCAGCCGCCTGCTGCACGAGATGCCGAAACCCACTGTCGCCGCGATCGAAGGTGCGGCAGCGGGTGCGGGTCTCTCGCTGGCTCTGGCCTGTGATTTCCGGATCGCAGCGGATACGGCCAAGATGACCACGGCCTTTGCTAAGGTTGGCTTGTCTGGCGATTTCGGCGGCACCTATTTCCTGACGCAGATCCTCGGCACCGCGAAGGCCAAAGAACTTTACCTCTTTTCCCCGGTCATCTCCGGCAAAGAGGCCGAGCGGATCGGTCTGGTCAACCGCGCGGTCGAGCCGGGCACCGCATTGGAAGAGGCGCTGAGCTACATCGCACCGCTTGCCCAAGGCGCACCGCTGGCGCTTGGCCGGATGAAGGCCAACCTGAACCTTGCCGCTGGCGGCGGGTCGCTGGTGCAGGTCATGGATCTGGAAGCGGACAACCACCAGTGTTCGACAGACACGGACGACCACCGCGAAGCGGCGGCAGCCTTTGTCGAAAAGCGCAAACCGCAGTTCACAGGGACCTGAGCCCGTCTTGGCTATTCCCCTTGACCATCGCCGGGGCTAAAACACGGTTATGAGTGATTTTTCCCCCGGCACCCAACTTCTGATCGATCATCGCGGCGGCAAGGGCATGAACGACCCTGCGCTGCTAGAGGCTGCGATCCGCGATGCGGTCTTGGCCCAAGACCTCGACATCGTTGCGGCGACGATCACCAAAGCCCCGGGCCGCGATGGCGTGACCGGGGCGGTGATCTTGTCCGAAGGGATCGTTGCGGTGCACAGCTGGGCGGATCAGAACTACGCCTCATTCGACGTGCTGGCACCGGGCGAAGGTGTCGCCAAGAAGATCGCCGATGCGCTGGCGCGGGCGCTTTTGCCCGACTGGACGCAGATCAAGGCGCAGAAACGCAACGATTTCACGCCCCTTCCACCGGCCACCTGACCCGGACGCATGTTCGGCCCGGCATGCTTGTCAGCCCGGGGCTTTGTCCTTACCAATCAGGACACCAAGGCGGCATGCCGCATCGGTTTTGGAGAACGGGCCATGCATTTTTCGGTAAATTACCTGCGGCATCACGACGATGCAAAAAGTGGCCCCGTGCGCGTTGGCTGGTGCTTGGCCGATACCGACAGCCCGGTGATCTACGATCCGCCGCGCCGGGTGCATTCACGCGACGCGCGCAAGGAACACGCCAAAAGCGCCGCCCGATGTCCCGCCGTTCTGAACCTTGAAAGCCGTTATTTCGAGGTGCCCTGCCCCTTCGACATGAACATCGGCTTTGCCCGCGACAACGAAGGCCGCCCCACCCTGCGCAATCTGGCAGGCGGCAGTAGTTCGATCCGTGGCTCGACCCTTGGTAAGAAGATCGTCATCACGAACGAAAAGGAATGGCGCTTTCCGGATCGGCCAATGATTCAGCTTAAGCTGCCCTATCTGTTCATCGCCGATGAGCCGGTCTATCTGACACAGCTGGACGCCTATCTGCATTACCGCCGCGACCCATTGCCCGGCACGATCTTTGGGGGGCGGTTCCCGATCAACGTCTGGCCGCGTCCGCTGATGTGGGCGTTTGAATGGCATGACACCGAAAAACCCATCGTGCTGCGCCGGGGCGATCCGCTGTTTTACTGCCAGTTTGAATTCGACAATCCCGAACGGACCGTCCAACTGGTCGAAGCCGAGATGACGCCCGAGCTAAAGACTTACCTCGATCACATTTCGGGTGCCGTGAACTACGTCAACCAGACCTTTTCGCTGTTCGAGGCGGCAGAGCGTGTGCGCCCCGACACCCTGCTGACGGCCCGCAAGTCGTGACCGATCAGACACCGGCGCAAATTCTGGCCGATGCGCGCAAGGCCATCGACGCGGGGCGCGTGTCTGACGGCTATGCGATGATCAAGCCACTGCTGGCCAAGCAGCCTTTCGATGCGAAGGACAGGATGCAGCTGGCCTATCTGCAGTTGGCCTGTGCGCTGTATTACACCGGTGATCTGGAGGCCGCGGCCAAGCTGAACGCCGAACTGCCCAGCCATCTGTGGCGCCCTCTGCGCTACCGTCTGTCGTTGCGACTGCGCGATCCCTACACGGCCAAGCGGCTGCGTCTGGACCCGGGCGTGACGGACCGCGAACGCGATGATTTCCGCACGACGGCGGGGCTCTACCTGCTGTGGAAGCAACGATATCGCATGGGCTTTCCGCTCTACGCCCGCCGCCACAACGCGATCCTGTTCCCGCGCGTCGTACCAAAGACGATGACGCATGTACCTTTGCCCGACGATCCCAAGGATGATGTGGACATGATCATCTTGGAACAGGGCTTGGGTGACGTGCTGTTCCACCTGGCGCACGTCAAACACGAAGGCGCTCATGAGACATCGACCTTCGTTGGCCTGCGCAAATACGGATCGATCATCCGGCGGTATTTCCCCAAGGCGACATTTCTGCCTTATGACGCTGTGGGCGATCAGGGCCTGAAGGCCCATCTGGCCGCGGATTTCGTCGGACGGGGCTACGCTCGAACCGGCAAGGTCGCCGCGCCCGTCACCTTTGATCGCGCCTATCGCCGCGCCGGAGAGCCGCCTGTCTGGGGCATCTGCTGGCGCGGCGGATCGGGCCAGAACCGGCGGGAAGAGCGTCACATTCCCTTGCAGATGTTTCTGGACCTCTTGCCGCACGATGGTCGCTACATGGCACTGCAATTCGACATGTCTGAAGAAGAACGGCAGATCCTGCTGGCCGACAGCCGCTGCATGGTGCCGATATCCGACATCACCGCCAATCCGGTTGAGACGATGGCGATCATCCGGCCCTTGGCTGGCGTCATTTCCGTGGATAGTGCGAATTGGCATATGGCGGGGCTGTGCAACGTGCCGATCCTCGCCATCATGAACAAAACCGTGCATTGGTTCTGGGGGCCCGACAAAACCGCCGAAAGCGCCTATCCCTGCGCAACCACCGTCCCGAAAGAAGAGTTGCGCGCCGACATCGTTGGCGACTGGGTCGGCGACACCCGACAGGCTTGGGCAGATCGCCCGGTCGCGGCGCGTGTGCAGACCACCGAACTGCGGCGTCGCCCGGTTCTGGTGGCGGGTCTGCCGCGATCCGCGACGTCGATGACGATGCGGGTTCTGCATGATCACGGGCTTTGGCTGGGTGATACCGTGCAGGGCAACAGCGAAAACCCGCAGGGCTATTTCGAAAACCGGGCGATCCGCGACGGGATCGTCAAACCCCTATTGTCGAACCTTGGGGCCGATCCGGTCGGGGTTCGGTCCTATCCTGCTTGGGACGTCCTGCCACCCTGCCCGCCCTTGTCGCGTCAGATCGCGCGGGCGTTGCGGCGCGAAGGCTATGACGAAACGGTGCCTTGGGGGTACAAGGATCCCAAGCTGACGTTGCTGTGGCAGTTGTTCGACCGGTCGTACCCGCAGGCGATCTGGGTGATCGTGACGCGGGACCGGGACAAGGTGATCGACAGCCTGTGCCGCACGTCTTTCATGGCACGACATTCGACCAGCCCGGAGTATTGGAAGCCCTTCTGCAACGCCTATGAACACAGGTTGAACATGTTGCGAAACAGCGACGCGACGGTCTTCGACGTGGACAGCGACGCCTTGGCATCGGGGGATTTTTCGCAGATCGCGCCCGTGCTGGCGGCCACCGGGCTAACCTTTGATGCCGATATCGCCGCGCAATCCCTGATCAAGCCCAGCCTATAGCGACGGATGCGCACCCGGTTGCACGGGCCGGAATGGGACGGCCGCGGGGTCCATCAGCAGTTGCGCTTCGAACGCGCGAAGCATGGGGCGCGCGGGTTTCGCACTGAAAGGCTGCGGCAGATGCGCCAAGGCTTCGGCCAAGTCTTCGCGCTGAAGGGTGGTCAAAGTGCTTAACCCGACCTCTCCGGCCAAGAAGCTTTCGGTCTCTGCCCCTTCGGCATAGATGATTTCGTGCCGGTCGAGGCACAGATGGAAATACTCGACCTCTCCGCCGTGGTCCTGCGTGATGTCGCCCCCGTCGATCATATGTTTCGCGGCGACCAAGACCTCGGGTTCGCCAAACAGCATTTCGGGCTTCCACCCCGTGACCAGCATGCGGTGTTGGGGCGACACGCGCAATTCCCGGTCATTGCCGACCGTACCGGGGGCAAACACCACGGGGGCGGCAGGGCCGACGGCATCGACATCGCGATGGCCAATCCATCGCAGCGGCTGGGGCCCATGATCCTTAGTCACCAGCAGATTGCCCTGGCGAAGGTTCTCGACCCGGCGATATCCCTGATCGGTCGCCACGCGCGTGCCGCGCGCCAGACAGATGACCCGTTCAAAGCCGCTGAAGGTCGCCACGTCGCCGTTCGTGAAATGGATCGTGCCGCTTTGATCGGTGCCCGGGTCATAGTTGATGACCGTGATTTGCCCACCATCCGCCAGCGTGGAGACGTCAAGAATATCCCAATCCGTGTCGCCGGGGTCTTCGCCGCCGTAAAGGGCATAGTTGTTGGACCCCAGCAGCGTGACGAAATCGTCGCCCGACTGGCCATAAATCGTGTCGTCGCCGCTGGTCGTGGTGATGCTGTCATTACCTTGGCCGCCGTAGATCGTATCGGCTCCTGCGCCGCCGTTCAGAACGTCGTCGCCAGACCCGCCTTCGACCGAATCCGCCCCAGCGCCCGCCGCGACCGTATCGCTGCCAGCGCCGCCAAAGACCCGGTCATCGCCAGAACCTGCCAGCAGAGAGTCCCCGCCTGCATCGCCATTCAGCGTGTCAGCCCCCTGCCCGCCCAGCATCGTATCGTCACCAGAGCCGCCGAACATCGAGTCGTTGCCCAGACCGCCGGACAGCGTGTCGCCCCCCGCGCCGCCATACAGAAAGTCATCGCCGGTATCGCCGGTCAGGGTGTCCACTCCCGCCCCGCCGTAAATCGTGTCGCTGCCCTGACCGCCAAAGACCTCGTCAGCGCCGCCGTTGGTCGAGATCTGGTCGCCGCCTTCCCGACCGTAGATCGTGTCGCCACCCGCACCACCTGTCACGGTGTCGGCGCCGGATGTGGCATAGATCGTCTCAATCTCGCTGAACGTGATGGTGTCGGCGCCCAGAACGATCGTCCCGGCCTCAGCGCCTGAGTAGGTGACGTTCAGAGGCCCGGCGAGAGAGGAGAAATCCAGAAGGTCGTTGTCGGAGCCGCCTTCACCGCCGATAACGGTGTCGCTGCCCGGCGTGCCCGACATGTTGAAGGTGTCATCACCCGATCCGCCGACCATGTAGTCGGGCGACCCACGGCCATCCATCCAGTCGTTGCCAGCACCGCCAAAGAAGACGTTGGTGTATGCGTCACCCGTGGCGGAATATGTATCGAAGCCGATAATCGTATCATCGAACGCCGTCCCGTAGGCCCCGTCCATGCCCGAGCCCATAAAGTCGCCAGCCGCCGCGCCGCCGATGCTTCCAGTGCTGAAATTGACGCTTATTGCGCCGCTTTCGCCACTGAAATCGATGTAGTCGATCCCCGTGCCGCCGTAGTAGCTGTCGTTCCCCGCACCGGAAAACAGCGTGTCCGATCCGTCGCCGCCGTAAAGCGCATCATCGCCGGAATCGCCGTGAATGGCGTCGTCGCCGCTGTTGCCGTTCAGGCTATCGTTCCCGGCCCCCCCGTAAATCGTATCATTGCCCTGACCGGCCAGAACGGTGTCGTTGCCGCCATAGGCCATGATCTGATCGTTATGACTGCCGTCACCGTTGCCGATCTCGTCCCACTGGCCATCGGTGAAACCATCGCTCATGTAGTCTGACCACGGGTTCCCGCCGACCGTTCCGTCCTGCGTCCCGACGATGTTTTCAATCCCGCGGTATTCCATGACCTCGCCATTGGCGAAAACGATCTGGCCGTTGCCGGAACCGCCGCTTGGGTTGATCTGGACGATCGTCGTCCCGGTCAGCGTCGAGAAATCCAGCGTATCGTCGCCGGATTGACCTTCGACATAGGCGCTGGTGCCCTGAACGACATAGATCAAGTCGTTGCCGCGCCCGCCGTAGATGTCGTCGTCGCCCGAGCCTATGTAGATTGTATCGTTGCCAAAATCGCCCTCTAGGGTGTCTTGGCCCGTGCCGCCGTAAAGCACGTCATCGCCGCTGCGGCCTTCGATAGAGTCCGCGCCAGAGCCGCCGTAAATCGTGTCATTGCCCTGACCCGCCGCAATGGTGTCATTGCCGCCGTAGCCATAGATCAGGTCGTTCAGGCCGTCGCCGCCGTCAACCTGATCCCCATCTGCATCGACAGATAGGGGAACGATCGTGTTGCCGCCGGATGTACCGTCGTATTTGCCGTCAGCCATTCTGCCTCTGCCTGCGCCCGGTTCTGTGCCGGGGCCCGTCATCCGTGACCGGTCGCGCGTGTCACGTGCTCTGGGCCAATATTGGGCAGGAATAAGGCGGAAATGAGGCGGACCGTGATCGGTTCGGGCAAAGCCCAAACGTCGCAGGCCCTTATCGGCATCTGGGTATTCCCAAGCCTCTGTCCGGGATCTATCACCAGATAACCAAGGGAGGCGACATGCCCAAACCCACCAAAAGCACCCGCCCCAAAGGCTGGCGCAAGGCCGAGATCATAGACGCCGCCGCCCAGTGTTTCATGGAGCGCGGCTATCACGCGACCAGCGTCGACGATGTGGCCAATCGGATGAACGCCACCAAGGGGCGCATCTATCACCATTACGCCACCAAGACCGACCTGTTCTTTGACGTGCACCGCGAAGGCATGGCGCGTCTGTTCGCGGCCATCGCCCCCGTCTTGGAGGACACGTCTCTTGGCCCCCGCAACAGGTTGATCGGACTTCTGCAGGCCCATGCCCGTGCCATGATGGATCACCACACGTTCGAAACCGTCGTGGCGCAGGGTGTCCAGGTGCATCGGTTCGATCAGACGACCGAAGACCAGCGCCAGACGATGCGCGACCTGATCTCGACCCGGGACGATTTCGAATCGATTTTCAAAACCGCGCTGCAACAGGCCGTTGATGCGGGTCAGGTGGCGCCCTGCGATACCTCGGTCACGGTAAAGGTGCTGCTGGGCGGTTTGCAGTGGTCGCTGTTCTGGTACCGCCCGAAGCCGCGGGAAACGGCTGCGGACCGGGCGGATTTGGCCGACAAGATGGTCGCCCCACTGATCCACGGCTTGACCGCGCCGGATTGACAGTCAAAATCATACCGATCAGTATGTTTTCGACAGGATCGGAGGAAACATGCGGGTTATTATCACGGGGGCTGCGGGCTTCTTAGGGCGGCGGTTGGTGCACGCGCTGGTCGAAAAAGGGGCTATCGTCGGTCCGTCAGGTCGCGCAGAGCCGATTACGGAACTTGTCCTGACAGACATTGGCCCGGTGTCGCCGCCTACGGTGCCTGAGGGGTGCACAGTGTCGGCAATCCAAGGGGACCTGTCCGACCCAGCGATCCTAGCCAAGGTGACAGAGCATCCCTTCGACAGTGTGTTCCACCTCGCCTCCCAACTCACCTTCCACGCAGAGGCTGACCCCGATGCCGCTTGGGCGGTGAACGTCGCCCCATTGCAAGCTTTGATCGCAGCAGCGAAGGGCTGCCCGCGGATCGTCTTTGCCTCCTCCATCGCGGTCTTTGGGGGGACCTTGCCGACCGAAGTGGCCGACGACCTCGCGCCGCTGCCCATGACGACCTACGGCACGCATAAGGCGGTGAACGAATTGATTTTGGCGGACGCGTCCCGCCACGGACGGATCGACGGGCGCAGCCTGCGCTTGCCTATCGTTCTGATCCGCCCCGGGGTCGCGCAGCCCGTGGTGTCGGACAAGGTCGCCGCAATCGCCCGGGAACCGCTGGAGGGCCGCGATTTCGCCGCGCCGCTGTCAGCACAGACCGAGGTGCCGGTAACCTCAGCCGGGTCGGTGGTGGCAGGGTTGATCGCCCTGCACGATGCAGACCCTTCCCGCCTGCCGCCGAAACGCGCACTGAACCTGCCCGCTTTGACAATCACGGTGGCGGAAATGGCGTCATCCGCCGCCCGCGCCGGGGCGACGGGCCGTGTGACGATCCAGCCCGACGCAGACATGCAGGCGGTGGTGGATGGGTGGCCCAGCCACTTTACCTCTCGCTATGCCGCAGGGCTGGGGATCGCCAGCGACGCCAACTTCGACGCTGTGATCGCCGATTACCTAGCCCATAGGGACCTGTGACATGAGCAAGACTTGCATCATCGGCGCAGGATCGTCGGGCATCACCGTGGCCAAGGCGCTGAAAGACGCAGGCCAGAATTTTGACATCTATGAAAAAGGCAGCCAGATCGGGGGGATGTGGCGGTACGAAAACGACAACGGTCGGTCCTCCTGCTACGCGTCGCTGCATATCGACACCAGCCGCCCGAACCTTGGCTATACCGATTTCCCCATCGACCCTAAGCTGCCCGATTTCCTGAGCCACGAGCAATTCCTTGGTCATCTGGAGGCTTATGCGACGGCTTTCGGCATCCCCGACCGGGTCCAGTTTAACACCTCGGTGCAGTCGGTCGTGCCGCAATCCGACGGTTACGCCGTGACCTTGGATAGCGGGGCGTCGCATACCTACGACCACGTCGTCATCGCGACAGGCCATCTGACCGACACGCGGGTCCCAAATTTTCAGGGACATTTTGGCGGCTCAACCATCCACTCGCACCATTACCGCACCTCCGATCCCTACATCGGCAAACGCGTGCTGGTGGTGGGCATCGGCAATTCCGCCGTGGATATCGCCGTGGACCTGTGCCGACGGGCAAAGCATGTAACCTTGTCGACCCGCCGGTCCGCGTGGGTGATGCCCAAATATCTGATGGGCGTGCCGATCGACCAATGGTCCGGCTTTCTTGGCCGCAAGCTGAAGCTGCCCACGCCTGCCGTGCGCCGCATCATGGCCCAGTTGATCAAACTGGGCGTCGGGGATCAGCGACGCTTTGGCCTGCCCCGGCCCGAACATCCGATGTACCGCGAACACGCGACGCTGAGTCAGGACCTGCTGCCCAACATCGGCCATGGCTATATCGACGTGAAACCCAACGTGGACGCGTTGAAAGGTGACCGTGTCGCCTTTGTCGACGGGACCGAGGCGCCCTATGACGCGATCATTTACGCCACCGGATACGACGTTCGGTTTCCGTTTCTGGACACTGGCGTCTTTGACCCGGACAGGCAGCTGGGCGAGCTCTATCGCCGCATGGTCGTGCCCGCCCACCCCGGCCTGATCCACGCGGGTCTGGTACAGCCCGTAGGCCCCACGATCCCGCTGGTGGAAACGCAGGGCAAGTGGATTGCGGCGCTGGCTTCGGGCGCGATGAGCTTGCCCGACAAATCCGCGATGGAAGATGAGATCAGGGCGCACCGCGATTATCAGAAGCGCACCTATCTGGATGCGCCGCGCTACACGCTGGAAGTGGATTACAAGCTGTATACCAAGCAGATGAAGGCCGATATGGCGCGCGGGATTGGCGGGGTAGCCTGAGGTTGCGCCATGAGACGCGGCAGAGGGCGCTGCCCTCCGCACCTCCCGGAGTATTTTGGGAAAGATGAAGGATCAGAGACGGCGCATCCAGAATTGCAGGGGGTGATCCGTTTCCGCCTGCTGATCGATGTCGCGCCATTGGAAATGCGCGACGACACCGGGAAGCGGTGCGTAGCCCCGGCTGCGCCAGAAGGCGTCATGGGTGCGTGCGTTTTCGGGGCGCAGCGGATGGTCCGATGGGCGCAGGACCGAACAGAAGGCACTGTAGCCGCGGCCCAGTTTGCGGGCATGGGCCTCGCGTTCGTCGAAGAAAGCGTGGCCCAGGCCTTGGCCGCGATAGTCCGGTAACAGGACCGACTCCGCGCAGTAGAAAACCTGATCCAAGGGTTCGGGGCGGTCGGCGAAGGGGGCTGCGAAATCGTCGGCGTGACATTCCAGCCCCATACCAGTGGCCGCACCGATGATCTGCGCGCCGTCAAAGGCTGCGACCACGATGGCGGTCGGGTGAAGGTAGTCTTTCAGGTAGTTCCGTTCATACTCCAGATCGCCGTCATAGAGGTACGGCCAGTCGCGGAACACACGAATACGCAGCCGGGCCAGATCGTCCAGCGCGTCTTCCAAATCGGGGCCGGTCAGAACGCGTAGCTGGGTCACGAGACCTGAGAGATCCAATCGGCGAGGTTGTAGTATGTGGTCACCCGCGCGATTTTGCCGTCCCGCAGAGTGAAGAAGGACCCGGCTGGCAGGCGATAAGTCTGGCCGGATGCTTCTGGCAGGCCTTCATCCGTCTTCAGGTAAGTGCCGTTGACCATGAATTCCGCCGCGGCACGGGTTTCATCCTCGGACACGAAAACCACCAGTTCGGTCAGCGTTTCCTGATAGCAGTGGTCCATATGCGCGCAAAACTCGGCGAACAGGTCTTTGCCAATCCGTACCTGTCCTTCGTTGACGTGGTGGGCCACGTCATCGGTCAGACAGGCCAGCATTGCCTGCGTGTCGCCCGCGTTGAAGGCATCGAAATAGGTTTCCACGATATTCATAGGCGTACTTTCGGCGGGCCAAAGCGTTGTGCCAGATTTTCGGTGATCTGGTCGCGGCACTGGCGGTAGGCGTTGAGTTTCTGTTCCCGCGTCTCACCGATCCCCGTGGGGTCCATGATGGGCCAGAAATCAACCGAGAGGTGGTAAAATTTGGTCAGGTCCAGCGCGCGTTTCTGGCTGGCAGAGGACAGCGCGACAATCAAATCAAAGCTGGAGAGGTCATCGCCAAACCGCTCCATCTCATCGAAAGACCGAGAGCGGTGGCGCGATAATTCGACGCCGATCTCTTCGCAGACGGCGATGGCGAAGCCGTCGATTTCAAGATCATTGTAGCAACCTGCGGACTGGACATAAGTGCCCGTGCCGTAGAGCTTTTTCATGATGCCTTCGGCCATAGGCGACCGAACGGCGTTGTGGTCGCAGCAGAACAGCACGGATTGTGGTAGGTCTGCTGCCACGCTTAGCCCCCGAAATGCAGCACGCAGATCAGCGTGAACAGGCGGCGGGCGGTGTCGTGGTCGACCTCGGCCTTGCCTTCCAGACGCTCGACGAGAACGCGCGCGCCTTCGTCGTGGATCCCACGGCGGGCCATGTCGATGGTTTCGATCTGGGCGGGCGGCAGGTTCTTGACCGCGTCGAAATAGCTTTTGCAGATGGCAAAGTAGTCTTTAACCACCTGACGGAACGGCCCAAGCGACATGATGAACTGCGCGGCCGGATCGCCGTTTTCGGTTTTCACGTCAAAGACCAGACGCTTGTCCTGAATGGACAGGTCTACCTTGTAGGGGCCGTCGGGCACGATGCGATCATCCCGCTTTGGCAGGGTGAAAGAGTTTTCTTCCAACAGGTCAAACATCGCCACGCGACGTTCCTGTTCGATTTCCGGTGTGGGCGGCGGCAGATTGCGGTCGTCCAACTCGATATGGGCTATGTAGGACATTGGTCCGGTTCCCTCTGATTGGATTCGGGTCTCCCCAGCGTCCAATCTATGCTGCGCTGCAGCAATTTCCACTTCTTTGTGAAGTTTGTGTTAATTGTCGCAGGCTGTCATCCCGTTTCTATCGGTCAGCGTTCAACCGTTGCCGACGTGCCGCAACCGACAGGCCGTGCGCCTCTAGGCTTTCAGATTGCGCCAGTGTTTCCGCCGCCGGACCGATGGCGCGCAGGGCCTCGGGCGTCATGCGGGCCATGGTGGTGCGCTTCATGAAGTCCAGCACCGACAGGCCAGAGGAGAACCGCGCAGACCGCGCCGTGGGCAGAACGTGGTTTGGGCCGCCGACATAATCGCCAATCGCTTCGGGCGTATATTGCCCAAGGAAAATGGCACCCGCATGGATGCATTTGGCGGCCAGCGCTTCGGGATCGGCGACGCAGAGTTCAAGGTGTTCGGGCGCGATACGGTTCGACAGTTCGGCTGCCTGATCCAGATCGGCGACGGTAACGATCGCGCCGTTATCCTTCCACGACTGGCCCGCCACATCGCGACGTTCCAAGGTTTCCAGACGCTTGTCGACGGCATCCGCGACCGCTTGGCCAAAGGCGGCATCGGTGGTGATCAGGATCGACTGCGCGCTGGCGTCGTGTTCTGCCTGACTCATCAGGTCCAGCGCGATCCAGTCGGGGTCGTTGTCACCATCCGCAATGACAAGGATTTCGGACGGGCCCGCGATCATGTCGATGCCGACCTTGCCAAATACCCGACGCTTGGCCGCGGCGACAAAGGCGTTGCCGGGGCCTGTGATCTTGTCGACCGGGGCGATCGTGTCGGTCCCATAGGCCAAGGCGGCCACGGCTTGCGCGCCGCCAATGCGATAGATTTCGTCGACCCCGGCGATACGCGCGGCCATTAGGACCAGCGGGTTGACCTGATTGTCGGGCGTCGGCACGGTGATCGCCAGACGCGGCACGCCCGCGACCTTGGCCGGGATCGCGTTCATCAGGACCGAGGACGGGTAGGACGCGATCCCCCCCGGCACATATAGGCCCGCAGCCGCCACCGGCGTCCAGCGCCAGCCAAGCGTTGCGCCAGCGGCGTCTGTCCATTCCGCATCTTCAGGCATCTGGCGTTCGTGATAGGCCCGGATGCGGTCAGCGGCCAATTCCAGCGCGGTCTTTTCTTCGGCGGAGACAAGAGCGCAGGCGCGGTCGACCTCTGCCTTCGTAAAGGCCAAGGTCTCGGGCGTCAGGTCCAGCCGGTCGAATTTCGAGGTGAGGTCAATAACCGCTTGATCGCCCCGTGCACGCACGTCGGCGATAATCTGGGCGACCGTGTCGTCCACATCGGGGCTATCTTCACGCTTCATGTTCAGCAGCTCGGCAAAGCGCTGGTCGAAATCGGCGTCGGTAATGTTCAGGATGTGGGGCATGGCACTCTCCGGTCTTGGCCGCTTGTTAGCGGGCAGCGGCAGGGGCGACAAGCCAGAGGTTGCAACCTAGGGTCCATCAGGCGCCTGAAGGTGCTAGTCGGGCTGAGCCAGATAGTGGTCGGCATATTGCTCTGCATGACGGCCGAGCGCGGCCATCAGGTCATCTTCGGCCGCTTGTGTCAGCATGTCGTCGGCGTCCATATCCTCGGTCCACAACGTATCGACAAGACTTTCCCGTGCCTCATCGGTCGCGGGTGGCAGGGGCTGCCCCAGCCTGTCCAGCACAACCGACACCTGCGCCGCCGTAGCCTCTGCCCCGATCGCCTGCAGCGCGGCGACCGTTTCCTGCCCTGCGATATATGGCGTCGCGCCAAGATAGTGCGAAATGCCCCATTGCTGGCCAGCGCCAGATACAATGCCGCGATGGCTGCATCGCGTTTAAGATCATCGACCGCATAGGCCTTTGGGTCCGGGTCCATGACAAGAGCATTCCACGCCTTGTCACGTTACGCTTGTGTCAGGTCAGTCGGCACTGATGTCTCCTTAATCAGACGGAGGTCACCAAGCTTCCCGGCGGCGATCAGTCAGCCGCTAGTGGCGCGTCGGCTCATCTTCGCCGCCGGTCTCTCCACGCTCGATCGCGTCGATGGCTTTTTCCATATCCTCGGGATCGGTCGAGGGGATGGAGTAACCGCCCTTGAACCACCGGGCTAGGTCAACGTCGGCGCAGTGTTTCGAACAAAAGGGGCGGTACTTTTCGTCGCCGGGTTTTTGGCAGATCGGGCAGCTCATTCCAGCATCTCCGGCGTGACCAGTTCCGACAGGGGCAGACGGGCGCGCTTGCGCTGAAGCTCGTAATTTCCAAGCGGCGTCCATCCGGCCATGACCGTATCGGTATCGTCTGTCCGCAATGCGGCGCGCAACGCGCCCTCGAAGGCGGGGCGGTCTTTTTTGGGCATCGGGGCCACGTCAAGGATCACGACACCGCCCAAACCACGCAAGCGCAGTTGGCGCGGCAGGTCGCGGGCCATAGCAAGGTTTGCCTTCAGCCCTGCCGACAGGCTTGTGTCGGCCCCGGTGTTCACATCGACGGCGGTAAAGGCGCGGGTGGGTTCGACAAACATCGTGGCACCGCCGATTGCGACTTCGGGCCGGAAAAGGGCTTCGATCTTTTCCAGCACGCCGTGGTTTTCAAACGATCCGGCTTCGGTTTCGATCTGTGCTTCCATCGCCCAATCCCGCCACGCCAGCGCATGGGGACCGTCGCCTTCGGTCAGCTTCTCGGGCTCTCCGACAGCGTCGTTCAGAACGGCCTCGGCCAGATCGGCCATGGCGGCGATGTCTTCGGCAATGGCGTCTTCGTCGGCACCGTCACATGACGACCGCAGGATCAGGCCCGCGCCTTTTTCCGCAACCGGATGGTTTGCAAAGACGTCATGCGCGATTTGCAAAAGGTCGTCACGGGTGTCGTCGTCCTTGATTTGACGGGAAATATTCGTGCCCGGCGCATCCGGCGTGACAATGGCGTAACGGCTTTTGAACAGCAGGCGCGTCGTCACGGGGATGGCCTTGCCCGGTTCGGCAAAGCCGGTCACCTGCACCAGCAGCGGATCACCGGGGGCAAGCCCTTTGATCTGACGCAGAAAAGCCGAGCCGTCGGGCGTGTTCAGGAACATGCCGCCCTGCCCTTTTACGGGGCGGTCTGCCTTGGCCCGATAGACCGTTCCGGGCCGGGGCGCGGTGCTGTCGATCTGCAGGTCCTCTAGCTTGCCATCGCGCAACAGCGCTGCGGCCTCGACCGCGCCCTCGGGGCCATTCAGGTGATCGAGAAGGATCAGGTGACCTTTCATGCGGTGCTCCAGACGGGGTAGCCGGCGGCGGACAGCAGCGCGGCGGTTTCGGCAACGGGCAGGCCCATTACAGCGGAATAGCTACCTTGAATCCATGGAATAAAGGCACCAGCGGGGCCTTGGATACCATATCCGCCCGCTTTGCCCTGCCAATCATTGGTGGCGAGGTAGGCGTTCAGTTCATCATCGCTGAGGCGCTTCATCTTGACGGATGTCACGACGTCACGTTCCCACAGGCGATCCCCGACACGCACAGCGACAGCCGTGATGACGCGGTGACGGCGGCCGGACATGGCCAGCAGGAATTCTGCCGCCTCACCCGCGTCACGAGGTTTGCCCATGATACGACGGCCAAGGGCCACCGTCGTGTCCGCGCACAGCACGATATCGCTCGTATCGGCCTGAACGGCCCGCGCCTTTTCCCGCGACATGCGGGCGCAATAAGGACGCGGCAGTTCGCCTTTGGCTGGCGTTTCGTCGATGTCGGGGGGACGGATGTCGTCGGGGGTGATGCCGAGCGTTGCCAAAAGCTCTGATCGGCGGGGAGAGCCGGATCCCAAGATCAGTTTCACGGCATGCCTCCTGTCAGCGGGCCCCGGCTGACGCCGGGGCGGCGCAATTATTTAAAGCGGTAGTTGATCCGACCCTTGGTCAGATCGTACGGGGTCATTTCGACCTGCACCTTGTCACCGGCCAGAACACGGATGCGGTTTTTGCGCATCTTGCCTGCCGTATGTGCGATGATTTCATGGCCGTTCTCAAGTTCGACACGGAAAGTCGCATTGGGCAGGAGTTCCTTCACGACGCCGGGGAATTCGAGAATGTCTTCCTTGGCCATGTAATCTCCTAATCTGCGTTTCTCGCAATTTCGCGCGAGTGCGCGTTAAATGGGGGCAAACGGGGCAATTATCAAGTGCTATATGCGTCAGGCCCCCTGTCACCGAACCCCTGCCACCGACCCCGTGTCGCCGAAAGGGGCGCTGCCCCGTCTTGGCCTATGGCCAATTCATCCCCGAGGGTATTTTTCAACCAGAAGAAGGATAGGGGTGGAGGCAGATCGGGCGTCACAGTAGATATGGGCCATGGATATGTTCGAAGACGATACCCCCGGCCCCGGTGGCAATGCGCATGAATTCACCGTCAGTGAGCTGTCGGGCGCGGTCAAGAAGACGATCGAGTCGGAGTTCGGCTATGTCAGGGTCCGGGCCGAAGTGGGGCGCGTGTCGCGGCCCCGGTCGGGACATATGTATTTCGACCTGAAGGACGACCGATCTGTTCTGGCAGCGGTCAGTTGGAAGGGTCAGGTCGCGCGGATGCAGGTTCAGCCCGAAGAAGGGATGGAGGTCATTGCGACGGGTCGGATGACGACCTTTCCGGGGCAGTCCAAATATCAGCTGATCGTCGATAACGTCGAACCCGCCGGGGCCGGCGCGTTGATGGCGCTGCTGGAAAAGCGCAAGGCGATGCTGCAGGCCGAGGGGCTTTTCGCAGCCGAGCGCAAGCGCCCCCTGCCCTATCTGCCGAAAGTCATCGGGGTCGTGACCTCGCCCTCGGGGGCAGTGATCCGCGATATCCTGCACCGATTGCGGGATCGCTTTCCGGTACATGTGCTGATCTGGCCGGTCGCGGTTCAGGGGCAGGCCTGTGCGCCACAGGTGGCCGCAGCGATCGCGGGGTTCAATCGTCTGACGCCCGGCGGGCCGGTGCCGCGCCCCGACGTCTTAATCGTCGCGCGCGGGGGCGGGTCCATCGAAGACCTGTGGGGGTTCAACGAAGAGGTCGTGGCGCGGGCCGCGGCAGCGTCGGAGATCCCGCTGATCTCGGCCGTGGGTCACGAAACGGATACGACGCTGATTGATTTCGTCTCGGACAGGCGGGCACCTACACCGACGGCGGCGGCAGAGATGGCCGTGCCGGTCCGCGCGGAATTGCTGGCATGGGGCGCGGATATGCAGGCGCGGCTGGTGCGCGCGCAGGGGCAGGCGATTCTGTCACGACGGCAACGGCTGGCCGACCTGGCCCGCGCCCTGCCGCGACCGGAACGCCTGACGGAAAGTGCGCGTCAACGGTTGGACACCTGGGGCGAACGCCTGCCAAATGCTTTGCGCAATGGTGTGTCGCGGCGGCGCATCGCGCTGTCGGAAGCGAGCGGGTCGCTGCGCCCAGCCGCGCTGCGGGCAAGGATTGCGCAGGAACGATCGCGCTTGAACGACCGTGCCGCGCAATTGCCCAAAGGTCTGACGCGCGGCGTCGCGGATCGCCGCCGGAGCCTTGCGCAATGGGCGGCCCGTATGCGCCCTGACACGCTGCACCGTGATGTGGCCCGCAAACGGCGCGATCTGGAACAGCTTAGCGCCCGGTTCGCCGAAGTCGCGCAGCGTGGCGTCGATCAGCGTCGCGACCGGCTGGAGGCTTTGGACCGACTGCGCGAAACGCTTGGCTATCGCGAAACGCTGGCGCGCGGTTACGCGGTTGTGCGCGATGGGACCGGCGCGGTGATGACACGCAAGGCGCAGGCCGAGGCATCAGACGCGCTGGCCATCGAATTCGCTGATGGCACCTTGGAGGTCGGCAGCGGGGCCGCGTCTTCGACACACGCCAAACCCAGCAAACCCACCAAAACGAAATCTGCCAAGCCGCCGCCGGAACAGGGCAGCCTGTTCTAAACCCCGACCTCGGGGCCAAGGCAGACCATCGGTTCGGACGCATCCTGCACCTGGTACAGCGTGGTCTGGGCGGGGTCACCGTTGAACTGTGCAATCAACCCGCCGGGCCCGTCGAAGAAGGTCCAACACTGGGGGCCGATGTCATATTCGCCTTCGTATTCGAAGCAGATCATCTGGTTCTGTTCGTACCAGTAGCCGTCCGCGCACTGGCCATCCAGAAAGGACCAGCGGACGCGGCGATCATCGAAATATTGCTCGACCCCGTAGGCCTGTCCGGCAGAGCCGTAATAGAAAGTCTTGCCCTTGGAATAGGCGTCAAACTCTGCCCCTGTCATCGGGGTCTGGGCCGATGCGGGCACGGCAAAAGCCAATAGGATCAGGATCAATCGTGTCATGGGCGCACCTTGCCAAAGCCGCGACACCTGCGCCACCGACAACCTTGTGAGGGGGGATAATCCGCCGTTAGAGCTGGCTTTGCCATTTCAGGATGCGCGGGTTCATCTTCTTGCGCCACCACGGCGGCACCAGCGCGATCACCGCCATCACGGGCAGCGACCGGGGCAGCATCGGCATGGTGTCCGCATCGATCTGCAGGCCCGGGTAAATCCGGCCCGGATGCATATGGTGGTCGGAATGGCGCGAGGCGTTCAGCATCATCGCCGAGGTCACGCTGTGCGGGCTGTTCCAGCTGTGAACGGCGCGCACCGGCTCCAGCTTGCCATCAGGGCGTTCGCCACGCTCCAACCCGTAGTGTTGGACATAATCGGACAAAAGGATCTGCAGCTGCGCAAACCCCGACACGGCCAGCAATACACCCACGCCTTCAGGACCGGCCAGCAGCCAAGCGAGCAGCAGAAAGGCAATCGCACCAAGGACATAGGTGATGTAGGGATGGCTGGTGATCGGACGCCCGGCACGACGCAGATCGTGGGTTTCGATGCGCATCCCTTCGCGGAACGATCCAACCCAGGCCCGCAGGAAGAACCGGTAAAAGCTTTCGTCCAGCAGCGCCGAATTGGGATCATAAGGCGTTGCCACATAAACGTGGTGCACCTTGGGATGAGACGACGCGTGATGGCCAAACAGCATCGAGGTGTAGACGATCTTGCCCAATTGCACCGCCTCTTTGCCAGACCGGTGGATCAGCTCGTGCGCGTTGGGATGGCTGACTTGGCCAAAATAGATGCCAAAGGCCAGAATGGCGGGCAGCACGTCCCAGCCTTCGGCCCCGCCGGGACCACCCAAGTAACGCACGGCAATGACCAGCAGGAACAGATGCGCCACGCCCAGTGCGATCGACAACCCGTGCCCGGTGCGGAATTCGCGCGCCGCATCAAGGTTGCGCCAGTTGCGCGGAATGATGTGATCCAGAAGGGCCGTGAAGATGGTCAGATAGGCCAGAACGCCCCAGGCAACCGCGCCACCCTGTGCCGTGGCAAGGATCAGCAGCGGGATGGGCACCAGCGTGGCGATCAGAAATCCGAACATGTCAGCTCTACCTCTACATCTTGATGCCCAGGTCCTTAGGACCGCTTTATTGACGGTTATCTAGCAAATCTGCGCCTTGATCGCATAGCGGAAAATCATGCGATGCGTTTTTGTGCCAGATCAGCGTTGCGCCGCCGCCCCTTTCCCTCGGCCAGCCAAAGCATTAGGTGATATGCGAAACAGGTTCACGGGGCGCGGATGGCGTTTTTTACCAAGCTAAAGGATCGGTTGTTCAAGTCCTCCTCCAAACTGGAAGACGGGCTGGACGCGATTGTCGAAGACGGCGGTGCCGCGGATGAGGGTGCGTCGATCCCGGACGCCACCCCCGAAGAGGTTCCCGCACCGCCCAGTGAACGCGTCGCCGAACGCGTCGATGAAACCCCGCCGCCCGCACCGGACGAAGCGCCGATCCCCGACACGCCTGACGAAATCCCCGCGTCTCATTCCTCCGCATCCCACGCCCCTGCGTCCGAAGGCGACATGCCCGCCTCCCGCCTGCCCTCTCCGGGGGGCGAAGCCGTACCCGCCGCCTCTCCGGACATCGCCGCCGCGGCGCGTGAGGCCGCACCGGATCGCGACAGCGGGTTGCTGGGCCGGTTGTTCAACCGTGGCGGCAGTTCTGCCCCCGTCGTACGCCGTGTGCTGGACGACGACATGCTGGAGCAATTGGAAGAGCTGCTGATCGCCTCGGACATGGGCGTCGATACCGCGCTGCGCGTCGCGTCGAACATGGCCGAAGGGCGGATGGGCCGTCGCGTGTCCACGGCCGAGATCAAGGCGCTGCTGGCGGCAGAAATCACCCGGATCATGGAGCCGGTGGCGAAACCTCTGCCACTGTTCCCGAAAAAGCCGCAGGTCGTTCTGGTGGTCGGCGTCAATGGGTCTGGCAAGACAACCACCATCGGCAAACTGGCGTCACAGTTCAAAGAGGCCGGCAAATCCGTGGTGATCGCTGCAGGCGACACCTTCCGCGCTGCGGCCGTCGAACAGCTAGAGGTCTGGGGACAGCGCGCTGGCGTGCCGGTACTGAAAGCGGCCGAAGGCTCTGACCCTGCGGCATTGGCGTTTGACGCATTGCAAAAGGCCGAAGCAGACGAGGCCGATCTGTTGATGATCGACACCGCAGGGCGGCTGCAAAACCGCGCCGACCTGATGGAAGAACTGGCCAAGATCATCCGCGTCCTGCGCAAAAAAGATCCCTCCGCCCCGCATAACACCCTGCTGGTGCTGGATGCCACGACCGGCCAGAACGCGCTGAGCCAAGTGGAAACCTTCCGCAAAATGGCCGATGTTACAGGCTTGGTGATGACCAAGCTCGATGGCACGGCCAAAGGCGGCGTGCTGGTTGCACTGGCGGATAAATTCGGCCTGCCGATCCATGCCATCGGCGTCGGGGAACAGATCGATGATCTGGCGCCCTTCGACCCCGAAGACTTCGCCCGTGCCCTGACCGGAGCAGACAGCTGACCTTCGTCCGTCGTCGCGGCCTGCCGCTTCGCTTTGTCCCCTTCTTCTGGTTGAAAAATACCCTCGGGGGAATTGGCCGCAGGCCAAGGGGGCAGAGCCCCCACCTGTTCCGCCAACCGCCTCATAGGCTGGCCAGATGAGCGACTGGATCCTCTCCATCGAAGGGACGCCTGCCGGTCATACCGCAGCGATGATCCTTGCCCTTACCGCGGCGCTATTGCACGCGATCTTCGGCTCTTTGCAAAAGGGTCGGATCGATCCATGGCTGTCGCGCGGGGCCATAGACAGTGCTCAGGTATTGCTCGCCCTGCCGCTGGCGCTGTTTCTGGTGCCGTGGCCGGAGGGGCACGAATGGCTGTTGGTGCTGGGCGCTCTGCCCATCCACTTTTGCTACAAAGTCGGCATGGCGCTGGCCTATTCCCGCGGGGCCTTCACGGTCGTCTATCCCATCGTGCGCGGCATGGGGCCGGTGTTCACCGTCATTGGCGCCTACCTCGTGTTCGGAGAGACCTTTTCGCTGACCCAATGGCTGGGGGTTCTGGCGCTGATGACCGGCATCTTCGGGCTCGCCGTCTATAACCTGAAAACGATCAAGGTCGACCGCGACACGCTGGTGCCTGCGCTTTGGCTGGCGGCGGGCACGGGTGGGCTGGTTGCGGTCTACACAACCTACGACGCCTTTGCGATCCGCGGCACGCCGAACCCTTTCACCTTTCTGGCGTGGTTCTTCGTGGTCGCGTCGGTCGACATGCCCATTGTCGCTGCGCTGCGCTGGCGCCGGATGACCGACCGACCGCCTTTGGCCAGGCTGGTCCGGCTGGGCGTGACGGGGGCGATCATCGCCTTCGGGTCTTTCGGGTCGGTCATGCTGGCCACCCGTCTGGACAAGGTCGGCGAGGCCGCGGTGCTGCGCGAAACCTCGACCGTTTTCGCCGCGCTGATCGGCTGGCTTGTGCTACGTGAAACCGTCGGGCCGCGACGGATTGCGCTGATGTCGCTTATTGCGGTCGGCGCCGTGATCGTGGAACTTGGCGGCTAAACCCAGAGGACGCAGATGGACGAGAAACGTACAATCAATCCGATCTTGAAAACCGGGCTGGAACTGGGACCCATCGTCCTGTTCTTCATCGCCTACCTGCGGCTGAAGGATCAGATTTTCACGATAGGCGGCACAGACTACGAGGGCTTCATCCTTGTCACCGCGGCCTTCATCCCCGTGATCCTGCTGTCGACCGCGATCCTGTGGAAACTGACCGGCCACCTGTCCAAGATGCAGATCATGACCGCCGTTCTGGTCACCGTCTTTGGCGGCCTGTCGGTCTGGCTGAATGATGATCGGTTCTTCAAGATGAAGCCGACGCTGATCTATCTGATCTTTGGTGGGCTTCTGGGCATCGGCCTGCTGCGCGGACAAAGCTGGCTGCGCATGGTCATGGAAGAACTGATGCCGCTGGATCACGACGGCTGGATGAAGCTGACGCGACGGCTGTGCCTGTTCTTCTTCGGCCTCGCCATCGCGAACGAGGTGATCTGGCGCACGCAATCCACCGAAACCTGGGTCTATTTCAAGACCTTCGGCCTGACGATTGCGCTGTTCGCTTTCTTCATGCTGCAGGGGCGTCTGTTCCGCGATCACGCCCTGCCGGATGACGACGCCAAGGACGAAAATGCCAAGGACGACAACGCATGATGCGCGTCGCCGCCGCCGCCTATCCGCTGGATTGGTTTAACGGGTGGGATGATTATCAGAAGAAGCTGTCGCAATGGGTCACGGACGCGGCGGATCAGGGCGGGCATGTGCTGGTCTTTCCCGAATACGGCGCGATGGAGCTGGCGTCGCTGGCAGATGTGGATGCCGCCGATCTGAATGCCACGACCGAGGCTGTCGCGTCCCACATGGACCGCGCCATCGGCATCCTGTCAGAACTGGCGCAGGCGCACGGCGTCCACATCGTCGCGCCCTCAGGCCCCGTTCGTGTGGACAACGCCCTGATCAACCGCGCCCATTTCCTTTGGCCAGACGGGCGGATCGGCTATCAGGACAAACAGATCATGACCCCTTGGGAGGTGTCCCCATGGGGCGTCCAAGGTCACGGCCCCTTGCAGGTTTTCGACACGGAACTGGGCCGTCTGGGCATCCTGATCTGTTATGATTGCGAATTCCCGATCTTGGCGCGGCAGCTGGTGATGGAAGGGGTCGACGTGATCCTGATCCCGTCAGCAACCGAAACTGTCGGCGGTTACAGCCGCGTCCGCATTGGGGCAATGGCCCGCGCGCTAGAAGGGCAGTGCTATACTGTCATGTCGTCGATTATCGGCACCTATCCGATCGAAGCGGTCGATGTCAGCCATGGTGCGGGCGGGATCTTCTGCCCCCCGGATGTGGGCCTGCCGCAAGACGGCATCGTGGCCTGTGGCACGCTAGACGCGCCGGGCTGGACGATCGGAGATCTGGATCTGGACGCGCTTCAGGCAATCCGCCGGTCAGGCGGGACGCGCAATCGCGCGGACTGGCCGCTGCAAGACAGCTGTCAGGTTGCCCTGCCAAAAGGGTAACCGCGCTTCCAATCCGACAGGGGTCTGACCACCCTCAAACCGCATACTTTTGTGCACGATCTTAAGCACTTACCAGATTTCCCCTTATTTGACTGGGCCATCCTTTGCCCGATGCGGCATCCTGTCCCTGCGGCACCTCGGGCGGCTTTCAGGGTGAAAGATCGGCTATACTGGGCGCTACCGCGCGACAGATCAGACCCAAGATGACCCAAGACAGACCAATCGTGGACCATCCCAACCGTGCCGCCACGGTGGACGAATTGCACGCCCGCCCCTTTCCGTCGGTGCAGGTGCCGGGGACCGCGTGGTTCGTGGCGTTGCGTCCTGAACACCGGACCTCTCGGGATCGCGCTGCGGAACGGGCGCAATTGGACGCCCTGATCGCGGGGGCCTGCCTTGTGCCGCCCGCGCCAGAGGCAACGCATTGGTCAGGCCGTCTTGGCCCCCTGATGCTGAAATGGGAAAGCCATACGGAGTTTGTGACCTTCCTGATCTGGGGCGGCGAGGAATCGGACGTTATCGCCCTGTCGCGCAAGGTGCTGGAAGGCGCGGCGGGGATGCGCATGGCCTCGGCCCGGTTCCGCATTCAGCGCATTGCCAGTGATGACGAAGCGGTTCGGATCATCGATGCCGATCACGCGACGGACAGCCTTGCCGCGTCGCGGGTGATGGAAGATCAGGTCGTCGTGGCAGGCGATTTTCGCCCCGACCCGTCCGGCGACATGCGGTTTTCTGTTCTGGTGCGCGAAGGTGTCGGCCCCGGTCGCGTGGGTCGGATCATCCAGCGCCTGCTGGAGATGGAGACCTATCGCGCCATGGCCATGCTGGGCCTGACACGCGCCCGCGAGATGGGGCCAGAGATGGCCGATCTGGCCACGCGCCTGTCGAACGAGGTCGCCAAACTGGGTGAAACCAAGGGCGACTCGGACACAGCCCTGCATGAACTGCTGGACCTGTCCGCGCGGCTGGAACGGCTTTATGCCCGGGCCAATTTCCGCATGTCTGCCACAGCCGCCTATGAACGCATCGTTACTAGCCGCATCGATGTGATGAAGGAAGCCCGGTTCGAAGGCCGTCAGACCTTTGGCGAATTCATGCTGCGTCGCTTCGATCCGGCCATGCGCACGGTCGAGGCGACGGAACATCGCCTGAACCGCCTAACCGAACGCGCCCGCCGCGCGGCAGAGTTGCTGCGCACGCGGGTCGAGGTCGAATTGTCCCGCCAGAACCGCGAATTGCTGATCAGCATGGACAAACGGTCGGACGAGGCACTCAGGCTACAGCACACCGTCGAAGGCCTGTCGGTCGTGGCGATATCCTACTACGCCACATCGCTGGCGCTTTATGTGGCGGAACCCTTCGGCAAGGAACTGGGGATCACCAAGGCATGGATGGCCGCGGGCATCACACCGCTGGTCGTGTTGGGCACATGGGCCGCGCTTCGGGCCGTGCGCAAGCGACTGCACTGATTTACCGCGTTGCCATCGGGGCCGACCCTGCCTAGAACCGCGGAAACACGGTCATACTGGGGGCTTTGATGAACATCCTGATCCTTGGCGGCGGCGGTCGCGAACACAGCCTTGCCTGGGCCGTTCTGCAAAATCCCAAGTGCGACAAGCTGATCGTCGCCCCCGGAAACGCCGGGATCGCGCAGATCGCCGAATGTGCGGATTTGGATATCCTCAACGGTGGGGCCGTGGCCCAGTTCTGCGAAGAAAATTCCATCGACTTCATTATCGTCGGACCCGAAGCTCCTCTGGCGGCGGGCGTGGCGGATGACCTGCGAAATGCTGGATTTCTGGTATTTGGCCCCTCGAAAGAAGCGGCCAGGCTTGAGGCCTCAAAAGGCTTTACCAAAGAGATTTGCGATGCTGCCGGTGCCCCCACCGCTGGCTACGCCCGGTTCGATCAGGCCGATGCCGCGAAGGATTACATCCGCGCCGAAGGTGCGCCGATTGTCGTCAAAGCCGACGGTCTGGCCGCGGGCAAGGGTGTGATCGTCGCAATGGACGAGGCGACCGCGCTGGACGCGATCGACGACATGTTCGGCGGCGAATTCGGGTCCGCTGGGGCCGAAGTGGTGATCGAAGAGTTTATGGAAGGCGAAGAGGCGTCGTTCTTCGTGCTGTGCGACGGAAAGAACGCCCTGCCCGTTGGCACCGCACAGGACCACAAGCGCGCCTATGACGGCGACGAAGGCCCCAACACCGGCGGGATGGGGGCCTACTCTCCCGCGCCGATCCTAGACGAAGCGATGCAAACCCAAGTGATGGATCAGATCGTCTATCCTACCTTGCGCGAAATGGCCGCGCGCGGCACGCCTTATGCCGGGGTTCTGTATGTCGGGCTGATGATCAAGGACGGTCAGGCGCGTCTGGTGGAATACAATTGCCGCTTTGGCGATCCGGAATGTCAGGTGCTGATGCTGCGTCTGGGCGCGCAGGCGCTGGACCTGATGATCGCCGCGGCTGAAGGCACGCTGGACCGTGCCAAGGTGACATGGGCCGACGATCACGCGATGACGGTCGTTCTGGCTGCCAAGGGTTATCCCGGCAGCTACGACAAGGGCACTGTGATCGGTAGGTTGAATGATCTGCCCGAAAATTCGTGGGAAGTGTGTTTCCACGCAGGCACAACGACCAAGGACGGTCAGGTCGTGGCGACAGGCGGGCGTGTCCTGAACGCGACTGCACGCGGCAAAACGGTGGCAGAGGCGCGGGATCGGGCCTACGCGATGGCTGATGCGATCGACTGGCCTGAAGGGTTCTACCGCAAGGATATCGGCTGGCGGGTGCTGGGCTAAGGACTTGCGGTCGAACCGCTGGCCCTTATTGGATCATTCGCAGGCCAGCAGACGCTCAACACTTTCGCGCCCGGTGAAACGACCTTCGGCGCGGGTGTCCAAACGGTCGTCGGCGGCCCAAAAGACCGACAGGTTCACAAGGAAATCCCCAGTAGAGAGGATGATCTCGGGCCGGCCCGTGCAGGTGCGGATACCACCGACGATGTAATCCCAGCCGATGCGGTGGTTCGTGACGCCCTTCAACGAGGCCGTTTCGATCAGGTCCCGCCCGTCCAGCCGCACCAGACGAAGGGTTTTAATCAGATGGGGGCGGTCGACATAGGCAATTTCGACCGCGCCGTCGCCGTCGATATCCGCAGCCCCCAAGGGGGCCAGCCAGCGGTTGGGCTGTCCGATATAGGGGGTAGAGGCAAGCCGACCCTCCGCGGTGTAGACGGTCAGCCGCGCGCCTTGGGTCAGGCTGGTTTCCACAACGATCACTTCAGCGCGGCCATCGCCGGTCACATCGGCCAGACGCGGGGCGGTGTCCTCAAACACCATGTCTTCGGGCAGGGTGAACCGACGTTCGATCCCGCCATCAAGGCTTAGCACTAGGGTGGTGTGTTCGATCGCATCGCCCAGCACACCGTGGGCATAACGATCTGTCGGGCCGTCATAGCTGGCCCCGGTGATCAGGGGCGTGTCGTCCTGTGCGTTGGCAGCCCCTGCCAGAGCGCCAAACCACAGGCACAGCGTCAGGCCCGCGCGGCGGGCGAGCCTTTGCCACATGCGACGCAGATTGCGCCGCGCCTCCGGCTGTCGGCTGCGCGGCATCGGGATCAGATTTGCTTTTCGGGCATCTGGACGACCAGACCGTCCAGTTCATCGGTGACCTTGATCTGGCAGGTCAGGCGCGACCGGGTGAGATCGGGTTCATAGGCAAAGTCCAGCATGTCCTCTTCCATGTCTTCCCGGCCGGGCAGTTTGTCGACCCATTCAGGCGCGACATAGACATGGCAGGTAGAGCAGGCACAGGCGCCGCCGCAATCGGCTTCGATGCCCGGAATGCCGTTGTCACGGGCCCCTTCCATCACGGTCATGCCGTTGGACACGTCCACGACATGTTCGGTTCCGTTGTGCTCGATATAGGTGATTTTCGCCATTTGCGCTGTCCTCGATCTTGCAAGTTCCGTCGTATCTAACCGCGCGTCAGGCTGCGTTCCAGCCCCATGTTGATCAAGTTTCACTGCGACCTTGCGGAAAACCCAAATGTTCTTTATTTGTTCCGCATGCCTCACCCTGCCTCTGCCCCACGTCCCCCAGCCTTTCCGGACCCGCGCCAGCCCGACCCCTATCCCTGGCCGCGGCCGCCATCCTGCCTGCCCGCCTCCATGCTGGATGTGCCACCGCAGGGCGCGCGGGTGGCCGTGGCGGGGCTGGTGATCCTGCGGCAGCGCCCCGGCACAGCCAAGGGCGTGATCTTTCTGACGCTCGAGGATGAGACAGGCGTGGTCAACGTCATCGTCTGGCGCAAGCTATACGAGGCGTTTCGCCGGGCCGTCATCTCGGGCCGAATGTTGCGGGTCACCGGGCGGCTGCAGCGCGAAAACGAAGTGACGCATATCATTGCCGAGCAGATTGAAGATATCTCTCACATGCTGGACGAATTGCTGCGCCCCGGCGGGCCGGGCGACCGGATGCCGCGCAGCGGACCTGCGGCTCTTCCTTGAGGGGCTAAAACAGGGTAGACTAGCGCGAAAGGGCAAAGACCCTCCCGAGCAGCAAAGGTCATCCCATGATCGCAAGCAGATGGTCCGCCCCGGTTGGGGCCGTGGCATTGATTGCCCTGCTGTCGGCCTGCGCGATGCCGCTGCCTGTTCCCGGGATCGGCGAACCTGACGTCATCCAAATCCATTCGAACCCGCCGCCGGGATCGCCCGCCGACGCCTGCTGGGGGCAAGAGGCCAGCCCCGCCGTGATCGAAACGGTCACCGATCAGATCCTGCTCCAACCGGCGCAGGTGCGATCCGACGGGACAGTCGAAGTGCCTGCGGTCTACAAGACGGAAACGCAGCAGCGCATCGTCAAGGAGCGGCAAGAACTGTGGTTCCGCACCCCCTGCCCTGACCAACTGACGTTCGAATTTGTCAGTTCGTTGCAGCGGGCGTTGAAAGCGCGCGGGCTGTATCGCGGGCAGGAAAGCGGGTTCATGGATCGCGCGACACGGCAGGCCGTGCGCAGGTATCAGGCGCCACTGGGACTGGACAGCGGGATCCTGTCGTTGGCCGGGGCCCGCAAACTGGGACTATCGGTGGTGAATATGCGCGACGTCCCCGAAGAGGTCGCAGCGGTCGCCCAAAACTAAACGCTTGGGACGAAATAGGGGCAGGTCACCCTGCCCCACCTAATATTAGCGAGCCATATTCTGCAGCGATGCCACCGCATGGGCCGATGCGTCGTCAAACGCGATCTGACCGTCAAGGAACGCCAGATCAACGCTGCCCTGCGCGCTTTCCGGCAGGTTGGCTTCCAACACACCCAGCATCCGCGCGGATTGATCGACGATCTGTCCCGCGTTCTTTGCGGGCAGTCGGGAATAGGACACGACGAAATCGCCATGTTCAGGATAGGCCGTCAGCTGACATTCGGACGCCCGGCTGCCACCCGGCATGGTGCAGCGCATTTCCGCCACGACCTGCGGGCCATCCATGATCCAGTAGGCCTGAACCGCCAGATTGGGGTCGATGTCCGCCGCCTGCCCTTTGCAGGTGGTGAAACGATCCGGGACCAGCGTCGCGTGAAGGCCATCCTTGGCGCGCGATCCGGAGGACAGCCATTTCGGCAATTCCTCTTCCAGCAGGTCCCGGCACTTGGGTTCGTTCATGGAATGACGTGCCACGACTTCGGTCCACAGCGGCGGGGGCACCTTGCCCACCAAGGCCACCGGAAGAACGGTTTGACGCGCCCGTTCGCGGTTTTCCGAGATAATCACCCACGCCTTGTCGCCACAGGTCGCGCCCGAGTTTTCGGCACACCCGTCCAGCAAGGCGGTTTCCGGAAGTTCCATCCGCAGGAACAACCGCTCAGACGCCTGCACGGTGTCGATGTCGGTGGTGTCACCCGGTCCGGAAACGAAATAAAATGCCAGCGATCCCCATAGTGCGACACCTGCTGTGCCCATCGCCATGGTTTTCACTGATGCGCTGAGACCGCCCCAGACGCCTGTATTGCTACCCGTTGAATCTGTAAGCATTTTTTCTGCCTGCTTTACACTTCTGCCCGGTATTCAATTATTAACAAAATGGGACAAAACTGTGGCAAAGTTTCGCTTATCCTGAGTTTTCCTCTGGAAATCCCAGTTTCGTTGCAGAACTGGAAACGCTTGGGCCGACCCGATTCTCGGGGTGTCGGACATGAAAAAGGCCGCCCCGAAGGACGGCCTTTTCGCATTTTATGAGGCTGAGGATTACTCGTCCGCGATGGGCAGCGCGACAAAGCGCGGCTCGCCTTCGCGGCGGATCAGCAGCAGGATCGACTTGCGCCCTGCGTCCTTCGCCTCGGCCACACGCTCTTCGAGGTCCGAGACCGCTTCGACCGCTTGCTGACCGGCTTCGGTGATCAGATCACCGGCGCGCAGACCTTTCTCATAGGCCTCAGACGCCTGATCCACGTCACGGACAACCAGACCTTCGGTGTCCGCGTCCAGACCCAGCTGTTCGGCCAGTTCCGGCGTCATCGACGACAGGGTCATGCCCATCAGCTCTTTTTCGACGGGTTCATCCGCGCCGGGCTGGGCGGCAGGAACCGCCTGTGCTTCGGCTTCTTCGCGGCGACCAAGAGTAACGCGCAGCGTTTCCTCGGCACCGTCACGCCACACGGTGACACGAACGGTTTTGCCAACCTGCGTGGCGCCAACCTGACGAACCAGCGCACGGGTATCTTCGACTTCGACGCCGTCGAAGGACATGATGACGTCACCAGCCTGCATGCCAGCGTCCATAGCCGGGCCTTCGGGCACGTCAGACACCAGCGCACCAGCGGCGGTTTCCAGACCCATTGCATCCGCCATGTCTTCGGTCACGTCCTGAATGCGCACACCTAGCCAACCACGACGGGTTTCGCCGAATTCCTTCAGCTGATCCACCACACCGGTAACGACGTTGGACGCCATGGAGAAGCCGATGCCGATCGAGCCACCGTTGGGCGACAGGATCGCGGTGTTCACGCCGATGACTTCGCCATCAAGGTTGAACAGCGGACCACCAGAGTTGCCGCGGTTAATGGCGGCGTCGGTCTGGATATAGTCGTCGTAGGTGCCGGACAGGGCACGGTTGCGGGCGGACACGATCCCGGCCGAAACCGAAAAGCCCTGACCCAGCGGGTTGCCCATTGCGATGACCCAGTCACCGACGCGGGCCAGATCGCTGTCACCAAAGCTGACGTAGGGCAGCGCCTCGTCCGTGGTGACTTTCAGCAGTGCAATGTCGGTCTTTTCGTCGGTGCCGACGACTTCTGCTTCCAGTTCGTCTCCGTTGAAGAATTCGATCGTAACCTCATCCGCGCCCTGAATGACGTGGTTGTTGGTGACGATGAAACCGTCTTCGGAAATCACGAAGCCAGAGCCCAGAGCCGACGACCGGCGCGGGGTGCCTTCACCGCGGTTCCGATCTTGGAATTCGCGGAAGAAATCTTCGAAGGGCGAACCTTCGGGTACGATGGGCGAGCCCTGTTCGCGGCCTGCGACCATGGTCGAGGTGGTGATGTTCACCACCGCGGGGCTGAACTTGTCAGCGAGGTCCGCGAAACTTTCGGGGCGGGCCATCGCCTGAATGGCCTGGGCCAGCACCAGCAGCGAAGCCAGCACCAAGGTCACCAGAGCCTTTGCTTTGAAATCTCTGCCCGGGGCCGGGCGACGAAGCGCTTGGGCCTGCGGGGCGCGGGATGTTACCTGAAACGTCACTCCCGTATCTCCTTTATTGGGTTCTTGTTGCGGCGCGGCGATCCGCGCACCTGATGGCTGTATTTGCTATGTAGGGTCGCATGTCCGCAACTCAAAGCCAATCGCGTATGCACAAACGGACGTGAACTGGCTGTGACTGTCTCATGCGCCCAAACCCTTGGCGGTCCAGACCAGCAGCAATCCCAAGGCGATAGCCCCCAGCCCCATAACGCGGCGCTGATCTTCGGTCAGGGATCGTAGCGCCTCTAACATGCGTTCCAAAAGCGAAGGGGCCAGCGCATAGGCCAGCCCCTCAACTATTAGCACCAGCCCAAGGGCCAGAAATGCCGTTTCGATCATTCGGTCGCCGGGGCCGTTTCCGACCCTGCTGCGGCGTCCGCATCGGACGCGGCGGGCGCGTCCTGTGCCGGGGCATCTTGGGCCGGAGCTTCCGACGCGGGCTCTGCCGCTGCGGGTGTCGCTGTCGGGGCGACGTTCGCAACCGAACCCTGACCGGTGGACTTCAGGTAGGTGAAGAACTCGCTATCCGGGTTGATCACCATGGTCGAATTGCCGTCCTGAAGCGCGCGCTGGTACGCGGTCAGCGACCGGTAGAAGTCAAAGAACTCCGGGTCCGCACCGAAAGCTTCGGCAAAGATGGCGTTCCGGCGGGCATCGGCCTGACCACGAATGATATCGGCCTGACGCGTGGCGTCCGATACGATCTCAACCTGCGTCCGGTCGGCTTGCGCCCGGATGCGCTGTGCGGCTTCGTTACCACGGGCGACTTCGTCTGCCGCTTCCCGTTCACGTTCTGCCCGCATCCGGGCAAAGGTCGCGTCAAGGTTTTCGCGCGGCAGGTCGGTACGCTTCAGGCGAACGTCGATGATTTCGATCCCGAGATTCGCCGCTTCGCCGCGCGCCCCGTTCCGGATCAACTGCATCAGTGCAGCCCGGTCGGTCGACAGAATATCGTTCGACGACACAGACCCGAGGATTTCACGGATTTGCGAACGAAGGATCGAATCCAACCGGCTTTCCGCAGCCGAGATACCGCCGACACCAACAGCCTGACGGAACTGGTTCACGTCGAAGATGCGGTAGCGCGCGAAGGCGTCCACGACCAGACGACGATCATCCAGAGGCGTGACCTCCAACGGTTCCGTGTCGCGGCTAAGGATACGGTCGTCGTAGCGGACCACTTCTTGGATCAGCGGCAGTTTAAAGGCCAGACCGGGGTCTTCCTTCACATCGACCACACGGCCAAACTGCAGCACCAGCGCCTTTTCCCGTTCATCCACGATAAAGATCGAGCTGAGGGCGATCATCACGACGATCGCGAGGGCGATCAGAGAGAAACCTGTCTTATTCATCTCAGTTGCCTCCCTGCTGGCCGGACTGACGGTTCCGCTGCAATTCGTTCAGCGGGAGGTAGGGCACGACGCCCTGACCGGATTGCTCGTCCAGAATGATCTTGTCGACGCGGCCCAGCACTTCTTCCATCGTTTCCAGATAAAGACGCTTACGGGTCACTTCGGGTGCCTTGAGATATTCCTCAAGAACGGCGCTGAAACGGCTGGCTTCACCTTCGGCTTCGTTCACCACGCGGGCGCGGTAGCCTTCGGATTCTTCCAGAACCTGCGCGGCCTCACCTCGTGCGCCAGCAAGGACGCGGTTGGCATAGGCATCGGCCTGGTTGGTCAGACGTTCGCGTTCCTGTTCGGCGGCCTGCACTTCGCGGAAGGCGTCGATCACCTGAGACGGCGGGTCGGCCTTGTCAAAGTTCACACGCACCACGTTCATCCCCGAGTCGTAGCTGTCGAGCGTCGACTGGATCAGGTCCTGTAGACGGCCGGCAATCGCGCCACGGTCACGGTTAAGGATGGGTGCCAGTTCAGACTGGGCGATAATTTCACGCATGGCCGATTCCGATACTGCACGGATCGTCATGCGCGGGTCGCGCAGGTTGAACAGGAATTTCGCCGGGTCGTTGATGTTCCAAACCACCTGGAAATCGATGTCGACGATGTTTTCGTCGCCCGTCAGCATCAGACCAGCATCGCCGGAACGACCGCCGCCCACACCGATATCTTCGGTCTGTTCGCGGGTTACCGGGATGACTTCGTAGGTCACGAAGGGCCACGGGGCAAAGTTCAGACCGGGCGTCCCGGTCGACGAATAGTCACCAAAGAACAGTTCAACCGACTGTTCTTCCGGGCGGACGGTGTAGAAACTGGCCGTCAGCCACAGGGCCACAGCAATACCAAGGCCGATGATAACCGATCCGCGCGTCAGCTTGGGTCCACCAGACCCGCCGCCCGTGCCATTGGAGCCGCCGCCGTTTCCGCGACCGCCCATCAACACGCGCAACTGGTCCTGACCTTTGCGCATCAGATCATCGATATCCGGGATCTGCGGTCCGTCCCCCTCGGGGCGTCGACCGCCACCGTTGTTACCGCCGGACGGAGGCTGCTGCCCCCCGCCGCCGGAATTTCCGCCGCCGCCCCAAGGGCCGCCCGAATTACCAGCCATAGCTTTCCTTCTCACTTACCTACGTATTGTTGTTCCGCTTCAAACTGTGCATTTGCAGGCGGATTTCAAGTCGAACGGGTTGGTTCCCGCATTGTCACAATCTCTTCCGACATGGTCGGGTGAACCGCAACCGTATTGTCAAAATCCTTCTTCGTCGCACCCATCTTTACTGCGATGCCCGCCATCTGGATCATTTCACCCGCCTGCGGCGCGACAATGTGACAGCCCAGAATGCGGTCGGTTTCTTGGCTGACGATCAGCTTCATCAGCACCCGGTCACTGCGGCCTGCAAAGTTCTGCTGCATTGGTTTGAACGACGAAACGTAGACGTGCACCGGTTCCTGATCGCGGGCTTCTTCTTCGGTCATGCCGATGGTGCCCATTTCCGGCTGGGTGAAAATCGCAGTTGGGATCAGATCGTGATCAGGCTTGGTCGGGTTGCCTTTGAACACCGTTTCGACAAAGGCCATACCTTCGCGAATGGCGACGGGGGTCAGGTTCACACGGTCGGTCACATCTCCGATAGCGTAGATCGAAGGCACTGCGGTCTGGGAATATTCATCGACGACGATCTCTCCCTTACGGCCCAGTTCGACGCCGACCTCTTCCAGCCCCATGCCGTCGGTGTTCGGGGACCGACCCGTGGCAAAAAGCACCTGATCGAACACCTTTTCGGTGCCGTTGGTCGCCTTGATCTTGATGCCGTCGCCATCCTTGGACAGTTCAAGAATATCGGTGCCGCAATGCAGATCGACCCCGCGGTTCTTCATCTCTTCTGCGATTAGGCCACGCGCCTCGTCATCGAAGCCACGCAGGATCTGCGCGCCGCGATAGTATTGTGTCACCTCGACACCCATGCCGTTCAGAACCCCGGCGAATTCACAGGCGATGTAACCGCCCCCGATGATCAGGATGTTCTTGGGCAGTTCCGGCAGATCAAAGATATCGTTGCTGACGATACCCAGATCGGCGTTCTCTAGATCGGGGCGCACGGGCCAGCCACCAGTGGCGACCAGAATGTGCTTGGCCGTCTTGCGCGTCCCATCGGCCAGTTCGACCGTATGCGCATCGGCAATGGTCGCCCGTTGGTCGAACCGGTCGACGCCCGAATTATCCAGCAGCTTTTGATAGACGCCTTCCAGACGCTCCAACTCTGCCTGCAGTTTGGTCTGGAACGTTTTCCAGTTGAACGACGCGTCGGCGTGATCCCAGCCATAGGCGCGGGCGTCGTCGACCATTTCGCCATAGAGGCTTGCAAAGACCATCAGCTTTTTCGGCACACAGCCGCGGATCACACAGGTGCCGCCATATCGGCTTTCTTCGGCAAGCGCGACTTTGGCGTCGGCTTCTCCGGCGGCGACGCGTGCCGCGCGGACCCCACCGGACCCGCCCCCGATCACAAACAGATCATAGTCAAAATCGCTCATCTCAGGGTCTCCGTCGGTTCTGTGTTCCCTATCCCACATGGGGCGCGTGATGGCCAGCGCAACCCGAAGGTATAGCGCCTTGGGGAACCAGACAGCACATCAAATTCGTTGAGTGTGCAGAAACTTATCCGAAGGACAGCCATGACCTATCCCCGCTTTGCCCTGATGATCGCCGTGTCGACCCTTGTCATGTACGGGTTGATGTATCTGAACACCTACGCGTTTGAACACGTGTTCTACAGCGAAACCCGGGCCTGGATGGCGGGCGTGATGGGGGCGGCGATGGCCTTTGTCATGATGGGGCTGATGTTCGGCATGTATCCCAAGCGGTCGGTGAATTTCGCCATCATGGGCGGCGCCTTGGTTGTCTTCGCGCTTTGCCTATATTTCGTCCGCTCTCAGGTCACCGTGTCGGGGGCCAGCTACATGCGGGCGATGATCCCGCACCATTCGATTGCCGTGATGACCTCGGGTCGGGCGAATATCCAAGACGCCCGCGTCCGAAAGCTGGCGGATGAAATCATCGGCGCGCAGCAGAAGGAAATCGCCGAGATGCGCTGGCTGATCCAAGAGGTCGCGGCCGGCGATACCGTGCAGTCCGTCTATGAAGACCCGCAGGCAGAGGTGGGTGGACTGGACGCGGTTCTGGCCAGTGTCGCCAAGGCCGCGTTGGACCCTGCCCCCGTCAGTACCGATGATGCAAGACTGGTGCTGGGGGACGGATCGTTCTGCACCTTCTCTCGGACGAAAGAGGCCGATCCGATCCTTTATTGGACAGATACCGGTGCAGGTGTGATCAAGCTGAACAACGTGCTGGTGCCGGTGTCCGGCAATGGACAGAGCTTTGACAGCGGTGACGGGATCAGCATGGCGTTGATGGACAGCACCGGCCCTGACTGGCGCGGCGAAACCGCCCTGACGTTTCAGATGCAGGACGGGCCACAGACGGGCTACATCGGGTTTCAGGCCTGCGACTAAGGCTTAGTCGCTGAGGTCGGAAAACAGGTTGTCGTCTTCCAGGAAATCCAGACGGCTTTCTTCGACCGTGCCCGCATTGATGTCGCGAACCTCAACCCGGCCATCGCCATAGCCTACGATCACGCTGTCGCAGATGTCGATGAACAGGCCATTTTCCACAACGCCCGGCATCTGGTTCAACACCATGGCCAGTTGCCGGGATTCACCGATACGGTTCAGGTGCAGATCAAGGATGTAGTTGCCTTCATCCGTCACAAACGGGGTAGAGCCGTTCATGCGCAGGGTCGAATTGCGCCCCAGCACGTCCATCGAGATCAGCGTTTCTTCGACCAGCGCCTGCGTCGTCTGCCAGCCAAAGGGGATCACCTCGATCGGCAGGGGGAAGGCGCCAAGCGTATCGACCTGTTTGCCAATATCCGCGATCACGATCATCTGGTCACTGGCCGTCGCCACGATCTTTTCCTGCAACAGCGCACCGCCGCCGCCCTTGATCAGGTTCAGGCCGCCGTCAAATTCATCCGCGCCGTCGATGGTCAGGTCCAGCCACTTCGCCTCGTCCAGCGAAATCACGTCGATGCCCACCTCGCGCGCCAGTTGCGCCGTGCGGGTCGAGGTCGGGACGCCCTTGATCTTCAGCCCGTCTTCGCGGACCAGCTCTCCCAGACAGCGGACCATCCAGGCGGCGGTCGATCCCGTCCCCAACCCAACGCGCATCCCGTCTTCGACATAATCAACCGACCGTTTGGCCGCGACGAATTTCGCCTTGTCGATGGGTGACAGCTCTCCACTCATCCCAAATCCCCTGAAAACTTTGCGTCGCTTATACGCGGACCCGTCGAATAGGGCGAGGCAGAATTGATCACAGCGCCCGCGCCCCGCCATTGCGCCCGGATTTTCGCCGATATTCCAAGGATGTGAACGGCGCGCGGCGGAAATCAGCGCCGTTCTGTCGCTTTGAGCCGCGTGATCGCTTTAGAATCCGTCAGGATCGGTATAACCTCAGGCGCAGGACTTCCCCAATGTTTCTATCAGTTTTCGATGTCTTCAAGATCGGCGTTGGCCCGTCATCGTCCCACACCATGGGGCCGATGGTGGCGGCTGGCCGGTTCCTTGATCGCCTGCGCGCGGCACCGTTCACGGCCAGTGGGGTGCGCGCGACACTGCATGGATCGCTGGCCTTCACCGGCAAAGGCCATGCAACCGATCGTGCGGTGATCCTTGGGCTGGCGGGTTTCCTGCCCGATACTTTCGATGCGGATGCGGCCGAGGCGACCCTGCTGTCGATCGCCGGGTCAAAAAAGATCTCTCCGCCCGCGCTGCCCCAACTGACGTTCGATCCGCAGAAGGATCTGCGGTTCGATTATGACACCGCCCTGCCCGGCCACGCGAACGGCATGGTCATCGACGCGCTGGACGTGCAAGGCGACGTCATCCTGTCTGAAACATACTATTCCATCGGTGGCGGTTTTGTTCTGACCGCCGATGAACTGAGCGCGGGCAAGGCGCAGGACGAAGGGCCAGAGGTGCCGTTTCCGTTCAAGTCCGCCGCCGAGATGCTTGAGATGGCCAAGACCTCCGGCCTGACCATCGCGCAGATGAAGGAAAAGAACGAAGCCGCCCGGAAAACCGGACCATTGCGGCAGGGCACTTACCGCATCTGGCAGGTGATGAAGGATTGCATGGACCGCGGGCTGGCCAGCGAAGGCGTACTGCCGGGCGGGCTGAACGTGCGCCGCCGTGCGCCGGGGATCTATGCCAAGCTGATGGAAGAGCGCGGGCAGAACCTGACCGCGCCGCATGTGGTGAACGATTGGATCGGCACCTACGCCATGGCCGTGAACGAAGAAAACGCCGCCGGAGGTCAGGTTGTGACGGCCCCGACGAACGGGGCGGCTGGCGTCATGCCAGCCGTGATCCGCTATTATCTGGATCATGTTCCCGGCGCGTCAGAAACGCGCGTGCCGGAATTCTTGCTAACCGCTGCGGCCATAGCCGGTCTGGTCAAATTCAACGCCAGCATCAGCGGTGCCGAAGCGGGCTGCCAGGCCGAGGTCGGATCTGCCGCCGCTATGGCCGCCGCCGGGTTCTGCGCCGTGCAGGGCGGCACGCCCGAGCAGATCGAGAACGCCGCCGAAATCGCGTTGGAGCATCATCTGGGCATGACCTGCGATCCGGTCGCGGGTCTGGTGCAGGTGCCGTGCATCGAACGCAATTCCCTTGGCGCGATCAAAGCCGTCAGCGCGGCGTCCCTGGCGCTGCGTGGCGATGGTCAGCACTTCGTCCCGCTGGACGCGGCGATTGAGACGATGCGCCAGACCGGGCGCGATATGCACGAGAAGTATAAAGAGACGTCGCTCGGCGGGCTTGCGGTGAACGTGCCGAACTGTTGAGCAGCGCGTCACCGTCACTTCGACGTCACGCCCGTATCGTCGCCGCGCGCCATCGACCTGCGCCGCACAGGCAGTCTTGCAGCCATTCCGGCTGATCGTCGCTGGACCTATCCCCCACGCCTATGATCATGTGCAGGACGAAGAAGGCCTGCCCTATGACCCAAGACCGCCCGCTAATGGGCATCACCCTGATGCTGGGATTTTGCTTTGTCGCGCCGCTAGGCGATGCGACGGCCAAACTCTTGGGCGACGCGGCGCTGGCGCAATCGGTGTTTCAGGTCGTGGTTTTGCGTTTCGCGATGCAGGCCGTTTTTCTGATCCCGCTTGCGCTGGTGTTGGCACGGCCTTTCCGGATGAGCCGCCGGGTCACCTTTTTCGTCTTCCTTAGAACCGTGCTGCACATCGTCGGTGTCGCGACGATGTTCCTGTCGCTCAGGTTCCTGCCGCTTGCGGAAACCGTCGCCATCGCCTTCGTCATGCCCTTTATCCTGCTGTTGCTTGGCTGGTGGTTCATGGATGAGGAGGTCGGCTGGCGACGCTTGGCCGCCTGCGCCGTGGGCTTTGCGGGAACGCTGCTGGTCATCCAGCCCAGCTTTGCCGAGGTCGGCTGGCCCGCGCTATTGCCGCTTAGCGTCGCGCTCAGCTTTGCGCTTTTCATGCTGGTGACCCGGCAGATCGCGAAACAGACCGATCCGATCGCCATGCAGGGTGTCAGCGGATTGATGGCGACGGGTCTGCTGATCCCCTTCGTCGGGGTCGGCCTGACTGGCGCGGTGCCCGCACTAAGCCTCTCGGCCATCCCGTCGGACGCTTATTCGCTTTACCTGCAGCTCGGCGTGCTAGGATCGTTCGGCCATTTGCTGATGACTTGGTCGCTGCGCTTCGCGCCATCCACGACGCTGGCGCCGATGCAATATCTGGAAATCCCCTTCGCCACGCTGATCGGCTGGATCGTGTTTTCGGACCTGCCCAACGGGCTGGCCGCCATCGGTATTGCCATCACGATGGTCGCTGGTCTTTACGTCATCCTGAGAGAGCGGGCCATCGCGCGGCTGAGTGCGACAAAGCCGTTAGCAGAGGGCGGAGGGCCCGGCGCGGCAGTATAAGCAGCATCGCGGGCGCATCCATCTGCAGGCCGACTTGACCGTCCGTTACCCGGTTTGACGTCCCCACCCGCCCGTCCGGGGCAAAGTCCAGACCGTCGATCGGCCACTGCACCCCCATCGACCGCCCCGTGACCGGCGCCATGGGAAACAGCGACAACCAGTCGCCGGGCGTCAGGCTCAGGTCGATCTGCGGCGGGCACAGGCAGGTCACGTCCTCTGGTCCGATCAAAATGCAGTGACGGTCCGGGTGGCGGGTCAGAACCGACAATGTCGCCAAATGGTGGTCAATCCGCGCGCCGTGAAATCCGGCGGCAAGGATGACCGGCGCGCTGGTATTGCGCAGCGCCTTGTCGAAATCGGTCGTTTCCTGTTCATCGATCTGGTGAAGCGTCTGTGGATCCATTTGCGCGCGATCCTCGGCCCTCAGGCTGTCGAAATCCCCGATCACCGCGTCAGGCCGAACGCCCGCCGCCAAGGCCAGACGTGCGCCCCCGTCCACCGCGACCCACGCCGCGCCCGCCAATTCCGGCATGTCCTGCAAGGCCCGCACATCCGCCAAAGCGCTGTCATTATAGACGCCGCCCAAAAGGATGGCCGATTGGTCGGCGCAAACTATATGTTCATCACTCACAGGACATAAACCCGGTTACCGTCGGATTGGATTGTCTCTGATTAGGGGTCAAAGTGGACAGTTTCCATGAAATTGTCACAAAATGAGACGACCCCTTCCTTAGATTCGAACCTGTTGGGGCGCATCTTATGCCGGACAGAGGTGGAAAAAGAACATTCCCACCCAGTTGAGGCAAGTGACAAGAGGCGAGAAGTACAGTGGCTGAGTCGAACAAAATTCTTACCGTGTCCTATGGCACGTTCTCATGCACCCTCGAAGGGTTCGATGACGCTTTCACGACCATGAAAGCGATTGCAGAGTATTTCCGCGACTTGGCTGCGGATGACCGGTTCTTCGGGGCGGAACCCCCGACCCCCGATCCCGAGCTTCTGGCCCGTCTGGCCAGCCAGTCGGCCGCCCGCCGCGTCGAAGCCCGTCAAAGCGACACCGGTATCGTACTGCGCCAGGACTCCACCCTTCCGTCGCCCGACGCCGAAGACGCGATTATGTCCGACGATGACACCGTCGCCGAGGATATCGTCGATGATGAGGCCGAGGACGACGTTGCTGCTGATGCACCCGCATATGTCGCCGACGAAGACGATGTCGAGATGGCTGATGAGGCCGCTGAGGTCGAAGACGACGCCGCCGAAGTAGAGGCTGAAGACGCCACCGCCGAAGAGACCGTGGCCGAAGAACCCAAGGCCGAAGAACCCGTGGCCGAAGAGGAAGAGGTGAACGCGCAGGACGCCATCGCCGAAGCCATCGCCAAGGAATTCGCCGAACAGTCCGAAGCCAAGCCAGAGGCCGCCGCCCCCAAAGCACGCACTGTCAAAGCACGGGCAATCAGCACCTCGACCGCCCCGGCGCGCCCGGCCCCGAAGGCCCGGTCGATCACCCATACCACCGCCCGCCCTGCCCGCCCTGCAGCGCGCCCGACGTCCGACATGTCCTCCGTCGCAGCCAAGCTGCAGCGCATCCGCGACGTCGTGTCCAAGACGCAGGCGGCAGAGGCTGACTTTAGCGAAGATCAGCACGCCGAAGAGAATGCGGCCGAGGATAAAGACAAGGCTCTGGCCAATCTGTCCGACGTCGACAACACGCCGATGGACCCGGTCGCAGCGGCCCCCGCACATGTGGCCGAAGTCGAAGACGATACCGATGACGCGATGGACGACGTTGTGACCGAAGCCGACGCGCTGATGGGCAACGATGATCCGATCGTGTCCGAAAGCTGGATGTCGACAGACGACGAATATGACGCCGACGAAGACGACGATATCGACCTTAGCGCCGCACTCGCCATCGCGAACGCCCCCGATGAGGAGGCCTACGACGTGGTCGCAGACGCGGACAACGAGGATGACGCCGACGATCAGGACGACGCTGAAACCGACGCCCCCATGGTTGCCGAGGACGAGGACGATTTTGACGACGAAGACACCGCCGAGGCGCCCGCCGCACCGGTCGTGGTCGAAACGCCTGTCAAACCTGCCCGCCCGGTTGCCCGTGTACTGAAGGTCAAGCGCCGCGACTTCGAGGCCGCCGTCGATGACGGTGACATCGAAGAAGACACCGCGCCCCAGACCCCGCCCCGCGCCTATGGTGACAGCACGCTGGACCCCGAGGACGAGGCAGAGCTTCAGAATGAGCTGAAGGCGCTGGAAAACGAAATCGCCGGTCACACTGCAATCGAAGAACCCGAGGCCGATGTGGCCGAGGATGACGACGACGTCACCGCCGAGGATGACATCGCCCAGTGGGAAGAGGACGAGGCTGAGTATGAAGCCGAAGACGATGCCGCACCGGTGAACCCGCGCAGCCGTCTGATGGATCGGTCCGAAGGCGACATGGATCGCATCCTTGCGGAAACCAATAACCAGCTGGGCGACAGCGATGGCACCCGTCGCCGCAGCGCGATTGCCCACCTGCGGGCCGCCGTCGCCGCAACGAAGGCCGAAAAGCAGGCCGGTGTCGAAGCCGAGGATGACAGCCACGAAAAGGCCGACGCCTACCGCGATGATCTGGCTCAGGTCGTGCGCCCCCGTCGCCCCGCCCCGCGCGGTGACGCCCCGGCCCGCCGTGCAGATGACCGCCCGGCCCCGCTGAAATTGGTGGCCGCACAGCGCGTCGACATTCCGCAGGCCAAATCCGATGGTCCGGTCACCCCGCGCCGCGTCCGCGTCGCTGATCTGGCCAAGCAGGAAGAAGAGATTTCGGCCCGCGACATGGAGCACGATGCACAGGCCCACGCCCGTGCCTCTGCCGCCAATGCCGCCTCCTTTACCGAATTCGCGGAACGCGTCGGCGCCTACGAGCTGCCCGACATTCTCGAAGCGGCGGCCTCCTACCTGTCCTTCGTCGAAGGCCGCGAAGAATTCACCCGCCCGCAGCTGATGGGCAAAGCCCGTCAGGCGATGATGGACGAATTCTCTCGGGAAGATGGTTTGCGCCACTTTGGCCGCCTGCTGCGCGAAGGCAAACTGCGCAAGATCGCGGCGGGTCAGTTCACCGTCTCGGACCGGATCAACTTCCGCCCCGAGGAACGGATCGCAGGCTGATCCGATTGATATTTCAAGAAAAAGGCCGACGTTCGCGTCGGCCTTTTTGCTTTGTTGGATGGCACTTTCGCCACGCGGCGGATAAAGTTTCGCATAGGCCGACCCGTTGGATGCGGCATGTTGATAAGTGGATGGATTGAAATGGACTTCACGCTTGACCACGGCACGTGGCAAACGAATGCCGCCTTCCAAGCTTGGTCAGGTTTTACATCTGCAGACACAGTGCCAATCACCTTCGCTCCCGAGGGCCGGAACGATAGCCCGCTGAGCGATGCAGAGATCGGATTGATCCAAACGGCCATCAACGACCATGCCACGCAGGTCCCTGTCCTATTGGGCGCGGTGTTGGCTGCTTATCCGCAGTTTCAGCAGCATTTTCAGGATGACTACGGCCCAGAGGAAACCTTGCCCGACATCGCAACGCGCAACGAATTGTCATCTGTCATCGCGTTGCGAGAGGTGTTCGTGCACCAGCTTCAGACAGGCGGCGCGCCCTACATCGGGTTCCGTTTTCACTGCGAATGGGACCCGGAACACGGGCTGGGCGTGCTGATGCATGGCCTCCGCGTGGTGGACATGGGCGGCGCAGACACGGCGTTCCTACTGTGGATCGCCGAACAGGATTGGGACGGTAAGGGCCAGACCAAAGTCTGAACGCAAGGTCTGGCCAGCTGGCTTTAAAAGTTCGGCTTGCGCTTTTGCATGTTGGCCATGACGATTTCCTGCTGGTGCTTGCCGCCAATCAGCTTGGCCTGTTCAACAGATTCCGCCATCAGAACATCGGCCTCGGACGCGCCGCTTTCGGCCACGGCAATCAGCGCCTTCGCCAACCGCGTGCCTGACGGCGATTTGTCCGCAATGGATTTCACGATCTCTTCGGCCCGGGCGTAGGGATCGTCCGCAATCTCGGTCACGAAGCCCCAGTCCAGCCCCTTGTCCGCGCCCACGGGGTCTGCCGTGTAGGTCATCAGGCGGATCACGTCGGACCGCATCAGCGTCGGCATCAGAACCATGCCGCCCATGTCCGGCACCAGACCCCATTTCGCCTCCATCACCGCGAACTTTGCGTCGGGCGCGGCAATGCGGACATCTGCGCCCAAGGCCAGCTGGAAGCCCGCACCAAAGGCCACGCCCTGAACGACGGCGATGACGGGCACCGGCACTTCGCGCCAGACCATCGCCACCTGCTGCATCAGGTTCGACGGGCCGTGCGTCCGCGCGACGATGCGGTCTGTCTGGTCGCCGCCGCTGGCATGTTTGCCAAAGCTCGCCACATCAAGGCCTGCGCAAAAGGCGCGGCCTTCGGCAGATAGCAAAACGGCGCGGATGTCGTCGTTGGTTTTCAGCGCCTCGCCCGCCTCGACGATGGCTTCTGCCATGTCGGGATCGACGGCGTTCATCTTGTCGCCCCGCGTCAGCGTAACATAGGCGATGTGGTCGCGGATTTCGGTTGTGACTCGGGCCATGGTGTTCCTCCCCATTGCGCAGGCCTTGGCGAGCCCGCAGATTTGCGGCCACTGTGCCGTCTTGCCCACGCCATGGCCAGCCCGACATCACGTCACGAAAGCCGGGTCGATCGGCATGGGCTTGCCCCGCGGCGGCCTGCGCGGTTATCTGGCCCGCAATTCAGGGAGATATCGATGCCGCCGCGTTTCACAGACCTCGTCCAAAGCCTGCCCGCCAGTGTGCCGTTCATCGGCCCCGAAACGCTGGAGCGTCAGCGCGGTGCCGCCTTCCGCGCGCGTCTGGGCGCGAACGAAAGCGTCTTTGGCCCTTCGCCCAAGGTGCTGGATGCGATGGCACGGGCGGACGCCGAGATTTGGAAATACGGTGATTCCACCAGTCATCCGCTGCGAAAGGCGCTGGCCGCACACCATGGCGTTGCGCCGGAAAATATCGTGGTCGGCGAAGGCATCGACGGGCTCTTGGGCTATCTTGTGCGGCTGGTGGTGTCGCCGGGCGATGTGGTCGTGACCTCTGCCGGGGCCTATCCGACCTTCAACTATCACGTCACGGGCTATGGCGGCGTGCTAGAGATGTGCCCCTACAACGCCGACCGCGAAGACCTGCCGCGCCTGATTGCCAAAGCGAACGAAACGAACGCTAAGCTGGTCTATCTGGCCAACCCCGACAACCCGATGGGCGGCTATTGGACAGGGGAAGAGATCGCGGCAGCACTGGACGATCTGAACGACGGCACGCTGATGGTGCTGGACGAGGCCTACGGCGAAACCGCCCCGTCCGATGCCCGTCTGCCCCTGCCGGTCGAGGATGAGCGCGTCATCCGGATGCGCACCTTTTCAAAGGCTTACGGTATGGCCGGCGCGCGGGTGGGCTATGCCATCGGGAATGCCGACACGATCCGCGCGTTCGAAAAGATCCGCAATCACTTCGGCATGAACCGCAGCGCGCAGATCGGTGCGCTGGCCGCGTTGGAAGATCAGCAGTATCTGGCACAGGTCGTGGATCAGGTCGCTGCGTCGCGCGAAACGATTGCGGAAATCGCGCGGGATCACGGGGTGACGCCTCTGCCTTCGGCCACCAACTTTGTCGCCGTCGATCTGGGCGGGGATGGCGATCTGGCGCGAGCGATGGTCAAGGCTTTGGCCGACCGCGATGTCTTTGTGCGGATGCCCTTTGTCGCGCCCGAGGATCGCTGCATCCGGATCAGCTGTGGCGAGCCCGAGGATATGGAGGTGCTGCGCGCAGCCTTCGGTCCCGCACTTGCCGATGCGCAAGAAGCTGCCGGAGCCTGACGGCCATCACAGACGGCGGCAATTTTTTCGTGACGCAGGGGAAATGCGGCCTAAGCTTTAAACTATAGGCCCACCCCGCGCATGGATTACGCCCGTGAACGACCAAAGACGCTCTGTCCCTGATTACACCAACGCCACGCTTGTGATGGGGTTCTTCAACCTTTTGTGGATCTTCGGCGTGATCTGGGCGCTCTTTGGTTTGGTCGCCGTGATGGCCGTCAGTTGGGTGATGAACCGTGGCATCGACTGGCTGGCCAAGCGTTAAGCCTCGGCAATCACGGTGGCTGCCGCGTCCAGCGCGCCCGGCCCGATATGCGCCCCGATCGCCGTCATCCCGGCCTGAAGCGTGCCAAGCATGCCCAGCACCATATGCGCGTTCAGGTGACCCATGTGACCAATACGGAAGAAACCTTCGCCACGGGGGTCTTCTTCGGATTCCATGCCCAGACCGATACCTAGGGTTACGCCCGCGTTCTGGGCCACCCATTGCCGCAGTGCCTGCCCGTTTTTGCCCCCAAGGCCCAAGGCCGTGACAGCGTGGCTGCGCAGCTTGGGGTCGGCCACGTTCATGCGCAGCGCCCCGTTGTCCGCCCCCCAAGCCTCGCACGCAGCCCAGATGGCGCGGGCCAGCGTGGCGTGGCGGTGCCAAATCTGCTCCATCCCTTCGGCGTGGATGATGTCCAGCGACGCGCGTAGGCCGAACAGATGGTGGGTGGGCGCGGTACCGCCAAAGAACTGATAGAACGCCTCGGGGTCGATGCGCGGGGTCCAATCCCAATAGCGCGACACGCGTTTCACCGATTTGCGTGCCTCTTCAGCCTTTGGGCCCACGAACACGAAGGACAGGCCGGGCGGGACCATCAGGCCCTTCTGGCTGCCGGTCATGGCAATATCCACGCCCCAGTCGTCCATTTCGAATTCGTCACAGCCCATCGACGCGATGCAATCCGCCATCAGCAGCGCCGGGTGGCCCGCCGCATCTAGGGCCGCGCGCAGGACACGCGGATCGTTGCGCAGCGATGTGGCGGTGTCGACATGGCTGAACAGAACCGCCTTGTAGCTATGAGAGCTGTCAGCACGCAGCGCCTCTTCCAGACGGGCGCCGTCGATGCCGGTCTTCTTGCCAAAGTCCAGCCGGTCCACCTCCAGCCCCAGCCCTTCGGCCATTTCGGCCCAGCCATTGCCGAAGCGGCCCGTCACGCAGACCAGCACCCGATCACCGGGGTTGGCGATATTGGCCAGCGATGCTTCCCACGCGCCATGGCCGTTGGCGATGTAGATCGCGACCTTGCCCTTGGTGCGGGCGACGCGTTGCAGGTCGGGCACCATGCCGCGGACCATGTCGACGATATCGCCTTCATAGATGTTGGGCGCAGGCTGGTGCATTGCCTGAAGGACCGCATCGGGCATGACCGACGGGCCGGGAATGGCAAGGTAAGGGCGACCTGCGGCAAGAGACATCTGACACCTTTGGGCTGATAAGACGCTACAGGTTTAACCCCGCGGTGGGCGGCGTCAATCCGCTGCGGCGCACATCTGGCGATGCCTGCTCTGCGCGTCGCGCAAATGTTGACAACTTGTGCCCTGCGGGGTGTGCTTGGTCCGGGCAGGACAAGGGTTCGGGTAGATGAAGAAGGTATTGGTGATCGGCGCCGGGCCGACCGGATTGGCCGTTGGTGCCTGTCTGAAACAGGTGGGGGCCGAGCCGGTCATTCTTGAGCGCGCGGACCAAGTAGGCTCTAGCTGGCGGGGCCATTACGACAGCCTTCATCTGCACACGATCCGGGGGCGATCTGGCCTGCCGGGTCTGCCCTTTCCGGAAAGTGCTGGCAAATACCCGTCCCGCGACGCGGTCATCGCCTATCTTGAGGATTATGCCGAACACCATGGTCTGCGGCCCATGTTCGGATGCGAGGTCACGTCGATCCGCCGCCATGGCTCCACCTGGTATGTGACGCACAGCCAAGGACAGGAAGAGGCCAGTGCTGTCGTCATGGCGACCAGCCTGAACGGCACCCCCCGCATCCCTGACTGGCCCGGCCAGTTCGACGGGCCGATCCTGCATTCGACCGCCTACAAGAACGCCGCGTCGTTCAAGGGGCAATCCGTGGTCGTCGTGGGCTTTGGCAACTCTGGCGGGGATATTGCGCTGGATCTGGCGCGGTCCGGGGCCAAGGTGACGATGTCTGTCCGGGGGCCGGTGCAGATCCTGCCGAAAGAATTGTTCGGCGTGCCCATCACGTCGTTCGGGCTGATGGCGAAGCTTTTTGGCCCGCGCGTGGCTGACAAGCTGACCGCGCCGGTCCTGAGGGCCAAAGTGGGGCGGCCCGAAGATTACGGGCTGCAACGTTATCACAAGGGCCCGGCCACCATGGTGGCCGAGGATGGGCGCGTTCCGATGATCGATGTCGGGGCGCTCGGTGCTATTAAGGACGGGGCGATCAAGGTCATGCCGGGGATCGACCGGCTGAACGGGGCAGAGGTCACCTTTGCCAATGGTGACCGGGTTGCGGCAGACGCGATCATCGCGGCCACGGGATATACCGCCGACCTGCGCGCCCTGCTGGGGGACGACTGCGCCGCGCTGGACGACGCAGGCGCGCCCAAGGTCAGCGGCGGGCCGTCGGGCGTTCCGGGCCTGTATTTCTGTTCCTACCGCGCGTCGTCGTCCGGTCAACTTAGCGCCAGCGGGCAAGAGGCGCAGGTTATCGCCTCACTCCTTGCGCCGACGCTGCCCGATCTGGACTGACGCGGCGGCGCGGGCGGGATTGCTTGCCCCCAATGGCCGGGTAACCTAAATGGGGCGGACCGGGAGGAACCCGGAGCAGCCTCCGGATCAAGATGGGCCTGATTGCCAACATCAAAACGTCGCTGAAGGCGTGGGAAAGAAACCTGCGTGCGTCCTTCAACGTGGCCCCCGATACGCCTGCGGCCCGGAAACGCGCGCAGTTCTACATCGACTTTTTCGACCACGGATACCTGCGCAAGGTCTGGCGCAATTTCCATCTGGTCGCGCCGGGCGTCTATCGGTCGAACCACCCAGACCGCAAACATCTGACGCGGATACAAGCGCTTGGGATCAAAACGGTGATCAACCTGCGGGGATCGGACCCGAATGCCACCTATCTGATCGAACGCGAAGATTGCGACCACCTTGGCCTGACGCTGATCGATTGCAATCTGGTCGCGCGCTCGGCCACGCCCAAGCAGCACATCCTCGACCTGATCGACGCGATGCGCCATGCCGAAAAGCCCTTCGTGCTTCACTGCAAGTCCGGCGCCGACCGGTCAGGCTTTGCCGCCGCGATCTACCTTATGGAGTTTCAGGGAGAGACGGTCGCACAGGCCCGCCGGATGCTGGCCCCGCGCTATCTGCACTTCAAAGGCACGATGACCGGGATCCTCGACCATATCCTCGACACCTATGCCGCGCGTCAGGCACAGGGCGAAATCAGCTTTGAAGACTGGGTGCGGACAGAATACGATCACCAGACGATGCAGTCGTCATTCAATCAAGCCCGGGGGATCGCGTGACCGATACGCCGCAACACACGCCCCCGCCCCCCATTAGCCCCGAGGCACGTGGCCTGCTGGGATGGCTGTGGCGCGATTACCTGCACAAATACAAATGGTGGATGCTGGCGGCGCTGTTCTTCATGTCGCTCGAAGGCTCGATGCTGGGCGCGCTGTCCTACATCATGAAACCGATGTTCGACACCGTCTTCATCGAAGGCAACGCCGGTGCCATTGGCTGGGTCGGCGCGGCGATCTTCGGGATATTTATCATGCGGGCCGTCGCGTCGATGGCGCAGAAGGTGCTGCTGGCGCGGATATCGCAGTATTCCTCGGCCGAGATCCGGATTGATCTGCTGAAGCATTTGATGCGGCAGGACGGGCTGTTTCACCAGTCTCATCCGCCGGGCTACCTGATCCAGCGGGTTCAAAGCGACGTGTCGTCGATCAACGACGTTTGGAATTCGATCCTGACGGGCGCGGGTCGCGACGCCGTGGCCCTTGTGATCCTGATGGGCGTGGCGATTTCCGTAGACTGGCGCTGGACCCTGATCGCGCTGGTCGGAGCACCTATTCTAGTGCTGCCGTCAATCCTTGTGCAGCGGTTCGTGCGCCGTCGCGCCCGCGAGGCGCGCGATCTGGGCGCGAAACAGGCCACCCGGCTGGACGAGGTTTTTCACGGCATCATCCCGGTCAAGCTGAACCGACTGGAAGACTATCAGTCGAAGAAGTTCACCGGGCTGACGAACGATTTCGTCCGGGCCGAGGTGCGCGCCACCCTTGGCACAGCCGCGATCCCTGGCCTGATCGACATCATGGCGGGCGTCGGATTTCTGGGCGTGCTGGTTTTTGGCGGCGGAGAGATCATTTCGGGCGAAAAGACCGTGGGCGATTTCATGTCGTTCTTCACCGCCATTGGCTTTGCCTTTGAACCGCTGCGCCGTCTGGGCACCGTTACGGGCGTCTGGCAGGTGGCCGCCGCCGGGATCGAACGGATCCGCGACCTGCTGGACGTGGTGCCGACGATCCAGTCGCCCGCCAAACCTGCAGCGCTGCCCGACGGCGTGCCTGACGTGGTGCTGCGCGACGTGGACCTTAGCTATGGCGACGCACAGGTGTTGCACGGTCTGACGCTGACCGCCAAGGCCGGAGAGACCACAGCGCTCGTCGGGGCCTCGGGCGCGGGCAAATCCACCGTGTTCAACCTTCTGGCGCGGCTGGTCGAACCCCAACAGGGCAGCGTCACCGTTGGCGGCACCTCGGTGTCCAATCTTTCGCTGGGGGATCTGCGCGGGCTGATTTCAGTCGTGTCGCAGGATGTTGCGCTGTTCGACGAAAGCCTGCGGGAAAACATCCTGCTGGGCCGGACAGATGTGACGGACGAAAAGCTGCAGCAGGTGTTGGACGACGCCCATGTCACGGACTTCCTGCCCAAGTTGCCGGATGGTCTCGACAGCCCAGTCGGCCCACGTGGGTCGAACCTGTCTGGCGGTCAGCGCCAGCGCGTCGCCATCGCCCGCGCCCTTTTGCGTGACACCCCCATCCTGCTGCTGGACGAGGCGACCTCGGCCCTTGATGCGGAATCGGAAAAGGTGGTGCAGGACGCGCTGGACCGGCTTAGCCATGGCCGCACCGTGCTGGTGATCGCCCACCGGCTCTCTACCGTGCGCGAGGCCGACAAGATCGTCGTCATGGACAAGGGTCAGGTCGTCGATCAGGGCACCCACGAAGAGCTGCTGGAGCGCGGTGGCCTTTACGCCCGTCTACACGATCTGCAGTTCAGGACGGACGGGATGACCGCCGATAAGATTGCGCAAGATCGTGCGGGTCGGCGCCTGCTAGATACCGCGAAAGCAGGATCAGGTTCCGCGTCCCGCGGCGCAGCCAGCCTTCCCGGACGTATCTTTCGGCGCTTGTTCGGGCAATGATCGGCAGCCGCGTAATGCGCGGCAGCCGACGGGCCAGCGCCACGTCTTCCATCAACGGTATCTCGGGGTAGCCCCCGACCTGTTCCAGCATATCCGCCCGGATCAACAGGCCCTGATCGCCGTAGGGCAGGTTGAACAGGCGGCTGCGCAGGTTGGCCCAGCCAGCCGTCCATCTGGCCCCTGCCCCGGTCTGATCAAAGCCTAGCGTGAAATGGGCGGGCGCATCTTGGCCCAGATGTCCGGCCACCGCGTCTGTCCAGCCCTGCTGCAACTGCGTGTCCGCGTGCAGGATCAGCAACCAGTCGCTGCCCGCCTCTGCCACACCGCGCGCGATCTGCGCGCCGCGTGAGGCCTCACCACTCAGATAAATGGCCCCCAGTTCTTCGGCCACAGCGGCGGTATCGTCGGTCGAGCCCCCGTCCGTCACGATCAGCGACCGGATCAGCCCTGCGTTCAACCCTTCGAACAGCGCCGCCGCGCATCCCGGGAGGCTTTGGGCAGCGTTCAATGTGGGGATGATGACAGTTATCGGGGCGCGCATGGTTTTGTCGGGACGGATCAATGTTATATCTGACCCGAACCCATGCAAAGCGAGCGGCAAAATGACAAGTGAAAAGGCAGACGGTCCCCGGCGGGTCCTGCGCATCAGCGGGGCAGACTGGTATGATTTCCTGCAAAACCTCGTCACGAACGATCTGAAAAAACTGTCGGATGGCCCGGTCTACACGGCCCTGCTGACCCCTCAGGGCAAGTTGATCGCGGATTTCTTTTTGATCTCGGACGGCGACGGCGTGCTGCTGGATGTGGCCGAGGTCTGGGGCGACATGCTGAAACAGCGGCTGTCGATGTACCGCCTGCGCGCGGATGTGCAGATCGAAGATACCGACCTGAAAGTGCGTCGCGGAACCGGCGATGCGCCCGAAGGCGCGGTCCTGGACCCGCGCTCTCCGGCGTTGGGCTGGCGGTTGTACGGCCCAGAGGACGGCGATGACGGGTCGGATTTCGTGGCGATCCGCGTGGCGCAGATGATCCCGGAAAGCGGCGTCGATCTGGGGCCCGACAGTTATATCCTTGAGATGGGGTTCGAACGGCTGAACGGCGTCGATTTCCGCAAGGGATGTTACGTCGGCCAAGAAGTCACCGCGCGAATGAAGCACAAGACAGAACTGCGCAAAGGGCTCCGCCTTGTGCATGTCGGCGACGGCGCCGAACCCGGGGCCGAGATTACGCGCGACGGCAAACCCGTAGGCACCCTGCTGACCGTCGCAGGCGATACCGCGCTGGCCTACCTGCGGTTCGACCGGATCGGCAACGGCATGACCGCAGGCGATGTGCCCGTGACGCCGCTGGCCTAGGGCGGCACATTACAACGCAAAAGGCCCCGGAAAACGCTCCGGGGCCTTTTCGTCAGGTCCGATGCGATTACGCGCGTTCGGAATATTCCATGGTTTCGGTGTTCACGATGATATCTTCGTCCTGACCGACGAAGGGGGGCACCATGACCTTCACACCGTTGTCCAGCACGGCAGGCTTAAAGCTGTTCGCGGCGGTCTGACCTTTGACGACCGGCTCAGTCTCGACGATCTTACAGGTGACTTTCTGCGGCACGGTGGCGTTCAGCGCTTCGGCCTCGTGGAATTCCACGACGATGGTCATGCCGTCCTGCAGGAACGGGCGACGATCGCCCAGCAGGTCCGCGGGCAGTTCCACCTGATCATAGGTTTCCGTATCCATGAACGTCAGCATGCCGTCGGTTTCATACAGGAACTGCATGTCGCGCTGTTCCAGACGCACGCGTTCCACCTTATCCGCCGAGCGGAAACGTTCGTTCAGCTTCGACCCGTTGCGCAGGTTCTTCATCTCGACCTGAGCGAAAGCCCCGCCCTTGCCGGGCTTGACGTGGTCGACCTTCACAGCAGCCCAAAGGCCACCGTTATGTTCCAGAACATTTCCGGGTCGAATTTCGTTTCCGTTAATCTTTGGCATGTCAAATACCGCCTTGTCGGGTTGATCGCTGTCAACGCGTGCCTATATCTGTAGCTGTGGCTTGTGGCAAGGTTTGCCTCATGCCGGGGGAAAACGCAGATATGCGCCTGACGCATAGCAGGGTTGAGAAAGTTGCCCACCCGAATCGACACATTTTCGCCATAAACGGCGGCACGCCCTATCTGCAAGAGCAATAACAAAGGACGAAACATGAAAGATTTCGTTGACGGCACGGCATTCAACAACGAACAAGGCAACCGCTCGCGGAAGCTGTTCGCTGCCGTCGTCCTGGCTGCCCTGGACGATGCCATCGCCGATGACAAGAAGTATGGTAATGGTCCGGAACAAATCGCCCGTTGGGCCCGTTCCCGTGACGGTCGTGAGGTGCTGAGCTGCGCCGGTATCGACCCGAACGAACGTGTTGTCTCCGGTCTGATGGAATTCGTTTCCCGTGGTGTCCGCACCTCGGTCGCGCTGTCGCGTGAAGAAAGCGAACGCCGTCATGCAGCAGAACAGGCTGACGCAGCCTGATCCTGACGCACATTGCGCAAAAAGACGCGCCCTTCCGGGGCGCGTTTTTTTGTGGCCCGTTGATGGGTTGTGTGCGTATGACACCCTGAAAGCATGGCCCTGATACGGGGCCAGAAACAGGGGGCGACATGGCACGCGCAATCATGATTCAGGGCACCGGGTCCAACGTCGGTAAATCGATGCTGGTGGCCGGATTGGCCCGCGCCTTTGCGGATCGTGGGCTGCGGGTCGCGCCGTTCAAACCCCAGAACATGTCCAACAATGCCGCCGTCAGCGCCGATGGGGGCGAAATTGGCCGCGCGCAGGCGCTACAGGCCCGTGCGGCCCGGCTGGCGCCGCACACGGACATGAACCCAATCCTGTTAAAACCCGAAACGGACACCGGCGCACAGGTGATCGTGCAGGGCAAACGCTATGCCACGCTGGCCGCGCGCGACTATGCCAAGGAAAAACCCGCGCTGATGGGGTTCATCCTACAATCCTTTCGCCGTCTGGCCCAAGGTGTCGATCTGGTCATCATCGAAGGCGCGGGCAGCCCCGCCGAAATCAACCTGCGCGCGGGCGATCTGGCCAACATGGGCTTTGCCGAGGCCGCGGGCGTGCCCGTGGTACTGGCGGGCGACATCGACCGTGGCGGCGTGATTGCCCAGCTGGTCGGGACACAGGCTGTGCTGTCCGACAGCGACGCGGCCCATATCAAAGGGTTCATCGTGAACCGCTTTCGCGGTGATCCGACGCTATTTACCGAAGGGATGGAAGAGATCGCCCGCCGCACAGGATGGGACGCGCTTGGTCTGGTTCCGTGGTTTCAGGATGCATGGCGTCTGCCGGCCGAGGATGCGCTGGATCTGTCCTCCGGCCCATTGAAGCGCGGCTTCAAGGTCGCGGTGCCACATCTGAACAGGATCGCAAATTTCGACGATCTGGACCCGCTGTCGTCTGAACCGGGCGTAACGGTCGAGATCGTCAAAGCAGGCCACCCCCTGCCCGGCGACGCGGACCTTGTGCTGATCCCCGGCTCTAAGGCGACAATCGCCGATCTGGACCATTTCCGCGCCCAAGGCTGGGACATCGATCTTGCGGCCCATATCCGGCGTGGGGGTCATGTGCTGGGGCTTTGTGGGGGCTACCAGATGTTGGGGCGTTGGATCGATGACCCTGACGGCATCGAAGGACGACCGGGCCGTCATGCAGGCCTTGGCCATCTGGATATCGAAACGGTAATGAGCCCGGCGAAACGGGTGCAATTGACCGATGCGGTGCATCCAGACAGTGGCGCAGCATTGTCCGGTTATGAAATCCATCTGGGCAAGACGACCGGCCCCGATTGCGACCGCTCATGGCTGCAGATTGGTGACGTGGCCGAGGGCGCGCAATCAGCGGATGGCCGGGTGCGTGGGTGCTACCTGCATGGGCTTTATACCTCTGACACCTTCCGCGCGGCCGATCTGGCACGCATGGGCGCGGCCTCTGGCCTGAGCTACGAAGCCGGGGTCGAGGCGACCCTTGATCACCTCGCCGCGCATGTCGCGCAACACATTGATCTGGATCGCCTGCTGGCGTTGGCAGAAGAGGTCTAGTCGATCTCGTGCGCGGACAGCGCGCGGTGGATTTCCCGCCGCACCAGTTTACGCACGTTCCGCGTGATACGCTCGCCCAAGGCGCCCTGTAGCTCTTGCCGGACGATTTCGGCGACCATGTCGCGCAGCATTTCTTCGTCGATGACAGTCGGGTCTTCGGCGGTCAGCGCGTCCTGATCGTCAGCGGATACCAGATCATCACCGTAATCCGCGTCTTCCCAATCCTCTGCGGCCTGCGCATCGGCAAAGGCCTGCGCAATATCCGCGACATCGGGCTGCTTGGCCGCCTCAGTCGGCGCCTCAACTTCTGGCGCGCGGGTCTCGGGCGTGCTGGCGGCGACGCGCAGATGCGCGCGCGCGGCGTCCTGCATCGCGGCCTTGTCTGCGTTTTCAACCGGATCGACCTGCCAGTCCTCATCGGCAGCGGCCTCATCATTGGGCGTCTGGGCCGATCCGGCCTCGTCCTCGACCTCATCCGCCCAAGGCAGAGCCGAGGGCTGAGGCCCGGGGGCCGCGTCTGTTTCTTCGTCGGCTTCGGGTTCCCAGTCGCCGCCCTGATCGCGGATCACGGATGCCACGTCCGCCACGCGCTGATGCAGCGACTCGACCCCGCGATGACGCAGGAACGTCGGCACGATCGTGTCGAGGTTATCGTCAGGCTCGGTCGTGATGTCGGCCATAGCGGCTGCAGTGTTGGCTGCGGCGGGCGTAATGTCGTCGTCAGCTTCGACCTCTGCGACCATCGCCTCGGGCTCTTCCACCTCGGCCCCGGTCAGATCGATGTCGTCTTCGTCGTATTCCGCCGCGTCGATGACCTCTTCGGCATCAACAAACACATCGGACACATCGGCATTCGGCGTCAGGGACAGGGTGTCGTCCTCTTCCACCGAGTCGTCTTCGTCATCGCCAGCGACCAATGCGGCCAGCGCGGATTCGATCGCCATTTCCGGCGTGGTCTGATCTTCGACCACCTCGGGCTTCAGCGTTTTAATCCCCTTCAGCGGCTTCTGTTCTTTGCGGGACACCTGTTCGCCAGCGGCGCGGACGCGCTCCATCAGGCTTAGCAGGTCGGCCTCTCCGTCGCCGGGCTGATCGCTGGGTTCCGCGTGGATGAAATCCGCCTCGTGTTTGTCGGCGGAATCAACGCGCAGCGCGGGCGTCAGGATCAGGCGATCATTCGCCTCGGCCTTCGAAGGAGCTGGCGCGGATGCGGGCGTGCTGGACGGTTCCTCCGGCTCTGCCGCATTCAGTGAATTCGTCCCAGCATCACGGGTTTGCGAGCGGATTTCTTCGGAAACAAGTTTCCGAATCGAGGACAGTACATCCTCAATCTGCACATTGGTTACAGGATCTGACATGTTATTCCCGCCGATTTGCCTCACGTAAGGGTAACGCGAAGCGCGTTTTTACTCAATGGATGCAGCGGATTTTACTAATTACCGATTTTGCGCAGCACGCGGTCCAGCTTCTGGCCCTGCTCACTGCGCCCCGCCGGGGCATCCTTGACCATGTTGTAATAGCCTGCGGGGTCGTAAATTCTGACCTTGAGCCGGAGTTTCTGAGCGGTGAGTTCTCCCATCGCTGCCAGCAGGGTATAGCCTGCTGCGATCTCGTCAACCTGTGCCGAGATCAAATTTGCCCGCGCGTCGAGCAATTCCTGTTCCGCGTTCAGCACGTCCAACGTGGTCCGTGCACCCAGCGTCGCTTCTTCGCGGACACCGCGGAAGGCCACCTGTGCGGCACGCACCTGTTGCTGGCTTGCTTCGATCGACGACCGGGCCACCTGAAGCGTGGCCAGCGCATTGCCGACGTTCTGGCGAATATCATGGGACACGACGTGCAGGTTTGCGCGATCCGCGTCACGGTTCTGCATCGCCTGCCGCTGAAGCGAGCTAAGCCGCCCGCCCGCATAAATCGTCTGCTGCGCGCCAAGACCCACCGAGGCCGAGCGGCTGTGCGCCCCCGTGCCCAGCGTGTCGCTCAGCCCGATCGAGCCGGTGATCGACACCGTCGGGCTTAGCGCCGCATCGGCCAGTCGCACCCGCAGTTCCGAAATCGTCACCAGACGCCGCGCGCGATCCATCGACGGATGCTGGCGCAGGGCCTTGTTTGACGCAGCTTCCAGCGAATTCGGCAGATGCCCCAGCCCACCGGCAGGCGACAAACGGCCCGGCTTGCGCCCCACTGCAGCCAGATATTCCAACTGCGCGCGGGCCAGATCACCCTGAGCGGCGGCCAGACCGGATTTCGCAGCGGCCAGCCGCGCCTCGGCCAGCGATACGTCGGTACGGGTCACCTCCCCCACTTCGAACCGGTCACGGGCGGCGCGAAGCTCCTGGGTCAACAGGCGCATGTTGCTTTGGCGCAGGGCCACGAATTCCGATGTGCGGCGAACGTTCAGATAGGCGATGGCTGCGCGCTGCAGCACCTGCTGTTCCAGCGCCAGCAGCGCTTCGCGTGTGGCGAGCACCGTTTCCTTGGCAATCTCGACGCCCAGCGCGTTCTGGCCGCCATCATAGACGACCAATTGGGCGGTCAAATTCAGCGATGCGGTCGAGGAATTCGACGACACTTCGGTAAACCCGGTCCCGGCCGACGCGCTGGTGGCCAATTGGTTGTTCAGGTTTGCCGACCAAGTGACGATCGGGCGCAGCGCAGCCATGGCTTGTGCCACACCTTCGTCGGCAGCGCGCAGCAAGGCACGGTTCTGATCCAGCAGGCCAGAGTGTTCATAGGCCGAGGCCAAGGCATCCGCGAGCGTTTCAGCAGAGGCCCGCACCGGCGTCAGCGCCGTGCCTGCCGTGACGGCCAGCGCGGCCAGCGTCAGTTTCAATCCGTTGGTCATTCTGCCCATCTGCCGCCCCTTGCCGTTCTTCGGCTTATTCGCTGCGCCCGGCCCTCTTACAGGGCGAAGGCCTGATGTTTTTCAAATCCCGGCAAGACCGGCGCACCCGCGTTGAAGGCAAAGCGCCAGGTCATCTGGCCATCGATCCGATAGCCGATCCGCACCACGCCCAGCCGACCTTCGGCAAACAGCGCGACGATCCGGCCGCCGTCTTTCAGCAGGTCGGTGATGTTCTCGGGCATATGTTCAACAGCGCCGCCCACGACAATCACGTCATAAGGCCCGTGTTCTGCCGCGCCATCCGTCAGGCTGCCGGTCACGACGACCACGTTATCAAAAGAATTGGCGGCCAGAGCGGTCGTGGCATCCTCGGCCAGCGACTCGTCTTCTTCCAATGCGATGACCGCTTCGGCCATCCGCGACATCACGGCAGCGGAATAGCCCGTGCCGGTGCCAAGGTCCAAAACCAACTCATCAGGGTGGATGTCTGCGGCGTCCAGCATCTTGGCCAGCGTGCGCGGCTCCAGCACCACACGGCCCTGCCCCAGTTCGATATTCTCGCCCAGATAGGCCGCTTCTTTTTTGTCCCCGGGGACAAAATTTTCACGCGGAACCGACAGCATCGCGTCAATCACGGGAAACTTGGTCACGTCAGAGGGGCGGATCTGGTTGTCGACCATCATGGTGCGACGCGCGGCGAAATCGGTCATGAAGTTTCGGTCCGTTCGAATTCTGATTGCATGTTCTTTGCCACAACTTCGCGGACGCAGCAACGCCGCGCGACCGGGCAACGCGCCGGTGGTGGTAACAATTTATCGAAACGTTGCGGTATTGACGCCCACGCGGGTTTCTAGACGCTTGCAGGCCGCGCCGAGATCGGCTACCTCAGCCAAACCGTTCCGAGGCGAGTTGGCGGAGTGGTGACGCAGCGGATTGCAAATCCGTGTACACCGGTTCGATTCCGGTACTCGCCTCCAAACGTTTTCAATGACTTAGCGATGACTCTGTGGCGCTCCGCGCACAAGAATCCCGTTGGTTTACAGCTGGTTTACATGGCGGTTTACAGGTAACCGCCCATTTCAGTGAAAAATGGATGCTTCAGAGCAAGCATTTCAAGCACGCTTTGCACGTCACATGCGTCGCCTGAACCTCAAGAAGGTTCCCAATACCGAAACAACTTGACCGGGCAGTTTCTCGCAGTAGGGTGATTGAACGGCCACTGCGCAGGCCGGTGTGCCCGCCATGCGAAGTTTAGCAGCGTTTGACATTCACGGTTCATCATCCATGCATTGAAATAGGCAGGGACTGATTATCAGCGGGCACATAGTCAGTTCCTTATCGGAACTGGATCATGACTAAACACAACGTAATCAAGAAGATCAAAACACTCGCAAAACGCTATGCGCGCACTCATCGGGTTTCCCAAAGTGTGGCGCTGGATGAGGTGGCAAGAAACATCGGCTTCAAGCATTGGCAAGACCTTTGCAAACAGGAAAAGGCCGGTTGGAAGCCGACTCAAGAAATACTGGCTAACGCCCACGATTTTGCCGAGAAACTCCATCCAAACAAAACTTCAGATGAACCCCGACATGAAGACGATGCCCTTGCCCACTTTCTGAGTGCAGAAGTGAAACAAGGAACTCTGCGGGGTCACCCTTATCACCTATTCAACTCATCCGATGACGTGATCATAGCGGGAAATGGCTGGAAGATTATTATCCCGGAGGCGCCTTCGCGCCCGCCAATCTGTACAGTCGAGGAGCATAGGGCCGATGGAAGCCCTGTATTTGACCGGGGCTTTCGAACCGAAGCGTTGGCGATAGCAAATGATCTCGCCAGGAAAGTTCGCGCCCGCATCGCTGTAGATTGGGATCGTCGTTGCACCCATCCCGCACAAGATGGCACGGTACGACACCCACTCAATGGTGGTGAAGCAAAAGCTTGGTATTGCCACAGCTGTGATGCTCAAATGACCGGTCGTGATGTTGCGAAGAACTTTTGGCACTGCACTGACTGTGGAACCACTCCATTGAACATTCACAAGGAACCGTTCAAGCCCGAGGTTCCCGTAGAAAGTTCGGATCGCCTGCCTCCGGACAGACCTCGCAATCCTCGAAAAGTGCCCGATGTCTCAATTGTTGAAACAACCCATAGGCTTGAAATCAATGAAGACAGCGTCGCCTTGCTGATAAGAACCGCTCTTCTTGAAGAGGCGGCGAACACCAGTGAGCGCCTTGGTGCTCTCTGCGCGGAAATCACATGCTTTGACGACGACAGTGTTATCGTCGGGCTGGACGAGGATCTTTGGCCGGAAGAAAAGGTCCCCGTGATTGCAAAAGAGGTTGCGCGCTCATTGAGCCTCGAACTGGATTTCGAAGTCATGATGTTCAAAGCTCCATTCGCTTGGCCCGATTTAGGCAAGTATGCTGCCAGTGCGGCCGAATACACGACGTTAATGACCGCAGCCTATCGGGAGCACGGCAAGATCGTCCGCAATTTCGGAAAATGAACATGGGTTGGGCCCAGAATGCACTCTGCTTCGGGCCCAACTCAGCCGCTTACGCCGGCTGGTTTCATAGGGCGGCCGAGGCTTTCTTCGCCGCTTTCGCTGCTCGTTTCCGCTCTTTCTTCTTCGCTTTGGCGAGTTTCTTGTTCACCTCGTCGGACACCTCGGGGACAAGTGCGGCGTACTTTTCAATGATATTCGAAGCGTGACGCAGACCCCATCCCATCGTCACGGCGATCTCGTTGAGAGAGCACCCAGCCCGTAGCAATGCAGTGGCAGCAGTCCCGCGCATGTCGTAGAGACGCAGATCATCACTGATATGGATGTTCGACTTGTCGGAAGAGGCGGCGTTGTTGGCCCTTTTCTTCAGGTCACGTACGATCTGAGAAGCACGTTCCGGCGTCAGCCGTCCTCCGGTCTTATTCACGACGAGGTACTTCTGCCCAACTGGCGTCGTGTCGATCAATTGGGCCATCTCTGGCGTCACTGGGATCGCGACCGATGCTTCCGTTTTGGTCCGTTGAAAGTACAAACGACGACCCTTGGGCGTCCTCTGAACATGGCTCATCGTTAAGATGCCGATGTCCTGAGGCGTCAACCCGCCTTCAGACGCGGCGACGACAATGCGGGCCTCCACTTCATCGGCAACATCGAGGAGAGCCTGGATTTCTTCGGGCTTCCAGATGATCTCGGCACGGTTACACTTGTAGAGCTTCTTCTGCCCAACATGATGGTGCACTTCGATACTCAACTCAGCATCTTTAACCCAGTTGAGGAAAAGCGTCACAACCGTCCCAGCATAGTCGAACTGCTTCAAGGAGTCGGACCATTTGTTCTTCCATTCCAGAATTTCAGCCACTGAAGACTTCTGCTCGAACATCTGGATCGGGTCTTCACCAAATTCCTTCGCGAACGAGTCCAGGAACTTGCGGTAGTCCTTCTTTGTTCGAGGCTTAAGAGCTTTGAAGTGTGGCGAAACGATGAACCGATCCACGACGGCTTTGGTCAGATCCCGGTTCGGTATCACAGCAGTCGGAATCTTTGCCGTAGCCGCCGCGAGGGCCTGGAAATATGCTTCGCTGCCTTCGACGATTTCCATGTCGGAGGACCAAAAGAGAGGGCCACCACGACAGGCGTAATGATACGTCTTCGGACCGCTCTTCAGTTTCTTCGTCACGCGGTGGATGCCGGCGAGGCTCATGGCGGGTTTACTTACCTTTTTTGGCATTTCGTAGCCTCCGGTTCGCGACATGATCTACCGGAGCGTCTGGGGACGGCTCCGGGACATTGTCGTTTGCTGGTGTTGTTTGGTGGAATGCGTCCAGGCGTTCGCGAACCGCTTTGGGATCGTAGAATCCGGGACGCATGGGTGCCGGTCGGATACCGACGCGGGAGGTCCACCGCTTGAACTTTGCGAGGCCGGCTTCGTCGGTTTCGAAACCAAATTGTATGGCGAGATTTTCGACCGGAATGAAGATCAGAGAGTACTTTTCGCTGATCATCTCGATGATGGAGTTTCCGAGCTGTTTTTCAGTTTTCATGACGTGCGCTTTCACTTGCGTTGTTGATCATGAAAAGGAGATCGGAACGTCTTCTGCAGATCGGTGGGATCTGAATTTTAGGTTCGATATCTCAATGGGAACCGCGAAAACGGACATCTGCGAGCCCTCCTGGTGCATACAAGATGGTGGGGTTTGGTGGGGAGAGAGAGGCGAACGAGCGCAATATGATGTGCCAGACGCAGGGACACACGCCTGGCACACGCTTAAGCTGATCGACCTACTCGTCCGTCAGCTTGAGCAGCCTCGAGGTCGTGAGTTTCATAAAAAACAGGTCGTGTGCCCGAACGATCTGCGCATGAGCGTCATTCAGATGGCTCATGAAATTGTTGTACTGGCTTGGTACGTCCGACTCGTACTCGTCAGGGAAGTTCTTCATCAGATCGATCAACTCGTCGATGAAGCGTTCCATAGGCGTGTTGATGATGTCGCGATCCACTACTGCGCTGTGCAAAACGTCGAAGTAGTCGTGCGCCTCGGGGGGATAAGCGCGCCAGTCGGTTTCCATGATCCGACAGGCTTCGCGGACATTTTGAAGAAAGTCGGCCAGAAGGCTGGGCAAGCAATCCATCTCGTTGCGAACATCCGGCTGGAACACGACATGGCGATGGGTGTTCATCCCGGTGAACATGGTCGGGAAAGAAGGGTGTTGTGTCATTTTGTTTTCCTTTGAACGGAGGCACCGGGAACGTCCGGCCCTCAACTTGAGGGGCCGGACGAGCCGTGGTGCTGAACGTCATTCTTCTGGGAATTCAGGCAGAGTTGGCTTTCGCGGCGTCACGCCGCGACCGGAGAGATCGTTGTCGAGTTCCTGCCTATGCCGATCCGCGATACGGGACTGCGTGCTAAGGTAAGCGCGGACACTCTGCATGCGCTCGTAGCTGTCGCCAATCAGCCGACCGATGATCGGTGTTCCCGTCTCCGGGTGGATCGCGAAAGAGGCATTATGGACGGATATCAGCAGCGCTCGGTAAGCGTCGAAAGCCGTCGACTGATCGAGACCTGCGGCTGCGAGTTCGGCAGGTCGTATGACGTCGATCGAGGTCTCGACCAGCGAAATGCTCCATAGCGGTCTGCTGTTTGCGAGAGTCAGGCATCGTCTCCGAAGGTTTCGCGACTCCTCGATGACGAGACAGGGCCGCGCCAAGACTGGTCCGGGTTCGTCGGGGGATGGAAAGTGGAAAAGCAAGACGTCGCCCACTTGGGCCTGATCGGCCCAAGCATGCGGCGTCGACAAAGGATGGTCGAACATCGGACGCTCCATGTTTGAGTTGCGGGTTCGACGCGTCCCTTTGGCGTGTTCGGGATTGGCTAATCGGGCTGCGCGTCACGACGCATGCGCAGCCCGAATGGCCAATCAGCTTGGGGTGGCCGGAGGGGATGGCAGCGCCCCTTCGGTCCCGCGGAAGGCGGCCTGCGGGTGCAGGGGACGGCGAGTGTCCCTGCCCGGGAGTGTCGAGAGAGGGCGGAGCGCCTCTTTCGTCCAGCTGACGGCTGCCTGCGGGTGGAGGGAGAGTGGCGAACGACTCCTTCCGAGCAGGGGTGCAGGGGAGTGCGGAACGACGCCCTGCCCCGGCAGGAAGCCTGTGGAGAGTTTGAGAGGGCCAAGCGTCTCTCAAGCGCCGCGCAGCGGCGCGGGGTCCGGGGCGGCAGCCCCGGCGAACGGTAGGATGCAGAAAGCCGGTTTTCCGGCGGCCTGCATCCTACTTAGTGAGTAGGTTTGTTTCAGGAAAACAAACCGGCCCTGGCTTGGTTCGCGCATGCCGTTGGCCTGCCTGCGGCGCAGGCATCAACGCAAATCGCACCAAGCCCAAGAATTTCACGCTTTGATCCCAACCTATCGTAGGTGGGCTATGAGTTCTAAGTTTTGGTCCGAGCACGGCCCCAACTTTGTCATAGACGGCGCCACTGAGAGGTATGGGCGGAAAGCTGACTTTCACTGCCCATCTTTGTAGCACACTCCAATTTTTGGAAAGCAGTCGTTCGAGGGATTTCTGGAGAGGACGAGCGGAAGTGTTGACTGCTGAACTAATCAGAAAAATGAAATGCAAACTCAACGATCGAACCAGTTGTCTTAGCGTCGGCGATAGTTTCAGGTTGCGCTGCGGATACCGTTGAGTGCCGCCAAACCATGACCATCGGGTGCTGAACCGTAGCAACCAACAGACAAAGTGCTGCAAAGAGCTTTGGACCCAGCGGTAGCAGGAGAACTGAATGTTCAACGCTTTCATATTGAACCAGCCTACGCAGATCAGAATATAGCGAATAGGCGTCATTTAGATCGTATCTAAATAGATTTTCTTGGTTATCCATGAAGCCAAAATTAACATTGGCCAAATCAATATGCCTGTCGAACCTTGGGTCAGTGCCAGTTGGCCTAAAGCAGTAGATATGATCCGGTTCTAGCGTATCTACCGCGCCGACTGCCTTCCCGTATTCATATCCGGCCCCCAAAATAAGCGACAAAGGCTTCTCGAAACCATCGGCGGATCCGAAGAACTCTGGGAGTACTGGCCCAAACGATTGAACGACGTCAAACTTCACCATCTCCAAGGGTTCGAAGACCCTTGGGCTGTACATCAAACGAACTTGCGAAAGTGCATTCTTTAGGTTGAATATTTCAAGGATTAGCTTTGCAAGCTTGGCTCTATCAAAGGACGTAATGTCTATTACCAAGTTGGCATCTCGTTGCGCTTCTAAACCTGAAGCCAACAATTCTAAGAATTTAGTGAAATCGCATTCGCATTTGGGGTTCAGCGGCTCAGCAATCTCAACGTTCCGGTCATATGAGCATAGTCCGACGCCTAGAGCGTCAACTGCACGGTAATCGAAAAGAATACGGACGATGCCCGGGTCGCTGAACCGTTCTCTCAGCAAGTAGGTTGATCGGTCCTCATAGCCGATACAACCGACAAAGACTGTCGTTCTGTCATCAACGTCTAAGACTGGAATGATCTCAGACATCATCAAACCTGTACGATAAGAGATCAGGCTGGGTGTCTATCTCGTTCTTAGAGCTTGGTATTCGTCGAAGTGGTTTCGATTGTCCGGTGATGGTCGGAAGCGGATAGTATGGCGAAAGGCGGTGAGATACCCTCAATCGATAGCCTATGAGATCAAAGATCAAATGCTTATCGTCTGACGGCTGTTCAGGGACAATGGCGCCCGCATTGATGGCAATGCCGATGATTTCTTTAGTGGTTTGATCGAGGTCCTTAAACCTGAAGGACAGCGGTGGTTCGGGGCGAAACTTATTGTCGAAGAGATAATTCGATATATCTGCGCCAAGGCGGTCCACAACGTTTAGTGTGTTGCGCAGCATTCCTTGGGCTGATGTGTGCGGTACGGCTTGTGTAGCAACAAAAGCTCGAAAGCGGTTCACATTCCTTCCTATTGCGGCATTTTGAGCCGTGCTGGAGGTTTGCCCGGACAGGAACGCGTCGATCAACTCATTGATATAAAAATGGATTGCCCTGGGGTTCCCTTCAGTGAGTGTCAGGATCTGATCGAAACCATGGTAATATCCGTAGCCTTTGATGGATCGCCTCATTACACCATTATCTACGCTTGGCTTCTCCTTAAGATAGTACATTCGCAGCTCTGCAATCGGGAAAGGTTTGCGTACAAAAGCTGCTCGCTTGTTCTCCGTCAAACTGTCAATATCATCTGGCGTCGCTATACCCTTTTCTTTGACGTAATTGAGAAAACTTGGATCCGAACGGTCTTCAATTACCCGCTTCAGTATTCCTGGATGGTTCCGGTGGAGGCCGCTCTTGTCAAAAATCCGCGTTCCGGACGGTATGGCAGATGAACCGTTTAGGTAGTCGCGGAAATCATTCCTATTAACTTTCCTCGACTTGCATATCCCATCGACTAAAGCACTGGAAAACGAGGTGTCCGAATGTGTGAAGCGGTTTGCCAAGTTGATTGAGATGAAATCATTGCCCGGTCCTGGGCTGTCGCTTACCACATCGGGTCCGTGCAACCAGTTATAGAATTCTACGTAAGGGAACAGAGAAAACTTGAGAACTGCACGCTGATCGAAAGATCGAAGGTTTTCAAATAGTTCATGCACCAGACGGTGAGGGGCAATTTCCATCTCGTCAAAGTTGATGCTCCACCTCGAGACTCCCAAAATCTCTTCAACAATATCGAAGAAGCCTTGGAGCATTTTGAGGATGTTGAGTGTCGGAGCATCTGAAAGGTTTTTGGCGTTTTCCTTCGAATTGAGCGAATTTACCGCCGTGCAGAACTTGTTGGTTCTTTTGATCAAACTGAGCTTCAGACCGATGAATGAAGTCTGAATCTTTTCAAGTTCCCACAGATCCGACGCCAGTCGGCAGATTTCTTCTTCTTGCTCTGCTGGCACTTGAAGTGCCCATGGGGGATTTTGCCTATCGGGATAATGCCTTCCGATCTTGGCGCAATCTTGGATCGAGGCTACAAGGTGATATAAACAATGGTTCACAAACAAGCCATCGAGAATTCGGTGTTGTAATTCTTCGCTGAATCCAGCTCTTGCGATTGCTTCCGAATTGCCCTTCCACATTTTTTCGGCTGGGATGTAGACGGGTAGGTAATCAATCGACAGTTCGGAGAAGTCCTCGCGCTCATGTAGGTAATGAAGCCCGGATGCGGTCAGCACCTTGAGCACAGTGGTTTTTCCGATGCCCCGCGGCCCAACCAAAATGAGGTTTGAGAAGCTAGCTATGTCCCGCAGCCTTTCGGGTGGGACAAAGGTGGCTGCGATTTCTTCCGGAGAACTATATCGTGCATTAAAACTTGATAGGAAGTCACTCATCGATCCACCTCGTAGAGCATTCCCTTAATCTGGCCGCTGGTATGAAGTATTGAACGACCGTCGACTGCCAATTCAGTGTTTAGTTCCTCCAGCTCCGCCGCGCTGGCGAAGACAAGATCCGGCACCTCTTTCAATAATTCATCTCTCTGCACGAAGCCAACCAAAGACATCTTTCGCAAGGAGCTTAGCACGCCCGACAAGTCTGGCGGCTTACCAATCGTGAGTTGATGTGACATGTAAGGTTGATGGCTAGGCTTCCAAGCATTGACCCGCCACTCCCAGGAAAGCAATTTCCCGCGTTCGCCGTACTTGCCGGGTCCGTCATTTATTTCAAGGATATGAAACTGGTTTGCCGCCAGTTGGTGTTCGACACTGTACGGCAAACAGCTCAAGCTGGCTGCGGATAGCAGTGTGATTGGTTGGGTTTTTCCCGGAGCATATTTGAGTTTGACCATATGTTTATGGCCGTGAAGCAGAAATACTGGTTTGTCGACAGCGGCAAGCGCGACCAACAACTGTTTCCCTCGCTTCATAACGTCGGCATCAGTGTCGAAGACTTCATCAACCGGTTCGGGATGATGGTGCATCATCACAACGACCTTCTTGGAAGCCGTATTTTGAGCCTGCTCAACCACCAAGGAAATCATGTCGTCGGTTACGTTGCCCATTGCAAATACGTCTGACTTTTTGTCGCCTCCGTATCCATGAAGTCTACAGGTATCGATACATACAAGCGTGGTGTCTTCGAGATCTATCGAAGCGACGCCCCTCAAAAAGTATGTATCGTTAAACGCACTGTTTTCTGATGGAAACGGCGGCTGTATGCCGCGAATATATCCAATTCTCTCAAGCTCTTCAAAGTTTTCTGGTCTAGATGCGATATCATGGTTTCCGGTCACACCCAGCACGAGTTTGACGTTGAGCTCGCTCGCCACTTGGTGAACTACGCGCCAGGTTTCCTGTAGCGGCAATTTCTTTGCATGATGTGCCAAATCCCCCAAGCAAAGGACGCCGTCGATCTGTCCATTGTATTGGGCAGCGGCGCTTGGGATCCCTAGGAGGGGATTGCTTTGGACATCTTTGCTTTCGATGTCGCAGCTGCTCACTTTCTTTTTGCCGTAAGCCTCGAGCAGCGACAAATCAGAAGAGACAGCGTGAATGTCGCTTAGGATCAAAAATCGCATTATTTAAAAATCGCCACCAATTCTTGATCAGTTTTTCGCCTTCCAGCAAACCCACCGACATTTCGCTGCACTGTGATTTCGGACTGAACCGAAGAACCGAAAATATCTCGGAACTCTGTACAATCTTTGTAAGAGATCACAACCATATTTTGGGCGGCAACCAACTGTGTCGTCACATCAAATAGCCTTTTTAGATCAAGCCCTTTGAAGGTCTGTGCGCCATACTCACCAAAAACCCTTGAGTCGTCTGTAAAGTACGGAGGATCCATGTAAATACAGCAGCCTTCGGGGGACAGGTTTTTCAAAAAGTCTTCAAAGTCACCGCAATAGAGCGTGGTGCATTTCAGTAGTTCGGAGTAGTCAAAAACCTCTTCAAAGGACATCTTCTTTCGAGCTTTGGTTCGCGCTCCATAAGGAGTGTTCAATTCACCTTTCTTATTCGTTCGATAGATACCGTTGAAGCCGTAGTGATTGAGGTATAGGAATAGTGATGCTTTCCTGGTCCCGGATTCGAGCTCATTGAACTCTTTTCGCTTTTCATAGTAGGTGTGCTCGTCGATCGGAGTGTCATTGTAGGCACTCCAGACTTCGGCCGGATCGCGGCAGAGTTCTTGATAGAATGAGATTAGCGCCGGATTGCTATCGTTTAGATGCGAGTATTTCGGGCGTTTCTTAAAGAAAAATGTTGCCGATCCACAGAAAGGTTCGATGTAAGGTCGCTCAAAGTCTAGCAGAGGCATGATCTGGGAAGCAGACAACGTTTTGCTGCCTGCCCATTTTATTGGTGATCCTCTTTGTCTAGTCATGGTTCCTTGCCACTCGTAGGCGGCAGAGACCTGCCCTTCATCTCATTTGGTTACATACATTCCGGAGTTTGGGCGATCGCGTCAAGATATCAAACTTCTATTCGGACGTTGTAACTGAGCAGTTCTTCGATTTCGCCGGCAGATACTCTTAAACATCGTTCTCGGGACGTCATCAGCATGCAGCAGATATGCATGTAAGAACAACAAATTTTCTTGGATTTTGAGTGATTCATCCGCCAAACGATACGCTACCCGCAAAGTCTGCTATTGCGACGCTGCGCCGCGGCGCTGGGGGTCACCAAGGGTGTCTGCTTCGGACGGAAGGCGACAAACCTACGTTGTCCACAACCTGCTGTCAGATACTTGGACCACCCTCCCCCTCAAAAAACCCTCCCTAAGATTCACGACCCACCACAAACGATCCGATCTTCCAAAAATCAAACTTTTTGGAAGACCATCGATGTACCTACCGCCTCATTACAAACCCTACCGCGTCGTCCTGCGATACGCAGGCATGACCCCATCAATGCTGGCCCGATATCGTGCGCACACTGAGCGTAGGGGGGCCGACTACGACCAGGTCGATCGTTCTAAATCGAAACTGAACCAACGCTTTATCGGCGACGCCGACTGGATGGAAAAGGCGCTCGCCGAAATTGAACGGATGAAGGCCAAGAACTTTGCGGATGAGCTGGAGACATTGGAGAAGCAGAACAGGCAGAAAGTGCGGATGCGCCGCCTTGCAGAAGGGCCAAGAGACCCGTGGCGGGCCACAAAACATGGTCCGATGCGAGAGCTGATCCTGACGGCGCATCACGACTACTTCGCCGGTGATATTGACGCGTTCATCGACCCTGAGGCCGGCAATAGCCGCGAGAAGGAGTTCGTCCGCCTCGCCAAAGCCTGGCTGCTCGAACACTTTGGCGATGACGTCATTGAGGCGCATTTCGATCGCGATGAGAAGACGTTGCACATACACGCGATCATCATGCCACGCGCCACCGTCGAGATTACGCGGGAAGGCAAGACATACGGGACGCGGCAGATGTTGCAGCCGTCTATTCATCCGATGATCAAGAACTACGAAGCCGCGCAGGACAGTGTTGGCGAGTGGTTTAAGCCGATCGGGCTGAAGCGAGGGCAACGCCATAAGTCGAAGTGGCGTGCCGCGATCAAAAAGAAGAAAAAGCCTAAGCCCAAGGTCTTTCACAAACCGACGCGCATCTGGCGACAGGAAGAAGATGTCCGGTTGGCGAAAGAGGCAGCAAAGCAGGAACGGCGCGCAGCAAAATTGGCGAAGAAACAGCGCCGAATGGCGAAAAAAGAGCGGAGGGTTGACGCTCGGGCCGCGGAGAATGCGGCTGCGGTCCAAGACGTTGAGGCGATCAAGGCCGTGAACGATGCGATCGTCTCGGGAGCGCTGCAACCTGACGGGACACCCAACCCAGAGTGTGCTGAGGAGCCAGACGCGGTCGCCAGCTTGGATCGCCTGGCGGCAGTCGAGGATCAGGCGCCGTCGTCAGTGGCAACCGCCAAGGCCGCCGTTCAGAAGACCGCTGAGGGCATGCGTGCCGCCGTCCGCGAGGAGGAACGATCGCGGATGGAACAGGCTTTCCGGAGTACGTTCATTGCGATAAGACGTGTTGTTGCCGTTGTCCGAACCGTTGAACGCATCCTTCCAGTGGGTGCGCGAGAAAAGGTCACGGAGGCTCTGGAGCGCATTGAAGTTGCGTTGCCAAAAACGCAGAGGACCGCCGCGCGCGAAAAGGTCATCCTGGAACGCGCCAAACCGCGTCGCGGCACCTCCCCCAAGACCGGTCCAGACGACCGATCATAAAAAAACCTTCGTAATTTCAAAAAAAGACCAAGATCCGTTTCCGCCCCCTGAGTCTTGAACCCAGTTTATCTTCAGGGGCAGATCCGTAGCCCCTCTTGCAACCCACTTCCAGCACAGGAGTACTCCCATGGAAGATTCATCTCGGAACGAAGGCTTTGAGCCGACCGTTCCCACTCCCGAAACCAAACCGCGGAAACGCGCGACTCCGGCGGATTACAATGATCCGAACTCGAAGGAAAACCAGCGCATATTTGCGCAGCAGGTCAAGGCGTTTGGAAAGATCGCTCTCAAACGAGAGCAGATCGAGTCCCGCGTTCGCCCGTTGATCGGCGAGGTGAACGCCTCGAACCTCCTGGGCGCGAGCCTGCAGGAACGTCAAGCCTTCTTCGACGGCATTCGGGATCAACTGAAACCAGCTGAGCTGAACCTGCTGCGTAAATCGGTACTGTTTCAGAACGTGGCATGAAACCGACTTGGATGGCGGCATGACCGGCATCTGAACATCACAACCGATGTGAGAGGGGCGCGGAGCAATCTGCGCCCCTTCGCTGTTTTTGGGACTGAATGGCGCACTCGGCTGCAACGGTTGTTCCTCGGGCGCTGAGGACATCTCGGGGCACCGTACAGCACCTCACCCCTGTCTGGCCAAAGAGCATGCCCCAGCTGGCCGCTCCTCATGTTTGACGCCGCGCCTCTGCGCGCAGCTACTGCGTTATCGACTGATATGATCTTTGGCGGTCAGAATGGATCAGGCAATGCCTTGCCATTCCGACAGAGCAGACCTATCTACCGTCCATCTCGAGACGTATGCCCCGACCCAAATAGAAGGTCGAAAGCACGGTTTACATCGCCCTCGTAACCCATTGATATCATTACGGCGCGATTTCGGATGTTCTACAGAAATATCCAATAAAAACAATGCCCTTTCGGGGATTGCAAATCCGTGTACACCGGTTCGATTCCGGTACTCGCCTCCACAATCTTTTCATTGAATAAGCGTCGCGGCAGTCGGGGCGTCACCTCGCAGAACGGCTTTTCCACATTCACCTTATCTTTTTGGCCATTCACGCCATTGGCTATTTGCCGCCCTCCTGCCGCGGGTTTGGCGGGTCAGCCCCCCCTCCCAGACGCAATGAATTTGACCGGTGCAACTCTGACACCTAGGATTGCTTAGGTTCCCGCAAACTGCACTGTCTGGCGTAAGGCTTTGTTTATCCCCCGCATCCCCATCCGCTCTGTTCAATCCGTCGTTGCGTCGCTGACCTTCATGGCTCTGCCGAATGACGCCATGGCCCAAACCGCGTTTGCGCCCTTCGCAGGCGACTGGCAGTTGGTGGATGTGCGCAACAGTCAGATCGTGGCGGCGCCGATCAATCCTTTGGACGCCTACAGCGACCACATCGGCCAGCGCGTCGCGGTGGAGGACACGGGCCCATCGCTCGACGGGCTGTCTTGCGAAAGGTGGGACCTGCAACCGGCCAGCGACGCCACGGACAGCGTTTTTGACGCCGATCCGCTCCTGTCCGATCTGCGTCTGCCTGATCTGGAGGGGCAGCCGAATACGCCGATGCGCTATGACCTGCTGTGCGAAGAAGAATTGGTCGCCCCTCTCTATATCGCCGGGCCGCGTGTCGCGGTGGCGGTGCTGCAGAACCATACCCTTTATGCGGTCTTCGAACGGGTTCTGACCCCGGATCAGGTGACCGCTTTGCAAACCGCCCTGCAGGAACAGAAATTTCGCGACACCCCGCCGGATGGGGTGTTGGATGACACAACGCTGATGCAGGTCCGCGAATATTATCGCTATCGCCAGACGGACCCGGACGCGCCGATCCCGCGACGGCCCGCGATCACGGCGACCTTGTTGGAGGGTTTGAATGTTCCTGATCCCTGACGACCTGCCCCCAGATTGGCAACCGACAGACCCGGGCCGGGAACGCAAGCTTGCCGCGCAGGTCCAGCGCGAACTGCCGAAAGGCCACGCCTTGGCCGGGACCGAATTTACCGTGCTGGCGGAATATCTGCCCGAGGACACCGTGCTGCTGGACGCACCGGACCTGACGCCCCGGCACTATCTGATCCACCTGAGCTGGGGCAAAGACCCCGCCGATCCGCACCCGCTAGAGGATCTGCGGGACCTTGCAGGCATGATGGGGCCGGACCCAGAGGACATCAACGATGTCACGCTTTGGACGCAGGAAGACAGCGAAAGCGGGCTGGTCATGGTCCAGCACCTGATCAGCGGTCGCCAGATCATCGAACCGCTCGACTGGCCCGAGGATGTGCCGCCCACCTCGACCGATCAGCTGAAGGAAAAAGGCTGGTGTCAGATCACCGCCCCTCTGCATCCCAAGGCATTGTGGGACGGGGTGCTGGTGCCGACAGGTCAGGTGGTCGAATACTGGGTGCGGCCCGTGATCGACGATTTCGTGCTGCTGCGGGCGATCCATACGCCGGGCGAGGCGATCAGCCTGAAACAGCTGATCCCGCCGCGCGGCGAGATCTTTGAGTTTGGCAATGAGCTGATGCTGCAACAGGCGCTGCCCGAGGGGCAGTATTGCCGTGCGGTATCGCCCATTCATCCCGGATATGGCCTGTCTGGCTTTCCGGCCAAGACAGGGTCAGACAGTTAGCGTCCGGGCGCCTAGCTTCCGGGCAAAGGCGGCCCGGTCAGATCGTCGAACCGCAGGCCCAGTGTCGGCGTATAGGGCACAGCATTTGCGCCCGCGTTGCCAAGGGTCTGCAGCGGCCCGTCGGCCCGTCCGCCGTTCATGGCCCCCCAATCAACAAACCGGTCAAACATCGACATCCGGTCGCGCAGATCCATCACGGCGGCCTGTTCCGGAAGGGCGCGAATGGCATTGCCCGGATCCAACAGGATTTTCTGAGCCTGGGCCGCGTATTCCGCGAACTCGGGCTTGAACTTCAGCACCATCCCTTCGTCCAGTGCGACGAAATCCAAAGATCGGCCCGTTGACTGGTTGGCCGAGTTGACGAAACCGAAGTTGTCGCCCTTAAGGTCCAGCACCACGTAGCCGTCACGGTTCATCCGGCCCAACGCATCGTTCAGCGCGGCGCGGCGGGCAGAGCCGAAGCCTTCGCCCGTTTCTTTCAATCCGTCGGCGATCTTGGAAAACGGCTCGGGTCCGCGCTCTAGCACAGACACCTTCCCACCCGCGGCGGGCACGTCGCCGGGGAGCGTCGAGCCTTCGCCAATCCGGTATTGTCGCTTCAGGCCGGGAATGGCGATCCGGCCTTCCATCGCCTCGCGGCCCAGCACATCAAGATTCTGGGAAACGGGGTCGTTCTTCGACACCTTCAGTACGTTCGGCCCGGCGTCACTGCCGTAAACCGCCGCGGTACTGCCGCGCCCGATTTCGTTCGCGCGGTCGATGCTGATCGTGCGGCCATTGTGGGTCAAATCCACGCCGCCAGTCGCGTTCGTCCGGACCTGAACCGGATCGGGATCAAACGGCACTTTGCCCTCAGGCGGGCCGAAGGGCTGATCGGGCTGCGCCAACCGCACCGTTTCCGGCCCATCAGGCGTGGCCGGAGGGTCAAGCCGCGCCGTTGGCGTGTTATCGGGTGCGGGCAGACGCGCGGTCGGGGTGGTATCGGGCGCGGGCAGGCGCGCGGTCGGAGCGGTCTCTGGCGGGGAAATACGCGCGGTTGGCGCGGTCTCTGGCGAGATCCGCGCCGTCGGGGCCTGCTCCGGGTTCAGCCGTGCCGTGGGCCGCGCGTCTTCGGCCAAGGCGGCGACGTCTGAATTCGAGAGCCGCGCTGTCTGGTTATCGCCGGGATCGAGGCGGGCGGTCGGAGTGTCCGTCGGGTCGAGACGCGCTGTGGGCGTATTCGCCGGGTCCAAACGCGCTGTCGGCGCATCGGCCGGGTCGAGGCGCGTTGTCGGAGCGTCGACCGGGTCTAGACGCGCCGTGGGCGCGTCGACCGGGTCCAACCGGGTGGTTGGTGCGTCGGCCGGGTCTAGTCGAGTTGTTGGCGCGTCCGCTGGATCAAGGCGAACCGTGGGGCGCGCGTCCTCAGCCAAGGCCGCGACATCGGAATTTGAGAGACGTTCGGTTGGAGTATTCGCGGGATCAAGGCGAGCAGTCGGTGCATCCGCCGGATCGAGGCGCATCGTCGGTGCATTCTCCGGGTCCAACCTTGCCGTGGGCGCGTCAGCCGGATCAAGCCTTGCCGTAGGAGCATCAGCCGGGTCCAAACGCGCGGTCGGTGCATCAGCAGGGTCCAACCGTGCCGTAGGCGCATCCGCTGGATCACGTCGTGCCGTAGGGGCATCGGCAGGGTCCAGACGGGCGGTCGGCGCGGTCTCGGGCGTGGGCATCCGTGTGGTCGGGGCCTTCAGGCCTGCGGCCTCGGCTGGGGACAGAAGCTTCGTGGCGGCGTCGTCTACCGTGGAGGCGAGGCGCTGTTGCAACTCCGCACGGCTGAACCGGCCGACTGCCCGCGCGTTCGGATCGACCGGCGGCGGCAAAAGCGCATCGTTAAGCTGGTCCAGCGTTTTATGGGCGTCCTGCGCGCTTTGCGCCGATTTGGAGCCATCCGTCGCAGCCCGCGTCGCGGCTGCCGAGTCCAACGGCATGTCGTTGATCTGGTCTAATGTTCGATGCGCGTCCTTGGCTGGCTGAGTCGACTTAGAGCCGTCCGTCGCAGACCGCGGCTGCTCCGGGGCGTCCATCCGGGCCGTGGGGGCCGTCTCTGGGTTGTCCATCCGGGCGGTGGGAGCCGTTTCGGGGCTGTCCAATCGGGCGGTAGGCGCTGTTTCCGGGCTGTCCATCCGAACGGTCGGTGCCGTCTCGGGCGAGTCCAGCCGAGCTGTCGGGCGAGCGTCCTCTGCCAGCGCGGCACGGTCTGCATTTGAGAGCCGCTCAGTCGGGGCGGTTTCCGGGGACATCCGGGCCGTGGGGGCCGTCTCTGGGCTGTCCATCCGGGCGGTAGGCGCGGTTTCCGGACTGTCCAACCGCGCAGTCGGGGCCGTCTCGGGCGTAGGTGCTGAAGTCGGCCCCCCCTCAGGAGCCAACCGGGCCGTCTTGCCTGCTGGCGTGTTCGGGTCGGCCATGCGGGGGGCGGCGGCGGTCGGGTCGGGGCGCGACATGGCGCGGTTGATGATCGCGTCGCGTTCCGCCGGGGTTTTGCCCATGTCGTCAAGGTATTGGCGCATGCCCTTGCGCAGGCCCTCTTCGGTAATTTTGCCAGACCGCAACAAAGGCCCCGGCGGCAGGCCTTTTTCCAGCGCGGCCCCGGCGATGGCCAAATCGGCGCTGTCTTCTACGGCTTTGGCGGCAAAGACGCGGGCGAATGCGGGTTCAACCCCGGCGGCTTCCAGCGCTTCCTGAGCGCGCGCGGCCTCGGTGTTCTTTTTGAAGCGGCGGGCGCGGTTGACGATGTCGGGGTTGGGCGGCTGGATCTGCGCGTTGGCGATTTCCGTGGGCGTCATGGGGGCGGTCGCATCGCCCGGCGTAGTGACGGTGCGGCTGGCATCGCCCGGCGTAGTGACGGTGCGGTTGGCGTCGCCCGCGGCATCAGCGCCTTGGCGCGCGTTGGTCATCACCTCGGTCCGCGAGACGTCCGCGGCCGGATCGACCGTGCGGGTGGCGTCGTTCAGCGCGTCGCCTGTCCGGGTCAGGTCAGAGGGCGCGTCGGCCGCGCGGGCCAGATCGCTGCCCTGATCGGCTGTGCGGTTGATGTCGCTGGCCAGATCCACGCCGCGCGCCACATCGGCCCCGGCGTCCAACCCGCGCCAGCCCTTGTACATCGCGTTGAGTTTCGATGCGCCTTGAAACAGGGCCGCTTCACCGCCGACGGCCATCGTGCCGCCTTTGGCGAACATGCGCACGCCTTCCTCGACCCCCTTCTTGCCTTGGCCCGCCAGCTTCTCGAACCCGCGGTTGAAGGAGGTGTCGATCTTGTTCCAGGTGTCCGTGACCTTGTTCATGTAGGTCTCGGCCAGCTTATCCTGAGAGAAGTGTTCTTCGGCCTTGTTGTAGCCGCCGACCAATGCGTCTGCGGTAGAGCCTTCGAACCCCTCATAGCCCGCGGACTCGGCCACCAGATCCATCGCGCCTTTCTGGATGGTGTAGCCCGCCTTGCCGATGCCAGCGCCCAGTTTGACCAGCCCCTCGACCCCGTCATAGACGCCTTCGCCGATGCCCTGCAGGGCGGCGGGGCCGTAGTCGCGCATGCGGCGCAGCCGTTCGGCGGGCGACATGGTGTAGTAATCCACGGCCACTTCGGTCAGCAATTCCTGCGTGCTCTGCCCAAGGGTCGTGTCCCCGCCAAGCGAGGCGCGGTCCAGTTCCGCCTGTCGGGTGGCAAATTGAACGCCTTCGCCGAACTGGGACGACAGCACCTCGGTCGGGTTAAGGCCCTGATCGGTCAGGCGCTGGCGCAGCTCTCGGTTCGACTTGGGGCCGATGCCGTCGGCCTGATTTTCCCGCATGGCGCGGTTAAAGTCCTTCTCGCGGCTGACGCGCGACACCTCCATCTGCTCCAACCACGAGGCATAGGTGGCCTCGTACCGTTCGCGTTCGCGTTTCAGGTCAGCGATCTTCTGATCCTTCTCGGGATCGTTAGACGCCTCTAGCGTGGCGATGGCGTCGTCAAAGCTGCGCAGGTTGGCGTTATAGGCGTTCATGCCGTCCTGCATCTTGGCCAGATGGCCTTCATAGCGGGCGCGGGCAGCGATGGCCTTCATCTCGCGGGATTTTTCTTCGGCGGCCAGCAGTTTGGGGTCTGCCTTGATGGCGGCGATATCGGCGCGGTGCTGGTCTTCGACGATGCGGGCGCGGCGTTTCTTGGCGCGCTCGTTGATGGGTTTCATCTGGGCGCGGATATCATTGGCCTGTTTGGAACACTGGGCGTGGCTGGCCTCTAGCTTGTTCAGCGTGCTGTCGACGCCGAAGAACTCTGCCCCACGGGCAAAGATGTCGCTTTTGGCGGTCGCGGCCTTGTGCGCTTTGATCTGGCCGCTGATGGCGTCGCATTCCTTGGCCTTGTCCTGAAGCTTTTTGGCAAGCGCCATCAGGTCCTGCTGCATCTTCAGGTAGGACACACATTCGGCGGGCATCTTGGCGCCGTTCGAAATGGGCGCCATCAGCATGATGTCGTCCTTGCCGTTAGGAGGCAGCGGGATGGTGTAGCCGTTGCCACCGTTCATCAGCTGATCCATGGCCGCCGGGGTGACGTCAAAGGCGGCTTTGCCAAGGCCCACGACGTTATCATAGACCGCATCCTGCAGGCGCTTCATGCCGTCCGGTTTGATCGGGGACGAGGATTTGATCCGGGGGCGATCGGCGGGGACGGTGAAGATCTTGGCCGGGTTGCCGGGTTGCAGATAGCGCCGCGCCGGGATCGTCACCACGGCGTCGGAGTTTTCCAGATCGCGCGCTGCCGGGTCAAAGGCGGGTTTGCCGTCTGCGCCGCCCCCCGCGCTGCCATTGGCGCTGACAGTGTCGCCCGGTGTGGGCGGGGCGTTGCTGTCGCCGGGGTTCATCTGATTGATCACGTCACAGCGCAGCCGCCCGACGATGCTACTGGCGTCACAGTCGGCCTTGGTCGCGCCGCCCTGAACACCATCGTCAAAGAAATCGTCGCCCGCGTCCCGCGCCGCATCGCGCTTCACCGCCTCGGGGTTCAGGTGATAGATCAGGTCGATGTCATCCAACTGGATCAGGTTGCCCGCCAACCGGCAGGGTTGATCCTGCGCGATGGCCTGAGAGGTCAGGATCAGCAGCGCGGCAAGGGGGCGGGTGAAGTGTCTGGCGGTCATGGCAGCATGCTCCGTTGACGGAAGGCGAATTCGCCGTAGGACAGGGGAAAGGGAAAGACCCAGTTCTGTTCGAAAACGTCCAGCTCGACCTCGACCCGCAGGCCGGAGGGGTCGTTGCTGTCATAGGGCAGCGCGAAGATATGCACGCCGCTGCCGCTGGTTTGTTCATGGGGCATGACCTGCGTGCCATCCGGCGTGTGCAGACGGACCTCTTTGATCATGCCAAAGGCGCCGTCTTTCAGCGCGGCTGCCATAACGACGTCGCGGCCCGTCATCTGCGGGGTCAGGAAGCCGTTTTCTGAATAGGCGATCTGAGGGCGCAGCCCGATTCGCAGGGTGCCGTCCTTAAGGATCGGGCGCATGTCGATCCGGCCTGACAGCACCGCTTCGTTGTTCGACTTGGCCAGCGCAGTGTTAAACACGCGGCGATCCGCGCCGTTGGAATAGACGTCCTGCACTTTTTCCAGATAGCGATAGTCCAGCGCGCGGATGTTCAACCGCAGCGCCTGCCCAAGGGGCGCGTCAAAGCGCGGATCGGCGTCGATCTTCGCCAGAATTTCGTCTTTGGGCATGTGCGAATACAGCTCGACCCTGGGCCAGAGGCCTGCTTCAGGGTCGTATTTCGCAAATTCGGCTTCGGTCAGATTGGGCCGGTCATCATAGGCATGCGCGACGATGTCGTCGGCATACATATCTAGCCCCGCCGGGTCAGACCGGCGCGCTTCGGCGAACTTGGTGTTGGGATTGCAATAGGCCGAGGTAATGCGGTTCACCGTGCGCCCGGCATAACTATCGCCCTGCTCCATCGTGATCTTGAAGTACAGGTCGTTCAGCTTTTCACCGCTCAGCAGTTCGATGGTCGACAAAAAGCTTTCCCGTTCGCTTTGACCGCGCCTTTCCACCGCGCGGCAGATTAGGTTGCCCATACGGATCACGGCATCGGCGGTGGAGTCCGCCCAGGGAATGTCCTGCAGACCCAACACGTCCAGATAGGCGACCATCGGATCCTTGAGGATGCCCATGACCGAACTGTCGACCGATTTGCGCCCCGTCAGCGGGATGACCAGCCGATCGGCGTCGCTGTCATCGCCAAAGGCGCCGACGTATTCTAGCGCAAGGGGGATGGCGGACATGCGAAAGCCCGATGCGGTGGCCCATGCCACGGCTTCCTTCTTTTCGATCGCGCGATCCCACGCGGCCCCGGCTTCGTCCAGAATGTTGCGGAACAGGTTCAGCACGCGAGGATCGCGGCTGCGCGAGACCAGTTCGTAACTCAGCGGGCTGGGTCGCCAGGTGCGTTCGTCTGCTTTCGGATCGGCCAGCAGGTCCAGAACCATCGGGATCGCATCGGCATTGCCCATCACGCCGGAAACCGTGGCCAGTTCCAAGGCAAGACGAGGGTTGTCGGACAGCCTCTCCTGCGCCAGCGTGAACAGCGGCCTGTCAGCCAGCGCCCCTGTGCGCGCGGCGATCATGGCGGCGGCATCGATGGCCAGATCGCGATGATAGGTGAATTCATCCGGCAGGGTCTCCAACAGGCGCGGGATGTCTTCGGCAGTGCCAAGCTCTGCGAGGATCGGGATCAGGACATAGTTCATCGCCTGCGCCAGGCGGTCCTCCACGTCCTTGTTGCCGTTGATATAACCCTGATGCGCGCGGGCGGTGTTGGCGTAAAAGGCCTTGCGCGTTTCGGTCAGGATTTCCTGGGCCTCAGTGTCGCTAAGGTCCGGGCGCCGGATGCCATACCCCCAGCCGCTCCACATGCGGCGGTCCAGCACGTTGACGCTGCGCGCCTGCCAGTTCGCGGCCAGTTCGTCGCGCGGGCGCAGGATCAGCGGGCGGGCGCGCAGGTACTGTTCGCCGTCCCATTTGACGAAATAGGGATGGATGGGGTCCGGCACCTCGATTTCGTGCAGGGTGTCGGGGGTGACGGTGAATGGCCCGCGATCCTGACCGTCGATCACCAGAGTGTAGGTGCCGGCAGGCACGTCGATCGGTTCTCCTGTTGCGGGCGGGCGGGGATGGTCAAAGCCATCGGCGAACAGCAGGATCGAAGACGCGGGCCCAGTGATCGGCATGCCCTGATTATTCACGGCGACCACCTGGCCGAGGTCCATCGCGGCCTGTTGAGCGGCCTGTTTCTCGGCCCGAAGCTCTGCCTGCAGTGCCGCGAAATCCACGGTGGCAAAGTCGATGCCGGTCCGGATGACATTGGCGCTAGCGGTGTCTTCGACCCGGTTGTCGATCGTGCCAAGGCCCCAGTCGTCGCCTGCCCCGGCGATGATGCTTTCGGTCACCTTGATGGATTGGGACTGGTAGAAAGACAGCGGCGGCTTGGTGGTCGCATAAAGCTCGGATCGGACGACGGCGACCTCGGCGGTGCTGTCCAAGGCCAGCGCTGTTGCCTCGCCTTCCCCTCGCAGGATGACCTCGTCAAACACAGGGGCGCCCCATCCGGTTGTCTGGCTGTCCTGTACCACCACCGCCGCGAACCCGGAGGAGGTGAAGCGGCTTTCGGTGACGTCCAGCACGTCGCCCTGCGGGCCTCGGATATATAGCCCCGCGTACCCGCCCGTTCCGGTCACGTCGAACAGCCCATAGGCCCCTGTGTGGGTCATGAAGATCGTCGCACGTTCGGGGTTTGCGGTCTGGAAGGTGCTGGAGGTCACCTCGACCTCGTTAATCTGGGCGCTGGTGGACAGGGCAGAGTTCTGAACGCTGGCGGTGACATTGCTTAGCCGCACGATATCGCCGCCTTGCACCGCGATCCCGGTGACAGACGTGCCGTCGATTGTGGCGTTCGTCAGGGACAGTGTGCCGACATTGAAAAACCCGCCGCCTTCGGCCACGTCGGTCATGGTGACATCCGTCGCGGTGACAGAGCCACCGCCGTCGCCGTAAAGCGCGCGACCTGACAGGCCGGTGAAGGTGGTGTTGTTAACCGTAACGCTGGCGCGGTCGCGGGACATGATGCCCATCTCCGCGTTGGGGCCGCTGACCTGCGTGTCTGCGACGCTGCCCGTCACCTCGGCCCCAATGGCGGCGATGGCGACACTGGTGGCGTTGGTGAAGCTTGCGCCGGTGACCTCGAAGGCGACTTTATCCAGCATATAGATGCCGTTGGCGGTACTGGTGAAACTGGTGCCGTTGACGGTCAGGGTCGATCCGGCGGTGGCGTAGACGCCAAAGTTGAACGGGCCATCGATGGAGACGTCCGACAGGCGCAGCGTGCCGCCGTTCAGAAATATCGCCGCCTGTTCAGGGTTCGTCGTGGTCAGTCGCGCGCTGGACAGGGTCAGGTCAGAGGTCGCGTCGATATAGATGATCGACTGGCCGTCCACGCCGCCGATCTCGGCCCCTTGGGCGTCGATGGTCATCTGTGCGCCGGTGACTGCCAGTCCGGTCGTATATTGTCCGGGGTCCAGCCTGTAGCTTCCGTCGCCGGGCGCAGTGGCTTGCCCAAGGTCGGATCCGGCGGGGATCACTGTCTGCGCCACGGCAGGCGACGTGGCCAGCATCAGCAGAATGAGGCTTAATCGGAAGCGGTGCAGCATGACGCTTCTCCCCTGTGGAAATTTGTGATGCCAGCAGCGGCAAAGACCTGAGAAATTACCTGTATAAATCTATTTTATTTTCGGCTTTGACGCAAAAATTGGGGGTCGACCCACCGTACGGTACTGACGCAAGGTCAATTTTGCCTGTGTTTTGAGTGGGGAAGCAGGAGGGGCGACAAAAGGCGGTTTGAAGTCGGGACGCGACTTTGGCGTGTGGTGCGGTCGTTTGTGGGCCGAGTCGCTGTGGCAGGCGGCGCGCAAGCTGGCGTTGGTATGTCGCCTGATGAACAAGACGCTACGCTGCCGCGGCAACAGCGGCCGCCCCGTCGCACGTCCCGCCACCGCGCTTAATTGTCCGTTCAGCCCTCGCCGCTAACACGTATCGGGATATAACCATGACTGTGCCCTGCCGTGCCGGGCGCGACAAACGCTTTTCAAACCCACGGATCGGAGTGATTGTGCAGGTCCGCAAGTGACCACTTCGTCGTAAATCACCATGCCAAAGGAAATTGACGCCCTTAATCCAAATGATGTGCGCACGCAGTATGCCGCGCTGTGCTATCGCGTGGTCAACGACAAGGTCCGGGTGTTGCTGATCACCAGTCGCGGGACGAAACGCTGGATCGTGCCCAAGGGCTGGCCCATGGCAAAAAAGGCCCCGCATGAGGCCGCGCTGCAAGAGGCGCTGGAAGAGGCCGGGGTGATCGGGCGCGCGACCAAGGACCCCTTGGGGCACTACACCTACATGAAGGTGATGGATGACGGCACGGAAGTGCCCTGTATCGGCTATCTCTTTGCTGTGCGGACAAAATACCTGAAGACCGAATACAAAGAAGCGAACGAGCGGAACCGCAAATGGTTCAGCCGGAAAAAGGCGGCGAAGCGGGTCGATGAACCCGAGTTGGCCGAGCTGATCCGCAATTTTGACCCGTCGAAACTGGGCTCGCGGTAAGGCGCTTTGGCCTGCAACACGCTTGCAACACGGCGCGCCACGTCTATGTAATACGTCAGTTTTGCGAATGGGATGTCCATGATTCAGTTCACGCTGAAATGCGACCACGATCATCGGTTTGACAGCTGGTTCCAATCGGCTGCGGCCTTCGACACCTTGAAAGACCGCGGCATGGTGGCCTGTTCAGTCTGTGGGTCCTCCAAGGTCGAAAAGGCCGTGATGGCCCCGCGCGTCACGACGGGCCGGTCAAAAGAGGATCAGGCTAAGGTGTCGGGCGCGCTGTCCAAGCCGGGGTCGGATCTGGAAAAGGCCGTGGCAGAGCTGCGCGCCAAGATCGAGGCCGAGTCGGATTACGTCGGTGACAAATTCGTGGAAGAGGCCCGCCGCATCCATGAAGGCGAAGCGGATGCGCGGTTCATTCATGGCGAGGCCAAGTTGGATGAGGCCCGCAAACTTGTGGAAGACGGCATTCCGGTGATGCCCCTGCCCTTCTCGAACTCTCGAAAGGCGAACTGATATGCGCGTTGTGATTACCGGGGCGAGCCGAGGAATCGGCGCGGCCATGGCCGAGAAATACCGCGACCGCGGCGATGAGGTGATCGGGACATCGCGGCAGGGTGGCGGCGGGCTGATCGCGCTGAACTTTGATCAGGACCCGGATTTTTCGGCCCTGCATCAGGCGGTTGGCGACGGGCCGGTCGATCTGCTGATCTGCAACGCGGGCGTCTATCCCGACAAGGGGCAATCGCTGGCGGATGGCTTTGGCGCTGATCTTTGGCGGCAGGGAATGTTCGTCAATGTCGCTGGTCCTTTTCTGACCATTCAGACACTGCTGCCCGCGCTGGAAAAATCGCAGGCGGGCAAGATCGCCGTGATTTCTTCTGCGATGGGCAGCAACGACCGTGCGCCCGGGGGATCCTACGTCTATCGCGCGTCCAAAGCGGCGGCGGTCAACCTGACGCGCAATCTGGCGCAGGACCTTGGCCCAAAAGGCATCGCGATCGGTGCCTATCACCCTGGCTGGGTGCGCACCGATATGGGCGGCGACAACGCAGATATCGATGTCGACACGTCCTCGACCGGGTTGGTCGCGCGGTTCGATGCGCTTGGCCCGCAGCACACCGGCGTGTTTGAAACCTACGACGGTCAGCCCATCCCGTTCTAAAGCATTCGCCTGTGGCCCCTGATGGGGCAGGCAACGCATGACTATTGCGCTTTTCCACAAAGCTGCTTAGACCGCCGCGGAACTAAGTCTGGGAAAGCTCATGCCCGTTCTCGTCATGAAATTCGGCGGCACCTCGGTCGCCACGCTGGATCGTATCAAACGCGCAGCAAAACGCGTCGGCGTTGAAGTCGCCAAAGGCTATGACGTCATCGTCATCGTGTCGGCCATGTCCGGCAAGACGAACGAATTGGTCGGCTGGGTCAACGAGACATCGAAATTCTACGATGCACGTGAATACGATGCGGTCGTGTCCTCGGGCGAAAACGTCACCGCGGGCCTGATGGCGCTGACCCTGCAGGAAATGGATATTCCCGCGCGGTCGTGGCAGGGCTGGCAGGTGCCGTTGAAAACGAACTCGGCCCATTCTCAGGCGCGGATCGAAGAAATCCCCACGGACAATCTGAACGCCAAGTTCGGGGAAGGTATGCGTGTGGCCGTGGTCGCGGGGTTTCAGGGCGTGTCGCCCGAAGGGCGGATCACCACACTGGGCCGCGGCGGGTCCGACACCACCGCCGTTGCCTTTGCCGCCGCCTTCGAGGCCGAGCGCTGCGATATCTACACCGATGTGGACGGGGTCTACACGACTGACCCGCGCATCACCGACAAGGCCCGCAAGCTGGACAAAATCGCGTTCGAAGAGATGCTGGAACTGGCATCCCTTGGCGCGAAGGTTCTGCAGACCCGGTCCGTCGAACTTGCCATGCGGTTCGGCGTCAAACTGCGCGTCCTGTCGTCGTTCGAAGAACAATCTGATGAAGCCGGCACCATCGTCTGTGCCGAGGAGGATATCATGGAAAATCGTCCCGTTTCTGGCATCGCCTATTCCCGCGACGAGGCCAAGATGACCCTGATTTCGGTCGCTGACCGTCCGGGCATCGCCGCCGCGATCTTTGGCCCGCTGGCCGAAGGGGGGATCAACGTCGACATGATCGTCCAGAACATTTCCGAAGAGGGTCGCACCGACATGACCTTCTCGTGCCCTGTCGATCAGGTGGCGCGCGCTGAAAAGGCGCTGAACGCGGCCAAGGACAAGGGTGACATCAACTTCCACGATCTGGTGGCAGATACCAATGTGGCCAAAGTGTCGGCAGTCGGCATCGGCATGCGGTCGCAATCGGGCGTCGCGGCGCAGATGTTCAAGACGCTGTCGGATGAGGGCATCAACATCAAGGTTATCGCCACGTCCGAGATCAAGATCTCGGTCCTGATCGATCGCAAGTACATGGAACTGGCGGTTCAGGCCCTGCACGACGCGTTCGAGCTGGAAAAAGCCTGACCGGACGGGATGGACGGGCCGGTTGGCCCGTCAGCCTGATCCATGGGCAAACCGGTATACTTAAGCGTGCAAGTTCTGCCTGTGCCTTTGCGTCGCAAGAATAGCGTTTGGCATTCCGGTTCGGTCTGGTCTATCCCTTCGGACAGGACAAAGGGGCAGCTGCCGGTACAATGAGTGACCAGTTCCAGACCGATAGCCAGAAAATGCTGGCCCGGCTGCGCACGGCCATGGCCGAGGAATCGGCTGGGCAGGCGCGTCTGGACAAGATCACCCATCTGATCGCCGACTCGATGCAGACCGAGGTGTGCTCGGTCTACCTGTTCCGCGATTCAAACACGTTGGAGTTGTGCGCAACCGAAGGCCTGAAGGCAGAGGCCGTGCACCAGACCCGCATGAAGCTGGGCGAAGGTCTGGTGGGCCGCGTTGGCCGCACGGGCCGCATCGTCAACACGCCCGACGCACCGTCGGAACCGGGCTTCCGCTACATGGCGGAGACGGGGGAAGAGATCTATTCGGCCTTCGCGGGTGTGCCGATCCAACGTCTGGGCGAAATGCTGGGCGTTCTGGTGGTGCAGTCCCGCCGCGCCCGCCGTTATTCCGAAGACGAGATCAACGCGCTGGAAGTCGTTGCAATGGTTCTGGCCGAAATGGCTGAACTGGGGGCCTTTGTCGGTGAAGGCGCGGCGCTGACCGCGCTGCACACTAAGCCCGTGCTGTTCCGCGGGCAGACCGGTCAGGAAGGTGCCGCCGAAGGGCACGTCTGGCTGCACGAACCCCGCGTTGTCGTCACCAATCCGATTGCCGATGATCCGCACAGGGAACGCGAACGCCTGACCGATGCCGTCGAACAACTGCGGGATTCCGTGGACAAGATGGTGTCGACCATCGCCAAGGACGACAAGGAACAGCTGGAAGTTCTGGAAGCCTACCGGATGTTCGCCAACTCCAAGGGCTGGATGCGCCGGATGGAGGAAGACATCGCCCGCGGCCTGTCGGCCGAGGCGGCGGTGGAAAAGGAACAATCCACGGCCCGGTCCCGGATGGAGTCGATCTCTGACCCGTACCTGCGCGGCCGGCTGCACGATCTGGACGACCTGTCGAACCGGCTGCTGCGAATCCTGTCGGGTCAGGGCAAGGAAACCGGCGCGGATATGCCTGCCGATCCGATCCTTGTCGCGCGCAACATCGGCCCCGCCGAATTGCTGGATTACGGTCGGTCGCTGAAGGGCATCGTGCTGCAAGAAGGCTCTGTCGGGTCGCATGCGGCCATCGTTGCCCGTGCGCTGGCGATCCCGCTGGTCATCAACGCGGGCCGCATCACGACCGAGGCGCTGAACGGCGATCACATCTTGGTCGACGGTGACGGCGGCATCGCCCACCTGCGCGCCGAAGATACGGTCGTCGCGGCCTTTCGTGACAAGATCGCGATGCAGGCCAAGGCGCAGGAGCGCTATGCCTCGATCCGCGATGTGCCGGCGCATTCGAAATGCGGCGAACGGGTGCATCTGATGATGAACGCAGGGCTAATGGCCGACCTGCCGTCGCTGGAAAACTCTGGCGCCGAGGGCGTGGGCCTGTTCCGGACCGAGCTTCAGTTCCTTGTTCGCAACCAGATGCCCAAGCGGTCGGAACTGTCGGCGCTGTATGCCCGCGTGATGGACAGTGCCGAGGGCAAGAAGGTCGTGTTTCGCACGCTCGACATCGGGTCGGACAAGGTGCTGTCCTACATGAAGCCCACGGATGAACCGAACCCGGCGCTTGGCTGGCGTGCGATCCGGGTGGGTCTGGATAAACCGGGCGTCATGCGGATGCAGTTGCAGGCGCTGGTGCGGGCGGCCAATGGGCGGCCGCTGACGGTCATGTTCCCCTTTGTCGCGCAATACGAAGAATACACCGCCGCCAAGGCCGAAATGGACAAGGCGCTGGACCGCGAACGCATCCTTGGCCATCCCCTGCCGGAAAAGGTCGAACTGGGCGCGATGCTGGAAACCCCGTCGCTGGCCTATGCCCCGCGCAAGTTCTTCGAAGAGGTCGAGTTTCTGTCGATCGGCGGCAACGACCTGAAGCAATTCTTCTTTGCGGCCGACCGGGAAAACGAACGCGTGCGGCGGCGCTATGACACGCTGAACGTGTCGTTCCTGACGTTCCTTCAAGGCATCGTTGACCGCTGTGCGGACACCGGCACGCAGCTAAGTTTCTGTGGCGAAGACGCGGGTCGCCCGATCGAAGCGATCTGTCTGGCCGCCATGGGTCTGCGCACCCTGTCGATGCGTCCGGCGTCCATTGGCCCGGTAAAATCGCTGTTGATGCGGACGGACCTGACCGCCCTGCGGCTGGTCATCGATGCGGCGCGCGAAGAAGGTCTGCAATCGGTGCGCGAACCGGTGATGGAGTTCCTGCGCACCCAGACCTGAGGTCGGGATCGGACGCTATTCAGCCCCCGTATCGCCTCACAGCGCGGGGCATGTGAGGCGACCGGGAAGCCCCCGAATACCTTCGGGAACATTGTGCAAGCTATGCCGATCCCACTCGGCCCCCAAGGTCTATCCAGAGGGGCTGAACAAAAGGTTATCAAACGCGCTTAATTCAGCACCCGTCCCGCAACGGTCTGCAATTTTTCGACCAGCCCTGCGTCGCGCTGATCCGGCGCTGTCATCACCGCAAACTCCAACGCCGTATCGCAGGCCTGCGCACAGGCGGGCGTCATCACACCCGGCATCCCCGCGATCATGCCGCGCGCATTGGCCGAATTGGCACCAAGGGTCTTGATGATCTCGGTCACGTCGACCTCTCCGTGGTCGGGGTGCCAGCTGTCGTAGTCGGTGACCATGGCGACGGTGGCATAGTGAAGCTCTGCCTCCCGGGCCAGCTTGGCTTCGGGCATGTTGGTCATGCCGATCACGTCGCAGCCCCAGTGTTCGCGGTACATCCGGCTTTCGGCAAGGGTCGAAAACTGCGGTCCCTCCATCGCCAGATAGGTGCCGCCTTCGTGCACAGTCACGCCCACATCTCGCGCCGCTTGCGCCGCTGCCGACCCTAGGCTGGTGCATGTCGGATGCGCCATCGACACATGCGCCACGCAGCCTGCGCCAAAGAAGGATTTCGCGCGGTTGACAGTGCGGTCGATAAACTGGTCGGGGATCACGAAATGCCCCGGCGCCATCTCTTCCCGGAAGGACCCGCAGGCGCTGACCGACAGGACATGCGTTGCGCCCAGCTGTTTCAGCGCGTCGATATTGGCAAGGTAGGGCACATCCGTCGGGCTGTGCACGTGCCCGCGACCGTGACGCGGCAGAAAGGCTAGCTTCAACCCCGACAACACGCCGGTCAGGATCGCGTCGGACGGTTTGCCCCACGGCGTGTCGATCTCGTGCCAGCTGGTGTCCTCCAGCCCATCGATCTCGTACAACCCAGACCCGCCGATCACGGCCAACATCGTCTCTGTCATGCTTGTCACCCTTTGCTGTTTCGCCGAACTCTGACCGCCCCCCGGAGCAGAGACAAGCCGAAACCCCTATGCCCAATCTCAGCCACGCCCTGCCCCATCCTCTTGCCCGAAATATCCCGGGGGGAGCGACGGGGCGGCGCCCCCTCGGTCCCACGCCTCAGCCCGCCGCGACATCAGGCACCCTTGCCGCGCGGGCACGGCTGGGTTAACGGGGGCGCACACAATCCCCACCATAGGCCCCCCATGTCCCGATCCATTCTGGCAGCTTTTGCCAATCGCCTTGATTTGCCCGACCTGCGTCTGTCGCCGGATGAAAAGCTGACGCCGTCCCGGCTGCGGATCGAGTTGCTGTCGGGCCTGACGGTCGCGCTGGCGCTGGTGCCTGAAGCAGTGGCCTTTGCCTTTGTTGCGGGCGTGCATCCTCTGGTCGGTCTCTATGCGGCGTTCTTGGTGGGCCTGATCACCGCACTGATCGGCGGGCGTCCGGGCATGATCTCGGGCGCGACGGGCGCTTTGGCCGTGGTTATGGTGGCGCTGGTGGCGGAGCATGGGGTGGAATACCTGTTCGCCACGGTGGTCCTGATGGGCATCCTACAGATCATCGCGGGCGTTATGCGGTGGGGGAAATTCATCCGGCTGGTGCCGCACCCGGTGATGCTGGGCTTTGTGAATGGTCTGGCCATTGTGATTTTCCTAGCGCAGCTGACGCAGTTCAAGGTGCCCGGCACGGCCGAGGCCTCGGGCCACGGCACCACGGGCGGAGACTGGCTGTCGGGCGGTCCGCTGCTGACGATGCTGGCGCTGGTGGCCGCGACGATGGCGATCATCTGGGTCATGCCGCGCATCACGCGGGCGATCCCTGCCCCGCTGGCGGGCATCGGGATCGTTGCAGCCATCGTGATCATCTTTGGCCTCGACGTGCCGCGCGTGGGCGACATGGCGTCGATCGAGGGCGGCCTGCCGCCCTTCCACATCCCCATGGTGCCGCTGACGTGGGAGACGTTTGAAATCATCCTGCCCTACGCGGTAATCTTGGCCGCGATTGGCCTGATCGAGTCGCTGCTGACGCTGAACCTTGTTGGCGAAATGACCGGCAAGCGCGGCGGCGCCAGCCAAGAGTGTGTGGCGCAGGGCGCGGCCAACGTGGTCACGGGCTTCTTTGGCGGCATGGGCGGCTGCGCGATGATCGGTCAGTCGATGATCAACGTGAAATCCGGTGGCCGGACCCGCGTGGCGGCTGTGGCGGCGGCGCTGTTCCTGCTGTCCTTCATCCTGTTCGCCGCGCCGCTGATCGAACAGATCCCGCTGGCCGCGCTGGTGGGTGTGATGTTCATGGTGGTGATCGGGACCTTCGCTTGGAATTCGCTGAAAATCCTTGCCAAGGTGCCGCTGACCGATGCCTTCGTGATCGTGCTGGTGACAGTCGTGACGGTCTATTCCGACCTTGCGGTTGCCGTGGTCGTTGGGGTCATCGTCTCGGCCCTTGCCTATGCGTGGAACAACGCACGGCGCATCCATGCCAAGACCTACATGACGCCCGAGGGTGCGAAGGTCTATCAGGTGCAGGGCCCGCTGTTCTTTGGCTCGTCCGACGGCTTTATCGAGATGTTCGATGTCTCGGTCGACCCCAGCCTCGTGATCGTGGATTTCGCGGACAGCCGCGTGGTCGACCAATCCGCCCTTCAGGCGATTGAAGCTGTGGCGGGCAAGTATGAAGCCGCAGGCAAGCGTATCCAGCTGCGCCACCTGAGCCGCGATTGCCACCGTCTGCTGAACAAGGCGGGACACCTGATGGTGGATAGCGAGGATGACCCGGATTACGCGCTGGCGGTGAACTACGACGTGCGCACCGGCATTCTTGGCGGGCATTAAAACCCGGCACCAGATGCACAAAGGGCGGCCCCGGTGGCCGCCCTTTTTCGTTGGATTTGTTGGCGATCAGGCCGTTGCAGCGATACGGCCCTGACCGTCGCGGAAGGCGTCGAACCAATCGGTCGAGGTCTCGTAGCCCATCGAGATCACCATGTCGTGCAGTTCGGGGAACTGGGTAAACTGGTCGATGATCCGGTCGCGGTGATGCGGTGCGCGCCATTTTTCGATGCGCGACTGATCCAGCGTGCGGTACCCCATCAGGTCGCTGCCGTGGGTCGAGATCTCGCGCTTGTGGAAATCAGCGAAATCACCGTCGAACTCCAATTCCAGCGTCTTGGCCAGCAGGCTTTGCACGCGGCCAGGGTTTTCGACCAGATGTTCGTACTTCAGCATCACCACGCTTTCGTTCAGCAGGCCGGAATCGATGACCTCCTGAATGCGGGAATGCACCTTGAGCACGCCGGGCAGGATTTGCTCGGGCTTGCCCTGCGAGGCGACGAAATAGCTTTTGTCGGCAGAACAGGCGTAATCGTCGGGCATGCGCGGGTCATAGCTGGTGATGATGTCGCGCGGGTCGCGCAGCATGACGATCATATCCAGACGCTTTTTGCCGTCAGCGGCGGCGACGATCTTTTCAAAATCGAAGATGTCGAAGCTGCGCCTGGAACAGGTCTTGCCCGGCATATGCAGAACGGCACGCGCCGGGAATTCCGGCCCGGGAATGTTGTAGCCCGTCAGGCAGCGCTGCAACATAGAATACAGCAAGGTACTTCCGGCACGAGCGTGGCCGGTCACTAGCAGATGTCTGCTCATTCCTTCACCCCAAGGATATTATTATTGTCTTGAGGCAAATATTGGCGCCCGTGGTTTAAGAGGCGTTAAAGGACCGGACGCAGCCCTTAGGCTTTGGCCTTAAGCTGCTGATCGTCCGCGCAATAATCGTCGAACCACGCGGTGCTTTCCTCATACCCCAGATCAATCAGGATATCGTGCAGGACCGGGAAGCGAGTGAATTGGTCGATGATCCGATCCCGGTGCTGCGGCGAGCGCCATTTCTGCACGCGGTCAGCCGACACGGGCCGGACACCGTTCATCGCGCTTTGGTGCGCCGCGCCGATCTGGCCTTTGTGGAAATCGGTAAAGTCGGCCTTGAACGGCAGGTCCAGCGCTTCGGCCAGCATGGTCTGGATGCGCGCCGGGTCGTCGATCAGGTGTTCGTATTTCAGCAGGAAAACGCCCTGCGGGAACAGGCCAGAGTTCAGCACCTCGACCGTGGCCATGTGCATCATCAGAAAGCCGGGCGCGGTCTTAGTGGGCGCGCCCGGGCCGCCGATGAAATAACAATGATCCGCCGAACAGAAGTAATCGTCAGGCACCTTGGAATGGACCGAGGTCAGGATGTCGCGCGGGTCGCGCATCATGATGATCAGGTCCAGTTTCTTGCGACCCTCGGCCGCGGCGACGATCGCCTTCATGTCAAAGATGTCGAAGGGACGTTTGGAGCAGGTGTTGCCTGCGTAGGGCAGGACACGGGTCGCCGACATTTCGACCTGTGGCATGGCGAAGCCGTCCAGCGCGTGTTGCAGCATCGAATAGAACAACGTGCTGCCAGACCGGCCCTGCCCTGCGATCAAAAGATGTCTGTCCATGCCCAAATCCCCTTATCCACTGAGAATAAGGTAGGCGGGGCTGGTTTAGCCGCGTTTAAAGGTCAATCGTCAGGCCGGGCGAGGGAGAAGACTTCGCGCACGACGGAATAGTCGCGATAGCCAAGACGCGTCAGCGGGTTGAAGGTCGTTACGTCGAAGATGCCGTCGACGATACAATCGTCGCGCATGTGAACGCCGATGACTTCGCCCAGCACAATGTAGTTGTTGTCGCCTTCCTGCTTGATGATCTGGGTCATCTTGCATTCCAACGACGCGGGCGCATTGGCGACGCGCGGGCAATCGATCAGATCGCATTGCGCCTTTTCGATCCCGGCCTTGATAAATTCATCCTCATCCGCAGGCAGTGTCCCGGACGACACGTTCATCACGTCGCGCGCCGAATATTCCACGATGTTCACGCAGAAGACCCCCGTGTCGCGGATGTTGGAGGTGCTGTCCTTGCCGAAATCCCGGTCGTCTTTGGCCGAGGTCGAGGCGAACATAACCTGCGGCGGCACGTAGGCGGTCGCGTTGAAAAAGCTGTAGGGCGCCAGATTGTCCTTACCATCTTTGCCGCGGGTCGAGATCCAGCCGATGGGCCGGGGGGTGACGATGGCGTTGAACGGGTTGTGCGGCAGGCCGTGGCCGTTTTTCGGTTCGTAGAACAAGGGGCGCTCCTTCAGCTCCGGTGCGTTTGCCCTAGTGCTAACGCCATGTTAGGTCGGACAAAACCCCGAAATTCGGACAGGAGTTGTGCGCGGGTGTTCGACCTGAGGACTGAAACCGCAGACGACTGGTGGGAGGTCGAAGCGCTTTACGACCTGTGTTTCGCACCGGGTCGCGAGGCCCTGTCGTCCTATCGTCTGCGCGATGACGTCCCCAAAGTGGCCGAGCTGTGCCTTGTAGCGCGTGATGCAAGCGCCATGGATTTGGGCGTCGCGCCGGTCGGCGGGGCGATCCGGTATTGGCCCGTGCGGATCGGCGGCGCGCGGGCGTTGCTGTTGGGCCCCGTGGCGGTGCACCCGACGCATCAGGGCGAAGGCTTGGGCGCGTTGCTGATCGCGCAATCGCTGAACAAAGCACAGAAAATCGGCTGGGACCGTGTGATGCTGGTGGGCGATCCACCGTATTACGGACGCTTTGGTTTTTCGCGGCTGGACACGGTCGAAATGCCACCACCGACGAACCCCGAACGGGTGCTGGGGTTGGAGCTGACACCCGGCGCATGGGACGGAATCGCCGGAGTGGTGGAGCGGGATCTGCCCCAAGCTGACGACGCCGCCCCTTGATCTGGGGCGAGACCGACCAAATCTTATCCCCGAGAGGGGAACGCATCGTGACAGCCCAAAATCGCCAACCCGGCCCGCCGCCTTTGATCGAAGGCCCGCAGGATACGCCCGTCGATGTCGACGCAGAGCTGGACAAGCTGGCCAAGCGCTATCGGCAGGCGGGTGGTGTCGGCCTGCAAATTCTGAACCTTGTCGGTGACAGCGCCGAGGGGCTGTTGAAGCGTCTGCCCAAAAACATCCGGTCGCGGTTGGATCAAACGACCGAGGCCGCCCTGACCAGCGCCATGCGTGCGGCCCATGGGTCGCGCCGCTACGTGACCGATCAACCCGATTGGGTGAACCGCGTGGTCACGACCTCGATGGGGGCGGCGGGTGGCTTTGGCGGGTTGCCTTCTGCCATGGCAGAGCTTCCGGTGACCACCACGATCCTGCTGCGCACCATTCAGGGTGTCGCGACCGAGTACGGTTTTGATCCCGACAGCGACGGGGTTCAGTTCGACTGCATCCGCGTCTTTGCCGCCGCGGGTCCGCTGGCACAGGACGACGGCACTGATCTGGCCTTTCTGACGACGCGGGTTGCGGTCTCTGGCCCCGCTGTGCACGGGATGATCGCAAAGGTCGCGCCCCGGCTGGCCACGGTGCTGGGCCAGAAGCTGGCGGCGCAGACCGTGCCTGTTCTAGGCGCCGTGGCCGGGGCGCTGACGAATTACGCCTACACCAGCTATTATCAGGAAATGGCCCATGTGCATTTCGGCCTGCGCAAACTGGCGATCGAGGCCGATATTCCCCATGCCGAGCTGGTCAGCGATCTACAGGCCCGCGTGGCCAAACCCCGGATCCGCAGGTCCTAGGCCCGCAGCACCGCGCCGGGGTTCATGATGCCCTTGGGATCGATCGCGGCCTTGATGCTGCGCATGACTTCCAGCTTGACCGGGTCGCCATAGCGTTCCAGATCGTCAACCTTCAGCCGCCCGATCCCGTGTTCGGCACTGACTGATCCTGCCATCTGGTGGACCAGATCGTGGATCGCCTGTTTGACGCCCTTCCCCTTGGCACGCCACTCTGCCAGATCGCCGCCCTGAGGCGGGAAGACGTTGTAGTGCAGGTTCCCGTCGCCCAGATGGCCAAAGCAATTGATCCGGTACGGCCCCATATCGGCGATCATGGCCGAGGCCTGATCGATAAAACCGGGCAGGTTCGACAGGGGCAGGCTGATATCGTGACTCGACACTGATCCGATCAGGCGGTTCGCCTCGGGGATCTGTTCGCGAACCTCCCAGAATTCATGCGCCTGAGACAGCGATTGGGCCATCAGCGCGTCGCTGACCAGCTCTCGCTCGAACGCCTCTTCGAAAATCGTTCCCAGCGTCTCTTCGGGGTCCAGCCCCGCGGGCAGACCCAGTTCGATCAGCACCATCCAGTCGGGCGCGGGATCGAAGGGACGACGGATTTGCGGCAGCTTCTCTTCCAAGAACCGCAGGCTTTCACCGGCCATCAGTTCAAAAGCCGACACGGCCTCTCCGACCCGCTCGCGGGCAAGGCTTAGCAGGTCCAGCGCGGCGGCGGGCGATGGGACCACGGCCATCGCCACCCCCTGCCCCGCTGGGATCGGCGACAGTTTCAGCGCGGCGGCGGTGATAACGCCCAAGGTGCCCTCGGATCCGATCATCAGATTCCGCAGGTCATAGCCGGTGTTGTCTTTGCGCAGCCGGGTCAGACCGTTCAGGATACGCCCGTCCGGCATGACCGCCTCGATCCCCAGACACAGATCGCGCGCATTGCCATAGCGCAGCACGTTCACGCCGCCCGCGTTGGTGCCCAGCACGCCGCCGATCCGCGCGGTGCCCTTGGCCGCCAGGGACAGGGGATACAAACGCCCCTGCGCCTCGGCCGCCTTGTGCAGGTCTTCAAGGATGACCCCGGCTTCGACCACGGCGACGTTTTCAATGGGATCGACCTTGCGGATGGCTGTCATGCGTTCCATCGACAGGATCAGTGGCGCGGGGCCGTCGGGCATGATCTGTGCGCCAACCAATCCAGTACCCCCGCCGTAGGGCAGCACGGGCACGCCCGCGTCAAACGCGGCGGCCATGACAGCAGAGACCTCGCCCACGTCCGCAGGGGCCACCACCACACCGCCGATCCCGGACCAAGTGCCGCGGGGTTCTTCCAGATAGCGTGCTTCAACAGGGCGAATGCCGCGCGGCCCCACAAGGTCGCGCAGGCGAGCGATGAAAGCGTCATCTACAGAGGTCAGTGTCATGCGCGACTTGCTATCACCGGGATAACGCGTCGCCCAGAAAATTCATCACTCAGACCGTTCGGCCCGTAGCCAATCAGGCTGCAGCACGATGATTTTCCGCCGCTCCGGCAGGTCCCGCAGCGATACTGTCAATTCACTTTCCCGGCGGATGTCGATGTCAAACTCTTCCGACACGCTTTCCAGAAACCATTGCAGCGACGCGCCCGAAAACCAGTGCATCGGCAAGACGATCGAGGATTTCAGCCGCTCAACCACACGGACCATGCTGGCGGTGTCCAGCGTCATGCCGCCATCGACGGGCACCATGACAACGTCCAGCCGCCCGATAGCGGCGTATTGTTCGTCGTTCGGTTCGTGATGCAGGTGGCCCAGATGCCCGATGCAGAGGCCCTCGACTTCGAAGATAAAGATCGAATTGCCGTTTTCCTCGACCCCGCCCATCGACCTGATATCGGTCGAGACGTTGCGGATCAGAGTATCCTTCACCTCGATATAATGGTCGGCCGCTTCGCCGAAGGTCTCGGACCAGCCACGCAGCACATGGGGGATCGCCGGGTCCGGCGCGCCGGTGAAATGGCTGGTGTGGGCGTGGTTCATGGTGACGACGTCGGGAATGAACGGGGCCGATCCGATAAAGCCTGCGTAGTCCGTGACCGCTGACATGCCGCCGGGGGTTTGGATCAGGTAGGACGAATGCGCGATGTAGGACAGCCTGACCGAATAATCCGGCACAGGATCGGTATAGGCCGCCTTGTGCAGATACTGGATGCCGGGGGTGGCGTCAGCGATGGCGATGCAGTGGCTCATCCTTGCCTGCGCCGCAGCGCCGCCAGCCATCAGGGACAAAGTCAGGGTCAGTAAAATACGGATCATGCGCGCCTCCACTCCGGAAGCCTAGCATAACGGGCGCCGCCCCCTGCCCTCACAAAACCGTCAGCGCCAGCCTCTGGTCGCGGACCGCTTCATTCTTCATCTTTCCAGAAATACTCCCGCCGGAGGCATACTGCCCCAGCCGCCTAGCCGACGTCGGTCCGTCCGCGCCGGTCCATCCGCAAGGCCGCATACAGAACATGGGTGCGCCAGCGCCCGTCGATCTGCAGATAGCTTTGCGCCACGCCTTCGTATTTGAACCCACACTTTTCCAGCACCCCGCGCGACGGCGTGTTTTCCGGCAGGCAGGCGGCCTCGACCCGGCTTAGATCCATGCGGTGGAAGGCGTGATGCACGACCGCCTCGATCGCCTCTTGCATGTACCCCTGCCGGGCAAACCGTTCGCCCGTCCAATAGCCGATGGTTCCGGCCTGCGACGGGCCGCGGCGGATGTTGTCCAGGGTAATCGCGCCGATCAGCGCCTCGTCCTCGCGGCGGATCAGGAACAGCGGCACCGCCGATCCGTTGGTGATCGACCGCTGCGCCCAGTAGACGCGGTTGGTGAAAGACCGGCGCGACAGGTGGTCATTGGCCCAAGAGGGTTCCCACGTGCGCAGGTAGGCTTCGCTTTCGCGACGCAGGTCGGACCAGGGGCGATGGTCGCCATGTACGGGCGGACGGAGCGTCATGCGCTCTGTCTCGATCTTGACCGTCCGCCGTTTGAGGATCATCAGGCCGCCCGTTGCTGACTCAGATCGTAATGGTCGGGCGCTTCGGCCACGGGACCGTAGAGCGCCAGCGCCATCGGGGCCTGAACGGCCATACGTTCGGCATAGGCGCGCAGGTCAGTCCGGGTGACCGCGTCGATCTTTTCGACCACGTCATCCAGCTTGGGCACAAAGCCCCAGATCTGGATCATCCGCGCCATGCGTTCCGCGCGCGACGATGGACCTTCCAGACCCATCAGCAGTCCGGCCTTCATCTGCGCCTTGGCGCGGGCGGTTTCTTCTTCGGTGAAATCGCTGGCGGCGCGTTTCATTTCGTCCACCGTGATGCGGGCCAGATCGCCGATCTGATCCTGTGCGGTGCCAGCGTAGATTGTCGTCATGCCAGTGTCGGTATAGGCCCCGGCCTGCGCGAAGATCGTATAGCAAAGCCCGCGCTTTTCCCGGATTTCCTGAAACAGCCGGGACGCCATGCCGCCGCCCAAGGCACCGGCGTAGACCTGCGCGACGTAGGCTTCGTCGCTGCGGTAGTTCGGGCTTTCAAACCCGATGGCCAGATGCGCCTGTTCCAGCGTTTTGACCACCCGCGCCTCACCTCCGACGAATTTCGCCGCAGGTGCAGGGGTTTGCGCGACGGAAGTCATGTCGCCGAACAGCTTTTCCGCCATGGCCACGATCTGCGCGTGATCCACATCGCCCGCGGCAGACAGGATCATCTGTTCGGGGCCGTAGTTTTCACCGACGAACTGCGCCAGATCGGCGCGCTGCATGGATTGAATACGGTCCGCAGGGCCAAGGATCGTGCGGCCCAAGGGCTGCTCGGGGTAGGCTTTTTCCTGCAACCAGTCGAAGATAATGTCGTCTGGCGTGTCCAAGGCCTGTCCGATTTCGGACAATATGACCCCACGCTCCACTTCCATCTCACGCTCGTCCAAAGTGGAGTTACGCAGGATATCCGCGATCACGTCCAGCGCCAGCGGCACGTCAGCCCCCAGCACACGGGCGTAATAGGCCGTCACCTCGCGCGAGGTATAGGCGTTCATATAGCCGCCAACATCCTCGATCGCCTCGGCAATCTGCATGGGGCTGCGGGTGTGCGTGCCCTTGAACGCCATGTGTTCCAGAAAATGCGCGATGCCGTTCTGGTCGGGACGCTCATCCCGCCCGCCCGCGGCCACCCAGACGCCGAGGGACGCCGATTGCAGACCCGGCATGCGTTCGGTGACGATGCGGAAACCGTTGGGAAGGGTGTGAAGCTCAGGTGTCAATTCGCGATATTTTCCCGGATAAAGTGTTCGATTTCGGCCAGATCATTTTCCACACGCGCGACTTTTTCGTCCCGGTCAAACAGGTCCGCCATATGCGGCGGCAGGCCGGGGCGAATGCCGGTGGCGGCTTCGACCGCGTCGGGGAATTTGGCCGGATGCGCGGTGGCCAGCGTGATCATCGGCACCGACGGGTCCAGATGTTCGCTTGCGACCTTCACGCCCACAGCAGAGTGCGGGCAGAGAATTTCAGTCGTCGTTTCACGCATCGCCTTGATCGTGGCGGTGGTTTCGTCTTCGGACGCACGGCCCGACAGGAACAGGTCCTGCAGGTGCTGCAGCGCCCCTTGGCTGACGGTGAAGCCACCGTTTTTCAACTCGTCCATCAGTTGCGACACGGCTTTGCCATCGCGGCCATAGGCGTCGAACAACACACGTTCGAAGTTCGAGGATACTTGGATATCCATCGATGGGCTGATGGACGGGATCACACCGTCGGGGATGTATTCGCCGGTCGTCAGGCAGCGGTGCAGAATGTCGTTCTGGTTGGTCGCAACCACCAGTTTGTCGATCGGCAGGCCCATCTGGCGCGCGATGTATCCCGCAAAAATATCGCCAAAGTTGCCGGTGGGCACGGTAAAGCTGACCTTGCGGTGTGGTGCGCCAAGGGCCACGGCAGATGTGAAGTAATAGACAACCTGCGCCAGCACGCGTGCCCAGTTGATCGAGTTCACGCCCGCCAGCCGAACGCCATCGCGGAAGTCGAAATCGTTGAACATGTCCTTCACGCGGGCCTGACAATCGTCGAAGTGGCCGGTCAGCGACAGGGCATGCACGTTGGATTCGGACGGTGTGGTCATCTGGCGGCGCTGCACCTCGGACACGCGGCCATGGGGGAACAGGATAAAGACATCGACTGCATCCAGCCCTTTGAACGCCTCGATCGCGGCGGACCCGGTGTCGCCAGAGGTCGCGCCGACGATGGTCACGCGGTCGCCCGAACGGGTCAGCGACGCCTGAAACAGCTGACCGATCAACTGCATGGCAAAGTCTTTGAAGGCCAGCGTGGGGCCGTGGAACAGTTCTAGCAGGAAGTGCCCGCTGTCCAACTGCACCAAGGGCGCGCGGGCGGCGTGGGCGAACCCTGCGTAGGCCTTGGCGATGATGTCGCCGAATTCTTCGTCGGTGAAGGTGTCGCCGATGAAGGGACGCATGATGCGGAAGGCGACCTCTTCATACGACAGGCCAGCCAGCGCGGCGATATCACCGTGGGACAGGGTCGGTACGGTTTCCGGCACATATAGCCCACCGTCCCGCGCCAGCCCGGTCAGCATGGCCTGTTCGAAGGTCAGATCGGGGGCTGCCCCCCGGGTCGAGATATATTTCACGTCGCGTTGCCCTTGTTCGGTCTGCCCGTATTCGGGGTGAGGATGCGATAAAACAGATAGGCGGTCATGGCCAGCCAGATTGCCGCCAAAGAAAACCACGTCATCGCATATTCGCGGTGATCGTTGGGAATACCTTCGGTCGTCACGGGGAAAGGTTCGACCGCGCCGGTGTCGTAATCCACCTCGCGCGCGACCAGCAGGACGGGTTCGGTGCCAAGGGACGAGGCCATGGCCGACACATCCCGTGCGAACCACAGGCCACCAGCGATATCCGGGGCGGGGGTGAAATTGTCCGTCTCATCTGGCCAGAGCAGGTTGCCGAGGATCGTGACCTCTCCGCTAGGGGGTGGCGGGGCGGTGTCCCGGTCGCGCAGGAAGCCGCGATCAATCAGGATCGACCGTTCGCCGGTTTCAAACCGCTGGATCAGGCGATGGCCGGGGCCCACCTGTTTACGGCTGGCCAGCACGCGCATCCCGGTTTCGCCGAAATGGCCCGTCACGGTGACAGGCATGTATTGATCGGAGCGCTCGGTGGGATTTTCGGGCAGCGGCAGCGCTTCGGCTTCGATCTGGCTGTTGATCTCGGCCAGATAGGTTTCCTTCCACTCCAGCCGCCGGACCTGCCAAAAGCCAAGCGCCAGAAGGATGGCGACGCCGCCGATCCCAAACACAATCGGTCCGATCAGTTTCTTCAGCATGTTCGGTGCCTTTTGCCCGTTCCGATTTCAGGTGTCCAAGGGTCGAGCCCTTGAAAGCCAAAGGCGCGAAGCCTGTGCCCCGCGCCTTGGTGATTTGCGTCAGGTGGGGCGAAGCCCACCGGGGCTTAGCCGCCCCAGATGTAGACGGCTGCGAAGAGGAACAGCCAGACGACGTCAACGAAGTGCCAGTACCAAGCTGCCGCTTCAAAGCCGACGTGGTTATCGGGGGTGAAGTGGCCGGCGTAGACGCGCATCAGGCAGACGAACAGGAAGATCGTGCCGACGATGACGTGGAAGCCGTGGAAGCCGGTCGCCATGAAGAAGGTCGCGCCGTAGATGTTGCCCGAGAAGCCGAAGGCCGCGTGGCTGTATTCGTAGGCTTGGAAGACGGTGAAGATCGCGCCCAGAGCGATGGCGATGATCAGACCGCTTTTCACGTCCTTACGGTTGTTTTCGTGCACAAGGGCGTGGTGCGCCCAAGTTGCCGCCGCACCCGAGCACAACAGGATCAGCGTGTTGATCAGCGGCAGGTGCCAAGGGTCAAAGGTTTCGATCCCGGCGGGCGGCCACTGGCCGTCGCGGATCGGGGACATTTCGCCCATCGGGTAGAGCGCGTGCTTGAAGAAGGTCCAGAACCATGCCGCGAAGAACATAACTTCGGACATGATGAACAGGATGAAGCCGTAGCGCAGGCCGATGCGAACCACCTTGGTGTGATCGCCAGCTTTGTTTTCCTTAACCGTTTCCGACCACCAGCCGAACATGGTGTAAAGCACGGCGGCAAAGCCGATCAGGAAGATCCATGGGCCGCTGTCGTGCATCCACATGACACCGCCAAAGAGCATAATGAAAGCCGCGACGGACCCGAGGAACGGGTAAATCGACGGTGCCAGAATGTGATAGTCGTGGTTTTTCTCATGCGCCATCTTGGTGCCCTCGTTCGGTGACCTGCGGTCTTTAGTTTACATCTTTGCCTTCGTCCGTCGCAAGCTGTGCCTGCTGCGTCGGAAGGTCGGTTTCATAAAAAGTGTAGCCCAGAGTGATCGTGTGAACGTGTTTGGCGTCACGGTCTTCGACGATTTCGGGATCCACGTAAAAGGTGACCGGCATTTGGACGGTCTCGCCCGGTTGCAGCACCTGTTCGGTGAAGCAGAAGCATTCGATCTTGGTGAAATACCCGCCCGCCTCATAGGGGAAGACGTTGTAGCTGGCTGTGCCAGCCACGGGGCGATCGGTAGGGTTGTGCGCTTCATAGAACGCCAGCCCGGATTCACCGATCCGAAGCTCCATTTCCCGCTGAACGGGTTTGAACGTCCAGGGCATGCCCTTGTCGATCGAAGCGTCAAAACGCACCTTGATCGTTTCGTCCAGAATATCGGTGCCGGTTCCGTCGGCTGTCTGCGTGGTGCCACCAAAACCGGTGACCCGGCAGAACAGATCGTACAGCGGGACCGAGGCAAAGCCGAGCGACGCCATCACGGCGACAACGCCAACGGTTTGAACCACGGTACGCTTGGTGCCAGACAATGCCATTACTGGGATGCCTCCTTCAGCGTGTTGTGGATGCGTTCAGGGTTTTGCGACACCTTCACCACGGTCAGGCCAAAGACGAGCGATACGAACACGGCCAGAACGACGCCAAGGCCGATATTCCGGCTCCACCGACGTTTGTGAAGGTCATGGGGTTCACGAAATGCCATCACCAGCCTCCCAGACCCCAGGGTCGCAGGGCTGCTTCGGCGAGGATCGCGCCGAAGTGGACAAAGAGATACAAGAGCGAGAAGGCGAAGTAGCGCTTTTCGACTTTGTATTTGTCGGCTTCGGATTGCGCCTCGTCCCGGCGCAGGATGTCCCAGGCGCCTTTGACGAACAGCGCGTTCATCACCACGGCGACGGCTAGGTAGATCGGGCCACCGACAGAGGTGAAGGCCAGCCCCACGGCCAGCGCGGCCAGCGGGAAGGTATAGGCAAAGATATGACGGCGGGTGGTGCGGCGACCGTGGGTCACGGTCAGCATCGGCACACCGGCTTTTTCGTAGTCAGAGTTCATGAAGAGCGCCAGAGCCCAGAAGTGCGGCGGGGTCCACAGGAACGTCAGGCCAAACATCAGGACGGATGCCAGCGTGATGTCGCCGGTCACAGCCGCCCAGCCGATCATCGGAGGGAAGGCACCTGCCGCCCCACCGATCACGATGTTCTGCGGCGTCCAGCGCTTTAGCCACATCGTGTAGACAACGGCGTAGAAAAAGATGGTGAAGGCCAGAAGGCCCGCAGCGACCCAATTGGTCGCCAGACCCAGCATCACGACAGAGAACCCCGACAGGGTCAGACCGATGGCCAGCGCTTCAGCCGGTTGCACGCGGCCCGACGGGATCGGACGGCCAGAGGTGCGTTTCATCACCCGGTCGATATCCGCGTCGTACCACATGTTCAGCGCGCCAGACGCGCCGCCGCCGATGGCGATGCAGAGCACGGCGAAGAAGGCGACAAAGGGATGCACAGAGCCGGGAGCGGCCAGCAGGCCGACGGCGGCGGTAAACACCACAAGGGACATCACACGCGGCTTGAGCAGGGCAACAAAGTCGCCGAACTGCGCCTCGCCCGTGTCTGCCTGCGTCTGAATGCTCGCGTCAGTCATAATGGTCTCGTGTGTCTAAGCGCGCCCCGGATTACGGGACGCGGGTCGGTCACGCCCGGGGGGATACCCGGGCGCCAATCGATCAGACGTTCAGCTGCGACGGATCGACGTATTCGCCAGCTTCTTCACAGGCGGCCAGCCATGCCTGGTAGACTTCCTGGCTGACCACTTTGACGGTGATCGGCATGTAGGCGTGGTCTTTGCCACACAGTTCCGAACACTGACCAAAGTAGACGCCTTCACGGTCAGCGGCGAACCACAGCTGGGCCAGACGACCGGGCACTGCGTCCTGCTTCACGCCGAAGGCGGGGATCGTCCACGAATGGATCACGTCGGCACCAGTCACGGTCATGACAACCGTTGCGCCCACGGGCACGACAACCGCAGTGTCGGTGGCCAGCAGAAATTCATCGGGGGCGTAGCCGAATTTCGCCAGCTTGGCAGCCATACCTTCAGAGTTCACGTATGCCACGGCACCCGCTTCGTCGTCTTCGCTGTCCATGGTGGCGGGCTGACCCAGCATGTAGCTGTCGAAGGCCAGACCGGATTCGGTGTCGGTGTATTCGTAGCCCCAGTACCACTGGTAGCCGGTCACCTTGATGTTGATGTCACCTTCGGGGAAGGTCTGCTGTTTGAACAGGATCGGCAGAGAGAAGGCGCCGATGAACACAAGGATCAGGATCGGAACGATCGTCCAGGCCACTTCCAGAGGAGAGTTGTGGGTGAAGGTGCCGGGCGTCGGGTTGGATTTCTTGTTGAAGCGGAAGATCGCGTAGATCAGCAGTGCCGACACCAGGATCACGATGGCCGTGATGATATAAAGGATCATGTGATCCAGCCACTGCAGGTCGCGGGCCACTTCGGTCACTGCCGGCTGGAAGCCAATGGCACCCGGCTCAGGCTTACCGACGGTTTCAAGGTCCTGCGCCATCGCGGGGAAGGTGGCGAAGGTCGCCAGAAGGGCCGAAAGGCTGGTAATTTTACGCATGTGACACCCTGATCGGTTGAGTCTTGTGATCTGTGCACGAAAGGATACCGAAAATTCGGACACCCGTCGTTGTTTGGGGTCGTTTAAAACCATATTCTTTCCAACACCACAATAATCGCGCTTGCGGCATTCGGACGCTTTTTTGATCTAAATCAAAAAAACATGGCCCGAATAGTCGCCGGTCAGGAGGCCCGCATCATGTCAGACACCCCGTTTCGCCCCTTTGATTCTCTTCTCGACGAAGGTCAGTCGCTTCAGATCCTGCGCGACGCCGTCGCCGGTGGCGATGACGGAGAGCTGTTTCTGGAACGCAAACGTTCGGAAATGCTGCACTTTGACGACGGGCGGATCAAAACGGCCAGCTACGACGCCTCTGAAGGGTTCGGGCTGCGCGCCGTGGCGGGTGAAGTCACCGGCTATGCCCACGGGACCGAGATTTCCGAGGCCGCGTTGAAGCGCGCTGCCGAAACCGCTCGTATGGCCGTGGGGGATGGTGGCGGTGCGATGGCCCCTGCGCCGCGTGCCACGAACTCACGACTTTATACCGATGCGGATCCGATCGCCGGTGCGGAGTTCCCGGTCAAGGTCGAAACCCTGCGAGAGATCGACGCCTTCGCCCGCGATCTTGACCCTCGGGTTGTTCAGGTCAGCGCGACGATCATGGCGTCCCTGCAAGAGGTCGAGATTCTGCGCCCCGAAGGCGGCATCGTCCGCGACGCGCGCCCGATGGTGCGGGTCAATGTCTCGGTCATCGTGGAACAGAACGGGCGGCGCGAATCCGGCACGGCGGGCGGCGGCGGGCGCGTCGGGCTGAACGGTTTGCTGGATGCGGCGGACTGGCAGGCCAAGGCGCGCGAGGCGTTGCGGATCGCGCTGGTCAATCTGGACGCTGTGCCTGCGCCTGCGGGTGTCATGGACATCGTGTTGGGCCCCGGCTGGCCCGGCATCCTGCTGCACGAAGCGATCGGCCATGGGCTGGAGGGCGATTTCAACCGTAAAGGATCATCGGCCTTTGCGGGTCTGATGGGTCAGCAGGTCGCGGCCAAGGGCGTGACGGTGCTGGATGACGGTACGATCCCGGATCGTCGCGGATCGATCACGGTGGACGACGAAGGCACCCCCAGCGGCAAGAACGTGTTGATCGAAGACGGCGTGCTGGTCGGCTACATGCAGGACCGCCAGAACGCGCGTCTGATGGGGGTGGAGCCTACAGGCAACGGCCGCCGCGAAAGCTATGCTCATGCGCCAATGCCGCGGATGACGAACACCTACATGCTGGGCGGCGATGCAACGCCGGACGAGATCGTGGCCGAGATGAAGGACGGGATTCATGCGGTGGGCTTTGGCGGCGGTCAGGTCGACATCACCTCTGGCAAGTTCGTGTTTTCCTGTACCGAAGCCTATCTGGTCAAAGACGGCAAACGCGGTGCGCCAGTCAAAGGGGCGACGCTGATCGGGGACGGACCTCAGGCGCTGACGCGCATCCGGGCGCTTGGCAATGACATGGCGCTGGACCCGGGGATGGGCAACTGCGGCAAACAGGGGCAATGGGTGCCCGTGGGCGTTGGCCAACCGTCGGTGCTGATCGGCGGGCTGACGGTCGGCGGCTCGGCCTAAGAAGACGTGATCAGGGCCGGCGCGTCCGGCCCTGTCGTTTCCGGGTAAGCAACGATTAACCAAGCTGTTCACTCTTAATTAACCCCGCTTGCTTATACCTGATTCCGCAAGCAGGCGGAGGCATGACGGTCGTGGAAATACATCCTTCCACTCACCCCCCACTCCCACCCACCACGGAAGATGAACGGCTGGCGTGGCTTCGTCTCTTGCGCTCTTACCGGGTCGGAATATCGACGTTCTACCGATTACTTCATGAACATGGATCAGCCGCTGACGCGTTGGATGCGCTGCCGCATGTCGCCGCATCCGCCGGGGTCGACGACTATGCCCCCTGCCCCGAAGGTGTCGCGCGGGCCGAAGTGAAGGCAGGCCGCAAGGCTGGCGCGCGACTGGTGTTCGTAGGCACGCCTGACTACCCCCAACAACTTCTGGATATCGCCGATCCGCCGCCGATGCTTTGGGTGCAGAGTGACGATCAGGCCATGACTCGTCCCATGATTGGTATCGTCGGGTCGCGGAATGCATCGTCGCTTGGGCTACGGATGGCGCGCGCACTGGCCGCCGATCTGGCAGAGGCCGGGTTTGTCATCGTGTCGGGCCTGGCGCGTGGGATCGACGGCGCGGCGCATGAGGCGGCTTTGACGACGGGAACCGTGGCGGTGATGGGGGGTGGGGTCGATGTGCTTTACCCATCGGAAAACGCGAAACTGGCTGTTGAAATGCTTACCCATGGCGCGCGTGTGTCGGAAATGCCGATGGGCACGCAGCCACAGGCGCGGCATTTCCCCCGGCGCAATCGCATAATATCTGGCCTCGCTCAGGCCTTGATCGTGGTGGAGGCTGCGGCGAAATCCGGTAGCCTGCTGACCGCGCGGTCCGCGCTGGATCAGGGGCGCGACGTGATGGCCGTGCCGGGCCACCCCTTCGACGGACGCGCGACGGGATGCAACCTGTTGATCCGCGATGGGGCGACGCTGGTACGATCTGCCGCCGATGTGATCGATGCGCTGCCCAAGGCAGACCCGCAGGCGGAAATGGACTTGCCATCCGCGCCACCAGAGACGCGCAGCCTTCAGGAAACGGCCGAATTGCACAGCCAGATCCTCAACAAGCTTAGCACCGCACCGGTCGCCGAAGACCAGTTGATCCGCGATCTGGCCAGCAAGGCACAGATCGTATCCCCAGAGATTACGCGGCTTGAGCTTGAGGGCCGCGTCAGACGGCAGGCCGGTGGGATGCTGTCACTGGCCTAATGCCCGCCGGATCAAGCTAATTTGACGCGCCCTGACTGGCGCGATTGACATTCCCCCCTTGTCGCCCACATGGTCCGCCGCCATATAGCCGACCCAGAGTCGAGAGGAATGAGCATGCCCGTTGTTGTTGTCGAATCCCCAGCTAAGGCAAAGACAATCAACAAGTATTTGGGGCCGGACTACACTGTTCTGGCCTCTTACGGACACGTTCGCGACCTGCCCCCCAAAGATGGTTCCGTCGATCCCGAGCATGAGTTCGACATGAAATGGGAGGTGGCCAGCGACAGCAAAAAGCATGTCAAAGCCATCGCCGACGCGCTGAAAGACGACAATGCGCTGATCCTCGCCACCGACCCCGATCGCGAAGGCGAAGCGATTTCCTGGCACCTTGAAGAAGCGCTGCGCGCCCGCAAGGCGATCAAGAAAGATACCCCAGTGAGCCGCGTCGTGTTCAACGCCATCACAAAGGCCGCTGTCACTCAGGCGATGGAAAACCCTCGTCAGGTCGACGCCCCGCTGGTCGAGGCGTATCTGGCCCGCCGCGCGCTGGACTATCTGGTGGGCTTCAACCTGTCCCCTGTTCTGTGGCGTAAGCTGCCCGGGTCCAAGTCCGCGGGCCGCGTGCAGTCCGTCTGCCTGCGCCTGATTGTTGAGCGTGAGATGGAGATCGAGGCGTTCCGCGCCCGGGAATACTGGTCCGTGACCTCGACCCTTGCCACGCCGCGTGGGCAAGAATTTGACGCCCGCCTGACCGTTTTGGGTGGGAAGAAGCTGGACCGCTACGACATCGCGGATCAAACCGCGGCGGAGCTGGCGGTGCAGGCCGTGACATCGCGCGATCTGACGGTTCAGTCGGTCGAGGCGAAGCCCGGCACCCGGAACCCGTCGCCGCCCTTCATGACCTCGACCCTGCAGCAGGAAGCCAGCCGGAAATTCGGCATGGGCGCCCGCCAGACCATGCAGGCCGCGCAGCGACTGTATGAAGCCGGACACATCACCTACATGCGGACCGACGGCATCGACATGGCGCCCGAGGCGATCGACGCCTGCCGCGCCGCCATCGGCGATCGGTTCGGCAAGGAATACGTGCCTTCTCAGGCGCGGGTTTATAAAAACAAGGCCAAGAACGCGCAGGAAGCGCACGAATGTATACGGCCCACCGAAATGACGGCCGATGCGGACAGCCTGCGTCTGACGGATGCGGATCAGAAAAAGCTTTATGATCTGATCTGGAAACGCACCCTGTCGTGCCAGATGGAAAGTGCGCGGCTGGAACGCACCACGGTCGAGATCGGCAGCCGCGATGGTCAGGTCGGCCTGCGCGCGACCGGTCAGGTCGTGTTGTTCGACGGGTTCCTGCGGGTCTACGAAGAAGGCCGCGACGACGTGGTCGATGACGACGACAAGCGCCTTCCGCAGATTTCCGAAGGCGACAAGATGGACAAGCGCGCCGTCACGCCCGAACAGCATTTCACCCAGCCCCCACCGCGTTATACCGAAGCGACGCTGGTCAAACGTATGGAAGAATTGGGGATCGGTCGCCCGTCCACCTATGCCTCGATCGTCACGACGATTCAGGATCGCGGCTACGTGGTGAAGGACAAAAACCGCCTGATTCCAGAAGATAAGGGCCGTCTGGTCACGGTCTTCCTCGAGAATTACTTCCGCCGCTACGTCGAATACGATTTCACCGCCGATCTTGAGGCCGAGCTGGACGATGTGTCGGCCGGCGACCGGGATTACAAGGATGTGCTGGGCCGCTTCTGGCGCGATTTCTCGGCTGCGATTGCCGAGACGTCCGAACTGCGCATCACCGAAGTGCTGGAAAAGATCAACGAGGTGCTGGAGCCGCACCTTTTCCCGCCGACCGAGGATGGCAGCGATCCCCGCCTGTGCCCGAACTGCGGTGCTGGCCGGTTGTCGATGCGCACCGCACGGTCGGGTGGTGCGTTTATCGGCTGCTCTAACTACCCCGAATGCCGCTACACCCGCCCCTTCGGCCCGCCCGATCCCGAGGCCGAGGCCAGCGCGATCCCGCCCGACGGCAAGCTGCTGGGCGTCGATGACGGTGACGAAATCCGCGTGTTCAAGGGGCGCTTTGGCCCCTACGTGCAGCGTGGCGCAGTGACCGAAGAGAACAAGAAACCGCCGCGTCAGTCGGTGCCCAAGGATTGGGTGCCAGAGGATCTGACGCTGGAACAGGGCCTGATGCTGCTGCAACTGCCGCGCCTGATCGGCCAGCATCCCGAAGATGGGGTGAACGTCTGGGCCAATATCGGGCGCTATGGGCCGTACATCAAACACGCCGAGTCGACCTCGGACCGGGGTGGCACGAACGCCAACCTTGACGGTATCGACGAGGTCTGGACCGTCGGCATGAACCGCGCCGTGCAGCTGATCGCCGAAAAGGTGGCCAGCCGTGGGGGCCGTGGGGCCAAGGCCAAGACGTTGAAAGACTTGGGCGAACATCCCGATGCAGGCGGCATGATGTCGATCATGGAGGGCAAGTACGGGCCTTACGTGAAATGGGACAAGATCAACGCGACCCTGCCCAAGGATACCGATCCGGACACTCTGACCATGGAACAGGCGGTCGAATTGATTGCCGAAAAGGCCGCGAAGTCCGGGAAGAAAGCACCCAAGAAAAAGGCCGCGCCGAAAAAGAAAGCCGCCACCAAAAAGCCAGCGGCGAAAAAAGCGCCCGCCAAGAAGGCGGCCAAGAAAGAAGATTAACCCAAAGCCCCGGCCCTGCGCCGGGGCTTTTGCCTTCTTCCGTTTCCCGCAACGGCGGAATTGCGCGCAGAATACATCTTATAAACTGTATGTGATTGGCGTCCTGCAGGCCCTTGCGCCAGATATGCGCCATGTCCCGAGCAGGAGCCAATATGACCCGTTTTCCCCTTAGCCGCCGCGGCCTGATCCTGACAGGCGCCGCCATGCTTGCCGCCCCGCGCCTTGCGCTGTCGCAATCGTTGCCCGAAGCCGAGCCAGAGGACGGCGTTCGCCGCAATTCGTCGAGCTTTATCCGTCAGGACTGGCAGGACCATTTCGACGATCTGGGCAAGGCGGCCATCGTCTGCGACACCAGCAGCCGCGCGCTGCATTATTGGTCAGCAGAGGGCGATTACCGGATTTACCCGACCTCCGTGCCCCGCACGGATGAGCTGACCAAGCGTGGCTACACGGAAATCGTGCGAAAGAAGGTCGGCCCCACATGGACCCCGACCGCCAGCCAGATGGAACGCTTTCCCGATTGGAAACCGGTTGAGGGCGGCGCACCGGACAATCCGCTTGGGAGCCACGCCATGTATCTTAGCTGGCCCGCCTATCTGATCCACGGCACGCATGACACGCGCAAGATCGGTCGCCAAAGCTCGGACGGCTGCATTGGCCTGTTCAATCCGTCGATCGAAGAGCTTTTCGCGATCACGCCAATTGGGACTCAGGTCCGCGTCATCTGATGCGACTTTGGGCGATTGGGGGCATATTTCCCCTGATCGCCCGACTTTGACCCGCATCGTGGGTTCTCCTTTTCCGCAGTGCGGCAAGTTGTTGACTTCTGACCGGCTGGGGGCCATCAGAAAGGCGATTTTTCAGGAGGGCTTCATGAAAAAAGTGTATGGCTCGGCGGCAGAGGCTTTGGATGGCCTGCTGTTCGACGGCATGTTCATCGCATCCGGCGGCTTTGGTCTGTGCGGTATCCCCGAATTGCTGCTGCAGGCGATCAAGGACGCAGGAACCAAGGACCTGACCTTTGCATCCAACAATGCGGGCGTTGATGATTTCGGCATCGGTATCCTGCTGCAGACCAAGCAGGTGAAGAAAATGATCTCGTCCTACGTGGGTGAGAACAAGGAATTCATGCGCCAGTACTTGTCCGGAGAGCTGGAGCTGGAATTCAACCCGCAGGGCACGCTGGCCGAACGTATGCGCGCCGGTGGCGCGGGTATCCCCGGCTTCTACACCAAAACCGGCGTCGGCACCCAGATTGCCGAGGGCAAGGAACACAAGGATTTCAACGGCGAAACCTACATCCTTGAAACCGGCATGTTCGCCGACCTGTCCATCGTGAAAGCGTGGAAAGCGGACGAGACCGGTAACCTGGTGTTCCGCAAGGCCGCCCGTAACTTCAACCCGCCCGCCGCCACCTGCGGTAAGGTCTGCGTGGTCGAGGTCGAAGAAATCGTGCCGACCGGGTCGCTTGATCCCGATCACATCCACCTGCCGGGCGTCTACGTGCACCGGATTATTCAGGGCGAGCATGAAAAACGTATCGAACAGCGCACGGTGCGCACGCGGGAGGATGCATAATGCCTTGGGATCGTAACCAGATGGCCGAACGCGCGGCCCAGGAACTTGAAGACGGCACCTATGTGAACCTCGGCATCGGGATCCCGACGCTGGTGTCGAACTACGTTGGCGACAAGGACATCACGCTTCAGTCCGAAAACGGCATGCTGGGCATGGGTCCCTTCCCGTTCGAAGGCGACGAAGACCCTGACCTGATCAACGCTGGCAAACAGACGATTACCGAACTACCCCGCACCGCCTATTTCGACAGTGCGACCTCCTTCGGCATGATCCGTGGCGGCAAGATCGCTGCGGCAATCCTTGGCGCGATGGAAGTGGCCGAAAACGGCGATCTGGCGAACTGGATGATCCCGGGCAAGCTGGTCAAAGGCATGGGCGGCGCGATGGACTTGGTTGCCGGTGTGCAGCGCGTCATCGTCGTCATGGATCACCAGAACAAAGCCGGGGAATCCAAGGTCCTGAAGGAATGCACCCTACCGCTGACGGGTACGGGCGTGGTCGACCGGATCATCACCAATCTCGGTGTGCTGGACGTGGTCGAAGGCGGTCTGAAGATCGTCGAACTGGCCGACGGCGTCACCGAAGAAGAGATGCGCGCCGCGACCGAAGCGACGATCGTCTAAGCTTACTTACATCACATTCAGAGGCGTCCATTCGGGCGCCTCTTTGTCTTTCAGCTTGATGAAAATATCCATGCCGAAGGCAAAATCGCCTTACGGCTGCCGGAACGCACAGGCGTCCGAAATTAGCATCGGCGGCGTCAAACAAAGCCCCCGCGCCACGGCAAAGGCTGCCAGCACCCTGGGCACGTAATCCCGCGTTTCCGCATAGGGTGGCACGCCGCCGTGTTTGCGCACAGCATTTTCGCCCGCGTTATACCCCGCCAGCACCATCACCGGATCGCCGTCGAAATCCTTCATCAACCGATCAAGATATCTGACCCCGCCCTGAATGCTTTCCTTGGCATTCTTGCGATCCGTAACGCCGAACCGTTCGGCTGCGGCAGGCATCAGCTGCATCAGCCCTTCGGCACCCGCATGGCTGACGGCATCGGCCCGACCGCCCGACTCGACGGCGATCACCGCCAAGGCCAGCGCGGGCGATACCTTGGTTCCAATGGTCGAAATCAGAATGTCTGCGCCGTGGGTTTGGGTGATGTTCAACAAGGTTTCCAGCCGCGGCGCGGGAACGGATTTGCCGCCCGGGGGATTGGCCAGCTTGTTCAACGCAGGTTCCAGACGGTCGGGGCCTGCGGCGGTCAGATCGGGCGACACCTCGTCCCAGAACCAGTCATAGGCGGTTATTGCGGGGGCTGCGGCGACAACCTCCTGCACTTCGGCCTTGGGGGCCGCGGCTTTGCCGGGCGGTGGCAGCGGATCGGTGATCTGTACCGTGATCCGTTTGCCCGAAGAGGTGCTGGGGGGTTTGACCCGTTTGAACGTGAATTCGGGGAAATCCGGCGGCTCAGCCATCGTTGCCACGGGTGTCAGACCGAGCGTGACTACGGCCAAAATCGCCCTGAGGGCGGGAAATATGGGTGCCTGTCGCATGAAGGTGCCTGTCTTCACTGCTATTTAACTGCTTTTGTTTTGAGGACAGTGTCGCAGAAACGCAGGAGTCAGGCCAGTCTGATCCGTTTTTCGTGGCGTATTTGTCACTCAGATACCTGTCTGAGGCCACTCAAAGTGAGGTATTTTCAATTGATTACAAGTCGTTAACCTTTTCTTAGGGTCGATTGCGATTTTCTTTCGTTTCGCTGCAATCGTGCCCAAATCCTGCCCAATTCAACAGGCTATATAGCACCGTGCCGCAAAGGTGGTGTCGGAAGAGAGAGCCCGGCGCCTGTAACTAGAGCGGACGTGAATACGTGTATGATCCTCTGGAGGGACGAAATATGATCAAGTTTATCAAGAACTTCCGCAAGGACGAAGCCGGCGCCGTTACGGTTGACTGGGTTGTCCTGACCGCCGCTGTTGTTGGCCTGGGCGTTGCTGCTTATGGCTCCATCAACACGGGTACCACCACGCTGACCGGCAAGGTCAACACCTACATGGGCGGCATCGAGCCCGCAGGTGGCACTGGCGGCACCGGCGGCACGGGCGGCACTGGCGGCACCTAAGCCGACGGTCGCACCGACCTGAACAATGGGCCGCGTCTTTCGGGACGCGGCCTTTTTCATGCGAAACGTACGCAGGTCACACAAGAACCCAAGGCGGTCCCCGCTTTTGCCACATTCATTGGCCAAATATTAACCTGAACCCCCGCAGAATGACCGGGGCAGAGCACGTGGCGCAGACAGGCCACCGAATGAGGGTAACGAAATGAGAGCAGTATTTGGATTGGTACTTGCCGTCGGCCTTGGCCTTGCCGGGTTCGCGGTGATCATGGTCAAGGACTTCCTGGCCCAGCAGGCCATGCTGGCAGAGGCCTCGGTCAAGGAACCCGAAACGGTTCCGACCAAGATGGTTTACGTAATGAACAAGCCGTTGAAATACGGCGAACAGCTGAACCGCGAAGACGTGCGCCAGATCGAATGGCCCGCCGCGGCGCTGCCCGAAGGCTTTTTCTCTGAAGAGAACGCGTTGTTCCCCGAAAACGACCCCCGCCCGCGGTTTGTCCTGCGCGCGATGGAGCGAAACGAAGCGGTTATGGATATCAAGGTCACCAACCCCGGCGAAGACGCTGGCCTGACCTCGCGCCTTGAAAAAGGTATGCGCGCCTTCGCGATCAAGGTCGACGTGGCCTCGGGCGTGTCGGGCTTCCTGCGTCCGGGTGACAAGGTCGACGTCTACTGGACGGGCCGTGTTGACGGGATGGACCGCAACTCCTCTGGCGAGGTGACGAAATTGATCGAAACCGGGATTTCCCTGATCGCAGTTGACCAGATGGCCAACGGTGACCATTCCGAAGCGATGATCGCCCGGACCGTGACCGTGGCCGTGAACCCGCAGCAGGTGGGCGCGCTGGCGCAGGCCCAATCGACAGGTCGCCTGTCGCTGTCGCTGGTGGGTAACTTTGACGACACGGTTGCCGAGGCGATCGAGGTTGACCAACGGTCGCTCCTTGGTCTGGCCGAAGCGCCGCAAATCCAGGAAGTGCGCGAAAAGCCCAAGGAAGAAATCTGCACCATCCGCACCCGCCGTGGGTCCGAAGTGGTGGAAACGCGGATCGCCTGCAAATAAGAGACCCGCACAGAACAACGACGAAGCCGCGGGGAACCCCCTGCGGCTTCATTGCATCAGCGGGAATGCGACAGGGCATTGATTGTTGCAAATAAACGAAAAATAGCGCAGTATCGTGATAATTACGGGCAAAAAGACCCGATCCGAGGCGTGATCCGAGAGGCAGGTCACATGAAAATGAGCAGATTTTTTGGGGCTGCCCTGCTGGGGCTGACCCTGTCCACTGGTAGTTTTGTCCCCTCCGCCATGGCGGAGCGTCTGACAATTGTGAACCGGAATTCCGACAGTCAGCTAAAGGTCGCGATCAACCGCGCCGTGGTTGTGGAAAGCGACATCGTCTTTGCCGAACTGTCGATCGCCAACCCGCAGATCGCCGACATTTCATCGCTGTCAGACCGGACGATCTATGTCCTTGGGAAACAGCCGGGCACTACGACGCTGACCCTGCTGGACGCCGAAGGACGGCTGATTTCCAACGTGGACGTGGTCGTGTCGGCAGACATTTCCGAGTTCAAAGAACGCATCCGGCAAATCCTTCCGAACGAGAAGATCGAAATTCGCACCGCAAACGACGGGATCGTCCTGTCGGGCGTCGTGTCGTCTTCGCAGAAATTGCAGCGCGCGCTGGATCTGGCCGAGCGTTATGCGCCGGAACGGGTGTCGAACCTGATGTCCGTCGGCGGTGTGCAGCAGGTCATGTTGAAAGTGCGCTTTGCTGAAATGCAGCGCTCTGTCTCTAAATCGCTGTCGGCCTCTCTGGCGGCGGACGGGTCGATCTTTGGTGGCAGCGTCGGGCTGTCGGGCGGCAACGGGCGCTATTCCAACTCGACCGGTCAGGCGAACGGTCTGTCAGGCACCCTGCCCGCCACGAACACCAACTCGGGCGCGACCATGCTGGGCTTTAACGCCGGGGCCGTGCAGGTTGGTGTCCTGCTTGAAGCGCTTGAATCCAAAGGCGTTGTTCGCACCTTGGCCGAACCGAACCTGACCGCCCTGTCGGGGCAGGAAGCCAAGTTCCTTGCGGGCGGCGAATATCCCGTTCCGGTCGCGCAGGACGGCGGCACCGTATCCGTCGAATTCAAACCGTTCGGGGTTGAGCTGAACTTTATCCCCCGCGTGGTGGACGACGACATCATCAACCTTGAACTGCAGGCTGCCGTGTCGGCGCTGGACCCCAACAACGGTTTCGAACTGAACGCCTTCCGCATCGATGCGTTTTCGCGCCGCGAAACCTCTACCACCGTGGAAATGCGTGACGGTGAAAGCTTTGCCATTGCCGGTCTGCTGCAGGACGATTTCCGCGACACCAACAGCCAGGTGCCATGGCTGGGCGACATCCCCGTGCTGGGCGCGCTGTTCCGCAGCGCCGATTACCAGCGCGACCAGTCAGAGCTTGTGATCATCGTCACGGCGCACCTTGTGTCCCCAACCCGGGGTGAGGCGCTGGCGCTGCCGACGGATCGCCTGAAGCCGCCATCGGAAAAGGACCTGTTCCTGTTCGGGCGCACGTCCAAGGATACCTCTAAACTGCGCGGTGCGGCGAAAGAGGTGGCGAAACAAGACTTTAACGGGTCTTACGGCTACGTGATGGAGTGATGGACATGGTTCGGATGACGAAACTGATCCTTGCCGCGGCCGTCGCCCTGACCGCCGTGGCCAGCTGCACCGAAGAGGGCAGCCGTTCCTTCCACACCGAAGCCGGCGGATTAAACGACGTGGGCTTTGGCAACGCGACGATGAACAACACGCTCGTCATGTCGGGCGAACAGGGCTACGTGCTGGATCTGGCCAACCGCTTTGCGTCCGAGGTGGACAGCACGGTGAACTTTGCCTTCAACTCGACCGCACTGGATGCGGCCGCCCGGGCCACCCTGGCGCGGCAGGCACATTGGATCCGCCAGTTCCCCGAAGTTCGGTTCCGCGTATACGGGCATACCGACCTCGTCGGGTCGTCCAGCTATAACCAACGCCTTGGTCTGCGCCGCGCGCAGGCTGTGGTCGCCTTCCTTGTCACACACGGCATCAGCCGCACCCGTCTTGAGGCCGTCGTGTCCAAAGGCGAAAGCCAGCCGCTGATCGTCACGCAGGGCCGCGAACGCGCGAACCGCCGTACTGTGACCGAGGTGACGGGCTTCGTGGCGACCAACCCGCTGATCCTTGATGGGAAATACGCGCAGGTGATTTATCGCGGCTATGTCGAAAGCGCTGCTGCGCCCTCCGGTCTGGGTGGCGTGGAACTTAGCGCGAGCGGTGAATAATGATTTTCGCGACGGGCGATCGTTTACGTTCGTCGCACAATAATTTCGATTTGGCCCCACTATTGCCAAGATTGGAGGGCACCTTTCACCAAGGAGATTAATGTCCGGCTGAGTCGGGCAGGCGTTACGGAACCGGAAAAAATCCGGGCAACCCAAAGAAAATAGGGCCGAACGTACTGAAATTGGAATTGAGGCAATGACAACCGAAGACGCAACCCATCTGGATGAGGAGCCGATCGTCGCATGCACGATCCGGCGCGAGCCTGACGGCTTCGAACTCCTGATCGAGGACATGGAGGCTGCACTTGGCGACAAGTGGGGTGACCTTGGGTTTGCCGAGGCGCTGATGTTCTTCAACCAGCCGGACGCCCGGTCGCTTGAATTCATCGCCATTGCCATGGACCAGCAGGACGAAGACAACATCGCCATGGTGGGCGAGGTCATCACGCAGGCCCGCAACAATTCGATCAAGGTGATCCTGATCGCCGAAGACGTCAGCCCCTCTGCCCTGCACCAGTTGCTGCGTCAGGGCGCCGACGAATTTGTCCCCTACCCCCTGCCCGAAGGCGAACTGGCCGCAGCCATTGAGCGTCTGCAGGCACCCGAACCCGTATATGTCGAAGACGCGCCGCGCCGTGCGGTGTCGAAGGGCAACAAGGAAGGCGCGGTTTTCGTCGCGCATGGTCTGGCCGGCGGTGTCGGGACCACGACCTTTGCCGTGAACCTGGCCTGGGAATTGGCCAATGCCGCCAAGAAAGGCGAAGACGCCCCCAAGGTCTGCATTCTTGACTTCGATCTGCAGTTTGGCGCGGTTGGCACCTATCTGGACCTGCCCCGCCGCGAAGCGATCTATGAACTGCTGTCGGATACTGAGTCGATGGACGACGACGCCTTTAATCAGGCGCTTCTGGATTTCGAAGAAAAGGTCCATGTCCTGACCTCTCCGACCGAGATGTTGCCGCTGGACCTGATCACCTCCGAAGACGTCACCCGTCTGATCGACATGGCCCGGTCGCATTTCGATTTCGTGATTATCGACATGCCCTCGACCCTTGTTCAGTGGTCCGAGACCGTGTTGAACGCCGCGCATGTGTATTTCGCGCTGATGGAGCTGGACATGCGGTCCGCCCAGAATGCGCAGCGCCTGAAGCGCGCGTTGCAGGCCGAAGACCTGCCGGTGGAAAAACTGCGCTATGTGCTGAACCGCGCGCCCAAGTCGCTGGACCTGAATGGCAAGAGCCGGGTGAAGCGTTTGGCGGAAAGCCTTGATATTTCGATTGAATTGCAGCTTCCCGATGGGGGCCGCCAGATCGTTCAGTGCTGCGATCACGGGCAACCCATGGCGATGGCTGCGGCGAAAAATCCTGTGCGTAAGGAAATTCAGAAACTTGCGCGGTCGCTGTTCGAGGTCGGCGTCACAGACGTCGATGCCGAAGCGGCTTAGTGAGGCTACGGGGGTAGACAATGTTTTCACGCTACAAAAAAGACGACGCCGCCAGCGCGGCCGCACCGCGGCCCAAGCCTGCTGCGGCCCCTCGCCCTGTTGGTGGCCCGGCGATGCGCGAAGGTGCCGCCAAAGGACCCGTTTCGGCCGAGGCCCCGCGCCCGCAGCCAGCCAAAGCCGCCAGCATGCGCAAGCCCATGCCCAAGACGGCGGCAACGCCTGTGGCAGCGGACAAGAACCGTAAGCGCAAGGAACGTCTGGGCGAGATCAAGCTGGAACTGCACCGCGCCCTGCTGGACAACCTGAACCTTGCCGCGCTGGACAACGCGTCCGAACAGGAACTGCGGATGGAGATCAACGCGATCGCCACCGAGGTGCTGCAGGAAAAAGGCGTTGTTCTGAACCGCGAAGAACGCACCACCCTGAACCAAGAGCTTTATGACGAAGTCAAAGGCCTTGGCCCGCTGGAGAGCCTACTGAAGGACGAAACCGTTTCCGATATTCTGGTGAACGGCCCGCATCAGATCTTTGTCGAACGCAACGGCAAGCTTCAGATGTCGGACATTACCTTCAAGGACGAAAAGCACCTGCTGCGGATCATCGACAAGATCGTGTCGGCTGTGGGTCGCCGCGTGGACGAGATGAACCCTTACGTCGACGCCCGTCTGGCGGATGGGTCGCGTTTCAACGCGATGGTCCCGCCGATTGCGGTTGATGGCTCGCTTGTTTCCATTCGTAAGTTCAAAAAGGACAAGCTGGGGATCGACGATCTGGTCAACTTCGGCGCCTTTACTGAAGAAATGGCCGCATATCTGCAGGCCGCCGTGGCCACCCGCCTGAACGTCATCGTCTCGGGCGGTACGGGCTCGGGTAAAACGACCACGCTGAATGCCCTGTCGTCTTTCATCGACGACAGCGAACGCATCCTGACGATCGAGGATACGGCAGAACTTCAGCTGCAACAGACCCACGTGGGCCGGATGGAAAGCCGTCCGCCCAACGTTGAAGGCAAGGGCGCGGTGTCCCCGCGCGACTGTCTGAAGAACGCCCTTCGTATGCGCCCCGACCGGATCATCGTCGGGGAAACGCGTGGCGAAGAAGTCATCGACATGTTGCAGGCCATGAACACCGGCCACGATGGATCGATGACCACAATCCACGCCAACAGCGCGCGCGATGGTATCAGCCGTCTGGAAAACATGATTTCGATGTCCGGAATCGAAATGCCGCTGAAAGCCATGCGGTCGCAGATCGCCTCGGCTGTGCATCTGATCGTTCAGGCTTCTCGTCTGCAGGATGGTACCCGCCGCATGACATCCATCACCGAGGTGACGGGGATGGAAGGTGACGTGATTTCCATGCAGGAAATCTTCCGCTTTCAGCGCACCGGCCTGACGCCCGACAACAAGATCGTTGGCCATTTCACCGCCACTGGTGTGCGGTCCAACTTTGCCGACCGTTTCAAAATGTGGGGCTATGACCTGCCCGCGCATATTTTCGAACCCACCCGCGTGACCGAGTAAGTCGATGACCGTCAATCCAGATACCATCATCTATGTCGTGATCTTCGTCGGCGTTCTGGCGCTGGTCGAAGGCATCTACCTTGTCGCCTTTGGCAAATCCATCAGCTCGAACAAGCGGGTGAACCGTCGTCTGGAGATGTTGGACAAGACCGGCGGCAACCGCGAAGAGGTGCTGGAAAAGCTGCGCAAGGAAATGCAGCAGCATATGTCGGCACAGCGCGTGCCGCTGTATTCCCTGCTGGCCGACAAGGCGCAGAAAGCCGCGATTGCCTTTTCGCCGAAGCAGCTGGTGATGCTGATGGCTGGCCTGTCGATGGTCGCCTTCTTCGTCATGACGATCATGACCCAGACCTCTTTGCCGCTGCGGGTGATGCTGGCGGTCGGGATCGGCGTTGGCGCGATCTATTTCTGGGTGAACAACAAAGCCAAAAAGCGCATGTCGCTGATCGAAGAACAACTGCCCGACGCGGTTGAACTGATGGTCCGGTCGCTGCGCGTGGGTCACCCTTTTTCTTCGGCCATTCAGATTGTTAGCCGCGAAGTAGCTGATCCCTTGGGGTCGGAATTCGGGGTGATCGCGGATGAAAACGCCTATGGCCGTGACATGGGCGAGGCGCTGAAAGATCTAGCCGAGCGCATCGGCCTGCAGGATCTTCGCTTCCTGGCCGTGGCAGTGACCATCCAGCAGCAGTCGGGTGGTAACCTGGCCGAGATTCTGGCCGGTCTGGCCGGTGTGATCCGCGCCCGTTTCCGCCTGTTTCGCCGCGTGAAAGCCATCACCGCCGAGGCGCAGTGGTCCGGCATGTTCCTGTCGGCCTTCCCGATCCTTGCGCTGATCGCGATCAACGTCATGGACCCGAATTACTATGACGACGTGATGGATCACCGTCTGTTCATTCCGGCGTGCTTTGCCGTGGCGACATTTCTGGGTGTGAACCTGATCGTCATGCGCAAGCTGGTCGACATCAAGGTGTGATGCGAGGGGGGATTTCGTGGAAGCCTTTACCAAAATTCTGACCGACATGATGGGGCCGATGGGGCCCTTGATTGCCGTGGGTGGCCTTGGGTTCCTGATGATTGTCGGCACCCTGCCCTTCCTGATGCAAAAAAAGGAAGACCCGCTTGAGAAGCTGAAGCAATCGGGCGACCGCGTGTCCCCGGCCAAGGGCGGCAAAGACCGTCTGCGTCAAAAGCAACGCAGCAACCGTCTGGATCGCTATTCGTCGTTCCTTGAGCCGCAGAACGAAAAAGAAATGTCCGCGATGCGGATCAAGATGCTGCAGGCGGGCTATCGTAACAAGGACGCCGTGCGGTATTTCCACTTTGCGCAGTTCGCGCTTGGCATCTTTGGCCTGCTGGGCGGGGTGATCTATTACCTTGCCGTCGTGGCACATCAGGAACCGACCACGCAGCAGACGGTGATGTGGATCCTTGGCCCCGGCGGCGTGGGCTACATGATCCCGAAATACTGGATCAACAAGCGTCAGGCGCAGCGTAAGGAAGAAATCACCAATGGTTTTCCCGATGCGCTGGACATGCTTCTGGTCTGTGTCGAAGCGGGTCAATCCATCGATCAGGCCATCCTGCGTGTGGCGCACGAGCTTCGTATCTCTTACGCGTCGCTGGCGGACGAATTCGAACTGGTCAGCCATGAAATCAAGGCCGGTAAAGACAAGGGCGCGGTTCTGGGCGACATGGCCGAACGCTGCGGCGTGTCCGATATCGCCAGCTTTGTGACCGTGCTGGTGCAATCGGCGCAGTTTGGTACCTCGGTCGCTGATGCGCTGCGGGTCTATGCCTCGGAAATGCGGGACAAGCGGGTGATGCGGGCCGAAGAAAAGGCCAACAAGCTGCCCACCAAGATGACGCTGGCCACCATGATGCTGACGGTGCCGCCGCTTTTGATCATCCTGATCGGGCCGTCGATCCTTGGCATCACCAAGATGGGCGACATGACCGGAACGCCCATGCAGGAGAGTTCCGAGTGATCCGGGCGGCACTTGCCGCCCTTGCCTGCTTTGTCCTTCTGTCAGGCTGCGCCGACGGGCTTTCTGCGCCTGACAAAGACAGCCCCTATGCGCCTGGTGTCGACCTGAAGAAAGACGCCGTGGATGGCACGGTGGTCGGCAACCGTCTGTTGGCGGCCAAGCAATACGAACTGGCGTTGGACGCCTACACCCGCGCCGCTGCACAGCAGGGCATGACCGGAGAGATCTATGCCGGGATTGGCGCCGCCAACTTTGGGCTAGGCCGTTTGGGACAGGCCGAACAGCAGTTGCGCAAGGCGATCGAATACGAAGACGCCGCGCCCGAAACCTGGAATAACCTTGGTCTGGTGCTGATGGACACGGGCAGAACCCCTGAAGCTGTCGAAATCCTGCGTCGCGCATTCGCCCTATCCAACGGAGAAAGTGACGAAATTCGTGACAATTTGCGCTTGGCACTCGCAATGCAAGGCGAAACAGTTTATGATCCAGAGCTACAAGAAGAACTCGACTTGGTTCGCAGCGGCGGAAGCGTCTATCGCTTGAAGCCACAGGAACCATGATTGGGGCGACGGCAGTAAAGGACGCAGGCATATGCGCCACCCTGGTTTTCTGATCTCCGTTCTGGCGGGGGCATTAGCCCTATCCGCTTGTTCCGGCACGAAAAACAATTCCGAGGTCAATCGGGCCTTTCGGGATGTGAACGTCGTGGATGAAAGCAATCTGAACGACATCATGCTTACGGTCGGTGACCCGAACGAAGCTGTGGTTTATTTCCAACGCACCCTTCAGGACAATCCCGACCGCATCGACGTGCAACGTGGTTTGGCGCAAAGCCTGATCAAGGCCAAGCGCCCGACCGAAGCTGTGACTGCATGGACGCGCGTGACGAAACACCCTGATGCGACCGACGAAGACCGCGTTGATCTGGCCGATGCGCTGATCCGCGATGGCAAATGGGATCGGGCCGACACGCTATTGGACAGCGTGCCCCCCACGCATGAGACCTACAAACGCTACCGTCTTGAGGCGATGATCGCCGACAGCAATCAGGAATGGCAGAAGGCGGACAGTTTCTATGAAACCGCCGTCGGCCTGACCACCCGCCCCGGCGGCGTGCTGAACAACTGGGGCTATTCCAAGCTGACCCGTGGCGATTATGCCGAGGCCGAGAAACTCTTTGGTCAGGCGATCACGCAGGATCCAGAGCTTTTCACCGCCAAGAACAACATCGTTCTGGCCCGAGGCGCACAGCGCAACTACTCCCTTCCCGTCATTCCGATGCAACAGACCGAACGTGCGCAATTGCTGCACACCTTGGGGCTTAGCGCCGTGAAGCAAGGCGATGTCGAGACAGGCAAGGCGCTGCTGCGCGAAGCTATCGATACACATCCTCAGCATTTCGAAGACGCGGTGCGGTCTCTGCGCGCGTTGGAAAGCTAAGATGCTGGGGCTTGCGCCCGACGCAGCCCGCCTGTTCCTGCCATTTGCGCTGGTGATCGGGCTGTATGTGTCTTGGACCGACCTCAAAGGCATGCGGATCCCCAACGCCAGCGTCATGGTGCTGGCGCTGGTTTTTGTGGTGCTTGGCCCCTTTGTCCTGCCGATCGATGTCTACGGGTTCCGCCTGTTGCACCTGGTGGTCGTCTTGGTTCTGGGGTTCGCACTAAGTGTCGTCGGCGTGATGGGCGCCGGGGACGCCAAGTTCTTGGCCGCGGCCGCCCCTTTCGTGGCGCTGGCGGACCTGCGGCTGGTCTTCATGCTGTTGGCGGCAACGATGCTGGCAGCCTTTGCCACCCACCGCGTCGCCCGTCGCACCCCCTTGCGGCGCCTGGCCCCGGATTGGGAAAGCTGGACACGGGACAAGGATTTCCCGATGGGAACGGCACTATCGACTACCCTGACAATGTATCTGGCCTTGGCGGCATTTTCCTGACGTATTCGCGTTGCCGTACACAGGTACAAAAAGAAATTCGCTGCAATCTGAGTCCTGAGCGCAACAGCGCCTTGGTTCAATTGTTGCGTAGTCGCCAATAAAAGTTGACGCGCATCAGCGGCAAACTGATTTCAGCCGAACATTTATTCACCAGATCCGCGCCGAAAGTTAACAAACGTTAATAAACCCTGACGTTTGGGTAAATCACACCGGAAATATGGCTTTATTTCCAATCCAGCGATATTTCCATTTTTTTTCAAAGCGTTGAGCGCCCCCATCCGACTCTCCTTGCCCGCGTGCTGCCATCAAGGCCGCTTTGGCCCGCACAGTTATCAGTCGCAACGGCCAACACACTGTATAGATGCAAAAATTTTGCCTTAATTTGGATTTATGACAGGATGTGAACGAAGTTTTGGGACACCGATGAAATAAATAGATCGTCGATTCGAAACGCGGTATGGTTGATCAAAATAACAAAATGAGCAGTCTTTGATGAATATGCAGGTCTCCACGGCCGTGGTTGCGCCACCTCCGCCTCGTTCCTTGGACGAGCTGGAGCTGCCTATTGTCATGGCGCGGGACATCCTGATCAAAACGATGTTCCGTAAAAGCGTCGACAAGATTTCGAAAATCGCCGATGCGATCTGCCTGCCGCCGAACGTTGCGCAGGAATTGGTCGATCTGGCGCGCGAACAGATGCTTCTTGAGGCGACCGGCACACTGAAGGCCACTGCCAACAAGGAAATGGGCTATCAGCTTACCGATAACGGCAAGGCGCGGGCGCTGGATGCCTTGGCGCAGTCGGAATATTTCGGCGCGATGCCCGTGCCGCTGCACATCTATCACCAGCAGATAAAACGCCAATCCATCCGTGACATCCAGATTTCGCGGGCACAGCTAACGTCGTCCATGGGTCATCTGGTGCTGCCGGACGATCTGATTTCGAACCTCGGCCCCGCCGTGTCGTCTGGCCGGTTCATCCTGATGTATGGCCCGCCGGGTAACGGTAAATCCTCGATCTCCAACGGGATCCGCGACGCCTTGGGTGACAAGATCTATGTCCCTCGTGCGGTGGAATATTCGGGTCAGGTTATCACGGTCTATGATCCGATCGTGCACACCAGCGTGGACGAACAGGTAGATGACCCCACTGCCCTGCGCCGGTCGGGCAACCGGTTCGACAGCCGCTATATCCGCTGTGAACGCCCTACGGTGATCACCGGTGGTGAATTGACCCTGTCGATGCTGGATCTGAACTTCAACGCCGTGGCGCGGACCTATCAGGCCCCGCTGCAGATGAAGGCCACTGGCGGTGTGTTCATTGTCGATGACCTTGGTCGTCAGGCGGAAAGCCCGCAGTCGCTGATCAACCGCTGGATCGTGCCGCTGGAAGAAGGCAAGGATATCCTGTCGCTGCAATCCGGCGAAAAGTTCGAAGTTCCCTTCGACACGCTGGTGATCTTTTCCACCAACTATCACCCGAACGAGATTTTCGATCAGGCCGCGCTGCGCCGTATCTTCTTTAAGATCAAGATCGACGGCCCGACGCAGGAAAACTTCCTGAAGATTTTCGCCCTCGTCGCGCGCAAGAAAAAGATGCCGTTGAACGAAGGTGCGCTGGTCCATCTGCTGAAGAAGAAATACCCGACGATCAACAACACCTTTGCGAATTATCAGCCGGTGTTCCTGATCGATCAGATGATTTCGATCTGCGAATTCGAAGGCATCCCCTACCAGATGACGCCCGAGCTGATCGATCGCGCCTGGGGCAACATGTTCGTCAAACACGAAGAGATTACGAAGTAACCTTCGTCGTTAGGGTCACTCTGCCGGGGCGTTCTGCGCGTTCCCCGGCTCTGGCCCCAAAGGCAATTCCACCAGCCGGGTGGAGGCAACGCATGCCACCAGCGCGACCCCGGCCCCCACCATGAAGATCGGCGACAGAGCATCGGAAAAGCCCTGCAGAACAGCAGCTTGAGTTGTGGGGTCAAGGTTGTCGACCATGGCAGCGGTGACTTCGCGGATCTCTTCGACCTGCGGCATCAGCGACTGAACGTGCCGCACCAACCCCATAGAGAAGATCGCGCCAAAAACTGACGTGCCGATCGACCCACCGATCAGGCGGAACATGTTCGCGCTGGCCGTACCCACGCCCAGATGTTCCCGCGGGACAGCGGTCTGGATCGACACGATCCCAACGCTCATCGTCGGCCCGATGCCGATCCCCACAAGGAACAGATACAGCGTGATCAGCGGCATGGGCGTGTCCGGCCCGATGGTCGTCAGCAGTAACATCGCGACGAACAGCACTGCGGTCGATGCAGTCGGCATGAACTTGTACCGCCCGGTCGAAGAAATGACCCGCCCCGCCACGAAAGAGGTGCCGATCAGACCGGCCATCATGGCAACGAGGTACAGGCCGCTGCTAACAGGATCGATATGTTTCACGATCTGCAGGAACATCGGCATGAAGGCGATGGTGCCGAACATGGCCATGCCGACAAGAAAGTTCACCGAGTTCGCCGCCTGAAAATTGCGGATGCGGAACAGGTCCAGCGGCATTACAGGTTCAGCTGCCCGCCGCTCGGCCGAGATAAACCCGACAAGGGCCATCGGGGCGAGAGCCAGCAGGAACAGGATCGGCATGGAGGACCAGTCGTAGACCGTGCCGGCAAGGTTCGCGATCAGCACGAAGGTCGACAGCAGGATCAACAACAGGGCAGAGCCGACGAAATCCATTTTGTGCGGCTTGGGTTCGACCTGCGGCTTCAGCGTCTTTGTCAGGATGATAAAGGCGGCCAGACCGATGGGGAAATTGACGAAGAAAATCCAATGCCAGCTGACGGCCTGTACCAGAAAGCCCCCGATCAACGGGCCGACCACGGTGGAAAAGCCAAACACGCTGGACAGCGCGCCCTGCGCCCGCCCACGCTCGCGCGGTGGCAACACGTCCGCCACCACGGCCATCGACACCACGATCAGCGCGCCGCCGCCAAGGCCTTGGACAAACCGACCGGCGATCAGAACCTCAAGGCTTGGGGCAATGCCGCAGATCAGGCCGCCAAACAGGAACACCCCGATGGCGATCTGCAAAACGATCTTGCGCCCGTACATATCGCCCAGCTTACCCGCAATCGGCGCGCCGACGGTCGAGGCCAGCAGAAACGCCGTCACGACCCAAGAGATATAGGCCAGACCGCCCAGATCGCTGACGATCATCGGCAGCGCGGTCGTGACGATCGTATTCCCGGTCGAGGCCAAGAACAGGGTCGTCGCCACAGTGATCAGGATCACACGCAGGGTCGCGGGCTCCGGACTTGGCATATCGATCAGGGTGCCTGTCTGCTGTTGCATATCGCTCTGCAAACCTTTCGGTGACCGTCGGTGCGTCGTTTCTGCGCGCGACCACGGGAAAATTTGTCGGTATGCGTCTTTGACGCTTGTCCCTTATATGTGCCGGTGGCATATACATGTCAATAGCACGTAAATTGACGGTGGAGGATAAGGCCATAGCATCGCGTGACGACCTGATGAAAGATGTGCTGGTGGGCTTCGGCCTGGACCGCGGCACAACCGACCACGCGCTGGAACTGGACGCGATCCTACAGGCGTGGCGCCGCCGCGTGCAAAAGCGTGAGTTGGGGCAAATGGCGCTGCAAGAGCTTGGCGTGCCGATCGACCTGCCCAAGCTGGATGTCTTGATCGCGATCTGGGCACCGTCGAACGAATTCAGCGATGATCGCGCGGGCGAAACCATGGTTGCCACTATCGCGGCACGGCTGGGGATCGACCCGTCGCGGGCCTCGCGTCTGGTGACGGAACTGATCGCCGAAGGGTTCGCCGAACGCGCTGTTAGCCAGCAGGACGCCCGCCGCACCATCGTGACGCTGACCGAAAAGGGCAGCGCCGTGGTCAATGCGGTCCGGACGATCAAATTCCTGATCCTCGGGTCGTTCCTGTCGGACTGGACCGAAGAGGAACTGGCCACCCTGACGCCGCTGTTGCATCGCCTGTCGCACTGGCAGGACGAAATCGGCGCAACCGCGACCTCTCGATACGGCAAGGAAATCGCCGCGCTGCGGGACGATCTGGCCAAACATCTGGACTAGGTCCTTTTTCGGGACAGATTGATCTTGGCGCGGGGGCCGTGGCCTCTATATTCACGTTATGTTCACCCCCGCCCTCCCCCAACAGATCCAAGATTGGTTCGCGTCACGCGGTTGGTCGCCCCATCCCCACCAGCTAGAGATGCTGGAACGGTCCGGCGATCCGTCGCTGTTGCTGATCGCGCCGACGGGCGGCGGCAAGACCTTGGCCGGGTTCCTGCCGACGCTGGCGGAACTGGCGGATGGCGGGCATGAGGGGCTGCACACGCTCTATGTCTCGCCGCTCAAGGCCCTGGCGTCGGACATCAAGCGTAACCTTTCGACCCCGATTGAAGAGATCGGCCTGCCCATCCGGGTCGAGGATCGGACAGGCGATACGCCGTCATCGCGCAAACGACGGCAACGGGCCGATCCCCCGCATATCCTGCTGACCACGCCGGAAAGCCTTGCGTTGATGACGTCGTACGAGGATGCGGAGCGGACCTTCAAAGGGCTGAAGCGGATCGTTGTCGATGAAATCCACGCACTTGCCGACAGCAAGCGCGGCGATCAGCTGTGGCTGGCCATGGCTCGGCTGCAGCGTATGTGCTCCGATCTCCGCCGCGTCGGATTGTCGGCCACGGTCGAAGACCCAGATGCCATCGCCCATCTGCTGGCGCGCCATCCCGATCCCTGCCCTATCCTGCATGCCGATCCCGGGCCGGACCCCGACATCCAGATGCTGCAGACGGACGAACAGCCCCCGTGGATGGGCGGCGGCGGGGCCTATGCGATCCCCGCCATTCTGGAGCAGGTCCGCCAGCACAACACGACGCTGATCTTTCACAACACCCGCGCACAGGCCGAGATCTTTTTCCATAACCTGTGGATGGCCAATACGGACAGCCTGCCCATCGGCATCCACCACGGGTCGCTGGACCGCGAACAGCGGGAACGTGTTGAAAAGGCGATGGTACAGGGCCGGCTTCGGGCGGTGGTCTGCACGGGGTCGCTGGATCTGGGGATCGACTGGGGCGATGTGGACTTGGTGATCCAGGTGGGTGCGCCGAAAAACGTCAAACGTTTGGTGCAACGGATCGGGCGGGCCAACCACCGCTACAACGCGCCATCCAAGGCGCTGTTGGTGCCTGCCAATCGGTTCGAAGTGGTGGAATGCGTCGCGGCATTGGAGGCCGTGAAAGCACATGAATTGGACGGTGACCCGCGCGGCCCCGGCCCGCGCGACGTGCTGTGCCAGCACATTCTGATTACCGCTTGCGCCGGCCCATTTGATGAGCGTGAGCTGTTTGACGAGGTGAAGACCGCAGGCGCCTATTCCACGCTAAGCCGCGCCCAGTTTGATCAATGTTTGGACTATTGCGCCACAGGTGGCTACGCGCTGAAGGCCTATGATCGGTGGCAGCGCCTGATGCAGAACGCCGACGGGTTGTGGCACCTGCGCGATCCGCGCGCGGCACAACTGATCCGGATGAACCTTGGCACGATCCATGACACCGACAAGCTGAAGGTGCGGATGCGGTTCGGCGGTGGCAGGCCCTTGGGCGAGGTCGAGGAAAGCTTTGCCTCTCAGCTCGCCCCCGGCGACACCTTTCTGATCGGCGGGCGGATCGTACGGTACGAGGGGCTGAAGGAAATGGTGGTCGAGGTGACGCGGTCATCAACCAAGAAGCCCAAGATCGCGACATTCTCGGGCACCAAATTCGCGACCTCGACCCAATTGTCGCAACGCATCCTGAGGATGTTCCAGCAGGATAGCTGGCCGGAACTGCCAGCCCATACCGCCGAATGGCTGGCGCTGCAGCGCGAGATCTCGACCCTGCCGCAGCCGGGCCGCCTATTGGTCGAAAGCTTCCCGTTCGAGGGGCGCGAACAGCTGTGCGTCTATGGCTTCGCTGGTCGCAACGCCATGCAGACCCTTGGCCTGATCCTGACCAAGCGGATGGAGGAGATGGGACTGGACCCGCTTGGGTTCGTGGCCACTGACTATGCCTTGCTGATCTGGGGGCTGGAGGCCGTTCTGGACCCTGTGCCCCTTCTGAACCCAACGGCGCTGCACGACGGATTGGAACGCTGGCTGGCCGATAACGCCGTGATGAAACGGACGTTCCGGACCGCCGCGCACATTGCCCAACTGATGCAACGCAACGCCCCGCAGGCGCGCAAATCCGGGCGGCAGGCGACGTTTTCGTCGGACATCCTGTACGACACCCTGATGAAGTACGACCCGGACCACCTGTTGCTGGATATCACGCGCGAAGAGGCGATGAGCGGGCTGGTCGATTTTGGCCGGATTGAAGACATGCTGGCCCGGGTGGAGGGCCGGATCGACGTGGTTCGGCTGGATCGGGTGACGCCCTTGGCCGCACCACTGTTTCTGGAGGTCGGCAAGGTGCCAGTCGATGGTATGGGCCGTGAACGTTTGCTTGAGGAAGAGGCAGAGCGGTTGATGGCGGACGCCGGGCTGGCGTAGGGGGTGTTCGGGGCGCTGCCCCTCTTGAGCCGTTGGCTCAATTCATCCCGGAGTATTTTGGGAAAGATGAAGATTAAGGACTTGGGCGGGTATGGCTTTGATCTGCGGGGCGCGGCGCTGGTGGCGCTACCTTCGGGCGCGCTGTGGTGGCCGGATCAAGCACTGCTGGTCGTTTCGGATCTGCATCTTGGGAAGTCCGAGCGGATGGCGCGACTGGGGGGAACCTCCCTGCCACCTTACGAGGCGCTGGACACGCTTGAGCGGTTGGAGCGCGATCTGAGTGCCACCGGGGCCGCTCATGTGATCTGCTTAGGTGACAGTTTCGATGATGCGGCGGCGATTGCGGGATTGCCGGGGCAGATCGTCGATTGGCTGATGCGGTTGCAGGCTGGTCGGCGGTGGACGTGGATCGAAGGGAACCATGATCCGGGGCCGGTGGCTTTGGGTGGGCAGCACCGAGCGGAGCTGGTCCTTGGGCCACTGGTTTTCCGCCATATCGCCGAAGACGGGGGTGTGGGCGAAGTATCGGGCCACTATCACCCTAAGGCACGGATTGCCGGGCGATCGTGTCGGTGTTTCCTGGTGGATCAGGCGCGGCTGATCCTTCCGGCGTTCGGGACCTACACCGGCGGGTTGTGGTGCCATGATGCGGCACTGTCGGGCATGATGGGCGCGCGGGCGCTGGCGATCTTGACCGGGCGAGTGGCGCGGGCCATTCCTATGCCGCGCTAAGGAGATACGCATGGACGCGATCGAAGCCCGGATCAAAGACAGCTTTGCCAAACAGAGCCTGATGAAAACCTTAGGCGCCGAGGTCGTCAGCGTAGCGTCGGGCGAGGTGGTTTTGAAATCGCCGATCCTGCCGCTGGCGCTTCAACATACCGGCCACGGGCATGCGGCGCTTAGCTTTGCGCTTGGCGATACGGCAGCGGGGTTTTCTGCGCTGACTGTCATGCCCGAAGGGGTCGAGGTCGTGACCGCCGAGATCAAGATCAACCTGTTGGCTCCGGCGGCAGGCGAGTACCTGATTGCCCGTGGGCATGTGATCAAACCCGGTCGGCGGCTGGTCGTGGTGGGCGCGACCGTCACGGCCTTTGACGGGGATGGTCAAAGGGACGTGGCGGTGTTGCAGGGATCGATGATGGCGCTTTAGGCGGTCAGGCCTTCAGGTTCTTCCAGACCGTTGATCCGGCAGGCGGCTGTCACGGTGTTCGCCAGCAGGCAGGCGATGGTCAGCGGGCCGACGCCACCGGGAACGGGCGTGATGTTGCCCGCCACTGCCTTGGCGCTGTCAAAATCCACGTCGCCCACAAGGCGGGTCTTGCCTTCGCCCTTTTCCGGCGCGGGGATACGGTTGATGCCCACGTCAATGACCGTTGCGCCCGGCTTGATCCAGTCGCCCGGCACCATCTGCGGACGGCCCACGGCGGCGACGACGATATCGGCGCGGCGCACGGTTTCGGCCAGATCCTTGGTGCGGGAATGGGCGATGGTCACAGTGCAGCTGTCGCGCAGCAGCAGTTGCGCCATCGGTTTGCCCACAAGGTTCGACCGGCCGATGATCACCGCGTCCATCCCGCTGAGATTACCCAACGTATCGCGCAGAAGCATCAGGCAGCCCAAAGGCGTGCAGGACGCCATCGTCTGCTGACCGCTGGCGAGCAGGCCAGCGTTGACCACCGACAACCCGTCGACATCCTTGGCCGGGTCGATGCGGGCGACGATGTCGCGTTCGGACAGGTGATCGGGCACGGGGAATTGGACCAGAATGCCATGGATCGACGGGTCTGCGTTCAGCTCATCAATCAGGGCATAAAGATCAGCCTCCGCTACGTCGGCGGGCAGCTTGTGTTCAACCGACTTCATGCCGCATTCACGGGTCGATATGCCCTTGTTGCGCACATAAACCTCGGAGGCGGGGTCTTCGCCGACCAGCACAACGGCCAGTCCGGGCTGCAGGTCATGGTCCGCGATCAGACGCGTGACATGGTCGGCGACCTTGGCACGGATCGTGGCGGCGAAGGCTTTGCCATCTAGAATATTGGCGGTCATGCGTTGTCTCCTTCGAGGCCCAGACCCTGTTGGTCGAGGGCAATCAGCGCGTCACGGGTCGCGCGGCAGTTTGGTTTGGCACATACGGGAAACACACCCGCCAGCCCTTTCGCCGGAGCCTTTAGCATGGGGCGCCCACGGCGTGAACGACAAAGACAATCAAGGTTTTCACGGGGTTGACCTTCGGGCTGTGGCTCTGCCTTGGGCTTAGTGGATTTCAGGCAGCGTTTAACGATTTGTTCCGACATTTGGCGGACATTTCCGTCGTGTCGTGAGCGTTCAGGGCGGGCTGACGGGAACTAAATGGGCCGCCCTGACGTTGATACGATAAGAAAGCGGCCAAGCCGGGATGCTGACAGGCCGCGACCGATAAGGAGAACCTAAAATGAAAGCCGCTGCCATCGTATTTCATGCCAGTTTTGCCCTGACGCTGACCCTAGGCGCAGGTCTAATCGCCCTTATCTAAGGCGACGTTACCCCCGATTTCGTAAGTCAGGCCCGGAGCTGTTCCCTCAGCTTCGGGCTTTTTCTATGTGCGACCATGCGGGTTGATCCGGAATCGCCAACCGAAGGGTATCCCCAACCGTCAGCATGCCTTCGCGTTCGACCCAAGCCGTCACGCCCCGCAGGCCGTTTGCCGCAGATTTGAACCGTTTGCCAAAGCCCGGCATGTGGGTTTCGATCACCTTGGCGGGCAATTGGCAGGGTCGGTTTTCCATATCCACGACCAAGGTCACACCGTCGGGACCTTGCAGGCGCGATGACGGCGGCAGGTGGGTGAAATTCGGCAGACCTTCGACCAGCATGGTGGCGCCGACCCATTCGGGTGGGATCGCGTCCACCTCCATCTTTCTGGCGATTTCGGCCAAATCCTCGACCGACAGGATCGAGAATTGGCGGACGTTGCGGATGGGGGTATTCCGGGGGTGCAGGTTCAACACCCGGCTGCAGGAGGGGCGGTTGATGCCGCCATGCGCTTCGCCTTCGGGGCCATCGAAATTGGCTGCTAGGCTGGTGAGGCCAGAGGACTCCAGCGCGGCGTCCCGGTCAGCGACGCGGCCCAGCCACATGATGCGACAAGAGAAATCGGTAAGGTTCAGGGCGGGCATAGGCGTATCCGATCAGCTGCGGGTCAGGGTGTAAAAGAGGCGGCGGAACGGGAACAACACGCTGCCATCGTCGCGACGGGGGTACACAGCCTCCATCGCCTCATCATAGGCCGCGCAGAGGGTTTTCTGCTCATCAACGCTCAGCGCGTCCAACACCGGGCGCGCGTAGGTGGCCGAGGTGAATTGCCGTACCGGGTGGGTATCGTCGCCCGCGCCGAGGTGCTGGAAATATTCCGTCTGCCAGACTGCCAGCGCGCCAAGCGGTTCAAGGATGTCCCAGGTTGCGGGCGCGTCGGGGATACCGGGTGATTTGTCAGGATCGACCTTGCCCGGGAAATGCTGTTCCGCCAGATCGTACCACAGCCGGTGCGAGGGCGCGTTGTTCTGATGTGGCACCTGAACGGCCAGCGTGCCGCCGGGGGCCAGCATGTCGACCAGTCGCGGCAAAAGGGTGTCATGGTCCGGCACCCAATGCAGCGCGGCGTTGGAAAAGATCAGGTCAGGCGCGGCCTTGGTTTTCCACTGGGCGATATCGCGTTCTTCCAGCGCGTCGTAGTGGCCGGTGTTCCACGCCTCTTGCAGCATGGCCGGAGAGGTATCGACGCCCGTCAGGTGGCTATCTGCAAAGCGGGCGCGCAGAACGGCGGCGACGCTGCCGGTGCCGCAGCCCAGATCGACGATCTTTATGCCGTCGCGCGGGGCAAGGCGCATGGCAAGGTCAACGGCAGGGCGCAGGCGAACGGTGGCGAATTTCGAATAGGTTTCTGGGTTCCAGTCGGACATCACGGCTCCGGGTCTATGGCCCAGCAATAAGGGCATCCACTGGTTAATGAATCATGCCAGATCGCAGTTGAAAAGACCGCAATGAATAAGGGCCAGAGGTTTCCCTCTGGCCCTTGGCTTTTATGCGGTGGGTTCCGGCTCCATCCCGCCAGAGCCGCCGGGTTTCGACCGCGGCTTGGTCTTCGGGATGGCGGTGACCGAAGGCGCGCTGCCTTCGTCAGAGCCTTTGTCCTCATCCTCGGACTGCGGCGGTTCGCCGTTCATGACGCGTTTGATTTCGTCACCCGTGAGGGTTTCGTACTCTAGCAAGCCTTGCGCCAGACGCTCCCACTCTTCCTGCTTTTCGGTCAGGATTTTGTAGGCGTGCTGGTAGGCGTCGTCGATCATGCGTTTGACCTCTTCCTCGATCAGCTCTTTGGTGTGAGCCGAGATTGAGAAACCGCCAGCGCCGTTGCCGTTATAGCCTTCGTGCGCCTGTTCGTAGTCGACGTTGCCGACCTTGTCGGACATGCCCCACCGCAGAACCATCGCACGGGCCAGAGCAGAGGCCTGCTGGATATCCCCAGCGGGGCCGTTGGACACTTCATTCTCACCATATTTCATGATCTCGGCAGCTTTGCCGGCCATGGTCATGGCGAGTTTCTGTTCACATTCCGACTTGTGCCAGTTCAGGCGGTCGATTTCCGGCAGCGACACCACCATACCCAATGCACCACCGCGCGGGATGATCGTCGCTTTATAGACCGGGTCACACTTCGGCAGGGTCAGGCCGACGACGGCGTGGCCTGCTTCGTGATAGGCGGTCTTTTCCTTCTGATCGGGCGTCAGGACCATCGAGCGGCGTTCGGCCCCCATCATCACCTTGTCCTTGGCGTTCTCGAAATCGACCATGGTGACAAAGCGGCGACCCACGCGGGCGGCCATCAGCGCGGCCTCGTTCACGAGGTTCGCAAGGTCAGCACCCGAGAAGCCCGGCGTACCGCGCGCGATGATGCGCAGGTCGACGTCCGGACCAAGAGGGGTCTTGCGGGCGTGAACCGACAGGATCTTTTCGCGGCCTTTGATGTCGGGGTTCGGCACCGTCACCTGACGGTCGAAACGACCGGGGCGCAGCAGCGCGGGGTCCAGAACATCGCGACGGTTGGTGGCGGCAAGGATGATGACACCCTCGTTCGCTTCGAAGCCGTCCATTTCGACCAGCAGCTGGTTCAGCGTCTGTTCGCGTTCGTCGTTACCACCGCCATAGCCTGCGCCACGGTGGCGCCCCACGGCGTCGATTTCGTCGATGAAGACGATACAGGGCGCATTCTTCTTGGCCTGTTCGAACATGTCGCGGACACGGGATGCACCCACACCGACGAACATTTCCACGAAGTCGGAACCGGAGATGGTGAAGAAGGGCACACCCGCCTCACCGGCGATGGCGCGGGCCAGAAGCGTTTTACCGGTCCCCGGAGGGCCCACCAGCAACGCACCCTTGGGGATCTTGCCACCAAGGCGAGAGAACTTCTGCGGGTTACGCAGGAATTCGACGATTTCTTCCAGCTCTTCCTTGGCTTCGTCGATGCCAGCGACGTCATCAAAGGTCACGCGACCGTTCTTTTCGGTCAGCAGCTTGGCCTTGGATTTACCAAAGCCCATCGCGCCGCCTTTGCCGCCGCCCTGCATCCGGTTCATGAAATAGATCCAGACACCGATCAGCAGAAGGATCGGCAACAGCGAAACAAAGAAGGTCTGGAACCCAGATTCTTCCTGGCTTTTCGCAGTCACGGGGATTTTGTTTTCGATCAGCTTGTTCGTCAGATCGGCGTCTTCCGGTTTGATCGTCACGTAATCCTGACCGTCCGATCCGCGATAGCGAACCTGTTCGCCATCAAGCGTTACGGAACTGACATTGCCGGCCTCAACAGCCGTCACAAAGTCGGAATAGGGAATCTCACGGCTTTGCAGCGTATTGCCGGAACCACTGAACAGGTTGAACAGCGCCACGATCAGCAGCAACAGAACGACCCAGAAGGCGAATTGTCTCGCGTTGCCCAAGGAAAGCTCCTCCTGATTGGGATAAGCGGGGGCCTAGCACACCCGGTTAGGAACTAAAATAAGATTTGGGCGGCAAGGTTCAATGCGTACGCAATGCCGCATCGAAATCTTTGCGGGTTCTCAGCAGTTTTGCCTGAAAACCATTAAGATTTCCTGCAATCGGAGCGGAGATCAGCCGATCACCCAGCCAGATCGCCGGGGTCGACAGCAAACTGGTGCGTTTCAGCCCCGTGTCGCGCCAGTCGGGACAGGCTTTCAACCCGCCCTCTGTCAGCGCGGCGATCTCCGCGCCGTCCGGCACAGGGCCGGTCATCTGCCAACGGGTATCCCAAATGTGATCGGCAGGCACGGGGCCTGGAACGGCTGCGGGTTCGCGTGTGATGCGGATTTGAGTTTTGTCCGTCTGTACGATGCACCCCGCCAAGGTCATCGGCGTCCGGGCGTGGATGTGGTTGATCAACTGCTGCAAAGCTTTGCTGCGCGGCGGATAGCCCGGGCCGGCAACGTGGTGCAATCCCGCCTGGATCAGTCGTCGCGCGATCTCTGCCGATAGATGGGTCCACGCGTCGTGGTCAATCAGGATGTCGCCCGCCGCGTCCTGTGTGACGATCTTCGCGGCCTCTTGCACAGCGTAGTGGGCCAGTGCGTCGCGGGCTTGGGCCAGATTGGCGGCGGTCGTCGTCAGTGCGTCAACGCTCAGGCCGATATCGGAGAGCGTTGGCATGGCCTGCCGGATGCGGACGCGGTCGTAGTCTGGATTGTCGTTGGTGGGATCATTGATCCACGTCTGGCCTCGCTGCTTCAACAAATCTTGCAGCGCATCGCGGCGCAGGGTCAGCATGGGGCGCAAGAAGTCGGTTTGTCCGATGCGCCGCCGCGTCGCCATTGTGGCCAGACCGTCCACCCCTGCCCCACGTCCCAAACGCATAAGCAGCGTTTCCGCCTGATCATCCGCCGTATGGCCCACGGCGATCTGGTCGATCCCGCGGTCCTGCGCCCAAGCATCCATCAACGCATAGCGCGCTTGGCGGGCTTGGTCGGATATGTTGCCGGTCGGCGCGGGCCCATCCCACCGCAGGATCGTGTGGTCGATGGTCAGATCAGCGCAAAGGCCGGCGACAAACGCGGCCTCTTCCGCAGCTTCGGGGCGCAAACCGTGATCGACCGTGACGGCATGCAGCGAGCGGCCCGCCCCATCAGCCCAGTCTTTCAGGATCAGTAGCAGCGCAAGGCTGTCAGAGCCGCCAGAAACGGCGATCCCCATAGGATCAGAGGCGGCGTTATCGCTTAGAAAGCCCGAAACGACATCGACCGCCTGTTCCCACGTTGTCACTGGCAGCCCAGATCAGCCCGCGCGGTCTGTGCTTCGGCCACTTCGGGCGCGCCGGGAAAGCGGGCGGCGACCTCGGCCAGCGTGGTGCAGGCTTCTGGCCCCTGCCCCAGACGGCCCAGCCCTTTGCCAAGGTTCAGCAACGCCTCGGCTGCGACAGGCCCATCTGGTGCCGCAGAAAAGGACGCAAGGTAGGCGCGCGCGGCCTTGGTGATCTCACCGCTGCCCTCGTAGGCTTTGCCCTTGCCCAGTTCGGCCTGCGCCTGCATCGGGCTGCCGGGATAGGTCATCAGGAACGCCTCAAAACGGTTGGCGGCGTCGGGGAATTTTCCATCTGCCAGCGCGGCTTGGGCCGCTTCGAAATCCGCGCGCTCAGCCATCGCAAGTTCGGCCACCGGTTCGCTGTTGCCCTGATCGACAGGCGTAATCGGCGCGGCGGCGGCCCCTTCGGGCATTTCACCCCCAAGGGTCGAGGTCTGGCCCAGTTGAGAGACGTCGCCGCCTTCCAACTCGACCAGACGAAACTCCAGATCGCCGATCCGGTTGGTGCCGTCACGGACAATGGAATTGATGCGGAACTCCAGCTCTTCGGTTTTCGAGGTTAGGCGCGATGCCTCGGCTTCTAGCGCGTCGACGCGTTCCAGAACCGATCCGCCCACGGCCACGCCATTGGCACTGCCGCTGGTCGACAGTTCACGCTTCAACTTCTGGATTTCGACGTTCAGGACAGTCAGTTCCTGCCGGATGTCGGCAAGGGTTTCGTCCTGCGATTGCGCCGCCGCCCCGAAGGGCAGCAGGGCGATCACCGCGATGGCAATGAGGTTCCGCATGGTCTTCCTTTAGCTGATCGCGCCCGCAGCCAGAACGGTAACGGCGCGACGGTTCTTGGTATAGCAAGCCTCGGTCGAGCAGATCTCGATCGGGCGTTCCTTGCCGTAGGTCACGGTGCGCAGACGCGAGGCCGGGACGCCTTGGGTGATCAGGTATTCGCGCGCAGCGTTGGCGCGGCGGCCACCAAGGGCAAGGTTGTATTCACGGGTGCCCTGTTCGTCGGCATGGCCTTCGATCACGGCGGTGTAATCGGGGTTCGCCATCAGCCAGTTGGCCTGTGCGTTCAGGGTCAGGCGTGCCTCATCCGACAGGGTGTGCTGATCGACAGCAAACAGAACACGGTCGCCCACGGCGCTTTGGAAATACAGCGGCGAGGTCGGATCATTGGCCGATCCGGGAACAACTGCCCCGTTGGCCCCGTTGCCAGCGCCCAATGCGACGTCGTTGTCGAACTTTTCCTGCTGCGAACAGGCCGCCAGCGCCAGGGCGGATACGACCAGCATTGCGCGTGTCAGATGTTTCATTTTCTTAGCCTTTGTGTCTCTCGTGTGCCCGTTTTGTAATTTGGTTTATCATGTTCCGGGCGGGGGGTGAACGGAGCCCTTTGACGAGCCCGATGGGTTAATTCTGCAGCGGCGACCAGCTGGGGTCAGAGGCCGCGCCTTCGGTCCGCACCTGTTTCAGGTTCCGGCCCGAGATATCGACGGAATAGAGCGACGCCGCCCCCTGTGCGCCCTGCGTTTCGCGGGTGAACATGATGACGCGGCCATTAGGGGCCCATGTCGGGCCTTCGTCTAGGAAGGATGCAGTCAGCAGGCGTTCTTCGGACCCATCGGTACGCATGACGCCGATGTGGAAGCGGCCCTTGGACTGCTTGGTGAAAGCGATCAAATCTCCGCGCGGCGACCAGACGGGGGTGCCATAGCGCCCTTGGCCAAAGCTGATGCGGGTCGGTTCGCCGCCGGTGACAGGCATGACATACAGCTGCTGGCTGCCGGAGCGGTCGGATTCGAACACGATTTTCGATCCATCAGGCGAAAAGCTGGGGGCCGTTTCGATCGACGGCGCGCTGGTCAGTCGGGTGGACTGGCCAGAATTGATGTCCATCGAATAGATGTCCGTATTCCCGCCTTGGGTCAGCGAATAGACCACGGTCTGACCATTCGGCGCAAACCGGGGGGCGAAGGACATCGTGCCCTCGGGCGTGTTCAGGGTGCGACGGTTTACGGAGGCAACGTCCAGCACGTAGATCTTGGGGAAGCCGGTTTCATAGCTGGTGTAAAGCACACGGTCGCCGGTGGGCGAAAAGCGCGGGGCCAGCACGATGGACGAACTGTCGGTCAGGTACTGCACGTTGGCGCCGTCGTAATCCATGATCGCCAGACGTTTCTTGCGGTCATTCTTAGGCCCGGTTTCAGCAACATGCACAACACGGCTGTCGAAATACGGACCTTCGCCGGTGATGCGGGAATAGACGGCATCGGCCACCTTGTGCGCCATGCGCCGCCAGCCTGCCGTGGTGCCCGAAAATTGCAGGCCATTGCCCATCTCGGCCCCCGAAAAGACGTCGTAGAGGCGGAATTTCACGTTCACCCGGTCGCCCGTGACAGCCACCGCGCCGGTAATCAGCGCCTGAGCGTTGATCGCCTTCCAATCCGCATATTGGATCGGGGACGAAAAGCTGGATACGCGGGCGATATGCGCGTCCTGTGGGATTTGGCGGAACAGCCCGGTACCGGTCAGGTCGTCCGACACCACCTGCGTGATGCGCGCGGCCAGATCCGCCGAGCCGCTGGTTTCGGCCTCGAACGTGGGGATGGCAAAGGGCAAGGGTTCGATCACACCTTCGGTGATTTCGATCCGCAGCGGGCCGTTCTGCGCCTGAAGCGGCGCAGCAAGGGTGATGATCGCGGCCAGAAGGCCCAGAAGCTTGGTCAGATGGTGTCTCATTTGATCCGCATCTTCTCCGGGTTGAATGTCATTTCAATGTCACGCCAGGTTTCGTACTTGTCCACCGGAAGGCCAAAGCCGTTCGCCCCACAGCGGATGATTGCCCGGCGCGCGGCCTCGAATGCCTGCCGCACCGCATCGCCCGATCCGCCCTGAGAGGTCAGCATCCGGATGGTGTCCGTACGCGGGCGACCGTCCTGAGACATCTCGACCGCGACCACAACTGTAGTGCGCAGAGCGTCGGTGGACAGTGAACCAGTATTCCAACAAGCCGAAACGGCGACGCGCAGCGCCTCTTTTTCGCCAGCGGTCATGGGGGGACCGGCGGGACCTGCGGGCGCGTTGTCGCTGTCGGCAGCAGCGGTCGAGCCGCCAAGCGCCTTGGCCAGCGCGTCGTTGATGGCGTCGTTCTGCTCAGGCTCTGGCTGAGGTGTGGGTGTAGGCGTCGGTTCGGGCCGGGGTTCTGCCACAGCGGTCTGTACCGGACGCGCCGATGGCGGACGCTTGGACACCTTGGGCGGGCCGTCGCCGGTTTCGTCGGCTTCGGTCAGGATCTCGGTCGTCGCCTCTTCTGGCGCTTGTTCTTCCTCGGCAGGCTGGACCTCTTCCGCTGTCTCTGACGGCGCTGTGGGGGCCTGCGGGCTTTCACCGATGGCCGCATCAGGGTTGGGACGCAGCACAGGACGCGGGGCCACGCGTTTGATGTCGCGCGGGGCCTCATCGCTTGGCTCTGGCATCAGAACGGCGGTGTCTTCGGTCGGCGGTGTAATGTCGGGCGTGGTGTCCTGCACCTCGGCTTGCGGCGTGGTCAGGTCGGGCTGTTCGGGCGCGACCTCGGCCTGCGGGGCTTCGGCCACTGTGGGCTGGTCCTGCGCGGGGGCCGTGTCGGCCTGCGGGGTCACAGGGGTCTGTTCCGCGGGTGCCGGAACGGGCAGTTCGGTCACGTCGGTATCGGCACCAGGCGGCTGTTGGGCCGGCGTCAGCGCAGCGAATTCCTCGGGCGAGATCAGGGCGACATCCGTCACCTCGATGGCGTCATCGGGGGGAAGGGACCAGCTGCCAATCAGCGCCCACGCGAAGAAGGCCAGATGGCCCGCCCCGGATATGATGTGACCGGTGTGCATTTAACGACCGTCAGTTCCCGCCCATGGTCGGGCCGCCTGGATCGGTCACCAGACCGATGTTCTTGAACCCGCCCTTGTTCAGCGCTCCCATGACCTGCATGACCTGTTCGTAAGGCACCGCGCCATCGGCGCGCAGGTAGATGCGGTCGCTATCCCGTTCAGCCGAAATGGACCGCAACCGAGGGATCAATTCGTCCGCGCCGGTTTCCGTGGTCTGGATCATGATCTGACCGCCCGAGGTGACCGTAACGGTCAGCGGTTCTTCCTGTTCGGTCGGCAGCGAATTCGCGGCCGTTTCCGGCAGCTTGACCGGCACGCCCACGACCATCAGCGGGGCGGCGACCATGAAGATGATCAAAAGCACCAGCATCACGTCCACAAAGGGCGTGACGTTGATTTCCGACATAGGCCGTGCGCGTCCACCGTGGCGTCTGCCCCGGCGGCGACCGCTGTCTTTTCCGATGACGCCTGCGCCCATGGATCAGGCGTCCAACTGGCGCGACAGAATGGTCGAGAATTCGTCGGCGAAAGCCTCATAGCCGCCAACGATGCGATCCATGTCTGCGTTAAGCTTGTTGTAGAAGATCACCGCAGGGATAGCCGCGACAAGGCCAAGGGCCGTTGCCAGAAGCGCCTCGGCGATACCGGGGGCGACGACGGCCAGCGATGTGTTCTGGCTTTCCGCGATGCCGATGAAGGCGTGCATGATGCCCCAGACCGTGCCGAAAAGCCCGATGAACGGCCCGGCAGACCCGATGGTGGCCAGAACGTTCAACCCGGATTGAAGGCTTTCGGATTCCTTGGCGATGGCGACGTCCATCGATCGGTCGATGCGGGCCTGCGCGCCTGCGATCATCTGACCATCTTCACGGTGCGACCGGCGCCATTCCGTCATGCCAGCGGCAAAGACACGGTGGGCCCGGCCCGCCGGCTCTGGTCCGATCTGTTCGTAAAATTCATCCAGCGGTTCACCGGACCAGAAGCTGCGATCGAATTTCGCGGCTTCGGACCGCGCGGCGCGGTAGCTGATGATTTTCTGGATAATGATGGACCACGACCAGAAAGAGGCGGCGATCAGCATCAGCATCACCAGCTTCACGGTTATGGTCGCACGTGCGAAAAGCGCCCACATGGAAAAATCCACCTGTTGCGCCAGGGCTAAAGTCTCGGTTTCCATTCTGCCTGCTCGTCAGAAATTACAATTGGGCCGTCTTCCTGCGGCCATTTGCAGGGAATGTAGCGGATCTCAACGCATTTCGCCAACACATTGGCGAGAGCGCGCGGTTCGTTAACCCAAATGAAGGGGATTCAGTGCATCAACAGGCGGATATTCGCCGGAAGTCGCGCAGGATGACCGGTATCGCTGATCGCGACGATGGTGACGTGGGCGGTGAACAGGACCTCTCCGTCCCTTACCACATCCTGCTTTAGCATGACCCGCGCGCCGGTAACCGCTTCGGTCGTGGTGATGACATCCAGCTGGTCGTCGAAATGCGCGGGGCTAAGGTAATCGGCCTCTAGCCGCCGGACGGCAAACACGATGCCGTCGTCCGCTTTCATCGCTTTCTGGTCGATCCCAAGGGTGCGGATCCATTCGCTGCGCGCACGTTCGATAAAGCGCAGGTAGTTGGCGTAATAGACGATGCCCGCCAAATCCGTGTCTTCGTAATACACGCGCAGTTGGAAATGATGTGCCATTGGTGCCCCCGGTTACCCGGGGCCGAAGAAACACGGATCAGATCACGATCACAAGGGGGGCGCGGGGTTTACTTGACCACGCGCAGTCTGGGGGCTGTCGCGCGCTCCACTAGGCAACGGCCGTGGTTGCGCACGTGGCGATTGACCAGCCGACGTGCGTCTTTGCCATCGACCATCAGCCGCGCGGGCGGGGTCGTCGGCTTGCCCTGCTGGAATGGGGCATAGTTCAAGGCGGATTTGACCGCGCGCCAGTTGGCTTTGCCCAACATCTTGCGCGCCTCTTTCCCGACATAGAGGCTTTCTGCCGGTGTGCCGTTGGCAATCAGAACCTGATGCCCTTCGACCAGCAGGTGAATGTACTTTGTCGGGTTCAGCCCGCGCACACGGTCCACGCCCGGCAGACCGATGAAGTAATGTGCTGGAACAAGCACCTCTGCCTCTCCGAACATACGCTCGGCAATCTTGGACCGCAGCATGATGCGGTGATGCGGCGACACCTCTAGCGGTTGATCGGGCAGGTTCGGAACAAGCGCACCCTGCGCGATCCGGATGGGGCGGTTTTCCGGCTGGGCCATCAGGTCGTCCAACCGCAGCTCTCTTCCGCCGATCCAGCGGACAGGGACATAGCTGCCCTCAACGGTGCGAACCACATCGCCGGGTTCCAGTGTCTCGATGGCGCGATCGCCCGACGGGGTCGCGATGCGCGTGCCGGGGGTGAAACAAACGTAAAGCGATGAATAGGCGATCGAGGGGTCGTTGGTCGGCCCCTCTTCGATGATTTGGTATTGCTGACCGGGGACAAGGCGATGTTCGGTGACAAAACCACTGGCGCGCGATCCGGTATCGGCGTCGTAGGCGTAGATGTAGAAATCATCTGCTGCCGTGCCGCCGACGGGGCGGACACGGTACATATATTCCGGAGTAATCTGCTGACCGGTATTGGCCGTACCGCCACCCTGACTGATGGGTTCCGCCAGATCCTGACTGCCATCCCCGTCATTAAAGACGGTGTCGTTGTCGGTAATGTTGAACTTGTCAGGTTCTGCGGTGACCGAAAAGATCGTACCGTCTGCGGCCCCGTTTGCCGACAGGTCGTTCGAAAACGGATCGGCACCCGAGTGGATGACGATATCGCTTGAGTCATAACCTGCGACTTCGTACGTGGCCATTGGCCTACCTGTTCACTGCACAACGCCCGACGCGCCTGAGCGCCGGTTCTCCTCAGCCTGTATACTGGCCGAAGAATAAGGCTTTCTTATGCAGGTTAAGGGGAAATGATGCGCAGTTGCGCCCCGAGGGACGCGCATGCGCATCATCTTTGAGTTGTATGACTGGCTGCCGCTGGCGAATATCGAAAGCGGAATAACCTATATTAACTCAATATATCAGTGTGATACAAGCAATTCACGGATAGCGACGCCCGATGGCGTCACCTCGGGCGCTTCGCGTCTGCCCAGATTTTGCCTCAATTTCGCTGCAATCTTGCAAAAATTCGCAAGGCGTGGCTCGGGTCCGTGGCAGAGGCGGGCAGCACCGGATCATAGGCCGCCTGCGCGACCGCCGCGAAGTCGGGATGAAGCCGTCCGACGCCATCCGCACCACGCACCAAAGATGACCGCGTCGCAAAGGCGTTTGGCCCCCAATCCGCGATAGATTTCAGCGCCAGATCCAACCCGATTTCTTCTGCCGGACGCAGGGCCATCTGCCCCGTCATCCGCAGAAACACGAAGGCCGCGCGGATCGCCCCATATTCATCAAACCGGAAGGCGCGGTATTGCGACGCTTTGGCGGCCTGAAGGCGGGGCACCAATGCGCCAAGGCCGGGGATCATCATGTCCAGACCGTCCAGCTCTGTCAGTTCTTCCCAGTCTTTCAGCAGGAAGATCATAAGGTTGGTGCCCAGTTCGGGGTCGGTCTCGGCCATGGTGTGGCCGACCATCGCGACGATTGCCTCGATCGCGCCTTTCAGGGGCGGCAGGCTTTGCTCTTCGACACCGAAAATGACCGGCACGATGGGGCGGCCCCAGCGGGCAAACTGATACGTCCCGTCCTCACGGGTGAACAGCCGCTCAATCTGTTCCGGTTCCAGCGTCACGCTCAAGGTATCGGCCCCACTTACGCTCAAAAGCTTGGCATAGGTCGATGCCCTGCCAATGGGCAAAGAGCAAGAGAAAACCGAAAAGGTCAGGGGAAGGCGTCAGGCTGACCGATCGCAGGTCATTCGAACAGGGTCCCCTGCCCGGTGGCTTTGGGCGGCTGCAATCCGATGTGCCGCCAGCCCTTGGCGGCCAGCATCCGGCCCCGCGGGGTGCGTTGAATCAGCGCCTGTTGCAGCAGGTAGGGCTCGATCACCTCTTCGACCGCATCGCGGCTTTCCGACAGCGCGGCGCAAAGGGTTTCGATGCCCACGGGACCGCCCTGATAGTCTTCGCCGATCATCTTGAGGTACTTCCGGTCCGCCATGTCGAGGCCAAGGTTATCCACCCCAAGCCGCGTCAACGCGCCGTCAGCAAGGTCACGGGTGATCGTCCCATCGCCTTCGACCACCGCGAAATCGACCACGCGGCGCAGCAGACGCCCGGCGATCCGCGGGGTGCCACGGGCACGGCGGGCGATTTCGCGGGCCCCAGCGTCGTCCGCAGGCGCGCCCATCTTGCGGGCATTGCGGGTGACGATGTCGTGTAACTCATCCTCGGTATAAAACTGCAGGCGGGTCGGGATGCCAAAACGATCGCGCAGGGGCGTTGTCAGCAGGCCAAGGCGGGTCGTGGCACCGACCAACGTGAAGGGTTGCAGTTCGATCCGGACCGTCCGCGCGGCGGGGCCTTCGCCGATCACAAGGTCCAGTTCGAAATCTTCAAGCGCGGGATAAAGCACCTCTTCCACCGCCGGGTTGAGCCGGTGGATTTCGTCGATGAACAGCACGTCCCGCGCTTCTAGGTTCGTCAGGATCGCGGCCAGATCGCCCGCCTTGGCCAGCACGGGGCCAGAGGTCATGCGGAAGTTGACCCCCAACTCGCGCGCCATGATCTGCGCCAGCGTGGTTTTCCCCAGCCCCGGAGGACCGTGAAACAGGGTGTGGTCCATCGCCTCACCCCGCTGGCGGGCGGAAAGGATAAAGACGCGCAGGTTGGCGCGCGCCTCTTTTTGGCCGATGAAATCGTCCAGCGTCTGGGGGCGCAACGCGCGGGTGTCGTCGGCATCCTCGGGCAGCGGATCGGGGCGCAGGGTCGGGTCGGATGACATGGCTTACCCTTTCGGCGCGAGTTTCTTCAGCGCAGACCGGATCAGCGCGGGGGTTTCGGCGTCAGGGGTTTCGCCCGCGGCCTCGGCCACGGCGGCGGCGGCTTCAGACGGGGCATAGCCTAGGTTGCTCAGGGCCGACAACGCCTCGGCCTGTGCATTGGCGTTGGCGGGCGCGGCGGACGCTGGTTTAGGTTTGGGTGCGGCGGTGGCGGGTTCGATGACCTCGATATCGCTGTCATCTGCCTTGGTCGGCGCGCTGGTACCCATGGCCATGACGGCGGGGGCTTTGTCTTTCAGTTCCAGCACGATGCGCTGTGCCGTCTTGGGGCCAATACCCTTGGCTGCCTTGACGCTGGCCTGATCCCCCAAAGCGATGGCGCGCGACAACCCGTCGGCCCCGAGTGCGCCAAGGATCGCCAGCGCGCCCTTTGCGCCAACACCCTGCACGCTGGTCAACAGACGGAACCATTCCTTTTCCACCAGCGTCGGAAAGCCATAGAGCTGCAGCAGGTCTTCGCGAACGATCAGTTCGGTATAAAGCGCTGCAGCCTCGCCGGGTCCGGGCATCGCCATCAGTGTTCGGTCAGATACATAGACCATGTATCCGACCCCCCGCACATCGATCAGCACGTAATCCGGCCCGCGCATGTCGATGCGCCCAGCGATGCGCCCGATCATGCGCGCACCCGCGACAGGCTGGCGGCAGAGCCAAGGTGATGTGCGTGGCAAATCGCGATGGCCAGCGCGTCGGCGGCGTCGGGGCCGGTGAACTGAACCCCCGGCAATTGCAATTTGACCATATGCTGGACCTGTTCCTTGGCCGCGTGGCCGACGCCCACAACGGATTTCTTGATCGTATTGGGGGCGTATTCACCAACGGTCAGCCCGGCCTGAGCAGGCACAAGCAGGGCAATCCCCCGCGCCTGTCCCAGTTTAAGCGTGGCGCTGGCGTTAGTGTTGACGAACACCTGTTCCACGGCGGCGGCATCGGGTGCGTGGTCTGCGATGACTTGGGTCAGACCGGTGAACAGCGCCATCAGCCGTTCGGCCATGTCCGCCCCCTGCCCCTGACATTGGCCGTTCGCGATATGGCTGATTCGGCTTCCCTCAACGGAAATCACGCCCCAGCCCATGCTGCGCAGCCCCGGATCGATGCCGATGACCTTCATACTGCCCCCTCGCCCTACCGCGATTTGTCCTTTTTGCAACAGATAGCACGAATGGTGAACATTCGCCAAGCGCGTTGCGCACGACATCGTCATCAGACGTTTCCGACACGCGCCCCACCAAAGGCGACAGACGCATCGGGAAACCGACGCGCTGCACGCCAAAAACGACACGCGCCGAGGCCTTTACTTTTACGCTATTTCAACACTTTGAGAGCGATTTAGCGACATGCATAAAATGCATGAGAGCGTTGCAAAAATCGGGCTTCCTCAATTTGGAATGCACGATTATTGGGCGGTTTGAAAACTTCACCCCGCCCCCTTTTGAAAGGAGCCGTCCTATGAGCATCTACGTGATGACCCCCCGCGCACAGACCGGCTTTGCCGTCAGCATTGGCCACATCGGCCGCTTCGTGTCGAACCTGCACCTGTCGGTCCGTGACTGGAACGACCGTCGCCAGACGCGCCGCCTGCTGAACGCCCTGTCCGACCGCGAACTGTACGACATCGGCCTGACCCGCGCAGAAATCGAAGGCCTGTCCTAAGGTCTTCGGCCCCCCGGGGCCGCCAAGTCAGACTAAGACCGAACAATAGCAAAAGGCCGCCCTGCTTTGGGCGGCCTTTTTGTATTTGATCCGTGCCTTCGTCAGCGCGTAGCCTGATCGGCCAGCAGGTCTTAGCCTACGACGAAGGTCAGGAAATTATAGACCATCAGGGTCACAGGTTCGATCTGCATGATCCATGCGCCGACCTGATCCATCGTGTCGCCCTGCGCCATCGCGTTGACCTTGGCGGTGTAGACGCCGAACCCAAGCTTGAACAGCAAAAAGCCTTTGAAACTTAGCAGCACGCCCGCGATGATCATCGCAGCGCGCAGCGGGATCATACGATTGATCTGGCGCCGACGCTCCCCTGTGGGGATCAGCTTCATCAGGCCGTTTTCGTCCAGCTCGGTGCGGTGACCGGCCTCGAGTGCGGCCTTACGCTCATCCAGACGCTCCAGCCGTCTGTCAAAATGTGCAAACCCGTCTTTCATTGGTTTTCCCAGTCCTGCGGTGTTTCTCAGGATAGGTGTTAACGCGAAAATCGGGCCATATTTTGACTGAAATTGGAAACGTTCCGCCTGCTTGGCCATGCTGCATACAGGCGAAACAGACCGGTTTTAGCTGGGTCGGGACAGCAACAGCGTCGTCCAGTCGCCGATCTGGGTCGCCTCAACATCCGTCAGGCCCTGCTTGGCATAGGCGGCGGCCACATCGTCGGCCTGATCGTTCAACAGCCCAGACAGGATCGTATACCCATTGGGGGCCAGATGCTTAGCCAGATCCGGGGCCAGATCAATCAGCGGACCCTTGAGGATATTGGCAAAGATCAATTCGTAAGGGGCGCCATCCGCAATCTGAGGATGATCAAAGCCCGTCGCCTCAAGACAGGTCACCCGACCCGCCATGTCGTTAGCGGCAAGGTTCGCCTCGGACACCTCAACGGCCACGGGGTCAATATCGCCGGCAATGGGCGTCACTGGCCAGATACGCGCGGCAGCCATGGCCAGAACAGCGGTGCCACAGCCGATGTCGGCGACGGTTTTGGCCTCGATGCCGCGGGTGGCAAGACGATCCAGCGCCTCAAGACAGCCGCGGGTCGTGCCATGGTGACCTGTGCCAAAGGCCATCGCGGCTTCGATCAACAGGGGCACGCTATCGTCGGGGACCGTGTCGGCGTCGTGGCTGCCATACAGATAAAAGCGGCCCGCGCGCACGGGTGCCAGTTCACGTTTTACCTTTGCCACCCAATCAGTGTCCGGCAGTTCCGAGACGGCAAAGGGTTTTGCGTCATGCAGGGTTGCCAGCAAGGCCAGACCGGCCTCATCAGGGTGTTCGGTGAAGTAGCCCCCCACTTCCCACAGCCCGGAGTCGTCTTCGATCTCGAACACGCCAATGCCGTAGGGTTCTGGCGTCAGCGCTTCCATCGCCTCACCAAGGGCTTCGGCGGGGGCTTTGCCCGGCAGGGTCGTAAAGGCGGTAAAGGTGGGCATGGGGGCCTCCGTCTGGGTTTGCGCAGGCTTTATACCGAAGCCCCCCCTGTGACCAGAGCCGCGTGGTCCGCGGGCGCGCGCCAATGCGCGCCCAGCACTTTTGTTCCATCAAAACGCAAAAATATGTCCGGGAACACTTGGCCATGTCCCCCGTTGATACCCCGACCAAGACATAAGGAGGGTCTTATTATGAAATTCACGACGTTTACCGCTACTGCCGCCGCCGCCCTTATCGCCGCTACGGGCGCATTCGCCGAAGCACACAGCAACGCCGACGGCGAAGCGAAGATGAAAAAAGACGGTGAAATGTCCGCGTCCATGGACTCCGCTTCGACGGATACGGACATGAACAGCAGCGCCAAGCTGATCCGTTCGCGCGACATCACTGGTGGTTCGATCTACACCATGAACGAAGCCAACGATGAAGGTAGCGCGTGGGATGTGAACACCCGCTACGACCAAGTCGGCGCTGACTGGAACGAAATCGGCGAAATCGAAGATCTGGTCCTGTCGGAAGACGGTCAGCTGATCGGTATCGTGGCCGAAGTTGGTGGTTTCCTCGACATCGGTGACAAGCACGTCATGATCGAACTGGACGACGCACGTCTGGTGGCTGTCGATGACAAAACCTACTCCTTCGTCACCCGTCTGAGCGAAGAGCAGCTGGAAGAGATGGAAGGCGTTGACGAAGCCGCCTGGAACTAATTGCTTGATCTGAAGCAGTGATTGCGCCGCCCTTTTGGGCGGCGCTTTTTTGTTTGCGCGTCACTCTGCTTGTGCGGGGACCGCCCCGCCGCCCATATCGGCCTGCAAACGCCCGATCAATCGCCACGCCACGACGCCCGCGGCGGTGCCGGCAACAACGGCGGCCAGCCCATATCCCAGCATCGCCCCCGCACCGCCAAGGTACATGCCCATCACCCAGGCGAAGGGATAGACCAGCACCAGATCGCGCACCCATCCTGCAATGGCTGCCCAGATCGGTTTTCCAAGGTTGTTAAAGGCCGCACCCGCAACAAATAGCACCCCGTTCAACAAAAAGCTGAGAGAGACCCAGTAGGTAAAGCTGCGCATCACTGCCACGCCTTCGCCCGTCAGATTGAAGGCCCGGATCAGCGGCTCGGTCAGTAGGATCAGCAAGATCCACGCGGCCAGAGTATAGACGGTCGCGAAGATCAGGCTGTCCAAATAGGCGCGGCGCACCCGATCCATCCGTCTGGCGCCGAAGTTCTGGCCGATGATGCCGCCGATTGCGCCCGACAGCCCATAGACCCCGCCGAACACCAGCATCATCAAGCGCATCGATACCGCCATGGCGGCCACGGCTTCAGGCCCAAAGGGGGCCATGGCCAGCGTCAACATCCATTGCCCCGCGGGCGGAGAGGACTGTGTCGCGATCCCCGGCAATGCGATGGCAAAATAGGGCCGCGCGGTCTGTCGCAGCATGGTCAGGCTGGGGCGCGTCAGCAGACCGTGAAAGCGCACCAGCCAGTACAGCCCAAGCACAGCCATTACCACGCGCGAGATAACCAGCGACGCCGCCGCCCCCGTCACGCCCCAGCCCGCGTAGATAATCAGGAACGGGTCCAGCACCAGAACCACCAGCCCCGCCAGCAACGTCACCATCATCGACCGCCAGGCATCCCCTGCGGCCCGCAACAGGCCCGCGCAGTTCACACCAAACGCGATGATCGGCAAGGACAGCAGGGTGATGGACAGCACGTGGGCCGCGACCTCTGCCGCCTGCCCTTCGGCCCCGGCCAGCCTTAGCAAGTCGTGCCGGAAATTGACGCTGACGATGGATAGCACCAGTTGCACGGCGAAGGTGTAGATCAACGATGCGGTGGCGAAATTCTGCGCCTGCTCTTCTTGCCCCGCGCCTAGGCTGCGCGACACCAGTGCCACGCCTGCAATCATCATCCCCAACGCGACCGAGATCATCAGGAAGGTGATCATCGCGGCATAGCCCATGCCCGCCAGCAGGATCGTATCGTCCAACTGCCCGACCCAGAACAGCGCCAAGAAATCCACAAGGAACATGAACGACAGGCCGATTGACCCGCTGGCTGTCATGATCACCACGTGGCGCATCGTGCTGCCCGTGACGAATTTCGCCTGAAGCGGCGCTTTACTCCGCGGCGGCTGCTGGGAGGGCACGGGCAAACACCGTTTCGTTTCCGGGTTCAGGATGGCGCGGAATCAACAGCGCCAGCGCAAAGGATATCGCGGCCATGCCAGCGGCGGCAAAGAACACCGCACCGGGCGACACCAGCCACAAGTAGCCCAGCCCGGCCGGCAGGAAGACGGCTGCGATATGGTTGATCGTGAAGGCCACGGCAGCAGTCGGCGCAATATCCCCCGGATCGGCGATCTTCTGGAAATAGGTCTTGAGGGCCAGCGCCAGCCCGAACAGCAAGTTGTCGATGACATAAAGGATCGACGCCAGCAGAACACCCCAGCCGAAATAGTAAATCCCGCCGTACAGCGCGAAGACGGTGACCAGACCGATGTATTCAAAGCGCAGGACCCGCGCCTCTCCGAACCGGCCGACGGCGCGGCCCATCAGCGGGGCGATGATCATGTTGGCGACAAGGTTGATCAGGAACAGGCCGGTGACTTCGTGCACGTCGAACCCGAACCGCTCGACCATCATGAAGCCAGCGAAGACGATAAAGATCTGACGGCGCGCACCGGCCATGAATTGCAGCAAATAATACAGCCAATAGCGGCGGCGCAGGACCATCTTCTTGACCTGCGGATTGGGCGCTTCGAATTGCGGATAGGCGATCATGGCAAAGATCGCCATCGCCGCCGTTACCCCGCCCGCCAGCAGGTAGACAAGGTTGTAGGTCAGGCCCAGTGGTTCCCACAACAGGACGATCAAGCCGTAAGAACAAAGGGTTGCCGCCGATCCGACCGCCAGCAACAGGCCCAGAACGCGCGGTGCCTCGGCTTTTGTCAGCCATTGCAACTGCAGCGACTGGTTGACCGTCTCGTAATAGTGAAACCCGATCGAGCTGAGCATGGTGATCGTCAGGATGCCGCCCATCGTCGGAAACCATGCGGTCACCGCAGTGGCCGCCCCGAGCATCAGCAGGGACACAAGACCCAGCACCTGTTCGCGCATGAAGATTATGATCGCGATCACGCCGATGGCCAGAAAGCCCGGGATCTCTCGAACCGTGTGCAGCCAGCCGATGTCAGAGCCGTCGAAATTCGCGACCTCGATGACAAAGTTGTTCAGCAGCGCGGACCATGTGGCAAAGGCAATCGGCATCGCCGCGGCCATCAGGAACAACAACGCCTTGGGCCGCCGCCAAATTGGCAGCGCGGGAGCGTCGGCAAGATTAAGTGTTCTCGTCATGTATTTCCCTTACGCCCCTTTTTTGGCCTTGGCGAGTGATCTGATCTGAATCAATGACATTGAAATATGTCTATGCGATCCGCAGCCCAACGCAGTCGGAGGCGCAACGATGGACCTGCTACCCCTTGTCGATGGGATCGGAGAATCCCCAACGGCGGCCCTGTTCGGCCTGATTACGGGCATAACCTTCGGGGTTGCGGCCCAGCGATCGCGGTTTTGCCTGCGGGCCGCAACGGTCGAATTCGCGCGTGGACAGATGGGCGACAAGGTGGCGGTCTGGTTTCTCACCTTCTCGACCGCCGTGGTCTGGGTTCAGGCGGCGCAGATGCTGGGTCTGATGCGGGCCGAAGACGCGCGGATGATGGCCGTTCCGGGCAGTTGGTCGGGCGCAATCATCGGCGGCCTGCTGTTTGGCGTCGGCATGGTTCTGGCGCGCGGCTGTTCCGGGCGGCTGCTGGTGCTGGCCGCTACGGGCAACCTGCGGTCCGTGGTGTCGGGCTTGATCTTTGCCGTGGTGGCGCAGATGTCGCTGTCGGGTGTGCTGTCGCCCCTGCGCGACCGGATCGCATCGCTCTGGATCACCTCCGGCGGGCGAAACATGGACCTGCTGGCAGCGCTGCACCTGCCGGACGCGTCTGGTCTGATCATCGGTCTGGCATTTGCAGCGCTCGCTCTGATCCTTGCGCGTCGCAACCGGATCGGGGCACGTCGGCTGGTCTTTGGCGCGGGCGTCGGCTTTGCCGTGGCACTTGGCTGGGTGCTGACATACGCGCTGTCTACGGTCGCCTTCGATCCGGTTCAGATCGAAAGCGCGACGTTCACTGGCCCCTCGGCCAACACGCTGATGTTCTTTCTGGATCGCGGTTCGGTGCTGGAGTTCGACATCGGGCTGGTTCCCGGTGTTGTCCTAGGCTCTTTCGCCGCCTCGGTCCTGACCCGAGAGTTCCAGTTCCAAGGCTTTGACAATGCCGCAACTATGCGCCGCGCGATGGTGGGTGCCGCATTCATGGGCTTTGGCGGGATGCTGGCCGGCGGCTGTGCGATCGGTGCGGGTGTCACAGGCGGATCGATCTTCGTCGGCACCGCGTGGCTTGCGCTCTTCTGCATGTGGATCGGCGCGATGGTCACGGACCTGCTGGTCGATCAGCGCCACACCGCCACCGCGTAACGCCCCCAATCCTTTTGCCGCAAATATCTTCGGGGAGTTTGAGGGGGCAGCGCCCCCCTTAACGCCAGTTAGAAAAACGACTGGGGATCAATGTCGACTGAAACACGCAAATCCTTATCAGGTCGCAATTGGCCCACCCATTGCGCCATCGCCGCCTGCAGCGCGACGCCTTTACCCGCCTTGACCAGCATGCGCACCCGGTGGCGTCCACGCACCCGGGCAATGGGGGCCGCAGCTGGGCCGAAAACCTGTGCGGATACCTTGGTCAGCGGCATTGCGTTGCGCGCCAAATCCTGCCCGGCGCGGAAGGCTGTCTGTGGATCGGTCGCCGACAGGATCACGGCCGCCAAACGGCCATAGGGCGGCATGCCTGCCGCGCGGCGCGCCTCGGCCTCGGCCTGCCAGAAGGCTTCTTCGTCACCGTCTAGGATGGCCCGGATCACGGGGTGGTCGGGTTGATGGGTCTGCAAGAGCGCCTCGCCCGGGATATCCGCCCGTCCAGCCCGGCCAGCCACCTGCCGCATCAGTTGAAAGGTGCGTTCGGCGGCCCGAAGGTCCGCGCCCTGCAGGCCAAGGTCGGCGTCGATCACACCGACCAAGGTCAGCTTGGGAAAGTTGTGCCCTTTGGCCACCAACTGCGTGCCGATGATGATGTCGATGTCGCCCTCGGCGATCTCGGCAATTGCCTCTTTCAACGCGCGGGCCGACCCGAACAGGTCTGACGACAGCACTGCCATGCGCGCCTCGGGGAAAACTGCCGCCACCTCTTCGCCCAACCGTTCCACGCCGGGGCCGATGGGGGCCAGTTTGCCCTCCACCCCGCAGCTGGGACAGGCTTCGGGAATGGGTTTCGTCTCTCCACACTGGTGGCACATCAGGCGCTTTTGAAACCGATGCTCGACCATCCACGCGTCGCAATGATCGCAGCCGATGTTCTGCCCGCAGGCGCGGCAGACGGTGACCGGGGCATAGCCGCGACGATTCAGGAACAGCAGCGATTGTTCGCCCTTGGCGATGCGGGTCTGCACCGCGCTGGCGAGCGTCGGGGAAATCCAGCGCCCCGGCTCCATCCTTTCCGCCCGCAGATCGATGGCCTTCATGGTGGGCAGGACGGCGGTGCCAAACCGGGCGTCAAGATCAAGGCGTTCGTATTTCCCGGCCTCTGCATTCGCCCAGGATTCCAAACTGGGCGTGGCCGAGGCCAGAACCACCCGCGCCCCCGCGATCGACGCGCGCAAGACCGACATATCCCGTGCGGAATACAGCGCGCCGTCTTCTTGTTTGTAAGACGTGTCGTGTTCTTCATCGACGACGATCAGGCCAAGGTCGCGGAACGGCAGAAACAGGGCCGACCGCGCGCCGATGACCAGCTGCGCCTCTCCCTGCCCGACCATCTTCCATGCGCGGCGACGCTCGGTCATGGTGACGCCAGAGTGCCATTCGACGGGCTTCGCCCCGAACCTTTGTTCGACGCGGATCAGGAATTGTTCGGACAGGGCGATTTCTGGCAACAGCACCAGCGCCTGTCGGCCCTGCGCCAGACAAGCGGCGACGGCTTCCAGATAAACCTCGGTCTTTCCGGACCCAGTGACGCCGCGCAGCAGGGTGGTGCCATAGGTCCCTTCGCGCATCCCTTCGGCCAGACGGGCGGCGGCGGCGGCCTGGCTGTCGGTCAGGGGCTTGCCGCGACGATCCGTGTCCATGCGCGGATAGGGCAGATCGCGGGGGGCCTGTTCTTCGCGCACCGCCCCCGCCGCCACCATCCCCTTGACCACGCTCGACGACACGCCCGCCATGTCCGACAGTTCTTTCAGCGTGAAAGACAGCCCGCCGTATTCCTCTAGCACCGCCAACACGCGGCGGCGGGCGTCGGTCATGCGGTCCATGTCCTTGTCGCCCAGCCGATAGACCTTTTGCATCGACGGCGGATCGGACAAACCCGGCGCGCGGGTCGCTAACCGCAGCATCGCGGACATGGGTGTCAGCGTGTAATCACCGGCGCGGATTAGGAACTCTCGCATCTCGTCCCGCATGGGGGCCACGTCCAGAACGCGGGTCACGGGGCGGATTTTTGACAGGTCATAGTTCCCCTGCCCCGGCCCCCAGACCACCCCCAGCACCTGCCGCGGACCAAGGGGCACCTGCACAAACGCCCCCTGCGCACAGCCATTTGCGGGGGCGCGATAGTCGAGGAACCGGTCAATCGGCTGCGCCGTCAGCACCGATACCAGTTCACCGGGGGCATAATGGGAAGGCAGGTCCAAGGGCGGCTCCGGCTTGGGACGAATGACTAGGGATAGGGGTTTCGGACCCCGTTTCTATCGGGTAAATCGCGGGCGACGACTTTCCAACCCCGGTGAGGTCACATTTGACCCCGCCCGTGCCAAAGAGGCCAGACATGAAATTCTTCGTAGATACCGCAGACGTCCCCGCGATTGCCGAGCTGAACGATCTGGGCATGGTCGATGGCGTGACCACCAACCCGTCGCTGATCAAGAAATCCGGCCGTGACATTCTGGAAGTCACCAAAGAGATCTGTGATCTGGTCGATGGTCCCGTCTCTGCCGAGGTGACCGCGACAGACGCCGACACGATGATCGCCGAGGGCCGCAAGCTGGCCGAGATTGCCGACAACATCGCGGTCAAAGTGCCGCTGACCTGGGACGGGTTGAAGGCCTGCAAGGTTTTGTCGAGCGAAGGCAACATGGTCAACGTCACGCTGTGCTTCTCGGCCAATCAGGCGCTGCTGGCGGCCAAGGCGGGGGCGACGTTCATCTCTCCTTTCATCGGGCGTCTGGACGACATCAACCTCGACGGTCTGGACCTGATCGCGGACATCCGCACGATCTATGACAACTACGGCTACGACACCGAAATCCTTGCCGCGTCGATCCGCACCGTGAACCATGTGTCCGAGTGCGCAAAGATCGGTGCCGACGTGATGACCGCGCCGCCGAACGTGATCAAGGCGATGGCGAACCACGTGCTGACGGACAAAGGTCTGGATGCCTTCTTGGCCGACATCAAAGCTGCCGGCATCTCGATCCTCTGATCTGAATATACTGCATTAACCTTAAAGCCGACGTCCATTGGGCGTCGGCTTTGTCGTTTTGGTATAGTGGTTTACTGCCCACATCGATAGCGCGGAGAAATCTTAAAAAAATATAGCCCCGGATCACTTTTTTCTTAAAAAATTTTCGCGCGATGCAACCGCAGGCATAGGCTGAATTTTTCGCCGCTGGGATAAACCAGAGCACCCACATTTCGGGCGCTAACGGTCGGCAAAGATGAAATCGACTTGGAACAGTCGCGGGTGCGTCACGTTGGCTCTCGGCAACTCACAGCAGCTTGAACGTGAGCAACGGACCCCGCCGGGGACCGCACGGGCTGCTTATGTCCAACGAATGGGAGACCCCTATGAAGACCTTAACGTTCCGCCACCTGCTGGGCACATCCGCCCTTGTTCTGGTGTCCGCCACGGCCGCGCACGCGCAATCGCTTGGCACCAACGACGGTGACGCCTGTGCCGATCTGGCGCAGTTGATCGAACAGAACGACGCCGTCGCGCCCGAGCGTCTGACCGAGGTTGCCAACCAAGGCACCGAAGAAAATTGCGTCGTCGTGCTGCAGCGCGTCAGCGATGCGGGTGGCCTTGACCAGTTTTCAAGCGATGACGAATGGGCCGAACTGACGGCGGAAATCGACGTGACCAAGGACGTCCGCGAAACCGCGACCGTCACCGAAACGGTCGAGATCGAGCGTAAGGCCATCGTCGAAGGTGAAGTCGCCGTCGCCGTGCCGCAGCCCGAAGTGGACGTGGAACAGGCATCGCCCGAAATCTCGGTGACCTCGAACGCGCCGTCGGTCGACGTGCAGCAGGCCCGCCCCGAAATCACCATCCGCCAGCCGGAGCAGGTGATCACCATGCAGATGCAGGCCCCGACGATCACCATCGAACAGGCCGCGCCGGAAATCATCATCACCATGCCCGATCCGTCGGTGAACGTGGGCCAGATGGAACCCAAGGTCGACGTCGTCATGGCCGACCCGCAGATCCGCGTCACGCAGGCTGATCCTGAGGTCGCGATGAACCTGCAGGCACGTATCGTGTCCCCGGAAGAGGCCGAGCAGATGGCAGCCGACAGCGATGGTGATGCGAACGACATCCGCACCACGACGCAATCCGCCGATGCCGAAGCCGAGCCGAAGGTGAACACCAACGTGGCCGAAGCCGTCGTGAACTACCAAGATGGTGGTGAGCCGCAGGTGAACATCGCGCGTGCCGAAGCCCCCTCGGTCAACTTTGAATCGTCCGAGCCGTCGATCCGGTTCGAGCAGTCCGGAGAGCCGACCGTCGAGGTCGTTCAGACCGGTGAGCCGAAAGTGACGTTCCAGCAGGCTAACGCGTCTTCGGACCAGTCGATGGACGACACCCGTCAGGCCGATGCGTCTTCGGACCAGCAGATGGATGACACCCGTCAGGCCGATGCTGCGCCCCAGACGGACGCAGAGCAGACCGATGGTGACACCGCTATGGCTGCTGCCGATCCGACACTGACCACCGAAGCAGAGATGGATGCGGCCCGCACGGACACCGCGATGGACGCTGAATCCAACGGCGAAATGGCTGACGAACAGATGGCCGATGCTTCGACCGATATGAACGCCGACCCGAACCAAGAGCAGGTGATGCTGACGGCTGAGCAGATGGAAGGCATGACCATCTGGGGTGTGAACGACGAACGCGTCGGTGACATCCATTCGGTCAACACCAACGCCGACGGCGAAATCGTCGAAGCGCTGCTTGATATCGGTGGCTTCCTTGGCCTTGGTGAAACCACCGTGGCCCTTCCCTATTCGGAACTGGACGTTTCGCAGGAAGGCGACGACTACCGCATCAGCACCGCCTACACCAAGGACGAGCTGAAGAATATGCCGCGTTACCAAGAGTAATGGTTGAGGAGTAGCTCCCTCTCGCGGGCGGTTCGGACGATGCTTTGCACCATCACTGGTGCGGGCGTCACCCCGGGCCGCCCGTTTTCCTTTGCGCGCATAAGGCCTGTCGCAATCAGGACTCACCCCATCGCAAACTTCTGCAGCGCGCTAAAAAAGGCCGGGTTTTTTCCCGGCCTTTCTGCTAGTGTCGCGGGCAATCAAAAAACGAACCCGAGCAGGCCCAAGTGACAATGAGCAATCCCAGTATCGACGAATCCCTGCGTGCGAAAATCATGGAGGAACCGGCGGCCATTCTGGACGACCGTGACCTGATGAACGCACTGATCGCCGCGAACGACCGCGAAATCGGTGCCAATGTCGTGGATCTGCGCGGCATCGCCATGGAACGGCTAGAGGCGCGGCTGGACCGTCTGGAAGACACGCATCGGTCGGTGATCGCGGCGGCGTATGAAAACCTTGCTGGCACCAACCAAGTGCATCGCGCAACGCTGCGCATGTTGGACCCCTTGGATTTTGAGGCGTTCCTGCGCGATCTGGGCGGCGAAGTTGCCGACACGCTTGGCGTCGATCACATGCGGCTGGTGTTGGAAACGGTGCAAACGGATGATGATCCGGCCGTTGGGCGACTGGGCGACGTATTGCGGATCGTGCCGCCGGGGTATTGCAACGAATATGCCGACGGGGGCCGCGGCGCGCCGCCGCGTCAAGTCACCCTGCGTCAGGTCCAATCGGGTGAGCCGGGGATTTACGGCGACGCGGGCACCTATGTCCGGTCAGAAGCCTGCCTGCGCCTGAACTTTGGCCCCGGTCGACTGCCGGGAATGCTGGTCATGGGCGCCGAAGATCCGCATCAGTTCACGCCGCAGCACGGCACCGATTTGCTGGGCTTTTTCGCAGGCGTCTTCGAACGGACGATGCGCCGTTACCTCGACTGATGAGCCTGATTATTTCCGAGGCCGCGCGCGACGCTTTGGAGCAATGGCTCTCGGGCCTCAAATCTTTGCGCGGGGCGTCGGACGCCACGATTGATGCCTACCGGCGCGACGTCGTGGATTACCTGTTGTTCATGGGCGAACACCTTGGGGGCCCGCAGGGGCTGGCGGCTTTGGCCGGTGTCGGCACGCGCGATATGCGGGCGTGGATGGCGCGGGAACGGGCTTCTGGGCTTGGCGCACGGTCACTGGCGCGCAAACTGTCGGCGGTAAAGACCTTCTATCGTTGGCTGGCGGAACGCGAACGGCTGGACGTGACCCCCGTGCTATCCGCTCGCGCCCCGAAATATCAGCGCAGCCTGCCCCGCCCCTTGGCCGAAGACGCCGCCCGCGCGATGATCTCCGAAGTGGGCGCGTCAGACCGGCGACCTTGGATTCAGGCCCGCGATGCGGCCGTCCTGACGGTGCTCTACGGCTGCGGCCTGCGGATATCCGAAGCGCTGTCATTGACCGTCGATCAAACTCCATTGGCGGAATCCCTGCGGATCACCGGCAAGGGCGGCAAGGAACGCGTGGTGCCCGTGATCGCGCCCGCTCGTCACGCGGTGGATGCCTATCTGGCCGTGCAACCGCACCCGATGATGCCGGGCGATCCGCTGTTCAAGGCGATCCGGGGCGGGCCATTGTCGGCGCGAACGGTGCAAAAATCCATGGCACAGGCGCGCATGGCCCTTGGCCTGCCCGCCACCGCGACGCCCCATGCGATGCGCCACAGCTTTGCGACCCATCTGCTAAGCGCGGGCGGGGATTTGCGGTCGATCCAGGATTTGCTGGGCCACGCCTCTTTGGCGACCACGCAAGTCTATACGGCAGTGGACACGGCCCGGTTGATGGAGGTCTACGACGCCGCCCATCCCCGCGCCAAAGCCAAGCGCTGATCAGGCGGCTTTCGCCTTGGGGTTCAGCCAGTTGCGCAGGATCGTGGTGACGGCGCGCGGGGCTTCCAGCGTGGGCAGGTGGCCCGCGGTATCTAGTTGCGTGAACGCTCCGTTGGGGATCAGCCCCGCCATGAATTCCTGACGTTTCGCCGTAATAACCGTGTCATGTGCGCCCGCGATGATCTGGACAGGGCATTGCGCGCGGTACAGCGACGATTGATGATCCCTGCGGCGTTGCAGAGCACGGGTGTGCACTTCGAACCCTCGGGCGCCGTGGGCGCGGGCCATATCGGCGAAAAGCGCCGCAACCTCGGCCCGGTCGGGGCCGGGGGCCAGCGTGTCGGGTGGCAGCGCGGCGCTGATTGCCTGATCGATCTGGCCAGACCGGCATTGCACGATCTGCGGTTCGCGCGCGGCGGCGGTATTGGGCGCCTCAGGCAGCGCGTCGGTTGATATCAGGCAAACACGCGACACGCGGTCAGGGGCTTTGCGCAACAACTCCAGCGCGACGATGCCGCCTAGACTTGCACCCACCAGCGCAAAGCGACGCGGCAGGTTCGGCAGGATGTTCGACGCCATTTCTTCACAGCGCTCACCGATCAGCGGGGCCTGAATGACCACGTGATCGCGCGACAGGTCGTGGGCCTGCGCGAAATACATGCGCTGGTCACATAGGTATCCCGGAAGGAATACGATCGGATCGGTCATCTGGAGCCTGCTCTGCCTCGGCTTTTTGGGAATCGTCTCATATCAGGGGCGCAGGTCAAGGTTTTCTGCAGTGCGGACCTTAGATAGCGGCGGAAACCTGCAAAATTGCCTCTTTGATCAGGGTCAGGCATTCCGGGTCCGAAAAGCGGTGATCCTTGTTTTTGACCAGCGTCAGCCGGATGTCGGGCCCTTCAGCGCGATCCAGCAGACGATACGCGACCGACAGGTCCACCGCCTCGTCCGCCGTGCCGATCAGGAAACGGGTTGGGAACGGCAGGTTGACCGGTTCCCGCAGAACCAGCTGGTTGCGACCGTCTTCGATCAGGCGCTTGGTGATGATGTAGGGCTCATCATAGTCCGAGGGCAGCGCGATCTGACCGTCCGCCTCCAGTGCCGCGCGTTGCGCATTATCGAAACCTGCCCACATGCTGTCTTCGGTGAAATCAGGCGCCGCGGCGATGGTGACCAGCCCCGCGATACGATCTGGCATCCGCTTGGTCATCAGTAGGGAAATCCATCCCCCCATGGAGGACCCGACGAGGATCTGCGGGCCATCCGTCAATTGATCAATCGCAGCGGCGGCATCTTCGGCCCAATCCCCGATGCAGCCGTCGGTAAACGCGCCATCGCTGATGCCGTGGCCAGAGTAATCGAGCCGCAGGTAGGCACGGCCTTCGCGCTTGGCCCAGTCCTCCAGATAGACCGCCTTTGATCCTTCCATGTCGGATTTGAAGCCGCCCAGAAACACGACGCCCGGACCGGCGCCATCAGTCTTGTGATAGGCGATCCGGCGGCCTTGCGGGGTGGTCAGATACTGGGCTTCAGACATGGTGGGCGTCCCTTGTGCGTGTCGGCCAAGGGTCTGCCACGTTCCGGTCAAAGGCGCAATCTTAGCCCTCGGCGTCGTCCTTTTCATCGCGCAGGGTTAGCGCCAGCGCACCACCCGCGGCGGCCATGACGGCAAAGCCTGCGATGGCCCATTCAGCAGCGATGGACCCAAGGCCGCCGCCGAAGATGCCGGTCGCCAAAAGGATCAGGCCGATGGACAGGTTGGCCGTCGCGGCATATCCCGCGCGGTGGTCTTCGGGCGACATGTCCACCAGATAGGTCGACCGCCCCTGACGCACGCCATGATAGGCCAGCATCAGCACGAACAGGACACCGGGAGCGACCCAGCCCTGTCCGGCCATGCCCATCAGCGCAAAGACGACCATGGCCACCAGACACAGTGCCGCCAGCCCCCCCGCCAGCGCCAGCACCCGGCGCGACGACACGTCGGACATGCGGCCCCAGACAAAAGACGACAGGAAGGATGCGGCAGCGGAAGCCAGCACCAAGATACCCAGTTGTTGCAGCACGGCGTCGCCGTTGTCCTGCGCCAGAACAACAAGCCATGGCGGGGCCAGCGCGGTCGACACCAGCAGCCCGCGGACCAGAATGAACCGGCGCAACGCCTTGTCTTCGGTCAGGTATTGGCGGATCGGCGGCAGGCCGGCGTCTTCGTCGCCTTCAGCCTCCGGCTCTTCCAGCGTGGTAAAGTTCAGCGATGCCAGAAGCCACAATATCCCCGCAATCGCTATGGCGATGATGACGGGCGTGCGTTCTTGCAGCATCCCGGACATCAGAAGCAGCGCGAAAATTATGACCACGGCAGAGGCGGCCGAGCCCGCCAGCCCGGTCACGGCCCCGCGCCGGGTCTGTTCGACCGTGCGGCCCAAGACGTCCTTGGTGCTGACGGAACATGCGGCGCGCGACACGGCAAGGATTGCCAACAGCGCACAGATGATCAGACCAGCCCAGAAACCTTCCAGAAACAGCGCCGTCGCCGCGATTCCAAGCGCCGATACGCCCTGCCCTGCCGCCCCCGTTGCCCACATCCATTTACGGTGGCTCATCCGGTTCAGAATGGCGGCATAGCCGACCTGCGGCAGAAGCGCTCCGGCTTCGCGGATCGGCACAAGGGCAGAGGCAAGGTACCCCGGCGCACCAAGCGCCGTCATCAGCCAGCTCAGCACCAGCTTGGGATCGATCAGCCCGTCCGAGATTTTGCTAAGCGACAAAGAGCCGATAAAGCGCAGGCCGTTGCGGCCTTCCTGTGCATCGGGACGATCCTCACCCGCACCGCCGTCGCCCGCACCTGCAATCTTGGTGAACAGCCTTGCGGCCATCCCATCATGATCTGTGGTCTGCGGGTCTGTTTCGGTTGTGCTCATCTAAGGCTGCCTCGTCCCGGTTGAATTTCGTGAAGACAGGATGGGCAAGCCCAGGGCCTGGCATGGTGTAGTGACGCAAAAAAGGAACCACTCTGGCGCCCGAGTGTCCCGAAAGGTCGATATCCAAATATGCTGCGGTGCGACGCGTGCGCGCGTTTCCCTTACCTGCGGCATCCTGCCTTCGGATACCGAACCCGCCAGCCGCCGCTTTGGTTCCCGACTTTTTTCCAACATTTGACGTGGTTTGGCCTGAGGGCTTGGCCTGTGGTGCCGGGGACTCAGTCATGCTTGGTCGCGCGCCTAGACGCTTGACTTGTCGTGGCGTGCGATTCATCAGGGGACACGACTTATACCCGCAACCGGGCGTTCCGTGGGCGCCAAACCGACGAGGAGGACATAAGATGTCCCAGATCACCCTCACCTTTCCCGATGGCAATACGCGACAAGTAGATGCAGGCATCACGCCCGCGCAGGTCGCCTCCGACATCTCCACCTCGCTTGGCAAAAAGGCGATCAGCGCGACCGTGAACGGTGCGCATTACGATCTGCAGTGGCCGATCGACGCCGATGCCTCGATCGCGATCCACACCATGCAGGACGATGATCAGGCGCTGGAACTGATCCGTCACGACCTTGCCCACATCATGGCCCGCGCGGTTCAGGAAATCTGGCCCGACGTGAAGGTCACCATCGGCCCCGTCCGCGACTACGGCTGGTTCTACGATTTCGACCGCAAAGAACCGTTCACGCCCGAAGACCTCGGCCAGATCGAAGCGAAGATGAAAGACATCATCAACGCCCGTGACGCGGTGAAAACCGAAGTCTGGTCGCGCGCCGACGCCATCGCGCATTACGAAAAGACCGGCGAGCCCTACAAGGTCGAGTTGATCAACCGCATTCCCGGCGATGAGCCGATCCGCATGTACTGGCATGGCGACTGGCAGGACCTGTGCCGCGGCCCGCACCTGCAGCACACCGGACAGGTTCCGGCGGACGCGTTCAAGCTGACCCACGTGGCGGGCGCCTACTGGCTGGGCGACAACACGCGGCCCATGCTGCAGCGGATCTACGGCGTCGCCTTCAAGGACCGCAAGGCGCTGAAACAGCACATGATGATGCTGGAAGAGGCCGAAAAGCGCGACCACCGCAAGCTGGGTCGCGAAATGGACCTGTTCCACATGCAGGAAGAGGCGCCGGGGCAGGTTTTCTGGCACCCGAACGGCTGGACGATCTACACCGAGCTTCAGGACTACATGCGCCGCAAGCAACGGCAGGGCGGCTACCGTGAGGTGAACACGCCTCAGGTCGTGGACCGGAAGCTGTGGGAAGCTTCGGGCCACTGGGAGAAGTATCAGCACCACATGTTCATCGTCGAAGTCGACGAAAGCCGTGATGGTGAAAACGACGACGCCAAAGCGACCAGCAAGGAACACACCCGGATCAACGCGCTAAAGCCGATGAACTGCCCCTGCCACGTGCAGGTGTTCAATCAGGGTCTCAAATCCTATCGCGATCTGCCGTTGCGTCTGGCCGAGTTCGGGTCCTGCGCACGGTTCGAACCTTCGGGCGCGCTGCATGGCATCATGCGGGTTCGCGGTTTCACGCAGGACGATGGCCACATCTTCTGTACCGAGGATCAGATCCAGTCGGAATGCGCCCGCTTCATCGACTTCCTTGCGAATATCTATGCCGAGCTTGGCTTTGAAAAGTTCGAGATCAAGTTCGCCACGCGTCCCGAAAAGCGGGTCGGCACGGAAGAAAGCTGGGATTACGTCGAAGCCGCGCTGGAAAACGCGATCAAGGCGGTCGGGCGCGACTACACGCTGGAACCCGGCGATGGTGCGTTCTATGGCCCCAAGCTCGATTTCTACCTGACCGACGCGATTGGCCGGGTCTGGCAGTGCGGCACCTTCCAGGTGGACCCGAACCTGCCGGAACGTCTGGGCGCAAACTTCATCGGGCAGGACGGCGAAAAGCATCGTCCGTTCATGCTGCACCGCGCAACGCTCGGATCGTTCGAGAGGTTCATCGGCATCCTGATCGAAGAGCACGCGGGCCGTATGCCCGTCTGGCTGGCCCCGCGTCAGGTGGTCGTCGCCGCGATCGTGTCGGACGCAGATGACTACTGTCTTGAAGTTGTCGAGGCGCTCAAAGCCGCGGGTGTCCGGGCCGAGGCCGATCTGCGCAACGAAAAGATCAACTACAAGGTCCGCGAACATTCGCTTGGCAAGGTGCCCTATATCCTCGCCTGCGGGATGAAAGAGGTCGAAGACCGCACCGTGTCGACCCGTCGTCTGGGTGAAAAACAGACCAAGCTGCAGTCGCTGGACGAGATCGTCGCGCAGCTGAAGGCAGAAGCGACCCCGCCGGATTTGCGGTAAGCGAAAAACACAGGGGGTGACCCCGCTCTACGCGACAAGGGGCCGGACAATGCACTGTCCGGCCCCTTTTTAATACCTTCACTTTCCAGAAATACTCTGCGGGGGTCGCCATTCGTGCGCCACCGGTTCAAGCCCGGATGGCGACGGGGTGCAAAACCCCCGGCGGCCGAGGTCAGCGTAGGGTGGGTTTTCAACCCACCATCCGCACCAAATCAGACCAGCGCTTTCAGCATGTCTTTCTCATAGGCCTTCAGGTCATCGAACCGACCCGCCTGCACCTCGTTCGCCCAATCCGGGTTCGCGATCAGCGCGCGGCCCACGGCGACCAGATCAAACTCGTCCTTTTCCAAACGTTCGATCAGGTTGTCCAAAGACGCGGGCTCGGCCTCACGGAAGTTCGCGGTGCCATCGTTAGGCAGGAAATCAGCATTCAGACCGACGCTACCCACCGTGATCACGGGTTTGCCGGTTAGCTTCTTGGTCCAGCCCGCAAGGTTCAGATCGCTGCCTTCGAATTCCGGCTGCCAGAACCGACGGGTGGAGCAATGGAAAATGTCCACGCCAGCCTCGGCCAGCGGCTTGAGGAAGTCGCCCAGAGCCTCTGGCGTTTCGCACAGCCGCGCCTCGTAATTCTGCTGCTTCCACTGGGAATAGCGGAAGATGATCGGGAAGTCCGGGCCCACTGCCTCGCGCACCGCCCGCACGATTTCCAAGGCGAACTTGGACCGCGCCGCCAGATCGCCGCCATATTGATCGTCACGCTGGTTGGTGCCGTCCCAGAAGAACTGATCGACCAGATAGCCATGCGCGCCGTGGATCTCGATCGCGTCCATGCCGATACGCTTGGCATCCGCTGCGGCTTTGGCGAACGCCGTGACCACGTCGTCGATGTCGGATTGTGTCATTGCATGTCCCACGACTTTACCCGGCACCGCCATGCCAGACGGGCTATGCCCCGGCTCGTCCCCTCCGGGGTTCACCCCCGGACGCCGGATCGCGCCCACGTGCCACAGCTGCGGGGCGATCTTGCCCCCTGCCTCGTGCACTGCGTCGACGACTTTCTTCCAACCGGCCAGCGCCTCTTCGCCAAAGAACGACGGAACGTTGGGGTATCCGCTGGCGGCGACGTGATCGACGCAGGTGCCTTCGGTGATGATCAGGCCCACGCCGCCTTCGGCGCGGCGGCGGTAATAGTCGACAACCTTCTGGTTGGGCACGTTACCCGGCGAAAAGGTCCGGGTCATGGGGGCCATGGCGATGCGGTTTTTGACCTGAAGCTTGCCTAGATCGGCGGGGGTGAACAGGGCGTCGGCTTGGGTCATGGGGGCTCCTCCGGGGGTCTTGGAATTGAATACCGGATTGATAAGGCCCCAAGCCTGCGACACAATTCTTACCTTGGGTCACATATTTGAATGCCGCGTCACCAGCGCAGCCACTTTGCCCCTGCAACCGCGCCTAGGGCGGTCGTGATCAGGATGCCCGATGTGTACCAGACCGCGTAAAATAACGGCGAGTCTTCGGTACAGAATGTCGAATACAGCGCCGTCGCCAGCGCGGCCGAGGTCAGCCCGGCCAAGGCCCCAGCCTTCTGCGGATCAACCGGCGCGCCGCGGCGCAGGGCGGTGATCAAGCCAGCAAGGATCGGCAAGGACAAAAGGTTGATCGCGGGCAGGCAGACGGGGATGGAGTGCCCCAGAAAATCGACCATCCGTTCGGATGCCGGAGTGACCGCAAATGCCCAGACGAACAGCCCCAGCGTCAACGCAGGCACCGCCCAGATCGCCTGTTTCGCCAAACCGGGCGACGCGCCAGGACGGACCGAGCGCAGACCCAACGGCAAGGCAAGAGCGAACAGCGCCAGAGGCAAAACCGTTTTCGCCAGAACCACCGGATCTTGCAGGTACATGCCCAAATTGAACCGCGGACCAAGCGCCAGCAGGTACAGCCCAAAGGCCACGACGAGACCTACGGCAATGCCCAGCCCGGCGCGCTTGGTCAGACCAGCGCGGGGCGGCGGGGCGGCGTCTTGGGCCAGCAGGGTTATCAGGTCGTCTGTTTTCATCGTCGTCTTCTAATCGTCGTCTTTCAGGTCGGGCCGGGGGCGGTCAAAGTCAAGCCACGCGCCCCGTCGGCCTATTGTTTCAGCCTTCTGTTTCGGCCAGCTCTTTCAGCCGAACCATTGCGCGGTGGTAGGCCACCCGGACCGCGCCTTCGCTCATGTTCAGGGCGGCGCTGACCTCGGCCGCGCTTTGCCCTTCGATCCCGACCGCCCGCACGATGCGGGCCGATCTGTCGTCTATCCTGTCCAGCAGCACCGCCAGATCGCGGGCGGCTGTCGCCTCTCCTGCCTCTTCGGGCAGGATGTCTTCGATGTCGTCCAGCGGCACCTGCGGACCACCCCGCCCGCGTCTGCGGCCCGCATCGGCGGCCTTGTAGCGGGCGATGGCATAAAGCCACGGGGTCACAGGTTCGCTGTCGCGCCATGTGTGCCGCTTTGCATGAACCGCCAGCAGAACCTCCTGCACGACATCCTCGGCATCCTCGGCGCCGCCGGTGCGGGCGCGGACGATACCACGGATTACGGGGGCAATTTCGGAAAGGAACGTGGCATAGGCCGCGTTGTCGCCCGTCATCGCCCGGCGCAGCAGATCGCTCCAACGATCATTGCGATCCGGCATTCCCCTCTCCCTTCGCGTGAGACCCGGCAAACGTTACAGCGGGTCGCGAATTTTTGGCAATAACATCACCAGTTCGTGAGCGATGTAACACCTTTGCCCCCCGCCGCGAAAGGTATGGCACGGCCGCCAATTCAGGGGCCGCAACCATAACCGCCAAACCGGCGATTTTAGGAGAACACTCATGAAGTCCAACAAAGCCATCGTTCTTGGTGCATTTGCCGCCGCCCTGTCCACCACCGCCGCGTCGCTGCCCGCGCAGGCCGCTGACAACGTCAAATGCTTTGGCGTGTCCATGGCCGGTAAGAACGACTGCGCCGCTGGCCCCGGCACGACCTGCGCCGGTTCGTCCAAAGTCGACTACCAGGGCAACGCCTGGACCCTGGTTCAGGACGGCACCTGTGAATCCGCGGAACCCGTGCTGGCCGACGGCACCAAGGTGATGCTGCCCGAGGGCAAGATGGGCAGCCTTGAAGCGCTGGAGCGTGATCTGCCGATGGAAGGCTAAGGCCATCCAATCCGGGGGCGGCACAAGCCGCCCCCGAATTATTTTCGCGACAGGAGGACAGGATGAACCATCAGGCATTACCCGCAGGCGCAGGCGTCGGTTACAAACCGCAGCACTACAGTGACATCATCGCCAACCCCGATCCCGTCCAATGGCTGGAAATCCATGCCGAGAATTACATGGGCGACGGCGGCCGACCTATCGCGCAGCTGCGTCACCTGTCTGAACGCTTTCCCATTTCCGTGCATGGCGTCGGCCTGTCGATCGGCGGCGAAGGGCCGCTGGACACCGACCATCTGGCCCGACTGAAACACCTGTGCGACTGGCTTAACCCCGCCAGCTTTTCTGAACATCTGGCATGGTCCACGCATGACGGCGCTTTTCTGAACGACCTGCTGCCGCTGCCTTATACCAAGGCCACGGTGGCCCGCGTTGCCGATCACATCGATCAGGTTCAGACCCTGCTGGGCCGGCAGATGCTGCTGGAAAACCCCTCCTCTTACCTTGCCTTCGCTGAAAGCGAGATGAGCGAGACCGAATTTCTGCGCCAAGTCTCGGACCGGACAGGCTGTGGGCTGTTGCTGGATGTGAACAACGTCTTCGTCTCGGCCACCAACCTTCGCCTGAACGCCCGCGACTACATCGCCGATTTCCCCATCGACCGGGTCAAAGAGCTGCATCTGGGCGGCCATGACGAGGATGAAGATGACCACGGCGCGCCCCTGTTGATCGACAGCCATGGGCGCGAGGTGGCCGATCCGGTCTGGGCGCTGCTGGATGACGTGCTGGCGCGGTCCGGTCCCCTACCGTTGCTGATCGAATGGGACACGGACGTCCCCGACTGGGCCGACCTGCAGGCCGAGGCGCAGCGGGCAACAGACGCCCTTTGTCGGGCGCATGCACGGGCTGCGGCGTGATGCTGACGGACCAGACGACATTCAGACGCGCCTTGCTGAACCCCACAGCGGCGACACCCTCCAGCCTGACAGATGGCGCGGGCGGACCCGCAGGACGACGGTTCGCCGTCTATCGCAACAACGTCGCGGTCAGCCTAACCGAAGCGCTGATTACCGGATTTCCCGTATGCCATCGCCTGATGGGCGACGATATTTTCCGCGCCATGGCCGGGGCATACCTGCGCGCGCACCCGCCAGAGTCGCCATTGATGATGCAGTTTGGGCAAAAACTGCCAAAGTTCATGGAGGCCTCGGCCCCGCTGCAATCGATGCGCTGGATCGCGGATGTGGCGCGGTTGGAACTGGCACTGCGCAGCAGCTATCACGCGGCGGATTGCGTGGCGCTTGGCGTGGCAGACCTTGCGGCCATCCCGTCCGAAGAGCTTCCGGACCGGCGGTTCGCCCTTGCCCCGGCGTTGCGTATCCTACGGTCCGAATGGCCCGTGCTGACGTTCTGGTCGTCCGAGGAGTTGGCCGATGATCTGCGCCAAGGCGATTCACAGGACGTGCTGATCACACGGGTGGATTTCGATCCTCACCCTCATCTGCTGTCCCCCGGCGATACCGGATTTCTCGCCGCGCTAAAGGCGGGTGAACCGCTTGGGTCCGCAGCCGAGGTCGCCAGCGCGGCACATCCTGATCACGACCCCACCGCAATCCTGACCCTGCTGATGCAAACCGGGTCGCTGACCACATTTGAAGGTGACACATGATTGATCCGACCGCCCCTCTGGCCCGTTTGACCCCCGTTTTGCCACTACTGGCTCGGTTCACCTTCGCTGCTGTCTTGCTGCCTTATTTCTGGGCGTCCGGCATCACGAAACTGGGCAGCGGGATCTTTGGTTTCCTTCAGCCGTCTTTCGGGGCCTACGCGCAGATTTTCCCCAAAGCGATGGAGGCGGCAGGCTATGATCCGTCGCAACTTGGCGTGTTCCACTGGGCGGTTGTCGTGGCAGGGACATGGGCCGAATTCATCCTGCCCGCGCTGATCGTCGTCGGCCTGCTGACGCGTCTGGCCGCGCTTGGCATGATCGGGTTTATCGTGGTGCAAAGCCTGACCGACCTATTCGGCCATGGTGCGATCGAACATGACGGCACGCTTGGCGCATGGTTCGACAAGGCGCCGGATGCGCTGATCCTCGATCAACGGGCGTTCTGGGTGTACCTGCTGGCAACGCTGGTAGTGCTGGGCGGCGGGCTGTTGTCCGCCGACCGGATGGTGTTCAGAAATGCGCCTTTGGTTCGTCCGGCTGCCCCGCAGCCAGCGCCATAAGGCCCGCGATCCCGCAGAAGGCCATCGGAAACAGCGTGAAGAACCCAAAGCCAAAGCCAAGGTACATGCCAAGGACCGAGGCCAGCAGCAGCAACCCGCCCCAAAGCGCGCGAACCTTCACCATACCCGCCCCGGCCAGTGCGAGGATCGGGGACAGGACCGACGCGACCCGGATCGCGTTGATGTTGACGACCTGTTCGAACAGGCCCTCGACCTCACCGAAATTTTCGATGGCGGTGGTGTAGCCATAGCTGGCAAAGCCGATCATTAGCCCCATCAAGCCACCGATAATGCCAAGGATCAGCGCCGCATTACGCATCGGTCACACCCCAAGCTCGGCCTGAGAGGCCTTGGACCAGCCCAGAACCATGCGGTCGCCGTCCACGATCAAAGGGCGTTTCATCAGCGTCGGGTGGTCTTTCAGCAAATCCATCGCCGGGCGTGCGCGTTGATCGTCGTCCAGGCCCCGCCAAGTGGTCGAGCGTTTGTTCACCAGATCGTCGCCGAACCGATCCAGCGCGGCGGACAGAATCGCATCGTCCACGCCGTCATCGCGCGCATCGACAAACTGGGCGTCGGGTAGGGCTTTGCGCGCGGCGCGGCAGGTGTCGCAGGTTTTCAGGCCAATCAGCTGCATTCTGATCCTCTTGCTAGGCGTTTGAGTGGAGATAGGTAACATTTCGCTCAGATGCACCCCAGTTTTGCTTGATTTTTACAACGGAACCCCATCCTCCTTATGTATAGGGACCGGTCCGTTTCGGCATACCTCGTGGCGGATAACACCCTGTATCCAAGGTGACTTGGATAACGTTACGAAGGAAAGAAGGAGACGCGGCATGCCAACTGGCACCGTAAAGTGGTTCAATACAACCAAAGGCTTCGGTTTTATCGAACCTGAAGAAGGCGGGAAGGACGTGTTCGTCCATATCTCCGCAGTCGAGAGATCCGGACTGACCGGATTGGCCGACAATCAGAAGGTTTCTTACGAGCTTCAGGATGGTCGTGATGGCCGTCAGATGGCAGCCGATCTCAAACTACTCTGACATGACTTAGTGATCCGGGCGCTTCAGGCCGGATCCTTTTTCGCTGTGTCTGTCCACGCCTCACCCATGGCGACGATACAGCTTTGACCGCTGGCATAGGTGATGACCATCGTCCAATCGCCTTGGCTGTCGGTCCAGACCTCGACGACCTGTTCGGGGCCGCGCAACCCCATGCTTTTTCGTTCGCTGCGCAGGTTGCGCGTCAGCTTTTCCGTCATCCTTGCCTTGGGTTCACAGATCACATCCGCGATCGGATTGGTTGCTGCGGCGGGCAGCGCAAGGGCGATGAGGAAAAGCGTCAGTCGGATCAAGATGTCGGTCCTGTGTCGTGGATCGACACAAGTGTAACAGCTTTATGACAATTCAGCAGGCGCAAAATGCGCGACTGGTGGCCAAATGAAAAAGGCGCACCTGATGTGGCGCGCCTTTTCGAAAAATCTGATGGGAAAACTCAGTTCTGCGGGGATTTCGATCCGTCCCAGCCCTGCGGCGATTTCGATCCGTAATCAACCCGCGGCGCATAATGCTGTTTCACGACCCGGCGCACCGGATGGCGCTGGTAATCGGAATAGGTGCCAGCCTGGTTTGGCACACCGCAACAGATCACGCCCCCCAGCACGATCGGCTGAAGACCTGCGGGGCAGTAGTTGGCCGAGGCCGGATAGGGGAAAAGCTTGGCATCCGCTGCAGCCGGGGCCGCCATGGCCATCAGGCCGAGGCCCGCGCTTAGGATAAGTGTCTTCATCGGTTCTGCCCTCGTCTGGAACACGCCTTCTGGCATCGTCATCTCAGCTTAACATCCTGAGGGAGAAACGCAAAACCAAATGGTCAGCCCGGGTTCGGAAATATCATGCGGGTGATAAGCACGCCCAAGAAGGCCGAGCCGCCGGTCAGCACGGTCCCCCAGATCACATCCACGGCCACCATCTTGGGCGCCCAGTCTTTCAGCGTGGCATAGTTCGTAAACTCATAGGTGCCATAGGCCATCGCGCCGATCAGTGCGCCATTGAACAGCGCCTTCAGCGGTGCATTTTCCGCCATCGCAGGGGCAGAGACGAACCAGATGACCCCGGCGACATAGGCCATGTAGAACAGCGCGGCAGGCGCAAGGCGCAGGTCATCCAGCAAAAGATGGGAAATCCGCGTCTCGAACAGGGGGCGCATCACGTTTTTCAACATGATCGCATCGAGGCCGAGAAAGATCACGGCAGTCGCGAGGTATAGTGTCAGAGTTTGCATTGGGTCCGTCCGGAGTGGTTCGAAAAGTATACGTAGGGCGGCGCGGGGTGGATCAATGGTTTCGTTTGTGGGTTGGGGGGGGTGCGGTGGGTTGGAAACCCACCCTACGGTGTGGGGCGATTGAGCACCCCGTAGGGCGGGGTTCACTCCGCCGCCCCGTTCGGATGTTGTGGTAAGGCGGGGTGAACCCCGCCCTACGTTTGGTCCCTTCGGAGTCGTTCGGCCGTCCAGTGGACGGACCAAGGCACGAACGGGCGAAACCCAGGCGGGCGCGGGTCAACCTAGAGATAGAACCGCTCTGATCAGCTTTTCGCGACCTTACGAAACGCGGCCAAAACGCTGAACAGAACAAGTATTGTAAATGTTATTCGACATACCCAAATAAATAAGAAATCAAAGGGGAAATTAATGACAATACTCGCACAATTCCGCTGCAATAACTGCGGCCATCGTTTTGAAACAGAAATCTTGGAACGCAGCGAAAAGCAGGAGTATGAGCGGCAGGATCGACCAACATCACCAGTTCATTGCCCGATCTGCAATAGAACCGATGTCCGCACAGGGTGGGAATGATATTACAGGGAATTCAAATCCACAGAGTATCCCGACGCCTTAAGCTCCTTTCCCAAGGTCAACTTCCAAGCTCCATTCGTGTCGATTTCAGTATAAATCACACCGAAAATGTCCGACGGCTCCTCAACCCCTTTGGCCTTAAGCACGCTTACATTCGAACGTGACAGCCTGGAAAGGAAAAACCCAAGTTCTAACAAAACATTCTGGCGAGCTCTGGGTCGATATCCATCGGCTTCTGCATCTTTGATCGATGCCCCCATGTCATCCGCCGTCATCAAAACGACAGCAAAACCAACATCTGAGTAGTGTTCAAATTTTTCAATTATGGTTCGCCCTTGGCTAGTTTGCTCTCTCAAAACTATTGGCTTTAGCCCAATCCGTTCCAAGACCCTTGAAACTTCATGCAAAACCCCATCGTTGTGTCCATGAACCACGAACACACGCTTAGACTTCCCAGAAATCCCATATCGGGGTTCCGCGCCCTCCACATATGGAACTTTCGTCTCTGCGGGAACCTCATCTAGACTACCAACGTCGCTATCGGGTGCCAAAGTTTCAATCACTCTTTTCACCCGCAAAATTCTTGCCTCGAATTCGGAAGGCTTCATTTTTGGTCGATAACCATAGCCATCATCACTGGAATCAAGCAACGAACGAAGCTTGTTTCCCAACGCGTTAAGGTTTTCAGAATACGCAAAATCTGATGCATCTTCGATCAACTCGTTCAAACGCCTTTCTTCGCCTTCAATATCGATGTTGCCAAATCTGGCTTGTTCATCTGACCTTTTACGAACAACCACGTCTAAGAGGTCGGTGAGGTCGCGAAGAAATATTCGAATACTCATGCCTTCTTCTCAATCGAAACCCGATAAATGTAGACTGGCTCATCGCACAAACACGAACAACTCACAATCTCACCCCACCAATTCCCTCACCAAATACCCCACATCCCCGGCCCCCTTAGACCGCGCTATCTCCCGCCAGTCCGCCTCAGCCACCTCCGGGAACCACGTATCCGCGCCTTCGACCGCGCAATCGACCTCGGTCAGCAGCAGCCGGTCGGCCAGCGGCAGCATCTCTTTATAAATCCCTGCGCCGCCGATCCCATAGATACGGAAATACCCCTCGCTCCGGGCCAGCGCGATGGCGTCCTCGACAGACCCCACCACATGCTCGGCCAAAGACGCATCCCGCGACACCACGATGTTCAGACGGCTCTTCAATGGCTTAACTGGCAGGCTTTCCCAAGTCGCGCGGCCCATGATGACCGCGCCGCCGGTGGTTTCGCGCTGGAACATCTTCAGGTCCCCCGGCAGATGCCAAGGGATATCGCCGTCCTTGCCGATGGCGCCGTTTCGATCCCGGGCGACAATCAGCGTGATCATACCGCCACCGGCGCCTTGATCGCCGGGTCGGGCGCGTAGTTCTGGAATTCGAAGTCCTCGAACCGGAAGTCGAAGATCGACTCTACGTCCCGAGTCAGACGCAGTGTCGGCAGAGAATGGGGCGTCCGGGTCAGCTGAAGCTGCACCTGATCCATATGGTTGGAATAGATATGCGCATCGCCAATCGAATGGACGAAATCGCCGGGCTCGTACCCGGTGACATGCGCCAGCATCACCTGCAGCAGCGCGTAAGAGGCGATGTTGAACGGCACGCCCAGAAACATATCGGCCGAGCGTTGGTAAAGCTGTAGGTGCAGCTTGCCGCCGGTGATCCGCACCTGCCACAGCGTGTGGCACGGCGGCAGGGCCATCTGATCAACCTCTGCCGGGTTCCAAGCTGACACGATCAACCGGCGCGAGTCAGGGGATTTGCGGATCATCTCGACCAGTTTAGCGATCTGGTCGACCTCTCCCACCGGTGTCGGCCAATGTCGCCACTGATGACCATAGACCGGCCCCAGATCGCCGTTTTCGTCCGCCCATTCGTCCCAGATCGAAACGCCATTGTCCTTCAGGTACTTGATGTTGGTGTCCCCGGCGAGGAACCAAAGCAGCTCATGCACGATGGATTTCAAGTGCAGCTTTTTGGTGGTGACCAGCGGAAATCCATCGGCCAGAGGATAGCGCTGCTGCATCCCGAAATAAGAAATCGTGCCCGTGCCGGTGCGGTCACTGGACGGTGTGCCGTGGTCCAGTACGGTTTGCAGGGCGTCAAGATATTGGCGCATGGGCAGGTCCTTTTGTCAGGGCGCGGGCCACAAGATGAGTCACCGCCCAGCTTATATTGAGGGGCGGGCGATTTGAACCACTATATGAAGTAGAGGCAATGCTGCCACGTCGCCTCTTTGTGCTTGGTAAAACCCCCTTGAATCGTTGACTTTTTGCGAATTCGGCGGCAACCTACGGATCAAACGGGCAAAAGACCCGACCTAGTACGAGGCAGTTTCCGATGCAGTGGCGTGTTGCGCTTCCCCTGTCGTTTTGCGTTTTGTTGACCGCATGCGGTCCGTCCAATCCGTTCGCGGACGACGACACGACGACCACCACCACCGCGGCCACCGACGATCCGTCGACGACCAATTCCAAGTTTGCCTTCGATGCCGATGCCGGTCTGACGTTGAACGGCGTGACCTACGACGCCGACAACGATCAGTTGCGCATTGCCAACCTTCCTTTCGACGGGCCGGATGAAGTCTATGATTTTGTCCGGATGCAGAACGGAACACCGATTTACCGCAGCCGCACGACTGGGACGACCGGTCAAGTCCCCTATTACGCGGTCTACATCAAAACCGATGACGTAGAGGGCGCGGCAGCCGCTGACGCCATCTGGGATAGCGACGGCTATGGCTTCGGCGGCGCGAATGTACAGCGGACGGCGGCAGGCGTTCCCGGAGGCATTGGCGAATACGTCTATGTCGGCACCTACGCCGGTGTGCGCCAAAAGAACGACCGGGGCGGTCTGCACATCGTTACAGGCGATGCGGAACTGTGGCTCGACGTTCTGGACCTTGAGCCTGACGGCAACATCGTCGGTTCGGTCCGTGGTGAAATCAGCAACCGTGTCCGGACGACCGAAACCGGCACGACGCGCGACCCGCTGCCCAATATCTATCTGGCGCGGGTGTCTTTCGACAATTCCGACGCGACCTTCTCTGAAGGGCAGGCCTCGACCCGCGACCCCGATGGCGAGCCTCGCGACTCGGGCGCGTATGAGGGCATCATCGCAGGGGCGAGCGGCGAATCCATCGGCGCGCATGTGGTCATGACCGGCCCCTCGGAAATGCAGCGCGTGCTGTATGAAATCGTCGAATGGACGAACGAGGAAGAGGTCACCAACCTCGTCAACGGAATTGAGGTCACGACGACCGTGACGACCACGGGTTCGGTTTCGGGTTTGAACGACGACAACCGCGAAACGATCACCAACCGTGTCGACAATGGTGAAACGGTCTCTTACCTGACGGCTGACCGGTCGGGCATTCCGCTTGGGGCCACTGTGACCTCGACCACCGAAAGTGCGGTGATCACCGGCGACGGCAACGCCCGCGAAATCGGTGTGATCGTGACGGACAGGCAGCCCGACAATTGACCCAGGCCCTCCGCATCAAAGGGCGAAGCCTTTTGCATGTGCTTTGCCTGATCGCGCTATGCCTGACCGTCGCCCTGCCCCTGCGGGCAGCCCCATCGACCGAGGTCAGCCTGTCGCGGGACGAGGCGCGCACCCTTGCGTTCACCCTTTTGCGGCAGAACCAGCCCAGCCATGCGCGGCGTCTGGCGCTTGGGTTGTTGCAGGCGGATGCCGAAGACTACGCCGCACTGATGATCCTTGCCCGGGCCGAAACCGAATTGGGCCGCCACGCCCATGGCGCCCGCGCCGGACGACGCGCGTGGGAAGCATCGGCAAGCGAAGATCAAGAATTTGCAGCGGCTTACATGGTGTCGAAATCCCTGTCGGCTATGGGCCGGTATGGCCACGCCCAATGGTGGCTGCGCCGGGCGGGTCAGGCGTCGGACAAGGTGCAGTTCGAACAGGCAGCGCGGCGCGAGTTTCGCAAAGTTCAGGCGATGAACCCATGGTCCAGCAAGCTGAGCTTTTCGGTCAGGCCGTCGTCCAACATCAACGGCGGACCGACAACCAACACTTTTACCATCGGCAACTTCGTCTTTGTTGACCCGACGGCCGTGCCCTTGTCGGGTATCGAATACGGCACCCACGCAATGATCCGCAGGGATTTCGCCGCTGCCTCTGGGGGACCTGCTGCACATCTGGCGTTTTCCATCGACGACACGCGCTACAGCCTGTCGGATGCGGCCAAGGCGGCCTCTCCGACGGCGCGGGCATCGGATTTCACGATTACGAACATGCGCCTCTCGGGCGGTCTGCGGTTTGACGGGGCCGAAGCCTCTGCCACACGGGTGACGCTGGATCTGTTCCGCGATTACAGGGGCGGCGACGCGCTGGCCAACAATGCGGCGATCGAGGTCGGGCGCGACCACCGCCGTGGTCAGGCGCGCATGGGCTATGCGCTTGAGCTGGAACATCGTACGCGTCTGGACCGGGGCGACCGGTCGTCGGACGCGGTGACGGCCAAGGCCTACTGGTCGGCCCCGGTTGGCAATGGGCACCTAAGCTTCAGCGCCTCGGTCGGTGACATCCAATCCGCCTCGGCCGAGATTGCGGCGCAGACCTATTCCTTGGCCATGCGTTATGTGCCTGACCAAAAGGTTTTCGGCGCGGTCCCGACGCTTGAGATCGCGCATTCCGGTCGAAACTACGATCGGGTCGTCTATGGTGCGGATGCTCGTCGGGACCGGGCCGTCGTCCTATCGGGCGAATTGTTTTTCAAGAACATCGACTTCTACGGCTTTGCCCCGACCGTTGGCGCGGTCTACTCGCGCAACACCTCGAACGTGACGATCTTTGACTATGAAGAATACGGGATGACCTTCGGGATCCGGTCAACCTTCTGAGATTTCGTCAAAGCCCCCTCGACAGGCGCGGTGACAGGCCTATCCTGAGCCACACACTGAAGTAAGGAGCAGCCATGAAAGTCCGATATCTGCACACGATGGTCCGGGTCAAAGATCTGGAACGCACCATGGCATTCTTTGAACTGCTGGGGATGAAGGAAACCCGCCGCTACGACAGCGAAGAGGGCCGGTTTTCCCTGATCTTCATGGCACCCGAAGGCCATGAGGACTGCCCGGTCGAGCTGACCTATAACTGGGACGGCGACGACGAATTGCCGTCGGACAGCCGCCATTTCGGTCACCTCGCCTATTCGGTCGAGAATATCTACGACATGTGCCAGCACCTGATGGACAACGGCGTGACGATCAATCGTCCGCCCCGTGACGGACGGATGGCCTTTGTGCGGTCGCCCGACAATATCTCGATCGAATTGCTGCAGGATGGGCCGTCGCTGGAACCAGCAGAGCCCTGGGCCAGCATGGAAAATACGGGCCATTGGTAAAGCGGACCGCCGCGACCTGCGCATTGGCGCTTGGCGCCGCCCTTTGGGCTGGGCAGGTCACGGCGAATTGCCGGCTGGCGCTGGTGCTGGCGATGGATGTGTCGGCGTCGGTCGGGGATAACGACTATGTGCTGCAGCGCGACGGTTTGGCGAATGCGTTGAACCTCGATGTGATCCGCAATGCGATTCTGAACGGCGCACCGGGCACCGTGGCATTGTACGTGTTTGAATGGAGCGGGCGTTACCAGCAGGACGTGATCGTCGATTGGACGGTGTTGGACAGCAATGGCGCGATCGACGACGTGATCGATCAGGTGGCGGGGCATCGCCGCATCTATAAGGAATTTCCCACCGCGATGGGCTATGCCCTTGGCTATGCGGCAGGGCAGTTCGATCAAGGGCCCCATTGCGACCGGAAGGTCATCGATATTTCGGGCGACGGGTCCAATAACGAAGGCTTTCCACCCGAAACCGCGTATATGCATTTTCCGTTCGACGGGGTCACGGTGAACGGGCTGGTGATCCAAGGCCGCGAAGAAAAGGTGCTGGAATATTATCAGCGCGATGTCGTCTATGGCCCCGGCGCCTTCGTGGAATACGCTGAAGGGTTTCGGGATTTCGAAACCGCCATGGGGCGCAAGTTATTTCGTGAAATCAATGGAATGATCCTTGGGTCGGTTGAGGGGGCGCAATGGTCGCCCGGATGATGCTGGCGCTGGCCGCCGTGGTATCGCTGATCACCGGCGCGGCGCAGGCGCAGTGTCGACAGGCCCTGTTGCTGGCGCTGGACGTGTCAGGATCGGTGGATTCCCGGGAATATCGGTTGCAATTGGACGGTCTGGCCGCCGCACTGACGGACCCTGCGGTGCAAGAGGCGCTGTTGCTGATGCCATCTGCGCCCGTGCGTCTGGCGGTGATGGAGTGGTCGGGCCCCGAATTTCAGCGCGTCATTCTGCCGTGGCGCGAGGTGCGTGATGCAAGCACAGTGTCCCAGATTGCTGCGACACTGCGCGCAACCCAGCGGGTGGAGGCTGATTTATCCACCGCCATTGGCGCGACCCTGCTGCGCGGGGCGGGCGAGATGGCCAAGCAGACAGACTGCTGGCGGCAGGTGATCGACGTGTCAGGTGACGGCAAGACAAACACCGGCCCCCTGCCCCAGACCATAGCCCCATCCATGGGCGATATCATCGTGAACGGTCTGGTGATCGGAGAGGCCGTCCCCACCGCCGGTGAAGGGCGCAACCCCGGACTGGCGGAATTAAGCGCCTATTACCGCGCCTATGTCCTTCATGGTGAAGAGGCGTTTCTGGAAACCGCCTATGGGTTCGAAGATTTCGAGGCCGCGATGATCCGCAAGCTGTTGCGGGAATTGCAGGTTGTCGCCGTCTCTGACGCCCGACCCGAGATCAGATAGCCGCCAAAAGGAAACGAGCCGAGATCCTCTGATCCCGGCCCGTCACCTTACACTCACATAATCGCCGCACCCTGCGGCGATCCCGTTTGGATGTGCCTGCACAACCATTCCCAAGTCCCTTCTGGACAGACACCTACCGAGGGTGAGTCGTCGTACTGGTTCGGCCAAAGACCGAAAATCGTCGCCAATCAATAGATGTAGCGGATTTGATCAGACCAGTAGCGTTCGATACGACGCAATGATGCGGTGATCAGATCGATCCCGCTGACGTCAAGAATATCGCGAGAGCCCAGTTCACTGGACTGACGTTTGAATAGCTCTGACACCGTGTCACGGACTTCGCGTCCCTTGGGTGTCAGGCGCACGCGGACGGACCGGCGGTCAATCTCGCAGCGCTGATGGTGCATGTAGCCCATTTCGACCAGCTTTTTCAGGTTATAGCTGACGTTGGACCCCTGATAGTAACCACGGGTTTTCAGTTCGCCCGCCGTCACCTCGTTTTCGCCGATGTTGAACAGCAGCAAGGCCTGAACCGCGTTCACCTCAAGCATGCCGGTGCGTTCGAATTCGTCCTTGATCACGTCCAGCAACAATCGATGCAGGCGTTCAATCAACGCCAGTGCATCGAGGTAGGAGGCCAGAAAGGCCTGTTCGCCCGCTGGAAGGGGCGTAGGATCATGAATCGACATGGGTGTTTCCGTTCCGTCACTACTGCTCGGGAACACTGTGACCGGAAAATCCCAAAAAACCGTTAAGTTAGATCGGTCTTTTTGACACCGGATCGTCGGCCGCAGCGGCAGCGATCTGTGCCACCAGCGGACCATAGGGGTCAGGGGCCGGTGTCTGGCCCGTGACCCATTGGTACAGATCCTGATCGTTCTCGGACAGGATCTGGTCATAGACGTCGAGTTCGGACTCGCTCAGCCCTGCCAGATGCGCATCGGCAAAGCGCATCATCAGGATGTCCATTTCTTTCATGCCGCGCCGCATGGATCGCATAGTCAGGCGTTTCAAACGTGTTTCGCGCGGCTCGATCGTCATGGATCAGCTGTCCTCTTTCAGTTTGGCCCGCAGGCGTTTTTCCAATACGGCCAGACGGTCCGCCTTGGCCACCAGATCGGACCGCAAGTTGCGCAGTTCCGTCAGCATGTCGGTCAGATCGCGCGGCAGTTCGCCCGACTCGTCCGGTGCGCTGACATCGTCACCCTGGCCCATCAGAAGCCATGGCAGCGATACGCCCAGAAGGCCAGATAGCATCTGCAGGCGGTTGGCGCGCGGTTCGGACAGGTCGTCTTCCCAGCCGCGCAGGGTGCCGGCTTTGACGCCAAGGCGCTTGGCCAGCTGTTGTTGGGTCATTCCTGCCGCTTCGCGCGCGGCTGCAAGACGATCTCCGAAGGTGGCGTTTTCGGCCGCGTACCAGCCGCCAGTGCTGTTGTCGTTCATTTGATCCCTTTCGCCCCCGGCGAAGCCGCTTGAGGGTTGTGTGCTTTGCTTCTATGACAGAGCCGTCCGAAACTCAAATAATCGGGGGCTCCGATGCCATTCCTTTCCGACACCCTGTCTCGCGTCAAACCGTCGCCGACCATCGCCGTGACCAACAAAGCCCGAGAGCTTAAGGCTGCTGGCAAGGACGTGATCGGCCTTGGGGCCGGTGAGCCTGACTTTGACACGCCTCAGAACATCAAAGATGCCGCAATTGCGGCAATCAACGAGGGGAAAACGAAATACACCGCCGTTGACGGCACGCCCGAACTGAAAGAGGCGATCTGCGCCAAGTTCAAGCGTGACAACGGGCTGGAGTATACGCCCGAGCAGGTCACCGTCGGCACCGGCGGCAAGCAGGTGCTGTACAACGCGCTGATGGCCACGCTGAACCCTGGCGACGAAGTTCTGATCCCTGCGCCCTACTGGGTGTCCTACCCCGACATGGTGCTGCTGGCCGGTGGCACTCCGACCTTCGTCGAAGGCCAGTTGGAGACGAAATTCAAGATCACGCCCGAACAGCTTGAGGCCGCGATCACGCCCAAGACGAAATGGCTGATCTTCAACTCTCCGTCCAACCCGACCGGGGCTGGCTATTCTGCGGAAGAGCTGAAAGCGCTGACCGACGTGCTGAAAAAGCACCCGCATGTCTGGATCATGACTGACGACATGTACGAACATCTGGCCTACGACGGGTTCGAATTCTGCACCCCGGCGCAGATCGAGCCGGAGCTTTATGACCGCACCCTGACGGTCAACGGCGTGTCCAAAGCCTATGCGATGACGGGCTGGCGGATCGGCTATGCCGCTGGTCCGAAAGGAGTGATCAACGCGATCCGCAAGGTGCAGTCCCAGTCGACGTCGAACCCCTGTTCGATCTCTCAGGCCGCTGCGGTTGAGGCGCTGAACGGTACTCAGGATTTCATCCCCGCGAACAACGAAATCTTCAAGCGTCGCCGCGACATGGTCTGCGAGATGCTGAATGCCATCGACGGGATCACCTGCCCGGTTCCCGAAGGCGCATTCTACGTCTATCCGTCGATTGCAGGCCTGATCGGCAAAACGACCCCCGGCGGCGTCAAAATCGAAAACGACGAAATCTTCGCGACCGAGCTGCTGGAAGACAAAGGCGTCGCCGTTGTCTTTGGTGAAGCGTTCGGGTTGTCGCCGAACTTCCGCGTGTCCTATGCGACCTCGGACGAGGCGCTGAAAGAAGCCTGTACGCGTATTCAGGATTTCTGCGCGTCGCTCAGCTAATCGACAACAACCATTGGATAGGGCGGGCTAAGGTCCGCCTTTCCCACATTGGTAAGGCCCAGCATGTCTAACGAACTGCCCCCGTATTACTTCCGCGTCCGCGATAACGGGGCGTTCGTGTTCAAAGTGCTGGCCGCCGACCGGGCCCGCCGGATCGAGCTGGAACAGATCGCCGTCGCCAACACGCGCAACGGCGATATCAAGCCGCACGGCGATCGCGAATTGTCGTCCGAAGAACTGACGGTGATCCAGAACTGGATGGCCGACCGGGTCGAGGTTCAGGCCGCCCGAGAGGTCGACGATATCCTGCGGGCTGTCGATACGTTGAACCAGACCACCCATTGGGCGCAGTCAAAGGCCAACGAAGAAGATCTGGACCTTGTGACCGATCATCTTTTGCTGGCCATGCACGATCTGCGCACGGTTCTGGTGCGCAAAAAGGCCGAACGCGTGCTGAAATCGCGCGGGCCGAAAAGCTAAGCACCCGTCAGATATTCGGCACGGTCGGCGGCTCGTCCACCTCGGGTACGATGCCGGATGTCAGCCGGGGGAAGGTGCGTCGCCAGAACAGCAGGTTCAGCAGCACCGCCGCGCAGGCCAGCCCCGTCGCCAGACCCAGCCAGACACCCACGCCGTTCAGCCCGACAGCAAAACCCAGACCATAGGCCACCGGCAGGCCGATCAGCCAATAGCTGATTGTGGCGATATACATCGGCACGCGGGTTTCCTGCACGCCGCGCAGAAGGCCGATCGCCATGACCTGCGCTGCATCTACCACTTGGAACAGTGCGGCCGCGGCCAGCATTCCGATCCCCAATCCGATCACCGCGCCGCGCTGCGGATCGCTGGGATCAAGGAACAGGCCGATCAGACGGTCGGGGATGGTCAGGAACAGGATCACCGTGACGATCACCGCCACCATGCTGATGGCAAAGGCCGCGATGGCCCCATCCCGCAGGCTGTCCCAGTTCCGCGTGCCCAGCGCCCGTCCGGCACGGACAGTGGCGGCATTGGACAGGCCGATGTGGATCATGAAGGTCAGCGATGTGATCTGCAGGGCGATCCCGTGGGCGGCCAAGGGGATCTCTCCCAACCAGCCCATCATGACCGAGGAGGCGGAGAATAGCCCGACCTCGGCCAGCGTCGTCAGGCCGATCGGAATCCCAAGGGCGAAGACCTGATAGAAGGCTTCCCAGTCGGCGCGCCACATGCGTTGGAACATCGTGTGTTCGGGCAGTTTGCGCTGGATGTAGAGGATCATCAACAAGGCTGACACCAGTTGCGTGCCGACCGACGCGATGGCAGCCCCCCGGATCCCCAGTTCGGGAAAGCCCAGATGACCAAAGATCAACAGCGCGTTCAGGCCAGCATTCACTGCGACGGCGGCAAGCGTGACCCAAAGGATGATCCGCGTGCGTTCAAGGGCTGAAAGAAAGCTTTTGAACACCATCACCACGTTGGCGGGCAACAGGCCCAGACCCGCAATGGCAAGGTAAAGCCCCGCCTGTTCCGCAACCTCCGGCGTCTGGCCTATGGCGCTGAAGATACCTTCGCTGAAGTACATCAGCGGTAGCGTGATCGCGGTGTAAAGCGCCACCAGCCACAGCGCCATGCGCGTTGCGCGACGGGCCTGAGTGGTGTCGCCGCGCGCCTCTGCCTCGGCCACCAGGGGGGTGACAGCCCAGGCAAAGCCGGACCCGGTGATGAAGACCACGAAAAAGAACCCGCCCGCCAGCACCTGCGCCGCAAGGGCGGTGACATCGTACCAGCCCAGCATGACCGCATCGGTCAACGTGATGGCAAACTGCGCGACATGGCTGCCGACCAACGGCAGACCAAGGCTTAGCAGGGCCGTCACGTGAGGTGCGTATTTTTTAAGCGTACTCATAACGCTGCTTAGGCCGGGTGGCGCGGCGCGGCAAGACTGCGGCTGTGGCAATCGCGGGTTTGCGGATCAGGTCAGCCTTAGGACCAGTGACAGCGCGATCAGCGCGATCAATGCGCCGACGGTCAGTTCGGTCAGTGCCGCGATCTGTGCCGCGCGCGACCGGTCCGGCAGGGCCGCCTGCAAACGCTCGACCGACGACCGCCGGATCCAGACGGACGCCAGCGCAGTACCGATCGTGATGGCGGCGGTGCCGATCCCGATGGCAAAGGCCCCGGCGATCCCGGCGGCCAAAAGGTCCATCCGCCATGCGATGATCAACAGAAACAGCGCGCCGGTGCAGGGACGGATGGCAATCGCACCGATCAGGATCAGCGCGTCCCGCAGCGATGTGACCTGCGCCGCCTGTTCAGCCGTCGGGGCATGGGCATGGCCGCAATGGGCGCAGACATCGCCATCGTCATGGTGGTCCCCATGGTGATGATGATGCGCCTGTCCGCGCGACGCCCACAGCGCGCGCAGCCCGCGCGACGCCAGCCACAGGCCAACCAACCCGATTGCAGCATAGGACAGCGCGTTCAGCGTCGTATCGGCTATCCCGGTGACCTGCGTCCGGGTGAACTGCAGCACACCGATCCCCGCCAGAACCAGCAGAACCGCCGTCGCGGATTGCGCCAAGCTGGACGCCAGTGCCAGCCCTGCCAGTCGCAGCGCCGCCACCGGACGGCCAAGGCCATACCCGCCGATCAGCACCTTGCCATGGCCGGGTCCCGCTGCATGGAACACGCCGTAGAGGAAACACAAGCCAAGAAGCGTGGCCAAAGCGCCCGCCTCTCCCTGCCTAAGGGCGCGAAGGCTGCGGGCCAGCGCGTTCTGCGCGTCCCGCTGACCATCGCGCGCCCAGACCGCAATCGCGTCCATCCCGCCACCGGGCCAAAGCCACAGCACCGCCGCAGCGATAATTAGCAGCGGCACAAACAGGGTCAGGCGTCCTACTGACATTCAAAGGTGACCGTTTCGGCGAAGAGATGCCCCAGCAAAGGGACATCCTGTGCGTCTTCGGGGAATTCCGACATCAGCGCCTTGGCTTCGGCATAGGCCTCGCCCTCGGACGGGCGGGTGATGTTCGGCTCGCACGTCGTGTCCTGCCCGCGCAGCTTGACGCCGCCGGTTAGATCGTAGGCCGTGTAAAACTCTGGATCATACGCGCGTATCGAAATGTCAGCGATATTCGTCGGGGCAAGCAGATCGCGCCGATGAACGGACATGATGCGTCCTTCCAGCACCTTGGTGGTGACCGGGGTCGGTTCGGACAGTGCGATGTCCTGCCCCGCTGCGTCGGTCAGATAAAGGTCGCCCTTGTACCCTTCCATCCATTTCATGTCCCAGCCTTGAAGCTGGGCCAATTCTTCTTCGGTCAGTTCCCCATCTGCGTCCTCGTCCAGCCCCATGTCCTGCAGGATCAGCAACGAATAAAACTCGTCATAGGCCCAGACCACCTCGACCGAGGTCATCTGGCCATCCTCGGACACGTCTACGATCAAGGCGGTGTCGATAAAGACATGTGGATGTGCGACCGCGGGAACCGTGTGAGTCGCAAGCAAGATCAGGGCGGAAAGGGTCAACCGTCGAAGCATGGCGCATGAATACTTGGCCCGCCGATCCACGACAAGCCTGCGGGCGGTCCAGTGGCGGCTGCTTGCCAGTGCTGCTGCGCCGCGGCGTGACAACGCAAGCAGGCTTGCCTAGCCTCGAACTTACCGCACGGTCAGGAGGGGCCAGTTGCGGGAAAGTTCATGGGAGGACAGATTGCTTAATTCACTGATCAAACTAGCCATTTCCACCGCCGCAGCGGGCGCGTTCATGGCCGGCACGGCCATGGCGGAAAACCATGGCGATATGAGCTGGACCGAGTCGAAGTACGGTCCCGATGACGAAATCGGCGCGGCCAACCTGTTGACGCCCGAACGCGCCAAGATGGCGGCAGAGCTGGTGACAGAAGGCAAGACCTACTCTCTGGGTCTGACGCTGGACAGTACGGTTCCGGCCTTCGCACCGCGGTCTATGTCCATCGCGGTCCTGCAGCCGGGTCAGGTCAACAATTCGGGCCTTGGTCCGACCAAAACAACCTATAACGACGATATCTTTATGGGCTGGCTGGGGATCGGGTCTCAGATCGACGGGCTGGGCCATATCGGTGACGACCACGTCTATTATAACGGCTTTCAAGGGTCTGAATTTGTTCAGGCCGACGGCATGACCAAACTGGGTATCGAAAAGGTGCCGCCGATCGTGACGCGTGGCGTGCTGCTCAACATGGCCAAGTTCTATGGCAAAGAGATGCTGGACGAAGGCACCGCCTACACCCGCGAAGACATCATGGCCGCAGCCGATCAGCAGGGTGTCGAGATCCGCGAAGGCGACGTGGTTCTGTTCCATTCCGGCTGGCTGGACCTGCTGAAGGAAGAAACCCGCGACGCCGCCCGCTATGGCTCGGTCGAGCCGGGGCTGGGCAAGACCGGGGCTGAATATCTGGCTGAGATTGGCGTGGTCGCCGTGGGTGCCGACACCTGGGGGCTTGAGGCCGTCCCGTTCGAAGAAGGCGTCGGCGTCTTCGAGGTGCACCAGATCCTGCTGGCCCACAACGGCATCTACATTCTTGAGAACATGGTGACCGAAGAAATGGCCGCCGATGGTGTGACAGAGTTCATGTTCGTCTTGGGCCAAGCCAAAGTGCGCGGCGCGGTTCAGATGATCATCAATCCGGTCGCGATCCGGTAGGAGGCTACGGAGCGCGACAGGTCTGGCGGGCGGTCCTTCGGGGCCGCCCGTTAGCGTTTCCCCTTAGACAGATCGCCGCTGTTCCGGGTGCATAGACGCGCCAAGGATATGATCGCTGGCGTGGATCACGTGATGCGCGGTCGACACGATCTTTGGGTCCGGCGCATGGGCGATCTTTAGATCTTTGCCCGGATAATCCAGCGAATTCAGGAAGTGCAGCATGCAGTTCAGCCGTGCCCGTTTCTTGTCATCCGATTTCACGATGGTCCAAGGCGCGTCGGCGGTGTCGGTGTAGAAGAACATCGCCTCTTTCGCCTCGGTATAATCGTCCCATTTGTCCAAGCTTGCCTTGTCGATGGGTGACAGTTTCCAGCGTTTCAGGGGATCGGTGGCGCGCGCCTTGAAACGGTTGCGCTGTTCTTCCTGCGTGACCGAGAACCAGAACTTGTAAAGCCGGATCCCGGACCGGGTCAGCATCCTCTCCAACTCGGGCGTCTGGCGCATGAATTCCAGATATTCGTTGGGTTCGCAAAACCCCATCACACGCTCGACCCCGGCGCGATTATACCAAGACCGGTCGTACAGCACGATTTCGCCGTTGGTCGGCAGGTGTTCGATATAGCGTTGAAAGAACCATTGACCCTTTTCCACATCGGTCGGTTTGTTCAGGGCAACAACACGGGCGTGGCGCGGGTTGAGGTGTTCGGTGAACCGTTTGATCGTGCCACCCTTGCCCGCCGCATCCCGGCCTTCGAACAACAGGACGAACTTCTGCCCCGTTTCCTGCGCCCAAAGCTGCACCTTCAAAAGCTCGGCCTGCAGCTTGGCTTTCTGCGCCTCGTAGGTGCGGCGGGAAATGCGTTTGTCGTAGGGATAGGCCCCGGCCTCGAACGCGCGGCGCAAGGCATCGGTGGTGTCACTGGCCGCCACGGCGGGTGCTGGATCAGTAGATGCGGTCTGTGGGGTCGTTTCGGGGCTGGCAGCCATGGTGTCACCTCTTTCGAATGGGTGCCCGTTCATAGCGCGCCTGAACAACTGCCGCCTTGATACGCATCAAAACACAGGCCACGGTAGAAATATGAAAACACGCGATACGATCCTGAACGGCGAAACCTTCCACATCCGCGAATGGGGTGACCCGTCTAACCCGACGCTTTTGATGCTGCACGGCTTTCCCGAATACGGTGGCGCCTGGGCCGATCTGGCGGAACGGTTGGCCGATTCCTACCACTGCGTTGCGCCGGACCAGCGCGGCTATGGCGGGTCCTACGCCCCGGCCGAGGTCGAGGCCTATCGCATCAGCCAGATGATGCACGACCTGACCGCGCTAATCGATCAGATCGGCGGCCCGGTCATCGTGATTGGCCACGATTGGGGCGCGGCAGCGGCCTATGGCATCGCGATGGCCCGGCCCGACTTGGTAACCAAGCTGGTGATCCTGAACGGTGTGCATCCCGGCCCCTTCCAAAAGGCGCTGGCCACGGGCGGGGATCAAACGGCAGCGTCGCAATACATGACGTTCCTGCGCCGTGACGATGCCGAGGACAGATTGTCAGCCGACAATTATGCCAAGCTGATGGGCCTGTTTGCCGAAAATATGGATATGTCGTGGATGACGCCCGATCGGCAGGTCGAGTATATCGCGGAATGGTCCAAGCCCGGTCGCCTGCGCGGCATGGTCAACTGGTACCGTGCAACGCCGCTGATCATCCCCAAACCGGGCGAAACCGCGGACATCCCGGACCTGCCCACCGACAAATTGCGCGTGCGGATGCCGCATCTGCTGATCTGGGGCATGGGCGACACGGCCCTTTTGCCCGAGGCGACCGAGGGGCTGGAAGCCTATTGCGATGACCTGACCCGCGTTGAGGTGCCGGATGCCGACCATTGGATCGTGCACCAGAAACCCGATCAGGTCGCACAGCTTATCCGCGACTGGCTGGAGTAACTGATGACCGACGCCTTTGACCACTTGATCCCAGAGGCGCAGGATTTCTGCCGCAGGCTTGGCGCGAACAACACCCGTGACTGGTACCTCGACCACAAGGACGAATACCTGACCAAGCTGAAACGCCCGGCCGAGTTGCTGTTGGAACAGGTCCGTCCGGGGTTAGAGGCGATCACTGGCACCCCAGCTTCGACCAAGCTGTTCCGCATCAATCGTGACCTGAGATTTGCCAAGGGAAAGCCGCCCTACAAGGATTACCTTCACATGCTGTGGTATTCCCCCACGGGCGGCGTCGCGCCATTGGGCTGGTTCTTCGGGATCGAGACCGACCGCCTGCGGATCGGGGCGGGCTACATGGGGCTGGACGGCGACGCGCTGACCGCGTGGAGAGAGGCAGTCGCCGGACCGACGGGCGATCAGATCGCCCGCGGGATCGCGGACCGGCTGGCCCGTGGCGACACGACATGGGACCCGGCCTTGAAACGCGTGCCAGCGCCCTACCCCAAGGATCATCCGCACGGCGACCTGCTGCGGCGCAAATCCATGGTCCTGTTTCATGACATGGCCGTGCCCGACACCGACCTGCCCGGCGCGATCCTGACGGAATTCTGCGATCTCTGGCCCGTGTTCCGCCCCATCGACGCCGCCCTGAATCACCACTGACAGTCGTGCGACTTATCCACAGGCGCAGGGGCCTCAACATCTTGTGAAATCGCAGATGTACCCCCCCGCGCCGAAAAAATAGCAAGATGCGGTAGGAATTTGCGGGTCGAAGGGCCGATTCAACAACCTGCGCGCTTTTCCAACCGCGTCAGGCCTGCCATAGTACGGTCCAACCCGTCGAAAGAGCAGACCAATGGCCAGTGACCTTCTGAGTGACAGCAAGCCCGAGACCTATGACGCCTCCTCCATCGAGGTGCTGGAGGGGCTGGAGCCGGTTCGCAAACGCCCCGGCATGTATATCGGCGGCACCGACGAACGCGCACTGCATCACCTTGTGGCCGAAGTGCTCGACAACTCGATGGACGAAGCGGTGGCAGGCCATGCCAACCGGATCGAAGTTGAGCTGCATGACGATTATTCCATCACGATCCGCGACAATGGCCGCGGCATGCCCTTTGACCCGCACCCCAAGTTTCCCGGCAAATCCGCGCTAGAGGTGATCCTGTGCACCCTGCACGCAGGCGGTAAGTTCGGTGGTAAGGCGTATGAGACGTCGGGCGGTCTGCACGGCGTGGGTGCATCTGTCGTGAACGCGCTGTCGGATTCGATGGTGGTTCAGGTCGCGCGGGACCGCAAGCTTGTCGAACAGCGGTTTTCACGCGGCATCCCTCTTGGTCCGTTGGAGGAAATCGGTGCTGCCCCCAATCGGCGCGGCACAACCACCACGTTCCATCCCGACGCCGAAATTTTCGGATCGCACAAATTCAAACCCGCGCGGCTGTTCAAATCCATCCGGTCCAAGGCCTATCTGTTCTCGGGCGTCGAGATCCGCTGGAAATCCGCCATCGATGATGGGGAAACCCCGACCGAAGCGACGTTCCATTTCCCCGGTGGTCTGGCTGACTATCTTCAGGAAACGATGACCGGCGCGATGGTCTATGCGGAGGCCCCCTTTGCCGGGCGGGTCGACTTCCAAGGTCGCTTTGGCGTTCCGGGCCGCGTGGAATGGGCGATCAACTGGACGCCCGTGCGCGACGGCTTCATCCAGTCCTACTGTAACACGGTGCCGACGCCCGAGGGCGGGACCCATGTCGCAGGGTTCTGGGCTGCGATCCTCAAGGGGATCAAAGCCTATGGTGAGCTGGTGAACAACCGTAAGGCCACGCAGATCACGCGCGATGACCTGATCTATGGCGGCTGTGCGCTGGTGTCGTGTTTCATCCGTGAACCAGAATTCGTTGGCCAGACCAAGGATCGTCTGGCCACGGTCGAAGCGCAGCGGCTGGTCGAGAACGCGGTGCGTGACCACTTTGACAACTGGCTGGCAGCGGACACCAAGTCTGCTGGCGCGATCCTTGATTATCTTGTGCTGCGGTCCGAAGAACGGCTGCGTCGGCGTCAGGAAAAAGAAACACAGCGGAAGACCGCGACCAAGAAACTGCGCCTGCCCGGAAAGCTGACCGATTGTTCGGCCACCAACCGCGACGGGACTGAGCTGTTCATCGTCGAGGGCGACAGCGCCGGTGGCTCTGCCAAGATGGGGCGCGATCGCAAGACACAAGCGCTGCTGCCACTGAAAGGTAAAATCCTGAACGTATTGGGCGCTGCATCAAACAAGATTGGCACCAACCAAGAAATTAACGACCTGTGTCAGGCCATGGGCGTCGGCATCGGCACAAAGTTCGACATCAACGACCTGCGGTACGACAAGATCATCATCATGACCGACGCAGACGTCGACGGCGCGCATATCGCGTCGCTGTTGATGACGTTTTTCTTCACGCAAATGCGGCCTCTGATCGACAAAGGCCATCTGTATCTGGCCTGCCCGCCCCTGTTCCGTCTGACCCAAGGCGCGCATCGTATCTATGCGCAGGACGAGGCAGAGCGGGACATGTGGCTGGAAAAAGGCTTGGGCGGCAAAGGCAAGATCGAGGTCAGCCGCTTTAAGGGTCTGGGCGAAATGGACGCAAAGGACCTGAAGGAAACCACGATGGACGTGAAGACGCGCAAGCTGATCCGCGTCACGGTGGACGAAGATGCCCCGGGCGAAACCGGCGATCTGGTCGAACGCCTGATGGGCAAAAAGCCCGAGCTTCGATTCCAGTTCATTCAGGAAAACGCGCGGTTTGCCGAGGATCTGGACCTCTGATCTACAGGTACTGACTCGCGCTGATCCCAATGCGGTCCGCCACCGTTCGGTCCAATTCCTTGTCAAAATGTTGCCAAGGCCCGGACTCTTCCCAGTTTCGGTCACGATCCCGCCGCGATTCAGCAGCACCTTGAGGGGCAATCTGCATGGGGGTGCAGATTCCACCAAGAAGGTGACAAATGAAAAGACTGCTGCACAGGTTCCGCACCTCAGAAGAAGGGTCGGCAACCATCGAAACCCTTATCTGGCTGCCCGTGTTCATCTGGGTGCTGGTGATGATCATCAACGTCTCGTTCATCCTGTTCGAGAAGAATCAGGCGTTCCGTATCGTTCAGGATGCCAACCGCGTCCTGTCGACGGGTTATATGCTGACGACCGCGGAAACCGAGGCCTATATCGCCTCTCGGTTGGCTGACATCGCCCCGGACGCGGTGGTGGCGACATCGATCAACGATGGCATCGTTACGTCGAACGTGTCCTATCAGGTGTCACAAGTGTTCATGCCAAACATCGTGGCGGGGATGGTGAACACGCAGGTGTCGATCTCGGCCCAGCACTTCATGGAGTATTAATTGATGACGGTGCGGATTGTCCGGTGCCTGCGCCGCGAGGATGGCAGCATGACGCTGTTGTCGATGTATTTTCTGGCTGGCGTCTTGGCGGTCAGTGCTCTGGCCGTTGATTTCGCCTACCTTCTGTCTGCGCGGAACCAGTTGCAAGTCGCGGCGGATGCGGCGGCGCATGCGGCGTTGTATTACCGTGAACAGCACGATGCAGAGGACGCCAAGGTCAAGGCCGTCGCGATCGCCAATCATTCGATGCCTGAAGACAGCTATGGCGCAGTTCTGCGGGCTGAGGATATCGAATTCGGTCATTGGGATTACGACAGCCAGACCTTTACGGTCGATGATTTCTCAAAAGACGCGGTGCGCGTGCGTCCGGGCCGGACCGAAACACGCGGCAACCCGGTCGCGGCGCATCTGTTCGCCATCCTGAACAAACCGATGTGGGACATGACGGCACAGGCGGTCTTCGTGGTGTTCGACCCGCATTGCCTGCGCGAAGGGTTCGTGGGCGACAAGGTCGTCGATATCCAGTCGAACAACGGCTACGAAAAGGGATTTTGCGTCCATTCGAACCAATATGTGTCGGTCAATTCCAACAACACGTTCGAGGCGGGAACCGTGGTGTCCATGCCCGACAGCGACGAGATTGAGCTGCCGCGCTCGGGCTTTGAATCCAACGCCGGTCTGCAAGCGGCCCTGCGCAACGGGTATTACCGCCTGCGGATCCTGAACCAGATGGATCGCATTTACGAAGACCTGTACTGGGCCAGCGGGGATTTCCTGCCGGATTATATCGCCAGCGCCGTGCCGATCACGGTATCCCAGAAAAAGCTGACGAATGCCGACCTGATCCCGGAACGCGTGCACCGCGTGAATTGCGGCGGGCAGGCCCTTCAGATCGAGGCGGGGACCCTGTTGCATCGCGTCGTGGTGGTCACGGATTGCGCGATCCGTTTTGGCGCAGGGGTTATTCTGGACGAAGCGGTGATCATCACCCAGTCGACGGATGCCAAAAGCATCAACTCTGCTTCTGATTTGCAGATCGGCCGCGACGATGCCTGCGCGGATGGCGGCGGGGCGCAGATCATCACGTACGGCGGACTGGAAGTCCCGGCGGCGTTGAAATTCTTCGGCGGTCAGGTGATCGCCAAGGGCAATGTCAGCTTCTCGGCCGATGCGGGCGGGATTGAAGGCGCGTCGGTCATCGCGGGCGGGACGATTTCCGGCACGTCGAACATGACGATGGGCTACTGCGGCACCGGCATGGACGACAACTTTACCGTTCCGTACTTCCGCTTGGCATTCTAAGCCGGGACCAGTTGTCCTGCGTCCAAGCGCAGGACACGGTCCATCCGCGCGGCCAATTCCATGTTATGGGTGGCGATCAGGGCGGTCAGTCCGGTCTGGCGCACCAACTCCATCAGCGCGGCAAAAACCCGGTCCGAGGTTTCGGGGTCAAGGTTGCCGGTTGGTTCATCCGCCAGCAGGATCCGCGGCTGGTTCGCCAGCGCGCGGCAAAAAGCGACGCGCTGCTGTTCACCGCCTGACAGGGCAGCCGGACGGTGGCTGGCGCGCGCTTCGATCCCAACCAAGGACAGCAGGTGTTTCGCCCGGTCCCGCGCTTCGGCGCGCGATGTACCGTTGGCCAGCTGCGGCAAGATGATGTTCTCTTCTGCCGTGAACTCGGGCAGCAGGTGGTGGAACTGATAGACAAAGCCCACGTCGGCGCGGCGGATCGCCGTGCGGCGCGCGTCGCTTAGGTCCTGCGCCGCCTCACCCGCGATAAGGACTTCGCCCGAGTCCGGCTGATCCAGCAGGCCCGCGATATGCAGCAGCGTGGATTTGCCAGCGCCGGAAGGGGCGACCAGCGCGACCGCCTCGCCTTTGCTTAGCGACAAGTCGACGCCGCGCAACACGCGGATTTCGCCGGTTTGGCCTTGGTTATAGACCTTTTCGATGCCGCGCAGTTCTAAGGACAGATCACTCATAACGCAGCGCCTCTACCGGGTTCATACGGGCGGCACGGCGGGCCGGGAAAATCGTGACGATAAAGGACAGGCCCAAGGACAAGGCGATGGCCGACAATACGTCGCCCAATTGCAGCTTGGCCGGCAGGGCATAGATGCCGCGAATTGACGGATCCCAGACGCCGCCACCAGACAGGCGGTCCACCAGCGCAAAGATCGGGTCAATGTAGATCGCGAACAGACATCCAAGGATCAATCCAATGGCGGTCCCGATCAGCCCGGTTGATGCACCGCACAGGAAAAAGACCCGCAAGACCGACCCTTCGGTCAGCCCCATGGTCCGCAGAATGCCAATGTCGCGGCCCTTGTTCTTGACCAGCATGATCAGGCCAGAAACGATGTTCATCGACGCGATCAGCACCAGCACGCTGAGGATGATGAACATCACGTTGTCTTCGATATCCAGCGCGCGCAGGAACGACCCGGCACTGTCACGCCACGTCCAGATCAGGGCGCGATCGCCTGCCGCGTTCAGCAGTGGAATGGCCAGTTGGTCGACCTCTTCGGGATGTTCGACCATCACCTCGATTTCATCCGCGACGCCTTCGCGGTTGAAATAGCTCTGCGCCTCGGCAAAGGGCATGTAGACGCGGGTCTGGTCGATGTCGTAGCGCCCAGCGCTAAAGATGAACGTGACTTCGTAGGTTTTGACGCGGGGCGAGGTGCCAAAGGCCGTTTTCACCCCATCGGGAGAGATCAGTTTGACCCTGTCCCCGATCGTCACGTTCAGCGACCGCGCGATGCCAGAACCAAGCGCGATGCCGTCGTCGAACCGGGTCAGATCGCCCTGCGACGTCTCGGGGTTCGCGACGCGTGGGATCGTCGCCAGATCAGCGCCGTTGATGCCAAAGACCTGAACGCCCGTGGTTTCGCCCTGCGCGCTGGCCATGACCTGCCCTTTGACCAAGGGTGCTGCGCGGGTGACGCCCGGGACGGCGGCGATGCGGGCGGCCATGTCGGTGTAATCCGGGATGGTGCGGTCCAACCGCCCCACGTCGTTCACCTCTCCGGCGTTGTAGATGGTGACATGGGCGTTGGCACCAAGGATGGTATCCACAAACTCGGCCCGGAACCCGGCCCGGACGGACAGCGTGATGATCAACGCGGCTACGGCCAGCGAAATTCCAATCAGGCTGATCCACGTCATGACGCTGACGCCACCTTCGGCCCGCCGCGCCCGCAGATACCGCCACGCGATCATCCATTCGAATGGGGCAAAGGGCTTGGGGCCGTTGGACTTGGTCGAGGTGGCCATGATGGCTCCGCTTCATTTGGGGTGGGGCAGATGTGCGGTGCGCAGCCCCGCACGTCAAGGGACAAACCATTTCGGCCATGGACCCGACGGCGGGGGTCGCGTGTTAAGGATGCAGGAGGCCTGATGCTGGACTGGATACAGAATAACTCGACCTTGATCACCGCCAGTGTGCAGCTGGTGACGGCGGCTGTCTGGGTCGTCTACCTGCATATCTTCATCGTCAGTTTTCGGCGGCAAAAGCGGTCGAACATTCTGATCAACCGGATCGCGGGCAACCACGACCGGGCTCATATCCTTGTGGGCAACATGGGAGCAGAGCCGATTTACGTGTCGGCTGTGATCGTGGATGTCACAGTGGCTGGCGAACAGCACACGGCCGTGGTGACCGAAGACCTGTTTGACGAAGATAATGCCGAAGAAGACCCCAGTGCGCGCAGCCTGTCGAACCAAGGTCCGCTGAAAAGCGCCGAGACGCGGGACATCGGCGCGCTTGGTGACCTGATCGACCGGGCCATGGCCGCCGCAGGGATCGATGCGCACGCAAAGGACCTAGAAGACGTCAAAGTGACCATCACGGCCGATGGCACCTACGATCACCTGCTGGTCGCCGCATCGCAAAGCTATGGCGTCTATCACGGCCAGGACCGGCGTCGCTTCCTGCCCAAGGACAGCCAGACCCGTCAGATCCGCAGCCGCCGCGCCCGCCAGTCCCTGTCGGCCAAGCTGGACGCCGCGCTGCGACGCGAGGCGGAGGCGGTCAGGCAGGGCGGCGACGGAAGGGTGCGCTCAGCAGCCTGAGAAGGTCGCCCAAAAGCCCTGCGACCAGCAAACCGATGACCAGCCCTGCCCCGGCAAAGACCGCCCCTTCGAAGGTCAGGGGCAGCGCGGGACGGAAATCTTCGGCCGTGCCCCGCATCAGGTCCGCATCGTCGAACCTTGCGACTTGGTAGGCGCGTGTGAAAGGCCCGGCCCCCCGCAGCGCCTGCAAATCCGCGCTTAGCCGTTCGTGACGGGCGATGGCGCGCGACATGTCGGTGCGTCGGCGTTCCACAAAGGATGACCCGGTCATAGACGCCAACGCTTCGTCCCTGGTCAGCCCCTCGGCCTTCGCCGAGCGGTCGAAATCCTCGACGATACGTCCCAGTTCCTCGACCGAGCCAGCCAACCTTTGCAGGTATTGCTGCGAATATTCGGGGAATTGCGACATCCCCGCCGCCCCGGTGATCCCGATGGCCAGTGTCAGCGCCCGTGCGATCATGAAGCTTGCCCACCCATCCCCTAACTATAGGCGAGATTTCCGGCGCGGTCATTCCCCCGCAAAAGCAATCCCCGCCAAGGCGCCGTCCAATTCGATCATTTGGGGCCATGTCACGCAGGCGTCGTACCACGCGGTCAGCGTCCATCCGTTGACGAAACGCACGGCATAGCTGCCAAGGTTCGGGCCGTCGTTGAAACACAGCGCGCCAAAGTGCCAGACGTTCTGGCCATCGCGGAAATCGCGCTGCGTCATGCCCATGCCGTAGTAGACCGGGCCGTCGATCTGCTGGCGGGGCAGCTGCGCCAAGCGGTCGGTCAGGATGCCCCCTGCCCCGAAAGCGTAATCGACGAACTGCGCGTAGTCGCCGACGCTCATCGCCCAACCGCCCCACGGCAGATAGCCCGCAAACAGGTCGGACGGGTCGCCCTTCACTCCTGCGCGGGCCAGCACCCGTTCCCGGCAGGCAGCGTCGTAGGGTTGACCTGTGACGGCTTCGATCACCGATCCAAGAACGGCGTAGTTTTCGTTGCTGTAGTGATATTTGGGCGTGCCGTCGGTCAGGCGGTCGGGGTCCAGCGCGGCCTCGGTTATCTGCGGCCAGCGCGGTGTGGGATCGCCCTTCCACGCCAGCATAGGCCCTTGAGTGTGGTCTTTTTCCAGACCCGTCGCATGGCTTAGCAAGGCGCCGATCGTCACCCGCGCGGCTTGTGGAAGGTTCAGCACCTGCCGCGCCTCTGTGTCGTAGGTGATGCGGTTCTGATCGACGAGAGCCGAGATACAGACCCCGGTGATCGCCTTGGAGAGAGACGCCAGATCGACGGGCTGATCCGCCTCCATGCCGATGGTCACGGTTTCGACAGGTTCGTTGTCGTACCGCAGGGCAAGTGCTGCGCGGGTCACGCCCGCATCATTCACCCAAAGCTCTAGCGCGGTGCGAAAGTCGGCGACCCGGTCGGCGGGGGCCTGAGCCTGCGTGACCGTTGCAGCCACCGTCAGGATCAGGACCAACCGCCACATGGGATCAGACGCCTTCGTAGATCGCGGCGATCCGTTTGACCGCCTCTTCCGGCGGCATCTCTTCGCTTTCGCCGGTGCGGCGCGAGGTCAGTTCGACCACGCCATTTTTCAACCCACGGGGGCCAACGGTAATGCGCCATGGCAGGCCGATCAGGTCCATCGTCGCGAATTTGCCGCCGGCGCGTTCGTCCCGGTCATCATAAAGCGGATCAAGGCCAAGCGCCTTGAACGAGGCATAAAGCGCCTCACATGCCGCATCGGTTTCGTCATCGCCCTGACGCAGGTTCACGATGCCGACATGGAAGGGCGTGACGCCCTCCGGCCAGATAATGCCTTTGTCGTCATGGCTCGCTTCGATGATCGCGCCCAGCAGACGGCTGACACCGATCCCGTGCGACCCCATGTGCACGGGAACTTGCGTGCCCTCGGCGGTCTGGACGTTTGCACCCATGGCTTCGGAGTACTTGGTACCGAAATAGAAGATCTGGCCCACCTCGATACCGCGCGCGACACGGCGGCGGTCTTCGGGGATTTCGTTGAACAGCGCCTCGTCATGGGTTTCATCCGTGCGGGCGTACCGAGAAGTGAATTCCTCCAGCACGGCCTGACATTGTTCGACATTGTCAAAGTCGACCTCGCGGTCGCCAAAGGTCAGGTCGGTGATTTCGCTGTCGTAGAAAACCTCGGATTCACCGGTTTCCGCCAGCACAAGGAATTCGTGGGTGTAGTCGCCGCCAATCGGGCCACCATCGGCGCGCATCGGGATCGCCTGAAGCCCCATGCGTTCGTAGGTCCGCAGATAGCTGACAAGGTGACGATTGTAGGCGTGCAGCGCGTCTTCCTTGGTCAGGTCAAAGTTATAGCCATCCTTCATCAGGAATTCGCGGCCGCGCATCACGCCGAACCGGGGGCGGATCTCGTCCCGGAACTTCCACTGGATATGGTACAGCGTCAGGGGCAGATCTTTGTAAGACCGGACGTAGCTGCGGAAGATGTCGGTGATCAGCTCTTCGTTGGTCGGGCCGTATAGCATATCGCGATCATGGCGGTCGGTGATGCGCAGCATTTCCTGACCGTAGTCGTCGTAGCGACCGGATTCACGCCACAGGTCTGCCGACTGCAGCGTCGGCATCAGCATCGGGATATGCCCGGCCTTCTGCTGCTCCTCGTGCACGATCTGTTCGATCCGCTTCAGCACTTTGTAGCCAAGCGGCAGCCAAGAGTAGATCCCGGCGCTGGCCTGTTTGATCATGCCCGCGCGCAGCATGTAGCGGTGGCTGACGATCTGGGCGTCGGCGGGGGTTTCCTTGAGAACGGGCAGGAAATAGCGGCTTAGGCGCATGCGGTCGGACCTTTGGTTATTGGCCCGTGTGGATTAGGCGATTTCGCTGCGCCGAACAAGCGGCGTCGAGGGGACCTCCTAGCGCGCACCTTCGAGATAATGAGGTGATTGTCGGCGGATTGTCCTGGAAATAGAAACAATACGCGTCATTGGGGCGGATAGGTTGAGCCTGCGCCACCATGACTTGGGGATGATGGAGGCGCAGGCAATCGCAAAGGCACTGGGGAATAGCCCGTACGATCTGATGCTTTCCGACTTTGGTCGTAAACTTTAGGTCGGAAGCAGCCGCGCCCCACGAGGCTAAGCCTCTGACTTCGGGTAACCCACTATTTGCCGGAGCGCGGCCAGTTGACCAGATGCCGAGGGAATCGACACGTCACTTTAATGATACTGAAATACTACCGAAAAGTATAGGTCGCATAGGTGCAGCCAGCCCTTGCGCATCCCTGCGCTAAAGGCCATTTTCACCGCGAACGGAGGCCCTATGGCATTACCAGTCAGAGATCAGCTGAAATACTGGGGGATCGCGGCGGCGGTCTTTCTGGTCATGCTGTGGTGGCTGGGCGATGTGATCTTGCCCTTTGTGCTGGGCGGTGCGGTCGCCTATTTCCTTGATCCTGTGGCTGACCGTCTGGAACGCGCAGGATTTAGCAGGGCCGCCGCGACCGCGACAATCACGCTGGTGGGGATATTGGTGTTCGTCCTGCTGGCGCTTCTGGTGATCCCGACGCTGATCAATCAGGCGGTCCAGCTGTTCGACACGATCCCCAAGGTTGTGCAAGATTTTCAGGCATTCCTGACCGCGCGCTTCCCTGATCTGCTGAACGAGGACTCGACCCTGCGGCAATCCCTGACTGCGGTGGCCGAAACGATTCAATCCAAGGGCGGCCAATTGCTGGAAACGGCGCTGACCTCGGTCGGGTCGCTTTTGAACGTGATCATGCTGTTCGTAATCGTGCCGGTCGTGGCCTTTTACTTGCTTTACGATTGGGACCGCATGGTCGGCGAAGTCGACAGCCTGCTGCCGCGCGACCATGCGCCGACGATCCGCAAACTGGCCAGCGACATCGACAAGACGCTGGCTTCCTTCATTCGTGGCATGGGCACCGTCTGCCTGATCCTTGGTACCTATTACGCCGTTGCCCTGATGCTGGTCGGCCTGCAATTCGGGCTGGTGGTCGGGGCCTTTGCCGGGCTGATCACCTTTATTCCCTACGTCGGGGCGCTGGTTGGCGGCGCGCTGGCTATCGGGCTAGCGCTGTTTCAGTTCTGGGGCGACTGGGTGTCCATCGGTCTGGTCGCGGGCATCTTTGTCATCGGTCAGGTGATCGAAGGCAACGTGCTGACGCCCAAGCTGGTAGGAGACAGTGTGGGTCTGCATCCGGTCTGGCTGATCTTTGCGCTATCGGTGTTCGGGTCGCTGTTCGGGTTCGTGGGGATGCTGGTCGCCGTGCCTGTGGCCGCGGCCATTGGCGTGCTGATGCGGTTCATCATCTCGCGGTATCGAGATTCGCGGCTGTATCGCGGTCTGGATGAGGACGCCGGACGAGGCTGAGCCATGACAGAACCGCTTCCTTTGCAACATCCCCGCCTTCCGGGGCTGGGCCGTTCCGATTTCGTCGTCTCGCCCGGCAATGCCGTCGCCTTGGCGATGATCGACGGATGGCAGAACTGGCCGTCAGGCAAGCTGCTGCTGACCGGGCCGCGGGGTTCAGGCAAAACGCATCTGGCGCATATCTGGGCACAGGCTGCCGGTGCACGGATGATCGCGGCGCGGGACCTGACCGATCAGATCGCGCCAGAGTTGGCGCATAGTCCCGTCGTCGTGGAAGACGTTGACCGGATCGGCGACCGCAGCGCCGAAGAAGGCCTGTTCCACCTTCACAACCTGATGCGAGAAAACGGCCACCCCCTGCTGATGACGGGGGCGCCCGGCGTGGCGGGTTGGGCGCTGACCCTGCCTGACCTGCGAAGCCGAATTCAAGGCGCGCAGTCGGCCACGCTGGATCTGCCTGACGATGGTCTGCTGACCGCCCTGCTGGCGAAATCTTTTGGCGAACGGCAATTGAACGTGCCGCCCAATGTCCTGAGCTACCTTGTGCGTCACATGGATCGATCCTTTGAAACAGCGCGCCGTGTCGTTGACGATCTGGATCGCCAGTCGCTGTTGGAACGCCGCGCGATCACCGTGCGCATGGCTCGTGAGGTTCTGGACAATCTACCGCCCGATGCGTCATAAATCTGTTTCAGTTCTAGCCCAGTAAGGCCGTGAACACCCCCCGATAGGTTTTTGATGACACGCGCAGATTTCCTGAAATCCGACATACCAGCCCCCGTTGACCTGCCCGATCTTGACCTGAACGGTCCGGGGCGGTTCGTGAACCGGGAACTTAGCTGGCTCGGGTTCAACTGGCGGGTGTTGGAAGAGGCGGAAAACCCAAGGGTGCCGCTGCTGGAACGGCTGCGGTTTCTGTCGATCAGCGCGACGAACCTTGACGAATTCTACACCGTGCGCGTCGCAGGCCTGCGCGAATTGACACGCGAAGGGCATACCGGTGCCGCCGCTGATGGGTTGACACCTTCGGAACAGCTAAGCCTGATCGATGAAGACGCGCGCAAACTGATGGGCCGTCAGCAGGCGATCCTTGACCAGCTGCAAAAAGACATGCGCGACGAAGGCCTGATCGTGCTGCAGCGGGACGAACTGAGCGAGGATGACATCGCCTATCTGGCGGACGTCTTCCTGCATAAGGTCTTTCCGGTCCTGTCCCCGCTGGCCGTCGACCCCGCGCATCCCTTCCCGTTCATCCCGAACATGGGCTTTTCGCTGGCCCTGACGCTGGAGCGGAAGCGCGACAAGCATAGCCTGATGGCGCTCCTGCCGATCCCACAACAGATCGACCGGTTCCTGCGCCTGCCCAGCCCCGATGGCACCGTGCGGTTCCTGCCGTTGGAAGACCTGCTGCTGCTGAACATCGACCGGCTTTTCCCCGGCTATCGGCTGAAAGGATCATGCTCTTTCCGCGTGTTGCGCGACAGCGACCTTGAAGTCGAAGAAGAGGCCGAAGACCTTGTGCGCGAATTTGAAACCGCGCTGAAGCGTCGCCGCCGTGGCGAAGTGGTGCGGATGAAAATCTCGGCCAATGCGCCCGCCCTGCTGCGGTCGGTCATCATGAGAGAGCTGCATGTCACCGGCGACGAGGTTGTCGAAGTCGAAGGGCTGATCGGGATTTCCGATCTTAAGGAACTGGTGATCGACGACCGCCCCGACCTGCTGTGGCCGTCCTTTTCGCCGCGCGTGCCCGAACGAGTGCAGGACCATGACGGCGACATGTTCGCAGCGATCCGGCAGAAGGACATGCTGCTGCACCACCCGTATGAAACCTTCGACATGGTCGTGCGCTTTCTGGAACAGGCGGCGCATGATCCGGACGTGGTGGCGATCAAACAGACGCTTTATCGGACCTCTAAGGACAGCCCCATCGTCGCCGCCTTGTGTGACGCGGCCGAAGACGGAAAATCCGTGACGGCACTGGTGGAGTTGAAAGCCCGGTTCGATGAGGCGGCGAACATCCGTCAGTCGCGCCGGCTGGAACGGTCGGGCGCGCATGTGGTTTATGGTTTCGTCGACTGGAAAACCCACGCCAAGATCAGCACCGTAGTGCGGCGCGAAGGGGATCAGCTGGTCACCTACACGCATTATGGAACCGGCAACTACCACCCGATCACGGCCAAGATTTACACCGACCTCAGCTTTTTCACCTGTGACCCGTCGCTGGGGCGCGATGCGACGAAGGTGTTCAACTATCTTTCGGGCTATGCCCTGCCGGAAAGCCTTGAGAATCTGAAAATCTCGCCCCACTGGATGAAGGATTTCCTGCTAGAGCAGTTCGAGGCCGAGGCAGAGCACGCCCGCGCAGGCCGTCCGGCACAAATCTGGGCCAAGATGAATTCCCTGATCGATCCCGAGATCATCGACGGGCTTTACAAGGCGTCGCAAGCGGGTGTGAAGATCGATCTGGTCATTCGCGGCATCTGCGGCATCCGGCCCGGCGTGAAGGGCCTGTCGGAAAACATCCGGGTGAAATCGATCGTTGGCCGCTATCTGGAGCACAGCCGGATCGTCTGTTTCGGCAATGGCCATGGTCTGCCGTCGAAAAAGGCGCGCGTCTTCATGTCGTCTGCCGACTGGATGGGCCGCAACCTAAGCCGCCGGGTCGAAACGCTGGTCGAGATCACGAACCCCACGGTCAAGGCGCAGATCGTCAGCCAGATCATGGCGGCGAACCTTGCCGATCAGGCGCAAAGCTGGGTGATGAAGCCCGATGGTCATTTCGACCGCGCGCAGATCGAAGAAGGCGAATTCGCCTTTAACTGCCATCGGTTCTTCATGGAAAACCCGTCGCTATCGGGCCGCGGGTCTGCGGGGGCCAAAGATGTGCCCGTCCTGACCCACGACGCCGACTAAGCGCCTGGGGCTCAGGCGGATTTCTTCAGCTTCGTGATGACGTAGTGGTTGTCCCGGATGAAATTCTCGCTCGTCCGGTGCGAGGCACGCAGACGTTCGTTCAGCCGGTGCATCTTTCGTTTGCCCATGAAAGTGCGCAGCAACATCATCAGGCCGCCACGGGTCTTGGGGCGCTTGGTCGACAGTTCGTCGTCGATGCGCCCTATGGCATTGCCGAAGACATGGAAAAACGACTGTTCCAGATCGATGGAAGGCGCGACAGAGGTGGTGATCTCTTCGAAGGCCACACGCTCGACCGGTAGGGTTTCGACGTAAGCCTGAAACGCCGTGAAGTTATGTCCGCCACCCGCAGGGCGGATATCGTCCGCCACGACCATCCCGTCCGACCGGAAGCAATCCGCGATCAGGACATGCCCGCCGGGCTTGGTCATGCCCAGTGCCTTGAGCAGCGCAGTGTCCATGGGGATATACTGAAAGCTTTCGGAAAACAGGCACAGGTCAAATGTCTCCTGCGTCTCGAATTCCTCAAACGTCGACAGGTGCACCGTGGCACCCGGCGCATTGGCGCGGCAGCGGTCAGCCAAATAGGCAGACGGCACGACAATCTGTACTTGATGCCCCAGTGCCAGCAGTTTGCGCGCGGTTTCCCCGGCGCCGCCACCGATGTCGAGAATGCTTAGCTGGCCCTCGGGCAGGTAACCGAACAGCTTGTCCGTATAGGCCGATTGCGCGCGGCCAAGGTTGCCAGCGTTGACCTCTAACTCGTCCCACAGCCCATAGTGCAGGTTTTCCGCACCGGTCAGCCATTTCGCGATTTCGTTTCCAACTTCCAGGCCGATCGCGCGGCTGTCGATTCTTTGCTTTGTCATGGCGGGCAAACTAGCAGAACCGACCGAGGCAAAAAGCGCTAGATGCAGTCATATTCGCATTTTTCCTACGCCAATCAGGTGGCGATCAGGCAACGATCTGGCGCGCCCCGCGTGTGCGCCGGATCGTTGATCGCTTTGATATCTCAGCACATTCGGCCCGCGGCGTTGTTTCTTAGGTGCAATTGCGGGGCTTGAGTGCTGTTGGTTGACGGCGGGCGACGTGGCTGCAAATAAGAGGGGGACTAGCAGTTGCAGGCCGTGGATCATGGAACCAAACTCCGACGTCGGAGACGTGAACGATTGGGGGCCTTTTCAGCGCCCGTTGTTCGCAGACCCATCTGTCCGTCATCTGAACCGCGTGGGCGTGGTGGATGTCGGATCGAACTCGGTCCGGATGGTGGTGTTTGACGGCGCGGCCCGCAGCCCTGCCTATTTCTATAACGAAAAGATCATGTGCGCCTTGGGGGCTGGCCTGTCGGAAACCGGGCACCTGAACCCGGAAGGCCGCGCACGTGCCTTGGCGGCGATCAAACGGTTCCAACTGTTGGCGCATGGGATGGAGGCAACACCCCTGACCGCCGTCGCCACCGCTGCCGTGCGCGACGCCGAAGATGGACAGGCCTTCGTGGACGAAGTGTTCCGGGAAACGGGCCTTAAGATCAATGTGATCCCCGGCGCCGAAGAGGCCCGCCTCTCAGCGCAAGGTGTCTTGCTGGGGTGGCCCGGCAGCTACGGTCTGGTCTGCGATATCGGCGGTTCGTCGATGGAGCTGGCCGAGATCAAGGGCGGTCAGGTCGGGCGGCGTGTGACCTCGGCCCTCGGGCCGCTGAAGCTACGTGAAATCAAGGGCGGGCGCAAAGGGCGCAAAGCCTATATCAAAGAGGTCGTCGGAGGTTTGCTGGAGCAGATGGGCGATCAGCGGGACCGCCTGTTCCTTGTGGGCGGGTCATGGCGCGCCATCGCCCGGATCGATATGGACCGGCAGAATTATCCGCTGCACGTGTTGCACGAATACCGCATGTCGACCAAGTCCATCCGCGCGACCGCCGAATATATCCGTGAAAGCGATCTGGACGAATTGCGCGGCCGTTGCGGTATCTCATCCGCACGGATGGAGCTGGTGCCCTTCGCCTCCGAAGTTCTTAGCGCCATCGTTGGAAGTTTCCGTCCGCGCGACATCGCGGTGTCGAGCTATGGGATCCGCGAAGGCATGCTATACCAGCAGATGCCTCAGGCGCTGCGCGACCGCGATCCCCTGATCGAAGCCTGCCGCTTTGCCGAAGCCAAGGACGCCCGCCTGCCCGGTTTCGGGCGCACGCTGTACAATTTCATCAAGCCGATCTTCAAATCGGCCAAGCCTGAACGGGTACGCATCATCAAAGCCGCCTGCCTGCTGCACGACGTGACGTGGCGGGCGCACCCCGACTATCGGGCCGAGGTCTGCTTCGACAACGCCACCCGCGCGAACCTTGGCGGGTTGAAGCATAAGGAACGGATATTCCTTGGGCTGGCCTTGCTGCACCGCTATCGCAACAAGCGCGAAGGCACGTCCTTTGAGAACCTGTACGACTATCTGACTGACGAAGAAAAGCTACAGGCCGAAATCGTTGGCAAAGCCATGCGGTTCGGCGCGATGCTCTGGCTGGAACAGGATTCCATCCCAGGCGAATTCCGCTGGTACCCCAAGAAAAAAGTTCTGGAACTGCGCCTGACCCAAGCCGCCTGGCCCCTGTTGGGAGAGGTCGCCATGTCGCGCCTGAAGTCCTTGGCCAGTTCGCTGAACGCGACCGTTGACCTGAAGATGGTCGGGTAAAGGCTACAGCTCGATCTCTTCGCCGGGTGCAAGCTCTTCGCTGGTCTCTGGCTCGGTCGGGTCCAGCGGTTCTTTCCGGCGCATGATGATATCGCCGTTGGGCAGAACCTCTGGCGGCTCGTAGACCGAGAAATCCTTCACTTCTTCGAAGACGTCCTTCAGCGCGGGCCCCATTTCCCGCAGGAACGACTCCATGGCGGGACCGGCCTCATCAACCAGTGACCGCAGCTCCTGCATGGCGGGCTCCATCTCTTGCGCGAGCCCTTCAAAGAACATGCGGATCCCCCGCTCCATCAGCGACGGTCCTTCATCCTGCGCAAGGGCAGGCGCGGGAAGTGTCAGGGCAAGGATCAGGGCGATGCGTTTCATGGCCATGATATAGGGTGTGCCGCGCCGATAGGAAGATCACAGGTCGATATCCAGCACCACGGGAAAGTGGTCCGAGGCCGTGATCAGCGCATCACGAAGCTCTGGCTGCGCCCAGCAATCGGGATCGTCGAAGGGATGCCAGATGCGCCAGCGGGGGCTGCGTGTCATCAGGTCAGGCGAAATCATGATGTAGTCTAAGAGCGCCTGCAGGTACCGCTTTTCCGGCGCGATGTAGAACCGGGCCGACGTTGGTGCCGCCGCCAGTTTCGCCGACAGCGCCTCTCTGGCGTGGGGATCGAACAGGTGGTGGGGCGGCTCTCCGGCGACGATTTCGACCGAAGATCGGCCAAAAAGGTCTTCGTATTCGTCCAGTCCCGGACCATCGTTCAGATCGCCCATCAGGATCAGGCTTTCCCCGTCTGTCAGGTGCTGCATCACGCGTTGCCGCAGCCAGATCGCCTGCGCCAGCTGTTTGCGGCGATTGGCAATCGACAGACGCATCACCTCATCGCGCGAGCTTGCGCCATGCGGGGCCTTGGACTTCAGGTGGACACCGATCATCCGCAAGACCGTGCCAGAGGCGGTCGTGACCGCCAGTTCCAACGGCGGTTTCGAAAACTGGACCTCGTCCTGCGTGGCGTCCACATCCAGATCGATGCGGAACCGTGTATCAAAGCGCGGCGCATGTGGCGCGTCGGGAAGGCCCATGGGCTTATGCTCGGCCGTGATCACGTCCGGGTCGTACAACAGGGCGATTTCCTGCTGGGTCTGGTTGGGAAACCCGATGATCGCCTGCCGCGTGCGCAACCCCGCCTCCTCGGCAAAGGTCTGCAAAGCGCGCACCGTGTTGCGGCGGCTGTTGGTGTCGGGGGCTTCGATCACCATCACAGCATCGGCGTCGATCGCATGCAGGATCGTTGCGATGGCCGTTGCCTGCTGATCCCGCGTCACATCACGCCGCGCCGACCACGCGCCGTCGGTCAGCAGGTTGCCCGCATCGTCAAACAGGGCGTCAAACCACTCGATATTGTAGCTGACGATCCGCATTGGGTTTCACGCAGCCCTATCGCACCAGCCCGAAGGCATCACAGCGCGATCGCGCCGCTTGGCTTCTTGGCACTAATTTCTTCCCAGGCACGGTTAATGGCTATCAGACGTTTTTCCGCCATGCCCTGCGCCTCTTCCGGCAGGCCGCGTGCCGCCAGCCGGTCGGGGTGGCATTCTTTCACCGCCCTGCGCCATGCGGCGCGCGCCTCGTCCATGTCCGCATCAGGCGTCAGGCCCAGAACGGCGTAGGGGTCCGGCTCTGCATCCGGTACAAAGCGGGCGCGCAGGTTGCGGAACCGCGCCTCCTCCATACCGAAGATATGGGCGACGTCGTTCAGGAACGCATCCTCTGACGGGTGATAGCCGCCGTCGGCCATCGCGATGTGGAACAGGCCTTCCATCAGATCGCATAGCACCTCGGACTTTGGTCCGAACATTTCAGCAATCCGGCGGGCATAGAGGTCGTATCCCGCCACATCCTGACGCGCGAGGTTAAAGACCTTCGCCGCCTCGCCCGCGTCCTTTTCGGCGATCTGGAACACCTCTCGAAAGGCTGTCACCTCGTCGCGTGTGACTTGCCCATCGGCCTTGGCCATCTTGGCGCCAAGCGCGATCACCGCGATGGTGAACGCGACCGACCGTTCGGGCGGCGCGCGCAGTCGGTCAAAGACCTCTGACAGGCCCTCGCCCCGGCGCAGGGCGGACACGGCTTCGGATATGCGGCTCCAGACGGACATAGGATCAGTTTATCGCGGCACTGCGGCAATGTCAGAGGATTTTCTGCATCAGAACCAAATCAATCCAGCGACCGAACTTTCGGCCAGACTCTGGGATCCGTCCGACCTGGGTGAACCCGATCGCTGCGTGGAAAGCCATGGCGCTTGGATTTTCGCCGCTGATGCCTGCCATCATCGTATGCGCCCCTGCCGCTGCCGCGTGATCACACACCGACTGCATCAGCGCACGCCCCATCCCCTGCCCCCGGGCGTCGGGGCCCAACACGATCGAATGCTCCATCGCATGGACATACCCGTTGCCGCCGCGAAACTGGTCGTAGGTGGCGAACCCCGCGACCGTCCCTCCCTGCTCTGCCACGAAAACCTCGCGCCCGCGTTCCTGTCGGTCTGCAATAAAGGCGGCGATATCCTCGACGCTCCGTTCCAGCGACGAAAAGGTGACGGTGGTGTCGCGGATGATTGGCAGCCAGATCGCTTGGATGGCGGCGGCGTCTTGGGGCGTGGCTGGGCGGATGGTGGTCATGGGGGCTCTCCGGTTAGAGCTTCACATTCTGCACCCGTCCGCAAAAGGCAAGAGGCGCAGCCAATGCCGCGCCCCTGCTTCTTCTGGTCGATAAATACCCTTCGGGGGTGAATTGGCCAAAGGCCAAGAGGGGGCAGACAGCCCCCTGCCCGGCCTGACCCGCCGCTTAACTGCGGGCTTCGCGGATCAGCTTCAGGATATCCTGCGCCGCCGACGGGATATTGGTCCCCGGCCCAAAGATCGCCTTCACGCCCGCCTTTTTCAGGAAATCGTAATCCTGCTGCGGGATCACGCCGCCACAGATCACGATGATATCGCCCGCGTCCTTTTCCTTCAGCGCCTCGATCAGCTGCGGCGCCAGCGTCTTGTGACCTGCGGCCTGAGACGAGATCCCGACGACGTGCACGTCGTTGTCGATGGCGTCCTGCGCGGCCTCATCCGGCGTCTGGAACAGCGGGCCAACATCCACGTCGAACCCGATGTCGGCAAAGGCGGTGGCGATGACCTTGGCGCCGCGATCGTGGCCGTCCTGGCCCATTTTGACGACCAGCAGGCGCGGGCGGCGACCTTCTTCCTCGGCAAAGGCTTCGATGTCTTTCTGAATGGCGGCAAAGCCTTCGTCGCCCTCGTAGGCTGCGCCGTAGACGCCCGCCAGGGTTTTCACTTCGGCGCGGTGGCGGCCGAATTCCTTTTCCATAGCCATGCTGATTTCCCCCACGGTGGCGCGTGCGCGTGCGGCTTCGACCGCTGCTTCCAGAAGATTGCCGCCCTCTTTCGCGCGACGGGTCAGTTCGTCCAATGCCTTGGTGCAGGCGTCTTCATCCCGCTCGGCGCGGATCTTCTCAAGCCGGGCGACCTGAGATTCGCGGACCTTGACGTTGTCCACGTCCAGAATGTCGATCGGGTCTTCCTTGTCCTTGCGGTACTTGTTGACGCCAACGATGACTTCTTCGCCGCGGTCGATCATGGCCTGACGACGGGCGGCGGATTCTTCGATCCGCAGCTTGGGCATGCCGGACGCAACAGCCTTGGTCATACCGCCCATCTCTTCGACTTCCTGCATCAGCTCCCAAGCTTTGTTGATCAGCTCATCCGTCAGGCTTTCGATGTAGTAAGAGCCCGCCAGCGGATCGACGACCTTGGTCACCTGCGTTTCTTCCTGCAGGATCAGCTGGGTGTTCCGCGCGATCCGCGCAGAGAAGTCGGTCGGCAGGGCAATCGCTTCGTCCAGCGCGTTGGTGTGCAGCGACTGGGTGCCGCCCAGAACCGCGCTCATCGCTTCATAGGCCGTGCGGATCACGTTGTTATAGGGGTCCTGCTCTTGAAGCGACACGCCCGAGGTCTGGCAGTGGGTCCGCAGCATCTTGGAGCGTTCGTTTTTCGCCCCGAACTCGGTCATCACGCGGTGCCACAGGGTCCGCGCGGCGCGCAGCTTGGCGATCTCCATGAAGAAATTCATGCCGATGGCAAAGAAGAACGACAGGCGGCCCGCGAATTTATCGACGTCCATGCCCGCCTCGATCGCCGCTTTCACGTATTCCCGACCGTCTGCCAGCGTGTAGGCCAACTCCTGCACAAGGTTCGCGCCGGCTTCTTGCATGTGGTAGCCGGAGATCGAGATCGAGTTGAACTTGGGCATCTCGTTCGAGGTGTATTCGATGATGTCGGAAATGATCTTCATCGAAGGCTGGGGCGGATAGATATAGGTGTTCCGCACCATGAATTCCTTCAGGATGTCGTTCTGAATCGTCCCCGACAGCAGCGATTTGTCGTGCCCCTGCTCTTCGCCCGTCACGATAAAGCTGGCGAGGATTGGGATCACCGCACCGTTCATCGTCATGGAGACCGAGACCTGATCCAGCGGAATGCCGTCAAACAGGATCTTCATATCCTCGACACTATCGATGGCCACACCGGCCTTACCGACGTCACCGACCACACGGGGGTGGTCACTGTCGTATCCACGGTGTGTGGCCAGATCGAAAGCGACCGACACGCCCTGCTGACCAGCGGCCAGGTTGCGGCGATAGAAGGCGTTGGATTCTTCGGCAGTCGAGAAACCGGCGTACTGACGGATCGTCCAGGGACGGCCTGCATACATCGTCGCTTTGGGGCCGCGGGTGAAAGGCGCCATACCGGGCAGCGATCCCATGTGGTCCAGCCCTTCGGTGTCTTCTTCGGTATAAAGCGGCTTGACCGTGATGCCTTCCAGCGTGTCCCAGTTCAGCTCATCCGGAGAGCGACCTTTCATTTCCTTGCTGGCAAGTTCGGTCCAGGCGTCTTTTTTCGAAGTCATGTCAGGGGTCCTTTCATGCGGCTCGGGATGCGGCATTGGCGCATCTGGCAGGCTGTTGGCGTGTGACCAGCCAATCGCGGCGTAAGGTCACAAGTGTTTTATTCGGGCGGGAAAAGATGACGAACGGCGCGTTCGTGCCTATATCGGTAGGAACGGAGGGTTCCCGATCCATGCGCAAACTATTGGCAAGTCTTATTGTTCTGGCCTGCGGCCCATTAGCCGCGCAGGATGTGGCCGCGGTGGATGCTGCGGCAGGGACGACGCCCGAAACCCAGCAGACAGAACCCGCGGCGCAGGCCACGGACGGGCTGTTCCCCAATGAACGCCCCGACACGCTGACCGCGCTGAAATGGGAAAAACGCGTGCTGATCGTCTTTGCGGACAGCCCCAACGATCCCAATTTCCGCCGCCAGGTCGAAGCACTGCGCGAAGTGCCGGGACCAATGCTGGACCGCGACGTGGTCGTATTTCTGGACACCGAACCAGACGATCCCAGCCCGCTGCGCGAAACCTTCCGGCCCCGTGGCTTCATGCTGGTGCTGGTGGGCAAGGACGGGCAGATCAAGCTGCGAAAACCCTTCCCATGGGATGTACGCGAAATCTCACGTTCCATCGACAAGACGGAACTGCGGCAACAGGAAATCCGCGACCAGCAGGGCAACCTGTCGCCGGGAACCGCGCCGAACTGATCGGCACGCGCCACAGCCTGATCCTCCCCGCACGGCCTGTGCCGTGCGAGGAGATGATCTGACGATGTGGCGCAGGCCGGCATGGATCACTCGAACTCCATGATCACTTCGTCGACGGCCAGGCTGTCGCCAGGGCCTGCGTTGATCTTGGACACGATGGCCTTCTTCTCGGCACGCAGGATGTTTTCCATCTTCATCGCCTCGATCGTGCACAGCGCCTGACCTTCCTGCACTTCCTGCCCTTCTTCCACGTCGATCTTTACGACCAGACCGGGCATCGGGCACAGCAGCATCTTGGAGGTATCGGGCGCCTCTTTCTCGGGCATCAGGCGGGCCAGTTCGGCGTGGCGCGGGCTGCGCACGTGAACTTTCATGTCGGCACCACGGCTGCGGATGCGGAACCCGCCCGAGATCTTGCCAACCTTCAGAACCAACGGCGCACCGTCGACCGTCATATCGGCCAATTGATCGCCGGGGGTCCACTGACCTTCGACCTTCACTGCCGTGCCGTCCGAGAAGGTGACCGTCGATCCGCCCTGATAGGCGTCGATGGTGCAGTCGAAATCGCGGCCCTGTAGGGTCACAACCCAATCTTCGCCCACGTGGCGTTCGTGGTTGTCCATCCGGCCCGACACGCGGGTGCGACGGATTTCAGCGACACGGTTCATGGCGGCGGCGGCGGCCGCGACGCGGCGCAGGTCGTCATCGCCCAGTTCGACGCCGTCGAAGCCGTCGGGGTATTCTTCGGCGATGAATGCGGTGGTCATGTCACCGCTGACGAACTTAGGATGGTCCATCACGGCCGCAAGGAACGGCAGGTTGTGACCGATGCCTTCGACCTCAAAGCTGTCGAGCGCGACGCGCATCGCCTCGATCGCGGCTTCGCGGGTCGGGGCCCAAGTACAGAGTTTGGCGATCATCGGGTCGTAGTACATCGAGATCTCGCCGCCCTCGTAGACGCCGGTGTCGTTCCGCACGACCACGTCGCCTGCATCACCGGGCTTGGTGCCGGGCTGGTAGGCGGCGGTTTCCGCCGGGGGGCGGTAACGGGTCAGGCGACCGATCGACGGCAGAAAGTTGCGGTACGGGTCTTCGGCGTACAGACGGTTTTCGATGGCCCAACCGGTCAGGGTCACATCATCCTGCGTGATGGTCAGCTTTTCGCCATTGGCGACGCGGATCATCTGTTCGACCAGATCGACGCCAGTGATCAGTTCGGTCACCGGGTGTTCCACCTGAAGACGGGTGTTCATCTCAAGGAAGTAGAAGTTTTTGTCGCCATCGACGATGAATTCGACCGTCCCGGCGCTGGCATAGCCCACGGCCTGTGCCAGCGCGACGGCCTGTTCGCCCATCGCCTTACGGGTGGCTTCATCCAGGAAGGGGCTGGGCGCTTCTTCGACGACCTTCTGGTTGCGGCGCTGGATCGAACATTCGCGTTCGCCCAGATAGATGCCGTTGCCATGACTGTCACAAAGCACCTGAATTTCGATGTGGCGCGGCTGGGTCACGAACTTTTCGATGAAGATACGGTCGTCGCCAAAGCTGTTGGCCGCTTCGTTCTTGGACGACTGGAAACCTTCGCGGGCTTCTTCGTCGTTCCAAGCGATCCGCATACCTTTACCACCACCACCGGCGGAGGCTTTGATCATCACGGGATAGCCGATTTCCTTGGAAATCTTGACGGCTTCGTCCGCGTCTTCGATCAAGCCCATGTAACCGGGAACGGTCGATACGCCAGCGTCCTGCGCGATCTTCTTCGAGGTGATCTTGTCGCCCATCTTCTCGATCGCACCGACCGGGGGACCGACGAAGGCAACACCGGCTGCCTCCAGCGCTTCGGCGAATTTGGCGTTTTCCGACAGGAAGCCATAGCCCGGGTGCACGGCATGCGCGCCCGAGGATTTGATCGCTTCCATGACCTTGTCGATCACGATGTAGGACTGGTTCGCGGGCGGCGGGCCGATGTGCACCGCTTCGTCCGCCATGGACACATGCAACGCGTTCTTGTCGGCGTCAGAATAGATGGCCACCGTCTTGATGCCCATCTTGCGCGCGCTTTTGATCACACGGCAGGCGATTTCGCCCCGGTTGGCGATCAGGATCTTGTCGAACATTTCAGTCCTTCCCTCGGTCTTTGGCCCGCGTATGCCGGGGCGCGTTTGCATGCAAAAACCCCGCGGCAGAATGGCTGCTACGGGGTTCAAAAGTTGTGTGACCCGCGGGCAATGCCCGACGGGTGGAATTCGTCAGATCAGTTGACGCTCCGGCAGGCGCCGGGGTTCGACTGACAGTACGCGACGTTGGCTGCTGCGCCGATGACTGCGCCCGTGCCGACGTTGCCATTGGTGACTGCTGCGGTACCGATGCCAGCGGCACCACCCACGAGTGCCTGTTCGCCAACCGTGTCACCACAAGCTGCAAGGCCTGCAAAGCCAGCGAATGCCACGGCGATAATCTTTGCTCTGCGCATCGTTCCGTATCTCCTGTTGTAATGCGTGTTGCGACATTAACATCCGGGCGCACGGATTGTTCCAAGGATTTTCGGATGCAGGCGAAAAATCGCCGAGTCTCAAGGGCCTGCGCCATTTTGGGAAAAAGGGCGGGCGGTCTGACCTTGGGGACATCAGACCGCCCATTTAGGGAAGGGTAACGGTAGTGACCCATCACCCGACGGGTATAAGTCCGTCTGGCAACACGGGTGATGCTGCCTGCGAAATTACGGCCGTCAAAGGTCATTTTGCCAAACAGGATTTTTTGGGCCGGATTTTGCCCATGCATGGCGCACGCGGGCAGAAATTTGCCCATCATCCGCGATGGTTGTGCCGTTGCGCTTACCATTCGACACCCCCTTCGAAGACTTGGGGGAAGTTCTGGCGCGCGACGTCTTCATCGATCTGTAGCAGCGCGTCGTAGCTTTCGGGGTCAAAGGGGTCTTCAACCGCGACGACTTCGCGACCGAACAGCCACGACAGGCGGCCCGCGTCCAGATTGCCCCTCTCGAACGGCTGATCGCCGAAATGATCCCAAAGCGCTGCCAGAAACCCTTCGTCGGCACGGCGGTCAGGCGCCCTGCGGTCGGCATAGCGTTCGCGCCGGATCAGCGGCGTGGCGCCCTTGGGATTGGCGCGGCGGATGGTGAATTGGAAATCAGTGCCCCGAAGACGGCCGGGGAAACCGCGATGCTTCATCATGGCCGCACCTCTTGAGTTGCGCCGTGAAGCATGTGGGTCGGGGCGGGCCCGAAGGCCCAACCCCGAGAGGTATTACTTGTACTTACCGGTGTAGACCGGCTCGGACGAGATGGGTGCAGGCTGCACTTCAACGTATTCCGGCTCGGGCTGAGCACAGGCTGCTGCGAAAGCGACGAGGCCAAATGCGAAGGTAAGTTTGATGCTCTTGGACATCTAAGTCTCCTGTTATTTACGCAGGCCGAGCGCACCCCAAAGGATTTCGGGGCCCGCCGGCTGTTTAAGGGCAGGTCTTGGGAACCGCCTTGAGTCACCTTAACCCAAAATTTACCGTTTTTATACTGGCAGCTTTCGGGGCGGGACCGCTGTGACGGGAAAGACGCAGCCTGACGGCGGCAAGGTGCCGATGGCGCTAGATATTGTAGGGGCATCAGAATGCCTCCCAGATACAGGCGCCATCTTCCAGACGATAGGCCTCGAAATACTGCGGCACATCGGGGGCCGCGGTGCCAAATGCGATCGGTTCGGACGAGATCGAGATGACCGCCTGTTCCGCAGGCGTTTGCGCCGACGGCTGATAGGTCAGGGCGTAATCGCTGCACAGCACGTCAAAGTCGGTCTGGATCGCCTCGCGCGGGGTTGCCGCCAATTCAGGCGCGACGAACCGCAGGCGCAGCCATAGTGATCCGTTGGGCTGGGTCTCCTCCAGCACCTCGAACAAAGACAACGCCAAACCAGAGGGCACGGCCGGGGGCTCCTCCTGCCCCCAGACCGCGGTCGTGGCGGCGCAGAGCGCCCCCATTGCCACGACTATATTCCGTGCACCGATCATGACCGCCGTCCTGCATGCGCCAGCCAGCGGCGGCGATTTGCGGGATCGTCCAGAACGTCCTGCACCTTGCGTTCGATCCACGCCATATTTCCCGTCCGCGGCACACGCCCACCCGAGGTGATCGTGACCGTATCGGCATCCCTCTCGACACGGACCGCAGGCGCGAAGCCCCGCACGGCCCGCAGGGCGCGCCACGTGTCCTGACGCACCTGCTGCGCCAGCGCAGACAGTGACAGACCGCCACTGACGTTGATCCGCGCCTCGGCCGACAGATCGAACTGAGGCGGCACCTGCCGCGTCAGCACGACCGCGCCGTTTTCACGCAGCATATGCCAGGAATTACGAGCCATGAGGGTACGCCTGATCCGTTACAGCGGAATATTGTCGTGCTTTTTCCACGGGTTCTGCAGCTTCTTGTTGCGCAGGGATGCAAAGGCCCGCGCCACCCGCTTGCGGGTCGACCGGGGCTGGATCACCTCGTCGATAAAGCCCTTCTCCGCAGCCACGAAGGGGTTTGCGAAGCGGTCCTCATAGTTCTGCGTCCGCTCAGCGATCTTGTCTTTATCGCCCAGTTCAGAACGATAAAGGATCTCAACCGCGCCCTTGGCGCCCATCACGGCGATTTCCGCGGTGGGCCAAGCATAGTTGAAGTCACCGCGCAGGTGTTTCGACGCCATCACGTCATAGGCACCACCATAGGCCTTACGAGTGATCACGGTGACTTTGGGCACCGTTGCTTCGCCATAGGCGAACAGCAGCTTCGCGCCGTGCTTGATCACGCCGCCGTATTCCTGACCGGTACCGGGCAGGAAGCCGGGCACGTCGACCAGCGTCAGGATCGGAATTTCAAACGCGTCACAGAAGCGGACGAAACGCGCAGCCTTGCGGCTGGAATCAATGTCCAGACAGCCCGCCAGAACCATCGGCTGGTTCGCGACGACACCCACGGTCTGCCCTTCCAGACGGACGAACCCGGTGATGATGTTTTTGGCGTAATCTTCCTGAATCTCGTAGAAATCGCCTTCGTCCGCGATTTTCAGGATCAGCTCCTTCATGTCGTAGGGCGTGTTGGCGTTGTCGGGGATCAGCGTGTCCAGCGACGTCTCGATCCGGCCGGGTTCGTCAAAGAACGGGCGGACGGGCGGCTTTTCACGGTTGTTCAGCGGCAGGAAGTCGACAAGGCGGCGAACTTCGGCGAGCGCTTCGACATCGTTTTCAAACGCGCCATCCGCGACGGACGATTTCTTCGTGTGGGTCGATGCGCCGCCCAGTTCTTCGGCGGTCACGACCTCGTTCGTCACGGTTTTCACCACGTCGGGGCCGGTCACGAACATGTAGCTGGAGTCCTTCACCATGAAGATGAAGTCGGTCATCGCGGGCGAGTACACCGCACCACCGGCACAGGGGCCCATGATGACGGAGATTTGCGGCACCACGCCCGAGGCCATGATGTTGCGCTGGAACACGTCGGCGTAACCCGCCAGCGACGCGACGCCTTCCTGAATACGCGCACCGCCCGAGTCGTTCAGACCGATGACCGGCGCGCCGTTCTGGATCGCCATATCCATGATCTTGCAGATCTTCTGGGCGTGGGTTTCCGACAGCGACCCGCCGAAGACCGTGAAATCCTGCGAGAAGACATAGACCATGCGGCCGTTGATCGTGCCCCAGCCGGTGACCACGCCATCACCGTAAGGGCGCTGCTCTTCCATGCCGAAGTCGGTGCAGCGGTGCGCAACGAACATGTCGAACTCTTCAAAGCTGTCGGCATCCAGCAACAGCTCGATCCGTTCGCGGGCGGTCAATTTGCCCTTGGCGTGCTGTGCGTCGATCCGTTTCTGGCCACCCCCCATACGGGCGGCGTCGCGGCGGTCCTGAAGCTCTTGCAGGATATCCTTCATGGGGCTGTCTCCTCTTGACGGGCCGCAATGGCCCCGTCCAATCTGAGCGGACCATAGGGCCATTGCCGATCGGACCAAAGCCCGATTTGGCAAATTTGCAAATTGTTGGCAGCAATGCCGCAGCTAATTGCAAATCAGCTAACTAAATTGACGCAACGACATTATTGCGTGAAATACATGACGCGAGCATGGACTTTGACTTCACGCCCGCGTAACGCATTTCGATGGCCATGATAGATCAAGCCCCCCGCTACCTGCGACACGACAGTCCGCCGCATCTGTCGACGCTGATTTTGCTGTCGTCGATGACGGCGCTTGCGATGAACATCTTCCTGCCGTCGCTGCCCAGCATGGCCGCCTACTTCGAGGCGCCCTATCGCTACGTCCAGTTGTCGGTCGCGGTCTTTCTGGCGACCAATGGCATCCTGCAACTGTTTGTCGGACCTCTAGCTGACAAATACGGGCGGCGGCCTGTGATCCTGTGGGGCATGGGCGTCTTTTGCGTCGCGACGCTTGGCTGCATCTATTCGACCGACATCGTGGCCTTCCTGTTGTTCAGATCGCTCCAGGCCACATCAGCGGTGGCGATGGTGCTGTCCCGCGCCGTGGTGCGCGACATGCACACCGCGGACCGGGCGGCGTCGATGCTTGGATACGTCGTCATGGGCATGTCCGTGGTGCCGATGGTCGCCCCGGCCATCGGTGGGGTGCTGGACCAAACCTTCGGCTGGCAATCGACCTTCTGGGTTCTGTTCGGCTTTGGTCTGGTCGTTTTCATCGTCGTGTGGCTGGACCTGGGCGAAACCGGAACGCCCAGCCAGATGTCCATCGCGCGGCAGTTCGGCGAATACCCCGAACTGTTCAAATCGCCCCGCTTCTGGGGCTATTGCATGGCGACCGCCCTTTCCTCTGGCGCGTTCTTCGCCTTTCTGGGCGGCGCGCCTTTCGTCGCCAGCAACGTTTTTGAGATGACGCCAGCACAGTTCGGGTATTTCACCGGCGCGCCTGCGATCGGGTATTTCATGGGCAACTGGCTGACCGGCCTTTACGCCACCCGGATCGGCGTGAACCGGATGGTGCTGGTCGGCAGCCTGATCACAGTGTCCGGGCTAAGCCTGTCGTTCCTTCTGACCGCCAACGGCATCAGCGGACCTTACGTGTTCTTCGGCTTTATGACCCTGGTCGGCCTTGGCAACGGTCTGACGATTCCGTCGGGTACTTCGGGCATGCTGTCCGTACGCCCGCATATTGCAGGCACCGCAGCCGGGCTGGGTGGGTCGATCCAAATCCTTGGCGGCGCGGCCCTGTCGGCGGTGGGCGGCTTGGTGCTGACGCAAGACAGCAATGAACTGCCCCTGATCGGCGTGATGCTGGGTACGACCATCGCCGGATTGATCGCCATCCTTCTGGTGATGCTGCGGGAACGTCAGCTGCGTCAGTAAAATCTTGCGCCAGAGGCTTTGCAAAGTTACCCGTGAGGTATTGAAAACTTGCAAAGCCGAGGCGCGTGATGGCCACCAAGAAACTCTATGCCGGCGCGAAACTGCGTGAAACGCGGCAGCGTCTTGGCCTGACGCAAAAGGACTTCGCCTCCAAGCTGGGCGTGTCCCTGCCCTACTTAAACCAGATGGAGAACAACAACCGCCCGGTGTCGACCACGGTGGTGCTGAGCCTTGCGCAGGAATTCGGCTTTGACGTGACCGAGCTGAGCACGGGCGACAGCGAACGGCTGGTGTCTGACATGCGTGAAGCGATGGCCGACCCGATCCTGGCAGACGTGGCCCCGCCGCTGGCCGATCTGCGCCTGACTGCATCGAACGCCCCCGCGCTGGCCCGCGCCTTCCTGCATCTGCACCGCGCCTACCGTCAGACGCATGAACGGCTGGCGTCGCTGGATGAAGCCTTGGGCCGTGAAGACGCGCGCACTCTGCCGTCACCTTGGGACGAGGTGCGGGATTTCTTCCATTACTGCGACAACTACATCGACGCCGTGGACCGTGCGGCGGAAAAATTCGCGGCCCCCGATGCGGGCGAAAAGAACATTCGTGTGCGCGCTGTGTCGGCCCTTGGCAATCAGGGCATCCGGGTGGAATTCGCCGATACCGCCATCCTACGCCGCTACGACCCCGATGCGCGCCTGCTGACCCTGTCGCGGCGCGCGGCGGCGGAAACCCAGACGTTCCAACTGTTGTTGCAGGTCGCGCTGCTGCGGCAGGACCAGCTGCTGGAGGCGACACTGGATCTGGCGCGATTCCAATCCGATGCCGCCCGCGCCATCGCCAAGATCGGGCTGGCCAATTACTTTGCCGGGGCAGCCATGATGCCCTACGGCCCGTTTCTGCAGGCCGCGCACGAAGTGCGGCACGACGTCGAAGTTTTGGCCCTGCGGTTCGGCGCGTCGATCGAACAGGTCGCGCACCGCCTGTCGACGCTGCAGCGACCGGGGGCCAAGGGCATCCCGTTCTTCTTTGTTCGGGTGGATCAGGCCGGCACGATTACCAAACGCCATTCCGCGACGCGGTTGCAGTTCGCCCGGTTTGGCGGGGCCTGCCCCTTGTGGAACGTGCATCGTGCGTTTGAAACGCCGGGGCGGTTCCTGCGCCAGTTGGCGGAAACGCCGGACGGGGTGCGTTATATTTCCATCGCCCGGGATGTCAGCAAACCCGGCGGGTCATGGGGCGCGCCGGATCGGCGGTTTGCGATCGCGCTTGGGTGCGAGGTCAACCACGCCGCCGACATCGTCTATGCCGACGATCTGGACTTGTCGCGGCCCGACACGTTTGAACCCATCGGGATCTCGTGCCGGATCTGCGAACGTGAGCATTGCCATCAGCGGTCCGTGCCGCCGCTAGAGCGGCGGCTGACCATTGACGTAAATGAACGGGCGACCCTGCCTTACGAGGTCGGCTGAGACGTCTTCAATAGGCTATACAGCTGATCCTTCAGCGCTCCGCGTTCCTTGCGCAGTTCAATCATCGCAAGGTCTTCCATCGGCTCGACATTCGTTTCGGCGCGGTGAATGCGGCGGTTCAGGTCGTGATACTTGTCCGCCATGCGGGCAAAGTGATTGTCGACCTGTTTCAGCACGCTGATCGCTTCGGCGTGTTCGGGGAATTCTTCGTGTAGTTCGTGGGGTGTGTTAGACATCGCGGGTCCCTCCTGTTGCTGGGACCAGTCAATAGATTCGCCGCGGGTTGCGCTTTGACTCGGATCAAATTGGGCCACCATTTGCGTGCGGCGCCCACATTGACATTGCCTTCCGCTCTGCCTTTCCTGCGCCGGAGGGAGGACCACCATGCGCTATATTCTTGCCATCGATCAGGGCACCACTTCCAGCCGGGCGATCCTGTTCGACGACAAGCTGTCACCCGTGGCCAGCGCGCAGGAAGAGTTCGCGCAGCATTACCCCCGCTCGGGCTGGGTCGAACACGATCCGCTGGATATCTGGGGCAGCGTCGCCAGCACATCGCGTGCCGTGTTGGAACGTGCCGGGATCGGGGTTGAAGATATTGCTGGGATCGGGATCACCAACCAGCGGGAAACCACGCTGATCTGGGACCGGTCCACAGGCAAGCCCTTGGGCAATGCGATCGTCTGGCAGGATCGGCGGACCTCGGACATCTGTCACACGCTGAAAGATCAGGGGCACGAGCCGACGGTGACCGCGCAGACCGGCCTTTTGCTGGATCCCTATTTCTCGGCCACCAAGGTCAAATGGCTGCTGGACCAGCATGATGGCGCGCGCGATGCGGCGAAGGCGGGTGATCTGCTGTTCGGCACGGTCGATTGTTACCTGATCTGGAAGCTGACGGGCGGACGCGTCCATGCAACCGATGCCACGAACGCCGCGCGCACGATGCTGTATGACATTACCAAGGGCGCATGGTCGCAAGAGCTGTGCGATCTGTTCGACGTACCGATGCAGATGCTGCCAGAGGTGCGCGACTGCAATGCAGATTTCGGGATGACGCGCGCGGATCTGTTTGGACGTGAAATCCCCATCCTAGGCGTGGCCGGGGATCAGCAGGCGGCGACAATCGGGCAGGCCTGCCTGTCGCCGGGTATGATGAAATCGACCTATGGCACGGGATGTTTCGCGCTGATGAACACCGGTGACCGGCTGGTCGCCAGCCGCAACCGGATGCTGGGGACAATTGCCTATCAGTTCGATGGCAAGACGACCTATGCGCTGGAAGGGTCTATCTTTGTCGCGGGTGCAGTCGTGCAATGGCTGCGTGACGGTTTGAAAATGATCCGCGAGGCCGGAGAAACTCAGGCGCTGGCCGATCGGGCGGATGAGGCGCAGGGCGTGGTCATGGTGCCCGCCTTCACCGGCCTCGGCGCGCCCTATTGGAACGCCGACTGCCGCGGCGCGATCTTTGGGCTGACACGTGGCACAGGGCCTGCGGAACTGGCGCGCGCGGCCTTGGAGTCGGTCGGATTTCAGACCCGCGACCTGCTGGACGCGATGCGCGACGACTGGGGGGCCGAAGGGGCCCAGACGGTATTGCGTGTTGACGGGGGCATGACGGCGTCCGACTGGGCGATGCAGTTTTTGGCGGATATTCTGGGGGCGCCCGTGGACCGGCCCGAAGTGCTGGAAACGACAGCAAAAGGCGTCGCGTGGCTGGCGGGCTGGCAGGCTGGGATCATGCCCGGACCCGAAGAATTTGCATCCGCATGGGCCAAGGAACGCACATTCGAGCCGCAGATGGACCCGGCCCTGCGCGATCAGAAATACGCCGCGTGGAAACGGGCCGTCGCGGCGGCGCAGGCGTTTTAAGGCAGCTATCGTTGCGCCCAAGGATTTCGCCTTGACCCTGCGCGGGCTACGTGCGGAATATGCTTCCGCATAACGGGAGGAACATCATGGATATCAGCACGCTCTTTTCCCTTGAGGGGAAGATCGCCGTGGTCACGGGCGGATCGCGCGGCATCGGCAAACATTTCGCCAAGGCCTTCATTCAGGCCGGTTGCGCCAAGGTCTACATCACTGCGCGTAAGGCGCAGGCCTGTGTCGACACGGCCGAGGAGCTGGGGCCCAAGTGTATTCCCCTGCCCCACGATCTGTCCACGCTGGACGGGATCGACGCCTTTATCGCAGACCTGAAACAGCACGAAGATCACGTCGACATCCTGATCAACAACGCAGGAGCCGCCTGGGGGGAAGAATACCTTCAATTCTCCGAATCCGGCTGGGACAAGACGATGGATTTGAACCTTAAATCCCCGTTCTTCCTGACGCAGAAAATGCACGACATGCTGAAGAAGAACGCGACGGCGGAAGAGCCGTCCAAGGTAATCAATATCGCGTCCATTGATGGCCTGCGACTGAACCCGTGGGAGACCTACGCCTATCACGCATCGAAATCCGGGCTGATCTATCTGACGCGTCGCGTCGCCGCGAAGGTGCTGGAAGACAACATTCTGGTGAACTGCATCGCGCCGGGGGCCTTCGCATCCGACATGAACCGCGCCGCGCGCGATCACGGGGATGAAGTGGCCAAGCGCATTCCGCTGAAACGCATTGGGAATGGCGAAGATATCAGCGCTGCGGCGATCTATCTGGCGGCGCGGTCTGGCAACTACGTCGTTGGTCAGACGATTGCCGTGGACGGCGGCCTGGTCTGGGCCACAATCGGGTCTTCAATCGACGCGTAATCCAATTGCGCGACCGCCGCGCGCGCGATTATGGTTTTGAGGGCTTCGCCCTCCGCCAGCGGAGCCCCGAGGGGCTCCGCCTGCTCCTCCCAAGGTATTTTGGACCAAGAGAAGGGCATGGGATGGATACTACTCTGCGGCTGCGCGACTGCCCCGATTGGGGATATTTGCTGCGCGAATTCGATCTGGTCTATCGCGACGGATCAGACGGCGGGTCCAAGGCGATCCGGTCGCACCGCAAACGGGTGCGCGACCTGCTAAGCCGGACCTTTGCCGACAACCCCGAGGTCCATCCCCGTCAGCCTGACACCAAACCCGTGGTCGCCCATTTCGGGCGCGCGTTGGATATCGGCCAGCGTGGCGTGATGCTGGGCTTGTCGCAGGCTTTGGCCCGCGTGGCCGGACAGCTGACATGGGAATATGGCTACGAGAAGATCCCGAGGGCGCTGGCGCAGAAATATGCCTATTGCGAAGTCTTGGGGCCGCGCGGGCCTATCGTATCGGATCAGTTGATCCTTGGGTTTGTGCTGTTTGCGCCGCGCACGACATATCCGCAGCATAGCCATAAAGAGATCGAGGAAAGCTATATCTCGGTCGCCGGGTCGTGGTCTGAAAATGATGCGGCGGTCTATGCGCCGGGGTCGCTGATCCTAAACCGCCCGGATCACGAACACCGCATCACAACCGCCGACCTGACGCCCTGCCTGCTGGCCTATGCATGGGCCGGGCCGTCGGACAAGCTGACCTCGCCGGGGATGAAGCTGTCGTCGTCCCGCAAAGCTAGGATGAGCGAAGGGATCTAGGCGTTAGCCTGTCCACGTCGCCTGATAGTCGCGGATCAGCGATACCCGATGCGGACGAAAACATGTGTCTCCGGGCTCCAGCGACTCGATCCGCGTCAGATTGAAGACGCGGAAATCCATCCGCAGGCGGCAATGGGCCAGCAACATCAGCGAATGTTCGGCGTAAGAAATGGCCAGAGGCCAGATTTCGCGGGTCGTGACCTGATCGGACAGGTCGCGGTACCGGATATGCAGGCTGTGTTCGTCCCAACAGGCGTTGCGCACCACTTCCATATCGATGCGAACCTCGGGGCGATCCTTTTGCGGTCGCCATGCGTGCAGGGCCGTATGCATCGCCTGACGCGCCTGTCGGTCGGGCAGTGTGGCGATGATGCGGGCCATGGCGGTGCGCCCGGCGCGGGTCAAATCACCATCGGCAATGGTTTCCAAGGCGGTCATGGCCAGCATCAGCGCCTCGATCTCTAGCCGGTCAAAGCTTTGCGGCGGCAGCGCAGGATCTTCGGTCAGAGTGTAGCCCACACCCGGCGCACCGTCGATCAGCGCCCCGCCTGCGCGCAGGGTTGCGATGTCCCTGTACAATTGGCGGGGCGACACGCCCGTTTCCTCGGCCAGACGGGTTGCTGTCACGGGCGCCGGCAAGCGGCGCAGCACGTCCATCAGGCGCATCAATCGATCGGTCCGGGCCATGCAACATCCTGCCGTAAACTGTCAGTAGAGTCAGGCTAGTCTGCCCGGGACACAAACGAAAGGACGGCTTATGCCCATTCTATATCACGCCCCGATGACCCGCTCGACCGGGGCGGTTGCCTTGGTTCACGAGTTGGGAGTCGATGAGATCACAATTCAGGATGTCACCATCGCCCGCCCCAATGGCATTGGCGGACCGGACCCACAGAACCCGCATCCCGAAAAGAAGGTGCCTTATCTTGTAGATGGTGACGAACACCTGCGCGAAAGGGCGGCGATCTTTGCCTATTTGACGGACAAATATCCCGATGCGGGCTTGGCACCCCTGCCCGGCCAGCCGGGGCGCGGGGCCTATCTGTCTTGGCTGGCCTATTATCAGGGCGTGATCGAGACGGTGCTGATCGTCAAATTCTCGGGCCTCGACGCGGGCGCGATCGCGGAAAGCGTCCGGGATGTGGACACGATGATGGCAACGCTAGAGGCGGCGCTGCAAAAGAGGCCATGGCTGCTGGGCGATACATTTTCGGCCGCGGATATCTTATGTTCTTCGCCCTTCTTCTGGTTCGACGGGCTGACCGAGGGCTATCCCAATCTGACCGACTGGGTGCAGCGCTGTGGGGCGCGACCGGGCATGCAATACGCGACGCAGCGTGATGCCACCGCGATGAGCGCGTAGTCTTAGCGGCGCGGCAGGATCACTCCAACGCCGCGCCGTATTCCAAGATGACCGGAACGACGAGGTCTTCTTCGTCTTCAAGATGGCGGTGCAGAAACTTGCGAAAGGCTTTCTGCGCCTCCAGCAGGGCGCGCGCCTCGGCCTCATCATCCTCACCTGCCGCGATCTTATGCAGCACGGCGTTGGTGCTGTCGGCCAAGGCATGGATATGTCCGTCCAGCGCGTGATGATCGCGATCGAGGATCTCGAACCCCTGCTCAAGCCGTTTGTCCAGCGGGATGAACTGCGGGAAATAATGGTGGTCTTCGATCTGGTGATGACCATGCAGCTGGTTCAGATACATCGAGGTGTAATGCTGCAACTCGCGGCCATAGCGCGGGTTCGCGCCATCCAGCCGCTTTTCCGTGCCCTCGACCAACAGATCGTTCAGCTGCCGGAACATGCCGTGCCGTTCCAGCCAGAACGCGGTAAGTTCGTTGAAGTTGCCGTGCCCGCGCCATTCGGTCCGGGGGTACAGATCGGCCAGCACGCGCAGATGCTCTGGCAGGCCTTTGCGGGCGTCCAAGGACAGGTCGGGGGAAAGATCATCGCTCATGCCCGATAGCTAGGGCGCGCAGACGGCCAGCGCCACCCCCGCTTTGTGCATCAGTGCATTTTCTGCGTCGGGAACGGCGGTGTGATCTGCTTGCGCTTGGCCACGGCTTCGCGCCACGTGATAAAACTGATCGCACCGATGATCATCAACCCACCCAGCACAACGTAGGGATCGACCGGTTCATGGAACAGGATCGCTCCTAGTGCCACGGCCCAGACCAATTGCAGGAAGGTGACCGGCTGGGTCACGGTGATAGGCGCGGCGCGGAACCCAAGCGTCATCAGGTAATGTCCGACGGTCGCGAAAATCGCGGTGGCGAAAAGGATCGCGACCTGAAACCACGTGGGCGTCACCCAGACAGGCGCGGCCAGCGGGATCAGACCCACCGTGACCAGCAACGACAGCATGGTCACCACGGCGACCGGATCAGTTTCGTCGGTCAATTGCTTGGCCAGCAGATACGACCCGGCAAAGACAACCGCCGCCACAAGCATGGCGATATGACCGGGGCCGATTTCCCGAAAGCCCGGGCGTAGGATCACCAGCGCACCCAGCAAGGCGACGACCACGGCGATGATCCGCCGCGCGGCCAGCTTTTCCCCCATGAAAATTGCAGCCCCGATGGTCACGTAGATGGGCGACAGGTAATTCATTGCAGTCACATCGGCCAAGGGGATCGTTGCCATGGCGAAGAACCATAGGGACACGCCAATGGAATGCAGCGCGCCGCGCAGTCCGAACAGCCACCACTGGCGGCGTGACAATCGCAGTCGCATGATCTGACGGATGGCCGGGACCAGCAGGATCAGGCCAAGGGCATAGCGCAAGAACGCCATTTCAGCCGCAGGCACGACGGGTCCGAGGTACTTTACCAGCACGTTCACCCCGACGAAAAGAACGCCCGCGCCAAAGGTCCAGAGGATGCCCTCGACCGGGCGGGAATTAGCTGCTGGTAACATGTATTCTGGTTGCCACGTCCCGCGACCGACGACAAGTGGAAACGTTACCAAAGCAGGCTTGCAGCAATCATCCACATAACCAGACCGATGATCAGGTCCAACCACCGCCACGCCACGGGACGTGCAAAAATCGGCGCCAGAAGTCGCGCGCCGTAGCCCAGCGCGAAGAAGAACGTCAAAGACGCGATCGCCCCGCCCATCGCGAACCCCAGCTTGTCGGAATAACCGGATGAAACAGCGCCCATTAGCGCCAGAGTGTCCAGGTAGACATGCGGATTGCCCCAAGTCAGCGCAAGGCAGATAGCGATGGTTTTGGCCAGGCCCCGCCCCTCTCCGCCCTCGCGTGTCAGGGCCTGTCCGCCGCGCCAGGCGTTACGCAGCGCCAGCGCGCCATAAGCAATCAAAAATGCCGCCCCGCCATAGCGCATCGCCGGGCCAAGCCATGGCAAGCGGCCCGACAATTCGGAAAACCCCGCCACGCCCGCAACGATCAGGATCGCGTCCGACAGCGCGCAGGTCAGGACCACGGCGAACACATGTTCGCGCCGCAGCCCCTGCCGCAACACAAAGGCGTTCTGCGCCCCGATGGCCAGAATCAGCGACAACCCCAGCCCGAAGGCCGCGACGAAAGCGACGAAGAATCCGTCCTGCATGATGGCCCTCTGCCCTTGATCCCGCTGCACTGGCGGATGTTGACGCCTGCCGACTTGGCGGCCAAGGTCGCCTCAATTCACGGGAGAGACAAGATGACCAAGGGCAAAGATCACCATTATGACGCCGATGGCACGACCTGCATCGGATACCTTGCCCTGCCCGACGGCCATGGCCCCTTTCCCGGCGTGCTCGTCTCTCCGGCTTTTGCGGGACTGTCGGATAAGGAACGCGCCACCTGTGATCGGCTGGCCGCGCAGGGCTATGTCGCCTTGGGCGTCGATTATTACGCCAACGGGACTTTGGCCAAAGACCGCGAAGAGGCCGCGGCCCTGATGGCAACCCTGCAATCCGACCGTCCGCTGCTGGCCAGCCGATTGGTCGCCGCGCTGACCGAATTGCGGGGCCTGCCGCAGACGCAGGGACAAAAGCTTGGTGCGATGGGCTATTGCTTCGGGGGCAAATCGATCCTTGATCTGGCGCGCGTCGGTGCAGATTTCGCGGCTGGCGTTATCCTGCACGGCGTCTATGACGCGCCGTCCTTCCCGATCCAAAAGATGAAAGCCAACCTGCTGGTCTGCGACGGTTGGGACGATGGCCTTTGCCCGCCGGACGCGAAGGTCGCGCTTGCACAGGAATTGACGGACTATTGCGACGATTGGCAGATGCTCGCCTTCGGGGGCACCGGCCATGCGTTCACCAACCCCGACGCCACGCCCTCCAAAGGGTCAGGCTATTCTGCCAAGGCCGACGCCAGATCGTGGAAAGCCCTGACCGACTTTTTCCACGCGGAACTGCACGGCTGATCCCATCTGAAGGCTTCTTTGGTCAGATAAATATTCCTCGGCGGTGAATTGGCCCGAAGGGACAAAAGGGGGCAGACAGCCCCCTTTTCAACTTCACCAATGAAGACCGCCGATTAAAGCTGCTCCATCACCTCGTCAGAGGCTTCGAAATTCGCCGTGACGCGCTGGATGTCGTCGTCATCTTCCAGCGCCTCGATCAGCTTCATCAGCTTCTGCATGCCTTCCAGATCCATCTCGGTCGTGGTGGTCGGCTTCCAGATCAGCTTGGTGGATTCGGATTCCCCCAACTCGGCTTCGAGTGCGGTGGACACTTCGTTCAGGTCGGTATCGGCGCAATAGATGTAATGGCCGTCCTCGGTGCTTTCGACGTCCTCGGCCCCGGCTTCGATCGCGGCCATCATGATCGTATCCGCATCGCCGGCCTCGACCGGGTAGGTCACCTCGCCTTTGCGATCGAACATGAAGCCGACAGAACCGGTTTCGCCAAGGTTGCCGCCGTTCTTGGAAAAGGTCGACCGCACGGTCGACGCAGTCCGGTTGCGGTTGTCGGTCATCGCCTCGACGATGACGGCGACGCCATTCGGGCCGTAGCCCTCATAGCGGATTTCTTCGTAATCCTCGCCGTCGCCCGCCTGCGATTTCTTGATCGCGCGGTCGATCACGTCCTTCGGCACGGACTGAGACTTGGCTTCTTTCACCGCCAGGCGCAGGCGGGGGTTCTTCTCGGGATCAGGGTCGCCCATCTTCGCGGCGACGGTGATTTCCTTCGACAACTTTGAAAACAGTTTCGACCGCGCGGCGTCCTGACGCCCCTTGCGGTGCTGGATGTTCGCCCATTTTGAGTGGCCGGCCATGAGGACCTCTTGAGTAACGGCTGAATTGATCCGCGCCTCTATAAGTCAAGGCGCAGGGATCAGGCAAGCGGATAGGCATTGGACGTCAGTGTGCGGACCCTGTATCGGGTGCGATAAGACCTGCCGCCCATCCCCCGTTCCCTTCTGCCTTCTCGGATCCTCATGTCCATCTTCGAACAATTCGTGATCCTGTGGGTCGTCATCGACCCGATTGGCACCATCCCGGTTTTTGTCGCTGTCACCGCAGGTATGGCGCCAAACAGGCTGCGTCGCACCGCCTTTCAGGCGGCAGGCGTGGCGGCTCTCGTGCTAGGGTTTTTCCTTGTGCTCGGCCAGTTTCTGATCGACGCGCTCGGCATCTCTTTGCCCGCGTTTCAGATCGCAGGCGGCCTGATCCTTTTTGCCTTCGCTTTCACCATGATCTTTGGTCAGCCGATGAACGGGTCCGGCGCGGTGCAGGAACGGGGCGACGGTATGCCCGCCATCTTCCCTTTGGCAGTGCCATCGATTGCGTCGCCCGGCGCGATGCTGGCCATCGTTTTGTTGACCGACAACAACCGCTTTTCGATCCCCGAACAGGCGGTCACAGCCTTGGTCATGTTGGCGGTGCTCGGGGTCGCATTGTTACTGATGCTGCTGGCCGCGCCGATCCTGAAGGTCATTCGGTTAAGCGGGGCGGCGATTGTCAGCCGGGTCATGGGCATGGTTCTGGCCGCTGTCGCGGTCGACAACGTCATCGAAGCTGCGCGGTTGTTGATCACGCAAGGGTAACTTTGCAGGGCATCATAGCAAAACATGCCCTCAGGCGGTTGACCTCCGGCGGCCTGAGATTTTCGCTGGGAAAAATGAGACCGGAAAGCTAAAGACCTATGACATTGATATCTGCCCGAAAAATCCTTGCGGCCATCTTACTGCTGGCGACTTTTTCAGCTCCCGCCGCGGCCCAATCGGTCAAGACGGTCTATTTCCGCAACGAATGCTCTTTGCCCATCAAGTTCAGCGCAAATTTCATCACGCCTTTCAATATCGATGCAACATCACGGCTGAAGACGATCTAGCCCGGCGAAACGATCGAAGCGGTGAAAACCCGCGAAGACAGCTTCTCATACGTTGCATTCGACCGGCATCGCGATTGGTTCGGCGATACCTACCGCGACGTATATATCCCAAACCGCCGCGCGCCGATCCCCCTGCCGTTCCGAGAGGTCAGCATCACCGCTGAAACGCAGACGCGGGCCATCACCTGTGCGGACAGCTACGGGGATGACGCGAAGATCAAGCCTCGCATCTACAATGCCTGCGAAGGCAAAGGGCCGGTCTATTTGTCGATCCGCTACAAGACCCTTGATGGGGAGTGGAAGACATTCGCATGGCGCAAGATTGAAGGCCGCAAACTGGCCACTGGTCTGCCGCTTACGTGGAATTCGATCATCTACACCTTCGCGCGCATCAAAGCCACGGAGGGCGGCAATATACAAGGCTGGGGCGGCAGCGATGCCGAGTTCGAAATCGATGACCAGCCCTATGGGTTCAAAAAGCACACGCTTGCCGAAGACTATTGGATTGGCTTCAACTGCTAAGCCGTAGGCTTGCCGCGCGATTCCGCGTGACCTTTGGCGCGGCAAGACTATCCTCCGCTCATGACGATCGAGCAGATAATATTATTCACCATCTTCGGCGGCGTGTTTGCCCTGCTTTTGTGGGGGCGCTGGCGTTATGACATCGTGGCTTTTGGCGCGCTGATGACAGCCGTCGTCCTCGGTGCGGTTGAACCCGAAGACGCCTTCACGGGGTTCGGTCACGAGGCGACCCTGATCGTCGCGCTGGTGCTGATCGTTTCGGCCGGGCTTGTCCGCTCGGGCGCGGTCTATCTGATCACGCGGACGCTGGTGGACAGCTCGCGTCGGCTGGGCACCCATATCGCGATCATGGGCGGCATAGGCGGCGTGCTATCGGCCTTCATGAACAATGTCGCGGCTTTGGCTCTTCTGATGCCGGTCGACATTCAGACCGCGCGCAAGGCTGGCCGCGTGCCGGGATTGTCGTTGATGCCCCTGTCTTTTGCCACGATCCTTGGCGGCATGGCCACGCTGATCGGCACGCCCCCCAACATCATCATCGCCACGATCCGCCGCGACAGTCTGGGCGAAAGCTTCCAGATGTTCGATTTCGCCCCTGTCGGGGGGATCGCGGCGCTGGCGGGGCTGGCCTTTGTCGCGCTGATCGGTTGGCGGCTGATCCCGACGCGCGAGGATGCGGCGGTGCCCGGCAAGGACCTTGCGCCTTATGTCGCCGAACTGACCGTGCCCGAGGGCAACAAGCAGATCGGCCGCCGCGTTGGCGAACTGCATGAGACGGCAGAGAAGGCGGATGTCGCCATCATCGGCCTGATCCGCAACGGCAAACGTCTTTATGGCAACGCCCGCAACAACGTCATCCAACCGGGCGACGCGCTGGTATTAGAGGCCTCGCCGGAGGCCTTGGATGAATTCCGATCGACCCTCAGCTTGGCGTTTTCTGACGAACGACGCGAAGAATTGCTGCAAGCCGACAGCGACGGCCTGGATATCATCGAATTGGTGGTGAAGCCTGAAAGCCGCCTGAACGGCAAATCCGCGCAGGGCATTGGCCTGTCATGGCGTCAGCGCGCCGTGCTGATGGGCATTTCGCGTAACGGTCGCCGCATCACCAGCCAAGTGCGCAAGACCGTGGTACAGCCGGGCGATATTCTTCTGCTGTTGGTGCAGAAAGATACGGGCGCTGATGTCGCAGAGTGGCTGGACAGCCTGATCCTCGCCGACCGGGGGCTGGCCGTGACGCAGGATAGAAAGACCTGGGCCGCCATCGGTCTGTTCGGCGGCGCGGTGCTGCTGGCAAGCCTCGGGATCGTCGATCTGGCCATTGCGCTTGGCCTTGTTGTGATCGCCTATGTGCTGATCCGCGTCATGCCGCTGCAGGAACTTTACGATCATGTGGAATGGCCAGTTGTGGTCCTGCTGGGGTCGATGATCCCCCTTGGTCAGGCACTGGAATCCTCTGGCGGCACCACCCTGATTGCCGAGTCGCTGATCTGGCTGACCGAAGGCTGGCCGGCATGGGCGATCCTGACGGCGCTGATGGTGGTGACCATGTCCCTGTCCGACGTGCTGAACAACACTGCCACGGCCATTGTCGCCGCGCCAATCGGTATCCAGATGGCGAACGGGCTTGGCGTGTCGCCAGATCCGTTCCTGATGGCGGTGGCTGTTGCGGCCTCCTCGGCGTTCCTGACCCCGATCGGGCATAAGAACAACACGCTGATCCTTGGCCCTGGCGGATATCGGTTTGGGGACTACTGGCGCATGGGCCTGCCGTTGGAAATCCTCGTGGTGGCCGTATCGATCCCGGCAATCCTCGTTTTCTGGCCACTGTAGGACCGGTGGGTTGAAAACCCACCCTACGCCCATGTCGCCGTGTCGCAGGCGTGCGGCGCCACGCCCTGATCTTCTTCTGGTCGACAAATACCCTCGGGGGCGGCGCGGAACGCGCCGGGGGCAGAGCCCCCTTGCACCATTCTGACTTTTCCACGCCTGTGGCAAGTTTGCGCCGCAGGTCGAACGCCCGTCTGGCACCACCGCCGGTCTCTCAACCGTCCCCTTGCCCTTTTCGTCCCTGCCGCATACCCAGTTGGTATGAAGCTACTATTTCTTGGTGATATCGTCGGACGCTCGGGCCGGAGCGCGGTGATCGAGACCCTGCCGAAACTGCGCGCTGCGTGGAAACTGGATTTCGTCGTGGTGAACGGCGAAAACGCAACCAATGGCGCGGGCCTGTCGGCCGATCACGCCAAGGCGCTGCTGGCGGCCGGTGTGGATTGCCTGACCCTTGGCGATCATGCCTTCGACCAGAAGGACATGCTGACCTTTATCGAGCAGGAAAACCGTATCGTCCGCCCGATCAATTTTGCCCGCTCTGCCCCCGGAAAAGGCTACCGGGTTTTCGAAGCGACCAATGGCCGGAAGGTGCTGGTGGCGCAGGTGCTGGGACAGGTTTTCATGTCGCGTCCCTATGACGATCCGTTTTCGGCCATCGAACAGGTCTTGAAATCGCATCCCCCCGGCGGGCTGGTGCAGGCCTCGATCATCGACGTGCATTGCGAAGCGACGTCGGAAAAGATGGCGATGGGGCACTGGTGCGACGGCAAGGCGTCTCTCGTTGTCGGGACGCATACCCATGTGGCCACGGCGGACGCTCAGATTCTGCCCGGCGGCACGGCACATATGTCGGATGCGGGCATGTGCGGAGACTACAATTCCGTCATCGGGATGGACAAGGCAGAGCCTTTGCGCCGCTTTGTCACCGGCATGTCCAAGGGCCGTTTCCAACCCGCGAACGGAGAGGCCACGCTGTCCGGCGTCTATGTTGAAACCGACGACCGCACCGGGCTGGCCACGCGGGTGGAAATGGTGCGCCAAGGGGGCCGTCTGGCTCAGGCCGGGCCCTCTCCCGTCCCCGCCGAATGAGCCTTGCGCCACAGGTCTTTGCGCTGATCGTGATCGGTCTGGGCTGGGGCCTGACGGTACCATTGACCAAAATTGCGGTGTCGACCGGCTACCAGCCTCTGGGCCTGATCTTCTGGCAAGCGGCGATTGGTGCCGTGGTGCTGGGCGCTATCCTCACCTTGGCCCGCCGCAGATTTCGCCCGCGACCCGCGCAATGGGTCATCGCCGTCGTTATCGCGATGACCGGGACCATTCTGCCGGACCTCTTCAGCTATCGCGCGGCGGTGCATCTGCCGGGCGGAATTCTGGCGATCCTGCTTTCGCTGGTGCCGATCCTCAGCTTTCCCATGGCCATCGCGCTGGCCAATGACGTCTTTTCATGGCGCAAGCTGGCGGGGCTTGGACTGGGCCTTTTCGCAGTTCTGCTAATCGTCGGCCCCGACGCTTCCTTGCCCGACCCGGCGCTGGCGATCTGGGTGGTCGTCGCGTTGGTGGCGCCTGCCTGTTACGCCCTGGAAGGCAATATCGTTGCGCGGTTCGGCACGATGGGGATGGATGCGGTGCAGACGCTCTGCCTTGCCTCCCTGATCGCGACCGCGTTGACCGGCCCCTTGGCGGTGGCTGAGGGCGCGTTCATCTGGCCTGCCCGGTTTGGCGCGCCGGAACTGGCACTGATCCTGTCGGCCACGATCCATGCCTTTGTCTATGCGGGATATGTCTGGCTGGTAGGCCGTGCGGGGCCGCTCTTTTCCGTGCAGGTCAGTTACCTTGTCACGACCTCTGGCGTGATCTGGTCGATGGTGATGCTGGGTGAACGGCCCGCACCGCTGATCTGGATCGCTTTGGTCGTTCTTCTGGCAGGCATGACACTGGTGCAGCCCCGCGCGCCCCGAGGACAAAGTGACCGCTTGCCCGAGCCGCCCTCGGCTGCCTAGATAGTCCCCGGCGTGCGCCCCGGCACGTCATGATCCGCGCGAGGCCTGATCTTGTTAGATGTCCTGAACCTGTCCCAGACGACCGAAGCGATTTTGACGCTGTCCGTCGTGGGCCTGATGTTCGTGCTTTTCCTGCGCGAAGCCTACCCGACCGAAGTCGTGGCAATCGGCGGTGTCGCGCTTTTGCTGGTGTTGGGCCTTTTGCCCTATGAGGCCGCGTTGCCGGTTCTGTCGAACCCGGCACCTTGGACCATCGGTGCGATGTTTCTGGTGATGGGGGCCTTGGTGCGCACGGGCGCGCTGGATGCCTTCACGTCCTTGGCGGAACGCTATGCCAGCAGGCCGAAACTGGCGATTGCGGCCTTGATGGTCTTTGTCATCATCGCCTCGGCCATCGTGGCGAATACGCCGGTGGTGGTCGTGATGATCCCGGTCTTTGTCCAATTGGCCCGCAAGATAGGGTTGAACGCCTCGCGGTTACTGATCCCGTTGTCCTATGCAGCGATCATGGGCGGCACGCTGACCCTGATCGGCACCTCGACCAACCTGCTGGTCGATGGTGTGGCCCGCGCGCAGGGATTGGCCCCGTTCACGATTTTCGAGGTCACGCCCATCGGCCTGATCGTCGTTGGGTTCGGTATGACCTACCTTTACATCGTGGGCCGCTGGTTGCTGCCGGACCGGGATTCCATGGCCGATATGCTGTCGGACCGGTCGCGGATGAAGTTCTTCACCGAAGCTGTCATCCCACCCGACTCCAACCTAATCGGCCGCGAGGTTCTGGACGTGCAGCTTTTTAAACGCGAAGGCGTGCGGCTGATCGACGTGGTGCGCGGCGATATCTCGCTGCGACGCAACCTGAAGGACGTGGTGCTGCAGGTCGGCGACATCGTGGTTCTGCGGTCTCAGATCAGCGAACTCCTGTCTTTGCAGCGGAACAAGGAATTGAAGCGGGTCGACCAGATTTCAGCGGTCGAAACCACGACGGTCGAGGCGCTGATTACCCCCGGCTGTCGTCTGGTGGGGCGGCAGTTGGGATCGATGCGCCTGCGTCGTCGGTATGGTGTTTACGTGCTGGCCGTGCACCGCCGGAACCAGAACATCGGGCGTCAGCTGGACGAAACCGTTGTGCGGGTGGGCGATACGCTTTTGCTGGAGGGCGCACCCGAGGATATCCGCCGCCTGTCGTCGGACATGGAAATGGTGGACGTATCGCACCCTACGGGCCGGGCCTATCGCCGCGAACAGGCCCCCATCGCGATCTTGGCGCTGCTATCCATCGTCGGGCTGGCCGCGCTTGGCGTAGCGCCGATCTTTATGCTGACGGTGCTGGCCGTGGCGGTGGTGCTACTGACCCGCTGCATCGACGCGGAAGAGGCATTTTCCTTTGTCGAAGGCCGGTTGCTGACCATGATCTTTGCGATGCTCGCCGTCGGCGCCGCGTTGGAACAATCGGGCGCGGTAGAGCTGATCGTGAACGCCGTCGCGCCCTTCCTGCAGGGGCTGCCGCCGTTCTTCGTGATCTGGTCGATCTACCTGCTGACATCCGTCCTGACCGAGCTGGTGTCGAACAACGCAGTCGCCGTCGTGGTAACGCCGATTGCCATCGGCTTGGCGCAGGTCGTCGGCATCGATCCCCGGCCCTTGGTGGTTGCGGTAATGGTTGCGGCCTCGGCCAGTTTCGCAACGCCGATCGGATATCAGACGAACATGATGGTCTACGGGCCGGGCGGGTACAGGTTTACCGATTTCATGAAGATCGGGATACCGTTGAACCTGAGCATGGGGTTGCTGGTGTCGGCCTGTATCCCGTTGTTTTGGGCGCTGTGATCGTGGCGGAACAGGTGGGTTGAAAACCCACCCTACGTAGGGTGGGTCTGTGACCCACCAATCCTATCGCAATTTCGGCGGCTTGTCCGGGTCCGACCCCGGTGCGATATGTTCGACCTTTCGCGGCTGCGGCGGCTCTGGCAGGTCGAACCGCAGGCCATGCCGCGCAAGTGCCGCTGCCGCCGGATCATGCGCATCGAAAAATCCCACATCCAGAACGCCAGCGTCGAGGCCCGAGAAGGTCAGCGCCTCGCCCACCGCTTTGGCCAAGGGCGCGCGGGCGTCGTCCTTGGCATCGACAAAGGCCAGCAGGTGCCCCTTAGTGCCGCTATCTGACGTGGTGCCGATCAGGTAGGCCTGTCGGGCCAGACCGGCGGTCATGGCGAGTTTCGTATCCAGCGCGGTCAAAAGCGCCTCGGGCAGTTGTCCGGGGCGGGTGAATTCGGCGATCCGCTCTTCGACCTCGTCCGGGGCGGCCAGAAGGGTTTGCGCCAGCCAGTCGACGGCCTGCGGCGGGATCAGGATGGCCGAAGGCGCGACATCAAGGTTCAGGCCCAGACCAACCCCCTGCCCCGAAAGCATCGCCGCAATCGCACGGCCCGAGATTGCGGCATATGGCACGGGGCGGCCTGCGAATTGCGACAGGCGGTCTTCGCGGTCAAAGACCAGCGCAAAGGTTGCTTCGGGCAGTTCAAAAAGATCGGGGCTGACGCTGTCGCCCTTCGCCTCTTCGGTCAGCATCAGGTACAATTCGCTATCTGCCAGACGTTCATAAAACCGCAGGCGCGCCGCGTCATCCTGCGGGGCGGCCTCCATCGCGGCATGGGCTGTGTCGATTGGCGTGGTCTCGGTCATCTGAGCGCCTCTTTCACTTTGGCCCGTAGCACAGGCAACAGATCGGTTTCGAACCAAGGGTTTCGTTTCAGCCATGCGGTATTGCGCCACGACGGATGAGGCAAGGGGATCGTGTCCGGCAGATGATCGCGAAACCCCGCCACCGTGTCGGTCAGCGGACCCTTGGCGCCTAGGTGATAGCGTTGCGAATAGGCCCCGATCACCAGTTTCAGACGCATATCGGGCATCCAGTCGAACACCCGGTCATGCCATGTGGCAGCGCAGATTTTCGGCGGCGGCAGGTCCGACCCCTTGGCGTCGTAGCCCGGAAAACAAAAGGCCATAGGAATGATGGCAATGCGGTCGGTGTCGTAAAAGGTGTCACGATCCAACCCCATCCAATCGCGCAGCCGGTCGCCGGACCGGTCCTCGAACGGTTTACGCTTGTCGTGGGCCTGCCAGCCCGGGGCCTGACTGGCGATCAGGATACGCGCGCCAGGTTTGAACCAGACGATCGGCCGCGGCGGATGGCGCGTCGCCGTGGCGGCAAAGCGGTCGGCGCAGAGGCGGCAGGCGCGTATCTGATCGGGCAGTTCGGTCATCTTCAGGGAGTTAGGGCTGGTGGGGCAAGATTGCCACCAGCCGGATTGCTTCGATAATTTTCGAAATATCTTGCCAGCTCCAAAACCCTTCGATATTTCTAGAATCATGAAAACGATTCAAACCAATGACCTTCGCCTAGAAACCGCCGCCTCGACCTTTGCTGCCTTGGGCAGTGAACAACGTCTTTCGGTATTGCGCACCTTGGTTCGAGCCGGCCCGCAGGGGCTGAGCATCGGAGACTTGGGCAACCGGACCGGCGTCACCGGGTCGACCCTGACACATCATATGAAAATCCTCGCACAGGCGGGGCTGGTTCGGCAGGAAAAACAGGGGCGCAGCATCATCTGCGCCGCTGTCGCCTATGACGAGCTGCGCGATCTGGCAGACTTCCTGTTGAAGGAATGCTGTGCGGACGCGTGCCAAAACACCACTGGGGACAACGTGGAAGGACACGACCATGGCTGACACGCAAAGCCACACTCCGGCACAGGCAACGCCGGGCGGGTTCGGCTCGATCTGGAAAAAGATCGATAAGGCTTGGCTGGCCTCAGCGGTAATCTTAGCCGTGCTGGCATTGGTCGATATGGACCAGTTCGGCCCGACGTTGACGTTTGCCGCACGGGCGCTGGCCAATACCGCCCCCATCATCCTGATCGCGGTGCTGGCGATTGGATACCTGAAAGCCTCGGGCGCGGAGACGACGATCGCCAAGGCGTTCGAGGGCAACGAAGTGCACATGATCTTCATGGCCGCGCTGCTTGGCGGGCTGTCACCCTTTTGTTCGTGCGAGGTCATCCCCTTCATCGCCGCGCTTCTGGCGGTGGGCACGCCACTGTCGGCGGTCATGGCCTTCTGGCTGGCGTCGCCGCTGATGGACCCGGCGATGTTCGTCGTGACCGCCGGTGCGCTAGGACTGCCTTTCGCGGTCGGCAAAACGGTCGCCGCCGTGGCCGTCGGCCTGCTGGGCGGGTTCGTTGCGATGGCCGCGAAACGCTCTGCCGTGTTTGCCGATCCGCTGCGCGAGAAACCTCAGGTGGGGGACTGCTGTGGCGTCAAGAAACCCTTTGCGGGCAAGCCGGTCTGGAAATTCTGGGCAGAGCCTGAGCGGCGCGAGACCTTCCGCCGTGCGAGCTTGGACAACGCGGTGTTCCTGCTGAAATGGCTGTTGCTGGCGTACCTGATTGAATCCCTGATGCTGGCCTATGTCCCGGCGGAATGGATTGCAGGCGTGCTGGGCGGCGAAGGCTTCATGCCGATCCTGATGGGCGCACTGGTCGGGGCCCCGGCCTACCTGAACGGCTATGCCGCCGTGCAACTGGTCGACGGCCTGCTGGCCCAAGGCATGGCCCCCGGTGCCGCGATGTCCTTTGTTGTGGCGGGCGGTGTCACCTGCATTCCCGCCGCGATCGCTGTCTGGGCGCTGGTGAAACCGCGGGTCTTTGCGGCCTATGTAGGGCTGGCGATGGTCGGCGCGCTCTGTGCCGGACTGGCGTGGTCCGTGGCGGCCAGTCTGATCGCCTGATCCATCACGATGCAGCAGCACAGCCCGGGGTGACATGCCCCGGGCTGTGTCGTTTCGGCGCGGGCACCGCCCCCTCCGCCCGTATCAATAGGGCGTGACAGGCGACAATCGGGACTAAAAAGACTCGGTTTGCGGTGATAATGCCTTGGTTTGGACGACTTTACTTGGCATCAGCGGGGAAAATCCGCCATATTGGCCAAAAAACCAAAGTGCCGTTAAGCAACCATCCTGTAAGGTTGCGGGTGAGCAGATCCGGAGCGAGCCGATGCTCGAGTTCGAGAATGTCAGCAAGTCCTTTTGGACAGGCTCTCAACGCAAGGTGATCCTTGAAAAGGTCTCCTTCCGGGTAGAGCTTGGCCGGTCTTTGGGTATTCTGGCCCCCAACGGCACCGGGAAAACGACCCTGATCAACATGATGGCGGGGCTTGAAAAACCGGACGAAGGCGAAATCCGCCGGGGCTGCCGCATATCCTTCCCACTTGGGTTCATGGGCGGCGTGACCAACAAGCACTCGGCCATGGAAAACTCGCGTTATATCGCGCGGATCTACGGGCTGGACCCGGATTACGTCGAAGCCTACTGCCGTTGGCTGTGCGGTCTGGGCGAATACTTCGACCAGCCCATCGGCACCTATTCGTCGGGGATGCGGGCGCGGTTTTCGTTTTCGCTGATGTTGGCGCTGGACTTTGACATGTACCTGATCGACGAAGGGATGCCGACCTCGACAGATGTGGAGTTCAACCGCAAAGCGGGCGACATCCTGCGGGAACGGCTTGCAACGACGACCGTGGTGATCGTGTCGCACCAAGCCGACACGCTACAGAAATTCGCAACTGAAGCCGCCGTATTGATGGGTGGCCAATTGCATATGTTCGATACCTTGGAAGAGGCGAAGCAGCTTTATGACTACGAAACCCAAGGCTAGGAAATTCCGCATTCGTCGCGCCGACGAAGAGATGACGCCGCAAACTGGTCAGCCAGACGCGGCACCGGAACAGGCCGCGAAGCCCACGCCGCGCCCCGTGCCCCGCCCTGCCGCACCAGAGGCATCGGCAGAAGGCGAGGCGCCCGCGCGTCCCGCGCAGCCACAACCGAACCCGGCGGAAAAATCCATGGCGGATGTTGCGAAACGACGCGCCGCCGCGCTGGCCGCGCTGAAAGACTCCCAATCGGATCGGCCTGCCGCCGCGCAGGCGGCCCGCCCCGCAGCGCCCCAGACGCCGCCAGAAGCCGCGCCCGAGGATGCACCGCGTGAAGGTCAGATCGCGTCGTCTGATGAAGTAAGCGCCGAGAACGACATCGACGCCATTCGCAAAGAAGGCCTGACAGGCCGTCAGCTACGTATGGCGCGGCGCGTCGCCCAGAAACACGGGCTGGCCCCGACCAGCGATTTTGACGCGGTGCGCCAGCTGCGTGCCAAGGGGATCGACCCCTTTAAGCCTACGAATATGCTGGAATTGGTGGTTCCCGGCGCGGGTGGTGGCGCGACCGGGGATGCCAAATTGCCCGCCCCGCGCGGCGAAAGCTTGCCCAAGACCGTGCCGCTGGATCAGGCCAACCTCCCCTCGACCGAGGTGAACCCGGCCGAACAGCGCGGTCGCGAGATCATGAACATCCAGCGCGACATCGCGCGCCGTCGGCGTCGCCGGTTGTTGCTGTTGTTCACGCGGCTGTCGTTTTTCGTTTTCGCCCCGGCGATCCTTGCGGGCTATTATTTCTATGTCATCGCGACGCCGATGTATTCGTCCAAGGCCGAATTCCTGATCCTTCAGGCCGACAACGCCGGTGGCTCTGGCATCGGAGGCCTGTTGCAGGGCACACAGTTTGCCACCAACCAAGACGCGATCGCGGTGCAGAGTTATCTGCAATCCAAGGACGCCATGTTGCGGCTGGACGACGACATGGGGTTCAAGGCGCATTTCACCCAAGACTGGATCGACCCGATTCAGCGGATGACCGACAATCCGTCCAACGAAGACGCCTATAAGGTCTATAAAAAGTTCGTCAAAATCGCCTACGACCCGACCGAAGGCGTGATCAAGATGGAAGTGTCCGCCGCGGACCCGGTGATCGCCGCACAATTCGCCGATCACCTGATCGACTACGCCGAAGAACGTGTGGACGAGCTGTCGCGCCGCAAACGCGAAGACGGCATGACCACCGCCCGAGAAAGCCTTGAGCGCGCCAAGGAAGAACGCCGCGCCGCCCAAGAGGCACTGGTCCGGTTGCAGGAAGACAACTTCCTTGACCCCGAAGGCTATATCGCATCGCTGCGCACCCAGATCTCGAACTACGAGGTGCAATTGCAGGAAAAGGAACTGCAGTTGCAGGCGCTTTTGGACAACCGCCGCCCCAATGAGGCGCGTGTTGACGGCGTCCGGGGCGATATCCGCCGTCTGACCACCGTGTTGAGCGATCTGAACGCCCGGATGACCGACGCCACCTCAGGCGAAACATCGCTGGCCGAAAAAGCCGCACGCATCCAGATGGCCCAGGCCGATCTGGCGACGGCGGACCTGTTCCTGCAATCCGCGCTGCAGAACGAAAAGCAGACTGAATTGGAGGCGAACCGGCAGGTCCGCTATCTGACGACGTCGGTAAATCCGGTCGCGGCCGAAGATCCGTCCTACCCCCGCAAGTTCGAAAACACGATCCTTGCGTTCCTGATCCTTGCGGGCGTCTATCTGATGGTGTCGCTGACGGCGTCGATTCTGCGCGAACAGGTGTCGAGCTAAGCGACGCGACCTTGGCCCAGTCGCCAAGATTTCAGCACAGCCACCGAAAACCCGCGCCAATCCGGCGCGGGTTTTATCATTTTTGCACCCAGCGGCTGACGAAGGCGGATCAAGGCGCTAAACGATCTATGTAGTGTTCAGAAGGGTCGCGTCTGACCCGCCTTTGAAGAAGTGAGAAGACATTGACCAAACCCATTGCCGACGTCACCCCGAACACCTGGGAATTCCTGCGCGACCCGATGATCACTCCCACGGGGTTCCGCGAATATGACGCCCGCTGGCAATATCCCGATCAGATCAACCTGCCCGGGATGACGGCGCTTGGTCTTGGTCTTGGCACGCAGATGCATCGGCATGGGCTGAAACCGGAAATCGCAGTAGGCAACGATTATCGCGACTATTCCCTGTCGATCAAAAACGCGCTGATCCTTGGGTTGATGCAGGCGGGCATCAAGGTGCGCGACATCGGACCGTGCATCACGCCGATGGCTTATTTTTCGTCCTTCCATCTGGGTGGCTGCGCCGTGGCGATGGTCACCGCATCGCACAATCCCAACGGCTGGACCGGGGTGAAGATGGGGTTCGACATGCCCCTGACCCACGGCCCGGACGAGATGGCAGAACTGCGAGACATCGTCCTGAACGGCGAAGGACAGGCGCGCGATGGCGGGTCGTATGAATTCGTCGACGGGGTGTGGGACGCCTATATCGACGATCTGGTGGGCGATTTCAAAATGACCCGCAAGCTCAAGGTCGTCTGCGCCAGTGGCAACGGCACCGCGGCGGCCTTTGCGCCCGAGGTCTTCAAGCGCATCGGGGTCGAGATCGTGGATAGCCACAATACGCTCGACTACACCTTCCCGAACTACAACCCGAACCCCGAAGCAATGGAGATGCTGCACGATATGTCGGCCAGCGTGAAGGCCTCGGGCGCGGATATGGCGCTTGGCTTTGATGGCGACGGCGACCGTTGCGGCGTGGTGGATGACGAGGGCGAGGAAATCTTTGCCGACAAGGTTGGTGTCATCATGGCGCGCGACCTGTCCAAGCTGTATCCCGGGTCAACCTTCGTGGCCGATGTAAAATCGACCGGCTTGTTTGCGTCGGACCCAGAGCTTCAGGCCAATGACGTCAAGGCGGATTACTGGAAGACCGGGCACAGCCATATGAAGCGTCGCGTGCACGAACTAGGCGCGCTGGCAGGGTTCGAAAAATCCGGCCACTACTTCATGGCTGAGCCCGTGGGCCGAGGCTACGACGACGGCATGCGCGTGGCGGTCGAGATCTGTAAGCTGATGGACCGTAACCCCGACATGAAGATGTCGGACCTGCGCAAAGCCCTGCCCAAAACGTGGTCCACCCCCACGATGTCGCCCTACGCGGCAGATACCGAGAAATACGATATCCTTGAACGGCTGGTGCAAAAGCTGGTCGCCAAAGCAGACGCGGGCGACAGCTTTGCAGGTCGCGCAATCAAAGAGGTGGTGACCGTCAACGGCGCCCGCGTGATCCTCGACAATGGGTCCTGGGGTTTGGTCCGCGCCTCCTCCAACACGCCGAACCTTGTGGTGGTCTGCGAAAGCTCCGACTCCGAAGACGAGTTGCGGGCGATCTTTAAAGAGATTGACGATGTGATCCGCACGGAACCTGCCGTAGGCGACTACGACCAGACGTTCTAAACGACGACCGCGTATGGGGGCTTTGCCCCCGGCCTTCGGCCTCCCCCAAGGTATTTGATGACCAGAAGAAGCATAGGACACGCCTTTCTTCTTCTGGTTGATAAATACCCTCGGGGGACGTCCGAAGGACGGGGGGCAGAGCCCCCAGCTACCTCCGCTGCGCGAAAAAATCTTTCAAAAGCGCCTCAGCCTCGGTCGCGCTTATGCCATCATAAACTTCGGGAACGTGATGGCATTGCGGATGGGCAAAGACCCGTGGGCCTTGCGCAACGCCGCCGGATTTCGGATCGGCCGCGCCGTAGTACAGCCGCGCGATCCGGGCATTGGCGATGACGGCAGCGCACATCGGGCACGGCTCTAGCGTCACGTACAGGCTGTAACCGGGCAGCCGTTCTGACCCTACCGCGGCGCAGGCGTCGCGAATCACCAGCATCTCGGCATGGGCAGAGGGATCGGATAATTCGCGCGTTCGGTTCCCCGCACGGGCGACGACCTGACCGCCTGCATCGACCAGCACCGCGCCCACCGGCACTTCGCCCCGGGCGACGGCGGCGCGGGCCTCTTCTAGGGCCGCGGACATATGCGAGGTAAAGGTCATGCCTTTGCTTTGCCCGACCATCCCCGCTTCCGCAAGCGCGCGAAAGCCTGTATGGCGAAAGCTATGAGCCAGAAGCCCACCAACCCCGCCTCTTCATCGTCCAAAACGCCGGCCGGTGATCGGATCGCCAAAGTGCTGTCACGTGCGGGCATCGCGTCCCGGCGCGAGGCCGAAAAGATGATCGGTGAGGGGCGTGTCAGCGTCAACGGCAAGGTCATCGAAAGCCCTGCCCTGAATGTGACCGCCAAGGACAAGATCGCCGTGGATGGCCGGCCGCTGGACGGGCCGGAACCTGCACGGCTGTGGCTGTACCACAAGCCCACAGGGCTGGTGACGACCCATAAGGATGAACAGGGGCGGCCAACGATCTATGACGATCTACTCGAGGATATGCCGCGAGTGATGTCTGTAGGGCGGCTTGATCTGAACTCTGAAGGGTTGCTGCTGCTGACCAACGATGGCGGGCTGAAGCGGCAGTTGGAACTTCCCTCGACCGGCTGGTTGCGGCGCTACCGTGTGCGGGTGAAGGGCAATCCGACGGATACCGACCTTGCGCCTTTGCGGGACGGGATCGTGGTGGACCGCGAAACCTTTCAGCCCATGCAGGTGACGCTAGACCGGCAGCAGGGGGCCAACGCATGGCTGACCGTTGGGCTGCGGGAAGGCAAGAACCGGGAAATCCGACGCGCGATGGAAAACATCGGGCTGAGTGTGAACCGCCTGATCCGCGTATCTTATGGCCCGTTCCAATTGGGCCCGCTGAAACCCGGTGAGGTCGAAGAGGTGCGTCGCCGCGTGCTGCGCGACCAGTTGGGGCTGGAGGCGGAAGATGACGCCGATGCCCCGAAACGGCCGCGCGCCGTGCGCGGTGACCGGCCTGACCGCCGCCCCAAGGGACCGGGCAAGCCGGGGCCCAAGACTTCGACTAAGACTGCGGCCAAGCCGGGCCAGAAATCTGGGGGGAAACCCGCAGGAAAACCCGGGGCCAAGCCGACGAAGGCCAAAGATGCCCCGTGGGAGACAGATGCACGCCCACGCCTGACCCGACGTCGCCCGAAAAAGAACTGAGACTAGGCAGGGGGATAGCATTGGTGTATCCCCGAACCCATATGTACCGGGACGCCAATGTGACGGGGGTGGCATGACCGGCAACGGTTTACAGAAGACGGCCTTTTTCTTGTTCGTGGCCCTGATCCTTTACGCAACTTTGACGGCGTCGGGGGTCTGAATGGCACAGCGATACGGCGGAGAGTTCAGCCCGAAAGGCAAGGCACCCTCTGACGACCCGCGGTCGTCGGCTGCGTCGCCTGCTGGTAATTCGTTCCGTGGCGCGCGTCGTACCCGTGCCGGGGGCCGCGTCAATCTTTTGTTTCTTGCCCCATTCCCTTTGATCTGGCAGGCCTTTGGATCGGAACCCGTGGTCATGGCGACCTATCTGGTGGCCTTTGGCGCGCTGATCCTGTCGGCGTGGCTGACCCGCGAAGGCATCAAGGCACAAGAGGCTTACGAGGCCCGCAAGGTTGCGCGCCGCCCTGCCCTGCCGCGCAAGATCTTTGGATCGGTCCTTGCCGGGGTCGGTCTGGCCTTGGTCGGCTTTGCAGGCCACGGACCGCTGGAAGCCGCGATTTTCGCCGCCCTCGGGACCGTACTGCATTCCATGGCCTTCGGCTTTGATCCGCTGAAAAACAAAGGGCTGGAAGGTGTCGATCTGCACCAGACCGACCGCGTCGCCCGCGCCGTCGACACGGCCGAGGCGCATCTGGCCGCCATGTCCGATGCGATCAAACGCGCGCAGGATCGTCAGTTAGAGGCCCGGGTGGACCGGTTCCAGACCGTCGCCCGCGACCTGTTCCGCACCGTCGAAAACGACCCCCGCGACCTGACCGCCGCGCGCAAATACCTTGGGATTTACCTACAGGGTGCCCGTGACGCGACGATCAAGTTCGCCGACATCTACGCCCGCAACCAGAACCCGCAGGCCCGCGCCGATTACGAAGCGCTGCTGGTCGATCTGGAAGACAATTTCGCCGCCCGCACCCAGAAGCTTTTAGCCGATGACGCAGGTGACATGAATGTAGAGATAGACGTGCTGCGCGAAAGATTGCAGCGTGAGGGCGTTCGCCCGGAATAGTCCTGAAAAGCCCCGACAGGTTATGGAGAGTATCGATGTCTGAAACTGTGCGCACCAAAGCAGCGGAAACGCTGAAAGAGGTTGAAGAAGTCACTGCCGTAATCCTGCCGGAACCCGCGCCTGCAGATGCGCTGGTGCCCATGGCGCAGGCGGATGAGCCGACGAGCGCAGAGATCGAAAAACGTATTGCCGAGCTCGACATGACCGACACCGGGTCGATCGTGCGGTTCGGGTCCGGTGCGCAGGCGGAATTGCAGACGATTTCGCAGGCCATGCTGCAGGACGTGCGCAACAAGGATGTCGGCCCGGCGGGCGACAGCCTGCGCAACATCGTCACGACGATCCGGGGCTTTTCGGTCAGCGAATTGGACGTGCGCCGCGAACGCTCTTTCTGGGAAAAGCTGCTCGGGCGTGCCGCGCCGTTTGCCAAGTTCACCGCCAAGTTCGAAGAAGTGCAGGACCAGATCGACAAGATCACCGAAGACCTGCTGGCGCACGAACATACGCTGCTGAAAGATATCAAATCTCTCGACATGCTGTATGAAAAGACGCTGGCGTTTTATGACGAACTGGCGATCTACATCGCCGCGGGCGAAGAAAAACTGGCGCGTCTGGACAATACCGACATCCCCGCGAAAGAGGCGGACGTGAACGCCGCGCCTGAAGGCGAACAGGTGATGAAGGCGCAGGAACTGCGGGACCTGCGCGCCGCGCGCGACGATCTGGAACGCCGGGTGCACGATCTGAAACTGACCCGTCAGGTGACGATGCAATCGCTGCCCTCGATCCGGTTGGTTCAGGAAAATGACAAGTCGCTGGTGACAAAGATCAACTCGACTCTCGTGAACACCGTGCCGCTGTGGGAAACCCAGCTGGCGCAGGCGGTGACCATCCAACGCTCGGCCGAGGCGGCAGCGGCGGTGCGCGATGCAAATGATCTAACGAACGAATTGCTGACTTCGAACGCGAAGAACCTGCGCGACAGCAACAAGAAGATCCGGCAGGAAATGGAGCGTGGTGTATTCGACATCGAGGCCGTCAAACAGGCCAACGCCGACCTGATCGGCACGATTCAGGAAAGCCTGCAGATCGCCGACGAAGGCAAGGCCAAGCGCGCCGCCGCCGAAGAAGATCTGAAGAAGATGGAGGCCGACCTGCGCGATACGCTGGCCGCCGCCAAGGCCCGCGAAACCGGGTCTGGCGACAACATGGCCACCTCGGTTCCGAAGGGCTGAGCTCAGGTGGCATGGTTCAGGGCAAAGACGGGGCCGTGGGCCCGGGGTGTCGCGGGTCTGGCGCTGTGCGCGGCGCTGGCCTCGTGTCAGATGACAGAGCCTGAGACATCGCTGAAACCGCAGTCCCGCCCGGCCGAGGTTACGGCGGCGAAGCCCGCGGCCTCTGCCCCATCGGCAGCGAGCGACAGTTTGCGCCGGTACTACGCGAAAATTCAGTCGGACCTGCTTGCTCAGGGCCTGCTGCGAGTCGATGGCGGCGGGGTCGATACGCCCTATTCTGCCCGTGATCTGGCGAACAACTTTGAACGCATCGTGTTCTACGACGAATACGCGCGCGGCGGAGGGTTGCGGAACAGCAATGGCGCCAAGGCGTCGCTGCGACGCTGGCCCGGCCCGGTGCGTATTGGGGTGGAGTTCGGGGACTCCGTTCCCGCATCGCTGCGCACATCAGACACGGCGACCGTCCGCGGCTATACCGCCCGGCTGGCCCGGTTGACCGGCCATTCCATCAGCTTTGTCGGGGTCGGCGAAGCCACCAACGCCAATTTCAACGTGCTGGTGATGGGCGAAGACGATCACGATCAGATCGTGCGCCGGGTGCGGGAAATCATGCCCGATATCTCGGCCACCTCATTGGGGATTTTCCAGCGCCTGCCGCGTGCGATCCACTGTCTTGTGGTGGCGTTTTCGCGCGATGACGGGGCCTCTGGCTATGGGCAGGCGATTGCGCTGGTGCGGGCCGAACATCCCGATCTGGTGCGCAAAAGCTGCTATCATGAAGAAATGGCGCAGGGCCTTGGGCTGGCCAACGACAGCCCCCGCGCGCGCCCGTCGATCTTTAACGACGACGATGAATTCGCATTGCTGACCAGCCATGACGAGCTGTTGTTGAAAATGCTTTACGATCCGCGGCTGCGCCCGGGGATGAGCGCCGATACGGCCCGGCCGATCTTTACCAAGATGGCGACCGAGTTGCTGGGCGGCGAAAGTTAAAGAAGGAGTGCTGACATGGGCATACTCGATTTCCTGAGCGGACAATTCATCGACGTCATCCATTGGACCGACGACACCCGCGATACGCTGGTCTGGCGGTTCGAACGTGAGGGCCATGAAATCAAGTACGGCGCCAAGCTGACGGTCCGCGAAGGTCAAGCGGCTGTTTTCGTGCACGAAGGTCAGCTGGCGGATGTCTTCACGCCGGGGCTCTACATGTTGGAAACCAACAACATGCCCATCATGACCTCGCTCCAGCACTGGGATCACGGATTCAAGTCTCCGTTCAAGTCCGAGGTCTACTTCGTTTCGACCAACCGCTTTACCGATCTGAAGTGGGGGACGAAGAACCCGATCATGGCGCGCGATCCCGAATTCGGCCCTGTCCGCATTCGTGCCTTCGGCACCTATTCGATCCGCGTCACCGATCCGGGCCGCTTCCTGACGGAAATCGTCGGTACGGATGGCGAATTCACAATGGACGAGATCAGCTATCAGGTCCGTAATATCATCGTGCAGGAGTTTTCCCGCGTGATCGCTGGGTCGGGCATCCCGGTTCTGGATATGGCCGCGAATACCGCCGATCTGGGCAAGATGGTCGCGTCCGAGATCAGCGCGACGATTGCCGAATACGGCATGACCCTGCCCGAGCTTTACATCGAAAACATCTCACTCCCCCCCGCGGTGGAAGAGGTTTTGGACAAGCGGACCTCGATGGGGATCGTTGGTGATCTGGGCAAGTTCACCCAATTCTCGGCCGCCGAGGCGATGACCAAGGCCGCCAGCAACCCCGGCGGCGATGGCGGCATGGGCGCGGGCCTTGGTATGGGGATGGGCATGGCGATGGCCAACCAGATGGCGCAATCCGGGCCTTGGGGTGCGCGTCCGCAGGCGGCATCTGCCGCGGCTGCCCCGCCCGCACCACCGCCCCCGCCGGTCGAACACGTCTGGCACATTGCCGAGAACGGGCAGACGCACGGCCCCTATTCCAAGGCGCGGCTGGGCCGGATGGTGACCGAAGGCGGCATGACCCGTGACACGATGGTCTGGACCGCCGGTCAGGACGGTTGGAAGCGGGCCGAGGACGTCATGGAACTGGCGCAGCTTTTCACCGTGATGCCCCCGCCCCCGCCGCCCCCGGCATGAACGATGATGGCCCCGAGGTCGTCACCTCGGGCGATTGCGGCAACTCGCCCAAGAATGCAGCCGCTCAGGATATCGCGCTGGCCCTGATGGGGGCCGGTGCATTGCCGCCAGAGGTTCTGGCCGACAGCGCGGTTTGGCAGCGGCCCAGTGGCGCGCTGACGGGCCGCAAGCCGATCCTGACCGCGCTGCGCCGTACCAAAGCTCCCGACCGGATCGAGGTGGATCAGGTCGTGACCCATGGCAAAAGCGGCTCTGTCTCGGGCCGCTATTGGACGGCGGATGAGGTACGGTTGTTTTGTCATGTGCTGCAATTTACCAGTGCGGCGATGCGCAGCTTGGCGCAGATCGTCAGCTTCGAACATCGGCCCCGGCACTAAAACGCAACCATTCAAGGGATTCGCCCGTATCTGAGATATGGACAGCACCACGAACACGCCATTAGACAACCGCCCTTCGCTAAGGGATCGGTTGTCCGCGCGCCTGCCGCGGCGGCGGACGGCGTTGAAATGGGTGCATTGGACCATGGTGCCCCTGATCATCTGGTTCGTCATCGTCACGCCCGAGGTCGCGCTGGCCATGGGCGGGCAAACGGCTTTTCTGATCCATTCGAACCTTGCGCTATTCTTCGTAACGCTTTCGTTGCTTTGGACCGCTGACATGCTACGCCGCGGGCTGGCCAGCCGACCGGGGCCTAAACTGCCGCCATGGGCGCGGCGGGTGCATCGTGGGATGCACCTGACGTTGATATGGGGGCTGTTCTTCGTGGCCTTCACCGGGTTCCTGCTGGGCCTGACCTCGACCGTGCAATTGCGGGCGGGCGGGTTCCTGCCCTTCGCTCCGCCCTTGGGCCTGCCGCCCGCGAATAAGGTTATCGGCATCGTCCACATCTACCAGTTCTACGCGCTGGCGGGGGTGGTGGCGGGCCATGCGGCGTTCCACATCTGGCGGCATGTCAAACTGCGCGACAACGCGCTGCGGATCATGGCGCCGAAGCGGCTGCACCGTTTCCTCTGATCAAAGGCAGATCGGGGTTTTTCCCGACGGGCAAGGCGTCTAGGGTCACCCTGACAGCGCGGAGCCCAAGCATGAGCGAAGATCATCGTTTCCCCTGCCCCAACTGCGGCGCGGATTATCGGTTTGCCCCCAACGAAGGCAAACTGATCTGCGATCACTGCGGCCATTCCGAGGCGCTGGCAGACCCCGGCCCCTGGGCTGGCGCGATCCAAGAGTTGGACTTCCGCGCCGCGATCGAAGCCCGCCTTCCCGAAGCCGAGATCGAGGAGACCCGGGTCTCTCAATGTCCGAACTGCGGTGCTCAGGTTGAATTCGACGGGGATCAGCACGCAGCCGAGTGTCCGTTCTGTGCGACCCCTGTGGTTACCGGAACCGGCACCCATCGGCACATCAAACCCAAGGGGGTGCTGCCCTTTGGCCTGACCGAACGCGACGCGCAAAAAGCCATGGCGGATTGGCTGGGTCGGCTTTGGTTCGCACCGAACGGCTTGCAGGAATATGCGCGCAAGGGGCGCAAGTTGGATGGCATCTACGTCCCCTATTGGACCTATGACGCCGACACGAAATCCACATACACCGGCGAACGCGGCACGATATACTACGTCACCGAAACGGTGATGCGGGACGGCAAGCCAACGCAGGTGCAAGTGCAGAAAATCCGCTGGCGCCCTGCCTCGGGCCGGGTGGCGCGGTTCTTTGACGATGTGCTGGTGCTGGCCTCTAAGTCTTTGCCCAAGAAATACACCGACGCTTTGGAGCCGTGGGACCTGTCCGAGCTGAAGCCCTATACCCCCGAATTCCTTGCCGGGTTTCTGGCCGAGGGCTATCAGGTCGAATTGGCCGAGGGTTATGAAGAAGCCCGCGCCATCATGGACCGCACCATTGATCGCGACGTGCGTTTTGACATCGGCGGTGATCGCCAGCGGGTGCATCAGATCAACACGCAGGTCAGCGACGTGACCTTCAAACACATCCTGTTGCCGGTCTGGATGGCCGCCTACAAGTTCCGAGGCAAGACCTATCGGTTTGTCGTCAACGGCCGCACGGGCCGGGTGCAGGGCGAACGCCCATGGTCGGTCTGGAAGATCACTTTCGCCGTGCTGGCTGGCCTGATCGTGGCTGGGGTCGTCGGCTATCTTTACGCGATGAACGGATAAATTGATGAGCAATTACGATACGTTGATGGGGCTGCTGACCGCGCGTCATTCCTGCCGTGGCTTTCTGGACAAGCCGGTATCGGACGACATGATCGCCCGGATCGTCACCGCCGCGGGCCGCGCGCCCTCTTGGTGCAATGCCCAGCCGTGGCAGGTGATCGTGACCAAGGGCGAACAGACCGAAGGATTGCGCAGTGCGTTGATGAAAGCCGCCGGCGTACGCCCCGAAGCGCCAGACATTCCCGGCCCCGAGGGCTACAGCGGCGCCCATAAGGACCGCCGCCGCACCTGTGGCTGGCAATTGTACGAGGCGGTCGGCGTCGAAAAAGGCGACCGTCAGGGATCGGCCCGGCAGGCGCTACAGAACTTCAACCTGTTCGGCGCGCCGCATACCGCCATCCTGACCTCGGGTCGGGAACTGGGCACTTACGGGGCCTTGGACAGCGGTGGGTTCCTGATGGCCTTCTGTTTGGCCGCCCAAGCATTGGGCGTGGCCACAGTGCCCCAGGCTGCGGTGGCGTTCCACTCGGACGTGGTGCGCGAGGTGCTGGATATCCCCGAAGACCGGCTGATCCTTTGCGCAATTACATTCGGTTACGCAGACCCGGAACACCCCGCCAATTCCTTCCGCACAGAACGTGCAGACCTCTCTGAAATTATGGAAATTCGAAGCTGATGAGAGCCCTTCTTCAACGTGTGACCGAAGCGCAGGTGCGCGTTGATGGTGAGGTGATCGGCCAGTGCGGCGCGGGTCTGATGGTCCTTGTCTGCGCCATGCAGGGCGATACAGAGGCAAACGCCGAACAGCTTGCCGCCAAGGTGTCGAAGTGCCGGATTTTTCAGGACGACGCGGGCAAGATGAACCGGTCCGTGGTGGACATCGGCGGCTCGGCTCTGGTGGTCAGTCAGTTCACCCTGTCGGCCGATACGTCGCGCGGGAACCGGCCCGGGTTTTCGGCAGCCGCCGCACCGGAAGACGGACGGAGACTTTACGAGCATTTCGCCAAAGCGCTCGCCGGGTATGGCGTGCCGGTCGAGACCGGAGAGTTCGGGGCGGACATGAAAGTATCGCTAGTGAACGACGGGCCGATCACGATCTGGATGGAGTTCTGATCCAGAAGGGGTGAGGCGGGGTGTCCCCCGCCCTACATCGCGCCCCGTAGGCCGGGGGTCACCCCGCCGTCGTGCGTTCGTTAAAATGGTGGGTTAAAAACCCACCCTACAGGTCCGGCGCGAAATCGTAGGGTGGATTTTCAACCCACCAGCCACGATCAAACCGACACTTCGGCCATCAACTGATCCTTGGTCAGATCCGCCTTCGTCCCGGATGCCGTGACCTCTCCGCGCCGCATAACGTAAAACGCGTCGGCCAACCCGTAGGCGAACTCAAAATACTGTTCCACAAGGATGATCGCCATGTCACCCTTGTCGCGCAGGTATTCGATCACCCGCCCGATCTGCTGAATGATGTTGGGCTGAATGCCTTCCGTCGGCTCGTCCAACAGCAGCAACTTGGGCTTGGTGATCATCGCCCGCGCGATGGCGAGTTGTTGTTGCTGACCGCCCGACAGGTCCCCACCGCGTCGGTGCAGGAAGTCCTTCAGGATCGGAAACAGCTCGTAAATCTCATCCGGGATGTAATGCTCGGACTTGGGCAGACAGGCATAAGCCGTCTCCATATTCTCCTCGACCGTCAGAAGCGGAAAGATCATCCGCCCCTGCGGGACATAGCCGATCCCTTTATGCGCCAGCTGATGCGCGGGCATGCGGCCCAAATCTTCGCCGTCCAGCATCATCGTCCCGCCCGACCGGGGATGCGTGCCCGAAATCGCCTTCAACAGCGACGTTTTGCCCACGCCGTTGGTGCCCATGATACAGGTCACCTTGCCCTGTTGAGCGGTCAGGTCGATGCCATGCAGGATCTGGCTTTGCCCGTAGTGCAGCGTAAGGTCCTTGGTTTCCAACATCTCTTAACGCCCCAGATAAACTTCGATGACCTGCGGATTGGCGGTCACGTGGTCCAGTGACCCTTCGGCCAGAACCGATCCTTCGTGCAGCACCGTCACCTTGCATTCCAGCCGCCGCACAAACTCCATATCGTGTTCAACGACGACGACGGCGCGCGTCTTGGCGGCTTCTTTCAGCAGGTCGGTGGTGTGCTCCCGCTCGGCCAGCGTCATGCCAGCGGCAGGTTCGTCGACCAGCAGCAAGCGCGGTTCCTGCGCCAGTAGCATCCCGATCTCAAGCCATTGCTTTTGACCATGCGACAGCTCTCCGGACTTACGGTGCAGCTCATCCGACAGGCCGATTTCACTGGCCAGTTCTTCGACCTTGCCGCGATCCTTGAACGTCGGACGGTAGAAGAGGCAGGGGAAGGATCCCCGTGGGTTCTGCAAAGACATCAACAGGTTCGCATGCACCGTCTGGTCCTCAAAAACCGTGGGCCGCTGAAATTTACGCCCGATCCCGGCCTGCGCGATCTTGGCTTCGTTCATTTTCAGCAGGTTGACCGATTTCTCGCCCCAGATCACCCGCCCCTCATCTGGCCGGGTCTTGCCGGTGACGATGTCCATGAAGGTCGTCTTGCCCGCGCCGTTGGGGCCGATGATGGCGCGCATCTCGGCCTCGCCAATCTGGAACGACAGATTGCGGATCGCCTTATAGCCGTCGAAGGTGACCGATACGCCTGAAACTTCCAAAAGCGTGCTCATCCCCGGCCCTCCTCTTCCTGCAGGCTGCCTTTGTCAGGCCCGTAATCGGCGCCATGACGGTTGGGCGCCAAACGGCCCGAGAGCAGGTCGAACAGCCCGCCGATCCCCTTGGGCGCCAGCAGCGTGACCAACACGAAAGACAGGCCCAGCAGCACCAGCCACCAATCGACCCAGTCGATGGTGTAGAACCCCAGCGGGATCGACGGCACCTGACCGCCCGTGAACCAAGTCGAGACCAGCGACACGAAAGCCGCGCCAATGACCGCGCCGTACAGCCGCCCGCGTCCGCCAATGGCGACCCAAACGGCCAGATAGATCGACGCGATCGGCGCGACTTCACCGGGATTAATGATGCCCGCCTGCGGGTAATAAAGCGCGCCTGCGATGGCGGCGATGATCGCCGTCAGGGTAAAGATGAACAGCTTGTAGCCCTCGACCGAATAGCCAAGGAACCGCACCCGCGCCTCGTCATCGCGGATGCCGCGCACGACGGATCCGAACTTACCCGACACGACCCAGGCGCACAGGATATAGCCCAATGCCAGTGCAAGAGCCGAGGCCCAGAGGAACCAGACCGACACCACCGCCTGAGGTGCGGTGACCCCAGGCAGGTTCTGCAGACCCGACAGGCCGTTGTTGCCGCGCAGCCCGCTTTCGTTCTGGAATAGGTACAGCGATAGGGCCAGCGTCATCGCCTGCGTCAGGATCGACAGGTAAACGCCCGTCACGCGCGACCGGAAGGCCAGCCAGCCAAAGACCAGCGCCAGAAGGCCGGGCACCAGAACGACCAACAAGAGCTGCATGGGCAGAGACGAGGCGAAGGTCCAGATCGTCGGAAAATCGGACGACCCGACGACGCCGAAGATCTGCGTGCCGATAGCATCGACGACCTCTTGATCCGTCGGTGGAATGGCCGCGTTCGACAATGATTCTGCCACGATCAGCTCGGTCCGGGCGTACATCAGCCACATGCCGATCATGTAGCCCCCCAGGCCGAAGAACGCGAAGTGGCCCAAGGACAGGATCCCGCAATAGCCCCAGACCAAATCCATCGCGAGGGCCACAAGGCAGAGGCACAGCGTTTTGCCGAGGGTCTTGATGAACGAGGTCGAGATCGCGCCGATCCCGAAGGCTTCGGACATCAGCGTGACAACCACGGTAAAGACAGCGAGCGCGGCGAGGAAGATCAGGATCGACGGGTTGCGCATCACGAAAGAGCGGTTCATGGGCGGCCTCCTTCGGTGGTGGGGGCGCTGCCCCCGGCACTTGCCGTGCCTCCCCCGGGATATTTCTGGACCAAAGAAGATATGGGCGTGTCCTCGAATTCATCTTTCCCCAAATACTCCTGCCGGAGGCGGCGCAACTCGGGCCACAGGCAATCCAGCGCAGAAGGAGGGGCGGCATTCACGTTTGCGGGGGGCGGTGTGGTGATCATGTTTAGTCTCCTGCCGCGCGACCCTTGAGGGCGATAATGCCCCGGGGACGGAACTGGATGAAGATGATGATGAAGACGATCATGTAGGTCTGGGCCGCCAGCGTGTTGGACGGGTTGAACCATTCGATCCCCTTTTGCAGGAAGCCGATCATGGTCGCGCCAAGTAGCGTACCCCAGATGTTGCCGACGCCGCCGACGACCACGGTCATGAAAGACTGCACGATGTACTGCTGACCAAGCTCAGAGGTCACCTGCGCGTAAAGTCCGATCGCCACGCCCGCGATACCCGCGATGCCAGAGCCGAGGCCGAAGGTCAGCATGTTCACGCGGTCGGGGTTGATGCCCATCGACGCGGCCATCTTGGGGTTCTGGGTCACCGCGCGGGTTTCCAGACCAAGCCGGGTTTTCTTCATCAGGAACAGGAAGAAGCCGAGGAAGATCAGCGCCAGCACGAAGATCGCCACGCGGATGTTGGAAATCGCCACGATATCGTTGATGGCCCATTGGCCGTTCAGCCAATCGGGTGACGTCAACGGGCGCGCCTGCGTGCCGAAGATGTTCTTGGCCAACTGCTGCAGCGCGATGGAAATGCCGAAGGTTGCCAAAAGCGTTTCCAGCGGGCGGGAGTAGAGCCAGCGGATCACCAGCCGCTCCATCGCGACGCCGGCGGCGAAGGTGACGGCAAAGGCCAGCGGGATCGCAAGGATGATCGACAGGGTGTAGTTCGGCACGATCTGCTGGATGACGTAGCCAGTATAGGCGCCCATCATGATAAATTCGCCATGAGCCATGTTGATCACGCCCATCACACCAAAGGTGATGGCCAGACCGATGGCGGCGAGGAAGTAGATCGACGCCAAGGACAAGGCGTCCAGCGACAGATCAAGGAACTGGTTCACGCCGACCTTTAGTTCGATCGCCTTCAACGCATCCGCGGCGGCGGTGGTGATGGCGGCGTCGCGTTCGGAATAGGTCTCATAGAACACATGCGCGGCGACGGCCTCGGTCGCTTGGACATCCGTCGCGGCGGCGGGGGCGAGGCCCGCGTCGACCAGCGCGGTATAGGCACGGTCGCGGGCGGCGGGGTCAGACAGTTCGGCCACGGGTACGCCGCCGACGGTAGCGTCCTGAATGTTCGCCTGCAGCGCCTGCCGTTGGGCGTCCTTGGTCAATCGTGCGGGCGCAAGGTCAGACGACACCAGCAGGGCATAGGCCTCATCCTCGGTCAGGTCGCGACCGACGCGCAGTTCGCGCGCGATGTTCATGTCGTCGGGCACATCGGTGGCGGCCCGGCGGGTGGTTGCGACCAGCGGGTTCAGGGCAGCACGGGCATCTACGCCCAGATCACCGGCAAAATATTCGATGGCGGCGACGCGGTTTTCCGTATCGGAACCGAAAGAAATGGTCAGCAGTCGTTCCAGCCGTTCTTTGCGGGCCTTGATGTCTGCATCCGGCTCATCCTCGATCGAGGCGCGCAGAACTGGCAGATGGCTTTCATTGCCGTTGCGCGACAGCGACGTCAGCGCGGCGATGCGGTTTGCGGGATCGGGGTCGGACAGCTGGAATTTGACCAGCGCCGAATTGATCAGACCGCGGATGCCAGAATTCGGTTTGATCTGGTCATAATCGTCCTCGGGCGCCTCCCCCACCTCAGCGGCGGTGGCGAAATCGAAGATGCGCAACATGTCGTCGTCCGCTTCTTCGGCATAGACGAACAGGCCCGTCGCCTCGTTCACGTACATCTCTCGGGCGGCCCATTTTTCCAACACCAGCTGCGCTGCGTCCAGATCGCTGTCGCGGACAGCGTCGATGGCGGGCTGAATGGTGCGGCGCGAGGATTTGATGATGATCTCTGCGTGGTCTTGCAAGACCTGCTGGATCGGCGCGTCAGCGTCCTGTGCGTTACCGGGAAGGGCCGTCAGGGCGGACAACGACACAGACACGGCCAGAGCCATGAGAAGGCGGGTGATCATAGGGGAAGACCGGCAGTTTGGGGTGCTTGGTCGGGGCCATGCGGGCCCCGACCGGGATCATTATCAGGGGGCAGGCGGCCTGCCCCCTTGGTCACAAGGACCCTCAGATCAGTAGTTGGATTCCAGCTGAACGCAGGTGGAGGTGTCGGTGTTGTACATGCCGCACTCCAGCTCTTTCCAATCGGACTTCAGCACTGCGGATTCCGGCAGGTAGTCGGTCCATGCATCGCCCGGAACCGGATCGGTCGAGGAGATAATGTCGAACTGACCGTCTTCGAGGATTTCACCGATCAGAACCGGCTTGGACAGGTGGTGGTTGGTGCCCATGACAGCGGTGCCGCCCGTCAGGTTCGGGAATTCCTGGCCCCACATGGCTTCGCGCACGGCGTCAACTTCGGTGGTGCCGGCTTCTTCAACCGCGTTCACCCACATGTTGAAGCCGATGTAGGTGGCTTCCATCGGGTCATTGGTCACACGCTCTTCGCCAGCGAAGGCTTTCCATGCGGTGATGAACTCTTCGTTCACGTCAGCATCCGCGGACTGGAAGTAGTTCCACGCTGCCAGGTGGCCGACAAGGTTCGAGGTGTCCAGACCGGACAGTTCTTCTTCACCGACCGAGAAGGCCACGACGGGGATGTCTTCCGCGGAAATGCCCTGTGCGGCCAGTTCCTTATAGAAGCCGATGTTCGCGTCACCGTTAATGGTGGAGATCACGCCAACTTTTTTACCGTCCGCACCCAGTGCGACAACGTCAGACACGATCTTGGACCAGTCAGAGTGGCCGAAGGGCGTGTAGTTCACGAAGATGTCTTCTTCGGGGATGCCTTTGTCTTTCAGGTAGGACTCAAGAATGTTGTTGGTCGTACGCGGGTAGACATAGTCGGTGCCCAGCAGCGCGAATTTTTCGACGCCCAGTTCTTCCAGATAGTAATCTGTGGCCGGGATCGCCTGCTGGTTCGGTGCGGCACCGGTGTAGAAGACGTTCTTAGACGATTCTTCACCTTCGTACTGGACAGGGTAGAAGAGCAGGCCGTTCAGTTCTTCGATGACGGGCAGCACGGATTTCCGGGACACGGAGGTCCAGCAGCCAAAGATCACGTCGACTTCGGACACGGTCAGCAGTTCGCGGGCTTTTTCAGCAAACAGCGGCCAGTCGGACGCGGGGTCCACGACCACGGCTTCCAGCATCTTGCCGTTCACGCCGCCTTTTTTGTTCTGCTCTTCGATCAGCATCAGGACCGTGTCCTTCAGCGTGGTTTCGGAAATGGCCATGGTACCGGACAACGAGTGCAGCACACCGACCTTGATCGTATCGTCCTGCGCGATGGCAGCCGAGCCGATCATGAGAGAGCCGGCAGCAGCCCCCAGCATGGTTTTGAGAAATTTCGACATAGGTACGTCCCTTTGTTGGAACGCTGCGTCAGGGCAGATCCGGATTGAAACTCTCTCCACAGACCTTACGTGACTGACCAGCGACGTTAGTGTTGCTGGCGTGCGGTGGCTACCGGACTGGCGAAAGGTGGGCTGCCGCACGCGTTTGCTGCGTCTGCAACCAGACGCGGCTTCACCAAATCCACTTTCGGACGGCAGGGGAACGAAACACCGGTGCAATGTCGGCATTGCGCGGAGTTTGCGTAATTATTGGGCTAAAATTTCAGCATGTGCCCGCAAAATGGGCAGCAAAAAGGCGCATCTAAGCCTGACCTATGGGAAAGACCGCCGCGATGCGGCGGTTTTACGGGCAGAAACGACTTAGGCGGTCGCCCACTGCAGATCGGGGCGCTGTGCGAATTGCACCACGTTCGTGTCGGTCCCTTTGGCCTGCTGTTCAGCGCGACGCAGGCGTTCGATTTCGTTCGCCAACAGGAACAACCGGGTCGAGGATTTCACGGTGCCGGTGCGCGCCATTTCGTAGCCACACAACTCTACCAAACTGGATGCAACTTGCAGGGCACGGTCAGTCCGCAGGTCTTCGTCAGACGCTGCGATTTCGTCGGCAATCAGGTTGGTGAGTTGTTCAAGCGCGTCCATAACCGTCTCTCTTTTTCTGTTTTTTCGGTGGCTGTGTTTGGGACTTTGAAAATCGTGGCCAATCCGGGCAGAACTTGGGCAGCGACCCGCCACCGACAGGGCATTGTTTCTAAAATCGTGGTTATCGACGGAGCGGGCAGATCGTCGTTGATCTGACACCCGCCGACCCTATTCCATGGGATAGCTGCCCTTTTGGTTAGGACACCGCGGCAAAACCGCAATTCCGTCGCAAACAGCGAAATGCGATTCGGAAAACGAGGCGACGCCGCCCCCCGTTCCGCGCATTGATAAGGCAACCCGCCGATATCAGAGACGCCAATGCATAGCCCCCTGACCCTGCCATTGACCCGCACCACCGTGTTGCCCATCGACATGCAGGAAGAACACCGCCGCGATCCCCGGTATCTGGTGGATGGGTATGATCATGTTCTGGCCAATGCCGCGCAGGTCATCGGCGCGGCGCGGCATGGCGGCGTGCGCGTGTTGCACGCGGGCTTCCGGCGCGATTTCGACAAGGTGCCGCCCCGCCCGTTCGAGCCGACCGAGTCCGAAGGCACGCCCGCATTTTCGGACCCCGACACTCCCGACATCGCCTTCTGCCCCGAGGTCGCGCCTGCGCCGGGTGAAACAATCCTGTGGAAGAACGATCTAAGCTGCTTTGCCGAAGATGGCTTTGACGACCTGTTGGGACGCCCGGAATGGGTCGTGATCTTTGGCGTCTGGGCCGAAGCCTGCGTGGCCGCCACCGTCCGTGACGCCGTTGCGCGGGGGATCAGGGTTTTGCTGGTCAAAGACGCCATCGGATCGGGCACGGTTGAGATGGCGCAGACGGGCTTGATCAACTTGGCGAACCGGCTGTACGGCGGAGCGGTGTGCGATGCGGAAACGGCCTGCGCGCTACTGGCCGGGGAGCCCCGCGAGGTCTGGCAGTTGGTGGGATCAGCGCCACTGCGGTACCGCGCCAATGACATCGGCGCGGTGTTCGACGGCCTTTAGACCGCAAGCGACAGGGTCTGATTTACGCCGCGTGCGGCATGACCGGACGGTCAGTGGTGTCCTGATCCTTACCGGTTTCCAGCAGCGTTTTCAAAGACATCAGCATGTGCGCGGCGGCTTGGGTGGCTTCGGCCACATCCTCGGCCCGGGCATCAGGCCCAAAGCCGCATTCGCAATAATGCACCAGCGTGCCGCCGTCTTCGTGGCGGTCCAGCGTGACCATGATGCGCACGCCGTTAGACATCTGCAGACGCAGCAGCGTGTCGGGGCGGCATTCACGGCATTCGACGGTGATCGGGTCTGCATCGGGGCGGGTCTGCCAGTGCAGGATCGCGCCCTCTTCGACCATCTGGTCGCCGGCTTCATGCATCCAGAAGCGCGCCAGCATTTCGGGGTCGGTGAAGGCAAGGAAACATTCGCGGCGGGGGCGACGGATCATCAGGCTGACGCGTGCCACGGGCATAAGCTTCACTTTGTTCATCTACAAACATCTCCCTTGTCCACGGCATAACGCACATAGCCGCGGTCGGTTCCGCCTGATGTCAGAGATGTCGGGATTTCGCCAATCAACCGGAAACACGTCGCCGTGGGAAATGTTACTCGGTGGCCTCGACCCCAAGATATTCCATCAAAACGTCCAGCATGATCTTCTGGTCGTCCAGACGGCCATGCTCGACCTCGATGTTGTAATAGTCACCCATCTTGTTCAGGACCGCATGCGCCGACAGCGAACAATCGTTGGTCTCGGGCGTGACCTGTTCGTATATCACGTTGATTCCCAAGGGCCCCATGTGCGCCACGAGGTCTTGGGCGGCGGGCGTGTTCTCATAAGGGGTCAGCCCGGCGATCAGGATGGCATTGTCGGCGTCCGACAGCCCTTCAACCGGCTTGGTCGCCAAGAACCCGCGTCGCGTGTCGGTGCTGCGCGCGGCCGAGATGTCGCCCGCCCCATCCATACCATCTTCGGCGTGTCCGTCGTGATTGGAGTGCAGCGACAGGACCAATGGCCTGCGCAGAAACATGCGGTTCAGCGCGCGGGTGAACGTTGGGGCGGGTTTCGTCTGCATCCCGCCGCAGGGGGCGGCGATCTGGCGGGTCAGACCAAAGTTTCGGTTCGGGTCTTGGCCTTGAACATTGCGGCCCTCGTCCCCGTCGATGGCAATCATCGCGCCACCGTATTTGGTCAGGGCGTAAATGGCCGCGTCAAAGGCCGCATCTTCATTGTCATGCAGCACCGCCCAACGCGGGCCGCGGCGACGAGAGATATCGGTGATGGTCAACAGCGACCAGCGGCGGCCATGCTCGGTGAACACCTCTTGCGCCACACACAGCGTCGGGTTCGCCCGCAGCGTGGTGGCATTGCGGGTGATGTCCGCGTCAGTCACAGCATCACCGCAGATCGGCCCCGTCGGGGCCGGAGCGGGGGCGGCATCCTCCGTCACCGCCTCGGCCTGCTCGGGTCGCGATTGTGGGCGAAGGGGCGGCGAACTGGCAGGTGCCTCGGGCGTCTCTTCTGCCGCGCCGCTCTCTGTCGATGCGGCGTCTTCCGGTTCCCCTTCGGGCGCGGTTTCCGGATCGCTTGTGACGGGATCGACCACCTCTGCGATCACGCCGTCGCCGTCCGCCGTCGCGGCAGATGGGATCGTGCCTGTGCCCGCGCTGCCCTGCGGATCATCGCTGTCAGCCGCATCAGGTGCGGCGTCTTCGGGCGGGCTTAGGCGGAACTGCTGAAAGAGGGGCTGGTCGTCTGATGGCGTTACCTCGGGGTCCGGGGTTGCGTTGAACAACCCCTGCGCCATCCCCGGCACGGGCAACGCCATGACGCCTATCAGACAAATCCACGTGGGAAGGCCAGTCGCGCTGATCCGTCGCTGTGTCATGGCAAACCCTTCCGTCGCGTGCGTCAAAGGCTTTGACGCTCAGGATGGTATAAACCACTCCACCACCCGCCGGAATAGCTGTTGGGTCATGGCAAATCGGCGTACTAGTATACCCGAGCGATGACACATTCCCCAACACCTCGGCGACTCGCCGCATAGTGATTGCAATCGGCGTGATTGTGCTGGAACTCGGCCCCCGTCGCTATAGTTTGGTGTCAGAAACACTCGTCTCGGGACAGAAGACCCTATGATCACCCCTCTCCGCGCCGCCGTGCCCGGATCCCTTCTTGCTGCCGTGCTCAGCCTTGCCATCGCGGTTCCCTCTTGGGCGGCCGAACTGGTGGTGCGTGCACCCGATGATCTGCAGGAAGACCTGAAATCCGCCTCTCTGGCGCAAAGCGCGCTGGATGAGGGTACCACCAACGTGCAAGACCTGATTGCCGCTGCGCAGGCCGATTACCGTCGCGTGCTGGCCGCGCTTTACGAGCGTGGGTATTTCAGCGCCGAGGTGAATATCCGCATTGACGGACGCGAGGCCGCGCAATTGTCGGCGCTGAACCCGCCTGCGTCGGTCAATCAGATCGAAATCAATGTGGCGCCCGGCCCCTCGTTCCGCTTTGGCCGGGCCGAGGTCGCGCCGCTGCCGTCGACCGCCGCGCCGACTGAAGGCTTTGCCCCCGGCGCGCCTGCGGGCACCGCCATCATGCGCCAAGCGGCGAATGACGGGGTCGAAAGCTGGCGTCAGTCCGGTCACGCCAAGGCCGAGGTGACCGATCAAAGCATTCTGGTCCGACACGACGCGACCCTGGTGGATGCGGCCTTTCGCATCACGCCCGGCCCGCGCCTGACCTTTGGCCCTGCCCGTATCGCTGCCAATTCCGCCGACAGCGCCGTGCGGCCGGAACGCATCCGCGCCATCGCCGGCGTGCCCGAGGGCGAGGTTTATTCCCCAGACGAAATCGCCCGCGCCGAACGCCGCCTGCGTCGAACCGGGGCCTTCCGCGCCGCGAATATCACCGAAGATGAGGCGATCGGCCCCGGCAATACGCTTGGCACCCAGATCGAGGTCGAAGACGCGAAACCCCGCCGTTTTGGCGTGGGGGCCGAGATTTCGACCGTCGAAGGTTTGCGTCTGTCGGGCTACTGGCTGCATCGGAATGCGTTCGGCGGCGCCGAGCGGCTGCGCTTTGACGCAGAAGTGTCCGGGATCGGGGGCCAGACGGGCGGCATCGACTATAGCCTTGGCGTCAGCCTGACCCGCCCCGCCTTCCGCCATCCCGACGCGCAGTTGACTTTCCGCGCGCTGCTGGAGCGCGAGGACGAACCGACCTACCTGTCGGATCATTTCGAACTGGCCGTCGGGGTCGACCGGATCATCAACGACAAGCTGACCCTGCGGTCCGAGGTCGGGCTGCGCTTGGCCCGCACCAGTGACGTCTTCGGCACCCGCGATTTCCGCCATGTGCTGCTGATGGGCGGCGCGACGTGGGACAACCGCGATGACGCCAACGACCCGCGCACCGGGGCCTATGCCGATGTTGAACTGAAACCCTTTATCGGTGTCTCTGGATCTTCCTCGGGCATCATGGCGACCGCCGACATGCGCGGCTACCGCTCTGTCGGCGAAAAAGTCGTTCTGGCAGGGCGCGTGCAGCTTGGGTCGGTCATGGGGCCGTCCATCGCCTCTACCCCGCCGGATTTCCTGTTTTACTCGGGCGGCGGCGGCACTGTGCGCGGTCAGGGTTACCAATCGCTTGGCGTGGGCACTGGACCCGGGCGCACTGGCGGACGATCCTTCGCCGCGCTCAGTACCGAAGTGCGTGCAGATGTGACTGGCAAGATCGGGGCCGTGGGCTTTGTCGATTTTGGCTATGTCGCGGCCTCCAGCACCTTTGAGGGCGGCAATTGGCACGGCGGCGCGGGCATCGGCGTCAGATACAAAACCGGGATCGGCCCAGTGCGCGCCGATCTGGCAACTCCGATCACAGGGTCACGCGCGGGCAAAAGCGTCAGCCTTTACGTCGGGATCGGGCAGGCATTTTGAGACATCTCTACACCCTCCTTCTTCTGATCACCCTTGCGACCTTTCCCAGCCTCGCCTCTGCACAAGAGGATGATGGCGAAGGGTTTCTGACCCGGCTTATTCAGGATTCCCTGTCGGATGCGGGGCGATCGGTGAACATCGAAGGGTTCCGTGGCGCCCTGTCGTCGCAGGCGACGCTGGAACGGATGACGATTTCGGACGAAGACGGCATCTGGTTAGAGCTGAACGGCGCGGTCCTAAGCTGGAACCGCAGTGCCCTGTTGCGCGGGCGTCTAGAGGTGCAGGAGCTGTCGGCGGAATCCCTGTCGATCAACCGCCTTCCGGAATCCGAGGATACCGGGGCCGAGGCCTCGGGTTTTGCCATCCCTGACCTGCCCGTGTCGGTGAACATCGGTGAGGTGTCGATCGGATCGCTGAACCTTGGCGAACCTGTGCTGGGGGAACCCGCGCAATTCACCTTCGCAGGGAACGCGCTGCTGGATGGCAACCGTCTGGCCACGCAGCTGCGGCTGGAACGTGTGGACCGCGAAGGCCTGATCACCGCCACCATCGACGTGCAGCCCGACGAAAACCAGCTGGTGGTCGAGGTTACGGCGGAAGAGCCCGAAAACGGTATCGCCGCGCGTCTGCTGGACCTGCCGGGCCGGCCTTCGGTATCGCTGCAGGTGGATGGTGATGGTCCGCTGGATGATTTCACCGCCAATATCTCTTTGGCGTCCGACGGGCAGGATCGTCTGTCGGGGACGGTGACGCTGGCCGGTCAGGGCGACGGGGGTCAGGCCTTTTCCGCCGATCTGGGCGGGGACCTGACCGCAATTCTGCTGCCGCAAGCGCGGGAATTTCTGGGCAACGACGTCCGCCTGACCGCCCAAGGCGTCAGCGGCGCGGACGGCGCGCTGGTTTTGGACAGCCTGTCGGTTCAGGCGGCGTCGGTATCGCTTGAAGGGTCTTTCGCCACGGATGCGGACGGCCGCCCGGCGCGGTTCGCCCTGAACGGCGAAATCGCCTCTGCGGATGGGGATCCAGTGACCCTGCCGTTTGGCGATGGCCCCACCCTGCGGCAGGGCACCATCGCCGCGCAGTTCGATGCCAGCGAAAGCGATGAGGTCGTGGCCAACCTGACCTTCGCCGATTTCATCCGGCCCGACCTCAGCATCGGGATCGGTGAACTGGCGGTGCGTGGCACGCTGGCGACCAGCGGTACGCCCTCGGTCGATCTGGGTGTGGATGCCAACCTGTCGGAACTGGCCTTCACCGACCCCGCCCTGCAAGCCGCAGTTGGCGACGCCATCACCGCCACGACCCGTATCGCATGGACCGAAGGCGACGACATCGTGCTGGACCGGCTGGACCTGCGCGGCACGGATTACTCTGCTCAGGTCGATGCCACGCTGACGGCGGGCGGCGGCACCTATATCGCGACGGCTGATGGCCGCGCCGGGTTCGAAGACCTGTCGCGCCTGTCGCAACTGGCAGGCACCGATCTGTCGGGCCGGGCCGATCTGGGCGTGTCGCTGTCGGCGGATGTGCTGGGGGGCAGTTTTGCCGTCACGGCGCAAGGGTCGACCACCGATCTGGCGCTAGGGATCGAACAATTGGACCCGGTCATCGGCGGAGATGCCGAGTTGGAGCTGGCCGTGAACCGCAGCCCCGACGGTATCGGGATCGAAACGTTCAGCCTACGTAACGATCAGATCACGCTTGGCGTGTCGGGCCTTTTGGGCGACAGCTCTGGCCGGATCGAATATGACGCGGCGCTGGTGAACTCTGGCGCCTTCACGGGGGCCGAAGGCGGTCCGTTGTCGATCAGCGGCGCGGTGCAACGTCTGCCCGAGGGGTTCGAGGTATCGGCCTATGGCGGCGGCACCGATCTGGCCACTGGGATCGAACAGGTGGACGCCCTGCTGCGCGGCGAAACCGATCTGGCCGTACGACTGACCCTCACCGATCAGATCATGCTGGAAGAAGCACGCATCGCCACCCCTGCCCTGTCGGTCGAGGCCGAGGGCGAACTGACAGCCGGGGCCCGCGACGTGACCGTGACCGGGCAGCTTTACGACAGCGGCGTCGTGACCGGCAATCAGGGCGGGCCTTTCGATCTGACGATCCGCGCACAACAGGCGGGCGATGATACCGATGTGACGATCACCGGAACGGGCACCGATCTGGTGACTGGCATCACGCAGGCAGACACGCTGCTGCGCGGACAGACCGATCTGGATATCTCTTTGACCCTTGGCGACAGGCTGCTGCTGACGGATGCGACAATCGCCAACCCCGCGCTAAGCCTGCAGGCCGAAGGTGACCTGACCGCCGGTCAACGCGACATCCGGGCCAGCGTGACGCTGAACAATTCCGGCGCACCGCTTGGCGCCTCCGGTGGGCCGGTCACGGCCAATCTGCGCGCAGTGCAGGAAGGTGAGGCCTACGACCTGACCGTCGACGGCTCTGGCCAGAATATCGGCACAGGTCAGGCGTTGGTTGACAACATCCTGCGGGGGCAAACCAGCTTTTCCGCCGCGGGCCGCGTCAATGATGGGCAATTGCGTCTGGACCGGGCGCGGGTTGACGGGACCAGCCTTACCGCCAGCGCCAGCGGCACCGTTGCCAGCGGGGCCACGAATGTCGATTTCTCAGCCCGGCTGGCGTCCTTGTCGCAGATTGTGCCACAGGCCCCTGCGGGTCCGCTGTCGGCCAGTGGGTCGATCGCTCAGGGGGCTGGCGGTGCCCTGACGCTGAACATCGACGCTGACGGACCGGGCGGCACGTCTGCCCGCGTGACGGGCCAGGTCGGCCTGCCGGGTGGGGCGGTCAATCTGGATATCAACGGCAGTGCGCCGCTTGCGCTGGCGAACCCCTATATCGCCCCGCGCAGCGTGACAGGGCAGGCCAGCTTTGATCTGGCGATGAATGGTCAACCGGGGCTGTCCGCGCTGTCAGGTCGCGTGAACCTGTCAGGTGCGCGGGCCTCTGTCCCCTCGGCCGGGATCGCGGTTGAGGCCATCAATGGCGCGGTGTCTCTGTCTGGCGGGCGGGCGCAGGTGGACCTGTCGGCCAGCGTCAATGGCGGGGCGATCACAGTCTCTGGTCCTGTGACCCTGTCTGGCAATTACCCGGCGAACCTGACCGCCACGCTGAACAATATTCCCTTGGAACGGCCGGGGCTGTTCACCACGCGCGCCAGCGGTCAGGTCACCGTCAACGGCGGGCTGACGGGCGGTGGTCTGGTCGCGGGGCGCATCGGGCTTAGCGGGACGGAATTGCGCATCCCATCGGGCGGGTTTGGCGGGGTCGAACCGATCCCCGACATGCGCCACGTCAATGAGGACGCGGGCAGCCGCGCGACGCGGGCGCGCGCGGGTTTGACTGATGGCAACGGCGGCTCTGGCGGGGCAAGCGGGGGCGGCACACCGCTGCGGCTGAACCTGTCCGTACAGGCCGACGATTCAATCTTCCTACGGGGGCGCGGCATTGATGCCGAATTGCGCGGTGGTCTGGTGCTGGAGGGCACGACCAACGACGTGCGCCCCGTGGGTCAGTTTGATCTGGTGCGCGGTCGGATCGACATCCTGACCAAACGTCTGGACCTGACCGAAGGCCGCATCCGTCTGGCCGGTGGGTTCGATCCAATCATCCGGCTGGTCGCCGAAAGTCAGGCCGGGGAATTCGTGGTGCAGATCGTGCTGGAAGGTCCCGCAGGCGCACCCGAGGTGGTCTTTACCTCGCGCCCCGAACTGCCCGAGGACGAAGTACTGTCGCAGCTGTTCTTTGAACGCGACATCGCATCGCTGTCGCCCCTACAGGCCGCGCGTCTGGCCCTTGCGATTGCCGAATTGACGGGCCGTGGCGGCGGCGGTGTCGTTGGCAAAATCCGCGAAGGCGCCGGGCTGGACGATCTGGACGTCAGCCAGACGGAAGACGGGGAAACCGCGCTGAGCGCAGGGAAATATATCAGCGACAACGTCTATACAGAGGTCGAGGCGACCTCGGGCGGGACGACGAACCTGTCGATCAATCTGGACGTGACCGACAACCTAACCGCCAAGGGCAAGGTCGGATCCGATGGCGACAGTTCACTGGGTCTGTTCTTCGAGAAGGATTATTAAGGGGCGGCCCATCGGGCCGCGCCCTAACCCGACCCCGCCTCTCCGTAAGCCAGTTGGTCATACAGGTGCCACGTCGCGTGCCCCAGCAGCGGCAGCACGATGAACAGCCCCAAGAACCCCGGGATCAGCGCCACGAAAGTCGCGACCGCGATAAAGATCGCCCATGCCAGCATCGGGCCAAAGTTTTTGGTCACCGTCTGAAACGACGTGATCATGGCCGTGACGAAATCGATTTCCCGGTCCAGCAACATCGGCAGCGCGATGACCGTGATCATGTACAAAAGCAGCGCAAAACCCGCGCCGACGGCCGTGCCGACTGCCAGCATGGTCAAGCCGTTGGGGGTCAGGAACACCTCGTAAGAGGACGAGATGTTGGTCATGGTCGACAGCCCCAGAAACAGGGCAAAGATCATGTGACCCAGAAAGAACCAGAACAGCAGCATGAACACGATGATCGCGCAGATCGACGGAAGCTGCCGTTTCGACTGACGCAGGATGACCGTCAGGATCGCACGCGGGTTCAGGGGGCGGCCCTGTTCGATCCTGCGAGAGACGTCGTAGAGCCCCACGGCCGCGAACGGGCCGAACAACGGAAAAGACACCGCCGCGAAGATCAGCCAGTAGCTTTGCCCCGTGGCGATGGTGATCCATGCAAGGATCCAGCCGATGACCACGTAGGTCGCCCCGAAGAACAACCCCCACAGCGGCGCGCGACGCATGTCGCGGCCCCCACGGCGCAGCGCCTCACCCAGATGGTGCAGCGTGACGGGCTGTAATTTCGGCACGCCGGGCTTTGGTGTATCTGGCACGGGCCCCTCCTTCCCCATTCAGTTGAACTAAGGAAGCGGGAAAACCGCGCCAGATCAAGAACATCCCAGATACAGCTTTAGCCTGCCGCCCCCTGCGGCGGACGTTTGTCGGGCCAGCCGGTCGCCTGATGCCATCCTTGGGCCAGCTGCAGCACGCCCAGATCGCCGCGATGCGGACCAATGAACTGCAGCCCCATCGGCAGGCCGTTGTCACCAAAGCCCGCAGGCACGGCGACGCCCGGCAGACCGATCAGCGAACAGGGGATCACGCATTCCATCCAGCGGTGATAGGTGTCCATCTGCTGGCCCGCGATCTGTTTCGGATGCGCCCAGTCGACCGGGAAAGGCCAGACCTGTGCGGTGGGGGCGATCAGCGCATCATAGGTCTGGAACAGTTCGGATGCCTTGCGGAACCAGTTCGACCGAATGGACGAGGCGCGCATGATCTGCTGCGCGCTCAGCGCCCGGCCGCGTTCGATTTCCCAGATGGCGTCTTCGCGGATCAGCGGACGGTAGTCCGGGTTGTCATACAGCGGACCGAGGCTGCCCGCGACGGCGAAGGACCGCAGGTCGATCCAGGATTGCCACAGGTCTTCTGCCGGGAACGGGGCTGGCAGAGACTCGACCGTGCAGCCCAGCATGTCGAAGGTGTTCAACGCGGCCTCGCACGTGGCGATGACCCCGTCATCCATCGGCCAAGCCCCGCCCCAATCGCCAAGCCATGCAACGCGGCGACCTTTCAGATCGGCATCAAGCTGCGTCGCAAACGGGCCATCGTCATAAGACGACGGCACACGCGGATCGCGCCCGGCCTGCACGTCCAGCAGCAGCGCCAGATCCTCCGGGCTTCGGGCCATGGGGCCAGAGGTGGCCAAGGGGTGCAGATAAAGGTCACGGTCGGGATCGGCGGGCACAAGGCCAAAGGACGGGCGGAAGCCATAGACATTGGCCCAGCCCGCCGGATTGCGCAGGCTGCCCATCATGTCGGACCCGTCCACCGCCCATTGCATCCGCGAGGCCAGTGATGCGGCCGCCCCGCCAGAAGACCCGCCCACCGACCGGCCCGTGTCATAAGGATTGCGGGTCGCGCCATAGACCGGGTTGACCGAATGCGATCCCAGCCCGAATTCCGGCACGTTGGTCTTGCCGATAAAGATCGCGCCCGCCGCGCGCATCCGGGCCACGTGCAGATCGTCGCGTTTCGGTATGAACTTGGCCAAGATGGGCGAGCCGAGCGTGCCGGGAAATCCCACCGCATTGGCCGTATCCTTGACCGCCATGGGCAGTCCCCAGAGCGCGCCGCTCGGCCCGTCCTTGTCCGCCTGCGCCGCAGCCTCCATCAGCGCGTCGGTGTCTTTCAGCGCGACAATGGCGTTCAAGGGCGGGTTTTCCTGCGCGATACAGTCAAGGCAGGCCTGCATCACCTCGGCCGCCGTCACCTCGCGCGCGTGCAGCATGGCCAGCAGCTTGGTGGCCGAAAGATCGGTTAACGTCATGATATCCCCCCTGTTGCGGCGAAGTGTATTCGGCTGAGGCCCATGTTCCAGCCTTTTTGCGGTTTGGACCGCAGGTTTGATTATTTTTGGAAAGATGAAGTTTGGTGGGTTGCGCAGGGGCGGTTACGCTAGAGCCCGAGTCGATTTTTATGGTGGGGATATTTTTATGAAACTTCTGGCACTCGCATTAGGACTGGGCCTTCTGGCCAGCGGCGCGCAGGCCGCACCCTGTGGCAACACGGCCCAAGGGTTCGAGCAATGGAAAGCCGCCTTCGCGCAAGAGGCTGCGCGGGCGGGCGTGAAACAGCGTGGGCTGAACGCGCTGGCAGGCGTGCAATATTCCAACGGTACCATCGCGGCGGATCGCAACCAGAAGGGCGTGCGCTATTCACTGAACGACTTCATGCGCATCCGGGGCGTGAACGCCATCGTCGCGGGAGGCAAGAAACGCAAAACCGGGAACCCTGGGTTCTATTCTTCGGTCGAAAAGGCCTATGGCGTGCCGGCGGGTATCCTGCTGGCGATCCACGGGATGGAGTCGGGCTTTGGCCGGACCTTTGGCAAATACAATGTGCTAAGTTCGAACGCCACGGTGGCCTATGATTGCCGTCGGTCGGATTTCTTCAGCGGACATATGATTGCGGCGCTGAAGCTGGTGGATCGCGGCTGGCTGGACCCGGGCGCGCGTGGCGCGGCGCATGGAGAGATCGGGCATACGCAGTTTCTGGCCGGTAACGTGCTGAAGTATGGCAAGGACGGCAACGGCGACGGGCGGGTCGATCTGTTCAACATTGGCGACGCCATGGTTTCGACGGCGAATTTCCTGCGTCAGAAGGGCTGGAAGCCGGGGCAACCTTATTCCGAAGGCACCCGGAACTTCCGCGTTTTGAACGAATGGAATGCGGCCACCGTTTATCAGCAGGCGATTGCGATCGCGGCGGCGCAGATCGACGGGTAACCCTCAGGCGCCTGGTCTACCCGATCGTCACCGACCACGAAAACCGGGCGATGGCCCCGGCGGCGAGCGTCTTGGTAAAGGGGCGGTCGCTGATTTCGGGACCTGCGCCCTGTTCGGCGGCCATGCCGTGCCACGGTTCGATGCAGATGAAGGGGGCGCCGGGTTTCTGCCACAGGCCAAGGTTCGGGAAGCCGTTGAAGCGGAAGTCGAGCTTTGGTCCGGCCTCTGCGCGGTAGGTCAGCGCCTCGCCCGCGTCTTCGGGAAAGATCATCGCGTCATCTTCGAAGAACCCCGGCTCTAGCGTCAGTTTGCCCTGACGGAAGGGCGATGGGCGACGATCGCGGCGCAGCAACCCGTCCTCAAGCCGGGCCAGTTCCGGCTCTGCCCCATTGTGCAGACGGATGGTGTGCGGCCGGTCTTCGCCCCCCGGCAAGGGCCAGCGGAAGGCCGGGTGAAACCCCAGACCAAAGGGCAGAAGCGACCGGCCGGTGTTCGACACGGTGGCGGTGACGCTAAGCGTCTTGCCCTTCACCGCATGGCCGACGGTCAGCGCGAAGGGCCGCGGGTAGGAACATTGCGTGGCGATGCTATCGGTCAGGGAGTGGATCACGCGCGAGGGTTCGGAGCGGACGCATTCGAACACCATGCGGCGGGCGAAACCATGCTGCGGCATCTCTCCGCCCTGACCGTCGATTTCGACACGATCACCGGGCGCGCGGCCCACGATGGGGAACAGGATGGGTGACCGGCCAGACCACCATTGAGGATCGCCATCCCATAGAAAATCACGCCCCTCCGCATCGCGCAGGATTTGCATTTCCGCACCAAGATCAGAAACGGCGACCCGCAGGTCATCGCTTTCGATCCAGGTGATCTGGGGTGGTTGTTGTCCGTCCATGTCCTGTCCCGCCTTTTGGCTTTTTTCTTACTGTGCCACGGTTGGGGGACAGGACCAAAGGGGCGGAATGGATATGCGCGGAAACTGACCGGCTGGCTGGCAAAGCTTTGCCGATCCGCTGTGCGGGCCATGGTTCAAGTGGATTGACGAGCCTTTATTGGCAGGCGCTTTTCGACGGGCTTTGATTGATGGGCACACAGGGCCGGATCGGCCCGGTTCGATCAGTCTTCGGCGTTCGCCTCGGCCCGGGATTTACCGCTGACGTTCATCGCAAGCGTGGCCGCCATGAACGGGTCCAGCGCGCCATCCAAGACGCCTTGGGTATCCGACGTTTCATGTTCGGTCCGCAGGTCTTTGACCATCTGGTAGGGCTGCAGCACGTAAGACCGGATCTGGTTGCCCCAGCCAGCCGAGCCTTTGCTTTCGTGCGCTTCGTTGATCGCTTCGTTCCGGCGGTCCAGTTCCAGTTGGTACAGGCGCGATTTCAGGGCCTTCATGGCGATGTCGCGGTTCTGGTGCTGCGACTTTTCGGAAGAGGTCACAACGATGCCGGTCGGCGCGTGGGTGATCCGCACGGCCGAGTCGGTGGTGTTCACGTGCTGACCGCCTGCGCCCGAGGATCGGTAGGTGTCGATGCGGATATCGGCGGGGTTGATCTCGATCTCGATATTGTCGTCGACGACCGGATAGACCCAGACGGACGCGAAAGAGGTTTCCCGCGTGCCTTTGCCGAAGGGGCTGATGCGCACCAGACGGTGCACGCCGGATTCGGACTTCAGCCAGCCATAGGCGTTATGGCCGCTGATCTTATAGGCGCAGGATTTGATGCCTGCTTCGCTGCCCGCTTCTTCGGATTGCAGTTCGACCTTGTAGCCGCGCTTTTCGGCCCAACGTACGTACATCCGCTGCAGCATCGACGCCCAGTCACAGGCCTCGGTCCCGCCGGCACCTGCGTTGATTTCAAGGAAGGTGTCGTTGCTGTCGGCCTCGCCGTTCAGCAGCGCTTCCAGTTCCTTGGCGGCGGCTTTTTCTTTCAGCGCTTTCAGGGCGGCCTCGGCGTCCGAGATGACCTCTTGATCGTCTTCCATTTCGCCCAGTTCGATCAGTTCGACGTTGTCGGTCATCTCTTGCTGGATGCTGTCATGGACGGCGATGGAATCCACCAGCGCCTGACGATCTTTCATCAGCGCCTGCGCCTTTTCCGGGTCGTCCCACAGGTTGGGATCTTCGACCCGGGCGTTGAACTCCTCCAGCCGGTGTTTGGCCGTTTCCCAGTTCATCCGCTGGCGCAGAAGCTCAAGCGATTTTTCGATGTCAGAGACAAGGTTCTGGGTCTCGGCGCGCATGGGGGGTCCGTTCGTAACTAGATGGCCTGCGTGATAACGCGATGGCTGGTTGGGGGCAAGGTAGCTAGGGCGGTAAGCCGGGCAGCGTCCGACCGTGGGGGGACGCAGCTCCAATTGTGGTCTGTGGTTTATGGCAAAGTGGTAGCCATCAATTCAATCATCGCGCTGTATCTGAAGAAGCGTCCGCCCAAGAGGCGGTCGGATGCTGCCCGGCGGCGCTTCGCGCCTTGATTCCGGGCGGGGCGCGACACCCCACGTAGGGTGGGTTTTCAACCCACAGACCGACGCTAGTACAATCCGCCCGACGACATTGTCCCAAAGCTCGCCTTGGGTCCGACCACCGCCTTGCGTCCGGTCGATGTGGTGACCTGACGGGCACCACCGCTGCGCACCTCGTCGAACAGGGGCAGGTCCGCGCCCATGGCGAAACCACCGTCAAAGCTGACACCAAAGATCGGCTCTTCTCCGTCGCGGAAATATTCCGCCACGACGTTTTCGCCGCTGGCGTTATCGGGCAGACGTGCCCCGGTAAAGCGGTCGATCTTGATAAAGTGACCACCCGGCGGGACCTTGAATTTGCCGCCGCCGAATTTCTTGACCGCTTCGACCATGAAGCGCTGGAAAACCGGCCCGCAGAAGCCGCCGCCCGACGCACCACGGCCCAGAGACACCGGATCATCATAGCCAATGTAGCAGCCCGCCACGACGTTCGAGGTGAAACCCACAAACCAAACGTCCTTGGCGTCGTTGGTCGTCCCGGTCTTACCAGCGGTAGGCACGCCAAGGTTCACCGCCTTGGAGGCCGTGCCGCGTTCCACCACGCCCTGCATCATCGAGGTCAGCTGATACGCCGTGATCGCATCCATTACCCGTGCGCGGTCCGACACGATGCGCGGGCTGCGCGACCGGGGGATCGTCGGGTCGTTACAATCGACGCAGTCGCGCTGATCGTGGCGATAAATCGTGCGGCCATAGCGGTCTTGCACACGGTCGACGAGCGTCGGTTCAACCCGTTCCCCGCCGTTGGCGAACATCGCGTAGGCCGACACCATTTTATACAGCGTCGTTTCTTCCGACCCGAGCGCGTTGGCCAGATAGGGTGACAGGTTATCGTAGACCCCGAACTTCTCGGCATAGGAGGCGACGACCTCCATGCCGACCTCTTGGGCCAGACGGATGGTCATCAGGTTCCGCGACCGTTCGATACCGGTCCGCAGGGGCGTGGGGCCATAGAACTGGTTCGACGCGTTCTGCGGGCGCCACAAGCCCTGCGGCGTGTTGATCTCGATCGGGGCGTCGATGATGATCGTCGCGGGGGTGTAGCCGCTGTCCAAGGCCGCTGCATAGACGAAGGGCTTAAAGCTTGACCCCGGCTGGCGACGGGCCTGCGTGGCGCGGTTGAAGACCGAGTTCTGATAGCTGAACCCACCCTGCATCGCGATCACACGGCCGGTGTTCACGTCCATCGCCATGAACCCGCCCTGCACCTTGGGGATTTGCCGCAGGGTCCAGCGGATGAAAGCGCCACTGCCATCTTCGGTCATGCGGCGGACATGCACCACGTCGCCGACTTCAAAGTTGTCCTTGAAAGAGCCTTTGGCCCAGTCGATGTCTTTGCGCGGGATAACAAAGGGCTCTGCCTCGGTTTCCTGAACGTCTTCAATGCCGACGCGCATTTCCTGATCGCCAATCGACAGGACCACGGCCGGATACCACTGGCTTTCCAGATTGACGTCACGGGCGATACGCACATCGGCAAGGGCGGCGCGCCATTCCTTTTCAGACCCCAGTTTGGCAGGGTCAATTTTCTTGCCACTGGGGCGCACTCGACCAAGGCCACGGTCGTATTGTTCCAACTGCAGTTGCAGCGAATTGGCGGCCAGCACCTGCATGTCGGGATCAATGGTCGCGCGGACGGTAAAGCCACCGGTAAAGAATTCACCTTCGCCAAAGTCCCGCGACAGCTGGCGGCGGATTTCATCGGTGAAATAGTCGCGCGGCGGGCGTTCGGTGCGATAGCTTTCAAAGTCACCGTTCTGCACCGAGCGCAGGGGCTGCTGCACCTCGGTCTGATAGACGGCCTGCGTGATGTAGCCGTTCTCCATCATCTCGCGCAGGACGAAGTTCCGGCGTTCGGTCACACGTTGCTTGCGGCGGACGGGGTGGTAATCGGACGGCGCCTTGGGCAGCGATGCCAGCATCGCGGCCTCGTGCGGGGCCAGTTCCGACAGCGCCTTGTTAAAGTACGTCTGCGCAGCCGCTGCCACACCGTAAGAGTTCTGGCCGAGGAAAATTTCGTTCAGATACAGCTCAAGGATTTTCTCCTTGGGCAGGGTTTCTTCCAGACGGGTGGCAAGGATGATTTCTTTGATCTTCCGTTCGATCTGACGGTCGCCCGACAGAAGGAAGTTCTTCATCACCTGCTGCGTAATGGTCGATGCACCCCGCACGTTCTGACCGCGCGATTGCACCGCTTCGACGATCGCGGCGGCGATGCCGCGGGTGTCATAGCCCGAATGGGTGTAGAAGTTCTTGTCTTCGGCCGAAATGAACGCGTGCTTCACCAGATCGGGAATTTCCCCGGCAGGTGCGAACAGGCGGCGTTCCACGGCGAATTCGTCGATGATCCTGCCTTCGGACGAATAGATCCGGCTGATCGTTTTCGGCTGATACTGCGCAAGGCTTTCGTGGCTGGGCAGGTCACGACCATAGACCCAGAAGATCGCACCAATACTCAGCGCGATGACCATCGCGCCAAGGGTAATAAAGCTGAAGATGCCTCCGAAGAAGGACAGAACGAATCTAAGCATGTGGATCCTGTGCCGAATTCCCCGATCATATACGCGTCCGGGCCCGAACGGTCAAAACACGATGCCGCCAGTGACGCGCGGTTCTGTGCCGATCCAAACTATCGCGTCATGCGATCCAAAGTTGACTTGAGCCCGCCGGGTGCCTTTGATGTCGATAGTTTCTGGTAAAGAGTTTGATGACATGACTAAATTCCCCGCCCTTTATCTTGCAGCCGCCTTGACTTTGACTGCCTCGGCCGCCCCTGCGCTCGCCCAAGCCAACAAAATTTTCGACCTGTGTCGCGCCGCAGGAAAAAGTTTCGACTTCTGCATGAAACAGACGATGGAACGCAGTCTCGCGGGCTGTACTGCCGTGCGCAAGCAGATCAAGCGACAAAAGGAATCCGCCGCGAAAGAAGGTTATTACCTTGCTTTTGCAGGCCGCAAAGCCTCGACGATCACCGGGATCCGTGGCTGCGGGTACGCTTGGTATAAGGACGAAGCCAAGGCGCAGTCCGTTGCGATGGCCAATTGCAAGAGATGGGAAGCAGAATACGGCACAGGCAACGGCGACAAGACCTGCCGCCTGATGAATTAAGCTTTACTGCCGCACCAGCGGGCGACGCGCCGCATCATCCGCCTGCCAAGCCGCAATGCCTGCGCGCAGGGCGCGGGCGATGCGGTCGATGAAGGCGGGATCGCTTAGGTTCTTGCGGTCGCGGTCTGACGACAGATACCCGACCTCGATAAGGACCGACGGGATGTCGGCGGCTTTCAGGACCGAGAAATCCGCCGCCCGGTGCGGACGAGAATTCAACGGCACCTCTGCCGCGCCGATCGCGGTTTTCAGCGCCTTCGACAAGGCGGTCGTCCGCGGGGCGGTTTCCTGCCGCGCAAGGTCCAGCAGAACGCCTGCAACCACGTCATCTTTGCCGGTCAGATCGACACCCGACAGCAGATCATCGCGGTCATGACGTTCCGCTAGCTTGGCCGAGGCCTCATCGCTTGCCGTTTTGGCCAGCGTATAGATCGTCGCGCCGCGCGCGTTGCCGTAGGGCAGAACGTCAGCGTGCAAAGAGATAAAGACATCCGCCCGCGCTTCATGCGCGATGGACACGCGCCGCTCTAGGGGGACAAAGGTATCTTCGTCCCGGGTCAGGATCACCCGTGTGCCGCCCTGCCGGATCATCGCCTCTTGAACCGCGCGGGCCAGATCCAGCATCAGGGTCTTTTCCACCAGATCGCCGCGCACTGCGCCGGGATCGATGCCGCCATGGCCCGGATCGATGACGACGGTGATCACGTCGTCCTTATCGACGGCAGGCGCGACCAAGGCCGGTTCAGGCAGGTCCCACTGGGGATCCCGCGGCGCGCCGGCGCTGGCGGCAAATGCCTCGACCGTGGTGGGGGTCAGACGGGCGGTCAGCGTCGCCTCTCCGGTGGTGTCGTCGATGCGCATGGTGGCGGTGTCGACCTCCATCGGGTCGGCCAACGTCATCACCAGACGCGACCAGCCGGGACGATAGGTGCCAAAGCGGATTTCCGTCACCTGGCCGGGGTCTAACAGGCTTTCGGCCGTCAGATCGCCCCAGTCAACCTCTTGAAAATCCATGACGATCCGGGTGGGGTCGGTCAGGGAAAACACCCGCCACGGCACCCCTTGGGACAGGGCCAGAACCACGTCGACACCGCGCCCGCGATCCGCGATCCGGCTGTCGCCCGTGTCCAGCCGCGCCAAAGCGCTCAGCCCCTGCGCCATGCCGCGCGGGGCCGTCAAAGCCAGCGCCATCATCAGCGCGGCGGTCAGGAATATCTGTGCCAGTCTGCTCATGTCCGATCCGGTGTTGCCCCGGGGTTGTTGCGCCCAGCATACGCCAAGCCGCGGACCTTTGGAACGGGGGTCTTGCGCGGCGTTACAGCCCGGCCTCGTAACGGATCGGGGTGCCATGCGGCGTGGCATGGGCGGCGCGGCGCCAGACGTCGGCCATCTGGCGCACGGCGTCGGCCTCGGCCAGCCCCTTTTGATCCAGCAAGTCCGACAGCGCGGTCAGCCACGTCTGGAAATAGGCGTCGATATGCGCCGCGCCGTCCGACCCGTCCGGCACATCAGTCGCCCCTGCGATATGGCCGGAAAAGCAGGCCACCCATTCGGGCCAGTCGAACAGCCCGCGGTCGTGCAGATGGACCGTCAACGCAAAGGCCCGCGCCTGCCACGGCGCGGTAAACTGCGGCTCGGACTCCGGTGTCAGGGGCAGGCTACTCAAGATACGGCTCCCACAGATCGACCGAGACCTGATCCTGCGCCCCTGCCCTGTCACCGAACAGATCCCGCGCCGCAAAGGTCACGTTGTACAGCCAATGCGCCGTCTGCCGGTCGCCCTGCGCCGAGGTGTCGGGAAAGACGTGATAGCCATGGATGGCGGTAACCCGGCCCGTGCGGTTGCGGACGTAGGCGGGCATCCGGATATGACCGCGCGGTTGCAGATTGCGGGTCGTGACGCTTTGACCCAAGGCGAACAAAGGGGTCGCGCCCTTGGGATCGCGGTCATAGGATGCCCCACGCATCAGCGCAGGCCGCACCTGATCGGCAGCCAAAGGCGTGGCGACCGGGTCTGTCTGCGACTGGCCGCTGGCGATTTCTTCTGCGCTGGCCAGCCCTTTGGTCTGCAAAAGCTGTTCCAATCCCCGCAGCCACAACTGGTAATAGCTTAGCCCGTAATATTCTGCCGGATTACGGTTTTCGCGCGCGAAACGGCTTTCGTCGATGGTCCATTGTCCCGCACCGCCTGCGGCCACGACCATGGCCAAGGCGCGGCGTTCCCAGTCAGCGTGGAACAAGGGTTCATTCGGGTCGGGATCAATCGGGCCAAAGCCGTCACGCCCGCCGATATCCTGTGGGCCGTTCATGCGGACATCCCCGCCAGCGCGGTGCCGATCATGCTGTCCCGGCTGACCATCTGCTCCAGCGCATCGGCCTCCAGCCCCTCTGTCCCCGCAGGGCGCATGGGGATGACGAGGTACCGCATCTCGGCCGTACTGTCCCAGACACGGATGGCGGTTTCGTCCGGCAGGGTGACACCGAATTCACCCAGAACAGCACGCGGTTCGCTGACGGCGCGGGCGCGGTACGGGGTCGATTTGTACCACGTCGGCGGCAGCCCCAGCACAGACCACGGATAGCAGGAGCACAGCGTACAGACGACAAGGTTGTGGGTGTCGGGCGTGTTGTAGACGGCAGTGATATGTTCGCCCTGCCGCCCCGCAAACCCCATGTCGTGGATGGCGGTCGTGGCGTCTTCTTTTAGCGCCTGCGCGAACTCCGGATCGGTCCATGCGCGGGCGACGACCTTGGCACCGTTGCGAGGGCCGACCTTCGTCTCGTAAGTGTCCAGCACCACGTCCAGCGCAGCGGGGTCGATCAGGCCTTTGTCTGCCAATAGCTTTTCCAGCGCCATGACGCGGGCGGTTTCGTCGTCCAGATGGCTGTGGTCGTCGTGATCGTGGGGCATGGGATCCTCGTCTTTGCCCTGACAGGATCACAAGGCTAGGCGCTTGGCAATGTGGGACGGCACAGGGCGGTCCTGCACTGGTCAATCCGTGGTGCCCGGTGCTAAGCCAGCGTCATTATATGAAAGGCCCCGCTCCTTTGCTGATCCTGACAATCTGGCCTCTTTTTGCGCTGATCTGCCTTGGCTTCGTTCTGGCCCGGCGGGATTTTCCCACCGCGGATTTCTGGCCTGCGGCGGAAAAGCTGACGTATTTCATCCTGTTCCCCGCGCTTCTGGTGGTGTCGCTGGCCGACGCCCCCGTGCGCGATCCGGATATCCTGCGACTGGGCGGCGCCGCAGTCGTGACAATCCTGATCGCTGTCGTGTTGATGGCCCTGTGGCGCAAGATACGCCCGCAGCCCGCCGCGCGGTTTGGCCCCGCGGTTCAAGGGATCATCCGCTTCAACACCTACCTTGGATTGGCCATCGTCGGCAGCCTTACCGGGCCCGAAGGCTTAGCCCGCGCGGCAGTCTACCTTGCGGTGGCGGTGCCCTTGGTCAACGTCATTTCGATCATGGCACTTAGCGAGGACAGCCCCCTGCGATCGCCGGGCGTATTGGCACGCTCGATCCTGCGCAATCCGCTGATCATCGCCTGCCTTCTGGGCTTTGCGTTAAGCCTGACCGGGATTGGCCTGCCCTTCGGCACAGGTCGGTTTCTGGAGCTGATGGGCCGCGCCAGCCTGCCCCTTGGCCTGCTCTGCGTCGGGGCGGCACTGCGGCCTGCGACCCTGCGGCTGGACCTGCCTGCCCTGACCGCCGTCGGCATGGCCCGGCTGTTCATCATGCCCCTGATCGCCGCCGCCTGTGGCTGGGCCTTTTCGCTGGACCCGGTGTCAGCCCTGGTGCTGGTGATTTTCTGCGGCATCCCCACCGCAACCACGGCCTATGTGCTGACGCAACAGCTGAAGGGCGACGGGACCTATATGGCGGGCATCATCACCTCACAGACCTTGGCGGCGGTGGCGACGATTCCGGTGGTGCTGTGGGTGTTGGGGTGACTGGCGATCCCTGAAGGACTCGAACCCTCAACCTGCTGATTAGAAGTCAGTGAACAGGCGATTTTGAGCAAATTCCGCCAAAATCCAAATCCGTCCACCCTGGTTCGGATCAGCGAAATTTGTTGATATAAATCAAAACGAAAACTTGCGATATCATGGCGAAGAGTGTCTAAATTCGTCCGAGGATGTTCGCTGGCATCTGCAAAATTTTGTCTCCCAGTTGTCTCCCAGAGGCATCGCAGCTTGGAGGGTGTCAAGGAGGAATTGTGCGGCACAAGCTATCTGATCCGTTCGTGCGAAGTGCCAAAGCGGAAGTAGGCCAGCGTTTAGACATCTCGGACGAAGCACAGCGAGGACTGCGTCTACGCGTATCACCTGACCCTAGCCGCCCAGACGGCATGCGCCGAGTTTGGGCTGCAGAAGTCCGGGTTAAAGCTGGCCCGAAGCGAAAGATCACATTGGGTGAGTATCCGGAGATGTCTTTGGCGGCAGCTAGAAACCTTGCAGCCGAAATTAGGGTCGAAGCAAGGAACGGCATCGACCGTATAGGTGAAGCCGAGAAGGCCCGCGCAGCTAAGGCTGCCGATGAAGCACGCAAAGTCACGGTGCGCGCCGTTCTGGCCAATTATATTGATATGAACTTGTCGCAGCTTCGGTCTGGTGCAGAGAGGACGAAGCAACTCCAGGCGGTCTTGAGCTCAATCCTTGATACTCACATCACCGACATGAATACCGCCTTCCTACAGGCTGCTATCGACGCGAAGGCTCGTGAAGGCAAAATCGTTATGGCTAACCGCCTTCGTTCGGCCATTCGAGCTTTCACCAAATGGGCTTGGCGGCGCGGTTATGTGGCTGAAGACATCGGGGCAAAGCTGGACAAAGCGGGCGACGAGAAAGCGCGAGAGCTGACGCTGTCGATCTCTGAGGTCGCAACGATCTATCAAGCTTGCGAAAAGCTCCAAGAGCCTTGGCGCTCAGCTTTCCGGCTCCTCGTCCTGACAGGTCAGCGGCGCGGTGAAATTCTTGGCCTTCAGTGGCGTGACATCAAAGAAAACGAAATCGAGTTGTCCGGCTCCAAAACGAAAAACGGCAAACCGCATATCACTCACTTAACAACCGCCGCTAAGGCTTGCTTTGGAGAACGCGGCTCACCGGACGCTTTCATTTTCGGCAGCACAGGCGGGACTTCGAACGTTTCTCATGCGAAGAAGCAGTTGGACAAAATTCTTGGTAACGATTTCCCGTCGTGGCGTCTTCACGATTTGAGACGGGCTATGGCTACCGCGCTGGCTGCGGGTGGTATCGACGAGCGAACGGTAGATAAGCTTCTAAATCACGGTGCGGTCGGCTCTGCGCCAAGCGCCGTTGCGGGGGTTTATAATAGGCATGACCGCCTGCCAGAGCGCCGGGTTGCGCTAGAAAAATGGACCAGCATGGTCACGGGAAATTCGGCTAAAGTTCTGAAGATACATGGCTAACAAAACAGGTTTGGTTCGAACAATCAGGAGCCAACTGGGCTTGAGACTTACTCGATTATCAAAAGACCAAAAGGTGAGGTTGCTTCGCGATGTGGAACACCTGTTGGCATTGAAGGGCGACGACCGATCAAGAGCGCACTACCGAACCAGCCACTCGGCCTCTTCTAGCTCTTTGAAATTAATTGAAAAACTGAGCAACGCATTCGCGAAAATTGATCCGGACATCTTGAAAGATGCCCAAGGATACCGACAACCCCTACCCACCCTTTTGGATCAATTGACGCAGATCGCGACAAGAGCGCAACGATACCACGAAGGTTTCCTTCAAAATCCGTTCCCCAAAACGCTCCCCGTCCACGTAGGGCGATGCTACTTAGTGTTGGATATCTTTTCGCGCTGGAATCCTGAAGGCCGAACAAATTTTCCTGTGAGTGGACCCTATCCGAAAGAACTTGGGCAAGAACCTCCTCCGAACTGGAAAAAGTTGATTGCTTTGGGACTAGATGCGAACGGTAATCCCTCATCCAAAGCAATGATATTTGCAGAAGCAATTTCTTTGAACTTTTCTGATTGGCCTCTCCATCTCTCGGCTCCGATGAACATTGCGCGCGCTGAGCTCTTCGATAACCCACCACTAGATTATTCTCAGTAAAAACAGGCACTAAGGAATGGATTTTTACTAGCTTCTAAATCCATCCGTTTTGCGAAGCCTAACCTGACCATGACAGTTCACAGACGTTCGAGGCAATTCCGCCTTCGACCGAACTGTTTAGAAAGGTTCAAGTTTGCAAACCAACTCCACCCCTATTCACCAACGGCGCTTGCTCACGCTGCGTCAAGGCAGCGACTACGCGGGTGTGTGCCGCACCAAGCTCTATGGCGAGGCTAAGGCAGGCCGCCTGAAGCTCCTTAAGATCGGCGGCAGTACGCGCATCGAACGCAGTGAGCTGGATCGCTGGATCGACGAGAGCGTTGCCTAACATGTCTTCTCTCCTCCCCTTCGCAAATGTCGAAACACTCGAATTGAAAGGCTGTCATATGTCCGGCACCACTCTCACCCCGTCCGCAGTTAAACAGCTCAAAGCTTGGGAAGATTTGCCCGACCTCACGGCCACTCGCTCCTACGACTATTTCGCCAACGGGCGCTATAGCGCCGCGACGGTTCAGGCCGGTTCTCGGCGTGTCTTGGAGGCTCTGATCCTCCACCCGATTACCGTGGCCGATGGGTTCTGTATCAAGAGCCAGATTTCGAAGTTGCGGAAGATCGGTTTTGAAATCGCTACCGTCATGCAGTGCCGGACCGATGGCAGCCGGTACGCTGTTTACGTCATGAATTGTTGGGCGACGCGCACTGGGACTCTGACCAAATGACGGGACCCGAAAACAACAAAAAAGCAGGTGAGAGGGGGCTTCGGCCCCCTCTTTCTTTGCAGAAGCGCAGTTTCACGACGGCTCCGGTCAGAAATTCGGCGGAACTAACTCGACAGGATGAACGGCCCGCCGGAGCAGCCAGGGCCTATAATAACAAGGATTCCGATCCAAGTGCGCCGCAGCTCACTAATAGTAGCGAAAATATAGCTACCGGTATTAAGGCAAAGGGAAGCAATAAGCAGAAACAGCCTCTATCAGAACGCGCACTTCGAAAACGACGCCAATCCGCGCGAGAAGCGGTCGAGTTTGCCCACCGCAGCGATCTGCCTATGACTGTCATGGTGACCATCACATGGGGAGCCTGCATTTATGGAGACCGCGCTGAAGGTCATATCCTCGCCCTTCCCGATCAAGAGCGCGTCCAGCGCCTTATCCGCGCGCTCCGCGTCTCTCTACGGTCTCTTGGCCACTCCTTGGCACTTATATGGGCTCGGGACGTCGGGCTCCGAATGGGGGTGCATTGTCATTGCTTGATGTTTTGGCCCGTACACCGTCTGAGAGAACTCGTGTCGCTACTGGAGAAATTGACTGGGGATAGCGCGGCAGCCGTTAACGTTCCTTACGAAGGGGACTATTTCTCTCGTTCCAACAGCGGCGGTTGGCAGGTCGATATGGTTAGGACTTCAGCCGACGGAGCTTTCGGCGCAGCTGAATACATAGCCACCCAGCCCCTCCAGCATCCGACACCCGTCAAGCTCGACGGCCGGGTTTTTGGTATTTCTGCAGAAATTGGAAGCTCAGCGAGAGCTAGGATAGGACTTCGCTAAACCAACGCATTTGAACTGTAACACCGGCGGTCGTTGTACCGCCGGTGCCGCTTTGGCGAACGCCGGGGTTGGGCGGAAAGCTGACTTTCGCTGCGCACCCACGCAAGGTCCGGTCTTGCTCAATCTCCTCCAGCATCGCTGAACTTGAAGCCGCGGCATTGAAAAATATCACTCCAAGACCACGTGCTCAGCGAATTTCGCTCTGACCACCTTCGAGATAACATTTGCCATGTGTCGGATGACTCCGACGTGTGCTGACCGGCGCCGCCAAGCCAAGCCAATGGATCGGGTCATTCGATCCCGCCGGAAGGGACGAACAACAACATCACCGGTTTCCGTCGAGACCTCGGACCGCACGTAAAGCGCTGGAAGAAAGCTGATGCCCATGTTCAAAGCCGTCATCTGGCGCAGTGCGTCGAGGCTGGTGCCTTCGTAGTCACGGCGCAGGTTGGCGCCCAGTTCCTCGCACAGACCCGCCACTTGGGCGTGCAGTCGGTAACTACCGGAAAGTGTTAGGACATCCTGACCAGCCAGATCAGCGTCTGAAACCGAAGATGCCTGCGCCAGAAGATGGTCCCGCGCCATCACCAGTTTCAGGGGTTCGCGAAACAGCCGCATCACCTCGGTATCTGCCGAAGGCACTGGAAGCTGCGTCAGGATAAGGTCCTGTTCTCCGCTCAGCAGTTCGTCTTGCAGAACAGCCGGAGCCGCATCGCGCACTATCACCTTTAGATCGGGATAAGCGCTGTGCAGCTTAGCCATAACATGAGGCAGGAGATACGGCCCAAGGGTCGGTGTCGACCCAAGCCTGATTGTACCGTTCACGCCTTCCTTCGCATCCTGCGCCAACGCTCGTAGCGTCGCGGTCTCGTCCATGATGCGGCGTGCCTGCTCAAGGATGGTACGTCCCTGCGGTGTCAGAACTGCTCCGCGTTGTCCGCGGTCGATCAGTGTCACGCCAAGTGCGCCTTCGAGGCCGACGATCTGTTGGCTGAGGGAGGGCTGGCTGATCCCGACGCGCTCCGCAGCGCGCCTGTAATGGCGCGCGTCGGCGAGGGCCACGAAATAGCTTAATTGCCGAAGGGTCAGGTCGCCGGACATCACTTTTTCCCGAATTGAACGTTCATCCGGAATATAGGCAAAGCCTATCAAAATTTCAGGGTCCGCTCTCTACCTCCAATTAAAAAATTTCCCACATCAACCCTGCGATCATGACGGATCGTCCCGAGCAACCGCGATTAAGGAGAATATAATGACCACGCACGCCAGACATCGTCCCGCATTCACGGCAAGGATCGCGCAACTGCGCCGTCGCCGTCAGAACCTGGCGAAGCAGATCGAAGATGAACTGCGGCGTCCGGTTCCCTGTAGCATCGCACTGAAACGTCTCAAGCAGCAGCGTGTACGTCTGAAAGACCAGATCGCCAGCTACAGCGTCCATTCCGGCGGTGGCGATACGCGTCCCGCACATATGGCGTGAGGGGCAGAATGTTCCACGCCCACCTATTCAGCCGCACCGCGCCCTTACTGCATAGTCCGGACCTTGAGGACATGCGCCGCGCCATCCTCGACGAAGATGATGATGGTCCTGACGGAGGATGTCCCGATATCCGTCAACTGGCGCTTGTTCACAGTGCGTCCCCTGGCACTCATCTAAAATAGTCCGGACGCACGGAGGGGCCATTTGGCCCCTCCGCTTTTCAGACCAGCCCAGCCAGCCACAGGTAGAGCGGCAAGCCCACGGTCACATTGAAGGGAAAGGTCACGCCAAGCGACAGTGTCAGGTATATGCCCGCCTCGGCTTTCGGCAGCGCGATCTTCATGGCGGCCGGAACCGCGATGTATGAGGCCGACGCGGCAAGAACCATTAGCAGGAAAAGACTGCCTGTCTGCAGTCCGATGAGCGCGCCCAGCCCCATAGCCAGAACCGCGCCAATCATTGGCATCATCAGACCGAAGATGAAGAGCCCCGGGTTAAGAAGATGACGATTACGCAAGAGACTCCGCCCTGCTGAAAGCCCCATGTCCAGCAGGAACAGGCACAGGATGCCAGTGAAAGGGGTGACGACAAAGGGGGCGATCATGTCCATGCCGCGGTCCTGTGTCAGCGCCCCGATGACGAAAGCCCCGGCCAGCAGTACGATGGAGCCATTGGCGAACAACTCTCTCGCCGGAACGCTGCCGGTGTCCCCTTGCCGTCCATAGCGATGCGCGATCCAGAGTGCCGAGAGGATGGCGGGCACTTCCATCGCGGCGGCGACAGCGACCATGTAGCCGTCCGAAGCGATGCCCGACAGGTCCAGCAGGCTGGATGCCGCCACGAAGGTCACAATGGAGATCGAGCCGTAGTGACCGGCCACCGCCGCGGCATTCAGCGTGTCCAACCGGGTCAGCCCGCGCAGCAAGCCAAAGGCGATGAACGGGATCAGGAACGACAGGACCAATCCGACCCCGAGGGCGGCGAAGACGTCGCCATTTAGGCCGTTGTCAGCCAAGCTGTGGCCGCCTTTAAAGCCGATCGCCAGCAACAGGTAGAGCGACATTATCTTTGCGGCCCCTTCGGGAATGGACAAGTCGCTACGCAGGACAGCGGCCAGCAGGCCGAGGACGAAGAACAGGATGGTCGGAACCATAAGGTTGCCGACGAGGCTATCGAATATCTGCATTGCTCTAAAACTCCGATGACAGGGTGTGGGCCTGTTGCCGGGAATTCATGAATAGCTTAAATACAATCATCAGATGATTAGCATAGCTTGAGGTTATGAATGCGCCCTACTTTGCGCCAGATGGAGTACATCGTCGCCGTGCACCAACTAAACAGCTTCGGCCTCGCCGCCGAGGTGCTGCACGTGAGCCAGCCGAGCCTGTCCAACCAGATCGCCGCAGTGGAAACCGAACTGGGGATTCGCCTTTTCGAACGTGGGCGGTCCGGCGCACGTACAACGGCCCGGGGGCTGGAGTTCGTGACCCGTGCCCGGCGTATCCTGTCAGAGGTCGAAGCCCTGAGAGCCGTCATGCGGTCAGACCTTCCATTCGGCGGGCGACTGCGGCTTGGTGTCCTTCCCTCTATAGGGCCATATCTCCTGCCGCAGGCCGTGCAGGCCCTCCATGCGGCGGAACCCGAGCTGCGGGTCATCGTGCGCGAGGAGAACACAGCAAGCCTTGATGAAGGCATCCGCAACGGTCGCTTCGACGCCGTGATATCTACGCCGGAGGACCACCCTAACACGCTTCAGCACCCGTTATTCTCTGAGCCATTATGGGTTGCAGTTGCGCTGGACCATCCCCTTGCGCACCGGTCGCGGGTTGAGCCTGCAGATCTGACTGGACAGCGACTGTTGACGTTGGACACCGGCCATCGGCTGGCGCGGATCGTCTACGGTATCGCGGGGGCGAGCGGGGCCACTGTCTCCGACGACTATGAGGGGACCAGCCTCGACTCGATCGTTCTAATGGCGGCTACTGGAGCGGGGATCGGAATTCTGCCCGACCTTTTTGCCCGTCTACAGGGCGTCCACAGGAGCGAGGTCAAGATCATGCCTCTCGCCATGCCCGACGCCGACCGCACGATCAGCCTCCTCATTCCATCAGATCGGTCAGAGGCTTTTGCATATCGCCTCGCCGGGATACTTCGAGAAGCTTCGCGAAGACTTGAGCTCAATACGTTGCCGCCCCAAAGGAATGAGAACGATAGCTCTCAATCTCAGCACGGATAATTTGTTGAGTGCGATCTTATACTCATCCGACATGGTTCTTTGCATCTCGCACCATTGGCGACGGGTATGTTGCGGGAAATCACCCATCGTCGCGGCTTTGATCGACGTTGATTGTGGGGAGCAATCGCTGTTCCTTCGGGCGGGAAGCGGACTTTAGCTGCGGCTTGCACCAATGTCGGCATTGTTGAGCCTCACACGCCGAGGGACAACGCGCTCGATCAGAACCTTCGCCAGTTCGCGACCGCGTCGGCGCCTCGGAAACACCCCGTCGATAACTGTACGACCAACGCCTGATGTCTACCGCGCCAGAATCGTGTTACATTGACGCCTGAACCACGGGGAGGAGCGGGGTTTTGCTGGAACATGCACTTGTTCTGGATTCGTTGGGGGCGCCGATCCGGCACCAGCAGAAGACGCATTCAGCCGATTGGGACGAGGTAGAGGACTTCTGCCGATCGGTCTATATGCGGTATCGCGTGCGGCCTTTGGATCGTCTTTCCCGGCCGGACGCGACCATGATTTCGGCGAAGGCGGGATGTGTGACCATGACCCGGTTTGCCTACGGCACGGGTATTCACCTTGACCGTTTCGATCCTGATGCCGGAAACATCCTCGTTTTGAATACCTTGCGCGGGGCATTGGATCATCAGACCGACGGCGGCTCTGTTGATACCGGTGCAGGTGAAAGCTTTGTCGTGGATTGTTCGCGGGCTGAATACTGGCTTGAGGGTGATCCCGACCATATGCAGCTGAACCTTACCATTCCACATCAAGCGATGGTTGAAACAGCGGAGCGGTGGTTCGGTTTTGTGCCGGATGATCGGCTGTGGACGAGCCGCGTCAAGATCGGCGGACCCAACTCAGCCTGGCCCGCGCTGCTGGATTATGCCACGCGCGCCCTGACGCGCGAAGGTGAGGTCGCGTCCGACACAGTCTTGGCGCGGCACATCGAAGAGATGCTTTGCGTCGAACTTCTGCGTCAGTGGGCGTCGGCGGCTGGAGTGAGCCTTGAAACGGGGGCTCGATGTGCCGCTCCTGCTTACGTTCGCGCAGCCGAAGAGTTCATGGAAGCCGAAGCGCGCGAAGCACCTTCAATTGGCGATGTGGCCAAACGTGTCGGCGTTTCTGCGCGGACGCTATCCGGCGGGTTTCAAAAGTTTCGGGGCCTATCGCCCCGGGCTTTTCTGGCGGCGCGCCGGCTTGAGGGCTTTCGCCGGGATCTTGAGAAGATGCCAAACGATGTGACAGTCACCGCGATCGCGTCCGACTGGGGCTTTTCGAACTTCGGCGCGTTAGCCGGGCGGTATCGCGACAGATTTGGAGAAACACCGTCGCAGACGCGCGGCCGGGTCGGGCGAGGCACCCGCCCGAACTAATTCTGTTTCCGAAATCGGACAGATCATACCGGTCGCGGACAGCGTGCCCGCCCGGTGTCCGGCATTCTTTCCTGCATGTCTTTAAGGGAGGAACCAATGAAGGACATCGACACAAACGATTTGAAAGCCCGTTGCGACCAAGTTCTGAATGAGCGCGTCACCGGTCCGTCACGTGTGCCCGGTGTTGTCGCCATGGCCACGGACCGTAATGGCGATATCTACTCTGGCGCGGCCGGAGAGCGGCGGCTGGACGGCGACGCGATGACAGAAGATACGGTCTTCGCCATCTTCTCGACCACCAAGGCCATTGCAGGCACCACAGCCCTGCAATGTGTCGAAGAGGGTCTGTTGGACCTTGATGCCCCGGCCAAAAACTACGCCCCGGCCATTGGTGAACTTCAGGTGATCGACGGGTTCGACGCGGACGGGCCCCCCCGCCTGCGCGCCCCGAAAAGCGATGTCACGACCCGCCAACTGATGCTGCACACGGCCGGGTTCGGCTATGATTTCTTTAACGAGACTTACAAGCGTCTTGCCGAAGAGCAGGGCCAACCCTCTGTCGTCACCGGAAGCCGTGCCTGCATTGAAACGCCACTGCTGTTCGATCCGGGCACAAAGTGGGAATATGGCACGAACATCGACTGGGTCGGACAGGTTGTCGAAGGCATCCGCGGCAAACGACTGGGCGAGGTGATGAAAGAGAGGATCTTTGACCAGCTGGGCATGCAGGACATTGCCTTTACCCGGTCGCCTGGCATGAAAGAGCGGACCGCGACCATCCACGCGCGAGGCGAGGATGGCGGGCTGACCCCAATGGATGACTTCGCGCTGCCAGACGACCCCGAGGTGCACATGGGTGGCCATGGGCTTTGTGCGTCCGTGCCGGAATACATGAAGTTCATCCGCATGTGGTTGAACGACGGTGCAGGCCCGAACGGGCGGGTTTTGAAGCCCGAAACCGTCGAATGGGCCGTGCAGGGTGCCCTTGTCCCGCCGCAGAAGGTCACCATGCTGCCCGGCGTCATTCCCTCGCTTTCAAACGACGCGGAGTTTTTCCCGGGCATGCCCAAGGACTGGTCCTACACTTTCATGGTCAATTCCGAAGAAGCCCCGACCGGACGTCCCGCCGGAGCGATTGGCTGGGCCGGGCTTGCCAACAGCTACTATTGGATCGACCGCAAGAATGGCATCGGTGGCTACTGGGCAACGCAGATCCTGCCGTTCGCGGATGGAGTGTCTTTCCCAGGATATATGGATTTTGAAAGCGCGGTCTACGCGGCCCTCTCGGGCCAATAACCACGTTTTCTGCTATGCCAATGGACGGGGCGCCCGCGCGCCCCGTCCGACTTGCCGGTTTTCGCGCCTTAGAGAGGTTATGACCCAAAGAAGTTATTGGCGACGCTTGATCGAATGACCGCTCCGCGCCGGGAGATGACTTGGTCGTCAAGGGCGGGGAGCCGCCGTTCGCTGCGTTCTGGTTCAATGTCTCCTTTGGAAAAACCCACCTATTCGACCACGTCAGAAAAAGTTCGCCTACAGTGAACTTTTTCCCTTGAAAGCCGACGCCCCCGTCCCCACATGCCAATTGTGTAAAAACGGAAGAAGTTCCTCATACCCAGCTTGGACTTGTTCAAGCGCGGAGGGGTTTTCCCCTCTACCACTTCTACCGCAGACGGCCCGGAGGCCCCCGGAGGGGGACGAGGGGACGGCGGCGGGCGAAGCAGACGCGATAGCAAGGACAGCTATCGCGTCTAGGCAAAGGGTTTAGTCGTCGGTTTCCGTTTTCTGTTGGGTGAGGACCCTTGGTTAGTGGTATCCGTTTTGGATGTTGCGCCGGGGCCAACAGAAAGGAGGAGCAATATGGCTCTCTCTGAAGATACACACCGACGGCGGCGGCGACGTCGGTTTTGGAGGAAACTCCGGAACCCTCGCACCGTGATGGTCATCCTTAGGGTGGCCATCTTCATCTACCGGCTTGTCCGGTGGTTGATGGCGATTTTCGGATCGCCCGGCTAATCGCCGCCCGCCTAATGTCTAAGCGGGAAAGGCAAACGGGATGAAACGATGATACATGAAGCACTAAGGTTGATCCGAGTGTTCCATGACTTGAAACAGGTCGAACTGGCGGAAAAACTCGGCGTCTCGAAGTCCCATATCTCGGAGATCGAAAAGGGTAACAAATCCCCCTCGCTCGATCTGATCCAGAGATATGCGACAGAGTTCAAAATTCCGGTTTCTTCTATCATGTTCTTTGCGGAAGAGTTGCCTAGCGCCAAGTCTGGCGACAAAATCCGTTCAAAAATTGCAGGCAAGGTCATCGACATTCTGCGTTTCATTGAAAGGAAAGCTGATGCCGAAGACGCAGCCTGAAGAGGGTTACCAACTCAAGGATAGCCCGTTTTTCCGCCTCAGAAGCCGGAAGCAACTGGCTAAGCTTCTCAGAGTGTCCGCCGATACTTTGGACGAGATCAGCCACCGCCATGACCTCTACGTTCGCCGCTGGAAGCACAAGAAGCTAAAGGATGATGAAAAAGGCGCCTGGCTGAAACAGCCTCCAACGCCGGAACAGGCGGAGAACTACCGCCCTATCGACATTCCCGACCCGCAGCTTAAAGCGATGCAAGGCCGCATTGGTGATCTTCTGGGGCGCGTCAAAGCTCCAGAGTTTCTTTTCAGCCCGGTAAAAGGACGCTCATACGTCGAAAACGCAGCACACCACAAAGAGGCCAAGGCGTTCTGGCTACTGGACGTCGCGGACTACTTCCCAAGTTGTTCAGCCAACAACGTCGCCCGATTTTTTCATCGGGAGCTTGAATGCTCTCGGGACGTAACCGCCGTTTTGGTTCACCTCGCAACTCTGGGCGGATGCCTGCCCCAAGGTTCTCCCTGTAGCCCGATCCTGGCCTACTACAGCAACAGCCATATCTGGCTTGCCGTCGAGAAGCTGGTGAGGGCGAAAGGGTGTAAACTGAGCCTCTATGCAGACGACATAACCATTTCCGGCGATATCGTGCCCAAAGCGCTGATCTGGGAGATCAAAAAGCTTATCTTTGGCAACGGGCTACGCTTAAAGGCATCGAAGGAAGTCAGCTTGATAAACGCCCCGGCCGATATCACAGGAGTCATTGTAAAGGGTGGGGCTACACACCTTCCCAACCGCCAACTGAAGCGACTTGCAGAGCTGAAGCAGGAGCGCGCTAGGACGACGAACCCAAAACTCCAGCAGCGGATCGACAATCAAATCGCGGGGCGCCTTTCTCAGCGGAAACAAGTTGAAAACCCGAAGACTTGAAGAACTCAAAGCCGACCTTTATTTTGCGCCGACTGAATGACCGGTAAGGGCCGGGGTCGGGGAAGCGACTCCAAGATACGCGGCTCGCAGGGCACATCACCAACGACAGTTTTCTCGAAGATCTGCCGCTCTGGGCATTTACCGGGCGCCAGCGGACAAGGCGGGATGCGACCACGTTCGACGACACTGGCCTGAACCGCGGTGCTCCTATAGTATCCTTCTACGGAAATGCAGGATTATCATTTGACCAAAATCACCAAGGATAATCCAGCGCTCGGCAATCTAGTTCTGTCCTGGCAGACCGCCAAATATTCGGACGAGGACGGCTTGGGACCGATGGGATCGCTGTACGAGGCCGGCGATTCCTTGGTCGCAGTTGCCCGGCTCGAAGAAGGCGGCGGCGCGACGATCCTAGGCAGTGGCGTGATGGTCGGACCAGGCCTCTTGCTGACCGCGACGCACGTCTTGGACGAATTCCCTAGCGATGATCCGGGCCCCGTATTCCTGACCTTCCTGCCGAATGGTAGCCGAGCCTGGTTTCGAAGAGATCAAGTGACGGTAGCTCGGCCCAGCCAGTTCTATGAATGGCAAACGATCAAGTCCGACATCACGCTGGTGAGTTGCACGCTAAATTCGGAGGCGCATGCCGACGATCCTTTGATGCTCGCGCCGATGGAGGTCGCGTTGCCACTGGTCGGCGACCGGCTTTGGGCAATGGGATTTCGACACCAAGGCATGGACGGCCGTTCGGCACTGGTCACGCCATTCGTCTCTTCCGGCTTGGTGACAGCCGCTTTCCCTCATGGCAGGGGCGAGCGCATGGCCTCGCCCTGTTTCGAAGTCGATATGGACACGATCGGCGGGATGAGCGGCGGTCCAGTCGTCAACGCCGACGGTCGTCTTGTCGGTATAGTATCGTCATCGCTAGAGGGCGGGCCTTCACACATCACATTGATCTGGGAAGCGCTTCGTTTCCGAGTCTCGGGCGCTACTCCGAAATTAATGGAGAACAAAACTGTCAGCCTGCTCGGCGCCCAAGCGCTCGGGTTCGCGAAGTTAAAGGGACATGTCGAGCGCGATCCTTTCGGAGACGTAACGCTTAAGCTCTCCGAGGCAGAAGGCGAGCTATTTGCTGAGTCTGTCTCGCCTTCGGTAGTCGAAGCGGCCAAGCCGCGCGCACTGGACGAGAACCAGCTCGAAGCTTTTCTCGACAGCTGGGGAGCAGATCTCGAAGATGCGGCACTCGAAAGCGCGATCCACGTGCTGGGCCAGGTCAGCGTAGATAAGGCGCGCGAGTTTCTCCAGGACGATTGCATTCCGCAAAAATATCTGGATGCCATTGAAGGCTTCTCCGTTGAGGACTGCGACGGCGTGGAGGATCTCACGGTCACCGCAACCGAGGAGATCGACGAGGACAGCTTTCGCCTAGACTATTATTTTGATGTGGGCACACTGATCTGGACGGTGGAGATTGACGAGGCGTTCGTACGCGACAACACGGAAGGTCTCGATGAGCATTTCTACAATGCGCGCCGAGAGCACGGCATCGTCCGGATGGAAGCGTATCAACGCCGCTACTTCCGTGGTTCGGCCATCTTCCGCCGGGGCGCTGAAGTTTTTTCCGACGCCGCGATCACGCTCAGCGCATTAAAGCCGAGGCGAAGAGGGAAGATGCGGCAACCGGGCGTCGCAGCCGAGGTGGACGGTCCGTGAGAATGCCCTGCTAGAACCGGACGATCAACAGTAACAGGTCGCGGCCCAGAAGCTTGCTGTTGATCGCCAGATCGAACAGTGCACGATCTTGCAGGCGGAGGAGCTGATTGAGATAGAAGATGCGAGAGCCCCATGCCCAAGAAAATTGAAAAAGACGCGGCAGCGGACGAGGCGCTAACGAAGATCCGTAAGCGTCTCAACAAGGCTCTTGTAGGTTTCTCCTCTGATTTCCCTGCTGACCTGAATCCTTGGGATATGGAGTCGTCACGACCAGCTGCAGAACTGTTTCCGGTGCCGGAGCTGGTGCTCTTCGCTTTTCGCAACATCCTGGGCTGGCGGTGGAGTGGAGGCGGCGAAAAGGTGCGTTGGACCGTCTATGGCAGTGTGTTGGGCGAACCAGTGGGGTTTGAACTGAGGAAGTTCGGCTTCACCATCCTTCGTGCGAAAGATTCCAAGCTTCCATATGATCGCATCGTTGGACAGGTGGGCGCGGCCATGCGGCAGATCGAAGACCTTTTGGCGCCGTTCGCTATCGAACAGACCCGCTCGGGCAACGTCCTGATAGTCAACCGCTTCGGTGAGTTCGAAAGCCGTTACCGCTACTTTCGTGACAAGGCCCACAAGGCATTCGCCAAGGCCGACAAGCCGGCCAAGATTCCCAAACCAAAAGGAAAAAAGAAGAAAGGCGAGCCAGAATTTCCTGTCGGCATGATTGCGGCTATGCTCAACCACCAGCATGCAGCACAAACCGAAGGATACTATCTGACCACTGCGATGATCGATGCCTTTTTCAGCGCGCTGGAGCACAGACTAATTCTGCTCTTGGCATTTAGAGGTCTTCAACTCAACCCAGGAGGACTTGAAGACTTCCTGAAAAAATCATGGGATGAAAAGCTCAAGACGGTCCTCCCGCTCACCGACAATCATCAGGCCGGTGTCACATTAGGCAAGCTCAGGCGGATCAAGGAGCGGTTGCGAAATCCTTTCAGCCATGGCGGCGTCGAGAACGACGGGGGATCGCTGTTCTTCCACCTTCCAGGTATCGGAGCCGTTCCAGCGAATTTTTCGAACTTTGCTAACAGTCCTCGTTTCTCCTTCGTCCCGATTAAGGTCGATAACTTTGACGAATGCTGCTCGGTTTTCGATTCGGTCCACGACATGCTGTCGACGGGGCCGTTAGCGTTTCCACACCGGTTCGTCGATGCGGGCGTTGATCCGTCATTCGATGCCGAAACACTCTCTGAATATGCTGGAGTAATGGCTAAGGGCGCAGACGCCGTCGAACAGTGGATAGAGCGATGGGGCCAAATGTGGACCACCCACGCAAACATGGACTACTGAACAGAGACCGCAAGACTGCAAATGCCAGCCAGCGAGATGGAAGGCACTCGCGGGAGTAAAGCCGAGCGTGAGGACCGCCGAAAGTCGGCTTTCCACTATTGGTACCCCGAAGGCTGCTATTCGGCTTTCCTCCCGCAGCGAACACTGGTCACCGCCGTAGCGAATGATAGCTTTGTCCCACATCGCTACCATCCCGGCCAGGTCTTTGCTGCGGAGCACGACGAATGGCAGCTTCCGGAAATGCGGCAGAGCAGCAATTGTCGAGGGCGACCGGCGGCTTTGGGCCGAAACTTTAGCAAGCCGATAGCTCCAATTAGACCGAAGAGTCACGCCGAAGTACCGTAACTCTATTTTTGAAATGCAGGGCAATGTACGCAGAGCTTCAGCCGGTATGGAACTCGAAAGCTCTCAAGATTTAGGGCGGGGGGGGGCACCCGAGCGCCCTGGCAAGATTTCAAATTGGATACCCTCACAAACAAACGGTCGCATATACCACCACTGCGCCTCAGCGCGTTGCGTAATAGTCTCTCTGCGCGTTCATTTCCGAAGAACCGAAATTCAGCCCTGAGTGCTGGTCCAGCCGGGCTGAAAAAGTCTCCCCACTGTCTCCCAGGGACTGATCTCGCCAAAAAATCCGCCTTCGGCAACAAAGCCTATCCCAATCAAGACTCTGAATTTAATAAGATAAAAATGGCGATCCCTGAAGGACTCGAACCCTCAACCTGCTGATTAGAAGTCAGCTGCTCTATCCAGTTGAGCTAAGGGACCGCTGATCAGGGGTTTGGAATATCGCGGCGCGATTGGCAAGAGTCGGCGTTCAGGTAACGGCGTGGGCTTTGCCCCCGGACCCCGTAGCAGAAGCCCGAAGGGGTTCGCGTAGCCTGGGAATATTTATCTGACCAAAGAAGATAAGGGCGCGGCGGACAGGCGCTTGCGCTTTAGTGCGTCCAGACCTGACGGCGGTTGGTGGCGAAATTGTCGCCATAGCCGCCCTTGCGGACGTTGGCCTTGCGGCGGTGCGGTTCGGTGACCGTGGCATCGATGCCGTTGTCCTTGGCATATTCCAAGGCGGCCTCTTTGGTCGGGAAGCGCAGGCGCACCTGGGCCTGGGTGTCTTCGTTCGACGTCCAGCCCATCAGCGGATCAACTTCGCGCGCGGTGTCGCTGACGTATTCCAGAACCCATTGTTTCGTCTTGGCCATTCCAGAGGACATGGCGTTACGGGCGGGGCGATAGATACGTGCGGGCATGCGGGATCTCCGGTCTGATCTGAAAGCCTTATGTAATATCGGTGAAACTCAGGCAAGGGGGATTGGCCGACGCTGCAAGGTCTGGTCAAGCCCCGCCCGCGAGGGCGAAGGGTAAGGTCGGTGCGGGCACGGCGACCATTTCTTGCAGCGCCGATAAGATGCTTTCACGACTTAGCTTTACCGGCAAGCATGATGATTTGACCGGCTGATCAATAAAAGGTGAGCACACTCAGCCTGTTAAGGGGTTTGCGGGCGCTGTGCGCAGTGCTGCAAATCCGGGCTTTCCGTTGGGGCGGCGCAGGCTCCTGACACGGGCTGTCAGGGGGCGGGGTTGAATGGCGGGCCGGAGAGGTCAAATTAACCCCACTGCCGGAGAATCGCTTATGAATACGCCCATGACGTCTACTGCCATGCCCGAAACGCTGGACCAGGTCCGCGCGCGCCCCAAGCTTGAGGGTGGGCATCGGCTGGTCATGAACACCGAATTCAACCCGGCGGGCGACCAGCCGACGGCAATTGCGGAACTGTCTGGCGGCATCATGGAGGGCGAGCGGGATCAGGTGCTTCTGGGCGCGACCGGCACGGGTAAGACCTTTACCATGGCGAAGATCATCGAAGAAACGCAGCGCCCGGCGATCATCCTTGCACCCAACAAGACTTTGGCCGCGCAGCTTTATGGCGAATTCAAAGGTTTCTTCCCGGACAACGCGGTCGAATACTTCGTGTCCTACTACGATTATTACCAGCCCGAAGCCTATGTGCCGCGCAGCGACACCTACATCGAGAAAGAATCGCAGATCAACGAACAGATCGACCGGATGCGCCACTCGGCCACCCGGGCGCTGCTGGAGAGGGACGATGTGGTCATTGTGGCCTCGGTGTCGTGCATCTACGGTATCGGCTCGGTCGAGACCTATGGGGCCATGACGCAGGACCTGAAGGCGGGTGGGCAATATGACCAGCGGCAGGTGATCGCGGATCTGGTGGCGCAGCAGTATCGGCGCAATGATGCAGCGTTTCAGCGGGGGTCGTTCCGGGTGCGGGGCGATTCATTGGAAGTCTTCCCCGCGCACCTTGAGGACCGCGCCTGGCGGCTGTCGTTCTTTGGCGAAGAGCTTGAGAGCATTACGGAATTCGATCCGCTGACCGGGACCAAGACCGACACGTTCGACCAAATCCGCATCTACGCCAACAGCCACTACGTCACGCCCAAGCCGACGATGCAGCAGGCGGTCATCAACATCAAAAAGGAATTGAAAGAGCGGCTGGGCCAGTTGCAGGCCGAAGGCAAGCTGCTGGAGGCGCAGCGGCTGGAACAGCGCACCAACTTTGATCTGGAGATGCTGGAAGCCACCGGCGTCTGCAACGGGATCGAGAACTATTCACGCTATCTGACGGGCCGCGCGCCGGGCGAACCGCCCCCTACCCTGTTCGAATTCATCCCTGACAACGCCATTGTTTTCGCAGACGAATCCCACGTGTCCATCCCGCAGATCGGCGGCATGTACCGGGGCGACTATCGGCGCAAATTCACGCTGGCCGAACACGGGTTCCGCCTGCCGTCGTGCATGGATAACCGCCCCCTGAAGTTCGAGGAATGGGACGCCATGCGCCCGCAGTCGATCTATGTCTCGGCCACGCCGGGCAACTGGGAGCTTGAGCAGACGGGCGGTGTCTTTACCGAACAGGTCATCCGCCCCACCGGCCTGCTGGACCCGCAGGTCGAAATCCGGCCCGTGAAGATGCAGGTGGACGATCTGCTGGACGAAATCCGCAAGGTCAGCGCCGATGGCTACCGCACGCTGGTGACGACGTTGACCAAGCGGATGGCCGAGGATCTGACTGAATACCTGCATGAACAGGGGATCAAGGTCCGCTACATGCACTCGGACATCGACACGATCGAACGCATTGAAATCCTTCGCGATCTGCGGCTCGGGGCGTTCGACGTGCTGATCGGGATCAACCTGTTGCGTGAAGGTTTGGACATCCCCGAGTGTGGGCTGGTCGCCATTCTGGATGCCGACAAAGAAGGCTTCTTGCGGTCCGAGACGTCGTTGATCCAGACCATCGGCCGCGCCGCGCGGAACGCCGAAGGCCGGGTCATCATGTACGCCGACCGCATCACCGGCTCGATGGAGCGGGCGCTTGGCGAAACCGAACGCCGCCGCGAAAAGCAGATCGCTTATAACGAGGAACACGGGATCACGCCTGCGACGGTCAAGAAGAACGTCGAGGATATTCTGGCGGGCCTCTACAAAGGCGACGTGGACATGAACCGCGTGACGGCTCAGGTCGAGAAACCGATGCACGGCGCGAACCTGCAGGCCCATCTGGACGGGTTGCGCGACCAGATGCGCAAGGCGGCCGAGAACCTCGAATTCGAAGAGGCCGCGCGCCTGCGAGACGAGGTCAAGCGGCTGGAGGCGGTCGATCTGGCGGTCTCGGACGATCCGATGGCGCGGCAGTTCGCGGTTGAGAAGGCGGCCGAAGCGGCGGTTGGGTCGAAGGGTCGGTCAACGGCTGGGCGGCCGGGGCAGCGTGGGGGGAATGTGCAAAGGCGGAAGAAGCGGTAGGAGGAAAACTCAAATATCAATGCACTGATCCTGCCCGGAACAAGGCGCATAGCGCCGCCGGGCCAGCGCCTGTCCGGCAGACAGGCTCTGCCCCTATATCGCGCGGACCTGTCAAATCTGAGTTCCGCCCCAGTAGGGTGGGTTTCCAACCCACCACCGTAGGGCGGGGTTCGCCCCGCCTCCCCCTGACCCACCACAAACAAAAACCCCCTCCGCTGTCGCGAAGGGGGCCAGCGCGCCAAACAGCGCGGTGATCTTAGCTTAGATCAATTGTCTTCCGGCGGGTTCACACCGATCGTCGGGACCTGAACTTCGGCCTCGCGGGTGTCGACTTCAACGTCGACGTCCGGCACTTCGACGGTTTCTTCGGTGGTGCCAACGACGACTTCGCCGAATTCTGCGTCAACCTCGGGAAGGTTACCACCTTCGACCGATACGTCGACGTCGGGCAGCGCGCCCTCTTCGGTTACGTCCAGATCAACCATGTAGACGCCAAAGGCGATCGCGGCGACGGCTACAACTCCAAGTCCAATTGCGGCTCCGGTTTTCATCTCAAAACTCCTTTCGATCACAAGCGCTTAGGTCAGCGCCCGTTTCCAGTGGGCCTGTCCAGCCCGATTGCAGAACCAACGCTCACACGGCTGTGAGGTTCCAAACTAAACCAGATTTATTCGCAGGTGCGGCATTGCAGGAGAGCGCTGCTAGGACGTGGCCCGGACCCAACGCACGTTAACCAAGCCCTTCAAAAGCAGGCGGATTTATCCTTTCGGACAGGTCACAGCGCCAAAGAGCATTGGTATACAACTTCTATCGGCGGCAGAACGGTCGCCCCTTCCTGAACATTCGAACCTGACGGTGTGGGCCGGTCTTGCCCCGCACCCGGGCGCATCGCCCCGCTGTCCTTTGTGAAAGGCGCCGACCGATGCGTATCCTTTTGACCGACACCACATGGGCCATGGCAATTCTGGCCAAGAAACTGCGCGACGCAGGATTTTTCGTGACCGAGGCCGGAGACGTGGCCGAGCTGCTGGAATTCGCCCGCAACGGTCAACAGGACGCGGTGGTGATTGATCCTGATCTGCCCTCGGGCACCCTGCCCGACCTGCTGCGCCAGTTGCGCGCGGCCCATGCGCAGATGCCTTTGTGCATCCACACCCGCGATATGGATAAGGCCGACCGTCTGCGCGCCATGACCTGCGGTGCGGACGATATCTTTGACAACGCCATGACAATGGAAGAGATCGAGGCCCGCCTACGCGCCTATGTCCGCCGCGCCTCTGGCTTTGGCAGCCCCGTGGTTAAGGTCGGCGATCTAAGCGTCGATCTGGACCGGCAGAGCGTGCATCTGAACGACATGCCCATCCACCTGACCCGGCTGGAATACGAGCTGATCGAAACGATGTGCCTGCGCAACGGCAAGCTGATCACCCGTGAAGAGATCATGCTGCAGCTATACGCTTGGCAGGACGAACCCGACGCCAAGATCATCGATGTCTATATCTGCCGCATCCGGGCCAAGCTGGCCGCCGCAGGGGCAACGGACGACGTGATCATGACCTCTTTTGCTCAAGGCTATCGCCTGAACACCCGCCCGGCCGAGGTCCTGCCCGCCGCCGCCTGATCGCTTTCTCTGATCGTTTTCTGGCGGGGTGCGCCCTGCCCCCTCCGCATGCGCCCACCGGTCTCTCTCCCGGTGGGCGTTTGTTTATTAGGACCTTGTTAACCACGACAGCGCATCCTGAGCAGGACGACAAGGGGGCCTGTCATGCGTATCATTCTGGCGTTCTGGATATGGATCCTGACCATAGGGGCCGCTGTGGCCGGACCATGGCCCCGTGGGGACGGACAACATTACCTGTCCTTCGCGCTCTCTCAGGATGTGGATGCGGGGCAGCCGTGGCAAAGCCTGTATCACGAGTGGGGTGTAACCGACCGCACCACCCTTATCCTGCGACAGGGGACCAGCTTTGACGGCAAGGTCAATCTGCTGGCCGCGATCTCTCGCGATATCTGGCCCGGGCGGCGGGTTAAACTGGCATGGTCTCTCGGCGCTGGCCTGCACGAAAATGATCCGGCGGCGATGGCTGGCCTGTCGGTGGGCCGCAGCTTCCAAATCGCGGGGCGCGCGGCATGGCTGGCAACGGAGTTTCAGGCCTTGGCGACCCGGAAGGTGATCGTCGGCACAACCGAAGTGACCGTAGGCGTCACCACCGCACGCGGGATCAAATTCTACGGACAGCTCTCATCGCGGCATTTCCTACACGATCCCGCCCCGGTGACCGTCGTGATCCCACCCGGCCCGTTCTTCGGCCCACCGCCGGTGACGACGATCACTTGGTTCCCCCCCGAAGTCCGCCTGGGCCTAAATGCCTCGATCCCCGTCCGCGAAGGGCTTGCGATTGATCTCGGTATCTCTCAGGGGGTGCAACAGGGCGGCACAAGGCGGGTGAAGCTGGGGATTACCGCCGAATTCTAGGCTTGGGGGCCAATTCCGCCTGCGCTACCCTGCGGGCATGAGCACACCGATCCGCCCCACTGACGACGACGCCCGGCAGATGGCGCGCGACCTGTTGGCAGGGGCCGAACACGCGGCCTTGGCCGTGTTGGACCCTGAAAGCGGCGCGCCCAGTCTTAGCCGGATCGCCTTGGCGCTGGCCCCGGATGGATGCCCGATCAGCCTTGTGTCGTCGCTCTCGGCCCATTCGACCGCGATGGCGCAAGATGGGCGGTGTTCCCTGCTGGTCGGTGATCCGGGGTCAAAGGGGGATCCGCTGACGCATCCCCGGCTTACCGTTCAGGCGCAGGCCAAGGCCATCCCGCGGGATGCGCCCGAGTTTCCGGCGCTGCGCGACCATTACGCCGCGCAACGCCCGAAATCGAAACTCTACATCGATTTTGGCGACTTTTATCTGGTCCGGTTCGACGTTCAGGCCGCGTTTCTGAACGGCGGGTTCGGCAAAGCCTTTCGCCTGACGCCCGCCGATCTGGGCCTGTGATCACAGCCTAGATCGGATTGTCCATCCGCACCCGCATCACCACCGTCCCCTTCACATCGCTTTGCCAGCGCAGGTCGATCTGATCCCGGTTCGACCCCTGTTCCGTGGTGACATAGGGCATGTAGAATTGTTTGACGTTCGCGCCGGTGACGATGGCGTTCTTCGGGATCACCGACTCAACCGTCTGCGCCCAGCCACCAAAGGGCAGTTTCGGGGCGCAATCGACGGTCCAGACCAGCGACGGCGAATTTTCAGTGTGCTCGACCACCAGAGGGTTGGAGGTCCCTACATTCACCAGATTATAGGCGTTGTCCGCGAAGGTGATGTTCTTCATGCGGCCCATGTCCATCCCGGCGAAAGACGTGTCGATCCCCTCGACCCGGTCGATTGCCCCGGCAACTGTCCGGAACAGATTACCGGTGACCGACATGCCGTTGATGAAATGGCCAGCGCCATGGGGGCGCACCGTGATGAAGGTGAACCAAGGGGCCACGTGGCTGGCAAGGAACACATTGTCGGTGATGTTCATCGCGGAAAAGCTAAGTTCCGACGCGAAATCAGGGTATTGGTCGTGTTCGTTGGCCCATTCGATATGACAGTTGTCGACGTAGTTTCCGACAAAGGTCATGCGGCACGACATCTCTGTGATCACAATCCCGGCTGTGCGGATCGCGTTGGATGCACTATCGCCCTGAAAAAAGTGGTTCCCAGTGAAAATCGTGTTCGCCCCGCCAATGACCGCAAAGTGGCGAAGGTGCATGGCGCGGTTGTCGCGGATTTTCAGGTCGTTTGCGTTGGAATTGAACCCGATGGACACGCGATCCTGCCCGAGCTTGGAGCTTTCGTCTGACAGAAACTGGCAACGGTCGATCATCATGCCCTGACAGCCAGAGCCGTGCGAGGTGATGCCCCGATCCTTGGGACGGGTGATAAAGCAATCCCGAAGCCGGAAAATGGACCCAGACGGAGCCAGCATGATGGCCGAGCAATCGCCCCAGCATTGGAATTCGATGTCCGACAGTTCGAACTTATCGAGTTTTGAGAAACCAGAGAATTCCAGAAGATACTGAAATCTGTGAAACGTATAACTCTGCGTGCCCTCCGCGTCATACAGCGGCTTGGACAGGGTGATTTCCTGAGCGCCGATATTGACATCCCGCACATAGACTTCGCGCCCCACACCGCTGGCTTCGATCAGGCTGCCGACGGGGATGTTGGCGATGTTGGTGACATTCGTCAGCTTCAGCGCGTTAGAGGCCGCATAGGTCGCTTGGGAACTGACCGTCACCGTATCCCAGGCGGGGCCGGCAATACATTCGAACTGGCCGTTGCGGATCAAACGACGGGTGGCATAGCTGCCCTTGTCCGGCACGGCGGCCTGCATGTCGATCGGCGCGGTCACACCGATACGACGACCGCCCATATCAAGGCTTTCGTGGTCGGTGTTGTTCAGCAACGCTTGGAACGCTTTCTTGAACGCTAGCTCTTCGTTTCCGAAGGCGTCGATATAGGTGGGCAGATCGAAATTCTTGCGCAATGCTAGAACCTTGTCCGTCGGCATCGTCACCGCGCCTTCAAACGTCACGCGGCTTTCCATGGCGACCGAATTGGCCAGTCGATAGGTCCCGGCGGGGACCATGACCATACGCCCGTTGGCAGCGTCATCTGCGGCCTCGAACGCGGCAGTGTCGTCGGACACGCCATCGCCCTTGGCCCCATAGTCGCGCACATCCACCCACGACATCATGTCTCGCAAAAACACGCTGGTGACATCTTCAATCACTACGTCGTCGATGCGCACCGTGCCGCCATTGGGGCCCAACAGGTCCAGCCCAAAATACCCGTAGTCCGGTTCCTGTCCCCAGATCATATCCACGCCGTTACGGTTGCCCGACCCGACGATTGCCGAGAGCTCCACCACCTCACCGTAAGAGGTCAGATCAATCTGCGTCGCCTCTTCGGTCAAGCCGCTGACATGGCTGTCGTTGCCCTTGGCTGCCCAGCCCGCGATGCGGAAGGACGGCAGCGCCCCGGCGACGCATTTGATCCTGATCCGGATGCGCAGATAGCAGCCGGGCAGGATTGGCGTGCGCCCCATATACCGCAATTTCTGAGTTGTCGAAGTTTTCAGAATTTCCAGACATCCGCCAAAATCCTGATCCGCCGGAACATAGGCGGCGTTGGGATCGGCGTCGTAAGTATCGGACCCGGGGGTGCCGTTGCCCTTGGACCAGACATCCAGCCCGTCTTCAAACATGGTCGGCATAAACAGGATGCCGTCAGTGATCGCCTTGTTCATCTTCTTCCCCTTATCCTTGGCCCCGGTCCGGGGCATGGCCACCCGTGCGGGTTTCAGGGGAAAAGAGATATTGCCAGTTGGTTAACTAAACCTTGGGCCACCGCGCGGTGGGGGCGGCTCAGACCGCCATCGGCGGGGCTTTGACGAACTCTACGCCATTGATTTTCCAGCCGTCTTCGGTCTCAACCATCTCGTAGTCCAGCAGGTGCACCACACCTTTGCGGTCGATCACCTCGACCCGCTGGATGACGCGTTCGCCCTCTTCTCGGGCGTCCAGCATACGCATCTGGTCGGGATCGATGACCATGGAATAGCCGTGCTGGACCATAAAGCCAAAGTTCTGCGGGGTGCGGAAATAACGCTGCAGCATGGGGCTGGCGTAGGAAAAGGCGCGCGGCAGGTCACCGTCACGAAAGGCGTCAAACTGGTTTGTGATCACATCCGACGGAGCGTTGGTCTGAGCAAATGTCGGCGCGGCGCTCAGGGTCAGGCAAAGGGCCGCAATGGGGGCGAGGAACAGGCGCATGGGGCGTCTCCTTTCTTAAAAGGTACGCCACCTCCGCCTGTTTGGTTTCATCTTTCCAAAAATACTCGCGCCGCAGGCAACGGCCCCTTGGGGCCGTCCCGTGTTCAGCCCAACTCTCCCGCCAGCCCTTTTTCGATCAGAGCCACGGTTTCATCCACGCCATAAAGCGCGATGAACCCGCCAAAGCGCGGACCTTGGGACGCGCCCAGCAGCACCTCGTACAGCGCCTTGAACCAGTCGCGCATCGGGTCGAACCGGTCACGGCCCACGTCGAACACCACCTGTTGCAGCGCGTCGCCGTCGACCGGGCCGTCATAGGATTTCAGCGCGTCGCGCAGGGCTTCCAGCGCCTCACGCTCGGCCTCCGTGGGGGCGCGGTAGGTCTTCTCGGGCTTCACGAAGTCATTGTAATAGCGCACCGCATAGCCTGCGGCAGCGTCCAGCTGCGGATTCGCCTCGGCCGAGGCGTCAGGCGCATAGCGGCGGATAAAGCCCCAAAGCTGCTCTTTCTCCTCGGCGCCCGCCACGGACGCGAGGTTCAGCAGCATCGAGAAGGGCACAACCATATCAGACGCCGGCACATCGCCGTTGTGGATGTGGAACACCGGGTTCGCGGCCTGCTGTTCGACCGTCTGGGTCGGATAGGCGCGAAGCTGCTGGTGGTATTCGTCCATCGCGCGGGGGATGACGTCGAAATACAGACGCTTTGCCGTCTTGGGTTTCTGGAACATGAAATACGACAGCGATTCCGTGCTGGCGTAGGTCAGCCATTCGTCGATCGAAATGCCGTTGCCCGAAGATTTCGAGATCTTCTGGCCCTTGTCGTCGAGGAACAGTTCATAGGTGAAGTGTTCGGGCTTTTTGCCGCCAAGAATTTCGCAGATCCGGTCATAGATCGGCGTGTTGGTCGAATGGTCCTTGCCATACATTTCGAAATCCACGTCCAGCGCGGCCCAACGGGCGCCGAAATCGGGCTTCCACTGCAGTTTCACCTGCCCGCCCGTCACCGGAAGGGTCCATTCGCGCCCATCGGGGTCGTCGAAGGTGATGGTGTAATCGTCTTTGTTTACCGACTTCATCGGGACATAGAGGACGCGGCCGGTTTCCGGGTGGATCGGCAGGAAGATCGAATAGGTCTGGGCGCGCTCATCGCGCAGCGATTTCAGCATGACCTTCATGATATCGTCGTATTTTTCGACCGCGCGCTTGAGGATCGCGTCGAAATCACCGGACTTGTAGAATTCGGTCGCCGAATAGAATTCGTAGTCGAAGCCGAAGGTATCAAGAAAACGGCGCAGCATGGCGTTGTTGTGGTGGCCAAAGCTTTCGTGCGTTTCAAACGGGTCGTAGACGCTGGTCAGCGGGCGCTGCAGGTCTTCTTTCAAGCGGTCCTGATTGGGCACGTTGCCCGGCACTTTGCGCATACCGTCCATATCGTCGGAAAAGCAGATCAGACGGGTCGGGATATCGCTGATCACCTCGAAGGCACGGCGGATCATGGTGGTGCGCAGCACTTCGCCAAAGGTGCCGATGTGCGGCAGGCCCGAGGGGCCATAGCCGGTTTCAAACAGCACATAGCCCTTTTCGGGCGGCGCCTTTTCATACCGTTTGAGCAGCTGGCGCGCCTCTTCAAAGGGCCAGGCCTTGGACGTCATGCCCGCGTCGCGCAGATCGCTCATTATGGTCTCCATCATTGTCGCCGAAGGGGTCCGGCGGTCGGCTCTCTCTATTGCGCGGGCCTGAAAGGGTCAATATTCTGCACTGCAACACCATTTTGGAGCGTCCCATGAACGACACGTCAGATCAGGCCCTTTCGCCGCAAGATTGCCTTGTGATGCTGATGATCGCGGTTTCCGTGTCAGACCAGACGGTCCGCACGTCCGAATTGATCAAGATCGAAAGCCAAGTGAACACGCTGCCGATCTTTGGCACCTACGACATCGACCGGATCACGTTGATGTCGAAAATGGTCTATGACCTGTTCGCCGAAGAAGACGGGCTGGACGCGCTTTTCGGGCTGGTTCAGGACAATATGCCGGAAAAGCTTAACGAAACCGCCTATGCGCTGTGTTGTGACGTAGCCGCGGCGGATGGCAGCATCCGGGTGGGCGAATTGCGTCTGTTGGAAGAAATCCGGGATGAGCTGAACATCGACCGGTTGCACGCAGGCGCTATCGAGCGGGGCGCGCGTGCGCGGCACATGACCGTGTGACCCCCTGCCCGCCGCGCAGGTGCAGCGGCGGAAATTGGCGCAAAACAGGTGCTCTCATTCGCGTGAATTGACCGGATCGGCTGGCTTGGGTCAAATTACATGTGTTCCGCATGTATCTGGATTTGCCCCATGACCCGCTATTTCGTTCTTGCCGTTGGTGTTTTGCTGTTGTGCGCCATGCCGATCATCGGATCGCTCGGCTCCGGGTCCGAAGCGGGGGATCGCACTGTGCGCCTGACCGCCCCGGTGGCCCAGCCTGTGACGGTTCGCTACTAGCTTTAACTGGCGTGCAAAAGGCCCCAGCGTTGCAGCAGCGCCTGTTGCAGCATCTTTGACCGACGATTCCACGCGCGGCCACCATCGGGACGTTCGCGTTCAGCCTCGGTCAGGGCGTCGCGGCGCGGCATGTCGGCGGTCAGGATGGCAAAGGCCAGATCGGTGCCGTCTTCCATGCTTGCATAGCCCGAAAGCGTAGACACAAAGTTCAGCGTGCCGGTCTTGGCCACCACGGTCAGCGGATGCGCCGAGATCGTGCGATATTCATCGTCCCGCATCGGGATCGGTTTCAGCAGCGGGCGCAGGGCGTTGCGGCCCAGTGGGCTGGACATGGCGCGGACCAGATCGCCCGTGGTGGTGCGCGACGCATCCCCAAGGCCCGAATGATCGACCATCTGCGTTGCCTTCAGGTCCAGCACGTCGCGCGCCCAATCGGACATGGCGGCGGCTGAATTGACCAGAGTCTCTGGCCGCCCCAGTTTCCGGGCCGAGGCCGCCATGCCGACCATTTCCGCCGTGATATTGGTGGAATACTTCAGCATGTCGCGCAGGATGTCGGATAGCGGCTGGCTTTGGCGGCGGCTGATGACCTTGCCGGGCGGCAGGATGTTCGTCACCTCGGGCATGGGCAGTTTGATGCCGTGGGATCGCAGCATGGTCTGAAAGACCTCGCCTGCGTAAAGCTCGGGCTTGCGGACGGGCAGCCAGCGCGATCCGCCATTGCCCAGCGCGGTTGATGCAACCGTCCAATCGTCGCGCGCGCCCGCATCGGCATAGGTGTAGACGGGCACATCACGGCTGACGACGCGCATCCGGGCCATCGCGACCTCGGGCCGGTACCGTTCAGAGCGCGCGTCCATCGTGACGCCCCATTGCCCACCCGATCGTTTCCATTCGAAGTGTACGCGGTTGAAGTTCAGCGCGAGGCCAGAGATCGCCGGGTTATAGCCGACGTGATCTGGCTGCAGCGTGTCGATCACCGGCGCGAAGGGCAGCGCCCCGCCCCAGACCAGCAAGCGGCCCGTCACGTTGGTCAGCCCGGTGGCTTTGACCTGCGCGGCAAGTTCAGCCATGTCGTCGGTCTGCAGTGTCGGATCACCGCCACCGACCAGAACCAGATCGCCGTTCAGGGTGCCGTTCGTGATCTCTCCGGACGCCAGAACGCGGGTTTCAAAGTGGTGATCGGCGCCCAGAATATCCAGCGCATACAATGATGTCAGCGCCTTGGCGACGCTGGCGGGGGGCATGGCTTGGGTGGGGCCTTTGGCCTCTAGCGGGCGGCCTGTGGTCAGATCGAAGACCGAGAATGAGACCTCACCGCTTAGGTTGGCGTCTGCGATGATCTGATCAGCCGTCTGGGCCAGCGGCTGCGCTGATCCGGGGCGCGTTTGCGGACGCAGGGACGACTCGGGCGGAACGGCAATTGCCGGAGAGGCCAGCAGCGCCGTCGCGGCCGCGCCCGTCAGAAACAATCGTCTGCTGACAGCCCGTGTCATGTGATCCCCCATGTCATATTGCTAGGTTAATCAGGGGTTAACGTCACGCTCAAGAGGGGTTTGTTCCCAATCAGGTGAGCGTCTGCACCCAATCGCCGCGATTGCGCAGCATTGTTGAAGATGTGGAAACCATCGGCACGTTCACAAAGCACCAACATGGCGCGATGGACCGCCCCAACAGGGTCGAGGCGCGGGCCGACAGGCGGTAGCGGGCGTAAAGCCGCGCGGCTTTGGACGTTCTGGCCGAGATTCGGTCGCCCGGCCGCGCAAGGATGCCAACGGGCACGTTTTCCATGATCCAGTGCCAGTCCTGCCACTGATCGAACTGCACCAGATTGTCGGCCCCCATCAGCCAGACGAACCGGGTCTGAGGGTAGAGGTCTGTCAGCCGTTTCAACGTCTGCGCGGTGTACCGGGTGCCAAGGTGCGCCTCGATATCCGTGATGGTGACGCGGGGATGATCCATGACCTTTCTGGCATGGGCAATCCTTTGGGCCATCGGTGCGGGCTGTCGCGATTTCAGCGGGTTGCCGGGGCTGACCAGCCACCACGCATGGGTCAGCCCGAAACGGCGCAGCGCCTCGCGTGTGATGTGGGCATGACCGTCGTGGGCAGGGTCGAAAGACCCGCCCAGCAGTCCGATCACCTGACCGGGGTAAGCCTTGGGAAGCGCGTATCGCATGGCGATGACCTACAGGATTTCTGACCGCCACCCAAGAGGTTACGCGAATGCGTCGGCGCTCGGCCCGCATCAGGCGGCGATGTCCTCTTCGGTCTGGTCGCGGCCGCCCAGAAAGACCCCGATGAAATTCAGCCTTGGCAGGCTGTCGCAGACGACCTTGACGAAGACCAGAAACGGCACCGCCATCAGCGCGCCCGCCACACCCCAAAGCCATGCCCAGAAGATCACCGCGACGAAAACGGCAGCCGCGTTAAGGCTAAGGTGTCGGCCCACCATCAGGGGCGTCACGATCTGCCCCTCAAGCGAGGTCAGGATCAGGTAGGCGATGGGCGGGGCAAGCATGGCGCCGTAGGTTTCGAACGTGATCAGCGATACCGCCGCCACGGCCACCACGCCGATCATAGCGCCCAGATATGGCAGGTAATTCAACAGGAAAGCCGCCGCGCCCCAGACATAGGCATAGGGCATCCCCAAGGCATGCAGGGTCAGGCCGATCGACACGCCGAGACAGGCATTGATGACCGTGATCGCGCCTAGGTAGCGCGAAATCTGGCGTTCGATATCGTGCGATATCTTCAGCGCGCGTTTCTTGTCGCCGAACCTTGCAAAACTTTGCACCAGCTTGGTCTGGAACATGTCGCCAGAGGCCAGAAGGAACATCGACAGCACCAGCGCGATCAACAGGGTCGATCCAGTGCCAGCGAGCGAGGCCAGAGCCGTTTCGATCATGCTGGGTTCTTCGACCAGCACGCGGGTCACATCCGGAACGCCCGGTTCGTTCTCCTGTTCGCCGTCAGCCATTTCCTGCATTTGTTCTTCGGCCTCGCGGACCTTGGCCCACTTTTGGCTGACGGTGGACAACTTACGCTCGACCTCGCCCCGGACCTCGGGAAGGGATTCGACCAGTCGGCCCGCGGGGCCGGACAACGCATAGACGCCCAGCGACGAACTAAGACCGATGGTCGTGACGATGACGATGGCAGACAGGCTGGCTGGGATCCCGCGTTTGCCCAGCCAGCGCACCAAAGGCGACAGGGTCAGCGCGATCAGAAAGCCCAGCACGATGGGCAGGATCACCACCTTGGCCAGCGAAATGGACCACAGGAAGAACAGCACCAGAAGACCGGCCAGAATATGTTCGATCCGACGCAGAACCGCAGAATCGCCTTCGGGCGCCACGGGCCGGGGCGTGGTGGGCGGTGTCTCCGAAGATGGCTCGGCAGAATTTGGCGTGGTCACGAAGGGTCCCCTGTCATACCTGTCGCCAACGCTGGCCCGGGCCATGGGGTTCCGCCGATTTACATGGATCACACACCCGCATCGCAATTGCCCCTGCCCTGCCCTTTCTGTATTGGAGGCCAAATTGCCTTTAACTGACGGAGCGATCCCATGGCCGCCTATCAATACGTCTATCACATGTCCGGTGTCTCCAAGACCTATCCGGGCGGCAAGAAATGCTTTGAGAACATCCACCTGAACTTCCTGCCCGGCGTGAAAATCGGCGTCGTCGGCGTGAACGGCGCAGGTAAATCCACGCTGCTGAAAATTATGGCTGGCTGGGACAAGGATTTTCAGGGCGAGGCCTGGCATGCCGAGGGCGCCAAAGTCGGCTACCTGCCGCAGGAGCCCGAGCTGGATCCATCGTTGGATGTGCGTGGCAACGTGATGCTGGGCGTGGCCGAGAAGAAGGCCATTCTGGATAAGTATAACGAACTGGCGATGAACTATTCCGACGAAACGGCGGAAGAGATGGCCAAGCTGCAGGACGAGATCGACAGCCAGAACCTGTGGGATCTGGACGCGCAGATCGACATCTCGATGGAGGCGCTGCGCTGCCCGCCGGACGATGCGGACGTGTCGACCCTGTCGGGTGGTGAGAAACGCCGCGTTGCCCTGTGCAAGCTGCTGCTGGAAGCGCCGGACATGCTGCTGCTGGACGAACCGACCAACCACTTGGACGCGGAAACCATCGCCTGGCTGCAGCAGCACCTGATCGACTACAAGGGCACGATCCTGATCGTGACCCACGACCGGTATTTCCTGGATGACATCACCGGCTGGATCCTTGAGTTGGACCGTGGCCGCGGCATCCCCTACGAGGGCAATTATTCGTCCTGGCTGGAGCAGAAGGCCAAGCGGCTGGAGCGTGAGGCCAAGGACGACAAGGCCAAGCAAAAGACGCTGGAGCGCGAATTGGAATGGATGCGGCAGGGTGCCAAGGCGCGTCAGGCCAAATCCAAAGCGCGTATTCAGGCCTACAACGAGCTGGCCAACCAGTCAGAGCGGGAAAAGATCACCCGCGCGCAGATCGTCATTCCGGCAGGCCAGCGCCTAGGCAACAAGGTGATCGAGGTCGAAGGTCTGAAAAAGGCCATGGGCGACAAGCTGCTGATCGAGGATCTGTCCTTCTCCTTGCCGCCGGGTGGCATCGTGGGCGTGATCGGGCCGAACGGCGCGGGTAAATCGACGCTGTTCAAGATGCTGACGGGTCAGGAACAGCCTGACGCGGGCTCGATCGAGTTCGGGGATACGGTTGAATTGTCCTATGTCGATCAGTCGCGCGACGATCTGAAGGATGGCGAAACCGTCTGGGAAGCGATCACCGGCGGGGCCGAGATCATCCAGCTGGGCGATGCTCAGGTGAACTCACGCGCCTATTGTTCGTCGTTCAACTTCAAGGGCGGCGATCAGCAGAAGACGGTGAACCTGCTGTCCGGTGGTGAACGGAACCGCGTGCACATGGCGCGTCTGCTGAAAGAGGGCGGCAACGTCCTGCTGCTTGACGAACCGACCAACGATCTGGACGTGGAAACGCTGCGGGCTTTGGAAGACGCTCTGACCGAATTCGCAGGCTGCGCGGTGGTCATTTCGCACGACCGTTTCTTCCTTGACCGGATTTGTACGCATATCCTTGCCTTTGAGGGCGATGCTCATGTGGAGTGGTTCGAGGGCAACTTCGAAGACTACGAAGAGGACAAGAAGCGCCGGCTTGGTCCGGATGCGCTGGAGCCGAAGCGCCTGAAGCATAAGAAATTCTCCCGTTAAGGGAGGATTTCGTTGCGCCGCGCTTGGGCTCCAGCCGTGCGCGGCAACGGTTTGCGATTGCATACCGTGAGAGCGGCATCCGGTCGAGGTCTTCGGAACGGATCGAGCCGAAGCGTCTGAAGCATGAGACGTTTTCGCGGTAATTGGCGATTGGCGGGGTTTACCCCGCCTCTCCATCGCTCAACCGGGAATCGGCGGGGTGAACCCCGCCCTACTCTCCGAATGCACCCTCGGAAATTTGCCCGGACCATTCCGGCTCGATCTGACCAAGTCGGATGTCGCGGTGGATCGACGAATACAGCCAATCAACGGCGCGCGGCACATATCCGTGTTTGACCGGGTTCATCCAACAGTATCGCACATGGGCGTCGTAATCGCGTTGATCGCGGATGTGATGTTCCCAGAAACGTGGTTGCCATAACCCGACCTCTCCTTTCCGCCGTAGGGCGGGGTTCACCCCGCCATTGAGACGTCCAACCGGGGCTGGCGGGGTAAACCCCGCCCTACGCATTGCCATGGAAAACCGCGCTTTGATCGCTGCGATGCGCAGCGCATATGCCGTGTCGCCCGGCGGCAACGTCCAGACAAAATGCATGTGATCGGGCAAAACGACCCATGCACCTACATCCACAGGCCTATCTAACAGTGTCGCAACAACAGCAGACCGCAGCGCATCAACTTGCCGGGTCAGCATGTCAGACTGGCGGTCCGCCAAACAGACCGTAAAAAACACCGGCACATTCATCTGGCGGGGGCGAATATAGTGGGGCATGACCCAGCCTCCCCCAGACATGGTTACCAAAGGGTGAAGGCACGCCTCTGTCGCCAATTCGTGACCAGAGCCGGCCCCGAATCCCCTTTGAATCGAGCGGAAAATCTGCCATACTTCACCTGCTTTACGACCTCTACCGACCCTTCTGTTTACCCGTACCGGCAACAGTCCTCGCTAGACTAAGGACAGCCGAACCGCAGCATTCTGCGTGCGGTACTATTCAGGAGACTACGGACATGGCCACTGGCACCGTAAAATGGTTCAACACCACCAAAGGCTACGGCTTCATCGCACCCGAAAGCGGCAGCAAAGACATTTTCGTCCACATTTCTGCCGTTGAACGCTCTGGCCTGACCGGCCTGCAGGATGGCGCGAAAGTGAGCTACGAACTGCAAGCTGGCCGCGACGGCCGCGAAAGCGCAGTGGATCTGGCGCTGCTCTAAGCCGCCGATCCTTTGATCGCCAAGACTTTGAACCGCCCGAGAGCCCCGCGCTTTCGGGCGGTTTTTCGTGCAGTCGCGGTTATGTGATCGGATTTTAGTGCCCTAATGGACACAGATCAGGCCCGGACAAGGAACATCTGACCAACTCCAGCCGTTACGAATCGGCCAAGCCGTGGCAATATCGAGCATTATTTACAAGTAAAGGCTGCCCCCATGACCGATCGTCGTACCTTCCTGACCGCCGCCGCAGCCGCTGCGGCTGCATCTGCGCTTCCTCTTCCTGCTCTGGCGTATACTCCTCCCAAAAACCTTTTGCCGACCAAGGTGCGTATTTCCGCGCAATTCCAACCCGGCGAGATCGTGATCCTGCCGCGCGCCTATTACCTGTATTACGTGACCGCCCCGCGTGAGGCGATCCGCTATGGCATCGCCGTGGCCAAGCCCGGGCTGGGCTATACCGGCACCGCCACGATCCAGCGCAAGGTCGAATGGCCGACGTGGCGTCCGACCAAGGACATGATCGCGCGCGATCCCAAGGCCTATGGCAAGTTTGCGGGTAACGAAGACCGGATGCCCGGTGGCCCCGGCAACCCCTTGGGCGCACGGGCGCTGTATCTGTTCGAAGGCAACAAGGACACCTACATCCGCATCCACGGCACAACCTCGCCGCGGTCGATCGGGCGTGCCGCGTCTTCGGGCTGCTTCCGGATGATCAACGAACACGTCATCGATCTGTATGATCGCGTGCCTTTGGGCACGAAGGTTACCGTTCTGCAGTAACCTTCGCGCTGGTCCGCGAATGACTTAGCCCTGCGCCCAGTCAACAATGGCGGGCGCAGGCATCGCGCCAGACTGGCGCTTGCGTTCTTTCCCACCCGCGAAGGCCACCATGGTCGGGATGCCCCGGATACCATAGGCCTGCCCCGCCTTGGGGTGCGCTTCGGTGTTCAGCTTGACCAGACGTGCCTTGCCTTCCAGCGCCTGCGCGGCCTTGGAGAACTCTGGCGCCATCATCCGGCAGGGGCCGCACCACGGGGCCCAGAAATCCACCACCAAGGGCAGATCGTCGGACCGCGCGGCCTTTTGCAGCGTGGCAAGGTCCACTTCGATCGCTTTGCCACCCAGCAGCTTTGCGCCGCAGGTGCCGCATTTTGGGCCCGCGGTCAGTCGGTCTTCGGGAATGCGGTTCACTTGGCCGCAGTCCAGACAGGTCAGTTTCTTGGCGCTCATGGTCGGGCCTCCTTCAGCCCATCACTTTACATTCTATAATTGATATATGTTTTATCCCGCCGATTTGAAAGGGGCGGGCTGGCCATTCGTTTGCGCCGCGGTATGTTTGGGCAATTGTCCCCCGAAGGTCATTGATGCGCGCCCTGTTCCTTATCGTCCTGCTGGCCCCCTTCTTCGCCTTGGCGGCCTGTTCGAACCTGCCCCCGCCACAGCGGGCGGGTGTGCAGCCGATGGTGCATGACGGCAACGCGGAAAAAGGCGTCGAAAGGGCGATTATCATGGTGCCCGGCGCCCTGTCGTCGGTGGAATTGTTCGCGCCCGTGATGGATTGGAATGTGCCCAACAGCACCGTGATTGCCTACCGCTTTCCCGGCGTTGACGGGATGAAGCTGGACCACCGGATCGATATCGTCGACAGCGGCGCGATGATCGCGCGGGCGGTGAACGCGCTGGAGGTCGATGAAGTCTATCTGATCGGCTATTCCACGGGCGGCCCCATCGCGTTGGAAACGGCCAAGCGGCTGGAGGCGGACAAGGTGCAGATTGCGCTGATCTCCTCTGCCAGTGACTCGCCTGCGGCCTCTCTCGCCTCGCTTCGCGGGGCAGTGGATATCGTGAAGGCGATGTTCCGGTCCAAGCAGCAGGGCATAGACGAGGCGATGTTGGAGAATTACCGCACGCTTCTGTATGGCCGCGACCATTTCTCAAAGGACGAGTTGGCCGAGCAAAGCCGCCAGATGGCCGCCATGCAGCGCGGCCAGATCGTCAAGCCGCCCAACAAGATGACCATGGCGCATATGGCCGATCTGCTGACCTGGCGGTTCGAAGACCCGTCGTCGGTTTATGACGACCGCATCGGGTTCTTCCATGGGGCCGAGGATTCGGTCTTTTCGGAATGGCTGACGCGACGCTATGCCAAACGGTTGCGCGCCGAGACCTTCCGCAGTTATGAGGGCCAGGGTCATCTGCTGTTCGTCACGGAACCGCACCTTTTCGATGACGTCCGCGCATTTTTTGGTCTGGGTTCTTAAGGTTCATGAACATCTACGACGTGATCGTGATCGGCGGCGGCCCCGCCGGAGGGGCAGCAGCGCATGTGGCCGCCAAGGCCGGGCTGAAGGTCGCCTTGGTCGACCGCCATACCTTTCCGCGCGAAAAACTGTGCGGGGGCGGGTTCACGGGCCGCAGCTATCGGTATTACCGCGAGATCTTTGGGGCAGACATTCCCGACGACATCATTATCACCAAGAAGACGGTCGAATTTCACGCCCATGGCGAGGAACTGGCCCGGATTGAGGATATTCCACCCATCCACATGACCATGCGCCGCGATATGGATGCGTCGATTGTGGGGCATGCCTTGGCCTCGGGTGCTGAGGATTTTACCGGCACAGGGTTAGAGGATGTCGACCTGGAAGCGCGGGTCGTCACGCTGAAAGGCGGCGAAACGCTCGGCTACCGCGTGCTTATTGGGGCCGACGGGGCGAACTCTGCCGTGGCGCGGGCGCTTTACGGTGCGGCGTTCGATCATGACCGGATCGGCTTCGGGCTTGAGATCGAGGGGCCGGAGCCTGCGCCTGACGCGCCTGTGCGGATCGATTTCGGTGCGGCAGAATGGGGATACGGCTGGAACTTTCCCAAGGCCGGGTCGGCGACCATCGGGATCGGCGGGGTGCATTCGAAAAACCCTGATATGAAGGCCTCCATGCGGGACTACATGGACATCTTTGGTGTCGGTGATGGGTATCGCGTGAAGGGCGCGTTTCTGCCCTTTGGTGACGTGCGCCGCTGGCCCGGTCGGTTCGAGGTGCTTCTGGCCGGCGATGCCGCGGGGCTTGTCGATCCGATCACCGGCGAAGGGATCGCCTATGCGATGCAGTCGGGTGCCTTTGCCGGCGAAGCGGCGGCAGAGGCCTTGGCCGCCAACCATCCGCCTCGCGCGCTGACGTTATATAAACAGAAGCTGCGGCCCATTCATTCGGCCATGTTCCATGCGCGATGGATCCGGCAGATCATCTTTGGTCGGCGGTTCCGTGGCGCGTTCTTGCGGGCATTCAAAGGGTCGGGGACCGTGCGGCATCAGTACCTGCGGCTGATGGCCGGAGAGATCGAGTACCCAGCGCTTGCATGGGCGACCGCCAAGAAGGTACCGGGGTTTGTGGTGCGGAGCGTGACAGGGCGGTAGGCGCCGTTTGGCCTAAGGAACCTGTCGCACCGTTGAATTCATCCGATGGCACGGGCGACTAGCCCGTGCCGCGCCCGACCCTCCCCCCGGGAGGGCGCTTTGGCGATGTCACACGCCGTATGTTACGCGCTAGATGCTTTTGAGAAAAACCGCAGACCACAGGCCGATCAACGCGCCCACCCAGGGTCGGGCGCAGCACTCTGCGCGTTTACAAATGCCGGATCCAACGCAGCATGCGAAGTCAAAGTACGAAGCGCGTCTCGGGCAAGGATTGGGATTTTGCGCGCCCTACTCCCCCTCGACCCGCGCGATCAGTTCCTCAACCCGAGGGCCGATCACCTCAACGATCTTCGCAACACCGTCGGCGTTCGGATGGATCCCATCCCCCTGCATGAACCCCATTGCAGCCGATGGATCATCGCCTTCCACCAGAAGGCCGCCGAAAAAGCTGGGCTCGTACAACGTCCCATATTCCTCGGCCAGTTCCGGGTAATTCGCGTCAAACTCTGCCTTATAGTCCGGCCCGTAATTGCCCGCAGCCTGCATGCCGATCACCAGCATCTGGACCCCCTTGGCCTGACCCGCGCTTAGGATCCCGTCCAAGTTCTTACGCGTCTCGGCCGGGTCCAAACCCCGCAGGATATCGTTACCGCCCAAAGTCACGATCATCGCGTCCACCTCGGGCGTCAGGGACCAGTCGACGCGGCTTAGTCCGCCGCGCGACGTATCGCCCGAGACACCACCATTGATCAGGTCGACGTCATGACCGCGATCCGTCAGCCAGGCCTCAAGCTGCGGCACGAACCCTTCGTCAACCGGAAGCCCGTATCCTTGGGTCAGACTGTCGCCCAAGGCGAGGATCGTCACCTCTTGGGCCATGGCGGGCGTGGCCAGCAGGCCAAGAATGACCGCTATCGCCTTGCCGTGGCGCGACAAGTGCCCATATGAGAATTTACGCCGCATTGCAGAGAGAGCAGACATGACCGACCCGATCCTTTCCCTCACCGATACGGCGCTGACATTGGACGGAAACGCCGGCCCGGTCGAGATCCTGCGCGGCATCACGCTGGAGGTCACCAAGGGCGAAACTCTGGGGCTGATCGGGCCTTCGGGGTCGGGCAAATCATCTCTCCTTATGCTCATGGGCGGGTTGGAACGCGCCACGGGCGGGGTCATCCGGGCGCTTGGTCAGGACCTGACCGCGATGGACGAAGACGCCCTTGCCCGCTTTCGTAGGGATCATATGGGGGTGGTGTTCCAATCCTTCCACCTTATTCCCACGATGACCGCGCTGGAAAACGTCGCGACACCGCTAGAACTGGCGGGCGTGGACGACGCCTTTGACCGCGCGGCCGAGGAATTGGCCGCCGTGGGTCTTGCCGGACGTGCAAACCATTACCCGGCGCAGATGTCAGGTGGCGAACAGCAGCGCGTGGCGCTGGCGCGGGCCTCGGCCCCGCGGCCCGATATCCTGTTGGCGGATGAACCGACGGGGAATTTGGACGGACCCAACGGTCAGGCCATCATGGATTTGCTGTTCGGTCTGCGCGACCGGCATGGCGCGACGCTGGTGCTCGTCACACACGCTCCGGAACTGGCAGACCGCTGTGACCGGGTGATCCGGCTGCGCGATGGTGCGCTGGACATGGCCGGGGTCACCGCATGAGCCTGCTAAGCGATGTAAGGCTGGCCGCGCGGTTCGCAGGCCGGGAATTGCGTGGGGGCCTGTCGGGGTTCCGCATCCTATTGGCCTGTCTGGCGCTTGGCGTCGCGGCGATTGCCGGGGTCGGATCGATCCGCGCGGCGATTGAGGCGGGGCTAAGCGAAGAAGGTGCGGCCCTTTTGGGCGGCGATGCGGAGGTTTCGTTCACCTATCGCTTTGCCAATGAAGAAGAGCGCGCGTGGCTGGACAGTATCGCCACGGATGTGTCCGAGGTCGCTGATTTCCGATCAATGGCGGTGGTCGAGCGTGACGGCGTGGTCGAACGCGGGCTGACGCAGATCAAGGCGGTGGACGATGCCTATCCGCTGATCGGCTCGGTCGAATTGTCGCCGGAAATGCCGCTGGATCGGGCGTTTGGCTGCGATCCGGACCGGCCCTGCGTGGTGGCGGAGCGTTTGTTGACCGACCGGCTGGGGCTGGTGCCCGGGGATACGCTGCGGCTGGGCACGAAGGACTTCACCCTTGCCGCGGTGCTGGAGCGAGAACCGGACAGCGCCACGGGTGGCTTTGGCCTTGGGCCGCGGTTGATCGTGAAGCGGGCTGATCTGGATGGGTCCGGCCTGTTGCAGGCGGGGACCCTGTTCGACAGCCATTACCGCCTGACCCTGCCAGAGGGCACGGATCTGGAGGCGACCAAGGCGCAGGCTTTGGAGCGGTTTGAAAACAGTGGCCTGCGCTGGCGGGACGCACGCAATGGCGCGCCGGGCGTGGCGCGGTTCGTGGACCGGTTGGGCGCGTTTCTGGTGCTGGTCGGGCTGTCGGGACTGGCGGTCGGGGGCGTAGGCGTTTCTGCGGCCGTGCGGGCCTATCTGGCGCGCAAAACGGCTGTGATCGCGACGCTACGGACCCTTGGCGGATCGCGGCGGGTGATCTTTCTGACGTACTTCCTGCAGATCGGGGCCTTGGCCGTGGCGGGCATCGCCTTGGGGCTGTTGCTGGGCGGATTGGTGCCCTTGGCGCTTGCCCCGGTGATCGCGGACCAACTGCCGGTGCCCGCACGTTTCGGCATCTACCCCGGCGCGTTGGGAGAGGCCGCTTTGTACGGTTTCCTGACCGCGCTGATATTCACTCTCTGGCCCTTGGCGCGGACCGAAGACATCCGGGCGGCGACGCTGTTCCGGGATGCGCTCTCCGGTGGCCGCGCCCTGCCCCGGCCCCGCTATCTGGCGGTGATCGTGGTGCTTCTGGTGGCGTTGGTGATGCTGGCGGCGGTGTTCAGCGACACCTGGACGCTGACGATCTGGACCGCGGGTGGAATCCTTGGATCGCTGATCCTTTTGGCACTGGCGGGTACGGGCCTGCGGGCCGTGGCGCGACGGGCGCAGGGGCTGGCACGGGGACGCGCGGCGTTGCGGTGGGCCTTGGCGTCCATCGGCGGGCCGCGCAGTGAGGCGCTGCCGGTGGTGCTGTCCCTAGGCCTCGGGCTGGCGGTACTGGCGTCGGTGGGGCAAATCGACGGCAACCTGCGCGGCGCCATCGTGGCCGAGCTGCCAGAGCGCGCGCCGTCGTATTTCTTTGTCGATATCCAGAAGGATCAGATCGACGGGTTCCTGGAAAGGGTAGAGAATGATCCCGCCGTGTCCCGCGTCGACTACGCGCCGATGCTGCGGGGGATCATCACCCAGATCAACGGGCGTCCGGCGAAAGAGGTGGCGGGCGATCACTGGGTGCTGAATGGCGACCGGGGGGTGACCTATTCGGGGCCTTTGCCCGATACGACGACAATCACTGCGGGCGAATGGTGGGGCGAAGGGTATGAGGGTGAGCCGCAGATCTCTTTCGCTGCCGAAGAGGCGCTGGAGATGGGGTTGAACATCGGCGACACGATGACGCTGAACATCCTTGGACGCGACATCACCGGCACGATCACGTCCTTTCGAGAGGTCGATTTTTCGACTGCCGGGATGGGGTTCATCACCGCAATGAACCCGTCGGCTCTGGAGGGCGCACCGCATTCCTTCATCGCCACCGTCTATGCTGAGGAAGAGGCCGAAGCGGCGATCCTACGTGACGTGGGCCGGGACGCGCCGAACGTGACCGCCATCCGCGTGCGGGACGCGATTGATCAAGTGTCGGTGCTGTTGGCGGGGATCGCCTCGGCCACGTCCTGGGGTGCGGCGGCGACCTTGCTGACTGGGTTTCTGGTGCTGATCGGCGCGGCGCTGAGCGGGGAGCGGGACCGGGTCTATGAGGCCGCGGTGCTGAAGACTTTGGGCGCCTCGCGCGCGCGGATTCTGAAAAGCTTGGCGTTGCGGTCGGCGCTGATGGGCGCAGGGGCCGGGGTTGTCGCTCTGGCCGCCGGGATCGCCGGCGGCTGGGCGGTCTGCACCTTCGTGATGGAGACGGATTATTCGGTGATCTGGGGCAATGCCTTCGCCATCGTGCTGGGCGGTTTGGTCGCCAACCTGGTGGCCGGGCTGGTGTTCGCTTGGCGGCCCTTGGCGGCGCGTCCGGCGCAGGTTTTGCGGTCGGCGGATTGATTGGGGGATTTGTGGCCGGGGATGGTGGGTTAGAAACCCACCCTACGAGTTGGCGCCGATTGGCGGGGGGAACCCCGCCCTACGGGGTTTATCAGTCTCGCGCTGAGTGCGGATATGTAGGGCGGGGTTCACCCCGCCTTTTCTCTACCAGATATGACCATAGGCAGCGCCGGCGACCAACCCGCGCGATGCCCCCTTGCCCGACAGGTGATTGCGGCGCAATCGCCGAGAGGGGCCCAACCATCGGGCGGGCATCACATCTCCGTATCGAAGACCACTTCTGAACGAAGACACGGCACTATTAAGCGCCATCGATCAATCGTAGCAGATACCCACCCAGGGGCGGACTTTGCGCTCACCAAGAAACTCGGCTGCACGACGTCGGGTGGGTTTTCAACCCACCTTCGCCTTACTCCGCCGCCTCGGCGTAATCGCTCATCGGGGGACAGGTGCAGGTCAGGTTCCGGTCGCCCCAGACGTTGTCCACGCGGTTCACCGGCGGCCAATACTTGTCCACCCGGAACGCGCCCGGCGGGAAGCAGCCCTGTTCGCGGGTGTAGTCGCGCTCCCATTCGCCCACCAAATCCTCGACAGTGTGCGGCGCGTGCGCCAAGGGGGAGGCGTCGTGGCTGATCGTGCCGCTCTCGATGTCCGTGATCTCGTCCCGGATGGCCAGCATGGCGTCGCAGAAGCGGTCGAGTTCGGCCTTGGTCTCGGATTCTGTCGGTTCGACCATCAGCGTCCCAGCAATCGGCCAAGACATCGTCGGCGCGTGGAAACCGCAGTCCATCAGGCGTTTGGCGATGTCGTCCACGGTTACGCCATGATCCGCGAAAGGTCTGGTGTCGAGGATGCATTCATGCGCCACATGCCCCTGAGGTCCTTTGTAGAGGATCGGGTAGGCGTCGCCCAAGCGGGCCTTGATGTAATTGGCGTTCAGGATCGCGATGCGTGTGGCTTGGGTCAGACCTTCGCCGCCCATCATCAGGCAGTAAGCCCAAGAGATCGGCAGGATTGAGGGCGAGCCGTATGGCGCCGCGGACACGGCCCCAGGCGTCCCAGCGACGGAATGGCCGGGCAGATGCGGGATCAGGTGCGCCTTGACGCCGATGGGGCCCATGCCGGGGCCGCCGCCGCCGTGCGGGATGCAGAAGGTCTTGTGCAGGTTCAGGTGGCTGACGTCGCCGCCAAGGTCTCCGGGCCGTGACAGGCCGACCATCGCGTTCAGGTTCGCACCGTCGATATAGACCTGACCGCCGTGGTCGTGGGTGATCTTGCAGACCTCGGTCACCGTTTCTTCGAACACGCCATGGGTGGACGGATAGGTGATCATCGCGGCGGCAAGGCGGTCCTTATGTTCATGCGCTTTGGACAGGAAATCCTGCAGGTCGATGTCGCCGTTGGAGGCCGATTTGATTGGCACGACCTTCCAGCCGACCATCTGTGCCGACGCCGGGTTGGTGCCATGAGCGGACATGGGGATCAGGCAGACGTCGCGGTCGCCCTCTCCGTTCGCAATGTGGTAGTTGCGGATCGTCAAAAGGCCCGCGTATTCGCCCTGCGCGCCGGAATTGGGCTGCATGGAGAAGCCCGCGTAGCCCGTGATCTCGCACAATTTCGCGGTCAGATCGCCCAAGATTTCCGTGTAACCTTCGGCCTGATTGGCGGGCACGAAGGGGTGCAGGGCGTTGAGTTCATCCCACGACACCGGGATCATCTCGGCAGCGGCGTTCAGCTTCATGGTGCAGGAACCGAGGGGGATCATCGCGCGGTCAAGCGCCAGATCGCGGTCCGCCAAGCGGCGCATGTAGCGCATCATCTCGGTCTCGGCCCGGTTCATGTGGAAGATTTCGTGGGTCAGGTAGTCGCTTTCCCGCACCAGCGCCTCGGGCAGGTCGTAGGTCTGGCCCTCGGGCACCGTCGCCTTGATCCCGAAGGCGCGCCAGACGGCGGCGATGGTGTCGGCGGTGGTGACTTCGTCCAGCGTGATACCGATGCGAGTGTCGCCCACAGGGCGGAGGTTCAGGCCCTCTTCGACCGCGGATTTCAGGATCGCGCCTTGGAAGGGGCCCACCTCTACCGTGATGGTGTCGAAGACCTTTTTCGGGAAGACGTCAAAGCCTGCGTCGCGCAGACCTTCGGCCATTTTGACCGTGCGGGCGTGGATGCCCTGCGCGATGGCCTTCAGGCCCGCAGGCCCGTGGAACACCGCGTACATGGACGCCATGACGGCCAGCAGAGCCTGCGCGGTGCAGACGTTCGACGTCGCCTTTTCGCGGCGGATGTGCTGTTCGCGGGTTTGCAGGGACAGGCGGTAGGCGCGGTTGCCACGGGCGTCGATGCTGACGCCGACAATGCGGCCGGGCATTGACCGTTTCAACGCGTCCTTACAGGCCATGTAGGCGGCGTGGGGGCCGCCGTAGCCAAGCGGGACGCCAAAGCGTTGGGTGCTGCCGACGGCGATATCTGCGCCCATCTTGCCCGGTTCCTTCAGCAGGCACAGCGCCATCGGGTCAGCGATCACAATGCCAAGCGCCTTGTTTTCGTGCAGCGCCTCCATCTGTGGGGTGAAATCGCGCAGCAACCCGTTGGTGCCGGGGTATTGGAAGATCGCGCCGAAGACGTCCGCCGCGTCCATGTCGGACGGGCGGCCCATGACGATTTCGATGCCCAAGGGTTCGGCGCGGGTGCGGATGACGTCGATGTTCTGGGGGTGCAGCGCTTCGTCCACGAAGAACTTCATCGATTTCGACTTGGCCGCGCGCTGCGCCATGGTCATCGCTTCCGCCGCGGCGGTGGATTCGTCCAGCAGCGAGGCGTTGGCGATATCCAGACCCGTCAGGTCGCAGATCATCGTCTGGTAGTTCAACAGCGCCTCGAGCCGGCCTTGCGAAATCTCGGGCTGGTAGGGCGTGTAGGCGGTGTACCACGCAGGATTTTCAAAGATATTCCGTTTGATCGCCGGGGGCGTGATCGTGTTGTGATACCCCTGCCCGATCAGCGAGGTCAGAACGATGTTCTTGTCCGCCACCTCGCGCATTTTTTTCAGAAGTTCCGATTCCGACAGCGGCGCGCCAAAGTCGAGAGGCTGAGCCTGACGGATCGATTTCGGCACCGTTTCGTCGATTAGCTGGTCCAAGGATTTGACGCCGATGGTTTTCAGCATCTCCTCCATTTCAGCCGGGGATGGGCCAATGTGGCGGCGGTTGGCGAAATCATAGGCGTCGTAGTCGGTCGGGGTGAAGGTCATGATGATCCGGTCGGTTTGGCAGCGGGGACGCGCGGCGAAACAGACCGCCGCGCGGGGAACTTCGGGCGGTTAGGAAATCAGGTCCTGATACTGCGCCTCGGTCATGTAGTCGTCCATCTGGGACTTGTCGGCGGGCTTGATCTTGAAGAACCAGCCGTCGCCCAAGGGGTCTTCTCCGACCTTGCCGGGATCGTCGACCAGCGCTTCGTTCACCTCGGTGATCTCACCGTCGAGGGGGGCAAGGATGTCTGATGCCGCTTTGACCGACTCAATCACCACGCATTCGTCGTCTTTCGACACTTCGGTGCCGACCTCGGGCAGTTCGACAAAGACGATGTCGCCCAGTTGTTCGGCGGCGTGCTCGGTGATGCCGACGACGATTTCATCGCCTTCTTCGCGCAGCCATTCATGTTCTTCGGTGAATTTCATTCAAGGGCTCCTGTTGGACTATCGTTTGAATTGCGCCGGGACAAAGGGCAGCGGTGCGACCGTCACGGCGGCCCGTTTCCCCCTAAGCTCGGCTGAAATGATCGTGCCGTTTGTGGCCAAGTCAATGGGAACGTAGCCCATGGCGACGGGGGCCTGCACCGTGGGGCCGAACGCGCCAGAGGTGATGGCACCGATCTGGTCGGTCGTGTCGTCGCTGGCAAATAACGCCACGCCTTCGCGCATGGGCGCGCGGCCCTGCGGCGACAGGCCGACGCGTTTGCGGGGCGCACCGTTGGTCAGTTGGTCAAGGATCACATCCGCGCCCGGGAAGCCGCCCGCGCGGTCGCCACCTGTGCGGCGGACCTTCTGGATGGCCCATTGCAACGCGGCCACAACCGGGGTGGTGGTGGTATCGATGTCGTGACCGTAAAGGCACAGCCCCGCCTCAAGCCGCAGGCTGTCGCGCGCGCCAAGACCGATGGGTTCGACGTCGTCGAGGTCCACAAGCGCGCGGGCCAAAGCTTCGGCATGGGTCACGGGGATCGAGATTTCATACCCATCCTCGCCAGTGTAGCCAGAGCGGGACACCCACGCCTCGGCCCCGCATAGCGTCACCGTGCGGACGTCCATGAACCGCATCTCTGCCACTTCAGGGTTCAGGGTGGCCAGCGCGGCTTCGGCCTTGGGGCCCTGCAGCGCCAGCAGCGCGCGGTCGGTCACTTCGACGACCTCAACATCGGGCATCTGGGTGCGCATATGGGCGATGTCGGCGGCCTTGCAGGCGGCGTTGACGACGACGAACAGGTGATCGCCGCGATTGGCGAACATCAGGTCATCCAGAATACCGCCCTGATCGTTGGTCAGCAGGCCGTACCGCTGACGGCCTTCGGGCAGGCCCAGAACGTCGACCGGCATCAAAGTTTCGAACGCCAGCGCGACCTGTTCCACGTCGCCTTTCAACAGCACCTGCCCCATGTGCGACACGTCGAAAAGGCCTGCGGCGGTGCGGGTGTGCTGGTGTTCCTTCATCACGCCAAGGGCGTATTGCACGGGCATCTGGTAGCCCGCGAAGGGCACCATCTTGGCCCCCAGTTCAACGTGGAGATCGTTTAGCGGCAGGTCTTCGAGATCACTCATCAACGGCCCTTTCCCGCCCGGAAAGCGCCGGGCATCGCAGGGCACGGGGGATCCCGTGCCTCGATGCCCCCTCTGTCCTTGCGCCTGAGATCGCTATCCCTTCGGCGGGCGCAGTTCGCGCCACTCTCCAGAGTTTGTCGGTACGGGCAGGTCCATGGGCCTGAGAGTTTCCGGGGCGGTTGCTCCTTCGGCACTGGCTAGGGCCAGTTCTCCCTGTCCGTTAACGACGCTTTAGCGCGAGGATGCGACCTGTGCAAGTGGTCAGGCTGGGACGTGCGGCCTTGGGCAGGCAATTGGGGCCGCGAGGATCGCGTTTAGCCCAGTATTGTCGCACACGAGGTCCGACAGGCGCACATCGTCCATAGAGGCATAGAACGCCTCGGTCGCGGTGGCGATCACGTCTTTCAGGCGGCACGATTCGACCAGCGGGCAGGTGTTTTCGTCAGCTGCGAAGCATTCGGTGATGGGCACGCTGGCCTCGGTCGCGCGGAACACTTCGCCGACCTTGATGTCTTCCATCGGGCGGGACAGTCGCAGACCGCCATTGCGCCCACGCTGCGTGTAGAGGAACCCAAGCTGAGCGAGCCTGTTAATGACCTGAGCGAGGTGATTTTCCGAGGTATTACAAGCCTCTGCAATCTCGGACTTGGTCACCAGCTGGCCTTCGTTGACGCCGCAGTACATCAACACCCGCATCGAGATATTGGATCTTTTGGTCAAACGCATCATACACCTCCACACGACCCGCAGCCTTGGCGTAACGAATTTTGCAAGGCTGTCGTTGCAGCGTGCTAACACGCATCTTGAAACATGTATATGACTCAGATCAAATGGAGCCGCCTGTGTCCCAAGACCCATTCTTTTTCGGTTACGGCAGCCTTGTGAACGTCTCGACCCATGTTTACCGGCGGCATGCGCCCGCACGACTAGAGGGCTGGCGGCGGGTCTGGAGACACACGCCGATCCGCGACATGGCGTTCCTGACTGCGGAACCTTGCGACGGTGTCTGGATCGACGGGCTGATCGCGGCGGTCCCGGGGGCCGATTGGGGCGCGCTGGACGACCGTGAACAGGGATACGACCGGGTGCCCGTGGCGTCTGGTATCACCCATCAGGCCGACGGCGCCGGAGAGATCGCGGTGTACCACATCCCGGCGGACAAGCACGGCCCGGCGGATGAGGATCGGCCGATCCTGCTGTCGTATCTGGACGTGGTCGTGCAGGGGTATCTGCAGGTCTTCGGGGCCACCGGCGGGCATCATTTCTTTGACACGACGGTCGGCTGGACCGGGCCGGTTTTGGACGACCGGGCCGCGCCGATGTATCCGCGCGCGCAGGTGTTAAGCGCGGATGAGACGCGGTTCGTGGATGAAAAGCTGGCAGAGTTGGGCGCTGAGATCGTGAAGGCGTGAGTTCGGTTGCTGGGGCGGCGGGGTGAACCCCGCCCTACGCATTTTTCGCACGGTTGAGAGCCTGTCGGGCGAGGTTTGCCCCGCCTTGGCCTCCGCCCGCAAACTAAACATTGATTATATTTCCCGCCCGGCGGCACGCCGGGCAGCGCCGACCCGCCCCATGGGCGGCGCTATCGCGCCTCCCCGGGTCGATCGCTGCCCTCTTCTGTGAATTCAAAGCTAACGGCTGGCTGAAACGGCCAAAACTGGCGACGATTAAAAATCGCGCGCCTTGATCACCTGCAGCAGCGGCAACAGCGACGCCATGTCCGGCCCCCGCTCCTGCCCGGTGACCGCTTTGCGCAACGGCATGAACAGGCCCTTGCCTTTACGGCCCGTCGCCTCTTTGACCGCCGTGGTCCACTGACCCCAGGTGTCGCCGTCGATGTCTTGGGGCAACAGTGGCATGGCCTGACGGATGAAATCCGCGTCCTCGTCATCGACCAAGGGCTCTGCCCCATCGCGCATCATGGCCCACCAGCCGTCGATTTCGTCCAGCACGGTGATGTTGTCGCGCACGACCGACCAGAAGGCCGGGGCGATATCAGACGGCACACCAGCGGTGGCGATGCGGGGTTTGACCGTCTCGAAATCCGTGGCTTGCAGCACATTGGCCGTCAGCGGGAATAGGTCATTTTCATCGAACTTGGTGGGGGCAGAGCCGAAGGTGTTCAGGTCAAACCCTTCCACCAGTTCGTCAATCGACGACCGCAGTTCGACCGGCTGCGACGACCCCAGACGCGCCATCAGTGACAGCAGCGCCATCGGCGCCACGCCCCGCGCACGCAGGTCGCGGATCGAAAGGGTGCCAAGGCGCTTGGACAGCGCTTCGCCCTGCGGGCCGGTCAGCAGCGAGTGGTGGGCGAACGCCGGAGGTGTCGCGCCAAGCGCCTGAATCATCTGGATCTGCGTGGCGGTGTTGGTGACGTGGTCCGATCCGCGCACGACATGGGTCACGCCCATGTCCGTGTCGTCCACGACCGACGCCAGCGTATAAAGAACCTGGCCGTCCTGACGGATCAGCACCGGGTCAGACACGGATGCCGCATCGATCGACAGATCGCCCAGAAAGCCATCATTCCATTCGATGCGTTCCTGATCCAGCTTGAACCGCCAGACGCCCTGCCCGCGTTCTTCGCGCAGCTTGGCTTTTTCGTCGTCCGACAGGGCCAGCGCGGCGCGGTCATAGACCGGCGGCTTGCCCATGTTCAGCTGTTTCTTGCGCTTGAGGTCCAGTTCGGTCGGGGTCTCGAACGCCTCGTAGAACCGGCCCATGTCGCGATATTTGTCGGCGGCTTCGGCGTAGCGGTCCAGCCGTTCGGATTGACGTTCGACCCGATCCCAATGCAGGCCCAGCCAGTCGAGGTCCTGCTTGATCGCGTCGACGTATTCTTCCTTAGACCGCTCGGGATCGGTGTCATCGATCCGCAGGATGAACGTCCCACCCTGTTTGCGCGCGATCAGGAAGTTGAACAGCGCAGTGCGCAGGTTTCCGACGTGGATGTAGCCGGTAGGCGACGGGGCAAAGCGGGTAACGGTCATGGCGGGCCTCTTGATATCGAGGCGGGATGTGTCACAGCGCGGTGGAAATGTCCATTGCATGTACGGGATAGCCGTGTGGTGCGCCCGTGGCGAGGGGATGAGCCACCGCCAAATGAGTGAGGCCCGCCGATGGTCGCGATGAACCGTCGGCGGGCCCCTATGCCCTAAAAGCCTATTCAGAGCTTAGAAGAGCCCGGCGAAAATATCGTCACAGCCGCAATCGTCGTGCCCGTCGTCATGGCCCATGTCATCATGGTCAAAGAGTTCGTCCACAGCACCACCGCCGCCCAGCAGATGCGCAATCGCACCTTCGGTGTCGGTGCCATCAGGGGTGTTGTTGCCGGTCAGGATATCATCGACCGTGCCGCCGTTGCCAACCAGTTCATCGACCGTGCCCCCTTCGGCCAGCAGGTTGTCGATCAGGCCGTTATTGGCCGATCCGTCTGCTTGGTCGTCGCCGGTCAGCAGATCATCCAGCGTGCCGCCATCACCGGCCAGTTCGTCAAGGATACCGCCCTCGGCAAAGATATCATCGATCAGGCCGTCGGTTTCAGAGCCATCGGCATCGCCGTCGCCCGTCAGCAAATGGTCCAGCGTGCCGCCGTCACCCGTCAGCTTGTCTACGGCTCCGCCTTCGTCGGTAAGGCCAGACAGTCCGTCCAGCAGCTTGCTGTCACCTTGGCCTTCGTCGTCACCTTTCGTGAAACGACCACCAGTGGTCTTGCCCAGAAGCCCGGTCAGTTCGTCAACGGTGCCGCCATGGCCGAGCACCGCATCAACCACCCCGTGCGTTTCCGTCCCATCTGCATCACTTTCGCCATTCAGAAGGTCATCCAGCGTGCCGCCGGTCCCGGCCAATTCGTCCAAGATCCCGCCTTCGGCCGTGACGTCATCGACCACACCTTCGGTTTCCGAATTATCGGGGTGATCGTCCCCGGTCAAAATGGTGTCCAAGGTGCCGCCATCCCCCGCGAGGTCGTCTACAAGACCGTTGTCCTGCGTCAGACCGGGCTGAGTGTAAGGGTTTTCGTAAACCGTGCTTTTGGTGACGGTGGGCTTTGCGAAGATATTGAATCTGAAACCAAACATGTGCTGTGTTCCTTCCCTGCGGTGGTCCAGCCGCGGGTCGTCCGCGGCACAGCCAGGACGGCAGGGCAATTAGCGCCATCACGAAGCTGCCCTGTATACACGTATGGTTTCAAAAAAGTGGCTTCGAACAATCGGTTTCCGAAGCCCGGACAATCAACCAAGACGGCGGAATGTCAGGTAGTGCGGGGTACGGCCTTCGCGCAGGGCCTTTTGTTCGTACCGGGTGGAAATCCAGTCATCCCAAGGTTCGCGCCAGTCGGCAGGCTTTTCGGCCAGCCATTCGAACCCATGGCGCGGCACCTGTTCCAGCGTCTGGCGGACATAGTCGGGGATATCGGTCGCCACGCGGAAAATCGCGCCGGGTTTCAGAACCTGCGCCAGTGGCTCCAGATGCTCTGGCGTCACGAAACGGCGACGGTGGTGGCGTTTCTTGGGCCAGGGATCGGGGTACAGCAGAAAGGCGCGGCTGATGGATTGGGCGGGCAGCACGTCGAACAGATCGCGGGCGTCGCCGGGGTGAACACGCAGGTTGTCGACACCAGCCTTGCGGATCTTGCCCAGCAACATGGCGACGCCGTTGATGTAGGGCTCCGCCCCGATGATCCCGACGTCGCGGTTGTTCTCGGCCTGATGGACAAGGTGTTCGCCGCCGCCAAAGCCGATTTCCAGCCAGACGTCGCGATCCCCGAACAAGGACGGCAGGTCCAGCGGCGTGCGATCAGGATTTTCCTCCCAGCCAACAGCGCCGGGCGACAGGTCCGCCAGGTCCTGATCCAGATAGGCCTCTTGCGAGGGGCGCAGGGCCTTGCCCTTGAACCGGCCATAAAAGTTGCGCCACGGGGCGCCGGAGGGGTGCTGATCGCTCATGCCCCGGCCATAGCGTCAGGGCGGGACGGGATCAAGCACCCGGCCCATTGGCCCCTGCCCTTAGTGGTTTGTTTTCATCATCCGTTCGTGGACCGCATCCATGCCCCGCAACGCCATGTCAGACACTTCGGCAGCATGGGTGTGAAGGGCGGCGACAACCTCTGGGTCGTCCGAGGTCTGGGTCACGATTAGGCCGCCGTCTATGGCCTCAATCTCGGTCACGATGGCGTCGCGGCGTTCGAACAGAATGTCCAGCGTCGGGGACTGGATAAAGACCTGAGGGTCGCGGCCCTCCTCAACGCGGGCAATCATGCCGGTGATGTGGCTGATGAGGGCGGTGGCCAGAGCCTCGTCTTCGGTCCTAGTGGTGGCGCGGATGCCATTGGGCAGGTTTTCGACGTCCCGTTCGATCAGCGCGAAATAGCGGAACATCTCTGCCATCTCGGCGCTTTCTTCTGGCGTGGCATCCTTACCGCGCAGGCCGGGCATATTGACCATATCGTGGCCAGTGCCGTCGGCACCGTGCCCATGCCCCATGACGCCGTGACCCATAGAGCCGTGGCCCGATTGCGCCATGGCGGAGCCGGCCATGAGTAGCGATAGACAGATTAAAATAGCGCGCATTGGGACCTCCGATCCTTTGAGCAGACTATCATGCGAGTTTTGGCATATGTCATCCTAATTCCGCGTGACCAATGCACGCACGGTCCGGTCTGTTACTGCGCATCTACGCACAGATTATGTCGAATTTCTTGGAATGGTGCGGTGCGTCTGGCTGAGGCAAGGTTCCTCCGTCCCCCGGATCACGGGGTCCGATACGGAATTTAAAGGGAATAAACCGATGTCTAACCTACTTGCTTATGCCGCACCGCTTGGCCGTGTGCTGCTGTCTTTCATGTTCATCCTCTCTGGCTTTCAGAAGATCACCGGTTATGCCGGTACCCAAGGCTATATGGAGATGATGGGCGTCCCCGGCGCGCTGCTGCCGATTGTTATCATCGTCGAACTGGTCGGCGGTATCGCCCTGCTGGTCGGCTGGCAGGCGCAGATTGCGGCCTTCCTGCTGGCGGGCTTCTCGGTCGTGTCCGGCGTGCTGTTCCACCTTGTGCCGTCCTTCGCGATGGAAGGCATGGATGCTCAGATGCAGATGATTTCGTTCATGAAGAACATGACGATCGCAGGCGGCATGCTGATGGTCATCGCATTTGGCCCCGGCACCCTGTCGGTTGGCAAATCCGCCAAGGTCGTTCCTGCGGAATAAGTCTGTCCCATTGACGCGAAAAGGGCCGGGGAAATCTCCGGCCCTTTTTGTTTGGAGCTGATGGGATCAGACGGCCTTTTTCAGCGCCTCGACCAGATCGGTCTTTTCCCAGCTAAAGCCGCCGTCTTCTTCGGGCTTGCGGCCAAAGTGGCCATAGGCTGCGGTACGCTGGTAGATCGGGCGGTTCATCTGCAGATGTTCACGAATGCCGCGCGGAGTCAGGTCCATGACCTGTGCCACGGCTTTTTCGATCTCGGCCTCATGCACGTGGCCGGTGCCATAGGTATCGGCATAGATCGACAGCGGTTTCGAGATGCCGATCGCGTAGGACAGCTGAATGGTGCACTTTTCAGCCATGCCGGCCGCGACGACGTTCTTTGCCAAATAGCGCGCGGCGTAAGCGGCAGAGCGATCAACCTTAGTCGGGTCTTTGCCCGAGAAGGCACCACCGCCGTGGGGCGCGGCACCGCCATAGGTGTCGACGATGATCTTACGACCCGTCAGGCCCGCATCCCCATCAGGGCCACCGATGACGAACTTGCCAGTCGGGTTGATCCACCACTCGGTGTTGTTGGTCAGCCAGTCGCCGGGGATCACTTCGCGGATGTAGGGTTCAACAATCGCGCGGATGTCGTCCGAGGTCTGGTTTTCGTCATGGTGCTGGGTCGACAGAACCAGCTGAGTCACCTCGACAGGCACACCGTTTTCATAGCGCAGAGAGACCTGAGATTTCGCGTCCGGGCCCAGCGTCGGCTCGGTCCCGTTCTTGCGGACCTCGGCCAGACGGCGCAGGATCTGGTGCGCAAACTGGATCGGCGCAGGCATCAGGTCGTCGGTTTCGGTCGTGGCGTAGCCGAACATGATGCCCTGATCACCGGCACCTTCGTCCTTGTTATCGCTGGCGTCGACACCTTGCGCAATATGGGCGGATTGTTCGTGCAGCAGGTTGGTGATTTCCACGGTCTCGTGGTGGAACTTGTCCTGCTCGTACCCGATGTCCTTGATGCAGGCACGGGCGATGCTGTCGACTTTGTCCATGTATTCGGTCAGCTTGGCCTGATCGGCCAGACCAACTTCGCCACCGATGACAACACGGTTGGTAGTGGCAAACGTTTCACAAGCGACCCGCGCGTGGGGTTCTTCGGATAGGAAAGCGTCCAGAACGGCGTCAGAGATACGGTCACAGACCTTATCCGGGTGGCCCTCGGAAACGGATTCCGAGGTGAAGATGTAGTTCTTGCGGGTCATGAAATAGTGCTCCGGTAAATGACAAACCACCCCGCCAGGAAGCCGTTGGGGCGGTGGTACCTCCCGCCTATACGGCGGGTCATGCCGCGTCAACGCTATGTTGATGCGGATCGGCGGCGATTGCCAAAGACGAGGACGCCAAGACACAGTAGCACCAGCGCCGCAATCGGCAGATCTCCGATACGGGCGTAGGGTGTCGGCAGATTGGCAGGCGGCAAAGGCAGGTCGCGGACGCCTGCGGTGCCAAGGGGCATGGCACCGGACAGGCGGCCCGCCGGATCGATCAGGGCAGAGATACCGGTGTTGGCCGCGCGGATCATAGGCAGGCCCTGTTCAATCGCCCGTAGCCGCGCCTGTGCCAAATGCTGGTAGGGGCCCGAGACTTTGCCGAACCACGCATCGTTCGTGATCAGCAACAGGAAATCAGGCCGACCTGGCGCGCCAGCGATATCGCGGGGGAAGACGCCTTCGTAGCAGATCAGCGGCAAAGCAGACCCGACGCCCGGGATGTCCATGAGGCGAGGACCGGAACCGGCCGAAAACCCGTTGCCAGTGCGTTGCGAGAGGCCCGGCAGGCCAAGATCACCCAGCAAATCGCCCAACGGGATATATTCCCCGAAAGGCACGAGATGATGTTTGTCATAGACGTCCCGCACCTCTCCGCCCTCACCCAACAGGGCCATTGCGTTGAAAATGCGCTGACCTTCGCCACGATTGATGCCAAAGACCATCGGCTGGCCCGACGCCGCCTGCGACAGGGTGGGCATGAGATGGGGAACCTCCTCTAGCCACGCCGGGACAGAGGTTTCGGGCCAGACCACCAGCGCGGGCGGATTTGCGGGATCAATGCCTTGGGCCGTCAACGACAATGTCCTGTCAAAATGCTGCGGGGCAAGCATCCGGTCCCATTTTTCGTGTTGCGGCACGTTGGGTTGGACGATGCGGATGATCGGACGCCCGGTCAGATCTGCGGTAGGCGGGGTCAGCAAAGCCCCACCCGCCATGACAACTGCAAGGGCCGCGCACCATGCCAAGCCGCGTTTAAGCGGTGCGGCCCAGATCAATGGCAGTGACGTTGCGAACAGGAAGATGAGTGCCCCTAGGCCCATGGCGCCCATCCACTGCGCCCATTGCACTGCTGGGGTAGAGATCAGGACGTGACCCGGCAGCGCCCAAGGGAAACCGGTAAAGACGAGCCCCCGGAGGTAGCCGATCAGCACGAAGGTGAGGGTCGTTGCCAGAGCAAACCGGAAGCCCCGGCCTGCCGCCACGAACCGGGCCAAGCCCCCGGCCGCGCCCCAGAACAACGCCATCCCGGCCGCCATGAAAATCAGGGCGAAGGGGGCCATCCATCCGTGGGTCTGAATATCGACCAGAAAGGGTTCAACGATCCAGCTAAGCGCGACCGCAAAGTACCCCGCGCCCGCCGCCCACCACAGGCGCGCGACCTGCAGCGGACGCGGCAGAGCGCTGGCCATAAGGTGAACCACGGCCAAGCCAATCAGCGTCAGGGGCCAGAGGTCAAAGGGCGCTTGGCCTAGCGCCGCAATGGCCCCTGCGCATGCCGCCACCAGCGACTTGCGCAGGGGCGACAACGCCATAAGGACATCGATACGACGCGTCAGCATCGCGGCGCGGCTCATTGTGCGGCGAGCGTGGCGGTCTCTTCGCCGTCCTCTACCGCGTCTTCGGCACCTTCGGGGCGCAACCGGACGCGCAGACGCTTGATCCGGCGGGGATCGGCATCGACGACTTCGAATTCATGGCCCGCGGGATGGGGGACAACCTCGCCTCGGGCCGGGACGCGGCCCGAGAGCATGAAGACCAGACCGCCGAGCGTGTCGATCTCTTCCTCGTCCACGCTGTCGTCAGCGGTCAGGTCAAAGCCGGTTTCCTGCGCGAATTCGTCCAAGGGCGTCTTGGCCAGAGCGAGGTAGGTCACCTCGTTTTCTTTGGTCCAGAGCTTGTCTTCTTCGACGTCATGTTCGTCTTCGATCTGGCCGATGACCTGTTCGATCAGGTCTTCGATGGTCACCAGACCGTCCACACCACCGTATTCGTCAATCACAAGCGCCATGTGGCGACGCTCCTGCTGCATCTTCTGCAGCAGCACGCCGATGGGCATCGATGGCGGCACGAACAGCAGCGGCCGCAACATGGATTTCATGACAAAGCGCGCCGGTTTGGCGGTAAAGCCGTGGCGCAGGGCAAAATCCTTCAGGTGAACCATACCGATGGGCGTATCCAGCGTGTCCTGAAACACCGGCAGACGGGTCATGCCCGTATCGCGGAAGGTTTTCACAAGCTGATCGCGCGTCACCGATGCGGGAACGGCGACGATTTCCGCCTTGGGGATCGCCACGTCTTCGACCCGCATCCGGCGCAGGTTGATCATGCCATGGATAGGCCGTGCCGTCGCCGGAGAGCTGTTGGATTGGGCCGTATGCGGAACAGGCGTTGGCGCATCCTTGCCAAATAGCCGCGCCCAGAACCCTCTTTGAGGGTGGGAGGTGCCGTGTTCGTCCTGCTTCAAACTGTCGGGAAGCGCGCTATGCGCTGCGTTAGAAGACCCGTCGCTTTGTTCGCCCATCAATCCTTACCAATTGCCGCCGGATCTGTTCACCACGAATCATCCGGCCCGAGGGTCAGCCCCTCAATTCTCCCTATATGGGTCCGGTAGACCCATTTTGCCAAGTATTTCGACCTCTGCCGCTTCCATCAGCGTGGCATCGGCGTCACGTTCATGATCATAGCCCAAAAGATGCAACGTTGCATGAACGATCAGGTGGGTCACGTGATCGGCCATTGGCTTGCCCTGCTCCTGCGCCTCGCGGGCGCATGTTTCAAAGGCGATGGCGATGTCTCCCAGCTCTGGATCAGGGCCGGGGTCTGGCAATTCGGGGCTGTCTCCCTCCACCTCTGCGGAGCGTTCTTCGGACGGCCAGGACAGCACGTTCGTCGGCGTCGGTTTGCCGCGAAAATCGGCATTGAGGGCAGCAATCCGCGCATCATCACAGGCCAGCAGAGAGATTTCCCAGTCGTCAGCGTCCAGTCCAAGGTGCCCAAGCGTCGCCAGCGCCGCGGTTTCGGCCAAAGGCTCCAGCCCCGCGTCGGTCCAGCGGTCGTCTTCGATGATGCAGTCGATCAAACTCATGGCGCGGCAGTTATCAGGTCAGTTGGGCCAGCGCCATAGAGCGCGGGGCGCTGACCGCGGCTCGTCGCCCAAGACTGACGAAATCGTTACTCTTCCTCGTTGCGCTTTTTTGCGTCCAGAACGCCATAGCTGCTGGAAGAACTACCGCCTTTCGCAAGGTCATAGTGCCCTTCGGCCGCCAAACCACGGCGCAACAACTCTCGGACGGCGGCGGAGCGGCTGGGCATATGCGTCGTGAAACGCCAGTCGTCGACGGCAGCCAATTCTTCGTCCGTCAACATGATCTGCAACCTTTCCAGTCGCTTACCGTCTGCCATTCACCGTCCCTTGATCCTTTGCGGCCCAATCTATGATCAGCGTAACCGATCTGCCCGTTGGAAAGAAGTCTGCATACGGCTCATTATGAGTAAAGAGCGGCAAATGCCAAGACCACTCATTCCGCTTGGTATCATATAATAAGCGACTGATTTCATTTGCAATCTCTCCAGATCAGCAGAGTGTGGAACCATGGAGAGAATCTTTACTAAAATCGCTTCTTGGGACCCTAATGGGACGCGCCCGTCCGATGTGTTGATTGTCAGTGACAACGCATTGATGACCTTGGATTTGTCTATGGCGCTGGCGCCGAGGGGCTTTGTCGCGGTGACCCGTCCGCATTCTGCGGGACCTGACTTAAAAGCCTATGGCACTGACGATTATGCAGCCATCATTCTGGACGTTGAGAAAAAGAACGATGCGCTGAACAGCATGCTGGAGTGGATGACAGCCGGACTGACGCCAGTATTCGTTGTCTCGACCTGCGCAGAAGACGCGTCCCTGCCAAAGGTCACGGCATGGCTCGACAAGCCGCTTTCAGTCGAAATGCTATTTGAGCGTGAGGCCGGTTAAGCTGACCCAGCACCGACCGTCGTCGATGCGGAGCTAGCCAGAGACTTTACTCTACCCTTTTGCTTCATCCGCCTCGTAGGCCTCGATGATCGCCGCGACCAGCGGATGGCGGACGACGTCCTTGGCGGTGAAGTAGTTAAAGCTGATCTTATCTATCCCGCCCAACAGACGTTCCGCATCCTGAAGCCCCGACGGCATGCCGCGCGGCAGGTCGACCTGTGACCGGTCGCCGGTGATGACCATGCGGGACCCTTCACCCAGACGGGTCAGGAACATCTTCATCTGCATAGTCGTGGCGTTCTGCGCTTCGTCCAGCACGACAAAGGCGTTGGACAGGGTCCGACCGCGCATGAAGGCAAGCGGTGCGATTTCGATCACCTTTTCTTCCATCATCTTGGCCAATTGCTTGCCCGGAAGGAAGTCATTCAGCGCGTCATACAGCGGCTGCATGTAGGGATCGACCTTGTCCTTCATGTCGCCCGGCAAATAGCCCAGCTTTTCGCCCGCTTCGACGGCGGGACGCGACAGGATGATCTTGTCCACCGCGCCGTCGATGAACATCGACACGCCCACGGCCACGGCCAGATAGGTTTTCCCCGTCCCGGCAGGGCCGATGCCAAAGGCCAGTTCGTTCTGGAACAGGTTGCGGACATAGGCTTTCTGCGCCTCGGTCCGGGGTTCGACCAGTTTCTTGCGGGTCTTAATCTCGACCCGGCCGTCCTTGAACATCTCGATCTGTTTACCGTCCCGGCTAGCCCGGTCTGGCTTGGCGCCCGGCATCCGCAACTCACGGTCGATGTCGGCGCTGGCAACCGGGCGACCGGCCTCCAGCCGCGCATAAAGCGCTTTGAGCACCTTCACCGCCTCTTCTGCGGCGGGCTTTTCGCCCATGGCAACCAGATGATTGCCACGGCGCAGGATTTGCACGGAAAGCTTTTGTTCGATTTCGGCGATGTTGCGGTCGAATTCGCCGCACAGCTCGATCAGCAGGAAGTTATCGGGAAACTCGACAGCGACCTCTGCCAGAGTGTCGGTGGCGGCGTCGCGGGGGGGCAGCAATGTGGCGGCCAAGCAGATCTCCTAATCTAGTGCTTTCAGGTTATGTAGGTTCGGTCGGGTCGGAAAACAAAAAATGCCGCAAGGAGGTCCCTGCGGCATTTTTTTGCGTGATATGCGACTTGCGCTGGCATCTTAGCCGGCGGGCCGTGTCGATGTGCGCGGGTCAAAGATGTGACCGCCGCGCTTGAACCCGCCCGTTGCGGTGTTCGGCGGGGCCGTGCCCGAGCAGACCGGCTTGCCATAGGGGTCAAGTCGCTGCGACAGGTAGCCTTCGACACCGTCGTCGATGATCCAGTGGTCACAGCCGTTGGGATCGATCCAGATACCAGCCTGAAGCTGGGACAGGTGTTTTTGGCCAAAGCCGCGGTCGCGGCCTTTGAAATCCGGCGTCGGGCTGGGGTGACCACAGGCGGCCACACCGGCAACCAAGGCACATCCAAGGGCGATTTTCGTCAGGTTCATATCGCCCCCCTTAGCGAATGCAGATGATTTCAACGCGACGGTTCTGGGCCATGCCAGCCGCCGTGTTGTTGGATGCCGCGGGCATACGCTCACCATAGCCGCGGACGTCCGCGATACGGGCCCCCGTTGCCGCAGCGACCTGAGCCACCGCATTGGCGCGGTTGTAGGACAGGCGCATGTTGTATTCGTCAGACGCGCGGCTGTCAGTGTGACCGGCGATGATGAAGGCGGTCGCGGTCGAGCTTTGGAAGAACTGCGCCAGACGCTGCTTGTTCGCGGCGCTGATGTGATACTTGTCAGTCGCGAAGAACTGGTCCGACTGCATCACACCACAGACGTTACCGCGATTACAGACCGGGATACCCTGACGGTTGACGTGGGGGCTCATGTAGCCCTCCAGACCGTCGTCCATCACCCAGTGTTCGCAGCCATCGGGATCGACCCAAATTGTCGGAATGTATTTTTCGTTATAGCCCAGGTTGCGCCCCACGGGCGGAATACCCTGAGACAGCGCCGGGCCCGAGACGGTCGCGACGCACAGGGCAGCGGCAGCAAGCCCTTTCATCATCCGTCCGGCGGCTTCGAAGCTGATCTTCACCACTATGTTGTCCTCTGCTTCCCCCGAAGGACCAATGCGGACGGTAATGTTCGCCTTGGCCCAAGCGTTGTTTTGTCCCTTCACTTTAACGCTTTAGAAATACTTGTGAAGATTCAATCCACGGAAAGGGCGCCAAAATATGGGATATTTCGGCACCTTGGGTACGAATTGTAGATGAAACCCGCAGAAATGCCGCCGATCGGACGGGATCGTCGCCGGCATACAGGTTAACACCAGAATCACTCTGCTGTGATCAGCTCTCCGGCCAGAGAGTTCGGGCCGCTGTCGGTGATCCGCACCCGCACCAGATCGCCGGGGGCGAGGTCAGCGTTGATATGAACCGCGTGCAGGTGATCGGATTTGCCCACCATCTGACCGTGCAGACGCCCGGCCCGTTCGATCAACACGCCAACCTCTTGGCCGACCATGGCATTCTGGATCGCACGCTGCTGATCGGTGATCAGGGCCTGCAGCTCTTGCAGGCGGGCGCTGGCGACGGCTTCGTCCACCTGCGCGCGTTCTGCGGCAGGCGTGCCGGGGCGGGTGGAGTATTTGAACGAAAAGGCCTGACCATAGCGGACCTCTTCGATCAGGCGCATGGTGTCGCGGAAATCTTCGTCGGTTTCTTCGGGGAAACCGACGATGAAGTCGCCCGAGATCAGGATGTCAGGCCGCGCTGCGCGGATGCGATCGATCAGGCGCAAATAGCTGTCGCGATCGTGGCTGCGGTTCATGCGCTTGAGGATACGGTCAGACCCGGACTGCACGGGCAGATGCAGATAGGGCATCAGCTTGGAACACCGGCCATGGGCGTCGATGAGGTCGTCGTCCATGTCGTTGGGGTGGCTGGTGGTAAAGCGGATACGCTCCAGCCCGTCGATTTCAGCCAGTTCCCAGATCAGGCGGGCCAGCGACCAGTCTTTTCCGTCCGAACCTTCGCCGTGGTACGCGTTGACGTTCTGGCCCAGCAGCGTGATTTCGCGCACGCCACGCTCGACCAGATCGCGCGCCTCGGCCAGCACGCGGGAGACAGGGCGCGATACTTCGGCCCCTCGGGTGTAGGGCACGACGCAGAAGGCACAGAACTTGTCACAGCCTTCCTGCACCGTCAGGAACGCGGTCGGGCCGCGTTTGGCCTTGGGGCGGGCTTTCAGCTTCTCGAACTTGTCTTCTTCGGGGAAGTCGGTGTCGATCACCTTTTCCTTGCCGGCCTTCGCCTCCATCTCGGGCAGGCGGTGGTAGGATTGCGGACCGACCACCAGATCGACCATGGGCTGACGGCGGATGATCTCTTCACCCTCGGCCTGCGCCACACAGCCGGCCACACCGATCTTCAGATCAGGCTTGGCTGCCTTCAGATCCTTATAGCGGCCCAGTTCGGAATAAATCTTCTCGGCCGCCTTTTCCCGAATGTGGCAGGTGTTCAGCAGGATCATATCCGCCTCGTCCGGGCTGCCCACCTCGGTATAGCCGTTGCCGCCCAAAGCCTCTGCCATACGCTCGCTGTCGTAGACATTCATCTGGCACCCGTAGGTCTTGATAAATAGCTTTTTCGGCTGGGACATGGTTCGGCTCGGATCGCTTGGACAGACTGGTGGGGAATTCAGCGCTGACTAACGGAAAGTGCATGGGCTTGCAATGCAGGGCAAAAGACGGGACGTTGCGAAAAACATTCTGGAATGACCCCGTGCAGTTTCCCGATCTAGACAGTTTTATCGCGGCGCGTCCCCCGGCCTTTACCAAGGGGCCGTCGGCGATGATCTTTGCCGAAGACGGGGTCGAGATCGAAAGCACCCTCTACCATCATCTGAACGCGGGCTTTAAGTCCGTGGTTCTGTTCGGCCATCCGGAATTCAAGCTGGATCGTAAGCTGCAGACCAGTGTGATCCGGGTGAATTACGACATGGCCGCCGGCGCGTCGCTGATCGATGCGGTGAACGCCGCCATTAGCATCGCGCCGGGCGCGTGGCTCTATTACTGCTACAACGCCGAGTACCTGTTCTTTCCCTTCTGCGAAACGCGCAGCATCGGTGAGATGATGACATTCCACGGCGAAGAACGGCGCGATGCCATGCTGACTTATGTCATCGATCTATACGCCAGCAATCTGAAAGACGCGCCCAACGCGGTGTCGCTGGACGATGCCTGTCTGGACAAGTCCGGTTACTACGCGCAGGCGCGGCTGGACCCAGAGGTACATAATCACCCGAAAGAACGGCAGCTGGATTTCTTCGGCGGTCTGCGCTGGCGGTTCGAAGAGTTCGTGCCCCCCGATCGCCGCCGCATCGACAGGATTTCGCTGTTCCGCGCCCGTCCCGGGCTGGTGCTGCGTCCCGATTTCACCTTCGATGACGAAGAGTACAACACATATTCCTGCAAGTGGCACAACAACCTGACGGCCGCGGTCTGTTCGTTCCGCGTGGCCAAAGCGCTAAAGCGGAATCCCGGGTCGACCCACGACATCAAGACTTTCCACTGGCACAATTCGGAAAGCTTCGACTGGACGTCGCAGCAGTTGATGGATCTGGGCCTGATGGAACCGGGCCAGTGGTTCTGAGCTGAAGCCAGAGCCCCCTGCCCCATCCTCTTCCCAGAAGTATCCCCGCCGGAGGCATCCATGGTCCGCAAAAAACGGGACGCCGGTTTTCCGGCGCCCCGCTGACCAAATCGGACCTGACTGATCAGTCCAGATCTTCGGTGATAATCCGGTCTTCGTCGACGCCCAGATCTTTCAGCGCCTGTTCGATATCGTCGATCATCGGCTCGGGACCGCAGATGTAGTATTTGCCCTTCGACGGCTCGATCTTGTCTGACAGGAAGTCCTTGTCGATCTTCTGCGTCTCGACACCCTTCCCGGCGATGTCCTGATCGGTGACGGTGAAGATCGTTTTCAGACCGTTCATCTGTTCGAACTCTTCGCGCAGGATGATGTCTTTTTCGGTCTCGTTGGAAAAGATCAGCGTGCAATCTTCCAGCGTTCCCTTGTCAGCCAGACGTTTGCGCATCACCGCGATAAAGGGCGTGATACCCGCGCCGCCTGCGATGAAATAACCCGGGCCTTCGTCGCTGATCGCGCCCCACGGCTCTTCGATGAGAACCTTGTCGCCCTTGGTCATCTTGCCGATCTGTTCGGTGACGCCGTCATGGTCGGGGTAGGATTTGATGACGAACTGCAGCTGATGTTCATCCGGCAGTGACACGAAGGTGAAAGGGCGTTTTTCGTCGCGCCAACCGTCCTTGTCCAAGGCCATGTCGACGGCCTGACCGGGGGTGAAATCAAAGCCTTCGGGCCGGTCAAACCACAGGTGGTGCGTGTCCGGCGTGACGGGTTCGATGCGTTGCAGCGTAAGTGTCTGGGTCATGAGGTATCTCCTTTGATACCTCAACCAGTGCGGCGCTTCGGTGGTTCCCTGCGGGCTTTACAGGTTTTCCGGCTGCGGCATGCCCAGAACGTGATAGCCGCCATCGACTCGGATGATCTCTCCACTGGTGAAGGCGCCTGCGTCAGAGGCCAGATAGACCGCCGTACCGCCGACCGCCTCCAACGTGGCGTTGGCGCGCAGGGGTGCATTCGCTTCGGTCTGGCGGAAGGTTTTGCGCGCACCAGAGATGGCCGCGCCCGCCAGCGTTTTCATCGGGCCGGGGGAAATCGCGTTGACGCGGATGCCATCGGGGCCAAGGTCATTGGCCAGATACCGGACAGCGGATTCCAGCGCTGCCTTGGCCACGCCCATCACGTTGTAATAGGGCGTCACGCGGGTCGAGCCGCCATAGGTCAGGGTCAGGATGGTGCCGCCCTCTTTCATCATCGGGGCCGCGCGGCGGGCCACGTCGATCAGCGAATAGCACGAGATATCAAGCGAGTTCTTGAAGTTCTCGCGGCTGGTGTTGATGAAACGGCCGCCCAGTTCGTCCTTGTTGGAATAGGCGATGGCATGAACGACGAAATCGATCTTGCCCCACTTGTCCTTCAGCTGGGCAAAGCCTGCATCCATCGACGCCTCATCGGTGACGTCCATATCGACGATGAAGTCCGAGCCGACGGATTGCGCCAGCGGCAGCACGCGTTTGCCAAAGGCTTCGCCTTGATAGCTGAACGCCAGCTCTGCGCCCGCTTCGGCCATGGCCTTGGCGATGCCCCATGCGATGGACCGTTCATTGGCGACGCCCATCACAAGGCCGCGTTTGTTTTCAAGAGACAACATCGGTACTTCCCCCAGACTTCGTCTTGGATGTGACCAATCTAACGACTGGCGTCAAGTTGTCGAAGGTTGTCCGGAACACCGATCACCAGACGTAGCGTTTGCGTCACAGCCGCCAAGACGGAACAAGGCGACCTGCGATGTGTTGGTCACAGGCGCGTGACATGCGCATCAACCGAACGGAGGCACAATGTTCGTAACCCTGACTTCTCTGGACGTCATTCTGCGCGCCGTGATCTTGTCCACGCTGGCGGTTTTCTGGGTCATCATGACCGTGCGGCTTGTGGGTCTGCGGGCCTTTTCCAAGATGACGGCGTTCGATTTCGTGGTGACGGTTGCTACAGGGTCGTTGCTGGCGGGCAGCTCTCAGGCGACGGAATGGTCGGGGTTCTGGCAAGGTGTGTTGGCCATCAGTACCCTGCTTGGCGTGCAATGGGCCGTGGCGCGGGCGCGACTGGCCAGCCTGACAGTCACGCGCGTTCTGCAGAACCGGCCTGTTTTGCTGATGAAAGACGGTGTGATTTTCGATGACACGCTATCGCGGACGCGAGTGACGCGCGACGATCTGATCGCCAAGCTGCGCGAAGCCAATGCGCTGAATTTCGATCAGGTCCGCGCTGTCGTGCTTGAAACAACGGGCAATATCTCGGTCCTGCATGGGGCCGAATACGATGATCGATTGTTAGAAGGTGTGACGGACCCGACGCGCGACTGACGCGCGTCGGGTATCCGATTAGTCGGTGTAGCTTAGTCGGTGTAGCGCGACAGCAGCATCGAGCCGTTGGTGCCACCGAACCCGAAAGAGTTCGTCATCACCGTATCCAGACCGGCGTTTTCCACCAGTTTGGTCGCGATCTCTTCGGGCTTCAGCGCCGGGTCCAACGTGGCCACGTTGATCGACGGCGTGATGAAGTCGTCCTTCAGCATCAGCAGGCAGAAGATTGCCTCCAACGCGCCAGCGGCACCCTGCGCGTGACCCGTCATCGACTTGGTCGAGCTGACGGGCGGCGTGGTGCCTTCGCCAAACACACGGCGGACGGCTTGGATTTCGCCCACATCGCCCACGGGGGTCGAGGTGCCGTGCGCGTTGATATAGCTGACCTTGCGGCCTTCGGGCAGGGTCGCGACGGCCAGACGCATCGCGCGTTCGCCGCCCTCGCCCGACGGGGCCACCATGTCGTGACCGTCGCTGGTGGCGGCGTATCCCGTCACCTCGGCATAGATCGTGGCGCCGCGGGCCAGTGCGTGATCCAGATCTTCCAGAACCACCATGCCGCCGCCGCCGGAAATGACAAACCCATCGCGGGATTCGTCGAAGGCGCGCGATGCGGTTTCGGGCGCGTCGTTATATTTGGACGACATCGCCCCCATCGCATCGAACAGGCAGGACAGGGTCCAGTCGAGTTCTTCACCGCCGCCTGCGAACATCACGTCCTGTTTGCCCAGCATGATCTGTTCCGCCGCATTGCCGATGCAATGCAGAGAGGTCGAGCAGGCCGAGGTGATCGAATAGTTGATGCCCTTAATCTTGAACGCGGTCGCGAGGTTCGCGGACACGGTGGACGACATGCATTTCGGCACCGCGAAGGGCCCGATCCGCTTGGTCGCACCGGTTTTCAGCACCGTCTGATGCGCGTCGAACATCGCGCTGGTGGACGGCCCGCCAGAGCCTGCCACCAGACCGGTGCGCGGGTTCGAGATGATGTCTTCGCCTAGGCCCGCATCCGCGATCGCCTGTTGCAGCGCGATATAAGCATAAGCCGCGCCGCCCCCCATGAAACGCAGGGTGCGTTTGTCGATATGTTCGGCCGGATCGATCTTGAGCGTTCCGGCAATCTGGCTGCGGAACCCGTGCTCTGCCATCTCGGGCGAGGCAACGATCCCCGATTTCCCCGCCTTCAGCGACGTGGTGACTTCTTCCGCATTGTTCCCGATAGAGGAGACGATCCCCAATCCGGTGACGACGACTCGGCGCATAACATATCCCTTGCTGTATTGTCGGTTATGTAGGGCATCGGGGCCCGGGCGTGCAAGGCGTAGCGGTCAAAGCGCTATCCCATCGCCGTGCAAGCCCCTGACGCGGGGCGTTACTTGGTTGCCTTACGGACGAATTGTGATTTCAGACCGATCGGCCCGACGCCGGGGATCTTGCAATCGATGTCGTGATCGCCGGGCACCAGCCGGATGTTCGTGACCTTGGTGCCGACCTTGACCGTCTGGGACGTGCCCTTCAGCTTGAGGTCTTTGATCACCGTCACGGTATCGCCGTCCTGCAGCACGTTGCCCACGCTGTCACGGATCACATCACCCTGTTCGTCTGACGCGGACCATTCATGCCCGCATTCCGGACAGACCAGCAGAGCGTCCATTTCGTAGGTGAAGGTCGAGGCGCAGTCGGGGCACGGGGGCAAAGGATCACTCATTCCACCGCCTTAGGGCATCGATGTGCTTTTGGATACGGTCAACGTGGTCGCAGCCTCGCGCTGCCGTGATCGGCTGATCGGGACGATCATGGAACCCCCCTAGCCCGCCGTTGGTTCGCTTTGAAAGAACTGGAGATTTTCATGCCAACCATCACCACCAAGAACCCCGCCACGGGCGAAGACCTGACCACCTACGACGTGATGTCCAAGGACGAGGCTTTTGCCAAGGTCGAGGCGAGCCACAAGTCGTTCGAGGATTGGCGCAAACTCAGCCACGAGGACCGTGGCAAGATCATGCGCCCCATCGCCGACATGCTGCGCGAATACAAAGGCGATATCGCCAAGCTGATGACCCAGGAGGTTGGCAAGCTGTACAAGGACGGCCTGACCGAGGTCGAACTGTGCGCGCAACTGTTCGAATACACGGCCGATCGCGGCCCAGAGGTTCTGAAAGACGAAGAACGGACACATTCCGGCGGCAAGAAACGCGGCGTGGTCACTTATCAGCCGATTGGCGTGATCTATTCGATCCAGCCGTGGAATTTCCCGCTGTATCAGCCGGTGCGCGTGCTGGCGGCGAACCTGATGGCGGGCAACGGATGCGTGCTGAAACACGCCGAGATCTGTACCGGCAGCGCCTTGATGCTGCGCGACCTGTGCATCAAGGCCGGCCTGCCCGAAGACCTGTTTCAGGTCATCATCATCGACCACGACACCAGTGACGAGGTCATCGCGCACAAACTGGTGCGCGGCGTGACCATGACCGGGTCTGACGGCGCAGGTAGCCACATCGGGTCTGTCGCGGCCAAGCACCTGAAGAAATCGGTGCTCGAGCTGGGGTCGAATGACGCCTATCTGGTGCTGGAACAGGCCGATATCGAAACGGCGGTCAAATTCTCGGTCATGGGTCGGCTTTATAATAACGGCCAGACCTGCGTCAGCGCCAAGCGGTTCGTTGTAACGGATAAGGTCTATGACGCCTTCGTTAATGCCTATGTCGACCAGATGGGTCAGATCCCTATGGGTGACCCGATGGATGAGGACACCAAGCTTGGCCCGCTGTCGAGTGAAGAGCAGCTGAACACCGTGCGTGATCAGGTCAAGGAAAGCGTCGAAAAAGGCGCTAAGATTGCCTGCGGCGGTGAGGTCGCGGATCGCACCGGGGCCTATTACCCCGCAACCGTGCTGACCGATGTGACGCCCGGCATGCCAGCCTATGACGACGAAATTTTTGGACCCGTGGCGGCTGTGATCCGCGCCAAGGACGACGAAGATGCGATGCGGATCGCCAACGACAGCAGATACGGCCTGGGCGGCGGCATCTTCTGTCAGGATGAAGAGCACGCCCTGCGACTGGCCCGGGAAGAGTTCGACACCGGCATGGTGCGCATCAACAACTTTGGCGCGGCCGATCCGAACATGCCCTTCGGTGGTGTCAAGGATTCTGGCTACGGGCGCGAACACGGCGGCTTTGGCATGACTGAATTCGTGAACATCAAAGCGGTGTTCCTGCCGTCCTAAGCGACAGCAACGACGTTACGACGGGCGGCCTGCGACGGGCCGCCCGCATTTTTCATTCGAAACATGGGGGGTCCATATGTCCCTGAATATTCTCGTGGCCGGTGCGACCGGCAAAACCGGGCAACTGGTCGTCAGCGAATTGCGCGACCGCGGCGTCAACCCGATTGCGCTGGTGCGCGAAAGCTCTGACACATCCGGCCTGCCGGAGGGCACCGATCTGCGCATGGGCGATCTGACCAATCTGTCCCCCGACGTCTGTGACGGGGTCGACGTGGTCGTTTTTGCCGCCGGTTCGGGCAGCAGCACCGGCGCCGACATGACCGACAAGGTAGACCGCGACGGTGCGCAGCGTCTGGTCGACATTGCCCAAAAGGCCATGGTCGCGCGGTTTGTGATGCTAAGTTCCATCGGCGCGGACAACCCGCCCGAGGATCACGAGATCGCGCATTACCTAAAGGCCAAGCACGCGGCGGACGAACACCTGAAGCATTCGGGCCTTGTCTATTCGATCCTGCGGCCCGTGGCGCTGAACGATGATCCCAAAACGGGCGACGTGGTGCTGGGCGAAAGCGTGGACCAGAAGGCCAAGGCGCGGCGCGCGGATGTGGCGGCTGTTCTGGCCGAGGCTGCGGTGACCGGCGATCACGACGGCAAAGCGCAGGATATGCAGACGGCATAATCTGTCCGCCTGTTGAAACAACAAAGGGGGCCATGCGGCCCCCCTTTTAACATGGAACAGGTCCGGCTTAGCTTTCGCTTAGCGCGACCTTCATGTCCTTGACCTGATAGATCACTTCGCCATCCGCTTCGACGATACCGTCGGCGACGCCCATGGTCAGGCGGCGGGTCTGGATCGCCTTGGTGAAATCCACCTTGTAGGTCAGCATCTTACGATCAGGACGCACCATCCCGGTCAGCTTGACTTCGCCCACGCCCAGCGCATAGCCGCGCCCCTGCCATCCGCGCCAGCCAAGGTTAAAGCCGGTCAGCTGCCACAATCCGTCCAGACCCAGACAACCGGGCATGATCGGGTTGCCGGGGAAGTGACAGTCAAAGAACCACAGGTCCGGGGTAATGTCGAATTCGGCGCGGACGTGGCCTTTGCCATGCTCACCACCGTCACCGCTGATGTCGGTGATCCGGTCCATCATCAACATCGGCGGTTCTGGCAGCTGCGCGTTGCCGGGGCCGAACAATTCGCCCCGCGCACATTTCAGCAGATCATCCCGGTCAAAGCTGGTCGGATACTCGGCCATGTCGACGGCCCCTTCTGGTTGTCGAAAAACTTCGCCCCCTCTAGCACCCACGTCCCGGCAGAGGCAAGGGCGCGGCCCTCGTCACCCCCATCCCGAAACCACAATCAGAGCAAGAGCATTGAATTCCTCGGTCGAAACCCCCTATATTCAGCAACGACCTAGCAATTGGACGTGGTGTACGCCCGGATGAAAGATATGGCTGACAATACTGCAACGAACTGGCTGACGAAGGGCGGTTTGCGCCCCACGCGCCAGCGTATGTTGCTGGCCGACCTTCTGGTGGGTGATGGCAAGAACCGCCACGTCACAGCGGAAAGCCTGTTCGCGTCGGTTCAGGAAACCGGTCAGTCGGTGTCCTTGGCGACGGTCTACAACACGCTCAAGGCGTTTTGCGATGCGGGTCTGATGCAGGAAATCACCGTGGACGGGTCGAAAAGCTATTTCGACACCAACATCGGCGATCACCCGCATTTCTACTGGGAAGACGAAGGTCACCTGACCGATGCACCTGCAGAACAGCTAAAGATCACCAGCCTGCCGGACATCCCTGAAGGCGCCGAACTGTCCAAGGTCGACGTGGTCATCCGCCTGCGCCGCCGTTAAGCGCGTCGCCCCGGCTGCGGCTGGATTTTGTAAAACCTCTTTCCCCTCGCGACCTTAGTGGTACGGTCTGGCAAAATTGTTTGCCTGAGCGGAAGGACGGTCCATGCCCTATTTCAACGCCCCGGACGGGGCCCGCCTGTATTTCGAAGAACAGGGCGAAGGTCTTCCCATCCTGTGCCTGTCGGGCTTGACCCGCAATTCCCGCGATTTCGACTTTGTTGCGCCGCATCTGCCGGGTGTTCGCCTGATCCGCATGGATTATCGGGGGCGCGGACTGTCGGAAAACACCGGCAAAGACACCTATGCCGTCCCGACCGAGGCGAAGGATGCCATCGCCCTGCTGGATCATCTGGGAATTGAAAAGGCCGCGGTCATCGGCACATCGCGCGGCGGGCTGATCGCGATGATCCTTGGCGCGATGGCGCACGACCGGCTTCTGGGCGTGGCCTTTAACGACATTGGCCCGGTGGTGGATGCGGGCGGCTTGGACGTGATCATGGGCTATCTGGGCGTGGTGCCGGATGCCCCGTCGCTGGACGTGCTGGCCCGGGCCAAGCTGACGGATCCGGCCTTTGACAATATCCCGGTCGAACGCTGGCGCACATTCCTGTCGCACAACGTCGAAGAAACCGGCGACGGGTTGGCGTTGAAATACGATCTGGCGCTGCGCGATGCGGTGGCTGCCGCGTTCGATCAGCCCGCGCCCGATCTGTGGCCCGTGTACGACCTGCTGGCGGATTTGCCCTGTTTGGTGATCCGCGGCGAAAACTCTGACCTCTTGTCCGCCGAAACGGTTCAGGAAATGGCGCGGCGACGGGACAACTTGATCGTTACAACCGTCCCGGACCGCGGACACATCCCGTTTCTTGACGAAGAAGAGGCGCTGACCGGTCTGCGCCTATGGCTGGAGAAGCTGCAATGAACATCGACATGATCCGCGCCGCGGCAGACCGTGCCGCTGGCGTCATCCGGCGCACGCCCTTGCTGTCGTCCCCGTTTCTGGACGACATCGCAGGACGCCGGGTTTTCGTCAAACCCGAGTGTCTGCAGCATACCGGTAGCTTCAAGGCGCGCGGCGCATGGTCCGCCTTGTCTGCGATGGAGCCTGAGGTCCGCAAGGCGGGCGTCATGGCCTATTCGTCCGGCAACCACGCGCAGGGCATGGCTTGGGCCGCCGCGCAGCATGGCGCACCCTGCGTGATCCTGATGCCATCCGATGCGCCCGCGTTGAAACGGGCCAATACAGCGGCGCTTGGGGCCGAAGTGGTGCTATATGACCGCACCACCGAAAGCCGGGAAGAGATTGGTGCGGCCATCGCCAATGAGCGTGGGTTGACGCTGGTCAAACCCTATGACGAACCGCAGGTGATCGCCGGACAGGGCACCGTCGGGCTGGAGATCGCGGAGCAGGCGCGCGAGGCGGGGATCGACCACGCCGATGTGCTGGTGTGCTGCGGCGGGGGCGGCCTGACCTCGGGCATCGCTTTGGCGGTTGAGGCCGAGGCACCGGGCCTGCGCGTCCGTCCGGTTGAGCCTGAGGGCTTTGACGATGTGGCCCGGTCGCAGGCATCTGGTACGATCCAGCGGAATGCGCAGATGGGCGGGTCGATCTGCGATGCGATCGTGACGCCGCAACCGGGCGATCTGACCTTTCCGATCATACAACGGCTCTGCGGGCCCGGTTTGGCGGTCACGGATGACGAGGCGCTTTATGCGGTCGCGCAGGCTTTTCTACGGCTCAAGGTCGTGGCGGAACCCGGCGGCGCGGTGGCCTTGGCGGCCGCCCTGCTGCGCAAGGATCAGATCGAAGACGAAGCGGTGATCTGTACGATTTCCGGCGGCAATGTGGACCCGGCGATGTTCACCGAAGCGCTGGCGAGACATGGGGACAAGACCTGATGTTCTTCGAAGACCTGACGGTGGGGTTCACATTTCACACGCCTGCGCATGTCTTTACCGAAGCGGACATCATGGACTACGCCCGCGTCTATGACCCCCAGCCGTTTCACATCGATCCCGAAGCCGCGGCGCAGTCGATTTACGGCGGGATCATCGCCAGTGGGTTGCAGACCTGCGCGGTGGCCTTTGCGCTGACGTTGAAGGCCAACATCTTGAACGAATCTTCGATGGGGTCGCCGGGGATGGACCGAATCCGGTGGCTGAAACCGGTGCGTCCGGGCGACGAAATCCGGGTTTTTGCTGAGGTTGTTGAACAGGTGCCATCTAAATCGCGCCCCGACAGGGGTCGCGTCGTGATCGACTATTCCGTGAGAAATCAAAAGGAAGACCTGATACTCACCTATTCGATCACACATATGCAGCGTAGACGCGCCCCGCAAAGTAATTGACACAGACAACTAACTTGAGTCACCTACCCGCCAAGGGGAGGCGAATATGCGAACTCAAGTCGTCATCATCGGTGGCGGGCCGTCCGGTCTGCTGTTGTCTCAGCTACTGCTGAAATCAGGCATCGACTCTGTCGTCCTAGAACGGAAAACCAAGGAATACGTTCTGTCGCGTATCCGCGCCGGCGTGCTGGAACGCGGCATGGTCAACCTGATGAAAGAGGTCGGGTTGGGCGACCGTTTGGAAGCTGAAGGTTTCGTCCATGATGGGACGCTGATCGCGGCCAACAACGAATCCTTCCGTATCGATTTTGCCAAACAGATCGGCACATCGGTGGTCGTCTACGGCCAAACCGAGGTCACGCGCGACCTGTACGAGGCGCGGGAAAAAGACGGCGGCGCGATTGTGTTCAACGTCGAAGACGTGGTGATCAACAACGCCAAGACCGACGCGCCCTATGTCACCTACAAGGTCGATGGGGTCGAGACACGGATCGATTGCGACTATGTCGCGGGCTGTGACGGGTTCCACGGCGTGTCCCGCCAGACCATCCCGCAGGACGTGCGCCGCGAATATGAAAAGGTCTATCCCTTTGGCTGGCTTGGTGTTTTGTCCGAAACACCGCCCGTGGATGACGAACTGATCTACGCAAATTCACCGCGCGGCTTTGCGCTGTGTTCGATGCGGAATGCGAATCTGTCGCGCTACTACGTGCAGTGCCCGCGGACCGACAAACCCGAAGACTGGTCCGACGACGCCTTCTGGGACGAGCTGAAGCGCCGCATCCCGGACGAGGCCGCCGACAAGCTGATCACCGGCCCGACCATCGAAAAATCCATCGCGCCGCTGCGGTCGTTTGTCTGCGAACCGATGCAATATGGCCGGCTGTTCCTGTGCGGGGACGCGGCCCACATCGTACCGCCGACCGGGGCCAAAGGGCTGAACACCGCGGCGTCGGACATCCATTACCTGTATCACGCGCTGCGCGATCATTATCTGGAAAAGGACGATGCGGGCATCGAAGGCTATTCCGCCAAGGCCCTGCTGCGCGTCTGGAAGGCCGAGCGGTTCAGCTGGTGGATGACGACCCTTCTGCATCGCTTCCCCGACCAGACGGAATTCGACCTGAAAATGCAGCAGGCGGAAATTGCCTTCTTGCGTGATAACGATGCTGCGCAGAAGGTCATGGCGGAAAACTATGTGGGGCTTCCGTACTGATGCGTATAGCAGAACTTGATGGGCTGGCGGTGCATTACCGCGACGATGGCGACCCGAACGGCGCGCCGGTGGTGTTCGCGAACTCTTTGGGCACCGATCTTCGGCTGTGGGACGCGGTACTGCAGCTGCTGCCCAAGGGTCTGCGATTCATCCGTTATGACAAACGCGGCCACGGCCTGACCCGCGCGACCCCTGCGCCCTATTCAATGGGCACGCTAGTGCGCGATGCCGAGCAACTGCTGGACCACCTGAACATCCGCGACGCGTTGTTTGTCGGCCTGTCTATTGGCGGGATGATCGGTCAGGGCCTTGCGGTGAAACGCATGGATCAGGTGCGGGCGCTGGTCATCTCGAACTCGGCCGCCAAGATCGGTGTTCCGTCGATGTGGGACGAGCGGATCGCGGCGGTGAAATCTTCGGGCATCGAACCGATGGCCGACGGGGTGATGGAACGGTGGTTCGGCAAGGCCTTCCGCGCGACGCCCGAACTGTCGGCCTGGCGCACCATGTTGACCCAGCAATCGGTCGATGGCTACGCGGGCTGTTGCGCCGCGATTTCCGGCACGGATTTCTATACGCCGACGTCTGGTTTGCGCCTGCCCGTACAAGGCATCGCCGGGTCCGAAGACGGATCCACCCCGCCCGATCTGGTGCGTGAAACCGTCGATCTGGTTCCGGGGTCCAAGTTCGCGCTGATCCGCGGGGCGGGGCATCTGCCCTGTGTCGAAAAGCCCGAAGACTACGCCGAGATCCTCACCGATTTCATAAAGGAGACAGGGCATGCCTGATCGCCGCCCCGCAGGGGAAGCCACCCGCCGGTCCGTTCTGGGCGAAGCCCACGTGAACAAATCTCAAGGCAATGCGACAGACTTTGACAAAGGGTTCGTTGACCTGATCACCGAAGGTGCCTGGGGCACGGTCTGGGCGTCGGATGCGATAAGCAAACGCGAACGGTCGATGATCACGTTGGCGCTTTTGGCCGGTCTTGGAAATTTCGAAGAATTTGAACTGCACCTGCGGGCGACGGTGAACACCGGCGCGACCAAGGAGGACATCCGCGAAGTGCTTCATCATGTGGCGATCTATGCTGGCGTGCCACGCGCGAACCACGCCTTCAAAGTCGCCCGTCAAATCTATGCCGAATTGGAGGCCAAGAATGACTGACGCCAACAGGGATCTGGGTCCGCTGATCCCCCGCAACCGGGATGTGCATCCGCCCGCATACGACATCGACTACAAGACCTCGGTCCCGCGCAGCCCGCGCTGGTCGCTGCTGTCGATGGAAAGCTCTCCGTCCGAGGAAACCGGCCCCACGTTCGGCCACGACATGCTGGGCGAATGGGACAACAATCTGATCATGAACTGGACGCGGGGCAAAGCGCCCGCAGTCGGCGAACGGATCTTGGTTCATGGTCGGGTGCTGGACGAAAACGCGCGGCCCGTGCCGCATACGCTGGTCGAGATCTGGCAGGCAAACGCCGGTGGCCGGTATCGCCACAAGAAGGATACGTATTTCGCCCCGCTCGACCCGAATTTCGGCGGCTGCGGGCGGACCATCACGGATGAGAATGGGTATTACGAATTCCTGACCATCCGTCCCGGGGCTTACCCTTGGCCGAACCGTGCCAATGACTGGCGGCCCATGCACATCCACTTTTCGATCTTTGGACATGCCTTTGGTCAGCGCCTGATTTCCCAGATGTATTTCGAAGGCGATCCGCTGATCTATCGCTGCCCCATCGCGGCAACGATCAAGGATCGCAGCCAGTTGGACACTCTGGTCGCGCCGCTGGACATGGCCAAAGCGCGTCCGATGGATTTCCTTGCCTATAAGTTCGACATCGTGCTGCGCGGGCGTCGTCAGACCATGTTCGAAAACAAGCTGGAGGGGATGTAAGATGGTACAGAAACTGGACAGTCTGATCGAAACCCCGTCCCAGACGGCAGGCCCTTACGTCCACATCGGCTGTATGCCGACCTACGCGGGCAATGCAGGTGCCTACGATCAGGAAATCGGGGGAAGCCCGATTGCCGATGGTGCCAAAGGTCAGATCATCGAGATCACCGGAGAGGTCATCGACGGCACCGGCTGGGCGCTGCGCGACGCGATGCTGGAATCCTGGCAGGCCGATGCAGCGGGCAAATTCCCCGGCCAAGACGGCGCGGACCCATCCGTTTCGGGCTTTTGCCGCTTCGCGGCAGACGCAGACAGCGGCAAGTTCACCCTGCGCACCGTCAAACCCGGGGCCGTTCCGGCGCGCGGTGGCGGAAAGCAGGCGCCCCATATCTCGATCTGGGTGGTGGCGCGCGGGATCAACGTCGGCCTTCAGACCCGGATTTATTTCGAAGATGAAGACAACGACAGTGACCCCCTGCTGGCGCGGATCGAACAGCGCCTGCGTGTGGATACCTTGATTGCCAAGAAGACCGGGGACGGTCAGTATACCTTTAACGTTGTCCTTCAGGGCGACAAGGAAACGGTATTTCTGGATATCTGATGACCCACTTCATCCTCGTGCACGGCGCCTGCCACGGCGCATGGTGCTGGCGTGACATTGTCCCTGCGTTACAAGCGCAGGGACATTCCGTATCGGCCATCGACCTGCCCGGACGCGGCGGCGGCGTTGCGGGATTGAGTTTGGCAGATCAAGCCGAGGCGGTTCTGGCGGCCTATGACGGGTCGGCCGTTCTGGTGGGCCATTCTGCGGGCGGTCTGGCGATTTCAGCCGCTGCCGAACGCGCGCCGGACCGGGTTGAACGTCTGATCTATGTCGCCGCGTTGATCCCCCAGAACGGCGATACGGTCGGCGGGCTTATGGGCGCGCTGACGGGGGAACGCGCAGAGGTGCGGTTCAAACGGGCCGAGGATAAGCTCAGCTATTGCTTTGATACCGATGGCGCGGGGCCGGCCCTGTATAATGATGCGGATCAGGCAACGATGGACTGGGCGCTAGAGCGGATTTGCTATGAACCCTCTGACCCGCACCGCGATCCGATCCAGCTGGGCGCGAATTTCGACAGCGCCGACAAGGCGGTCATCGTCTGCACCCAAGACCGGGTGATCCCTGCTGTGGATCAGGACCGGATGGCGGCTGGCATCACGGCCATCCGGCGCATGGACACGGGTCATTCGCCGTTCCTGTCCGACCCGGCCGGTCTGGCCAAACATCTGAACGACTTGGGGGCATAATGGCCGGTTCCGTCCACGACAGCGCAATCTATCACAAGCTTTTCGATGCGGGCGAGGCGTCAAAGCTGTTCACCGACACCGCAGAAGTGCGCGCGATGATGATCGTCGAAGGCGCGCTGGCCAAGGCACAGGGCGAATTGGGCATCATCCCGGAATTGTCCGCCAAGGCTATCCACCGTGCGTCACTGGAAATCGCGCTGGACCCAGGCGGTTTGGGCGCTGCGGCGGCGGTCAACGGCGTGCCGGTGCCGGGTCTGGTCACGGCCTTCCGGGACGAAATGCAAGCGCCGGAACACGCGCAGTACGTACATTGGGGCGCGACGTCCCAAGACATCGTGGACAGCGGTCTGATGCTGCGGCTGCGCCAGTTGTTGGGGCTGGTCGAAACCGCATTGCACGAAACCGTTCGCACGCTTGGCACATTGGCAGAAGACAACGCCGACCTACCGATGGCGGGGCGGACCTATGGGCAATATGCGACGCCCGTGTCCTTTGGGTCGGTCGTCGCAGGCTGGGGGCAGCCGCTGATCGACTGTCTGGCCGATTTGGAGGGGGTGAAGGCCTCTCTCCTCGTGTCGCTATCTGGCGCAGCCGGTACGGGATCGGTCTGGGGCGATAAGGCCCCTGCCCTGCGCGCGGCATTGGCCAAAGGCCTTGGCCTTGGTGATCCGGGCCGCAGCTGGCATGCGGATCGCAGCCCGGTCTTGAAGGTCGCCGAATGGCTGGCCCGCGTCTCGATCGCTTTGGCCAAGATGGGCGAAGACCTGACCATCATGGCGCAATCCGGTGTCGGCGAAATCCGTTTGGGTAAGGCGGGCGGATCGTCCACCATGCCGCAGAAACAGAACCCCGTGCAGCCCGCCGTTCTGGTGGCCACCGCGCGCCATGCGGTGGGATTGAACGCCACGCTGCAAGGCGCTGGCATGGCGCGCCAGCAGCGCGACGGTGCCGCGTGGTTCACCGAATGGATGGTGGTGCCCCAGCTTTGCTTGGCGGCGGCCGCCTGCGTGGAAACCGCCCGTCAGATGGTCCCGGGGCTGACCCCGAACGCGGACGCCATGAAAGCCGCCTTTGACCAGTCGCAAGGCCTGATGCAGGCCGAGGCGCTCAGCTTTCATTTGTCGTCCCACATGCCCCGCCCCGATGCGCAGGCCGAAGTGAAACGCCTGTGCAAAGAGGTGATCAGCTCTGGCGCGCAGCTTCAGGACGCGGCGCAGCAGGCCTTTCCGGATATCGACCTGAGCCCCGTTTTTGGCCCCGAAGGCCAGCTGGGCGACGCGGCCGATCAGGCCCGCGCATTTGCGAAAGCCGCCCGCGCCACTTGACGTTGCGGAAAATTCTTCCGAATAGTGGAATTCCAATCCGGCCTTGCCTAAGGTGCGCCTGAATGTACAGGTTTGGTCAATCACTGGGAGGATCACATGCAAAAGGTACGCGCGGCAGTATGCCGGGAATTCAACACGCCCCTTAAGATCGAAGAGGTCCAGCTGCGCGCGCCGGGCATGGGCGAAGTGGCTGTCGATATCGAAGCGGTGGCAATCTGCCATTCCGACATCTCGTTCTGGCAGGGCGGATTCGGCGGCGCATTGCCTGCAGTTTACGGCCACGAAGCGGCTGGTATCGTCACCTCGGTCGGTGACGGCGTTATGGGCATCAAAGAAGGCGACAGCGTCTGCGTCACGCTGATCCATTCCTGCGGCCACTGCACTCCCTGCCAATCGGGCAAGCCGACGATCTGCGCGACGCCCAAGGACAACATGGCAGGATCCCCCATCTCGGACGAGAATGGAGAGCCGATTTTCCAAGCTATGGCCTCGGGCGCTTTTGCGGAAAAGGTCGTGGTCGACCAGTCGCAGATCTGTGTGATCCCGGATGATATGGCCAAGGATGTGGCATCGCTGATTTCTTGCGGCGTGATCACCGGCGTTGGCGCGGCTGTTTTCGCCGCCGACATCGAAGTGGGTCAGGACGTCGTCGTCATCGGCGCAGGCGGTGTGGGTCTGAACGCCATCCAAGGCGCCAAAATCGCCGGGGCGCGCCGCGTCGTGGCCGTGGACATGCTGCCCGAAAAACTTGAAGTGGCTAAGGAATTCGGCGCGACCGACGTGGTTCTGGCCGAAGGCAAGCCTTGGTCCGAAGTGAAAAAGATGCTCGGCAAAGGCGCGGACGCTGTTCTGGTGACCGTCGGGGCCGCGCAGGTCTATGATCAGGCGCCGCGCTACCTTGGCGCTGGTGGTCGCGTCGTCATGGTGGGCCTGCCGCATGGTGACAAGACGTCCTCCTATTCGCCGCTGGTCATGGCCAACCAAGGTCAGGGAATCGTCGGGTCGATGATGGGCGACGTCGTGGTGAAACGCGACATTCCGTGGATCATCGACATGTACAAACAGGGTCGCCTGAAGCTGGACGAGCTGATTTCGGGACGCTGGACTCTGGATCAGGTCAACGAAGCGATCGAAGACACCAAGTCCGGCGCGGCCCGGCGCAACGTCATCGTCTTCAAGTAACGGATGCGGCTGGATAGCTGCGATATCATCATCACCGCCCCACCCGCACCGGGTTGGGGCGGTCAGTACTGGATATTGGTCAAGCTGACCACCGACACCGGGCTAATCGGCTGGGGCGAATGTTACGCCACCAGCGTTGGTCCGGATGCGATGCGCGCCGTGATCGCCGACGTGTTCAACCGGCACATGGCGGGCGAAAACCCAGAAAATATCGAACTGATGTTCCGCCGCGCCTATTCGGCGGGTTTCACGCAACGGCCAGACCCCACCGTGATGGGCGCGTTTTCAGGGCTAGAGATCGCGTGCTGGGACATCCTTGGCAAAGATCGGGGTCGCCCGGTCTGGGCCCTGCTAGGCGGCAAGATGAACGATCGTCTGCGGGCCTATTCCTACCTTTATCCGCTGCCGCACCATCCCTTGCCGGACTTCTGGACCTCGCCCGAGATGGCGGCAGAGAGCGCGGGCGATCTGATCTCGCGTGGCTATACGGCGGTGAAATTCGACCCTGCGGGGCCCTATACGATCCGCGGCGGACATAGCCCTGCGCTAACGGATATCGCCCTGTCAGCCTCCTTCTGCCGCGCCATTCGGGAGGCCGTGGGGACAAAGGCCGATCTGCTATTTGGCACACACGGACAGTTCACGGCGGACGGCGCGATCCGGCTGGCACAGGCCATCGCGGCTTATGACCCGCTGTGGTTCGAAGAACCGGTGCCACCGGATGATTGGGCGGGCATCGCCGCCGTACAGGCCGCGACAACCATCCCTGTATCCGCCGGGGAACGCCTGACGACCAAGGCGGAGTTCGCGGCGCTATTGCAGGCTGGCGTGCGTATTCTGCAACCCGCAGTGGGCCGCGTAGGAGGCATCTGGGAAGGCAAAAAGATCGCGACGCTGGCCGAAGCCGCGGGCGCACAGATTGCGCCGCATCTTTATGCGGGGCCGATCGAATGGGCCGCCAACATCCATCTGGCGACGAGTTGCCCGAACCTGCTGATGATTGAGACGATCGAAACCGCATTCCATAACGACCTGATCAAAGGTGCGATCAAGGTCGAGGGTGGCTTTGTTCGCCCCCCGGACACCCCGGGCCTCGGGATTGAGGTGGATGAGGATCTGGCCCGCGCGCACCCTTACACTGGCACCGCACTGCACCTTGAGATGCAGGAAGCGCCCTGTGATTACGCACAGGGCAACAGCTTTGCCGGGGGCGCGCCACGCGAATAAGCCACGCACTTGACCGGGATCTACACAAGGCCAGATCTACGTGGTAAAAACTTCGTCAGATACAACAAAGGATTGCCGCACTTGGCCGAGATTCAACCCTCAGTCTCTCCTCTCGAGATGGAGAAAAACGCCGAAAGCGCCGCCGCGTTTCTAAAGACGCTGGCGCATGAAGGGCGTCTGATGATCCTGTGTCACCTCGGCGGCGGCGAACGCTCGGTCGGGGAACTCGAAGAGCTTCTGGGCATGCGTCAGGCGGCGGTCAGCCAGATGCTCGCGCGACTGCGCGACGAAGGGTTCGTCAGCACCCGGCGCGACGGCAAAGCGGTGTATTACAGCCTCGCCAACGAACAGGTCTCCGAGGTCATCGGCCTGCTTTACCGTCAGTTCTGCGGCCCCACACAATGACCCAAGCCACCCACCCGGCCCCCGGCCTGACCCATGTCTGCGATCTGCACGTGGAACTGGACCCGATCCGCGAAATGGGACAGGGCCGCGCGGGTCATCGCCGCATCATCCCGATCATCGGAGGCCGCGTCGAAGGACCAAAGCTGAACGGCAAATTGCTGAACCTCGGTGCAGATTGGCAAACCATTTGGCCCAGTGGCGTCGCCGAACTGGACACGCGCTACGCGATGGAAACCCACGATGGCGCGGTGATCGAGATCATCAACTACGGCTATCGCCACGGACCCGAAGAGGTTCTAAAGCGCATCATGGCGGGCGAAGTGGTTCCGGCGGACCAATATTACATGCGCACGCAGGCGCGACTGGAAACCGGCGATCCGCGCTATGATTGGGTGAACCGCACGTTGTTCATCGGCACCGGATCGCGCCAGCAACTGGGTGTGACCGTATCTCTTTACACGGTGGACTAGGCGCCATTTCGGGGCGTTGCCCCATACGCACCTTTTCGGGGGCTTTGCCCAATGCGAACCTTCTCGGAAGCTTTGCCCCCGGGACCCCCAAGGTATTTTCGAACCAGAAGAACAAGGGACGTGGCCCCGACTTCTTTGGTCGTGAAAATATCCCCGCCGGAGGCACGCGCGTCAGCGCGTCACTTTGCCAGCCGCCCTTTGACTGCGCCCACGTCACGCATCATCGACGAAATATCCGTCCCGATTGCGGTAAAGCCGGACCCAAGGTCCATCAGCCGACGGGCGAAATCTTCGTTCAGCGTCAGGATGCCCGAGGGAACGCCGATCTTTTTCAGGCGGGAGAACCCGTCCTCGATCGCCGCCACCACGTCCGGGTGCGCCTGATTGCCGGGATGGCCCATAGAGCCTGACAGGTCCGCAGGACCGATGAACACCGCATCCACACCGTCGACCTGCGCGATGTCTTCCAAGTGCTCCATCGCGTCGACGGTTTCGACCTGCACGATCAGGCACAGCTCTTCCTCGGCGCGGGTCATATAATCTTTGACCATACCATAGCGCGACGCGCGGGTGCCGCCGGCCATGCCGCGGATGCCGCGCGGCGGATAGCGCATGGCAGTGACCGCTGCCTCCGCCTCTTCCACCGATTGGACGAAGGGGATCATCAACGTCTGCGCGCCCATGTCGAGGTAGCGTTTGATATAGGCCGGGTCGTTGGACACGGGCCGCACCACCGCCGAGACCTCGGGATAGGCCGCGATGGCCTGAAGCGAGGCGTGGACCTGAAACGCTTCGGTCGTGGTGTGTTCCGTATCAACCACGATCCAATCGAATCCATGGGCTGCGAGCGCTTCGGGCACGATAGGGCCAGCGATTGTGTTCCAGAAGCCGACCTGATGGCGGCCTTCTTTCAGCGCGGCTTTAAACCGGTTCTTGGGCAAATCCATGGGTTACGCTTTCAACAGAGTGGCGACGCGCTGGATGGCGAGGGCATAGCCTTGCACCCCACAGCCCGCGATGACGGCATCGGCACGGGCCGAGACATAGGAATGGTGGCGGAATGCCTCGCGCTTGTGGACGTTCGAGATATGCACCTCGATCACGGGGCCGTCGAAGGCGTTCAGCGCATCCAGAATTGCGACGGATGTATGGGTGTAGGCGGCCGGGTTGATGACGATGGCGGATGCGTCATGGCGGGCCTGATGGATCGCCTCGACAATCTCGCCTTCATGGTTCGACTGGAAGAAGGTGGTCGAGGTTCCCAGCACCTCTGCCGTGTCGGCACAAAGCTTTTCGACGTCGGCCAGCGTATCGGCCCCGTAGATTTCAGGCTGGCGCTGGCCCAGCAGGTTCAGGTTGGGGCCGTTCAGGATGGCGATGGGCTTGGTCATTGGGGCCTCGGGGTGGGTAACTCCGGGTGGTCATAGCATGTTTGGGCCATGACGCCATACGGTTGCTGATGTGCTGGAATGCGAAAGGGCGACCCTTGGGCCGCCCTTCGATAGTCAAACCTGAGGTCGGATCACATGCGTTCGATGGCCAGTGCGATGCCCTGACCACCGCCGATGCACATGGTGATCAGCGCCTTCGATCCGCCGATACGCTCAAGCTCGTACAGCGCCTTGACGGTGATTATCGCGCCGGTCGCGCCCACGGGGTGGCCCAGTGCGATCGCGCCGCCGTTGGGGTTCACCTTGGCCGCGTCGAGGCCAAGACCCTTGTTCACCGCCAGCGCCTGCGCAGCGAAGGCTTCGTTCGACTCAATCACGTCGAAATCTTCGACCGACAGGCCGGTGCGTTTCAACAGCATCTCGACCGCGGGGATCGGGCCGATGCCCATGACCTCGGGGCGGACACCTGCGTGTGCATAGCCAAGGATGCGGGCGCGCGGTTTCAGACCCGCCTTTTCCGCCGCCGAGGCACGGGCCATCACCAGCGCTGCCGCACCGTCGTTGATGCCGGATGCGTTGCCCGCGGTGACGGTGCCATCCTTTTTGAACGCCGGACGCAGACCTGCCAGACCTTCCAGCGTGGTGTTCGCCTTGACGTGTTCGTCGGTGTCGAAGGCCACTTCTTCGCGGCGCTGTTTCACCATGACGGGCACGATCTGGTCTTTGAAGTAGCCCGCTTCGATGGCGGCGGCGGCGCGCTTCTGGCTTTCCAGTGCGAATGCGTCCTGCGCCTCGCGGCTGATGTCATGTTCGCCAGACACGTTTTCCGCCGTCACGCCCATGTGGCCGGTGCCAAAGGGGCAGTTAAGCGCGCCCAGCATCATGTCTTGCGTGCGCACATCGCCCATCTTGGCGCCCCAGCGCTGATCGGGGATGATGAACGGCGACCGGGACATGCATTCCGCGCCGCCTGCCAGACCAAAGTCCGCATCGCCCAGCATCAGAGATTGCGCGACCGATACGATGGCCTGCGCGCCAGAGCCACACAGGCGGTTGACGTTCATCGCGGGGGTCGTGTCTGGGATGCCCGCATCGATTGCCGCCACGCGCGAGACGTACATGTCGCGCGGTTCGGTGTTGATGACGTGACCATAGGCAACGTGACCGATCTGACCACCTTCGACGCCCGCACGTTCCAGCGCGGCTTTGGCGACCACGGTGCCCAGCTGCGTCGGCGGGGTACCTGCAAGGCTGCCACCGAAGGTGCCGATTGCGGTGCGTGCGCCGCTGAGAATGACGATATCTTCCATAAGATCTCTCCCATTGGGGGCGGGCTGCGCCGCCAGTTAAGTCGTTGATGCCCCGCCGCGCCGCAAGTTGCAACGCAGAGGCCGCATGTTTGCGTGCTAGGGTGTCAGAGCCTGACGCCCGCTGTCGGTTAGCGTCCAGCAGTCACGGCCTTCGAAAACTGCGGCGACGAGAGGACGACCGTAGGCCGCGCCGCCATCCAGATCGATGCGATTGCCGAAATGCGTCGCCTGTTCCAGCGCGGTATGCCCGTGGACGACCAGTGTAGGGTGATCCCGGTCATCCGACAGAAACGGTTCGCGGATCCAGATCAGGTCTTCTTCGGTTTGATCGGCTAGGGGCACGCCGGGGCGGATGCCCGCGTGCACGAACAACAGACCGTCAAGGTGGATCAGATTTTCGAGGTTGTTCAGGAAATGGACGTGGGCGGCGGGAACGGCTTTGATCGCGTCGGCGTGGACCTCTTTGAACCGTCGGGTGTCATCGGCCGTCACGCCATAAGACCCCATGGTTTCGACGCCGCCGATGCGCGGATGGAACCAGTGCATCCCGACCATCCAGTGCGGATCCCAACGCGGCACAGGCTCCATAAACCATTGCATCATGCGGTCGTGGTTGCCACGCAGAAACCGCCAGTCGCGTCCTGCGTCCCGTCCCGCGATCAGCCGGTCCAGCACACTACGGCTGTCGGGACCGCGGTCAACGTAATCGCCCAGAAAGATGATCCGTGCGTCATTGCCACCGTCCGCTTCGATATGGGTCAGGACACGGTCCAATTGGTCGGCGTGACCGTGAATATCGGGAATGACGTAAAGGGGGGCGTTCGGCATGAGGTGGCGCGGCTCGCTTTCGGGGATGGACTGCCTGCAAGGTAGGGTGGCCCGACGCCAAGCAACAGGTCCGAAGTGAAAACGCCGCCCCCTTGGATGGGGACGGCGCAGGATCAGGTTGTCAGATCAGACCGCGTCGAAGGTCAGCGGCTTGATCTGGCGGAACTTGCCAGTGTCGGCCAGCGCCTTGAGCGCGGTATCGCTCGGCGCGTCGTCGAGGTACAGCAGCGCGATCGCTTCGCCACCCGCTGCCGCGCGGCCAAGGGTAAAGTTCGCGATGTTTGCGCCGTGTTCCCCAAGGGTCGAGCCAAGTGTCCCGATGATGCCCGGCACGTCTTCGTTCGTGGTATAGAGCATGTGGGGACCGACCTCGGCATCGACGTTGATGCCTTTGATCTGGATAAAGCGCGGCTTGCCGTCGCTAAAGACCGTGCCCGCGACAGAGCGTTCCCGCTTTTCGGTGACAACGGTGACTTTGATGTAACCTTCGAACGCGCCGGATTTGTCCTGATTGGTGGTCGAGATTTGGATGCCGCGTTCCTTGGCGACGACCGGAGCCGAGACAAGGTTCACGTCCGGGTTCGATTTCTTCATGATCCCCGCAATGACCGAGCAGTTGAGCGCGGCAAGGTTCATGTCGGCCACGACGCCATCGTAGAGGATGTTGATCGCCTTGACCGGTTCGTCCGTCATCTGGCCGATGAACGCGCCCAGATGGCCAGACAGCGCGACCCAGGGGCCCATGACCTTGGCTTCTTCGGCGGTCATCGACGGCATGTTCAGGGCGTTTTCCACCGCACCGTCGATCAGATAGTTGGACATCTGTTCCGCGACCTGAAGGGCCACGTTTTCCTGTGCTTCGGTCGTGGATGCGCCCAGGTGCGGCGTGCAGACGACGTTGGGCAGGTTGAACAGCACGTTTTCCGTCGCCGGTTCTTCGGCGAAAACGTCAAAGCCAGCGCCAGCGACATGGCCGGATTTCAGCAGCTCGGCCAGCGCCTCTTCGTCGACCAAACCGCCACGGGCACAGTTGATGATGCGCACGCCCTTCTTGGTTTTGGCAAGGTTTTCCTTGGACAGGATGTTGCGCGTCTGATCGGTCAGCGGCACGTGCAGGGTGATGAAGTCCGCGCGGGACAGCAGTTCGTCCAGCTCGACCTTTTCGACGCCCATCTTCTCGGCCTTTTCTTCGCCAAGGAAGGGGTCGTAGGCCACGACCTTCATCTTCAGGCCACGGGCGCGGTCGCAGACGATGCCACCGATGTTGCCCGCGCCGATGACGCCAAGGGTCTTGCCGGTCAGTTCCACGCCCATGAACTTGGACTTTTCCCACTTGCCCGCGTGGGTCGAAGCGGACGCTTCGGGCAGTTGGCGGGCAACGGCGAACATCATCGCGATGGCGTGTTCGGCAGTCGTGATCATGTTGCCGAAGGGCGTGTTCATGACGATCACGCCTTTTTTCGACGCGGCGTCTTTGTCTACGTTGTCGGTGCCGATGCCTGCACGGCCAACGACCTTCAGGTTGTCGGCTTTTTCCAGCAGGGCGGCAGTGACCTTAGTGTTGGACCGGATGGCAAGACCGTCATACTGGCCAATCACCTCGGCCAGCTTTTCCTTGTCCTTACCAAGGTCGGGCATGAAATCCACATCGATGCCGCGGTCGCGGAAGATCTGAACGGCGGTTTCCGAAAGCTTGTCGGATACGAGTACTTTGGGGGCCATGGTGGGCGCTCCTCAATTTGATATGTCTTGATTTGTCGGGCGAAGGCGGGGTGAACCCCGCCCTACGAGTGTCAGGGGTGTAGGGCGGGGTTCACCCCGCCACACCGTTACTGCGCTGCGATCTCGGCGTCGAAGGCGTATTCCAGCCAGGGCATCAGGGCTTCGACGTCTGACGTCTCGACCGTGGCACCACACCAGATCCGCAGACCGGCGGGGGCGTCACGATAGGCGCCAATGTCCAGTGCCACGCCTTCGGCCTCCAGCCGTTTGGCAACGGCCTTGGCAAAGGTTGCGCCGTCCTTGATGCGATCGTCCGTGAACTTCAGGCAGACAGAGGTGTTGGACCGCGTCGCCGGATCAACGGCGAGGTTGGCGATCCAATCCTTCTGATCGCAGAAATCCCAGATGACCTTGGCGTTGGCCGTCGCGCGATCCATCAGGCCCTTCAGCCCACCGACCGAGCGCGCCCAATCCAGCGCGACAAGGTAATCTTCGACCGCCAGCATGGAGGGCGTGTTGATCGTTTCACCCTTGAAGATACCGTCGATCAGCTTGCCGCCTTTGGTCATGCGGAAGATCTTCGGCATCGGCCATGCGGGGGTGTAGGATTCCAGACGTTCGACCGCGCGGGGCGACAGGATCAGCATCCCATGCGCCGCTTCGCCGCCCATCACCTTCTGCCAAGAGAAGGTGGTCACATCCAATTTGTCCCACGGCAGGTCCTGCGCGAAGGCGGCACTGGTCGCGTCGCAGATGGTCAGGCCTTCGCGGTCTGCCGGGATCGCGTTGCCATTGGGGACACGCACGCCCGAGGTCGTGCCGTTCCAAGTGAAAACCACGTCGGTGTCGAAGTCCACGGTAGCGAAATCGACGATTTCACCATAACCGGCTTCTTTCACTTCGGCGTCGATCTTCAGCTGTTTGACCACGTCGGTGACCCAGCCAGAGCCAAAGCTTTCCCATGCGATCATCGTCGCCTTGCGCGCGCCGAGCAGGGACCACATGGCCATTTCGACCGCGCCGGTGTCGGACGCGGGAACAATGCCGATCTTGTAGTCAGCGGGGATGCCCAGAATGTCGCGCGTTTCTTCGATCGCGGCTTTCAGCTTTTCCTTGCCAATCGCAGCACGGTGCGACCGACCCAAAGCGGCGTCGGACAATTTGGACAGTTCAAATGTGGGGATCTTGGCACAGGGGCCAGAGGAGAATCGCGGATTAGCCGGCCGCGATGCCGGAGCGTTGTTCGCCATTGATGGTAACCTTCCAGTCAAGCGCCCCTCGTTGGGGAGGGGTGTCCCGCCGCCGCATATAGGCCTGATTCCGTAAACAGGCAATGACAGAAATGACGGAAATTCGCGCCATTAGGTCGCAAATGGCTCGCCGTGTCGCAACTGGACCGCGCGCACCCTTCCCCGGCCTTGTGCACCGTGGGTCCGATCAAAGTGTCTCAGGCCTGAGACAGATCCGTGAAACAGACCCAAAAAGGCGGCATTTCACTCTTTGCGATTGCGGGGTAGCCGAGTCACGCTAGGCTCGCATAAAATTGGAGGCTCTTTATGCAACTTACCGATTCCCGCGATATCTCGGCGGATCAAGAGACCGTCTACGCTGCGCTTCTGACACCGGATGTGCTGAAAGAATGCGTGCCGGGTTGTCAGGAACTGACCGGAACGCCGGAAGACGGGTTCGAGGCCACCGTGGTTCAAAAGGTCGGCCCGGTGAAAGCCACGTTCAAGGGAACAGTGACGGTGTCGAACATGAATGCGCCCGAAAGCCTGACCCTGTCGGGCGAAGGCAAAGGCGGCGCGGCCGGTTTCGCCAAGGGCGGCGCCGACGTCCGGCTGGAGCCGATCGAAGGCGGCACGCGTCTGCATTACGACGTCGAAGCCAAAGTTGGCGGCAAACTGGCCCAGCTGGGCAGCCGCATCATCGACGGGTTCGCCAAAAAGATGGCCGACCAGTTTTTCGAGAATTTCGCCAATGCTGTCGAAGGCCCGAAAGAAGAGGCCGAGGCAGAGGAAGGCCCGGGCGATCAGCCCAAAAAGGGATGGTTCAAACGGCTGACAAGCTGATCCATCCGCCAGCGAAATAAGCAAGCAATAGGGAGGAAATCATGAAAATTTCAATGACGGTCAATGGCAAGACCATGTCCGGAGACGCCGAAGGCCGCACCCTTCTGTCCAGCTTCCTGCGGGAAGAACTGGGCCTGACGGGCACTCACATCGGCTGTGACACGTCGCAATGCGGCGCCTGCACGGTTCACGTGAATGGCAAGCAGGTCAAATCCTGCACCATGTTCGCCGCAGAAGCGGATGGCGCAGACGTCGCCACCATCGAAGGCATGGCGAATTCCGATGGCACGCTGTCCAAGGTTCAGCAGGCGTTTCAGGATCATCACGGGCTTCAGTGCGGGTTCTGCACGCCGGGCATGGTGATGGCGATCACGTCGCTGCTTGAGGTGAACCCCAAGCCGACCGAGGCCGAAATCCGCCACCATCTGGAAGGCAACATCTGCCGCTGCACCGGCTACCACAACATCGTCAAAGCCGCGCTGGCCGCATCCGGTCAGGACGTGCCTGCGGTCGCAGCAGAATAAGCCATTATCCCGGCGCCTGTGCGCCGTGACATGACATCGGCGCCGGAGGAGGCGCCACCCCAAAGGGAGGAATACCCATGCCTAAGGACGGCATTGGCGCCAGCACCAAGCGGCGCGAAGACCTTCGTTTCCTGACCGGTCAAGGCCGGTACACGGACGACATCAACCTGAACAAGCAACTCTATGTGCATTTCCTGCGCTCTGACGTGGCACATGCGACGCTGAATTCCGTCGACACCTCGTCCGCTGCGGACATGCCCGGTGTGCACCGAATCTTCACCGCCGCCGATTTCGACGGTGTGGGCGGTCTGCCCTGTGGCTGGCAGGTGACGGACAAGCATGGCCAACCCATGCAGGAACCCAAGCACCCGATCCTGGCCGAGGGCAAAATTCGCCACGTCGGTGAAATCATCGCCGCCGTCGTCGCTGACAGCATCGAAGAAGCGCGCGATGCGGCCGAAGCGATCGTCGTGGATTACGATGAGCTTCCGGCGGTCATCAACATGAAGGACGCCGTCAAGGATGGCGCGCCCAAGGTGCATGACGACCTGACCTCGAACCTTTGCTACGACTGGGGTTTCGTCGAAGAAAACAAGGCCGCCGTGGACGAAGCTTTCGAGAAGGCAGCCCATGTCACCACGCTAGAGCTGGTGAACAACCGCCTTGTCGCCAACCCGATGGAGCCGCGCGTGGCCGTCGGCGACTATACCGCGCATGACGACATGTCGACGCTGTATACCACGTCGCAGAACCCGCATGTGATCCGCCTGCTGATGGGCGCATTCGTTCTGGGTATCCCCGAGCATAAGCTGCGCGTTGTGGCCCCTGACGTGGGCGGTGGTTTCGGCACCAAGATCTTCCACTACGCCGAAGAAGCCTTCTGTACCTTCGCAGCAAAACAGCTGAAGCGCCCGGTCAAATGGACGTCCTCGCGGTCCGAGGCTTTTGTGTCCGACGCGCATGGCCGTGACCACGTGTCGAAGATCCAGATCGCTCTGGACGCCGACAATAACTTTACCGCACTGCGCACCGACACCTACGCCAACATGGGCGCATATCTGTCGACCTTCGCACCGTCGGTTCCGACGTGGCTGCACGGCACGCTGATGGCGGGCAACTATCGCACGCCGCTTGTCTACGTGAACGTGAAGGCCGTCTTTACCAACACCGTGCCTGTCGACGCCTATCGCGGCGCTGGCCGGCCCGAGGCGACCTATCAGCTGGAACGCTGCATCGACAAATGTGCCCGCGAACTGGGCGTCGATCCGGCGGAACTGCGTCGTCAGAACTTTATTAAGCCTGACCAGTTCCCCTATGCGACCCCGGTCGCGGTGGAATACGACACCGGCAACTACCACGCCACGCTGGACAAGGCGCTTGAACTGGCCGACGTCGCCGGGTTCGAAGCGCGGGCAGAAGAGTCGAAGAAGAACGGCAAGATGCGCGGTCTGGGCATTTCCAACTATATCGAGGCCTGCGGCATCGCACCGTCGAACCTTGTTGGTCAGCTGGGCGCCCGCGCCGGTCTGTACGAATCCGCTACCGTTCGCGTCAACGCCACTGGCGGCATCGTGGTCATGACCGGATCGCACAGCCATGGTCAGGGACATGAAACGACCTTCCCGCAGGTGATCGCCGACATGATTGGCATCAGCGCGGATCAGGTGGAAATCGTGCACGGCGACACCGCCAACACGCCGATGGGCATGGGCACCTATGGCTCCCGCTCCCTCGCCGTGGGCGGGTCCGCGATGTTCCGCGCGACCGAAAAGATCATCAACAAGGCCAAGAAGATCGCGGCCCATATGATGGAAGCTGCCGAAGGCGATATCGAGCTGAAGGACGGTCAATTCACCGTTGCTGGCACCGATAAATCGCTGGCTTGGGGGGATGTGACGCTGGCCGCTTACGTGCCGCACAACTATCCGCTGGATTCGATCGAACCGGGGCTGGAGGAAACGGCGTTCTACGACCCCGCGAACTTCACCTACCCGTCGGGCACCTACATCTGTGAAGTCGAAGTGGACGAAGGCACCGGCAAAGTCGACGTGCTGAACTTTACCGCGGCGGATGACTTCGGCAACGTCGTCAACCCGATGATCGTCGAAGGTCAGGTCCACGGTGGCGTGGGTCAGGGCATTGGTCAGGCCATGCTGGAAAACTGTTCGTATGATGCGGACGGTCAGTTGCTGTCGGCGTCCTACATGGACTACGCCATGCCGCGCGCATCGGACATTCCGATGATCACGGTCGACCATTCCTGCCAGACGCCCTGCACGCACAACCCGCTTGGCGTTAAAGGCTGTGGTGAGGCCGGTGCGATCGGATCCCCGCCCGCGCTGGTGAATGCGGTGCTGGACGCGCTGAACCGGAACGGTCATGCTGTCGAACATATCGACATGCCCCTGTCCCCGTCGCGGGTCTGGTCCGCGATGAACGGCTAAGTCACGATAGGAGAAACAAGATGTATAACTTTGAATTCGTCAAACCCTCCTCTGTGGATGAGGCCGTGGCGGCGCTTAAAGACGAAGACGCGCAGCCGCTGTCGGGCGGGCAAACCCTGATCCCGACGATGAAACAACGCCTGAACCAGCCGTCAAAGCTGGTCAGCCTTTTGGGGATTTCCGATCTGGTCGGCGTGTCCTCTTCTGGCGGCACGTTGACGATTGGTGGGGCAACCAACCACGCCACCGTCGCAGCCGAGGCGTCGGATTACCCGGGCCTCGCGGCCCTGGCGTCCAACATCGGTGATCCTGCGGTGCGCAACCGCGGGACCATCGGCGGATCGCTAGCCAACAATGACCCGTCGGCCTGCTATCCGGCGGCGGCTTTGGCGTCGGGCGCGACCATCGTGACCAATTCGCGGGAAATCGCGGCGGACGACTACTTTGAAGGCATGTTCGCCACGGCGCTTGAAGAAGGTGAGATCATCACCGCCGTCAAGTTCCCGATCCCAGAGGCGTCGAACTATCAGAAGTTCGAACAGCCCGCGTCGCGCTTTGCCCTGACGGGCGTGTTCGTCGCGAAGTATTCCGACGGGGTCCGCGTGGCCGTGACGGGTGCGTCGAACAACGGCGTGTTCCGCTGGACGGAAGCCGAAGAGGCTCTGTCGTCGAACTTCTCGGCCGACGCGATCTCTGGTCTGTCTGTGCCGTCGGACGACATGATCAGCGATCTGCACGGGTCAGCGGCCTACCGGGCGAACCTTGTGAAGGTTCTGACCGGTAGGGCTGTTACTGCCTGCTCCTGATATCGTCTGGGATTTCTGAAAAATCTGAAACGCCATCCCTTGGGGTGGCGTTTCGCATTTAGGCCTGCACCCAATCCTTAGCGTAATTGACCCTGTCACATTCAGCAAAGCGCGCCATCCGGTTCAATTCGGCATCCAGCTTTGCCAGCCGCCCTTTTGCGGGTTTCACGCCCGGCTCTAGCCAAAGCTTGGTCACGTCCAGAACGCGGTTTTTGCGATCCGCCTTCATATCGATCCGACCAATCAGCGTTTCGCCTTCGAGGATGGGAAAGACATAATACCCGTATTGGCGTTTAACCTCCGGCACAAAGATTTCAATGCGATAGAAGAACCCGAACAACCGCTCAGCACGCGTGCGGTCCCTCAGCGCCGGGTCGAAAGGGCTTAGGATGCGGACCCGGTTTGGGGCTGGGTCCAGAGTTAGCGCCGCCTCGACCGTGCCGGGCCAGACGACGGATTTGCGCGGCTTGCCATCCACGCCCAAAACATCGATTTCCTGCAGGCGACCTGACGCCAATCCTTCAGCGACCCAGTCCTTTGCCTCGGCAGGGAAGACGTGATCCCAGAAGGCCGCGATCTCTCCGGACGTTGCAAAGCCTAGACGGTTCAGTGCTTCGGTACAGAACCATTCGATAGCCTCGCCATTGTCCGGCACAGGCTCAGCGCAGGGATCAGGATAGGCCTTTTCCGGAATTTCATAAAATTTCTGAAATCCCTGACGCTTCGAAATCGCAAGCTGTCCGGTCCGCCACAAAAACTCCAACGCCGCCTTGGACGGATGCCAGTTCCACCATCCACCAGACTGCCCGCGATGCTCATCCGCGATCAGTTCTGACGACTTGCAGGCCCCGTTTTCAGCGACATGGTCCAACACCCGCTGCAATTCGTCCAGATACGCCCCACCCTGCCAGTTCTGCCACTTCTGCGATAAACGCTCATAAGACCTACGGAACGGCAGATGCCAATAACGATAGAACTCTGCAGGAATGATCGCCGCGTCATGCGTCCAGTGTTCAAACAGCAGCCGATCCTTTTCCAACAATCGGGTCAGCGCCTTAGGGCGATAGGCCGGTCGACGAGCAAACAGGATCATATGGTGCGCGCGTTCAACCGTGCTGACGCTATCGACCTGAACGAAACCCAGATCGCGGATCACGCTCAGCAGATCATCGCCCTTCCCCGGCCCAACGGGTGGGGTGCCCAGAAGGTGTTTGTGCAGAAACAGCCGTCGCGCGGTTTGATTATCCAGAACCGCGCGGGCCATCAGCTGGCGCGCAGGGTGTCACCCAGATTGATTTTGGGCGTCAGCTCGATCTTGCCGCTCTCGGCCTCTTCGCCATTCAACCGCTTCAGGATCAACTCTGCCGCACGCCGCCCGATATCCTGACGGCAGGAATCCATCGTGGCCAGTTTCGTCGGCAACCCATGCAAGAACTGCACGTCGTTGAACCCCGCCAGCCCGATGCGGTTCGGTATGTCGTACCCCTGCTCTTGCAGCCACAGCAGACCACCCGCACCGATCATGTCATTGGAGTAATAGAGAAAGTCCAAGTCAGGAGAGCGCTTCATCATCTGGATCGTCATCTCACGACCCTTCGCCAAGGCCGATCCGTCGCTGTAGAATTCCTGATCCTCGATCTCCACCCCGCCTTTTGCCAGCGCCTCGGTGAAGCCTTCGAACCGTTTGCGCGCGCGGTGGTCGAGGCCCAGTTTGGTCCCCATGAAACCAATCCGTTTATAGCCCGCCTTCAGGATAGCGTTGCCCATTTCGCGACCGGCCCGGCGATGCGAAATACCCACCGCCGCGTCGATGGGCTGACCGTCCACGTCCATGATTTCCACCACCGGGATCCCGGCTTCGGCCAGCATGGTGCGAGATGGGTCGGAATGCTCCAGCCCCGCGACGATCACGCCCGATGGACGCCACGAAAGCATTTCGTACAGGACCCGCTGTTCTTTTTCCGGCGAATAGTCTGTTACGCCAACCACCGGTTGCAGCTCTGTCTCCTCCAGCACGCGGCTGATGCCCGACATAACTTCGGGAAAGACCATGTTCGACAAGGAAGGGATGATCACCGCGATCAGGTTGACCCTTTGGCTGGCCAATGCGCCCGCAATCTTGTTGGGCACATACCCAAGACGGGTCGCGGCCTCCAACACCTTTTCGCGAGTGGCGGCGGATACGTCGCCGCGGTTGCGCAGTACCCGGCTGACCGTCATTTCCGACACTCCCGAAGCTTCTGATACGTCACGAAGGGTCAGGGGGCGGCGATCGTTGGGGGGCAAAGCGTAGGTTCCTGTAACTGATACCGAATCCTACTCTGCCCCCTGACACCGTTCAAGCGGCAACGGCGAGCGATCCCCGCCGTTGCTTATCTTCACTTAAAACTCTGCCCATTCGTCATCCGACACATCGGCCGCACTTGCGATCCGGTCGTTGACGACCATCTGCCGCGCCGGCGCAACAGGCTGGGTCGGCACCGGTGCCGGAGAGTTCGCGACCTTGCTGGTGTCGACCTTGAAGGCGGCAGAGACCTGCATGAGCTTGTTCGCCTCCTGCACCATCGTTTTGCCGGTTCCATGCACCTGGCTGGCGACGGCGGCGTTTTTCTGGGTCACGCCGTCCAACTGGTCGACCGCCGTGTTGATTTCCTGCAGGCCGACCGATTGTTCGCGCGCGGCAGAGGCGATCGACGATACAGAGCTGGATACCTTGTCAAAATCGCCGATCAGGCTTTCGAAAGAGCTTCCGGCCCGTTCCACCAACTCCACACCGCTGGCCACGTTGTCCGCACTTTCCAGGATCAGCGTGTTGATCTCTTTCGCGGCATCGGAGGAGCGTTGCGCAAGCGCCCGCACCTCGGAGGCGACGACCGCAAAGCCACGCCCCGCTTCGCCTGCGCGGGCAGCTTCGACGCCGGCGTTCAGGGCCAGAAGGTTGGTCTGGAACGCCAGGTCTTCGATCACAGAGGTTACTTGCGTGATCTTCTGCGACGAGGTCGAGATCTTGTCCATCGCGGTCATCGCTTGGCTCACGACCTGACCGCTGGTGACCGCATCGGCCTTGGCCCGGCCCATAACGCTGTCTGCATCGCTGGCCGCGTCGGCCGTTGACTTGACCGAGGCCGACAGTTCGGTAATGGCCGCGGCCGTTTCTTCCAGGCTGGCCGCCTGTTCGATAGCCTTTTGACTAAGATCGTTGGAGGCGTTTTCCACATCGCGGGCATTGCCGTCGATTTCCTGCGCAGCCGATAGAAGGGCAGCGACAGTTTCGTTCAGCTTGGCCAATGCCGCGTTGAAGGCATGGCGCAGGTCTTCATATTCCGGCGCGAAGGCCACCTCGATCTGAGCAGTCAGGTTGCCCTGAGCCAGCGCACCGATGTTTCGGGTCAGATGCTGGACAACCTGTTGCTGTTCCTGCGCTTTCTGATCGTTGCGGATCTGCTCATGCTCTGCCACTTCCAGCTTGCTGCGCAGGCTTTCAAGGTTGCGGGCCAAGTCGCCGACATCTTCGCGACGCTCTGTCATTGGGACCGGGGTGCTGAGATCGCCATCGGCCATTCCCTGCAGGCGCTGTCCGACCACGCCGAAAGGCTTTGCAATCGCGGCCCCGACCAGCCAGCCGATAAGAGCCAGACCAGCCATCAGCGCGGTGATCTGCATCAGCAGCATGTTGCGCAATTCGGTGATCGGCGCCATCAGTTCTGCATCGCTTTGCCGGGCGGCGATGGCCCAGGTGACACCATGAAAATTCATTGGTTCTGCCATCACGTGGTCCGTGCCGCCAAGACGTCCGGGTACCGTGATGAACGCGGATTTGCCGCTTTCCAGAGTTTCGGTCAGATAGGCCGTCTTTTTCACAGTCTGCAGAAACGCCTGACCGCCTTCGAACCGCGAATCTGACCGGGCCTTGAAATCATCACCGACGGCGTAGGTTTCACCGGTTTCGCCAAAGCCGGTGTCGTTGTTCAGGATGTCGTTCAACTGACCAACAGGCATCTGCAGAACCAGAACGCCTTTGACCTCTGCGCCGACCATGATCGGGGTGGCCATAAAGCTTGCCGGGGCGCCACCACTGGGCGCGTACTCACTGAAATCAAAAAAGGCGGTTTCGCCAGTGTTCATCGACATGGCGGATCGATAGGCATTTGCCAGGTCTGTCCCGCGCCATTGGCCATCGTTTAGGTTGGTGGCAAAATCAGCCTCTTTATAGACGCTGTAGACAACGTTGCCGTCGGCATCGATCAGGAACAGGTCGTAGAAGCCATGTTCCAACATCATCATCCGATAATAGGCGTGGTACTTGGCATGTACGAGGTCATATTGCGATCCGTCGCCAACCGCCATTAACGCATCTTTTTGCCCGGCAGGATTGGGGTTTTGGTGGATATAGGCCTGCTGCAGCGCCTGTGTCTGACCTTCCCCCAACGTGCGCCATGCCAGCGAAAAACTGTTGATCGCAGCCAGCGTGGTGGGATTGGCAGCCTCGGAAATGATAGACTTTTCAGACTCTTCGAAAAGCTTTTCCAATTCCAGTGTTCGGCTGTGCAGGCTGGATTCGAACTTACGCTCAATCTCTTCCATCAGGATCGACCGGGCGTTGAAGAACGACGTGATCGCGATCACCGCCGCGATCAGCGCGCCAAGCGATACGATGATAAAGGGTAGCTTCGCGGCAAGACGCATTTGCGCGACAAGGTTCAGGGGGTTCATACGGGACAATCCACCAGCAGAGCTAGCGGAAAGGCTGGTCACAGGTGCCGACATAACGTGGTCCTTTGGCTGGGTTTCGCGGATTTCCCGCAATCGCAAGACATGCCACCCGGCGGATTCCGGGCGGACTTGGGCGCACCATGACCCGCCAAGTCTTAACATCGGCCTTCCTTGACGCATTTTTCCTGCATGTTTTTGCGCCCCCACGATTTTTCGACCGTTTCAGTGCGCGCAGACATGACAGCGCGCCCCACCTTCGTTATGAGAGGCGCGCGTGGTCCCGTGGCTCAACTGGATAGAGCAGCCCCCTCCTAAGGGGCAGGTTGCAGGTTCGAATCCTGCCGGGATCACCACCGCTTTCCATTCCGCGTCAAAGCCGCCAATGTGCGGGGCAACACGATTTGGCATTACTTGGGGGGCGGACATGGACCGGACCGGCGCACGCATTCTTGTGGATCAGTTGATGATACAGGGGGTCGATCGGGCCACCTGTGTGCCGGGCGAAAGCTATCTGGCGGTACTGGATGCACTGATCGGGTCGGGCGTGGACCTGCTGACCTGTCGGCAAGAAGGCGGCGCGGCCATGATGGCGGAGGCCTATGGCAAGATGACGGGGCGTCCGGGCATCTGTTTCGTGACCCGCGGGCCGGGGGCGACCAATGCGGCGGCAGGCGTGCATGTGGCGATGCAGGACAGCACGCCGATGATCCTGTTCGTCGGTCAGATCGGCCGCAAAATGCGCTATCGCGAGGCGTTTCAGGAACTGGATTACGGCGCGGTCTTTGGCACGATGGCCAAATGGGCGTTCGAGATCGACGATGCGGCGCGTATCCCCGAACTGGTGGCGCGGGCGTTCCGCGTGGCCACCCAAGGCCGACCCGGCCCCGTGGTCATCGCCCTGCCCGAAGACATGCTGACCGACGTGGTCGACGTGGCCGACGCGCCAAAGGCAGAGCCGATTGAGATGGCGCCGTCGTCAGGCGGGATCGCCGCGCTGACGGAACGGTTAGAAAAGGCCGAGCGCCCGATTGCTATCCTTGGCGGCGGTGGATGGCGAGGTGACGCGCGGGACGCGATGATCGGCTTTGCGGAACGTTTTGCCCTGCCTGTCGCCGTGCAATTCCGGCGCGGCGGGTCCTTTCCGGCGGACCATCCGAACTATGTCGGCGATCTGTCCATCGGGGCCGCGCCCAAGCTGGTGCAGGCGGTCAAGGACGCCGATCTGGTGCTGATGCTGGGCGGGCGCATGTCGGAAAGCCCATCGCAGAACTACACCCTGTTCGACATTGGCGTGGCGGATGACCGGATCGTCCATCTGCACCCCGACCCAGAAGAGATCGGGCGCGTCTATCAACCGGGCCTTGGCCTGATCGGTACCGCGGGCGGCTTTGCCGAGGCGGTGGCGGACCTTCCCGGCCCGAACAAACAATCGGAATGGGTCGAGACGTTACGTTCCAATTATCTTGACTGGTCCACTTATCCCCTGCCCTTGCCCGGGTCGTTCCAGATGGGCGACGTGATCTGCTGGTTGCGCGACACGCTTGGGCCCGACGCAGCGATCACCAATGGTGCGGGCAATTTCGCGACGTGGATCAACCGGCATTACCGGTTCCGGGATCAGGGGTCTCAACTGGCGCCGACCTCTGGGTCGATGGGCTATGGCCTGCCTGCCGCGGTGATGGCGAAACGACACCGGCCAGAACGTGACGTGGTCTGCGTGGCGGGTGACGGCGACATCATGATGACGGTGCAGGAACTGGCAACCGCCGCGCAATATGACATTCCGCTGATCGTCGTCGTGGTGGATAACGGCATGCTGGGCACGATCCGGATGCATCAGGAACGCGAATATCCCGGTCGGGTCTCTGCCACCGATCTGAAGAACCCCGACTTTGCGGCTATGGCGGTCAGCTTTGGCTGTCATGCCGAAACAGTGCGGGACTCGGCCGATTTTGCCGAGGCGTTCACCCGCGCCAAAGCGAGCGGTAAGCCTGCCTTGATCCACTGCTTCCTTGACCCCGAGGCGCTGACGATCGGCAAAACCCTGTCCGAAGTTCGGGGGGCGTCCTCGTGATCCCGTTCTTTGATGGCCATAACGATCTGCTGCTGAAAATGACGCTTGGGCGGATGACGGCGGAAGAGGTGCGGGATGGTCACAAGGCCGGACAAATTGACCTGCCTCGCGCACAACATGGCGGGTTGGGCGGCGGGTTCTTTGCGCTGTTCGTGCCGACGCCCGGGGCGGCAGGCATGGATATGGCGGCGATGCGGCGCGACAGCTACGATCTGCCGTTGCCCGATCCAGTAGACCATGCGACCGCGCTGCGCGAAGTCCGCAAAGGCATCGATCATTTCGACCGCTTGGCCGAGCTTGGGGTCATCACGCCCTGCACCACCGCGGCCGAGGTCGAGGACGCGATCCACGGCCCAACCCTCGCCGCCGTCCTGCACATGGAAGGGGCCGAAGCGATTGGTCCCGACTTTGCTGAGTTGGATGAATTGTATGCCCGTGGGCTGCGCTCACTCGGGCCGGTCTGGTCGCGGCCTACGGCCTATGGGCATGGGGTGCCGTTCCGGTATCCATCCACGTCGGACATCGGACCGGGGCTGACCGAGGCAGGCAAGGATCTGATCCGCGAATCCAACCGCCGCCGCATCATGGTGGACCTGAGCCATCTGAACATGGCCGGGTTGAAAGACGTGGCCGCACTATCCGACGCACCGCTGGTCGCGACCCATTCGAACGCACATGCGGTGACGCCTTCTGCCCGCTGCCTGACAGATGACGAATTGCGGATCATCGCGGACACGGACGGCATGGTCGGCATCAACTTTGGCACCTGCTTCCTGCGGCCCGATGGCAAGTTTATCACAGAGTGTCCGGTGGACCATCTGCTGCGGCATCTCGATCATCTGCTTGGCATCATGGGAGAGGACGGGGTCGGCTTTGGGTCTGACTTTGACGGGGCTTTGGTGCCGGACTGGATGCAGGACGTCAGCGGGTTGTCCGTGCTGAGCGAGGCGCTGGTGACACATGCAATTGGTGAGGCGCTGTTGGAAAAGCTGTTGTATCGCAATTGGCTGAGGGTGCAGCGGGCGACGTGGGGCGCGTGACCAAACACGCCATTAACGTCGTTCAGACATACAAACCCCATAGCAAGGTCTAAGTTTTAAAGACCCGCCCGGCGAGCCCGCCGGGCAGCGCCGTCCGCCGCCCTGGGCGGCGCTATCGCGCCACCCGCGGACGACGATGCCCTCAGTCAAAAAATCAAACCGACGCCTAACTGGCTATTCAACCTGGATCGTCACCCGCGCAGACCGCCCCATCGCGTCGATCACCGCCAGATCATTGAACCCACGCCCCAGTCCGGGCAGAGTGACCTCTCTGCCCCGCTCACCGGTCACAATAGGCTGACCATTGGCCAGCCACGTAAACGGCGGACGCCCGTCGCGCACCTTGACCGGCAAAGTATCGGCCACCGCCAAAACCGCGCCGTCTGGCGGAAAAACGAGGTTCGGCTGATCCGGCGCAACCTCGGCCCGGCGCGACCTGAAGCGGCGCAGGGGTTCGGGCAGGCTGGATGCGCCGATCATTAGCGTTTCGGGCGGGGGCGGCGGCAGCGCGTCAAACTGCGGCTTCAGGCGTGCGAAGGCTTCGAACAGAACAGGAGCGGCCAAGTCACCGCCAAAGACGCCGGGCACAGGCGTGCCGTCTGGACGGCCCAGCCACACACCGATCACGTGACGCCCGTCATAACCCACAGCCCAAGCATCCCGGTGGCCGTAGCTGGTGCCGGTCTTGTAGGCGAGCTTATTGGCGGGCGCCCCCGGCGGTGGGGTCAGCGCGCTCAGCACATGGCCGATCTGCCAGGCAGAAGCGCGCGACAGCACCCGCGTCGGATCACCCGCAGCGTCGGCACGCCAATGCAGCGGCAGCGCCTGCCCCCCGTTGGCCAGCCCCCCGTACATCTGCACCAGATCGGTCAGCGTCAGACCCAGCCCGCCCAAAGCCACCGCAAGCCCCGGCTTGCCCCCCGGCACCTGCGGATCGGCCCCGGCGCGTCGCAGGGCCGCAATCAGGTTCTGCGGGCCGATGGCGTCGGTCAATTGTACCGCAGGCAGGTTGAGTGACAGACGCAGGGCCTCGGCCACCGGCAGTTCGCCACGGAACTCTCCGTCAAAATTCTGGGGTGCGTATCCGTCAAAAGCCATCGGGCGGTCGTCGATCAGCGTTTCGGGATGCGCCAATCCCTGGTCAAAGGCCAGCCCGTAGATCAGCGGCTTCAGCGTGGAACCCGGCGACCGCACGGCCCGTGTCATATCGACGAACCCCTGCCCGTCTTCGCCCAAGCCAGCAGAGCCGACAGAGGCCACGATCTCTCCGCTCGCGTGGTCGGCGACAAGAATGGCGATGGACAGACGGTCCGACAAAGGCCGGGTGGCGGCGCGGGCCAGCGCCTCCATCTGGTGCTGCACCTGCGCGTAAAGGGTGAGGGTCTGTACCGGCGTGTCGGGGGCGAAGGCGCGGGCATGATCGGTCAGATGCGGGGCCAGCGCCGGGAAGGCGTGACGCTGATACGGCGCGGTGTCGGATTTGGCGGCGCGCGCCTCGCCCTCTGTGATGGCCCCGTAGCGCAGGGCGCGGTCCAGCACGCGATTGCGCGCCTCGGCCGCGGCGGCTGGGGCGCGGTCAGGGCGGCGGGCTTCGGGCGATTGCGGCAGCGCGACCAGCATCGCGGATTCCGCGGGCGTCAGGCGGCGTGGCTCTTTGCCAAAGTACGACAGGGTGGCGGCGCGGACGCCTTCAAGGTTGCCCCCCATCGGTGCAAGAAGCAGGTAGAGGTCGAGGATCTCCGCCTTGCTCAGCCGCCGCTCCAATGCCAGCGCCACGCGCATCTGGCGCAGCTTGCCTGCCCATTGGCCGGTGCCGCTGTCCTCTAACAGTCGCGCGACCTGCATCGTCAGCGTCGACCCACCAGAGATCACGCGCCCGGCCTTCGCGGATTGCCACGTCGCCCGCAATATCGCCCGCGGGTCCACACCTGAATGAGAGTAGAAGCGGCGATCCTCGTAAGTGGTCAGCATCTTCAAGTAACCGGGGTCGACATCGCCCACCCCGGCGCGCAGACGCCATCGCCCGTCAGCAACCGTATAGACGCGCAGCAGATCGCCATTCCGATCCCGCACCTCGGCCGAGGTGTCCTGCCCCAAGGGCGGCAGCACCGTCTGATCGATCCAACCATCCAGACCGTCCCGGGCCGCGGCGCCGCCCCACAAGAGCAGCGCCAGAAGGACCAGAACCCGCGTCATTCCGCGATGGTCACCCGACCAGCGCTGGTGTTGGCGCGATATTGCGGGCGGTACATGTCTTCGACCGTGGCCGCCGGATGGTGATAAGTGCCGGGGCTGATCGCGCGGACGATATAGGCCAGTTGGAAGGCACGATCCGAGCTCCAGTTCACTGCCGTCAGGAACCGGTCAGCGCGGAATTCGCTGTATTCCCCGTCGATCGGGTCCAGCCAGTCCAGCGCGGCCACGTCACCCGCGCGCAGCAGGTTAGGGTTGTCGATTTCGAACCCGGCGGGCAGCGGATCGTCGATCATCAGCCGCGCGCCCGTACTGTCGAACGGCTGCACCGTCAGCACGGTCACCAGCCGCGTCCCCTGCGCCACGGCGCTTGGGTCGACCGCATTTCCATCGGTGGTGAAATATTCACGCCGGATGGAATAGCCGTAGCCGTTCGCCTCGACCGGGGTGGACGGCACACCGAGGGTCGTCAGGGTGATGGCCGTATCGCTGGCCGTGGTGTTGCGGATCGCCATAGAGGTCAGCGTCTGCGCCTCGACCGCATGCACGAAAGGGCCTTCGACCGCATGCACGAAAGGGCCTTCGACCGGATCGCCGTTGACCGTCAGGCCAGAGGACGCGGGCGCGCCCAGCAGGGCCTTGGCAGCCAGCAGTGACCAGGCGCTTTCCTGTGTCGACAAGGTCCGGTCGCCCCCCGTGATCTGCGACACCAACGTGGCGCGGTTCACGGCATCCGACCCGGCCTCAACCGCCAGCGACAGGACACCGGCGGTATCCCGCAGGCGTGTGCCATAGTCGGCACGGAACAGGCGCGCCTCTTCCGTCGAGCCAAGGCTGTTCAGCTTGCGCGATGCGATGGCGAACATGGCATCTGCACGGGTCTGATCCCCGTACATCGCCAGCGCGGCCCCCAGTTGCGCGGCGGCCAGCGGGCTGCCGAAATCATCGCCCTTCACGTCAGCGTAGTACCGCAGATCACCCATGGTCGCCGCCCCTTCGCGCGCCAGAACCATCAGGGCATAGGCCAGATCCTGACCGCCCCCATTGGTCGAGGCGTCGAAATCAGGGGCGTAGTTCACCCGGTTGCGCAGGTTGTCCACGGCTTGCTGCATCGCCAGCTTGGGCACGTCATGGCCTTCGACCTTGGCGCGCGACAGGAAGTCGGTGACATAAGCGTCCAGCCAGAAATCCCCGGACTCGGCCCGCCACAGGCCAAAGGCCCCGTTGGTGGCCTGACGCGTCAGCACCCGGTCGATCGCTTGGTCAATGCGCTGGTCCAGTTGCGCGGGGCTGGCAAGGCCCATCGCCTCGGCCACCGACGACAGATACAGCAGCGGCATCGCCTTGGACGTCACCTGTTCGGTGCAGCCATAGGGATAGCGGTCCAGCGCGGCCAACATCGCGGGTGCATCGAGTTGGGCCAGCGGCCCTGCGGCGACGATCGCCTCTCCGCTGCCGGGGCGGTAGCTGGCAAAGACATTGTTATCCAAGGTGAAGGTATCTCCCGCAGCCAGAGAGAACCGCTGCGTCGTCGCGACCTTGGGATCATTGCGGCGGACGGGCATGTTCAGTGTCTTGGTCAGCTGTTGGCCCTCTGGCGTGGTGATGGCGACGGTGATCGTGTGATCGCCGACCTCATCCGCAATGACGGGCACGCGGAAGGTCTGTTTGCCCTTCTCGGCCAGATCAAAGCCCGAAGGCACGGCCTCGGGCAACTCGACACCCGCCGCCGTCACGTCCAGCCCAACACGCCCGGCAGGACCGGTGGCATGGACGACCTCCAGCAGCATCGACGACGCATCGCCCGGCTGCAGGAACCGGGGCAGCGACGCGGTGACCACCACCGGATCGCGCACCAGCACCTCGGCCTCGGCCGCACCGACAGCGGTGTCGGTCCAAGCCACGGCCATGTAGCGGACGGTGCCGTCGAACTCGGGCATATCGAAGCTGACCTGCGCGGTACCATCCGGACCAATTGTCAGCGGACCCGCAAAATAGGCTACCAGTTCTTCGGTCGGCGGCGGAGATTGCAGCCCCGCGCCACCGCTGGCATCCCCGCCTGAACGGACCTGCCCCATAGCGCCCTGCGTGCTGTCGATCAGGCGGCCATAGATATCGCGGATATCCATACCTAGACGCCGCTGGCCAAAGTAGTGTCCTTCGGGATCGGGCGTATCGAACGCTGTCAGGTTCAGGATGCCAACGTCAACCGCGGCGATGGTGGCATAGGCGGTTTGCCCCGCCGTCAGGCCATCGACACGCACCACCGCATCGACAGGGCCGCGCGGATTGGCCTGATCGGGTGTATCGATACTGACCGACAGCGCCTTGGCACCGGGATCGACCGGCGCATAGCTCAGGCCCATGGCGCGGGCGGGCATCTGGCCGGCCTCTGCCTCCATCGGGCGGATGACCGAGGCGGTGACATAGGCGCCAGCGCCCCAGTCGGGCGTGACTTTTAGGTTTACGATATTCTCGCCCTCGGTCACTTCGACCGTTTTCATTTCAATCAACCGGTCAGAGATCACAGTGACCAGCGCGGTGCCCGCGTGACGCGGTACCAGACGGACCTGTGCCCATTCGTCGACTGCGTACTCGGGCTTGTCCAAGGCCAATTCCAGCATGTCGGGCGTCGTGCCCGCGCTGGCAGGCGCATACCATTCGGACGAGAAATCGAGGCTGGAGGCGACGTAGTCCCCATCCATACGCTCGACCACGATCTCATACCGGCCCCAGTCGGTCGGGGCGCTGACGCTGACCGGCTCTTCGCCCAGCATTGCTGTGCCTTCTGCGACCTTGCTACGGGTGGTGAAGGGTTCCCAGTTCCAGTTGCCGTATTGCTGGTACCATTGATACCGGGTCGAAACGCGGTTGACGGTCCATTTCACCTGCATCGGCGCGGCGGTCAGGTCGGGGGCAAGGGCGATCAGGTCGAACCCGGCCTCGGCCCCTTCGGGCACGGCGTCGTCGAATTGCGGCTTGATCCCGATGATCGGCGCATCCGGGCCGATGACACGAGTGATCTGACGTTCCACCGGGCGGCCCGACCCTTCGGCGACGCCAATGGTGGCGGTCAGCTCATAGGGTGTTCCAAGACCAGTGTCCGGGAAGGGCGGCTCTACCGCGATCTCGGCAAATCCGGCGGCGTCGGTGGTGCCTGAGATACGGACGGTGCGCGCGAACCGGTCGGCGTCATAGCGGCCAAAGACGTATCCGGGGTGGGTTTCCAGACGCCGTGTCTGGGTCAAACGCCCGGTGCCTTCAATATCCAGATCAGCGCCCGGTGCGCCGAACAGGTAATCCGCCTGAACGGACACGGGCGGCAGATCGTCCGAGGTCAGAACCCCTTCGGGCATGTCCAGCGTCACGTCTATGCGTTCGGGCAGGAAATCTTCAACCAGCACGCGGGTCGAGGCCAGCGCAGGCGCATCCACGTCTGCTTTCACTTCGATCCGCCAGCTGCCGCGCGGGACGGTCTGGCCCAGCGGCATGGCAAAGACATGCCCGCCCGCCACATCGCGGGTCGAGGTCATGCGCGCATATTCGACCCCATCGGGACGGGTCAGGATCGCCGTAATCGGCAGCCCAGTGACCGCCTTGGCGACACCATCACGGGCAAGGGCCGTCAGGTGAATGACCTCTCCGGCGCGGTAAGCACCACGGTCGGTCGTCATGAAGACATCGACCGGCGGGCTGGGTTCGCGGCCCGCAACGCCACGGTCCGACAGATCAAACGCCGGATCGGTCAACGACAGGAAAGCAAGATCGTCACCATCCTCGGCCAAAATCAGCGCCGGGGCCGCACCGCCCGTGCCGCGCGACAGGCCGGGATCGAACCGAGCATAGCCGTCCTCGTCCGTCGTGGCCGACCCAAGAACGCGGTTGGCGCGTCCGATCAGCGACAGCTCGACCCCAGCACGGGGCTGCGCATCGCCCAGACCACGCAGAAAGACGTGCAGACCGTCGTTGCCCTGCATGGTGGTCAGGCCCAGATCGGTCAGGATGAACCATTGGAATGCAGGCTCGGCTTCGTCGTCACCGGGAACAGCGGCCGACAGGACATAGACGCCGGGCATCTGATCGGCCAGCACGTCCCCCATCGGCAGACGAGAGGTCATCGTCTGGTTCAGCGTGTTGGACGTGTCGCCCTGCCCTTCCCAGACCTTCTCGGCCACGCTGCTTTCAAAGTTCGGCACGTCCCAGCTGTAGATGCGTTCGCCGAAATACCCGCTGCGGATCGATTGCAGGATATTGCGATCCGTCACGTGATACAGCATCAGGTCCACCTGATCGAGGTTCACGGTATCGATGGGCAGCGCCGGTTCACCTGCGGCGGGCAGCACGTAGGCCCGGCCCGGGAAATTCACCAACGGGCTGCGATCACGCACGTAGGACCGGATCGTGACGTCGCGCACCAGTTCTTCTCCGGACGCAGCAGGCAGGCCTTCGCGGAAGGTCACGGTGTAGCGTTCGCCGTGGTTCAGCCCGCGCACACAGATCTGGTTGCCCGACGCTTCGACCGCCATGGTCTGATCCGGCAATTGAACGTAATCGGCATAGTTGATGCCCGCCTTGACCAGCGGTTCGGTGAATTCGGCGCAGATCTGCGGGTCGGCCTGATCGGAACGCACCTCATTATCACTGACGCGGAAGCCATATTTGTTGATCGCATCATCCAGCGCCGCAACGATATCTTCGCGCGGCTGCAGCCGTTCGGCCAACCGCAGCGTCGGGATCATGTCGCGCCCGCGGCCATTGGCCTGCAACGCCTGCGACAGGGTCACCAACGTGGTCGCGCGCGCCGGGTCAGAGGTTGCGCGCAGGTAGGCGTTGATCGCCGCTGGCAGCGCGCGTTGGATATAGCGGCGTTGGTTGCTCCCGGCAGTGGGGGCCGCGGCCAGCAAAAGGCGCGCGTATTCCGCCCAGTGATCGGAATTGTCAGAGGTCGCCACCGCGCCGCCCATCCAGCGCATCGCGTCCACCATGTTGCCCGCGTTCTGCCGGTCGTAGGTGGCACGCAGCATGTCATCCATCGAATACTGACCCGAGGGATGAATCCAGCCGATCTCTCGCGCCAGCCCGCGCGCATATCGCAGGGTGTTGTTGCCCAGATAGGCCAGATCGTCTGACCGCGTTTCCATTAGGGATTTGATCTCGTCCCGGATCGACACGATCCGCGCGGATTGCGCGCCGACGTACGGTGTCATCCCGGTGATGTCGGTTTTCGGGAAACAGGAATTCGACCGGCTGTTGAAGGTGAACCCCGTACACTCGGTCTGTGCCTCACAGGCGCTGCGGCAGGCCTCGAACGTGGTGTCGAACATCTGGCTTAGGTCGGCGCCGACAAAATCCTGATCCATCGTCACGATCATCCGCTTGTCCGGCGCCTCCAGCGCCTGAGCCAGCGCCTCGGGGGCGGTCACGACAGGGGCCATCAGACCCAGAATGGCGGCTAAGATCACGGACGTTCGGGACATGGCACTCTCCTTCAACGGATGGTCGGCCATCAGGAACAGCCGGGATCGGATATCAACTGGCGCCACAAACCTCGCGGCCACAGGAAACGAACGCAGACAAAGTGGCACGTGCTGTAAGAAGTTTACAAGGATTCGCTCCCTCCGCACGGTGCATAAACCAATAATTTACCTCGTTCGCGGAACGTCTTGTCCAAGCGCGATCCATCCCGGATCAGCGTGGGATGAGGACCGGGGCGAATGTCACTTGCCACCAAACTGGCCGAGGAACGGCGGGCGCGTCTTGCTGCCGAACGGCTGTTGGAACAGAAACAGGCAGAATTACACGCGGCCAATCGCAAGTTGGGCCGCCATGCCCGCGCCCTGTCCGAAGAAATCAACGAAACCCGGGCCGAGGTCGCGACCGTCCGCAATGAAAACCAGCAGGTCAAACTGGATCTTTCCGTGGCCACCCAAAAGGTTGCCATCGCCGAACGCCGGTTGTGGCATTCCATCCGGGCGATCCGCGATGGCTTTGCCGTCTTCGATGCGGATGGGGATATGATCGCCGCGAATGACGCATGGCTACAGGTTTTCGATGGGCTTGAGGACGTGCAGCCCGGCGTCAGCTATGTCCAGCTTTTGCAGCTTGTGACCGAAGAAGGCATCGTCGACATCGGCGACGCCACGCCCGCCGACTGGCGTCGCATGATGATGGACCGGTGGGAATCGCCCTCTTCTGACCCGGTGGTGCTGCGACTATGGAATGGCGTTTTCGTCCGCCTGATCGCGCAACGCGGGCGCGACGGGGATATCGTATGCCTTGCGCTCAACATCACCGACACCGTGCGCCACGAACGTATCCTGCGCCGCGCCCGCCAGAAGGCAGAGGCCGCCAACCGGGCCAAAAGCGCGTTTCTTGCCAACATGAGCCATGAGATCCGGACCCCGATGAACGGCGTCGTGGGGATGACCGAACTGCTGTCGGATACCGACCTGAACGAAGAACAACGCCTATACGTCGACACCATCCGCCATTCTGGTGAGGCGCTTCTGGTCATCATCAACGACGTTCTGGATTACTCCAAGATCGAGGCCGAGAAGCTGGAGCTTCACCCAGAACCCTTTGATCTGGAACGCTGTATCCACGAGGTCGTGATGCTGTTGCAGCCCGCCGCCCGCGACAAGGGGCTGGAACTGGCGGTGGATTACGATCTTTTCATGCCGACGACCTACACCGGTGATCCGGGGCGGTTGCGGCAGGTGCTGACCAATCTTCTGGGCAATGCGGTCAAGTTCACGCTGACGGGCCACGTGCTGATCCGCTGTGTTGGCCTGCCGGTGGGCGACGGCACCCAACAGCGCATCCATATCACGGTTGAAGATACGGGCATCGGCATCGCAGGTGACAAGAAAGACCTGATCTTTGGCGAATTCCAGCAGGTCGAAGACGATCACAAGCGCAAGTTCGAAGGCACTGGGCTGGGGCTTGCGATTTCGAAACGGCTGATCGCCCTGATGGGCGGTGAGATGTGGCTGGACAGTGAGGTCGGGGTCGGATCAGCTTTCGGGTTCCATGTCACCCTGCCCGTCGCCGGGGACCTGCCCGATGAGGTGCCGCATCTGCGTCACGGGCTGCGCCGCGTGCTGGTCGTCGATGATATCGAAGTGAACCGGACGATCCTTGCCAAACAGATCGAAACGCTTGGCGCGACGCCAGTTGTCGCGGCTTCGGGGGCAGAGGCGCTGGCAGTGTTGGATGACCGCGTCGATCTGGTCATCACCGATCACAATATGCCCGGTATGGACGGGATGGAGCTGGCCGATGCCATTCGCGACCGCGGGTCCGAGGTGCCGATCGTGCTGCTCTCGTCCTCCTCGGGGATGACGGAAAACGATCCGGCGCGGCGGCATCTGGCGGGCGTCCTGCAACGCCCCACGCCGCGGCATGAACTTTTCGGCCTATTGGCCCGTATCGCTCCGCCAAATCAGGACAAAAATGCGCCATCGGCCCCGAATGCAGTCGCCACGGTGCTTGCGGCCGAGGATAACGCAACCAATCGTCTGGTCCTGTCCAAGATGCTGCGCGGCGCGCCGATTGATCTGCATTTCGCCGAGAACGGGCATGAAGCGGTCGAGAAGTGGCAAAGCCTGCGCCCCGATCTGATCTTCATGGATATCTCCATGCCCGGCATGGACGGGACAGAGGCGACCCGCGAAATCCGCCGGATCGAGGCAGAGGGCAGCCGCCCCCGAACGCCCATCATCGCCGTCACGGCCCATGTGATCGAAGACGGCAGTGACGATTTCACCTCTGTCGGCATGGATGGCTATATCGCCAAGCCGATGCGCCGTGCTGCCGTGCTGGAAGCGGTGGCGCAGCATACTCCTGCCGGGCGCGCCTTTCAGGCTGAACGGGCCGCAGGATGATGCGGCGCGTGATCAACATGTCGGCATCTCTTCGCGCGTGTCGCAGGGCGGACTTTCGAAACGACCCCGATTTGTGTAAGATCGGAAACAATAACAAAAAAGCAGTCAGGCTAGGACATTCCATGCGACCCCTGTTTTCCGTGGCGTTTGCGTCACTTGTTGTGCTGTTGCCTCTTCCCGCTGTGGCGGTGGATGCATTTGAACGATCCCTGCGCCCCATGGTGCGGCCCGGGTCCGTCAGCGTGCCAAAGGTCACACAGGTGCGCGGTACCCCCGAAGACGCCTCTGCCATCGCCGCGCTGGCCGTTCAGACGCTTGGCGTCAAACCACTGTCGCCTGCTGCTCAACAAAAGGCGGCTCCGGCCAAACGGGTGGTTGCCCTGCGCGCGGCCTCTTTACGGCCCAAAACACGGCCCGTCGTCATTCAGTCCATCGTGCCCACCGCCGCGGTCGAGGCAGAGGTGTCCGACGCCACCGCCGCAGGATTCCGCCGCTGGATCGCCAGCTTCCGCGGCCGCGCAATGGCCAAGGGGATCAACGGTCAGGTCTACGACCGGACCTTTGCGCATGTAGAATACCTGCCAGAGGTCATCAAGCTGGACCGCAAGCAATCCGAATTCACCAAAACGACCGGAGAGTACCTGGCCAGCGCCGTGTCCGACACGCGCGTCAGCACAGGTCGCGACAAGGCCACCGCGCAGCGTGGGTCTTTAAACGCGATTCAGGCCAAGTACGGTGTCGACAAACACATCGTCGCCGCGATCTGGGGGATGGAAACGAACTTTGGCAGCTATCGGGGCAATACGCATATCCCGTCAGCCCTTGCCACGTTGGCCTATGACGGGCGGCGCGGGTCGTTCTTTGAATCTCAGCTGATCGCCGCGTTGAACATCCTTCAGCAGGGCGACACGACCCCCGACAACATGCGCGGCAGCTGGGCGGGCGCGATGGGCCATACGCAATTCATGCCCACGTCCTACGAAGCCTATGCGGTGGATTTCACTGGTGATGGCCGTCGCGACATCTGGGCCGAGGATCCGACGGATGCGCTGGCCTCGACCGCAGCGTATCTGGATCGGATGGGCTGGGTCTCTGGCCAGCCCTGGGGGGTGGAAGTGACCCTGCCCTCCTCGTTCAACTTTGCGCTGGCGACGACCAACAAATACCTGCCGTCGCAATGGGCGCGGCTAGGTGTGCGCGCCGCCGATGGCCGCACGATCCCCGACCACGGAGAGGCGCGCGTGCTGCTGCCCGCAGGAGCCAAGGGGGCGGCCTTCTTGGTGTTCAAGAACTTTGACGTGATCAAGCGGTACAATAACTCCGACGCCTATGCTTTGGGCGTGGGGCACTTGGGCGACCGCATTGCCGGGGGTGGTCCGCTGCGCGGCACATGGCCGGCAGGAGAGCGCGCGCTGAAGCGTGCAGAACGGCAGGAATTGCAGTCGCTGCTGACCCGCGCCGGGTTTTCGACCGGTGGCGTGGATGGGATGATCGGGCCCAACACCGTGGGGGCCATTCGCCGCTATCAGGAACGCGTCGGGATGATCCCGGACGGGCACCCTTCGGTCGATTTGCTGAACCGTTTGCGGGGGTAGGCGCCCTCGGTCCTTTTGCGTCTATCTGTCCAAGATTGATGTGGGTCCGGCAGCCCGCGTTTTTTTACCCGCTGCGGACATTTGTCCCGCCCGGCGTTTACGTCGGGCAGCGCCGACCCACCCCGTCGCACCTAAGGTGCGCGTAAATCTTATTGGCCCGCCTTCTGCGAGACGGCGGCGCTTTTGCGCCACCCCGGGTCGGTCGCTGCCCTGAGCGCTTAGAATAGCCGTTGCTACTCTCCATACCCCGGCGTCAGCACCTCCCTTAGAAACGCAACCGGATGCGCCTTAAGCGACAGGCGCATGGCCACGAAATCCTCGACCACCTCTTCGCCCGGGGTCATCTGCGGCAAAAGCGCCGCAGGCTCTACGATGCCTTCTCCGTCGATGTCGCCATCGAAGAGCGGCAAGGGAGCGCCGGGGCGCAGGGCCTTGGCTTCCCAGATCGCCTCTCGCCGGCTTAGCCCCAGATCGGCGAAGGCATCCGCCTCGGCCAGCCGTTCGATCAGCGCGGGCGCGACACCGGCGCGGCGCCAGACGTCACCCACTGAATGGTAGCCATTGCCCCGCGCGGCGGTGATCCAATCGGCCTCGGCCTCCCCCACGCCTTTGATCTGGCGGAACCCAAGACGCAGGGCCAGCCGCGCACCGTCACGCTCCATGATGTTGTCCCACTGGCTGGCGTTTATATCCACGGGCCGCACCTCGACCCCGTGTTCGCGGGCGTCACGCACGATCTGAGCGGGGGCATAAAACCCCATGGGCTGAGAGTTCAGCAGCGCGCAGGCAAAGATGCCGGGGTGGTGACGTTTGATCCACGACGACGCATAGACCAGCAGGGCGAAACTGGCGGCATGGCTTTCGGGAAAGCCGTAAGAGCCGAAGCCCTCGATCTGGCTGAAACAGCGGTCGGCAAAGTCTTCGTCATATCCGTTCCGCGCCATGCCGCGCATGAACCGGGTGCGGAACTCACTGACATTGCCGTGCTTTTTGAACGTGGCGAGGGATCGGCGCAGGCGGTCGGCTTCTTCGGGTGTGAAGCCCGCGCCGATGATGGCGATCTGCATGGCCTGTTCTTGGAATAGCGGCACGCCAAGGGTTTTGCCCAGCACCTTACCCAACTCGTCCGAGGGGAATTCCACGGTTTCTTCGCCGTTCCGGCGGCGGATATAGGGGTGGACCATGTCGCCCTGGATCGGACCGGGGCGGATGATCGCGACCTCGATCACCAGATCGTAGAAACAGCGCGGCCGCATCCGGGGCAGGAAGTTCATCTGCGCGCGGGATTCCACCTGAAAGACGCCAATCGTGTCGGCCTTGCACAGCATGTCATAGACCTGTGGGTCCTCGGGCGGGATGGTGGCAAGGTTGAGGTCGGTATTTTCATGCCGGACCAGCAGGTCAAAGGCCTTGCGAATACAGGTCAGCATGCCAAGCGCCAGCACGTCGACCTTGAGGATGCCCAACGTGTCGATATCGTCCTTGTCCCAACAGATGACGGTGCGGTCCTCCATTGTCGCATTCTCGATGGGGACCAACTCATCCAGCCGGCCTTCGGTCATGATAAAGCCGCCGACGTGTTGGGAGAGATGGCGGGGGAAGCCTTCAATTTCGTGGATCAGGGCCATGGTCTGTTGCAGACGCGGGTCGGTGGGGTCGAGGCCGATTTCCCGCATCCGCTGCGCCTCCATCCCTCCGGCAGCGAAAAAGCCCCAAAGCTGCGAGGACAGCGCGCTGATCGTGTCCTGCGTCAAGCCCATGGCCGCCCCGACCTCCCTTATCGCGCGTTTGCCGCGGTAGTGGATCACGGTCGCGCAAAGGCCCGCACGGTGGCGGCCGTAGTGTTCGTAGATGTGCTGGATGACCTCTTCGCGGCGTTCGTGTTCGAAATCCACGTCGATATCAGGGGGTTCGTCCCGCGCCTCTGACACGAAACGTTCGAAGACCATCGTGCCGATCTCGGGCGAAACCGAGGTGACGCCAAGGCAATAACAGACAACCGAATTGGCGGCAGACCCCCTGCCCTGACACAGGATATTGCGCGACCGGGCGAAGGCGACGACATCGTGCACCGTCAGGAAATAGGGTTCGTATTTCAGCTTGGCGATCAGGGTCAGTTCGTGATCCAGCATTTGTTTCACCCGGTCCGGCGCGCCGAAAGGATAGCGCCAAGACAGCCCCTTGCGCGCCAACCGCGCCAAACGGTCGGTGGGCGTTTCCCCTTCGGCGATTTCCGAGGGGTATTCGTAACGCAGTTCATCCAGCGAGAACGTCAGGCTTCGCGCCAGCTGGACCGAACGGTCCAGAGCGTCTGCGTGAGGCCCGAGGATGCGCCGCATCTCGGGGGCTGAACGCAGGCGACGTTCGCCATTGGCCAGCGCGTCGCGGCCCAGCGCATCCACCGTGCGACCCATGCGGATCGCGGTCATCACGTCGGCCAGACGGCGGCGGCGACCGTGGTGCATCATGGGCCGGGCGCTGGCGATAGTCGGCAGGTTCAGTGTCTTGGCAAGCGCAGCGTGGGCGTCGAACCGGGCGGCGTCCTGCCCGTCATAGGCGGGGGCCAGCGCCAGTGACATCTGCGGGGCAAAGCGGCGCGTCAGTCGGCGCGCCTGTGGCAGCCAGCCGTCCGCGCCGCGCGGATCGGTGATCGCCTGTGGCGGGTGCAGGATCAGGTGCAGCGCCTCACATCCGTTTTCCAGCAAATCACTGATATGTAGCAGGCATACCCCCTTGGGCGCACGCAGACGACCCAAAGAGATAAGGCGGCACAGCCGCGCCCAGCCGATGCGAGTTTCCGGCAGAGCGGTCAGTTCGACCCCGTCCGACAGCACCAGCCGTGCGGCGGGGATCAGACGCGGCGCACGGGGTTTGGGCGGCACGTGGCCGGGTTTCAGCGGACCCATGGGGCCGTGCGCCGCGTCCCAGTCTTCGCGTTCGCGGATCGCGCGGGCGATGTCGCGGGATTTCTGATGCGCGCGCACAATCCCCGCGACAGAGTTTTCGTCGGCAATCGCAATGGCTGACAGGCCCAGTTCCTCGGCACGGGTCATGTACTCCTCGGGGTGGGACGCCCCGATAAGGAAGGTGAAGTTCGAAGTGGCAGAAAGCTCGGGGATCATGGCAGCGGATTCGGAGAGGCCCGTGCAGTATATTCACGTTTTGTTCTTTTTTGAAGTGTAGCTTGAATGGACCAAGGCGCGGGTTTCGCGAAATTAGTTCAGGAGGAACGGATTATGCTCTGACGGCGAAATGTCAGATAAGATCAGGCGGCTGTCGCGCAGGCCGCGCAGAGGCCTTCCGCTTCCAAAGTGGTGCGTTCGACCTTAAAGCCCTGCGGAATACCGGGCAAAGTGGCCGAAATTTCCGCGACCGTGTTGCAGGACCGGCAGATCAGAAAAGCCGGGGCATGGCCGTCGGGATCGGGATGGGCGCAGGCGATAAAGGCGTTCAGACGTTCGATCCGATGCGCCAGACCGTTGTCGACCAGAAATGACAGCGCCCGATAGGCGACCGGCGGTTTGGAGCCCAGCCCCTCTGCATCCAGCCGCGCCAGCACGTCGTAGGCCCCCATGGGACGGTGGCCTTCCAACAGGATCTCGAGCACCCGCCGACGCACCGGGGTAAGCCTGACGCCTTTGTCTTCGCACAGGGTGACCGCCGCCGCGATCGCGTTGGTCACGCAGTGGTCATGGTTGTGCGGCTGGAACTCGTGCGGCTCTTCAGCTGTGCGGTTGGTGGCATGGGGCGAGGTCATGGGCGCACGTTACCATGTAACACTCCGGGAGGGAAACCGTTGGCGTATCGACAGCGCGGCGCGAAAAGGCGGCGCCGGGTTGGGCGAGCGTTCGTGAAAGCTGAGCAACCTTACGCGGCATGTAATGTGCCAACTGCAGACCCACCCGGTGTTTCACCGGATCAGGATCGCCCTGAAGTCATTAACGTTGGTCCCTGTCGGCCCCGGCACGAACAGCTGACCGCAGGCCTCGAACGCGGCCCATGCGTCGTTGCGGGCCAGCGCTTCGGCCGGATCGACACCCGCCGCGCGCATTGCGGCACAGGTGTTCCCATCGGCGAAGGCCCCCGCGTTGTCTTCGCTGCCGTCGATACCATCTGTGTCAGCCGCCATGGCAAGGATATTGTCCTGCCCTTCAATGGCCAGCGCAAAGGCCAGAAGAAATTCGGTGTTGCGACCGCCACGCCCCTTGTGGCGCAGGGTGACGGTGGTTTCCCCGCCAGAGAGCAGCAGGCAGGGGGTCGAAAAGGGGCGGTTGCGGGCGGCAACCTCTTTGGCGATGGCCGCATGGGCGCGGGCGATGTCGCGGGATTCGCCTTCCATCGCGTCGGACAGGATGTGCGCGGGAATGCCGAGGTTGGCGGCGTGATCGGCTGCGGCCTCCAGTGACCGCGCGGCAGAGGCGATGACTTGCACCTCGTTCCGCGCAAAGATCGGATCGTCGGGACGCGGCGCATCTTCGGGCGCCTGTTCCAGATAGGTCATGATGCGCAGGGGAAGGTCGATGTTCCAAGCGCGGATCGCCGCCAAAGCCGTTGCGCGGGTCGCCGGGCCGGGAACCGTGGGGCCAGAGGCGACCTCGGCCGGGTCATCGCCGGGCACGTCCGACACGATCAGCGACACGACGCGCGCGGGATAGGCCGCTGCCGCCAAACGCCCGCCCTTTACCCGGCTGACCTGTTTGCGGATCGCGTTCATCGTCCCGATCGGCGCCCCAGATGCCAAGAGCGCCTGATTCAACGCCTGTTCGTCGGCCAGCGTCAGACCCTCGGGCGGGGCGGCCAGCAGGGCAGAGCCGCCGCCGGTGATCAGCGCGATCACCAGATCGTCCTCGGTCAGGCCCTGAAGCGCGGCCAGAACGTGTTCCGTCGCAGCCTCTCCGGCTGCATCGGGGACGGGGTGCGCGGCCTCGATGACCTTCAGTCGCGAACATTCCGCCGCGTAGCCATAGCGGGTGACAATCACGCCTTCGATCGGCCCGTCCCACGCGCATTCGAACGCCTGCGCCAGTTGCGCCGCGCCCTTACCCGCGCCGATCACCACCGTGCGGCCCTTGGGTGCGGGCGGCAGGTGCCCCTGCAACGCCAGCGCGGGATCGGCGGCGGCGACCGCAGTGTCGAAAAGGTCGGTGAAAAAGCGGATGTCGTTCGGGTCCATCGCCTCAGCTTACGGCTTGGGATGCTGCCCGCAAGGCCCACGATCTGCGTGATTTCTGACCATATGGTCCAGATTTCAAAGCCGCACGATTGCCAAGACGCGATTTCCGCGCTTAGGGTGAAGCAAATCCCTGAAAGGACAGCGCCATGGATGACGGATTCCGCGACAACGATATCTCGAAAATTGTCGAAGCTGACAAAGCCCACGTCTGGCATCATCTGATCCAGCACAAGCCCTTTGAAACAGGGGATCCGAGGGTCATCACCGAAGGCAAAGGCATCCATGTGTGGGATCAGCGTGGGGTGAAATTACTGGACGGCGTGTCGGGCGGCGTCTGGACGGTGAACGTCGGCTATGGCCGCGAAAGCATCGCCAACGCGGTGCGCGACCAGCTGATCAAGCTGAACTATTTCGCGGGTGCTGCGGGCACGATCCCCGGCGCGATCTTTGCTGAAAAACTCATCGAAAAGATGCCGGGCCTCAGCCGCGTTTACTATTGCAACTCGGGCTCCGAGGCGAACGAGAAGGCGTTCAAGATGGTCCGCCAGATCGCGCATAAGCGTTACGGCGGCAAAAAGACGAAAATCCTGTACCGCGACCGCGATTATCACGGCACGACCATCGCCTGCCTGTCGGCTGGCGGTCAGGACCAGCGGAATGCTCAATACGGACCCTTTGCGCCCGATTTCATGCGCGTGCCGCATTGCTTAGAATATCGCGCAGGCGATCAGGGCGCGCCGGTCGAGAATTACGGCGAATGGGCCGCAGATCAGATCGAACAGGTCATTCTGGCCGAGGGTCCCGACACCGTCGGCGCCCTGTGCCTTGAGCCGATCACAGCAGGCGGCGGCGTCATCGTCCCGCCCGAGGGCTACTGGCCCCGCGTTCAGGAAATCTGCCGCAAGTACGATATCCTGCTGCATATCGACGAGGTCGTCTGCGGCGTTGGACGAACCGGCACTTGGTTCGGCTATCAGCACTACGGGATCGAACCGGATTTCGTGACCATGGCCAAGGGCGTGGCCTCTGGCTACGCGGCGATTGCCTGCTGCGTGACGTCGGAAAAAGTCTTCGACATGTTCAAGGACGACGCCAGCGATCCGCTGAATTATTTCCGCGATATCAGCACCTTCGGTGGCTGCACGGCGGGCCCGGCGGCTGCGATCGAAAACATGCGGATTATCGAGGACGAAAACCTGCTGGACAACACCAAACAGATGGGTGACCGGCTGATGGCGAACTTTAACGCGCTGGCCGAAAAGCACAAAGTCATCGGCGACGTGCGCGGCAAGGGGCTGTTCGCCGGGATCGAACTGGTGGCGGACCGTCAGACCCGCGAACCGGCGGACGAAAAGATGTGTGCCCAGATCGTTGCGGAATGCGCAGCGCGAAATGTGATCATCGGCGTCACTAACCGGTCGATCCCCGGCTACAACAACACGCTGACCTTCAGCCCCGCGCTGATCGCTACGCCTGACCACATCGACGAAATCTCCAATGCCGTGGATGAATCTCTGAAGGCAGTCTTCGGATGAGTTTTACAGGTCGATGCTATTGCGGTGAATGCGCCTATGAGGTCGCCGGAGAGACGTTCTTTCCTGCGCAATGCCATTGCCGGGAATGTCAGTATATCTCTGGCGGTGGTCCGAATTATTTCATGTTGTGCAAGGCCGATGATTACCGGATCACAAAGGGCTCGCCCAAGGCGTTCAAGCGCTCCGACCTTGAGCGTGCAGTGACCCGCCATTTCTGCCCGACATGCGGCACGCATCTGAACACCTGTCCGCGGCCCGGCGTCGTCGTGATCAAAGTTGGCACAATGGACGACCCGGCGCTGTATCCCGGACCCGAAATCGCGATCTACACCTGCGACCTGCAAACCTTTCACGTGATCCCGGACGGCGTGACGCGCCACGACAAAATGGTGCCGCGCGACTAAGTCTTCTTCTGGTCAAAAATACCCTCGGGGGAGTCCGCAGGACGGGGGCAGCGCCCCCCACGCTCGACCGCTCGTCGCTTGGACGACGCCGACAATAGCTCTAGGTTTCCGCGCACGCCCCGGCACCGGCCGGACAGGCCGACACTTAAGACAGGAAGACCGAACGTGAAACAAATCTCTCTTACCGCGCCGGGCGGATTGGACAATCTGGTGATGACGGACGTGGCAGATGCCGCCGCGCCTGCAGCGGGTGAAATCACAGTGCGCCTGCACGCCAATGCGCTCAATTTTCACGACTATCTGGTCTGCACCCGCGAAATCGGGGCCGCCGATGGCCGTATCCCCATGGCCGATGGCGCGGGAGAGGTGACCGCCGTTGGCGACGGTGTGTCCGAGTTTTCCGTGGGTGACGCGGTGGTTTCTTGCTTCTTTCCTGATTGGCAGGACGGCGACGACCTCCCCTCTGGCTTTGCCCGCGTTCCGGGCGACGGGATCGACGGCTACGCCCGCGAAGCCGTGACTCTGCCCGCCACTTGGTTCACCCGCGCCCCCAAGGGTTGGACACATGCGGAGGCAGCGACCATCACCACGGCTGGCCTGACCGCATGGCGGGCTTTGGTGGTCGATGGTGGTCTGATGCCCGGCCAGACGGTTGCGGTGCTTGGCACAGGGGGCGTGTCGATCTATGCGCTGCAACTGGCCAAGGCCATGGGCGCGCGGGTCATCGCCACTTCATCTTCGGACGAAAAGCTTGCCAAGCTGACCGACATGGGCGCGGATCACGTCATCAACTATCGCACCACGCCCGATTGGGGGACAGAGATGCAGCGCCTGACGGACGGGCGCGGTGTCGATCTGGTGGTCGAGGTCGGCGGCCCCGCCACGCTGGCCCAATCGATCGAAGCCGGACGCCCCGGCGCGCATCTTGCGCTGATCGGAGTTCTGACGGGCATCAGCGGAGAGATCCCGACAGCCGCCATGATGCGCAAACAGCAAAAGCTTCAAGGATTGATCGTTGGATCGCGTAAGCATCAGATGGATTTCGTCGCAGCGCTAGAGACGCTCGGCATTCGCCCCGTGATCGACAGCACCTTTGGTCTGGCCGATCTGGCCGGTGCCTTCCGCCATCAGGGCAGCGGTGCACATTTCGGCAAGATCTGCGTCACGATGTGACACCAAACGAAAGACCCGGACCGCGGTATTCGCGATCCGGGTCATTTACGGCCGAACTGAATCGGAGCTCTTAGTCCGCCTTTGGAATCATTCGGCCGATGCGCCGACCGCCCAGGATGTGCAGGTGGTAATGCGGCACCTCCTGCACACCATGTTCCCCGGCGTTCGAGATAAAGCGGCATCCCTGCCCTTCATCTGCAGTCACGCCCATTTTCTTGCAGACCTCGGCCACGGTGCGGTTGAAATCCACGATCTCATCTGCAGACGCTTCGCCCGCGAAATGATCGTAGGTCACGTATGGACCTTTGGGGATCACCAGTACGTGCACGGGGGCCTGCGGCTGAATATCTTCGAAGGCCAGCGTGTGGTCAGTTTCCAGCACGGTCTTGTTGGGGATTTCGCCACGCAGGATCTTGGCGAAAATGTTTTGGTCGTCATAGGCATAGGCCATCGGGAACCTCAGTCGTCGAATAGGTGTCGGGTTTGCGCCAAGTCTTGCGCCACATGATCGGGAACCGCAAGGAAGCGCGCGATTTCTTCCGCGTTCTGGGCCGTGGTCGCTGACTGGCGGATGCGGCTGTAATTTTCGTAGCCTGCGTCGCGGATCACGTCCGCCTCCATCTGAAGGGCGTCGCGGACTGTGGGGATCAGCCGCTCCAACGCCTCGTCCGGGGCATCTTCGGGCGCAAGTCCTGTGCGTTTGGCGTGGCCTGCCACATAGGCGTCGTCGAAGGTGCAATCGATTTCAAGGATCGAGGTTACGGCGCGGTCTGACGTGAAATCTTTGATCAACTCCGGGCTGCTGGGGTCAAGGCAGATGACCATGCGGCTGGTTTTGAAATAGTCGAACAGCATCCGCATCAGCGACCGGCGGTGGCGCGAGCGTTTGTAGAGCGAGGCTTGGATCCCCCCCAGATCGGGCAGCGGCGTCGATTCCTCGTGGAACAGGTATTCGATCACCGGGATGTCGGTCACATCGCGGATACGGGCCGCCAGCCGCTTGGCCACGTGCCATTTCTTGCAAAAGATGATCAGCAGTTCGCGGTCCCGGCCCAGCGTCGCCTCATTCTCCCAGAAGCGCGGGGCATAGCGATGGCCGATCCGTCCGCGGTTCCTAAGGAAGGCAAACAGCGCCCGCCCTTCGTTGGAGATCGAAAACTCCACCCCCGTCGCCGCATAAAGATCGCCGGTCCTGCGCTTTAGTTCAGTCGCCTCGGCGCTTACCTTTCGGGCGAAGAGGAAATCCTGCGCCAGCAGCATATCGTAGTGATCATTATAGAATGTCGCGGGCATCCCGTAGTCGGTGAACATCAGGAAGGTCAGCGTGCGTGATCGGATTTCATCCGACGGCACAAGGTGGCGGACGATGGTCTGGAAAAACGTCTCGTCCGGGATCCAGGTGGTGGAAAAGAACCGCATGACATCGCGGCGGGCGCGGACGAAATCCATCACCGCCTCGACCGTCTGACGCCGCAGACACCACCATTGGCTGCCGATCTGGACCTGCAGATCCTTGGGGATTTGCCGTGTCAGACCCAGTCGCCGCTGCAGGTTCAGCATCTGGTAGAACAGCCACTTGTGTTTGCGTTCGTTCAGATAGTGGCGATAAATCAGCCGCTCTTCCTTGATGCCGGTCTTGATCCAGTTGCTGTTGAAGAAATCAAAGCTTTCAATGAAATCCGCGTCGTTTTCATCTAGGAAACGATGGGCGTATTCGGCGGATTTGATCGGGATGCAATCGCCCGACAACATGTAGAAATGCGTGGCCCGAGGAAAGGCGTTCAGCGCCGCGTCGACCGCTTGCAATGTCGCATCGACCAAGGACCATTCGCCCCAGCCACACTTGATCCGCTTGGCGGCAAAGGTCACCCTGTCATTGTCCGCAAAGGCTGCACGGATCTGGTCGTAGGCATCCTTGGGCGCATTGCCGTCGAAGTGGATCGACACATAATCACCTACGGCTGTCAGGCGCGCAGCCTGGTCGATGATCGCGTCTGGATCCTTGTGGCACAGAAGGATGTAAGCAATCGTCGCCATTTCCGAAACAATTACCTGCTCTTAGGTTGTTTTGTCCCTAGTACTACACAGTTGGACAGATTGATATACCGGCGAAAGTTTGCTTATTTACCTTTCAAACAGAACGGGATGGCAAAATCATCCCGTCGATCGGAGGTTGAGCATAATGGGGTTTCCCGGGGTCTGGATGACCGAAAGCGAAAGCATGGTGTACCGTGTGGTGCCGAAATGCGCGTGCTCAACCATCGGGCAGATCATGTATTTCTCGGATCATGGGGAATTTTATGACGGCGACATCCATGATTCCAAGGACGGTCTGCACAAATGGGCGCAGGACCACAGTCAGGAACTGATCCAGGCCAACGTACAGGATCACAAAAGCTACTCCTTCACCTGCGTGCGCAACCCCTACACGCGGATCCTCAGTTCGTTTTTCGACAAGATTTGCGGCATTCAGCGCAACGGCAACCGCTACCGCGGCAACCTTGTACCGCTCTTGGTGCAGAAATACGGGATCGAAGTGGGCGGCGACGATGGGAAAGAACCGTTCGACCAGATCCGGTCGTTCCGGCGGTTCCTGCTGTTCGCCCGCGACACCATCCGCTGGCGCCGCCCGATGGAGCCTGACATTCACTGGTCCGCCATGTCGGGCCATATCTCCACCTTCATCGTGAATGGCGGCAGCTACGACCACATCTTCTGGACCGAGGATTTCAATACCGGCATGCAGAAGGTGCTGGACAACACGCAGCTGCCGCACGCCATCGACCTGTCCCAGATCCCACGTTTCAACGAAAGCGAAGGACATGGTCCCAAGCGGGAACATCCGGTCGAGGATTACTTCGACGACCTGTCGATGCATCTGGTCTACGAGATCTACAAACGCGATTTCGAGCTGTTCAAATACGATTTTGAAAACCCCGCCAACAAGATGCCGATCGGAGAGATCGATCTGGCAGAGGTGCACGCCAAGCTTGGGGACTGATCCCCGCGCCCCTGTCTTCAGGTCTTCTTCTGGTTAAAAATACCTCCGCCGGAGGCATCGGGCCTCAGTGAGGCCCGACAGCGTCAGCGCGGCAGTTTGGGCGATGCGCGATCCAGCTTTAGGTCTGCATCCGAGAACTTGAACGGCGCGCGTACGCCCGGCACGCCTTCGGGCTCGATCCGCATACCGCGCGCGATGACCTGCGGATCCTCGAACACCTCGGCCATGTCGTTGATCGGACCGGCGGGGATGCCCTTGTCTTCGCATTGGGCCAGCAGCTCGGCTTTGGTAAACCGCAGGCAGGCCTCTGACAGGCGGCGGATCATTTCTTCACGGTTGGCAACCCGGTCCGCGTTGATCAGATAGTCGGGGTCGTCCTTCATGTCGGGCAGGCCCAACACGTCGCAAAGCCGCTGGTACTGCGCGTCATTCCCTGTGGCGATGATGATATGGCCATCTGACACTTCGAACACCTGATAGGGTGTCAGGTTCGGGTGATAGTTCCCCGTCCGCGCAGGCGGCGTGCCCGTCGACAGATAGTTCATCGCCTGGTTCGCCGTGACCGCGACGGCCGAATCCAGCAGCGACATATCAATGTGTTGCCCGCGGCCGGACGCGGTACGCTGATGCAGCGCGGCAAGGATCGCGGTGGCAGAATAGATGCCCGTGAACAGATCGGTGATCGCCACGCCCGCACGCAGGGGTGGGCCGTCGGGTTCGCCGGTCAGGGACATCAGGCCGGACATGCCTTGGATGATGTAATCATACCCCGCGCGATGCGCGTAAGGCCCGTTCTGCCCAAAGCCCGTGATCGAACAATAGATCAGGCCGGGGTTGATGGCCGACAGGCTGTCGTAATCCAGCCCGTATTTCTTCAGCCCACCGACCTTGAAGTTTTCAATCAGGATATCCGCGTCGCGGACAAGCTCTTTCACCTGCTCCTGCCCCTCCGGGGTGCGGAAATCGCAGGTGATCGAGGTCTTGCCGCGATTGCAGGAATGGAAATAGGCCGCTGTATGGTCGTCATCGCGGTCGATGAAGGGCGGGCCCCACTTACGGGTGTCATCCCCATCGGGGCTTTCGACCTTGATCACCTCGGCGCCTAGGTCGGATAGCGTCTGTCCTGCCCACGGGCCCGCAAGGATGCGGGCCAGTTCGACAACTTTCAGTCCATTCAGCGGCGTCGCCATCAGCTTTCCAACTTGGCGTCCAAGATCGCCCTCAGATCACTGTAGGACATGTTCGAATGCTTTTCACCGTCGATGAACAGCGTCGGCGTCGCCGTCACGTCATAGGTCTGCGAATTGTTCTGCCACCAGGCCACGAGGGTCCGAGCCTTTTCTTCGTCGGCCAGACAGGCGTCGATAGCGTCTGCCTCAAGGCCCGAGACGAGGCCGATCTTGCGCAGACGATCCGCGATCCCGGCCGGATCCTGATTGCCGATCCAGTCGCGCTGCTGGTTGTACAGCATATCGGCAATGCCAAAGAACCGGGTGGGTTCACAGCGCGCGATCATCGCAGCCCAAAGGCCGAATTGGTCAAAGTACACGTCGCGATAGGTGAACTGCACCTTGCCGGTGTCGATGTAGTCGGACTTCAGGTCCTTAAAGACGGTCCGGTGGAAATTGGCGCAGTGCGAACAGGTAAAGGACGCATATTCCGTCATCTTGATCGGTGCGTCATCGTCGCCCATGACCATTTCATTGATGCTGGAGAAGTCAGCATCGCCGGTCGACGCATCGGTCACGTTGGCAATCTGCGTGGTCTTGGGCTGGTTGATGTACCAAAGCCCACCTGCGGCGGCGATGGCTGCGGCGGCACCGCCCATCATCATAGCTCTGCGGTCCATGAAAGGTCCTTCCTATTTGTCCTGCTTGCTTAAAACATTCCGGGCCAGCGCCTCAAGCGCCGATCTGAGGCCCTGATCGCCCACGTCATGGGCGACATCCCTAGCCCGCGCCACGATTTCGGGACGCGGGGGTTCGGGGGCGGCCTTGGGCGCGCCACCCATGTCGAAACTGACCTGCCCATCGGCAAACCCGGTCGAGGCGGTCTGGGTCACGCGAACGCGCGCGATGGCATTGTAGCCGTAGACCGCGTTCACGCGTTCACGCAGTTGGTCCTTCTGCATCTCGACCATCGGGGCCATGGGGCCAGTGGTCAGCAGGGTCAGCGTCGCGCCAAAACCTTCGCGCCCGAACTTTACATCCACAGGCCGCGCCATGCCTGCGACGTCGCCCGCGATCTCTTCCCAATGGGTCAGAAGGCGGGTGACGGCAAAGCCGCGCGTCTCACCTGCGTGGCGGATGCGATCCTCCAGCAGTTTTGACGCGCTTTTGAAGCCGTAGGTGGATGTATTGCGGCGGGCCATCTGTTCCCTCGTGCGGTTGTTCTCTATCCTAATCGCTAATTCGGCAGGAACCAGAGGCAGCGGAACACTGGGCGTAAACTATGCGTGACGAAACTGAAACTCACGGGCCAGAACAGGGGGCGGATCAGGCAGCTACGCTTCTGGCGTGGTACGACGTGCACGCGCGTGATCTGCCGTGGCGCGTGCCACCCCTGTCGAACGCGGCGCCCGATCCTTACCGCATCTGGCTGTCCGAGGTGATGTTGCAACAGACCACCGTCGCGGCGGTGAAAGAGTATTTCCAGCGCTTCACGACGATCTGGCCCACAGTCAGCGATCTGGCCGCGGCCGAGGATGACCGTGTGATGGCCGAATGGGCGGGGCTTGGGTACTACGCGCGCGCCCGGAACCTGCTGAAATGCGCGCGGGTTGTGGCGTCGGACTACGACGGCGTGTTTCCGGGGACCGAGGCGGAATTGCTTAAGCTGCCCGGTATCGGCCCCTATACCGCCGCCGCCATCGCCGCGATCGCCTTTGACCAGCGCGCGGTCGTGATGGACGGCAACGTGGAACGCGTGATGGCGCGACTTCATGACATCCACACCCCCCTGCCCGAGGCCAAGCCCGAATTGAAGGCACAGGCAGAGGCGCTGACGCCGGACCATCGCCCCGGCGATTACGCGCAGGCGGTGATGGATTTGGGCGCGACAATCTGCACCCCACGTTCGCCTGCCTGCGGGATTTGCCCGTGGCGCGATCCCTGCGCCGCGCGGGTTGCAGGGACCGCGCCGGAATTGCCCAAAAAGACGAAGAAAAAGGCCAAACCGATCCGGCTGGGCATCGCCTATGTCGCGCGCACCGAAGACGGGGCGTGGCTGTTGGAAAAGCGGCCCGATCAAGGATTGCTGGGCGGAATGCTGGGCTGGCCCGGCACCACATGGGCCGAGGGCGAGCCTGTCGACACCCCGCCCCTGCCCGCCGACTGGCGCGATCTGGGGGCCGAGGCGCGGCACACCTTCACCCATTTCCACCTGCGTCTTGCCATCCGCGTGGCGACCCTGCCCACGGGCGTTGATCTGCCGGAAGGGATGCGGCTGGTCGACAAACACGCGTTCCGCCCCTCGGACTTACCCACCGTCATGCGAAAGGCATTTGACCTTGCTCAAGGCGCGTTGGAAACTTAACGCGACTATGACCCCGAACCGGACGGAGCCTCGGATGTCAGCCCACCCCATTACCAATCTGAAATCGGCACTGCCCTTCTGGATGACGCTTGTGAACGTGCCTTTGGCGATCATGGGCACGCTTTGGGGCGGCTGGTGGTTGCTGGCCCTGCCCGCCTACGGCCTGATCCTCGTCTCAATCCTGGACAAGATCGCCGGGCTGAACGAGGCGAACGCCGATCCCGACACGGTCGAGGCCGACCTGTTCTGGTACCGCGCCATCACCGTGCTGTGGGTGCCTTTGCAATTCGTTCTGTTGTTCTGGATCATCGGCTATGTCTCGGCCAACCGCCATCTTAACTGGCTTGAAGTCATCGTCCTGCTCTACGGCGTGGGGATCATGACCGGCGCGGCTGGCATCGTTTACGCGCATGAGCTGATGCACCAACGGAACAAATTCGAACGCTGGCTGGCGGATATTCTGCTGTCGATGGTGCTATATTCCCATTTCCGATCCGAACACCTGCTGGTGCACCACCCTTATGTTGGCACGCCCAGGGATGCGGTGACGGCACGTTATAACGAAAGCTTCTTCCACTTTTTCCCGCGCGTTCTGCGCGAATGCCCGCAGTCCGCGTGGAAGGCCGAGGTCGCCCTGCTAAAGCGCCGCGACCTGTCGCCCTTTGACCGCCGCAACCCCTTCTGGCGCTACGCGGCGCTGCAACTGGGGATGATCGCGATGGCGCTGATCGTCGGCGGCTGGTTCGGGTTGATGATGTTCGTCGTGCAGGCCTTCTTTGCCGCGTGGATGCTGGAGCTGACCAATTACATCGAACACTATGGCCTGACGCGAAAGTATCTGGGCAACGGCAAGTTCGAACATGTGAAGCCGCAGCATTCGTGGAACGCCGCGCATAAGGTATCGAACTGGCTGCTCATCAACCTGCAGCGCCATTCGGATCACCACTACAAACCCGACCGCCGGTTCCCGCTGCTTCAGCACCATGCCGAGGATCAAGCGCCGCAATTGCCCTACGGCTATCCGCTGATGACCTCCATGGCGATGGTCCCCCCGGTCTGGCGGCGCATGATGAACCCCCGCGTGCGCAAATGGCGGGCGATGTATTATCCCGAGATCACGGATTGGGAGCCGTACAAGCGCGGCGATTTCGCATGATCGTCGTCGTCTTCCGCGCCCACCGGACCGAGGCAGGCGATGGCCCCGACTATTACGCACATCTGGCCCGGATGGCCGAGATCGCAGTGACGATGCCCGGCTATATCTCGCACAAGGCGTACAAGGCCGAAGACGGCGAACGCCTCACCCTGTTCGAATGGGACAGCGAAGAGACCCTGCGCGACTGGGCGCGGCATTCAGAGCATGTCGAGGTCAAGAAGATAGGCCGGGACCGGTTCTATGCGGATTATCACCTGCAGGTTTGCACCGTGATCCGCGAGTCCAAGTTCAACCGCGCCTGAAAAAGGCGCCCCACCACGAGGGACGGGCGGGGCACAGGTAGACCGATCACCGCCGCGCAGTACGGGCGGCGGTGCGGTCGGCTAAGCTATTGGTGAATTAGTTCATTTCCGCGCGGATTTGCTGGCGCAGCAGATCGATGGGAATGGTCTTCCCGTCTTTCTTAAAGTGCCAATAGGTCCAGCCATTGCAGGACGGCGCATTTTCCAGATGCGCGCCTACTTGGTGGATCGACCCGTTGAACCCGTCAGTGGCCAGCGTCCCATCGGCGCGCACGCGCGCGGCCTTGCCACGGGTGTTCACCAGCATCTCACCGGGGCGCAGCATGCCGCGTTCGACCAGCTGGCCAAAAGGCACGCGCGGTTCGGACCGCTTGGATGCGCTGACCTGCAGGGCTTCCTTGTCGAACTTGCGAACCTTCGCCAGACGCGCCTCTGCCACCTTGCGGTAGCTTTCTTCGCGTTCGATCCCAATGAATTCGCGGCCCAGCATCTTGGCCACGGCGCCGGTGGTGCCCGTGCCAAAGAAGGGGTCCAGAACCACATCGCCGGGGTTGGTCGAGCCGATCAACACGCGGTGCAGCAGGCTTTCCGGTTTTTGCGTCGGATGTGCCTTATCGCCATTCGCGTCTTTCAGGCGTTCGCCACCGTTACAGATCGGCAGAACCCAGTCTGACCGCATCTGCACGCCTTCGTTCAGCGATTTCAGCGCCTCGTAATTGAAAGTGTATTTCGCACCTTCGGATTTCGACGCCCAGATCATGGTTTCATGCGCGTTGGTGAACCGCTTGCCGCGGAAGTTCGGCATCGGGTTCGATTTGCGCCAGACCACGTCGTTCAGGATCCAATAGCCCGCATCCTGCAGGGCGGACCCAACACGGAAGATGTTGTGGTAGGACCCGATCACCCAGATCGCGCCGTTCGGCTTCAGCAGACGGCGGGCCGCGGCCAGCCATTCGCGCGTGAATTTGTCATAGGCGGCAAAGCTGTCGAACTGGTCCCAATGGTCGTCTACGGCGTCGACCTCGGAATTGTCCGGGCGGTGCAATTGACCCTTGAGTTGGAGGTTGTACGGCGGGTCCGCGAAGATCAGGTCGATGGACGCTTCGGGAAGCGAATTCATCACCTCGATACAGTCGCCGGCGACAATAGTGTTCAGAGGCAGAAATGCCTTGGGATCGGTTCTTTTCATCCTGCTTTAGCCTTTGCTGAGGCACCGATTCTCGGCACTTATGGCACCAATTCTTGATGCTCACTGCGTTGCGCTAAGGATGATTCGAAACCGATTCGTGGTCAATTTCTTTTTTGATTCAAGGGCTTACTAATCAGGCTTTACACAAGATATTGTGGACGGGCTTGAAAGATTTTCTATGGTGTGGGGTCACCCCTAGAGCTTGAAGCGCCGAAATATGGCTTTTTGAAGGATAACCGGCGTTTTGCGCCCATCCGTAGCCGGGAAACTGTTGCTCTAAATCCCGCATGATCGTGTCGCGCGCGATTTTCGCGGCGATCGACGCGGCCGAAATCGACACGGATCTGGCGTCACCTTTGACCACCGTCGTCGCCGGAATTGTCAGTCCGCGGGGGATCATGTTGCCGTCGATCAGGCAGTGATCCGGCGGCACACTTAGTCCCGCCACCGCCCGCTCCATCGCCAGATGGCTGGCGCGCAGGATGTTCAATTCGTCGATCTCTTCAACGCTCGCGTGGGCGACGCTGATTTCGGCACAGGCCTCAAGCTCGGCCAGCAGCGCCACGCGCTTCTTTTCACTCAGCTTTTTGGAATCGTTCAGACCTTCGGGGATGCGCGCCGGGTCCAGCACCACCGCCGCTGCCGTCACTGGCCCCGCCAGTGGGCCGCGTCCGACCTCGTCCACGCCCGCAATCCGCATCACGCCGCGATCGCGCAGTTCAGTCTCGAATGAATAATCTGGTCCGCTCATACCCCTGTCCTACTCCTGCACCGCCAAGCGCGGAACCCCTGTCCTCTTCTGGTTCCAAATACCCTCGGGGGTGAATTGAGCCTATGGCTCAAGAGGGGGCAGTGCCCCCAATTCCCCAAAAAACCCAAGTTTTCCAATCCCCGAACATTGCGACAGCCCCCATCACGCGCTACATCACCCCCGCATCATCAGGCATGGTGCATCCCCGTCCCTGCCCCAAGATCGGAGGCCCGACGCGCATGCAGACGCCTTACTACCTCATCGATAAGTCCCGGCTTTTGCCGAACATGGAGAAGATTGCGTGGTTGCGCGAAAACTCTGGCGCCAAAGCGTTGCTGGCGCTGAAATGTTTCGCCACATGGTCGGTGTTCGACATGATGTCCGAATACATGGACGGCACGACGTCGTCGTCGCTCTTCGAGGTCAAGCTGGGGCGCGAGAAATTCCCCGGCGAAACCCACGCCTATTCCGTCGCCTGGGCGCCGAGTGAGATGGAAGAGGTACTGGCATCTTCGGACAAGGTGATCTTCAACACCGCGCAGCAATTGCAGTTGCACGAAGAGATCAGCCGCAATCATACCCGTGGGCTGCGGGTGAACCCCGGTGTCTCGACCTCTAGCTTCGATCTGGCAGATCCGGCCCGGCCCTTTTCACGCCTTGGCGAACATACGCCCGAGGCGATCGAACCAGTGGCGGACCTGATCAGCGGATTCATGTTTCACAACAATTGCGAAAACGCGGATTTCGAACGGTTTGACGCGATGCTGGGCATGATCGAACAGCGCTTTGGCCATCTGATCCGGCGCATGGACTGGATCAGCCTTGGCGGCGGCATCCACTTTACCGGCGACGACTACCCGCTGGACAAGCTGGCCGAGCGGTTGAAGCGCTTTGCAGGCCAAAACGAGGTGCAGGTCTATCTGGAGCCCGGAGAGGCGGCGATCACCAAATCGACCACTCTAGAGGTCACGGTGTTGGACACGCTTTATAACGGCAAGAACCTTGCGATCGTCGACAGCAGCATCGAGGCGCATATGCTGGACCTGCTGATTTACCGCGAAAGCGCGAAGATGGAGGAAAGCGGCGATCAGGAGTGGATGGTCTGCGGCAAATCCTGTCTGGCGGGCGATGTGTTCGGGGAATTCCGCTTTCCCAAAGCCCTGCAACCCGGCGACCGTTTGTCTGTTCAGGACGCAGCAGGTTACACAATGGTCAAAAAGAACTGGTTTAACGGCGTGCAGATGCCGTCCATAGCGATCCGTGAATTGGATGGCACCGAACGCTTGGTGAAATCCTTCACCTATGACGATTTCGCGGCGGCCCTGTCGTGAAGCATCCGCGCCCTGCGGGGCGCCTGTTGAAACCGGTGTCGCGGTGCGGCGCCTACTCATCTGAGGGGATTCAGACTTGAAGAGAAACGTTCTCATCATCGGCGCCGGCGGTGTCGCACAGGTGGTCGCCCATAAGTGCGCCCAGCATGCCGAGGTTCTGGGCGATCTGCATATCGCCAGCCGAACCAAGACGAAATGCGATGCGATCATCGAAAGCGTCCGCGCCAAGGGCCACGACTGCGCCTTTACCTCGCACGAGGTCGACGCCACGCAATCCGACGCGGTCGCCGCGCTGATCCGCGACACGGGATGTGAGATCGTCATCAACGTCGGCACCGCCTTCGTCAACATGCACGTGCTGGACGCCTGTATCGAAACCGGTGCAGCCTATATCGACACGGCCATTCACGAAGAGCCGGACAAAATCTGCGAAACCCCGCCGTGGTATGCCAACTACGAATGGAAGCGTCGCGATGTCTGCGCCGAAAAGGGCGTGACCGCGATTCTGGGCGCAGGCTTTGATCCGGGCGTGGTGAACGCCTATGCCCGCTTTGCCGCCGATCAGATGGACGAAGTGAAATCCATCGACATCGTCGACATCAACGCTGGCAGCCACGGCAAGTATTTCGCCACGAACTTCGATCCGGAGATCAACTTTCGGGAATTCACCGGCGTGGTCTACTACTGGGAAGACCAGCAGTGGAAAGAAACCACCATGTTCGCCTCGGGCCGCGAATGGGACCTGCCGATTGTCGGCCCCTCCAAGGCCTATCAGTCCGGCCATGACGAGGTGCATTCTCTGGCCGCCAACTATCCCCAGGCCGACGTGCGCTTCTGGATGGGCTTTGGCGATCACTACATCAACGTCTTCACCGTGCTGAAGAACATCGGCCTGCTGTCCGAACAGCCCGTCACCACCGCCGAAGGCCAAGAGGTCGTACCGTTGAAGGTGGTCAAAGCCTGCCTGCCCGACCCGGCCAGCCTTGCGCCCGACTACACTGGCAAGACCTGCATCGGTGATCTGGTCAAAGGCGTGAAAGACGGCGAAGAGATTGAGCTGTTCGTCTATAACGTCGCCGATCACAAGGACGCGTATAACGAGGTCGGCTCTCAGGGGATTTCCTACACCGCCGGTGTGCCGCCCGTCGCGGCCGCGCTGCTGGTCGCCAATGGCGCATGGGACGCGAAAGCCATGAAGAACGTGGAAGAGCTGGACCCGAAACCTTTCTTCACCCTGCTGGACCGGATCGGTCTGCCAACGCGTGTCATCAAGGGCGGACTGAAAGGCGAAGACATGGCCTGGACCGATTACAAGGGCTGATCGCTTTTTCACGACAGTCAGACGAAAAAGAGGGGGGCTTTTGGCCCCCCTCTGTGTTCGGTCCGCCGGGATGTCGGCGGGTATGTTCGATCAGGCGTTAAAGCCGTTCCGACGCAGGCAGCGCGGTGCGTAGAACAGGCGCGGGCCCTGGGCGTAGTTGCGGCGGACGCAATCGCTCGGCAGCGTCGCGCGGGTGCCACGTTGCGCACAGCGAACCGCATAGCCTTCGGTCCAGCCACGCTGGCCACGGACAGTCATCAGGCAGTTGCGCGGCACGGACACGCGGCGGTGCTGGGTCTGCGGTTTCTGGTGGCGAGGCTTCTGATAGTGGTTGTTGTACCGGTTTTGCTGGTGGCGCTGCTGGTAGTTGTGCTGTGGCTGGTGGTTATAGTTGCGCGTCACAGTCTGCTTTTTGCGCTGTTCGGCGGCCAGTGCGCTGCCGATAATGGCCAGCGCGGTGGCGCCGACGATGATGCGCACGGCATCCCGATCACCGGCCTGTGCGGTGGATACGTTGATAGAGGTGATGCTCAGCGCGGCGGCCAGCACGGTTGCAAGGATCTTGCGAGTCATGGGTGGGCTCCTTCTTGGTTCCCTGTTGGTGCGGCGAAGGTGCCGCGACGAGGTAGGAACAGGTTCGGTCGAAGGGGTGAGATCGGGCAATAACGTCACAAAGTTATCGGATAACAGCGTGCGCTTGGGGCCTAGGTTATTGAATGACGACAGGTGCGGGTGCACATTCCGGGGACACGGAAGGATTTCTGACTAGCCTTTGCCAATTCTCCTCTGACCCCCGAGTGACATGAAACGTTTGCCCCATACCATCGCCGCTGTTCTGGCCCTGTCCCTTGCCCCTGCCGCAGCGCAGGCCGCCTGTACGGTTGAATACAAGGCCAAGCAGGACAACCCCTTGCGCCTGACCGTCGGAACGCTGCAGGTTTCGTCCTGTGACCCCACAAAGGCTGCGGCCGAGGTTCGGGCGCATCTGGCACAGCAGGGCTGGACGCTGCTGAAGGTTCTGTCAGTCAAGGAATAACGCGTGCACCAACCGCCAGAAAGCCAGACCTTCGCCGCCGACGCCCGCCGCGTCGGCACGCGCGCCGTGTTGATCGGCGTCGGGGCGATCACGGCGCTTTTGCTGATCGGCGGGGTGATCCTGTTCCTGACCCTGCCGGATGCGGGTGTGTTCAACGAAAGGGTCGAAAAGCTTTTCGTTGAAAATGACACGCTGACTGGCGACGCCGAGATCAAGCTGCTGGAGATCCTCGCCCAGTCCGGCACCGCCTTTGCGGAAACGCTGGCGGGCTACCGGATCGTGATCTTTGTGCTTTTGGTTTTCTCCACCGCGCTTCTGGTGGCTGCGTTGGTGTTCCTCGTGATTCTCGTCACGCTGAACAAACGCATGGCCGAAATTGAGCGCGCGGGAATCGAGGTGAACTCTCTGCTTATCTCGCGCGAGGAAAAGACCGTCTATCTGAACAACCACGGTTTCAAACTGACAGACGCCGCGATGGAGACGCTGTCGATTCTCGCCGAGGCGCGGATGGACGACGAAATGCTGACCGGCGCGCAGATCGAAGCGATGATTTCAGGCCGCAGGGCCGAAGATTGCGACGAAGCTGCAGGTGCCACGCGGATCAAACGGCTGCGCGACACGCTTGGCAACCAGCTGGTCAGCGAACTGCTGGTCCGTAACATCGCCCGGCGTGGCTATATGCTGTCGGTCGGCAAGGATGTCATCCGGGTCGTCTGACCCCCATTTCGCCAACATATGAAGAAGACAACAAAAAAGGCGGGGATAACCCGCCTTTTGTATAGTGGTGAGCCGTGAAGGATTCGAACCTTCGACCCACTGATTAAAAGTCGGAGGCTGTTTGATTTTCGGATTTGTTCCGGTTCGCTCCAGCGAGTTCCGAAGGCTTCCAAAAATCAAGAAAAACTTTGATTTATCCATCCATTGCAGATGCTTGAATTGATAGCCAAGTGTTCTAAAGTGTTCCGAGGCGATCCATGTAGAGCCACCCTCTTTTGTCCCCCAGTTGTCCCCCAGACGTCTCCATGAGTAAAAAAAACCATGCAAGTAAGCCTCACCGACAAATATCTAAAGTCCTTGAAGCCCAACACCGAGCGCATCGAGGTTTCAGACACTGTTCGGAGGGGGCTTCGCTTCAGGCTATCACCCATGGGACATGCAACTTGGGTATATGAGAAGCGTGTAAAAGGCGGTCCCAAACGGAAGCACACTTTGGGGGAATATCCCTTGGTGTCCATCAAGGATGCGCGTCGAATTTCGGCTGAGATCCAAGTCGAGGCGGATGCTGGGATTGATCGGGTGGCCATCAAGGAGCAAGAGAAGCTTGCTAACGAAGAAAACAGACACAACACCAAGACGGTCAGGCACCTTTTTTCAGACTTTTACGACCTACACGTCAAAAATCTGCGGACCGCTGAGGACAACATGAAAGTTCTTTGGGACAACTTTGGTCAACATGCGGACACCCCGTGTTCCCAAGTAACCAATTTGATGCTCCAGGATGCGATAGACAAGAAGGCCCGCACGGCACCTTACCAAGCCAATAGGCTCAAAGCCGCGCTCTCAAAGTTGGCAAAATTCGCTCGGCAACGTGGTTACTTCGGCCCAGATGTTGGCCGGGACCTTGCCAAGGCCATCAAAGAACAACCGCGTGAACGCGAACTCAGCCTCGACGAGGTCCGTCGGATTTACTGCGCGACATTCGCGTTAGGTGACACTTTCGGTGCGGCTCTCCGACTCTTGTTGCTGACCGCACAGCGACGCTCAGAAATCGCCAAACTCCAATGGTCTGAAGTTAACTTCGAAGGTCGTTACCTGAACCTCGGAGCGGCTCGGACAAAGAACGGTGAAGGCCATATTACGCATTTGTGCGACGCATCTATGGCGGAGATAGCCGACATGAGGGCTCTCGCTGACGAGGATGCACAATATGTCTTCACGACAACCGGATATAGCCCAATATCCGGTTTCACTAAAACCAAGAATAAGCTCAACGAGGTTCTTGAAAACTCCATCAAAGACTGGCGCTTTCACGATTTCAGAACAGCTTTTGCGACGACCATGTGTGACCTTGGCGAAGACGAAGCCGTGGTGGACCGTGTGTTGAACCACAAGGCGAGTGGTTCGGCTCCAAGTCCGGTTGCGAGGATATACAACCGAGCAAAGAAGCTGAAGGAACGAAGAATGCTCCTTGATAGGTGGGGCCTATTGGTCTCCACCGACGCAATCCCGGAGGATAGTTGATGTTTTGTCCGCCGGGATATGCGCTGCTTGAGCAGATTTACCCCAAAATTCTCGACCGGTCTCAAACAACGATTGAGTTCGATGAAGTAGACGATGACGATGTCATCGGACTGTATTTCAGGCATTCGTTGAACGCGATGTTCGCGTTGGAAATGTTCTTGGCATCCTGCCCTTCACTGTCTGTTTGCTCTCCCCAGGGGGAAGTTCTGAGGGTTTCAAACCGGATTCTGACCAGACTTCGTAGCGATAGTGCGCCTCCAGATCATCGATATTTTGAATGTATTGATGAAACGACTTGGTTGGTTGATGTCGAGCCTTGGGGGGCACCGAAACCGACTACAGACGTCAGAGAGCGGATCGTCGAAGCTCTCATCAACAATCAACGAAAGCGTGCGAACATGTTCTCGCGTTTTAACGGATGGTCCATTACCATAAAACAAGAAGATGTCCCCCAAGACAGCGGTTCGTTCGACCTCTATCTCAATTTCGGGGACGCGCTGGCGGATGCGACAACAGACGAACCGCCAGAAAACGGAGTGTCGGAGCAGAAGGACGGTAGGCCGCCGAAGATACTCACGGCTTTGAACGCTTACTGCATGAGATATCCCGACGGACGAAAAAATACTCCCGTCAACATTATCCAAACCAGTGTTATCGAACAGATGGGCCAGGACTGCTCAGAAACAACCATTCGCCGCGTCTTTCGGCTGCGTGAGCTGTTGGATAAACTGCTGGGGTCAGGTGATTTCGAGGCTGGCAGTGAACTATCGGAAGAACGGGTCGCAGCGGCCCTTGACGACCCATCTGAATTGATCGGAAGCATGCCAGCCGCCAAACTGGCTACAGCATCTTTGAGGGCAGGATACCCTTTCAAATAACCTGATCACAGTCCGCCAAAACTCAGAAAGAACATGCAAAAACCCCACCAAAACCCCAGCGAGTTTTTGGTGGTTTTGCAAGTCTGACGGTCCGATGTAGCTCGGCTTACCATTCCGACAGCTTCCACCAAAAACCGAAAGGGTCTTGGAATGACTGTCAAATTTCTGCGCCGCCCCGAAGTCGAAGGCATCACCGGCCTAAGCCGCTCGTCGATTTACGATATGATGGCCCGCGACGAATTCCCGCGTCCCGTCAGCATCGGAAAACGTGCTGTTGCATGGCGCGACGACGAAATTTCCGACTGGATGAAAGAGCGCACTGCTTCGGCAGCCTAAAGAAAACCCCCGCAAACCCGACCGGGTCAGCAGGGGCGTTATTCTTTCAGGTGCAAGCGGAAGATAGCGAATGCTGTCCGGTCCTTCAAGAAAAAGGATCGAGCATGATCAACAACAAACTGAAGCCACCGGCGAACTGCCAACGCATCTGGCGGGTCTCCGACCTTCCCAAGGGAAGGGGTGCGCAGTCGTATCGGTTCACCAATACCGACGGCTCCGAAATCAACGTCATCCTTGCGAACCGGCGTCGTCAGGTCCTGGAGCTCCTTCTGAAAGGTCCGGTCTACTGTGCCTCGCCCGTGCGCCTTTCAGACATGGTCCATGTGCTGAAGCGCGAGAACGGCCTTGAGGTCCACACCGAGTTCTATCCCGGCGACACCGAAACGGGTGCCGGAACCTATGGCGTCTATTTCCTGAAGAGCCGTGTTGCCCGGCTGTCGGCACTGGAGGCGGCATGATGCGGAACCTTCAGATAGCGCGTCTTCGCACCCGCCACGCCCTTCCGGAGCACAAAGCGGCGCTGATCGCTTTCCTGATCTACGGGGAGGCCCGCCAATGAGTGCGCCCGTGATCATCACCAAGAACAGTCGCGAGGAAATCCGTGTCAGCGTCAACGAATACCAAGGGCACCAACTGGTCAGCCTTCGTGTCTGGTTCGAAGCTGACGACGGCGACATGCGCCCCAGCAAGAAGGGGCTCGCGTTCCGTGTTGAGCTTCTCCCGCAGGTATCGGCGGCACTGAAATCCATCGAAGCTCAGCAGGAGGACGCATGAACGATAATGCCTTCCCTCAGACCGGTTGGGTGGATGTCGTGGAAGCACGCGGGTTGGAGCTTATCCCGCGCTTTTTCGCGACCGTCTATCAGGTCTACCAATGGTCGGAGAGCCGCGACAGCGGCCAGATCATCGGCACCTATTGGACCCGTCCCGAAGCCATCACCTTCGCCCAGCAATGGGCGGAGGACCATCACCACAAACTGACCACTGCGGAAATCGTCCCACTCCGGCGGGAGGTTGCCCATGTCTGAGCAAATCCTTCAAGCCTCACGACCGGTGGATGCCGCCTTGGACCTCGCGGCGAAGGGGTTCCCGGTATTCCCATGCGGCCAGGACAAGCGCCCTCTGGTGAAGTGGACCGAGGAAGCGACCACAGACGCGACCAAAGTCGAAAGCATGTGGCGGCAGCATCCCGGTGCCATGATCGGGTTGCCGACCGGTCCAAAGTCCGGCCTCTACGTGATCGACCTCGATGTGGACAAGAAGACAGGCGAAGCAGTTGGCGAAACCACGCTAAGCGCCCTCGGACTGGCTGACCTCATGGTCGAAGGTTTGAGCGTCTGCACCCCGAGTGGCGGCAGGCATATCTACTTCCAGCACCCCGGCGAAGGCTTTGGAAACTCCGCCAAGCGCCTCGGTAACGGCATCGATACCCGGGGCGACGGTGGCTATGTCATCGCTCCGGGCTCTCAATCCGGGTCTCAGAGTTATCAGGTCGTCACCGGTAATCTGGACAGGGCAGCCCTGCCCGCTCTGCCCCAATCGGTCCGCAATCTCCTGACGGCACCGAAGATGACATCGAATGTCTTCCGCCTCGATGTAGGCAGCCAATCGGCATGGGCTGATGCCGCCCTCGCTGGCGAACTTGGTAAGCTCATGGCTGCACCAGAAGGCCAAAGGAATGACACCCTGAACACGGTGGCCTTCCGCCTCGGGCAGATTGTCGGGTCAGGTCGGCTCGATGAAGGCCAGGTGCGGGGCCGTCTGATGGGAGCCGCCCAGGCCATCGGACTGATGGAACAGGAGGCTTCTGCGACCGTAGAAAGCGGTCTGTCGGCTGGCATGCAGAATCCCCGTGATCCGGTTCAGCGCGAGGAAAGCGGCCCGACTGTTGCGAAGCCCTTCGATCCGGAAACCGATGATGACGAATTCATCTTTGCTGCCTCACTGGAAGGCGTTCCGGTCCCGCCCCGCGAATGGCATGTGCCGGACATCATCCCGGCCGGAACGGTTACGATCCTCAATGGCGATGGCGGGACAGGAAAGAGTTTGATCGCGCTTCAGTTGGCCGTTTCCACGGCTCTGGGACAGCGTTGGCTGGGCCAAGAGTGCAAGAGCGGCAAAGTGCTGTTCATCAGCGCCGAGGACGACAAGAAGGAACTGCACCGGCGGCTGGATGACATCATTTCAGCCGAAAGCATCAGGTTCGCTGACCTCAAGAAACTCGTCTTCCGCAGTCTGGCAGGAAAGGACGCACTGCTTGCCGTTCCTGATGGCAAGACGAACATTCTGCATGAAACGCCCCTGTTCCAGATCATGGACCATTGGATCGGCCGCCACAGACCGGCGCTGGTGGTGTTCGACACGCTGGCCGACCTGTTCGGAGGTGACGAGAACAACCGCGCCCAGGCACGCCAATTCATCGGTATCCTGAAGGGCCTCGCGCTCAAGCATGAGACCACTATCCCCCTGCTGGCGCATCCATCGCTCTCAGGCATGGCCAACGGCTCGGGGAGCTCCGGCTCCACAGGCTGGAATAACTCGGTGCGGTCCCGTCTGTATTTCCGGCGGCTCAGGGCGGACGGTGAGGAAATCGATCCGGATGCCCGCGAACTCGAAGTCATGAAGGCGAACTACGGGCCGACCGGTCTGGTGCTGAAGCTTCGTTGGAAAGAGGGCGTATTCGTCACCGACACGTCGCACGGTGGCACCCTCGACCGCATGGCGGCGGATGCCAAGGCCGAACGGGTCTTTCTCCGTCTGCTGGACGACTACACGGTTCAAGGCCGTTTTGTATCAGCCAGCCCTTCCAGCACGTTCGCGCCCACCGTTTTCCAAGGCCACCCCAACGCTGAGGGCATGAACAAGCGGGCCTTCAAGATGGCCATGGAGCGGCTTTTCCAGCGCGGCGCGATTACCGTCGCCACTCACGGCAAGGGTGCCAAAGCACGCAACCATATCGCCAGAAAGACGGAGCAGCACGATGACTAAAGACAGGGTGCAACGCCGGGGCAACGCCGGTTCAACGGGGGGTGCAACGATAGGGGCAACGCCCGGTCAACGCCCGTGCAACGGGGGGGAGAGACACCCCCTATATACCCCCTGCGTTGCACCCGCCCTCGGCGGCGGGGTGCACGCCAGCCAAAGGGGGGCTGCATGACCAACCGAAACAACGGTAGCACAACGGGTCGAAACGCTGACGGGACCTTCTCGTCCGGCAATCCTGGTCGGCCTGCTGGTGCCCGGCACAAAGTCACCCGTGCCGTTGAAGAGCTCCTTGGTGGCGAAGCTGAACAGCTGACCCGCAAAGCCATCGATATGGCTCTGGAGGGCGATAGCGTTGCGTTGCGCCTCTGCATGGAACGGATTGCGCCAGCGCGGAAGGATACTCCTGTTGAATTCTCGCTCCCGCCGATGGCCTGCGCGACGGATGCCGCAATCGCGGCAGAAGCAATCCTCAAAGCTGTTTCAGAAGGCTCGCTGTCGCCCATGGAGGCCGCAAGCGTCATGGCATTGGTCGAGACATACCGGAAGACACTCGAAACCGTCGAACTGGAAGCACGTCTCGCTAAGCTGGAGGAACAGCTATGCAAATGAGGCAACGACTTTCCCGGCTCGAAACCCGTAGCGCTACCGACGAAATCTCTATCCGGGTCGTGATCGCTTCCGACGGTGGTGGGCCGGATGATAACAGGCCCCCGATTATGGTTCGCGTAGTTGAACCAGAGAATACCCTTCAGGCAGCGGAGGAGCAGACATGAGCCTCAAGACGCGCCTCTCAGCTGCCGAACGGAAGACCGGCCAGGATCGTGAGCCGGACATCGTGATTTTTCAAACTGTCTATGAGGCAAAGGACGGCAGCGCAGAGAGCTCGCACTGTCGCGCGACGGTGTTCTTCGGCCCCGGTCAGTCGACCTTTCTGGAATCTCAGCCGAACGAAGATCCAGAAGATTTCCGCTGTCGCGTTCGCACCATCGCACGCCCAAACAACGAAGCCCAAATGGAGACCGCACAATGAGCTTGCAAAACCGTCTCGCTAAGCTGGAGGGCCATACGACGCCGACCGCCGGACCGGAGATAATCATTGTCCGCGCAATCGTTGCACCCGGCGGCAACTCCTATCCAGCCTACGCCTATTTTGTTGGTCACGCCGTGCAGCTCAGCGCTGAAGACGGCGAAACCTGCGAAGGCTTCTCCGGGCGCTGTGAGAAGCATTTGTCAAACCTGAAAGCCAAACCAAACCGAAAGGAATACCAATGAGCAGCTTTTTCAACTGGGCCGACATGTTCGACGGAGGAGGTCCCGGTAGGTCGGGTAATCGCTATACAGGCGGCCCAATAGCGCGCTTTGGAAACAACATCCTGGATGAAATGAATTTTCAAAGCAGCTGGAGTGGCAAACAAAACGGGCATAGCCGACCAACTGGATACACCTCCTTTGCGGACATGTTCGACGGAGGAGGCCCTGGCGCGTCCGGTGGGCGGTTCCGCGGTGGCGGTATGATGTCAGTCATGGGCAATCTGCTTGGTGGCGCGGGACAACCTGAAATGCAACATGCTAAACCCTCTGCCCCACTTCCAGCGGTTGAAAAAAATCCGACGCGGGCAATTGCCGAGGCACTGCTTCGCAACAGGAATCGCACCCCTGGACTTTGGTGAGGATACCAAGATGGCGAACACATTCGAGACTGACGATCAGCGACGCCTCCGGCTTCAGCAGCAGCAGCTTCAGTTCCGGCAGGATATGGCCCGCCAAGGGGAGATGCAGGCCTACGAAGTCCAAGGACAGAACGGGCGCTCCTACGAAGCTCAAGCAACCAGACCAGATGCGGCGGCAAATGCCACAAAAGAATACTGGGCCCAACACGGTGGGGCACCGCAGGGCGGCGGGTCTTCAAGCTACGAAGATGCAATGACGAAAGCGCGTGAACTTGTCGGCGCTGGCCGAGTAGATGAAGCAAAAGACCTTGCACTTCGTGCGCTACAGCAACGCGATCCGTCTGAGCTTACACCTGAACAGCGGGCTATCCTGGACAAGTATCAGCCCAAGGTTTCACGAGAATTGACCCCGGAGAAGCGAGCGGTCCTCGAGAAGTATGGGTATCGCCCCCCCGCGCCAGCCATACCCACTCCCGCGCCGAATATGAGCCTGCTCGGGCGCCTGAAAGACAATGTAATCGGGGTCGATGACGGAGTTATGTCTCCGGGAGAAAAACTTGGCTCGCTTCTCAATAAGGCCGGCGAAAGCATGACGATGGGCGTTATTGGTGATGAAGCCGGAGCCGCATTCGACGCGGCAGTCGGACGAGGGAGCTATGAAGACCGGCGCGACCACTATCGGCGGCAGGAAGCTCAGGTCGAACGCGAAAATCCGTATCTCTCCATTGGCGCGGATATCTCGGGCGCATTGATTGGCCCGGGCAAGGGCGCAGCCGGTTTCGTGAACGCCGCGAACTCGGGGATCGGTCGCATTCTTCGCGGTGCGATCGCAGGAGCCGGGGCCGGAGCTGTCGGCGGGGCAATGGAAGGGGAGACAGCTGAAGGTCGTCTTCAAGGCGCAGCGAGGGACGGCGCAATCGGTCTGGCGGCCGGTGGAACGCTCTCAGCGGTGGGTCAGGGCTTCAACAGGGCCTCACGCGCCCTGAGCCGCCGTCCAGAGCTCAGAGAGGCCATTCCGACGCTCGACAGCCTAAGAGACGAAGCCAAAGGCCTCTACGCGGCTGCTGAGCGTTCTGGAGCGGCTTTGCCAAGGTCGGGCATGGCTCAACTGCGAGACGGAACTTCTTCCGCCCTCAAAGATGCGGGCTATCACCCTCGCCTCCACCCGAAGCTTTCCGTTGTGCTTGGCGAAATCGATCACATGGCCGCAACCGACCAGCCATTGCAGAGGTTGGAGCAACTGCGGCGGATGGCTGGCAATGCGGCAAGTTCCCTTGAGCCGGACGAGCGCCGTCTGGCGTCGATGGTCATCGACAAAATTGACGACGCGGTGGACGGCATGGGCGATGCTTCTGCACCACTCAAGCAAGCCCGGGAAGTATGGTCCAGGATGCGCCGCATGGAGGCGGTCGAGGCCATTATCGAGGACGCATCGAATAGCCCGAACTTCGAGCAGGCGTTGCAGACGAAATTTCGGGCGCTCCTTCGCAACCCGCGTCGCATGCGCGGCTTTAGCCAGGCCGAGCGTGACGCGATGGGGAAAATCGCCCGGGGCACTGCTACGGTCAAATCTCTAAAGTCGCTGGGCAGTCTGATGGCCCCCAACTCAATTTTCGGGGCGATGCTGACGGGCGGAGCTGCTTATGCCACCGGTCCGGCTGCCGCCGCCATTCCCGCTGTCGGCCTCGGGTCCAAAGCTGTCGCGAACGCGATGATCAGGTCACAAGCCGAAGGTGTCCGCCGGATGGCTGGCATGGACGATCACAAGAGAAGGATTATCGAGGCATTGCTTGGGCGCGCAAACCCGCTTGCCACTACAGCAGGCGCGTCCGGAACAATCGGTGGCTTGATGGGCTATCGATCAGAATGACGGGTGTCTTGGCGGCCGCTTGATAGCGGGAGATAGCGGCCGCAAGTGTAGGGCGACCGTTTTTTAACGGTGGATAATGGCGACCCCAGCATGCTGGCAAAGGCGTCCATTATATCAGACCGGAAAGCCCGGCCCCCAATATGATCACGATAGCCCAGATGTATGGCCAATATTCCGCCCCGCCATGCGAGCCGTCAGAGTGGCTGTCGCCCAGGGTGTCCGCGTAGTCTTCTTTTTCGTCATGCATCCGGTGACCCCGCTTCGTAAATCACATGGCGCTCGTCTCCAACGCCGGGAATAGTCAGTCGCCATCGCGAAAAGCCGACAACTCTCGAGTCGTCGATGTCGAAAGCCAATTCACCGGCAGCACTGACGAACATCGTGGAATGGTTCCGGGTTCGCACTGCGAAGCAAGGACCGGCTTCAGACAAAACAACTTGCCCCGGGAGGATATCCGCCCGAGTTGGGCTCACTCGGGACGCGTCGGAGACATCGACTTCGAGCATGAACTTTTTGGCCAATAGATATCGACGTGACCCTCGCCCAATCTTGTCCGGGCGAAAACCGCCATCGCCGCCCTCCGGTGCTGCCAGTTCGAAACCAAGGATTTCATTTTCAAATGAGAACAGAAACATCGGCGAGCGGCTATAGAACGCGTCGCCAATCAGCAATGACCCCTTATCCGCTTGCGAAGGGTCAACCAGTGCAATCTCGTCCAAGTCCACAAACATCATCGTCGCTCCGAAACTGATCACCGTGTCCGACCTAAAGATGGGGGACACACCGAGTTATTGGAAGGGCTGTTTCCACTTTGACGCTTGCGAGTTGCGCCGACGCCGGTAATCTTCGTTAACAATTGTGGAGGAGCGGGAAATGAAGTCCTTTATCGTATGCATGCTTTCAATGGGACTGGCTCTCCCGCTTTTGACCGTAAGCGCATCAGCGCATGGCGGAGGTTGCCGCAAATCATCGCCTCTTGGGCAGTGCTGCCACATGGAAAAGGCTACCGGCCGCGTTCATTGTCACTGAATCCATCATGCTTGTATTGCTCACCTGCTTATCGCTCGCAGTCATCGACGGCGACACCTTGAAATGCGACGGGGAGCGTCTCCGCCTTCTTGGCGACGGAGCCCCAAACGTGGCTGGCTTCGATACTCCTGAGACCTACAGACCGAAGTGTCAGGCGGAGCTTGAATTGGGACGCGCGGCGACCAGTAGAATGAAGGAACTGGTTCAAACGCCGGGTTTGCGGATCGAGGATAGCGGTGTGCGCGACAAGTTCGGACGAAAACTCGTTGCAGTTAGGTTGCCGGATGGCTCTACCGCTGGCGCTCGCATGATCTCGGAAGGCTATGCCCGTAAATGGTATCCGGGATATCGGGCAAATTGGTGTGCCTGAGGCACTTTTGAACCAAAAAAACGGACGATCTATACGTCGAGCACGATCATTCTGAAAGGCAAGGGAACTTTTCGCTGAGCGACATGATGATCCCTTCTTCTGCTTGCCATCCCCAGTTCTCCGGATGCTCCTGAGCCCAGTTGAGGAAGGTTTGCACCCACGCGCCAAGAGGGACATTTTTTGTGTCGGCTGCATAGTCAGGATAAGGCACCCAGTCACCCTTGGCGCTGGCACAGTTCTGGTTGGCGAGGTGCCCGATACCGGAAACCATGCCCAGACAAAATGTTGCGTCAATGTCGAAATTTTCGCCTTGCGCTTTCTGACATTTGGGCATGATTTGTTGGACGGTGAAGGCGTCAGTGGAGACCGGCAATACCACCAAAGGAAGCGCTATCATCAATTTCTTCAAGGTCTAAACCTCTGGCACTGTTGGCTGTCTCTACAGGCTTAACCGGGCCGCACAGGGTATCGCAATGAGGATGTGGCAAATTTTGAAGCCAACACGAACAGTCCCAATCGACCGCCATCCGAGGTCTGAGCAATGACTGGCAGCCGATAGCGCTATCCGAATTGATCAGCTGCAACCCGTTTAATGGCCAAGAATTCTTTGGTGCACTGCTTAGCCCATCCCTCTGCGTGCTCCGCAAGGCATCCAGGCTCTGGATAGAACTCGCTTAGCCAAGCGCGGCTCCATCCGACAGGATCATTTACCAGTCGATCGACGACCCCAAAACACCGCTCTCCAATTTCTTCGGCGCTCAGTATCTCGCCTTCCCGCTCCGTCCATTCAGAGCGCAGCTTAGCTGCTATTTGGGTCGTGAACGGTGGAGCAGCCTCGACGTCCGCGTCGCATTGATGTTCCACTATGCTGAACGCCGCAAACAGGAACGCTTCGTGCATGTAGATACGCTTGACCACGAAGTCGGAAATCTTGCTGGCGGGAATTGCCAGTTGCTCGGAGCCGATGTGGCCTTCAGTCCCTGCGGCAGGGCCGGCGCCCAGAACAAAGGTGTCGTAAGCGTTGGCAATAGTCACCGCATCAACGCTCGGCTTTGGCCCGAATAAACTTCTGAGCCAGCGCAGCACCCTATTCTCCGCCCGAAACAGAAATTCCAACGCCACAGGCAGCGTCCCCGGGGTCCAGGAACTGGACACCCTGACCCTCCAAGGCTTTCTGAACCTTTTCGAGGTTCGATCCCGAGGACGCTGGAACACCCTCGACCGCCTCCATTCGCTTGATCGTCGATGCTGCCACGCCCGAGACGTCAGCCAGTTCCTTCACGGAAAGCTTGGCATAACCCCGGGCCATCCTGATTTGTGCGCCTGTAATCAATGAATATGACCTATTTTGGCTCTTATGTGATCCAATATGGTTGACATTGGGCCACTCATGACCCAAATTAGTTCATATCAGAGCTAAACGCAAACATGAGATGGACGCCATGACCTATGACCGCAGTGAAATCATGACTGAGGCTTGGAAGATTGTTCGCCGGTTCCTGGGGAACGGTGAGACGCTTGGAGGCCTTCTCTCACGCGCACTGAAGTCTGTGTGGTGGACGGCGAAGGAAAAGGTGCGTGCTGCTCGTCTGGTCGCGGAAAGGGAGGCCAAGCAGCGTCAGCTTGCGGAGCGGTCGGCGGCATCGATCAGGGCGGAACTGACGGACATGGAAAATCGCGACACACTGGGTCATGCTGGAATGGCTCGCATGGATGAACTGCGGAATGCGCTCCGGGCCGCAGACGCGCGTGAAGCCGCAGCAGCTGAAGTGGACTACAAGGAAAAGCGCGAATTGATCGCCTCTTCGAATGGCCGCATTTGCGCCGTCACCTTCATCAAGAAGGACGGCTCCGAACGGGTCATGAAGGTCCAGCCCGCCGCTCTGAAGTTCCATGTCAAAGGTGACGAAGCGACGGAGGCAGGCCGGAAAGCCGCAGAAACCCGCGCGGTCCGGCATCCAAATCTGTTGCCGGTATGGGATGCAGAGAACAAGGCCCCCCGCTCCGTGAACCTCGCCACGATCACCCGCATCGCGGTCGGCGGGCATGTTCATCTGTTCACCGCGTGATCAATCACCTTCAAATGGAGCAAAAGCTATGACGAACATCACTCGACGCACCTTTGTTCAGGGTGCACCCCTGAGCGCTTTGGCTGCCGCTGCAAGTCCGGCTTCGGCGAGCATTCGGCAAGATGTAAAAACTGAAGCGGCAATCGTTGCCCACGCCCGTGCAATCATGGACCTTTTACGTGAAAGCGCACCCGAAGGGGCCATGGTTAAGGGGTTCAGCTTCACCGCAGTCGACGGTGAAATTCGTCCCGACAGCATCTGGGCGAGCGCCATCACTGAAGACTATCGGCTCGTTCACCTCCGCCCAAGCGTCAGGTTCAATTGGTTCGCCAGCGCAGTGGCTGGCTGACCTGCCCAGACACCCTCTACCCTGAATCGGAGAACTGCAATGAATTTCCTCAATACCCGTCGCCAAATGCTGCTTGGTCTCGCCGCAGCCAGCACCGCCGCAGCTGCTGGAGCGCCAGCGGCCGAGAGGCTTATCCCGGAAAATCCCGAGCTGATCGCTCTCGGAAATGCGACCCTCACCCTGCAACGCAACTACGAGGAAACCAGGGCCGAAGCTCGCCGGATTGCGAAGGACGTGCGGCAGGAGTGGCCCCTCGCTCCCGAGCCGATCCTATCGTTCGGACATGGCTGCCTGGAGGAGCGCGACGTGACAGGCGCAGGCATTCGTCGCGCGGTCGACGAACGCGGGAACTTCGAACAGATGTGGAGCTATGGCACGCCCGAATATTTCGAAGCCCAAATCCAGCGTCACAAAGTCCGCATCGCTCACATCATGAAGACCAAGAGCAAGCGCGGCCTGAAATTCGAGCAAGAATGGCTCAAGCGCTCCGAAGAAGCCCTTCCCTTATCGCGGACCTACGTCGCCGAGATTGAACGGCTCAAGCAGCAGTCCGGCTACCGTCCCGCCAGAGACCGGCAGGAGGCCGCATACGAGGCATTCAGCGATCACGTTTCAAAGGTAATGGGGGCAGAAGCGGCCACGATGGAAGGCGTTGTCATCAAGGCGCAGGCCCTTCAGGCGTGGTCCACCGTCGATCCCTTCTACAAGGCGCTCAACAAGCATGGCGTGGAGTGGGCCGAACAGCTGGCGGGCGCGATCATCGCCCAAGGGGAGGGCCGAGCATGAATGCCCAGCTCTCCGGCGAACACGATCAAGCGAGTTCGCTTGCCTACCGCGTAGGTGCCCTGATCGACGTGTGCCTCTTTGCCCACGACAACGAGACGTCATCAGTTCAACATTACCGGCGCGGGATCGATCAGGTTCTGAAGATGGCGTCCGATATGGCAGGTGAACTTATCGACCTCGTCGAACACCTCGAAAAGGACCTTTTGGCCGCGAAAGGAGGTGAAGACTGAAAGCCTGACACGAACTGAACCGGACGGTCCGAAATTTCGCGGGCCGTCTTTTTCCCACCCCTTCAGCCCCAAGAAATTTCACACATGACTTTCCACTATGACGTCAATCGCCAGTGGTCAGACGGCTTCCTGCCCCAGGTGAAACAGATCATCGCGCAGCACGTGATATCCGTTGCTCCGGATGCCATGGATTGGCACGAGGCGACGGACCTCGTGACCCTCGACGCAGCACCTCAGCGCATTGCCGTGCGCATCAGACGTCCCGGCTATGCGGATCGCTACCCCTACGACTTCACGATCCGCTCAGGCCTACCATCTGGCGCACCCACCGAACTGAACAAGGTGGTCAACGGCTACGGCGACTGGATGTTCTACGGCCACGCAGACGAATACGGGCGGCTTGCGAAGTGGTGGCTTCTGGATCTTCGAGCGTTTCGCGCTGCTCTGATCCGGCGAGCGGACATCAGATATGGCACCCAAGAGAACTTCGACGGCACCAGCTTCACTTGGTTTGATGTGAGGTCGTTTCCTCGAGACCCAAAGCTCGTTCTATCAAGTTCACAGCAATGATTTCAGAGGCTTGATGCATTTGACCGCCATATTTCACAGTTCCAAATCAACAACGCGCTTTGCTTGCAGTCGATTGTAAGCTAAACCCCTTGTCACTCACATACGGCAAAACATGATCGACAAGATAATTTGTGAGTCATGCGTGAGTCACAAACGGCACCGACTGCCACCAAACGGCTTATCTGAGCACCTAACCGAGATTTCGTATGCGACAGCCTATCGACCGCTACAGCTTCGACGACAACGTAGATTATCACTACGGCAAGTTCCCTCCAGAACAACTGGACTATCAAAGACTGTTTTCGGCCATGGGGGATGCTCGCGAAGCTTTGGCCAGATACGATCAAACCTTACAAGCCCTCCACAACAGCGACATACTTCTCACGTCTCTAAGGGGGCAGGAAGCGGTCGTATCGTCGAGGATGGAAGGAACCATCTCAACTGTCGATGAAGTGTTTCGATACGAAGCCGATCATGAAGATGGGGCCCCGACAGAAGCACGCCGAGATACCGTTGAAGTGGCGCTATATGGCTCAGCGCTGCGAAGGGCCCAGTCCAGCATGAGGGATGGTCACCCCCTAAGCGAGTTCCTCATTAAGTCGGCCCACCGACATCTGCTTAGCTTCGGTAGAGGCGCGAACAAAGACCCAGGCGAATACAAGAAGGAGCAGAACTACATCGGTGACGACAGAAGGAGGGAGGTGTCGTTCACACCGATTTCTCCTGAACAACTCCAGCCCGCCATGGAGAGGCTTATCAACTTTGCGAACGGCGACGAGTTCCCGCCGTTGCTGAGCATTGCGCTTTCACATGTCGAATTTGAAGCACTCCACCCGTTCAACGACGGCAACGGCCGGATCGGCAGAATGATCATCACGCTCTCTCTATGGTCAAAGGGCCTCATTGCCGAGCCCCACTTCTACATCAGTGCCTTTCTGGAGGAGGAGAAAGATCAATATATCGAGCGCATGCGCCAAGTCTCTTTGAGTGGTGATTGGACCGGCTGGTGTGAATTTTTCCTCATCGCCCTAACTGAGCAAGCCAAGCGCAATCTGGAGACTGCCAAGGCAATTTCTCAGCTCTATGAAGACATGAAAACGGTATTCAGGGACACAACAAACTCTCAGTGGGCCATGACTGCGCAGGACTACATCTTCAAAAATCCTGTCTTTCGCAACAACAGGTTCACTGGTCGAAGCGGCATTCCAACAAGCACCGCGATCCGAATCTCTCGGGCGCTGGCGGAGGCTGGGTTGTTGGTGGAATTGGAAAGTGCTTCCGGCCAGAGAGCGGCCCTTTACGCGTTCGAGCCTCTGATCCGATTGGTTCGCACCTGACGCGAGGGCGACGGACACATGGTCCGAAGGCTACGAATACACCACGTGGTTGCAGTCAAGCCATACAACGTGAAAGCAATTGCCGATCAGCAACCCGTGAACCCTTCCGTGCTCGTTTGCACTGATCGCGAATTGCCAAGCAGGATGGGCATCGAACTGTTCGTTCAAGTGCTGAAAGCCATCTGGCCGGGTGGTATCGGACCAGTCGACCTGGTGGCTTCGGATTGAACGGCTTCGGCTACCCGTGAACTCAGAAACACGCCAAGAGGACAAGTCCTTCAAACGCCTCATGAGAGCTTGCGTATATCCGTCCCCAAAATTGGGCGGGCAAGCACCTTCGTCGGTATGGTCAAATAAGCTAAACGAGAACGTTAAAACAGCATCGTCGTTCGACGCGGCGCGAATTCCACTGGGAGATCCACGTTTAGGCTTAACCTTCGCTATTTTCTTGCGCGAGGGCGCCATAGAAATCCCTTGTCAGGCCTTTGTCGATGTAGTTGTTGCAGGGCTCGTTGTCTGGAATTCCACCGCGAGCCGCCTGCCAAGGGGCTTCTTGATGCGTCATGATCTCCAGAGCCGTCGCACTCTCACTTCCGAAGACATCGATTATTTCGTTCAAATGTTGAGCCATTCGGCCCTCAAGTTCGGGCCTGTCAATTTCCTCAGTGATAGGTCGCCACCGGAAATCCTTGAACCGGTGATACTGAGACAAGGCCACCGGGCCATGAACCCAAGCCTGGAATCGCTCGTTCGTCGCTTCTTGGTCGTAAAGCGCCATATGCCAAGCATCCGAGTAAAAGAGCAGTTTTTGTAGCTTCAAAGGCGTCAAGAGCTCACCGCGCTCCCTGCTCTCAGCGAGCAAGTAGTCAGCAATCGCCTGAGACTGCGGGAATTCCGTCGTTGCGATCAGCATGGCAAGCCTCCGATGGGACCTCTATCATGTAGCGCAGCACAAATGAATCCCCTGAATGCATCGCCCGGCAAAGACAGATTCGATGCCACATTGTCCCCCATGTGTCCCCCAAGGAGAACCTGACGCATCGCGAAAAAACAGAATGAACACAAAAACCCCAAACAATTCAGGGTGTTCAGTGGTGAGCCGTGAAGGATTCGAACCTTCGACCCACTGATTAAAAGTCAGTTGCTCTACCAACTGAGCTAACGGCCCACTAGAGCCGCCCTATTAGATATGACCCGCCAGACGGTCAACCCCGTTTTGGACAAAACATTTGGGAAATTGTCCGATATTGTCGTGAGGGCATAACCGGCTTGCCGCGCGGGTCCCTTTTCTATGCGCCTCATGCGCTTTATATGCGGGCGCATGGAGACACGCGCGATCCCATCCGAAGGCCTGCCGTTTCGCAAGATGCATGGTGCAGGTAATGATTTTGTCATCCTCGACAGTCGGGGCATGGCCCCTGTCTGCACGCCTGATTTGGCGCGGATGGTCGGGGATCGGCATCGCGGCGTGGGATTCGACCAGTTGGCCGAGATTCGCGATGGCGACGGCACGGACATCTGTCTGGACTTCTGGAACTCTGACGGCAGCCGCGCCGGGGCGTGTGGCAACGCAACGCGCTGTGTGGCGGCGCTGTGGATGGCCGAGACGGGGCGAGAGTCGGTGACGATCCGCACGACCCGCGGCGTTTTGCAGGGCGAGATGCGCGGCGATGCGGTCTGGGTGAACCTTGGCGCGCCTGTACTGCAATGGGATCAGGTGCCTGTGGCGCGCGATGTGGACCTGCAGCACCTGCCGCTGGACGGCGATCCGGTGGCGGTGGGGATGGGCAACCCTCATGCGGTGTTCTTTGTCGATGATATCGCGTCGGTCGACGTGGCGGCGCGGGGCGCGGCTGTGGAACATGATCCCATGTTCCCGCAGGCAACCAACGTGGAGTTCGTCGAGGTTCGGTCGCGCGACGAGGTCCGGATGCGGGTCTGGGAACGCGGCACGGGAATCACCCTTGCCTGCGGGTCGGGAGCTTGTGCCGTGGCCGTGGCCGGGGCGCAGCGCGGGCTGACCGAACGCCACATCCGCATGGAAGTGGACGGCGGCTGGCTGGAACTTGACTGGCGCGACGATGGGGTCTGGATGACCGGGCCGGTGGCGCATGTGTTCGATGCCACGCTGACACCAGCCTTTCTGGGCGTGGCCCCATGAAAACGCCCCCCATCTTTGAAACCTTCGGCTGCCGGTTGAACGCCTACGAAACCGAAGCCATGAAAGAACTCGCCGAGGCTGCGGGCGTGGAAAACGCCGTGGTGGTGAACACCTGCGCCGTGACGGCAGAGGCCGTGCGCAAGGCCCGGCAGGACATCCGCAAGCTGCGCCGTGACAACCCCGAGGCCCGGATCATCGTCACAGGCTGCGCCGCGCAGACCGAACCCGAGACCTTCGCCGCCATGGCCGAGGTCGATCATGTCGTTGGCAATTCCGAAAAGATGCAGGCGGAAACGTGGAAGGGCTTTGCGCCTGACCTGATTGGCCAGACCGAACGGGTGATCGTCGATGACATCATGTCGGTCACGGAAACCGCCGGGCATCTGATCGACGGCTTCGGGCGGCATCGGGCCTATGTGCAGGTCCAGAACGGCTGTGACCATCGCTGTACGTTCTGCATCATCCCCTATGGCCGGGGGAATTCCCGGTCCGTGCCTGCGGGCGTCGTCGTGGATCAGATCAAGCGTCTGGTGGATCGCGGGTTTAACGAGGTCGTGCTGACGGGCGTCGATCTGACGTCCTGGGGCGACGATCTGCCGGGGCAGCCGCCCTTGGGCGATCTGGTGCGGCGAATCCTGAGGCTGGTGCCGGATTTGCCACGTCTGCGAATCTCGTCCATCGATTCGATCGAGGCGGATCCCGCGCTGATGGAATGTATCGCCACCGAACCGCGGCTGATGCCCCATCTGCACCTCTCGCTGCAGGCGGGCGACGACATGATCCTGAAGCGGATGAAGCGGCGTCACCTGCGCGATGATGCCATCCGGTTCTGTGAAGAGGCGCGCAAGTTGCGGCCCGATATGACCTATGGCGCGGATATCATCGCCGGTTTCCCGACCGAAACGGATCAGATGTTCGCCAATTCGCTGAAGCTGGTCGAAGAATGTGACCTGACCTGGTTGCACGTCTTCCCCTATTCGCCCCGCCCCGGCACCCCGGCGGCCAAGATGCCTCAGGTCCGCGGACCGGCGATCAAGGCGCGGGCGGCGCAGTTGCGGGCGGCGGGCGAGGTTCAGGTCACGGCGCATCTGGCGGCGAAGGTGGGCACCGATCAGACGATCCTTATGGAAGGCCCCCGCATGGGCCGGACCGAGCAATTTGCCGAAGTGCACTTTGATCGCGATGTGCCCGAGGGGCAGATCATCACCGCGCGGATTACCTCGCATGACGGAAAGTCATTGTTCGCGTAATGTCTTGGGGCGACGTGACGCCCCTGCCCCTGCTAATCTTCTGCTGACCCGTCGGACGCCTCCGGCGGGGATATTTGTATCAAGCTGAAAGGGGCGGGTCGTGCATCCTAATCCCATGTATCACACAGGCACCCGTCAAGAGTGTCTGGATTACGCGGCAGAGGTCGGGTTCGGCATTCTAGCCGTCTCGGACCCTGCGGGCGCGCCGCATATGGCGCATGTGCCTTACGTGTTGGACGGCGACCGGGTGGAATTGCACCTGATGCGGTCCAATCCTGTGGCGCGGGCGGCCAAGGCGGGGGCTGTGGCGCGATTGGCTGTGCAGGGGCCGCATGGCTATATCTCGCCCGATTGGTATGGGATCGAAGATCAGGTGCCGACGTGGAACTATGTATCGGTCCATCTGACGGGACGGCTGGAGCCTTTGCCCGAATCGGACCTGCGCGCCACGTTGGAAAAGCTGTCTGATCAGTTCGAAGAACGGCTGGCCCCCAAGCCCGTGTGGAAAATCGATAAGGTGGAGCCTGATGCGCTGGCGCGGCTGATGCGGATCATCCTGCCCTTTGTCTTTCATATCGAAGACGTGGATGGCACGTGGAAGCTGGCCCAGCACAAGCCTGAGGCAGCCCGTCTGTCGGCCGCCAATGGGATGGAGGCTGCAGGGCTGGGGGCTGAGACTGGCGCGTTGGCGGCTTTGATGCGGGCTGCCAAGCCCATTCAAGCCTAGTGGACACTGCTTCGGCGGCTTCATAAGCTTCGCGCAAACAGGGAGAGACACATGAAATTATTCCATTCACCGGCATCGCCCTTCGTCCGCAAGGTCATGGTGACTGTGCACGAGTTGGGGCTGGTCGATCAGGTCGAGCTGGTGGCCACCGCGACGACGCCTGTGGCAACCGATGCGGCGCTGAAGGCTGCGAACCCCTTGGGCAAGCTGCCCTGTCTGGTGCGCGACGATGGGCCTGCGATCTATGACAGCCGGGTGATCACGCGGTTCCTGAACGGTATCGCCGATGGCCCGCTGTATCCGGAGGCGCGCATCTGGGACGTGCTGACGCTGGAGGCGACCGCCGATGGTCTGATGGAGGCTGCGGTGTTGATGGTTTACGAACGGCGCGTGCGCCCCGAAGAGAAGGTCTTTGAAGACTGGATCGAGGCGCAGTGGGGTAAGGCCGTCGGTGCGCTGAAGGCAATCGAAGATCGCTGGATGGGACATCTGGCGGGCCCGATCGACGCCGGGCAGATCGGCGTCGCCTGTGCGCTTGGCTATCTGGATTTACGCCACCCCGACCGCGACTGGCGGGCCGAGGCCCCGGCGCTGGCCAAGTGGTATTCCGACATGTCTGCGCGCCCCTCGATGGAGGCGACGCAGCCGCCGGAGGCCTGAGGCCCCTTAGAACGTAAAGCCAACGCCCACGTTCAGGGCGTTGGTGAAGATCCGGGTGTTCAGCTTACCACCGCCGGTCAGGTCCGCTTTGTTCTGCGACCATGTGAACTGGTATTCGCCAAAGACAGACCAGCGGTCGGTCAGACGGTACTGCAGACCCGCCGTCAGGCGCGCAGCCGCGCCGGTGAACTGGTAGCCATAGGTGCGGTTGGTGCCTTCGGTCACGTCGACATGCGGAATCGCCACGCCAAGACCACCGATCACGTAGGGCGTCACAGCGCCACCCAGCTTGCCGGGCCAGCGTTTTGCGACGTTGGCCGTCAGCAGGTTAAGACCGTCGGTGAATTCCAGTCGGGTGAACCCGGCGGGCATTTCCGCGGCGGGCGCGTAGACCTTGTTGTGTGAAAATTCCAGACCGAAGCCCAGGTTGTTGGGCTGCCACCACGTGGCACGGAAGCCATAATAGGGCGGCATTTCAAAGCTTTTGCCCTGCCAGCCGATCAGGTTGTTGAAGGCCGTGCCACCCGAGGATGCGCCGCGCGTCCCGGTCACCCGGCTGTGCGGGGCAGTCTGGTAGCCGGAATAAAAACTCAGCTCGATTTCAGCGCTTGCCGGGGTTGCAAAGGCCGCGAAGGCCGCAACGACCCCAAGGCTAAGGGCGGCAGAGGCGCGTTTTACCAGTTTATTCAACATGATCGATTCCGAGTCTTTGTGGGAATTGCTTGACCTTGCCTACACCTCGTGGGGGGATGGCTCAAGCGCGACAGATGATCGCCCCCTCACAAAGTAGCCCATTGTATGCTGGACGGCGCGGAAAACCGCCGTTAAACACCGCGACGGAGTGGCAGGGCCTATTGGGTCCGGCCCCAGTTTTCGTATCCGGGCCAACAGGCCGAATGATGGAGCAAACCTCGTGTCCCACGCAGAAGACCACGAAGGCACCAGGAGGGACTTCCTCTACTATGCCACCGCAGGTGCAGGTGCCGTCGCAACGGGCGCGGCCGTCTGGCCGCTAGTGAACCAGATGAACCCCTCGGCCGACGTTCAGGCGCTTGCCTCGATCCGCGTCGATGTGTCGGGCCTTGAGCCGGGCACGCAGCTGACGGTCAAATTCCTTGGCAAGCCGGTGTTCATCCGCCGCCGCACGCAGGAAGAGATCGACGCCGCGAACAACGTGGACGTCAGCACTCTGCCTGACCCCGAAGCGCGGAACCCCAACATCGAAGAGGGCGCCCCGGCGACCGATCCCAACCGTGCGCTTGCCAACGAAGAAGGCAGCGAAGAATGGCTGGTGATGATGGGCGTTTGTACCCACCTGGGCTGTGTGCCTCTGGGTGACGGCGCTGGCGACTTTGGCGGCTGGTTCTGCCCCTGCCACGGGTCGCACTATGACACCGCCGGGCGCATTCGTAAGGGCCCCGCACCTGAAAACCTGCCTGTTCCCGTTGCCCGCTTTGAGGGCACCGAGATCGTTCTGGGCTGAGGAGGGTAATCATGTCCGGTATTCCCCACGATCATTACGAACCGAAAACCAAGGGCGAGAAGTGGATCAACTCTCGTCTGCCCGTTGTCGGTTTGCTGTACGACACCCTGATGATCCCCACGCCGAAGAACCTGAACTGGATGTGGATCTGGGGCATCGTTCTGACGTTCTGTCTGGCGCTGCAGATCATCACCGGTATTGTTCTGGTGATGCATTACACGCCGCATGTCGATCTGGCCTTTGCCAGCGTCGAACACATCATGCGTAACGTGAACGGCGGCTTTATGCTGCGTTACCTGCACGCAAACGGCGCTTCGCTGTTCTTTGTAGCGGTCTACATCCACATCTTCCGTGGTCTGTACTACGGGTCCTACAAGGCCCCGCGTGAGATCACCTGGATCATCGGGATGCTGATCTACCTGCTGATGATGGCCACCGGCTTCCTGGGCTACGTTCTGCCCTGGGGTCAGATGTCCTTCTGGGGCGCGACCGTGATCACCGGCCTGTTCGGCGCCATCCCCTTCGTGGGCGAAGCGCTGCAGACCTGGCTGCTGGGCGGACCCGCCGTGGACAACGCTACGCTGAACCGCTTCTTCTCGCTGCACTACCTGCTGCCCTTCGTGATTGCAGGCCTCGTGATCGTTCACATCTGGGCCTTCCACTCGACCGGCAACAACAACCCCACGGGTGTTGAGGTGCGTCGCGGCTCCAAGGAAGAAGCTGAAAAAGACACCCTGCCCTTCTGGCCCTACTTCGTCATCAAAGACCTTGTTGGCCTGACCGTGGTTCTGGTGATCTTCTTCGCCATCGTTGGGTTCATGCCGAACTACCTCGGCCACCCCGACAACTACATCGAAGCGAACCCGCTTTCGACGCCTGCACACATCGTGCCGGAATGGTACTACCTGCCCTTCTACGCGATCCTGCGGGCCTTCACCTCGGACGTCTGGGTCGTGATGTTCTCTAGCTGGATCACCGGCGGGATCGTCGACGCGAAGTTCTTTGGTGTTCTGGCGATGTTCGGTGCGATCGCTGTCATGGCGCTGACGCCTTGGCTGGACACGTCTTCGGTGCGTTCGGGTCGCTATCGTCCGATGTTCAAGTGGTGGTTCGCCCTGCTGGTCATCGACTTTATCGTCCTGATGTGGTGTGGCGCGATGCCGGCAGAACCGCCGTATTCGACGATCTCTTTGATCGGGGCCACCTACTGGTTCGCGTACTTCCTGGTCATCCTGCCGATCCTCGGCGTGATCGAGAAACCGCTGCCGCAGCCTGCGACCATCGAGGAAGACTTCGATGCGCACTACTCGAAGACGGGCGGCACCAAGACCGTCACGTCGCCGGCCGAATAAGAAAGGACAGAGATCATGTTCCGTAAGTTCACTCTCTCTGCCCTAGCAGCACTGGCCGTCACGGCCGGTGCGGCCCAAGCGGCAGGCAGCGAAGGTCACATCGAAGACTTCGACTTTAGCTTCGAAGGCCCCTTCGGCACCTACGACCAGTTCCAGCTGCAGCGCGGTCTGCAGATCTACACCGAGGTCTGCTCGGCCTGCCACGGGTTGCGCTATGTGCCGATCCGGACGCTGGCCGACGAAGGTGGTCCCCACCTGCCCGAAGATCAGGTTCGCGCCTATGCCGCGCAGAACTTTGAAACCTTCGACGCAGAGCTGGACGACACCCGTCCGGCGATCCCGGCGGACCACTTCCCGCAGTCCAACCTGGAAAACGCCCCTGACCTGTCGCTGATGGCGAAGGCACGTGCCGGTTTCCACGGTCCCTACGGTCTGGGTATCAACCAGATCATCAAGGGCATGGGTGGTGCAGAATACATCGCATCGGTGCTGACCGGTTACACCGGTGAGACCAAGGAAGAAGCTGGCACCACGTTCTACGAAAACACCGCCTTCCCGGGCGGCTGGATTGCAATGGCACCGCCGCTGGCGGGTGAAGACGTAGAGTTCGCCGATGGCCACTCCAACGATCTGCACCACGAAGCACAGGACGTCGCGGCGTTCCTGATGTGGGCGGCAGAGCCGAAGATGATGGCGCGTCAGCACGCCGGTTTCGTCGCAGTTCTGTTCCTGATCGTTCTGGGATCGCTGCTGTACCTGACGAACAAGCGTCTGTGGGCCCCGCACAAGGGCAAGAAGCAGGCCTGATCCGGGTCAGTTCACACGATTAAGAAACCCCGCCTGTTTGGCGGGGTTTTTTGTTTGTTCGGTTTGGTTGTCGTGGGTTCGCGCAATGGTCGTCCGCCAAAGACGCGGCAAACATTCCGCAGAACGTCTTAGCCCAGATAGTCCCGCAGGGACGCCGGGGGGGTGGCAAAGATCTGTGCTGTACCGATCGGCTGCGCCGCCTCACCATCCGCCACGACACTCACCAGCCCCGCGATCCGCTTGGCGTCCTCTGGCGCGTGGCTGACCATGATCAGGGTCGCGCTGGCCTCCTTCACCACCTCGGCGACCAGATCAAGCATCTCGGCCCGTAGCGCTGGCCCCAAGGCCGCGAAGGGTTCGTCCAACAGTAGGACAGGCCGCGCCATGACAAGCACCCGCGCCAAGGCCGCGCGGCTTTGCTGACCGCCCGACAGGGTCGCGGGTTTGCGCGCCGACAACCCGTCCAATCCGACGCGCGACAGCGCCTCGTCTACGCGCGAACGATCCTTATCGGTCAGGCGCAAATCTGGCCGCAAGCCTAGCCCGACATTCTGGCCAATCGTTAGGTGTGGAAACAGGTTCCCGTCCTGAAACAGCGTCGCCATGGGCCGCTTGCCGGGGGGCACACCGCGCAGGTCTTGATTGTCCCAAGTGACTCGACCACCTGCAGGGTCCAGAAACCCGGCCAGCGCAGCCAGCAGGGTCGATTTGCCCGCACCGGACGGGCCAATCAGCGCCAGCCGTGCACCACGATCCAGCGTCCAGTCCGCGGTCAGGGTGAAATCACCTTGGCGCAGGGTCAGGTCCTCACATCTCAGCATGGCGTCCCCATCGGTCGAAACACACGAACAGGCCAAAGCTGAGCGCGGTCAGAAGCAATCCGGCCCCTGCCGCCGCCTCCATCCGGTAGGCGCCAAGCAGGCGGTAGATCTCTAGCGGCAGCGTCGCAGCATCGGGCGGCGGAAACAGCGCGATGACCCCAAGATCACCCATCGACAATGCCGCAGCGAGCCCGGTGGCAAAGCCAAGCGCGGGCCGAAGCCGGGGCAGAATCATCCATCGCAAACGCGCCCAGCCCGTCATTCCCAGACTGTCGGCAAGGCGGCCATAGGTCGCCTCGGTCCGGCGGACGCCGGGGGACAGGCTGCGCAGCACAAAGGGCAGCGCCATCGCCGCGTTCACCACCGCCGTCATGGCAAGGATATGGTTGCCCGGAAAGGCGAAGGGACGGATTAGCAGGAACAACCCCGTGCCCAGCACCAGCGGAGAGGCGGCAAGCGTCATCAGGCCTATCGCCTCGAACCCCTTGCGGCGCGGCAGGGCAAGCGCAAGGCCAAGCGTCACCGACAGCGCCGCCGATGCCAGCGCCACGAGGATCGAGATACCGGCAGCCACCCAGACCACGCGCGGCAGGCTGGTCAGCGTCGTCAACCCCTGCCCCACGACCAGCGCGATCGGCGTCAGGACAAAGACCACGGCAAAGGCGATCCATGCCGCGTCACTCCACCGCGCCGCGCCTGAATTGTCCCATCGGTCCACCACCCGGTCCAACCCCGGCGCGGCAGTGTCGGGGCCCGCCAGCCACAGCGCCAAAACGGCCGCGCCTGCGACCAAGGCCAGTTGCATAGCAGACAGAACCGCCGCGCGCCCCAGATCGAAATCAAAGTTGAAAGCTTGGTAGATCGCCAGTTCGACCGTGGTCGCCTTGGGCCCGCCGCCAAGAACCAGAACAACCGCGAAGCTGGACAGGCAGATGGCAAAGACCACAGTCAGAATGCCGGGGATCCGGTCGCGCAGCATAGGCCATTCCAGCGTGCGGAACACCGCACCGGGGGTCATATCCAGCTGTGCGGCAAGTCGGAATTGTTCGGCTGGAATCGCACGCCAGCCCTCCAGCAGCAGCCGAACGGCCAGTGGCAGGTTAAAGAAGACATGCGCAAGCAGAACACCATGCAGGCCAAAGATGCTGACGGGCGGCAGGCCCACCCATGCCAGCCCCGCGTTCAGCACCCCGTTGCGGCCAAAGATCGCCAGAAGCCCGGCGATGGCCACGATCACGGGCAGGATGAACGGCGCACCCATCAGGGTGACGACGATGCGACGACCGGGAAAGTTTTGCCGGGCCAGCGCGCGCGCCACGGGGATGGCCAACGCGGCGCTGATAAGGGCCGAGAGCGCCGCCTGCATCAGCGTAAATCGCAGCGCGGCCCAATCCGCGGGTGACGGCCAGCCAGCCCCGCCCGCGCGGGTCAGCACGGCGACCAGCGGGGCAAGGATCAGCGTGGCAACCAACAGGGCTGCCACGCTGCCGGGGATCACACCGCCCCGGGTTATTGCGACAGCGCGTTGCGCCATTCTTCCAATGCGGCGTCGCGGGTTTCGGGCACGTCTTCGGGTGCGATCAACAGCGGCTTGGCCGGGTCGATCAGCGTGTCAAAGCCTTCTGGCAGACCGCCCGAGGGTTCGACCGCCGGGTACATCCAGTTGGTCGTGGGGATCACCGATTGCGCCGCGTCGGATACGAGGAACCGGAGGAATTGCTTGCCCAAGGCGGCGTTGTCAGAACCTGCGACCAGCCCCGCGACCTCGATCTGCATGTAGTGGCCTTCGTCGAAGGGCAGCGCGACCTTGGTGGCGTCATTCTCGGCGATGATGTGGTAGGCGGGCGAGGTCGTGTAGGACAGTACCAGATCGCCTTCGCCTTCGAGGAACATGCCATAAGCCTCGGACCAGCCGGGGGTCACGGTGACGATGTTGTCGGAAAGCGCGTCCCAGATGGCCGGGGCGTCGTCGCCATAGGCGTCCTTGACCCAAAGCAGCAGGCCCAGACCGGGGGTCGAGGACCGCGGGTCCTGGATCAGGATGCGGCGGTCACTTTCGGCAAGGTCTTTGAAGTTTGCGGGCATCGGGTCGCCTGCGTTGCCGACAAAGGCGAAATAGCCCCAGTCGAAGGGAACGAAGTCCGGGTCGGACCACGCGACGGGCAGCGCAAAGTCGGCGCTGACGTCATGCGGCGCGAAAAGGCCGGTGTCACGCGCGGCGGCGGTCAGGTTGGTATCAAGACCAAGGACCACATCGGCCTGCGTCGCGTCGCCTTCCAGACGCAGGCGCGACAGAAGCGCGGCCCCGTCGCCCGCGGTCACGAACTGCAGGTCGCAGGTGCAGTCAGCCTCGAACGCTTCTTCCAGCGCCGGGCCCGGGCCCCATTCGCTGGCGAAACTATCGTAGGTGTAGACGGTAAGGGTCTTCGTCTCTGCGGCCACCTGAGTGGCAAGCAGAAGACCCGTGGCGTAGATCAGATGCTTCACGGCATCCTCCTTTAAGCTACGGGCGAAAGAAAGCGTGCGGGCGGCGTGTGCGTTTGCCTGTGCGGCCCCGACCTTCCCTCCGCCGGTGTTAACCGGTTCAGGTTCAACGGGTTCGCGTCATTGCATCTCAGCCACTCTGGGCACCCCGAGGTAAGGCGGACGGTAGTGCGACGAGGCGGCGAAGACAAGAGAGGTCGAAAACGGAAACGGCGCGCCTTTGGGTCAGGCGCGCCACTTTGAGTATTTTGGGAAAGATGAAGGGCAGGACGTTGCGCCCTGCCCCTTCCATCAGTGCGGGCGGGCGGCTTCGGCCAGTTCGCGCTCGGCCTCTTCGTCAACGTCGAGGTCGCTGTCTTCGAGATTGCCAGCGTCCGGGTCATTGAAGACAGCCATGTCGATCTTGCCCTCGCCCTTAGCCACGATGGTCGAGACGACCGCATCACCGGTGATGTTCACGGCTGTGCGGATCATGTCCATCAGGCGGTCAACGCCAAGGATCAGCGCGATGCCTTCGATGGGCAGGCCAACCTGACCCAGAACCATGGTCAGCATCACAAGACCCACACCGGGAACCCCGGCGGTCCCGATCGAGGCCAGAACCGCCATGGCGATCACGGTGATATAGCCCCCCAGCCCCAGATCAACGCCATAGACGTTGGCCAGGAACACGGTCGCCACACCCTGCATGATCGCGGTGCCGTCCATGTTGATCGTTGCACCGAACGGCACGCAGAAGGACGCGACAGAGTTGTCGGCCCCGATCCGTTTGGTGACGCAGCGCAGGGTGACCGGGATCGTCGCGTTGGACGACGCGGTCGAGAAGGCGAAAATCTGCGCCGGGCGGATTTTCTTCATGAAGGTCAGCGGGTTCAGGCCCGAGAAAACCTTGAGGATGATCATCAGCGTGACAAAGAGGTGCAGGAACAGCGCCACGACCAGCGTGATGACGTAGGCCAGCACCGGCACGAACAGTTCAATTCCCTGTTCGGTGAAGGTCTTGGCGATCAGGCAGAACACGCCGATGGGCGCGAAGGCCATGACGATGGTGACGACCTTCATCATCACTTCGTTCATGTATTCGCAGGCCTCGACGAAGGGTTTGGACTTGTGCCCCAGCATCAGGACCGCGACACCCAGCACCACGGTGTAGAAGATCACCTGCAGCATGTCGCCGTTGGCAAAGGCCGCCACCGGGTTCGTCGGCACGATTGCGGCGAAGACGTCCCAGACGCTTGGCGCCTCGCGGCCCGTCACGCCAGAGGTGTCGACGCCCTGCATGTCAAAGCCCACGCCGGGGCCGACCAGAAGCGCCAGAATGATCGCGATGGAAATCGCCAGCGCCGTTGTCATGATGTAGAGAACGAGGCTTTTGCCGCCCACGCGGCCCAGCACCCGGATGTCCCCAATACCCGTGACGCCCGTGATGAGCGAGAAGAAGACCAGCGGGACCACCAGCATTTTCAACGCGTTGACGAACATTTTGCCGATCATGGCGAACAACCCGCCAGAGATGTGCGTGTTGATGAATTCGCTGTCGATCATGTTGAAGATGACACCAAGGACCAAACCTGCCGCCATCCCGATCAGGACTTTAACGGTCAGGGACATCTTGCCACCCCCGCCCGGTGTTGCTGTTGCTTCCGCCATGGGAACCTCCACCAATGGTTGTATTAAACCAGTTTGGCAGACCGCCTTGCGGTAAAGCAAAGAAATACGCGTCTGAAATGAAGGATTCCGCGTGAAAAGCCGGATTTGCACAGCATCGTGCAGGGGGAATTGCGTGCAGGGGACGGATGGTTTACCCCGCAGAGAACGATAATTTCGGGTTTTTCGCCATGTCTCTCAATTCCTTCGGTCACCTGTTCCGCATCGCCACATGGGGCGAAAGCCACGGGCCCGCACTTGGGGCGACGGTGGATGGCTGCCCTCCGGGCGTGGCGGTGGACGAGGCGATGCTGCAGCACTGGCTGGACATGCGCAAACCCGGGCAGAACCGGTACACGACCCAGCGGCAAGAGCCCGATCAGGTCGAGATCCTGTCGGGTGTCTTTGAAGGTAAGACCACCGGCACGCCGGTGCAGCTGATGATCCGCAACACCGATCAGCGGTCCAAGGACTATTCCGAGATCTCCGAGAAATTTCGCCCCGGCCATGCTGATATAACCTATTGGCAAAAATACGGGATTCGCGACTATCGCGGCGGCGGCCGGTCGTCTGCGCGCGAAACCGCGGCCCGGGTGGCCGCGGGTGGCTTGGCGCGGGCCGCTTTGGGCCATCTGGCGCCAGAGGTGCAGATCAAAGGCTACATGGTCCAGATGGGGCCGCATAAGATCGACCGGGAAAACTTTGACTGGGACCAGATCGACAAAAACCCCTTCTGGGTCCCGGATGCGACGGCGGCCAAGGACTGGGCCGACTATCTGGATGGGCTGCGCAAGTCCGGCAATTCGGTCGGCGCGGTGGTTGAGGTTGTGGCGCGCGGTGTTCCCGCCGGTCTGGGCGCGCCGATCTATGGCAAGCTGGATACCGATCTGGCGGCAGCGATGATGTCGATTAACGCGGTCAAAGGCGTCGAGATCGGGGAAGGCATGGGCGCGGCCGAACTGACAGGAGAGGCCAACGCCGACGAGATCTTCATGGGGAACGATGGGCAGCCTGTCTATTCCTCGAACCACGCGGGCGGGATCCTTGGGGGGATTTCAACGGGTCAGGACGTGGTGGTGCGGTTCGCGGTCAAGCCGACCTCGTCCATCCTGAAGCCGCGCCAGACGATCACGAAATCCGGCCAATCCACCGATATCATCACCAAGGGCCGCCATGATCCCTGCGTCGGCATCCGTGCCGTGCCTGTGGGCGAAGCGATGATGGCCTGCGTGATCCTTGACCACCTGCTGCTGCACCGGGGTCAGATCGGGGATACAGGCGGCAAGATCGGCTAATGCTGGATGTCCTGTCGGTCACGCTGCCGGTCTTCGCGGTCATTGCGCTTGGCTTCGGGATCGTGCGGTTCGGTCCGTTTTCTGTCGAGACCATGCGGGGCCTTGGCGCGTTCACGTTGAACGTCACGCTGCCCTGCGCGCTATTCAACGCCATTGCATCGCGCGACTTTTCCGAAGTGGTGAACCCGTCGTACCTGCTGGTCCTGGCTGCGGCGGGACTGGTGACGCAGGTGATCATGTGGATCGCCGCGCGGGTTCAGGGGGCGGGTCCAAAGCGGCGGTCATTGTCGGTTCTGGCCGCCGCCACGCCGAACACCGCCTTTCTGGGATATCCGATCTTGCTGCTGGTCATCCCCGACTATGCCGCCGCCGTCGTGGCCATGAACCTGTTGATCGAAAACATCCTACTGACGCCCATCGGCCTGACCTTGTTAGGCAGTGTCCGTGAAGGCGACGCGCCGCGTCCTGCACCCTTGGCACTGGCTGGGCAGATCATCCTGTCGGTGCTGCGCCGACCGCTGATCATAGGGTTGCTGCTTGGGTTCATCAGCGTGCTGCTCAGGATCGAAGTGCCCGAGGTTCTGGACAGGTTCACAGGCTTGGTCGGCCAGGCCGCATCGCCCGTCGCGCTGATCGTGATCGGCGGCGGGCTGGTGGGTCTGAACCTTAAGGGCGATCTGAAACTGGCGTCGCTGATCACCGGGGTGAAGCTGATGGTGCACCCGGCGATGATCTTGGCGGCGCTGACGGTTCTGACGCCGCTTGGCGTGGTGTCGCTTGGGCCCGAGTTGACGATCGGGGTGATCCTGACAGGCTGTCTGCCGATGTTCGCGATTTTTGCGTTGTTCGGGCAAGAGGCGGGGCATGAAGGCTTGGCCTCCCTCTCGGTCATGATGGGAACCTGCCTGTCCTTCCTGACAATCAATCTGGCGCTGATCCTGCTGATTTAAGGCGATTGACGAAATATTCATTCGCTTGCGCCATCCTTCCCCCATCTGGGAAGGAGGCAGCAGATGCGTACTTTCGACGATCCCGAAACCCTTGGGGCCAGCCTGATGTCGGTGGCCCTTCTGTCAGGGTTCATGGCCTGGGTCATGGGCTGGTTCGCGGTCGAGGTGACGACGCCCGACGCGTCGGTTCTGGGCCGCGATCTACCTGCGCCGAAGGTGGCTTTCGCCCCGCCGCCGCAGGTTCAGGTCAAACGTCTGGACCCCGCTGACAGCGGATGATCAGGCGCTGGCAGCGGCAAGGGCCGCATCCATCAGTTCCTTGATCTTGGCTTCGCGCGTTTCCGCCACAAGACGCCCGATTTCGGCATCGCCGCGCAGAACCACAAGGGTCGACCGGCGCGGGATTTTCAGAGTGGAGGCAAATTGGGATTTGCCGTAGGTGTCCCAATCCACGTCGATGAAGGTGATGACGTTTTCATACGACGGGTTCGCGGCCTTCAGCTTTTTCAGCACCCTTTCTTGCGCGGCGCAGGTCGAACACCAGCTGGCCTTGAAGTCGAGGAAGACCGTCTCTCCGGCGTCCAGATGTTCTTCGACCAGACCGGGTTTGTAGTCCAGCGGGGCGGCATGGGCCAACGTCGGCAGAACAAGACCAGCAGCGGTCAGGGTCAGAAAATCACGGCGTTTCATGAGAAAATCCTTTCGTCAGAGGGATACAGAGAGGTCTATCAGCCAAGGCGGCAGGTTTTGAAGGGCCCAGATCTCGGCCAGGTGGTGAAGCTTGAAAAGGATCGCCACCCCGGTGGCGAGGAAGATGACGCCCATCGCCGGGCGCGATACTTCGGCAATGCGGCGCATCAGGGCCTGATGGCGCTGCAGCAGGGCACGCGCGCCGTAGCCCAAGCCGATGATCAGCGTCGCGACCCCGGCGGCGAACGCCAGCATGATCGCGGTCGCCCAAACCAACGACCCGCCCTGAGAGGCCAGCGAAATCGCTCCGCCCAAGGTCGGACCGACGCAAGGGCTCCAGACCGCGCCCAGCAAAAGGCCACCAAGGAACTGGCCCCGCGCGCCAGTGCTTTCGATCTGGCTGATGCGGGTGTCGGCCCCGGCGGCAAAGCCTGCGGTCGCCGTGGAAAAGGCAGCACTGAAACGGGGCACCAGCAAAATCAGGCCAAAGCCGATCATTAGAACCGCCCCCGCCTGAGAGATCGTTTCCGCGTCGATCCCCAGCGCATAGCCAAAACCCGCAACCGTCACGCCCAGCACCACAAAGCTGATCGACATTCCCGCCGCCAGCGCCAGCGGTCCGCGCGGGCTGGCCTGTAGGGCTGATCCCAGCACGATGGGCAGTACCGGCAGGACACAGGGGTTGATCAGCGTCAGCAGGCCCGCGAGGTATCCAAGAAATAATTCCATATCAATTGGATGCCCTGTCGATCCCCCGCCGTCACCTGACGAAACCGTGAGCCGCGTCACAGCCGTGTCAGGAAATGTTTCAAACCGTGCGGGTCGGCGCGGGTTTGACCGGGTTCTGTTTCGACAATTGCACCGCCAAAATCCCCAGCGCCACGATCACCGCGCCAACGATGTCCAGCGGGCCGACCGCCTCGCCCAGCACGATAGCGGCGATGATGACGCCGAAGAACGGGTTGAGGAAATGAAAGGTCGCCGCCCGAACCGCCCCGATCCGGTTGACCAGCACGAACCACGTAAAGGTTGCCAGCAGGCCCGGGATCAGCGTGGTATAGGCGAAGGCCCCGATCAGGCGCGGCGTCCAGTTGATGTCCCAGCTTTCCAGAAACACTGCAACAACTGCCAGCGCGGTAGCCCCTACCAGCATCTGCAGCCCGACGATCATCAGCAGGTTGCCTCCGCCGCTGGCCCCGCGAACCGATAGCGTGGCGACGGTCAGTGCCAAGGTCCCGATGACGCACAGCACGATGCCCATGATATCTGCGCCGCCCGTCAGGCGGCTGCCCATGATCAGTGCAACGCCCCCCATGCCCATGATCAGCCCGATCACAGCAACCGGACGTAGGCGGTCGCCTAGGAACATCCAGCCCGCCAGCCCCACGAACAGCGGCATGGCGGCGGCGATGATGGCGGCCAGCGATGCCTCGATCTGCTGCATGGCGACAAAAAACAGGCCAAGATACAGGGCGTTCTGACAGATGCCGAAGATAAAGGTCGATGTCCACTGTGGCCGGGTCAGGCGCCATGTCTGCCCCATGGCGCGGGCAATCGCGATACCAAGAATGCCCGAGATCAGGAAGCGCAGCGCAAGCGACGTCAGCGGCGGCGCATCTGCCACGATCATCCGGGCCGAGGTGAAGGCCGAGGACCACATGAAGGCAAAGGCCAGCCCCAGTCCGATTGCGCGCAGATCCATCGCTATGTCCCGTCTTACGAGGTCTCAGAGGAAAAGGCCCAAATGAAAAGGGCCGCCGTTTCGGGCGACCCTTTCGAATTCCGTGTCGGGGGACAACCCCCGATGCGCGCACTTACGAGTTCACGCTGTCTTTCAGAGCCTTCGCGATGGTGACCTTGACCACTTTGTCGGCTTCTTTCTTGATCTGCTCGTTGGTGGCGGGGTTACGCACCATACGCTCGGGGCGCTCACGGCAGTAGAACTTGCCTACGCCGGGGATGGCCACTGCGCCGCCTTCGGAGACTTCTTTGGTGATCACGTTTGCGATCGCGTCCAGAGCTGCGGTTGCAGATTTCTTGTCCGAACCCATTTCATCGGCCAGAGCGGCCACCAGTTGGGTCTTTGTCAGAGGTTTTGCCATTTCTGGTCTCCTTGCTTGTGCCCGATTGGTTGGGCTTGGTTTTAAGCATTTAACCGTATGTAGTATTGCTGCACAAGAAATTGTGAGGCGGAAATCGCCCGAAAACCCCTAAAAACAGCATTTTTTCGGTCAGAGAAACGCGGTTTCGTCGAAGGACCGCAGTTTTCGGCTGTGGATTCGTTCCAGCGGCATCTCCCGCAGGGTCTCCATCGCGCGAATCCCTATCATTAAATGGCGCGACACCTGTGTCTTGTAGAAGTCGCTGGCCATGCCTGGAAGTTTCAATTCGCCATGCAAAGGCTTGTCCGAGACACACAAAAGGGTGCCGTATGGAACCCGGAACCGGAACCCGTTTGCGGCGATGGTCGCGGATTCCATATCTAGTGCCACGGCGCGGGATTGAGACAGCCGCTGAACCGGGCCCGAGGTCTCGCGCAGCTCCCAATTCCGGTTGTCGAGGCTGGCGACCGTGCCCGTCCGCATGATGCGCTTTAGGTCATAGCCTTCCAGTTCGGTTTCTTTCTCGACCGCCTCTTCCAGCGCGATCTGGATTTCCGCCAGCGCGGGGATCGGCACCCAGACCGGCAGGTCGTCGTCCAGCACCTTGTCTTCGCGCAGGTAGGCGTGAGCCAATACGAAGTCGCCCAGCGACTGGGAATTCCGCAGCCCCGCGCAATGGCCGACCATGACCCATGCGTGCGGGCGCAATACGGCGATATGGTCGGTCGCGGTTTTTGCGTTGGACGGGCCGACACCGATGTTGACCAACGTGATCCCGGCGCTGTCTTTCCGTTTCAGGTGATAGGTCGGCATCTGCGGCATACGCGGCGCAGCGGGCAGTTCGCCCAGCGGGTCGGTAATCTCGGCGTTTCCGGTCGAAACGAAGGACGTGTAGCCGCTGGATTTGTCAGCCAGCATACGGCGGGCAAAAGCTTCGAATTCGCTGACGTAGAACTGGTAGTTGGTGAACAGCACGTGGTTCTGGAAATGGTCCGGGTCGGTCGCGGTGTAATGCGCCAGACGGGCCAGCGAATAGTCGATGCGCTGCGCGGTGAACGGGGCCAAGGGCTGCGGGGCCCCTGGCGCGGGCACATGGGTGCCGTTCACGATATCGTCGTTCGTGGTGTCCAGATCCGGCACGTCGAACACGTCGCGCAGGGGGAAATCGGCAGCGCCTTCCTGCGGCACGGCCAGATCGGCATTGCGCGTGACGGCAAAATGCACGGGCATCGGCGTGTCGGAAAATCCGATGACGACAGGCACGCTGTGATTGTCGATCAACAGGCGCAGCTGTTGTTCAAGGTAATTCCGGAACAGGTCGGGCCGGGTAATCGTCGCAGCATAGGTGCCGGGGGCTGGAACGTGGCCAAAGGACAGGCGGCTGTCGATCTGGCTGAAGGTCGTCGTGGTGATCCGGACCTCGGGATAGAAGGCGCGCACGCGGTTATCGGGGCGACCGTTGCGCAGGGCCGACTGGAATTCCTTTTGCAGAAAGGTCGTCGCCTGATCGTAAAGGGCGTTCAGGCAATCCACGGCCTTGGCCGGGTCCGTGAATGACTGCGGTTCAGGCGCGTCGGGCGTGATGATCTTAAGCTCGGTCGTCATGGGGATCATCTGTCAGGCTTGCGATGCGAAAGGCAAGGGGGACTTGGCGGAAATGGGGTTTGTTCGCAGATGCGATAAGTGCAGCCCCCGGTAAGTCGCACCCGGCGCTGCCCTCAAATTATTGCAGGTCGCTCAGATCAGACCTTCAGCCTTGAACAGCTCTTTCAAGTCCTTCTCGGGCCGCGCACCATAATGCGAAATAACTTCCGCCGCCGCGACACAGCCCATCCGGCCAGAGGTTGCAAGGTCAGCGCCCTTGGCCATGCCGTAAAGGAACCCGGCGGCGAACTGATCGCCTGCGCCCGTGGCATCCACAGGCGTGATCTCGTGCACCGGGACCTGCGCGTGGTTGTCGCCCTGAACCAGCGCCACATCGTGGCCGGACCGCGTGCAGACGATCAACCCGCTGTCGCCTGCTGCCTGCTCCAGCGCATAAGAAAGGTCGTCGGTTTGGTAGAGCGATTTCCACTCGTGTTCGTTGCCGATCACGTAGTCGAGTTCCTTCACCAGCTTGCGGAAATCCCCGCGGTGACGTTCGACGCAAAACGGATCGGACAGCGCGATGCCAGCCTTGCCGCCAGCGTAGCGGGTCAGGCGGGCTGCGGTCTCGAACGCCTCTTTCCCCTTGGGCTTGTCATACAGGTAGCCTTCAAGGAACAGGATGCGGGTCTCATTGCAGACCTCTTCTGGCACGTCCTCTGGACCCAGTTCCGACGAAATCCCAAGGTAGGTGTTCATCGACCGTTCCCCATCCGGCGACACGAAGATCATTGAGCGTGACGAGGGCATCGCCGCGCCGCTGACCGGTGCGTTCGGGCAATGGGTGCCTGCGGCTTCGGTTTCAGTCACATAGGTCTTGCCGATCTCATCGTCCGCGACCTTGCCAATGAAGGCGGTCTTTAGCCCAAGGTTCCCGCAGCCCGCGACCGTGTTGGCCACCGATCCACCGGGGATCTGACGGTGGTCACCCATCGCCTGGTACAGCATGTCCGAGCGCTCCAGCTCGACCAGCTGCATGATGCCCTTCTGGATCGCCATTTCGGAGAGGAAGAAATCGTCCACGGGGGCGATCATGTCCATCACTGCGTTGCCAATGGCGATTACGTCGTATTTCACAGGGTCTTCTCCTCAAACTCACATAGGTCGCGGATCAGACAGGCCGCGCATTTGGGTTTCCGGGCCACGCAGGTATAGCGTCCGTGAAGGATCAGCCAGTGATGTGCGTGGCGTTGATATTCAGCGGGGATGTTATCTTCGATCGCGCGTTCGACAACATTGACGTCCTTGCCGGGGGCGATGCCCGTGCGGTTGCCGACGCGAAAGATATGCGTATCGACCGCCTGTGCGGGCAGACCCCACCACATGTTCAGAACGACATTAGCTGTCTTGCGCCCGACCCCCGGCAGCGCCTGAAGCGCGGCGCGCGAGGACGGGACTTCGCCGCCGTATTCTTCGACGAGGATGCGAGACATCTTCATCACGTTCTTGGCCTTCTGACGATAAAGGCCGATGGTCTTGATGTGGTCTGTCAGGCCCTCTTCGCCGAGGTCCAGCATCTTTTGCGGCGTGTCGGCGATTTTGAACAGTTCGCGCGTGGCCTTGTTCACGCCTGCATCGGTGGCCTGTGCCGACAGCGCGACGGCCACGACCAAAGTGTAGACGTTGACATGCTCCAACTCGCCTTTCGGCTCCGCCTCGGCGGCCTCAAAGCGGCGAAAGATCTCGGTCAGGGTCTGATAGGGCAGTTGCTTGGCCATGGCAGCGGTTATTGCTTGGTTTTGTTGGGGCGGCAAGCGCTTGATCGTCGCGACTGTGGTCTTTGGAGAGGGCTGCGCCGCCCCATGGGGGCGGGTCGGCGCAGCCCGGCGTGCCGCCGGGCGAGACTTCTGCCTTCTGTCGCGCCTATTCCGCACGATCCGGGTCGCCTCCCTCCCTGCCCCGTCGTATCGTTTGCTCCAAGAGGACCAGACCGATGCACATGCAGACCGATCCCCAAAGCTACCACTATCACGTCATCCGCCGTGCTATCGACGCAATCGATGCGGCCGACGCCCCCCTGCCGCTCGAAACGCTTGCGCAGCAAATGGGGATGAGCCCGGCGCATTTTCAGCGCGTCTTCTCGGCCTGGGCCGGGGTGAGCCCGAAACGGTTTCAACAATACCTTGCCTTGGGTCACGCCAAGGCGCTGTTGTCAGAGCGGTTCACCACGCTCGAGGCCGCCTCTGCCGCGGGCTTGTCCGGCACAGGCCGCTTGCACGATCTGTTCCTACGGTGGGAAGCGATGAGCCCCGGAGACTTCGCCAAGGGCGGCGCGGGCCTGATCATGCGGTACGGCTGGATGGACAGCCCGTTCGGAGAGGCGCTGGTCATCGGCACCGACAAAGGCCTTGCTGGTCTGGGCTTCGTGACCGAAATGGGCCGCGACACTGTCTGGGCCGATCTGACGGGCCGCTGGCCAAACGCCACCTATATCGACGACCCCGACGCCCTGCGCGATTGGGCCAACGCCGCCTTTGGCCAAGCCGGAGAGGCGCGGCTGCACATGATCGGCGCGCCCTTCCAGATCAAAGTGTGGGAAGCGTTGCTGCGTATCCCCTCGGGCCATGTGTCGACCTATGGCGAGATCGCGAAATCCATCGGCTCGCCCAAGGCTGTCCGCGCCGTGGGCACCGCCGTGGGCCGCAACCCCGTCAGCTGGCTGATCCCCTGTCACCGGGCGATCCGGGCGACCGGGGGGCTTGGCGGGTATCACTGGGGCCTGCCGGTCAAACGGGCGATGCTGGCGTGGGAAACTGCGCGCGCGGATGAGGTCGTCACCGGGTAGGCGGAAAACGGCTTGGAACTTTTTGCACGCTCAAGTGTTTTGACTTGGTCGTAGGAATGTTCATTGCTGCGGCGACTGAACTTGACCTTTTGAGGCCCAGAATGACCCGTACGACCACCGCCACCCCGCGTTTCACCCTGCCCCGCCCGATGCTGGCCCTGTCCGCATCCGCCCTGCTGCTGGTGACCGCCTGTACCGAAGCGCAGATGAACGACGGCCGCCAGAACACCCGCACCGGCGCCTTGGGTGGCGCTGCAGCCGGGGCCATCGCCGGCGCCGCAATCTCTGGCGGCACACGTCAGGGGACCCTGCTGGGTGCAGCCGTCGGCGGCATCGCTGGCGCAGCCTATGGCGATTACCTTGACCGTCAGGAAGCCGCCCTGCGTGGCCAGCTGGGCAACAACGTCCAGATCGTCAACACCGGCGACCGCCTGATCGTGACCATGCCGCAGGACATCCTTTTCGCCACCGACAGCGCCCAGCTAAGCGGCGCACTGACTGGCGATCTGGCCACCGTGGCGCGCAGCCTGAACGAATATCCCAGAACGACCGTGCAGGTGATCGGCCACACTGACAACACCGGTGACGCAGCTTACAACCAGCAACTGTCGGCACGCCGTGCGAATGCCGTCGCCTCGGTTCTGGTGAACAATGGTGTGTCCTCCGGCCGTATCCAATCCTTTGGCCGTGGCGAAGATCAGCCCCGCGCGACCAACCTGACACCCGAGGGCCGTCAGCAGAACCGTCGCGTGGAAATCGTGATCCTGCCGACCGCGTAAGCACCCGCCCCGATTTCATAGTCAGACAGCGCCCTGCCCTAATCGGCAGGGCGTTTGTTTTTGCAAGGGTGTTGTGAGTGATGGGCGGCGAGGTTGTTTGGGGCGTTGAAAATGGCTGCTTTGCAGGCTTTCGCTGCGGTTGCGCCAATGTCTGCTTGTTGGGCCTCAAAGGGGAAGTTGAGCTTCTTCCCGTTCCAAAAAACACCACGCGGAACCGGCTTATCCCGCTTGGGTGTGGGTGATTAGCGTGTGATGCGGTCGGCAGATGTCGAAAACATCACCACCGATTTGCCGTCCACCTGCCTTAAGCCGCAGCTTTCGAGCATCGCGCGCGAGGGTGCATTGTCTTGCGCCACAAATTCCATGGTGGACACCGCCTCAAGCTCAGTCACAGCGGCGAGATTGGATATCGCGTCCACCAGTTTCCCCAAGCCTAATCCACGAAGGTCAGGATCGACAGCAATCAGGCCGACCCAAGCCGATTTGTAAAACGGGCTATGGCGATTGTGGGTCATGGCTGCGAAACCAGCAGCGACAATCCTGTCGTCCGAATTTTCCAACGCGATCAGTCTTGCTGGAAATAATTTGCCCAACAGCGCATCTGTCGAGAAGGGTGAGACACCCTGCTCTATCAGAAACGCCTGAATTTCTTGGGCTTTCTGAGGCGTCATTGCGCTATCGGGTACACGTCTCACGCCGTCCGGCAGACCGCTGCGGACTATTGTTCCGCAAACGTCGCGGATGGTGTCTGCATCCGCCATGAAGAGGTCCCAGATATGCAGCTTGGGGTCGAAATCGTTTAGTTTCACTTTGGCGACTTCGACTGTCGCTTCGTCGGCGCCACGTAGTGTCACCATGCCTTCTTCAGACATGATCCGTTTCAAATAGTCCCAACCAAGCTTGGCTGGATCGTCACTTGAAAACGTACGGGCATGGACAACGGCACCGGGCAGGTCAGCAAGCGCAGCGACCTGCTCATCGCGCGCCCGTTGGAGCGCCCTGACTTGATCTGTCCCGAAGTACGGCGAGAAATCATTGGTCATAGCTGTTACCCTTGGCCTTTTCGTGGAGCTGGCGACGAGATCGACGTTCCCGCAATAGCCGTTCGCAGGGAACGTCAAATAGCGAAGTTCCCAGTTTCCTGAGTCTCGGGACGATTAATAGCAGACATTCGGACAAAGCGCAGCATCGGTCAAATATGGGTTCAAACCCACCTTACGCTGCGGCTCCCCAAAAGGCCCCCTCCCCGATCAACTCCCCCGATAGGTCGACATCCCATAAGGCGACAGCAAAAGCGGCACGTGGTAATGCGCGTCCTCATCGGCCATGCCAAAGCGGATTGGCACTTGGTCCAGAAACAACGGCTCCTCTGCCGCCTGACCCGACGCACGCAGGTAATCGCCCGCATGAAACATCAGCTCATACGTTCCGGTGGCAAAATCCGCGGCAGGCAGGATCGGGCTGTCGGTGCGGCCGTCGGCGTTGGTCGTCATCTCGACCAGCTTTTCGCGCGCCTCTCCATTCAGGCAGTATAGCACAATTTTGATGCCCTGCGCGGGGACACCCCGGGCCGTATCCAGAACATGGGTGGTCAGGTAGCCTTTGGGCATGGGCGTCTCCGGAATTGGGGTGTATGCATTGGATCAGACAGTGCCGCGTGCCGGTGAAGGAGGCAAGCCATGACCCGTTACCCCCGTGATTTGATTGGCTACGGCCCCGATGCGCCCGATGCGAAATGGCCGAATGGGGCCAAGATCGCGATATCCTTCGTGCTGAACTACGAAGAGGGCGGCGAAAACAACATCCTGCACGGCGATCCCGCGTCCGAGGCGTTCTTGTCCGAAATCATCGGCGCGATGCCATGGCCGGGCAAACGCCACTGGAACATGGAATCGGTTTACGAATACGGCGCGCGGGCCGGGTTCTGGCGGCTGCATCGGCTGTTCACCGGATACCACATCCCCCTGACCGTCTACGGCGTGGCCACCGCTCTGGCCCGCGGGCCTGAACAGGTGGCCGCAATGCAGGCCGCCGATTGGGAGGTTGCGTCGCACGGGCTGAAGTGGATCGAACACAAGGACATGTCCGAAGACGAGGAACGCGCCCAGATGGAAGAGGCGCTGCGCCTGCATACCGAGGTGACGGGCGACCGCCCCACTGGCTGGTACACGGGCCGTTGTTCCGAAAACACCGTGCGGCTGGCGTCTGACATGGGGTTCGACTGGGTCAGCGACACGATTGACGACGACCTGCCCTATTGGCGCGAGGTCGAGGGGCAGGACCGTCACCAATTGGTCATCCCCTATACGATGGACGCCAATGACATGCGCTTTGCCGTGCCTGCCGGGTTTTCGACGGGGGACGAGTTTTTCACCTACCTCAAGGATTCGTTCGACGCACTGTATCGTGAAGGTCAGGAGGGCGCGGCCAAGATGATGTCCATCGGGATGCATTGCCGCCTGCTGGGCCGCCCGGGCCGGGTCGAAGGGCTGCGCAAGTTCATCGAATACGCGCAATCCCACGACGACGTCTGGTTCGCCCGCCGGATCGACATCGCCCGCCACTGGGCCTATGCCCATCCGCCGCAGACGCGCGATCTGATCCCGTCGCGCATGGACCGTGACACCTTTGTCGCGACCTTCGGGTCGATCTACGAACATTCCCCGTGGATCGCCGACCGCGCCTTTGATCTGGAGCTTGGGCCCGTCCACGACCGCCACGAAGGCATGGCCAACGCGCTGGCCCGCGTCTTCCGCACCGCATCCGAAGAGGAACGGCTGGGCGTGCTGACCGCCCACCCCGATCTGGCGGGCAAACTGGCGCAGGCCAAGCGGCTGACGGCAGAAAGCACGGCGGAACAGGCCTCGGCCGGCCTTGACGCGCTGACGGATGATGAACGCGCGGGTTTTGTCGCGCATAACGACGCCTATACCGCGAAGTTCGGCTTTCCCTTCATCATTGCCGTCAAGGACAACACCAAGGCGACGATCATGTCGGCCTTTGAAACCCGCCTCAACAATAGCCGAGAGGTCGAGTTCGCCACCGCCTGCAAGCAGGTCGAACGCATCGCATGGCACCGATTGCGCGACCTGCTGGGCTAAGGATTAGCGTCCCGGAATATCGCCGCGTTTGGTCCCGGCGGCGGGCCAGTTGTCGATCGCTTCGATCGCCTCTTCGGCGGTTTCGACGAATTTGAACAGTTCTAGGTCTTCGGCGGCGATGGTGCCTGCGTCGGCCAGCGCGTCCCAGTTGATGATCTTTTCCCAGAAGGCCTGACCGAACAGCAGGAAGGGCACACGCTCCATCCTTCCCGTCTGGATCAGGGTCAGCGCCTCGAACATTTCGTCCAGCGTGCCAAAGCCGCCGGGAAAGACGCATATGGCGCGGGCGCGCATCAGGAAATGCATCTTGCGGATCGCGAAGTAGTGGAAGTTAAAGCATAAATCAGGCGTCACCCATTCATTGGGCGCCTGTTCATGCGGCAGCACGATGTTCAGCCCGATTGACTGTCCGCCCGCGTCGTCCGCGCCGCGGTTGCCCGCCTCCATCACGCCGGGGCCACCGCCCGTGGTGACGACCCATTCGCGCCCATAGGTTTCCAGCGACCGGGCGGTGATCATTGCGGAAAAGCGGCGGGCCTGATCATAGTACTTGGTCAGCTCGGCCAGCGTTTCGGTTCGCGCCGTGTCTTTCTTGGCAGGTTCAGGGATCCGCGCGCCGCCAAACAGCACGACGGTGGATTCGATCCCGCGTTCATCCATCACCATCTGCGGTTTCAGCAGTTCCAGTTGCAGACGCACGGGGCGCAGTTCGTCCCGGCACAGGAAATCATCGTCCGCAAAGGCCAGCCGATAGGCGGGTGCGCGGGTCTGTGGGGTATCGGGGACGTCATCCGCGGTCTGGATATCTGTATGCGCGTCGCGGAATGGACGGTAACGGTCGTCGGTCATCTCGGCTCCTGCCTGTTTCGGCCTTATGTGTTGACCGGACTATAGAGCCCGTGCGGCAAAGGGCCATCCCAGCGAACAGATTGCGCCGCACGACCGAATGGTGTCTAACCACCGCGATTTACGGATGAGGGAACCCGCATGTCCAACGCACAGCTTGAAACCGCCATCGAAGCCGCCTGGGAGGCGCGCGATACCATCACGCCGTCCACCACCGGCGAAACCCGCGAAGCCATCGAAGACACGCTGAACGCGCTGGATTCGGGCAAGCTGCGCGTCGCCGAACGTCAGGACAATGGCGATTGGCATGTGAACCAATGGGCGAAAAAGGCCGTGCTGCTGGGCTTCCGCATCAAGGACATGGAACAGCAGGACGGCGGCCCGCAGGGCAGCGGCTGGTGGGACAAGGTCGACAGCAAGTTCAAAGGCTGGGGCGACAACCAGTGGAAAGACGCGGGCTTTCGCGCCGTGCCGAACTGTATCGTCCGCAAGTCCGCCTATATCGCGCCCGGCGTGGTGCTGATGCCGTCCTTCGTGAACCTTGGCGCCTACGTGGACGAAGGCACCATGGTCGACACCTGGGCAACCGTCGGGTCCTGCGCACAGATCGGTAAGGGCGTGCACCTGTCCGGTGGCGTCGGCATCGGCGGCGTGCTGGAACCGATGCAGGCCGGCCCGACCATCATCGAAGACAACTGCTTTATCGGCGCGCGGTCCGAAGTGGTCGAAGGCTGTATCGTCCGCGAAGGTTCCGTCCTTGGCATGGGTGTGTTCATCGGCCAGTCGACCAAGATCGTCGACCGCGAAACCGGCGAAGTCATGTACGGCGAAGTGCCGCCCTATTCCGTCGTCGTTGCGGGCTCCATGCCGTCGACCAACGGTGTGAACCTGTATTGCGCGGTCATCGTGAAGCGCGTTGACGAAAAGACCCGGTCCAAGACCGGCATCAACGAACTGCTGCGCGACTGATCTTCTTCTGGTTGGCAAATACCTAGCCGAACGACCTTGATCAAAAATGAGGGCAGCGCCCGACCCGAGGGTGGGCGCGAAAGCGCCCGCCCGTGGGGGCGGGTCGGCGCTGCCCGGCGTAGACGCCGGACTGGACATCTGATCGGTGTTCCGCCTTTGTCTTTGACGGCCAAATCGTCATACTCGGTCAGACTAAATGCTTTTCAGGCTTTTTCTGAACCATGTCCCCAGACCTGACCCTTACCCTGCTTGATCTCACAGGCACCTTCGTCTTCGGCTTGTCAGGCGCGATGCTGGCGGTGCGGCGGGATCTGGATGTCTTCGGCATCGCTGTGCTGGCAGTCGCGGCGGCTCTGTCCGGTGGCATGCTCCGCGACATGGCTTTGGGGGCGACGCCCGTCGCCGCCCTTGGTACCTCGCATTACCTTCTGGCCGCTCTCGCTGCTGCGATCTGCGTGTTCTTTGCTCATCGGCTGATCGAAAAGCTGTCCAAACCCGTGATGGTTCTGGACGCGATCGGCCTTGGCCTTTTTGCGGTCAGCGGCGCGCGCAAAGCTTTGGACTATGGCCTCGACCCGCTGCCCGCGCTGGTGCTGGGCGTGTTGACGGCCGTTGGCGGCGGCGCGGTGCGGGATCTGCTGGTGGCCGAGGTGCCCCGCGTGCTGAGAGAAGAGGTCTATGCCCTCGCCGCGTTGCTAGGGGCCGTCGTGGTTGTGATCGGCGACCGTCTGGGCGCCGATCCCTTGTGGACCCTGATCCTTGGCGCAGCCTTAGCTGCGCTGGTCCGGATCCTGAGCGTGTTGCGCGGGTGGCAGGCCCCCAAGGCACCGGGCCCCAAGGGCTGATCCCCGCGCGCCCCGTTACTTTTTCATCGGGCAGGTATTGAGGCCCAGCAGGGTGTACAGCGGGCACCAGCCGATCAGGCCGGTGGCCAGCGGGACGATGCCGATCCAGCCCCAAGGGGTCTGCGGGCCGACGAAGACCAGTGCAATCAGCACGAGGCCTAGGATGATGCGCAGGGCGCGGTCGATGGTACCTTCGTTGCGGGTCATAAGATGTCTCCTTCCACAATCTATGACCTTACTTTCCACCGAGTCGCGCGCCCCTGTCTGTGACTTCGTCACATCCCGTTAACTTTCTGCCTGCGACAAATGCGTCAGGGCAGGCAGATCGCGCAGATGCACTGCGCCGCGTGTCACCTCGACCAGACCGTTGCGCTGAAATTCGGCCAGACGACGGCTGACAAAGGCGCGGCCCGAAGCGGTTTCCGCCGCAAGCCGTTCATGCGTGGCGTTGACCGTGTCCCCGCCCTTGGCCAGGCGCAGCAGCGCGCGGGCCAGACGTGTGTCGAACCCGGTCAGGGCGACATCTTCGACCAGCCGTTCGAAATCGTGAAACCGGGTCGATATCGCCGCCAGCACACGGTCACGGAAACCGGTGTCCTCGGCCATGCGGCGGCGGAACTCTCCGGGCGGGACGATCGCGCCGCGCACCGGGGTTTCCGCCACGCCCTCGGCCGAATAATCGCGCCCGTCCATCAGGCATCCGAAGGTCTGCAAACAGACCTGCCCCGGTTCGACCCGGTAGAGCACAACCTCGCGCCCGTTGGCCGCAGTCAGGGACACACGGATCGTCCCCTCCTCCAGCACGACAAAGCCGGTGCAGGGCGATCCGGGCGAAAACAGCACGTCGCCACGGTCACAGATCAGCGGATGGTCATGGATCACGGGGCGCCTCCGACGGCTGAGGTGTGAAGGACGCCCCCAAGGGAACCGCCGGGCGGCTTGGGACGTTGGTCTGACAACACATGATTAATACAAGGAATTGGAACTATGGAAGGTTTAGGTTGGTTCGCAGCAATCATCGTCGGCGCTTTGGCTGGCTGGATTGCGGAAAAAATCATGAAGGCAGACCACGGTCTGCTGACAAACATCATTCTGGGGATCGTCGGCGCGCTGGTGCTGAACTTCCTTCTGATGGCCATCGTTGGCGCCACGCTTGGCGGTTGGATCGGTCAGCTGATCATCGGCATCATCGGTGCCTGCATCCTGATCGGTGGCTACCGCGCAGTCCGTCGCGCTTAACCGCCTGAGACTTGAACACAAACGGCCGGGGTCACCCCCGGCCGTTTTGCTTTCCATCCCCGCGACTTAGCCTTTCTTCGACGGCTTTTCGCCCACCGGACCCCCGGACTTTTTCCAGCCTGAAAATCCATCCGTGATGTGGCTGACGTTCTCCAGCCCCATGTCCTGCGCCGTGCGCGCCGACAGGGCCGAGCGCCAGCCCGAGGCGCAATAGAACACGAACTTATTGCCCGTCTGGAACTGAGGCTTCGCATAGGGGCTTTCGGGGTCGATCCAGAACTCCAGCATGCCACGCGGGCAATGGAACGCGCCGGGGATCATGCCATCCCGCTCCAGCTCTCGCGGGTCGCGCAGATCGACGAATGTGACGCCGTCCTGCCCCAGCAGGTCCTGCATTTCGGCGGCGGGGGCGTGGCTGACCTGTTCGTTGGCCTCGGCCACCATGTCCTTGATGCGTTTCATCTTTGATCCTCTCCCTTAGGTTTGGACGCATCTGACCGTCATGCGTCCAGCTTGGCAAGGGGGCGTTCCTGCTGGGCCAGATACTCGCGCGCTTCGCGGACACTTAGCAACCGGCCGGCGGGCGCAGACTGGGGCTGTTCCATCAGATCATTAATCGCGCAATCCAGCGCAATCGCGATGTCACGCCGCGCCTGCCCGGGCAGCGATTGCAGCGACCGATCGGCCAACAGCAGGCTTTCGGCCGCAACGCCCTCGGCCAGAACAACGGCGTGACGATCCAGCAGGATGTGATGGTAGGCGACGGGGTCATCCCGCTTGACCTGCTGAACACCGCTTTCCTTCAGCAGCGCCTTGGCCGGGGCCAAAAGAGGCGTGCCATCGGCATCCAAGCCGATTTGGATGCGATGCTGCGGCGACACCTTCAGCGCCCGCTCAGGCGCAAACCGCGATGCAGGCCGGATGGCTATGGGACGCTGATCAGCAGGCAGATGGGCATGGACACGCTTTCCGGCCCACAGAACCGTCGCCGTGTCACCGCCTGCGGTCGTGACCACATCGCCCGGCACCAGATCTTCGATCCGCGTGGCGCCGTCCGGCGTGGCAATCCGCGTGCCTTTGCAGAAACAAATCGGGCTGGCCCCTTGCGACGTGGCGGAATAGGCGACCGGGTCCACATCGACGACCATCGCGATCGCCCCCAACAGGCTGGGTTCCCCATCGGGATAGGCAAACAGTAACTCGCCGGTGTCCACATCCTGCATCAGGACCAGATCAACCGGCAGGCCGGTCGGCACGATCACCCCAAGGACAGAAACACCCGGCTGCGCGAAACCCGACCCCAGAAACTCAACCGTCCGCCCGTCCATCGCGAACTGTTCGCCGACATACATGATGCCTTCGTCGGTCGGCAGGGTGACGTTGGATTCGGTGGGACCAAAGGACGACAAGAGCAAATTCGTCTGGTTCCCCCATAGGGAGCTCAGAGCCAGACCGAAGAGGTACGGTCTATATGCTACGGTCAGATCCACGGCTCTGCGTACTCACCATCGGGTCAGGCCCGGCGGGGCCACTTCCTTTCAGAAAGCAACATGTACACAGCAGCCCAGCAGGGCCGGATTGTGTCGGTTTGGGGGTCAATTGTGGCATTAACGTTTTTTGCAACGACTCTGTTGCAAAATTCGCAACATCCCCTGTTTTTAGAGGGCAAATCGCCACTGGTCAGAGTCTCTGACCCTTAGCCACAAGGCGCTACGCCTACTTCTTTCGGATAGGCAGATTTACCATTCGCGTGAATTTCCCCAACGTAAAGGAGTGTCGCAAATGTGCCTTTACGGTTTTGCTGATCGGAAAAACGGTGCCACAATTCGGCCCGCTGTTTGCCACAATCATGGGGGCCGCTGCCTTGGTTTTGCCACACTCGGTCCTTTACTCCGTCCCGCAAACCTGACACCGAACAGCTCAAGTTGAACGGAGCCGCCCATGTCCAAAGAGAACGCGTCCAAAGAGAAAAAGACCCCGCGTAAACAGCAGGTCTTCACCCTGCTGGTCGAGGTCGGCCGGTCCAAAGACGACGGTCTGCCCGAAGGCAGCACCGGCGCCGCGCTGATGTGCTATGCCTCTGGCGTGGACGAGGCCGAGGCGGTGCGCGAAACCGTCGCTATCCTGAAACAGGCGGACATGGCGCCGCTGGATGTGTCGGGCTATGGCACCTTGGACGAACGGATCGCCGAAGGGCACGACATCGGCGCGGACGAACGCAAGCTGATGGCGCAGGCGCTGTCCGACAACGCGGTCATCGTGGCGCAGGTGACTCCGTTCTATGACGAGGACGAAACCGACTAAGGCCCTCTGCGCGCGTCGAAAAACCTGACCACCGTACGCAGCCCCGCACCCCTGATTTGAGATTTTTCGCCCAATCGGTTACCTCTATGGTCAATCAACAAGAAGGAGTGCGCCAAGTGCCCATCGATCCCGTTTCCCTGACCGCCGACCTGATCCGCTGCCCATCCGTCACGCCCGAAGAAGGCGGCGCGCTTGTCCTGCTGGAACAGGTCCTGACCGACGCTGGCTTCACCTGCACGCGGGTGGATCGCAACGGCACCTCGAACCTCTATGCCCGCTGGGGCAACCGCGGCGCGAACCGATCCTTTGGGTTCAACGGCCATACCGACGTGGTGCCCGTGGGGGACGAATCCGCGTGGTCCGTCCCGCCCTTTGGCGCGGTCGAAAAGGACGGGATGCTGTGGGGGCGCGGCGCGACAGACATGAAATCCGGCGTGGCGGCCTTTGTTGCCGCAGCCGTGGATTTCGTGACCGACACGCCGCCCGATGGTGCGGTCATTCTGGCAATCACCGGGGATGAAGAAGGCGACGCCACCGATGGAACCGTCGCCCTGCTGGACTGGATGCAGGCCAATGGCGAGGCAATGACCGATTGCCTTGTGGGCGAACCGACCAGCCCCAACACCATGGGCGAAATGATGAAAATCGGCCGCCGCGGGTCCCTGACCGCGTGGTTCGAGGTGACGGGCATGCAGGGCCATTCCGCGTATCCCCACCGCGCCAAGAACCCCCTGCCCGCTTTGGCTCGCCTGATGGACCGGCTCGCGTCGCACGAGCTGGACACCGGCACCGATCACTTCGATGCCTCGACCCTTGCCATCGTCACGATGGACACCGGAAACCCTGCGACCAACGTGATCCCGGCCAAGTGCCGTGGCACGGTGAACATCCGCTTTTCCGACGCCCATTCCGGCGACAGCCTGTCGGCATGGCTGCGGGAAGAGGCCTCCAAGGTCGCGGCAGAGTTCGACGTTCAGATCACCCCGACGATCAAGGTGTCTGGCGAAAGCTTCCTGACCCCTCCGGGTGCCTTGTCCGACATGATCTCCAAGGCGGTTACGGCGGAAACGGGCGTTGTGCCTGAATTGTCGACCTCGGGCGGCACGTCGGATGCGCGGTTCGTCAAGGATCACTGCCCTGTGGTCGAATTCGGGCTGGTCGGCCAGACGATGCATCAGGTCGACGAACGGGTCGAGATCGCGCAGATCCACCAGTTAAAATCCATCTACGCCCGTATCCTGACGGATTATTTCGCGTAAGTTGCGGCTTCACGCGGAGTCTCGTCATGCGCCCCCGCCTTGTCATCATGGTGAAAGAGCCGGTCGCCGGTCGGGTGAAAACCCGGCTGGGCCGCGATATCGGCATGGTCCCCGCCGCGTGGTGGATGCGGCATCAGCTGGCGTCCTTGGTGCGGCGGCTGCGGGACCCCCGATGGGATCTGGTGCTGGCCGTTGCGCCGGATCGGGCTGTGGGCAGTCGGATGTTGCCTGAGATGACGATTCAAGTACCTCAAGGCAGCGGGACACTCGGTGATCGAATGGCTTTGATCCTTAAGGGAAAGCCCAAGCGATTGAACCGCAAGCATAGGGCCGCGACCGACCCGAGGGTGGCGCAATCGCGCCGCCCTGGGGGGCGGGCCCCTCTCGGTGTTTGCTTGCAAACACCTGCCGGTCAATGCGGCGCGGCCCGGCGGTGCCGCCGGGCGGGACACACCTCATGGGACAGCTCCCCCACCCTCATCACCGGCGCTGACATCCCCGGCATCACCCCCGCCCACATCGCCCGCGCTTTCCATGCCCTCGGGGCGCATGACGCCGTGATCGGCCCTGCGCCAGACGGGGGATTTTGGCTGATCGGGATGGGCACCCGCACGCCGCCAGCGACGCTTTTTCAAAACGTCCGCTGGTCGACTGAACACGCGCTGGCCGATACGCTCTCTACCCTCCCCGGCTGGAAAATCGCGCAGATCGACACGCTACGCGACGTCGACACTGCCGCCGACTTGCCCTCCAATCGTTTTGCAAATGACGCCCCTGCCCGCGCGTGATAGGCCCAAGACATGAGCCAGATACCCTCCAAAGACGAGATCCTGAAATGGATCGCTGACAATCCCACCCTGACGGCCAAGCGCGACATCGCCAAAGCCTTCGGGATCAAAGGCGCCGCACGCATCGACCTGAAGCGTGTGCTGAAAGAGCTTGAGGCCGAGGGTCATCTGGAGAAACGCAAGAAGACCTACCGCGACCCCGACCGCCTGCCGCCCGTATCTGTGCTGCAGGTCAATGCGCCCGACCGCGACGGCGACCTGACCGCCAAGCCGCTGGAATGGCATGGCGAGGGGCAGGAACCTGTGGTGCATCTGGTGCTGCGCGACGGGGATCCGGCATTGGGCGAAGGCGACCGTATCCTTGCGCGTCTTACGCTGCAGGACGGCGGCCCCGACTATGAAGGCCGCATGATCCGCCGCATCGGGCACAACCCGAAACGCATTCTGGGCATCTTCCGCGCGGGATCGGAAGGGGGGCGGGTGGTGCCGATCGACAAGGGCTCGGACCTCGAATGGATGGTCGCTGCGGGCGCAACGCATGGCGCCAAGGACGGAGAGCTGGTCGAGGCCGAGCAGGCCGGCCCCAAGGCCCGCATGGGCCTGCCCAAAGCGCGCGTTGTGAACCGTCTGGGCGACCCTTCGGCGCCCAAGGCCGTGTCCCTGATCGCCATCCACCAGCATGGCATTCCCGATGACTTCCCGGACGAGGTCATAGCAGAGGCCGACCGCGCCAAACCCGTGGGCCTAAAGGGCCGCGAAGACCTGCGCGACCTGCCCTTTGTCACCATCGACCCTAGCGATGCGCGCGACCACGACGATGCCTGTTACGCCCATCCGGACGATGATCCGAAAAATAAGGGCGGCCATGTCCTGTGGGTCGCGATTGCCGATGTGGCGCATTACGTGCGCCCCGGATCGGCCCTTGATAACGAGGCGCGGAAGCGGGGCAATTCGACCTATTTCCCCGACCGCGTGGTGCCGATGTTGCCGGACCGTTTGTCGGGCGATCTTTGTTCCCTGCACGAAGGCGTGCCGCGCCCCGCGATTGCCGTGCGGATGCGGCTGGACCCGCACGGGGTCAAGCTGGGCCATAGCTTTCACCGCGCGCTGATCCGATCGGCGGCGTCGCTGCATTACGAAGAGGTGCAGCAGGCGATGGACGGGTCGGTCAGTGACAAGTGCGGGCCCCTGATGGACGACGTGATCCGGCCCCTCTACGCGGCCTATGCCGCGTTGAAAGAGGCGCGGGAAAAGCGGCAGCCGCTGGATTTGGACCTTCCGGAACGCAAGATCGTGCTGTCCGACGAAGGCGAGGTTCTGTCGGTCAATTTCCGCGACCGTCTGGATGCCCACAAGCTGATCGAAGAGTTCATGGTGCTGGCGAACGTCGCCGCCGCCGAGACGTTGATCGCCAAGAAATCCCCTCTGCTGTTCCGCGTGCACGAAGAGCCGCCCGTGGAGAAGCTGGAGAGCCTTCGCGACACTGCGCAGGCCGCCGGGTTCAACCTTGCCAAGGGGCAGGTCATCAAGACGGCCCATCTGAATTCGCTGCTGAATTCCGCCGCCGGTACGGATCATGCAGAGCTGATCAACATGTCGACCCTGCGGTCGATGACGCAGGCCTATTACGCGCCGCAGAACTTTGGCCACTTTGGTCTGGCGCTGGCGAATTACGCGCATTTCACATCGCCGATCCGGCGGTATTCCGACCTGATCGTGCACCGATCCTTGGTCGCGGCGCACGGCTGGGGCCCGGATGGTCTGGATGAGGCCCAGATCGACGAACTGGACAGCGTGGCTGGGCATATCTCGGAAACCGAACGGCGGTCGATGACGGCCGAGCGGGATACCAATGACCGTTACCTTGCGGCGTATCTGTCAGAGCGCGAGGGGCACGAATTCTCGGGCCGGATTTCCGGCGTCGCGCGGTTCGGGGCTTTTGTCCGGCTGGATGAGACCGGGGCCGACGGGCTGATCCCGATCCGGTCTTTGGGCGACGAATTCTTTCACCACGACCGCGAGGCCGCGACGCTGATGGGGTCGAAAACGGGCCGGATCATTCAGCCGGGGATGCGCGTCACCGTGAAACTGGCCGAAGCCGCGCCGGTCACCGGCGGGCTGATGCTGGAGCTGTTGTCGCTGGATGGTGAGGCCGTGTCGCACGGCCCCGGTGGCGGGCGTGGTTCGCGAGGGCGCGGGCGCTCATCCGGGCGGCCTTCTGGCGGTGGACCCAAGCGGAAGCTGGTGCGTGCCAATAAGAAGGGCGACAAGGTGAAGAAGAAGCTGAAGCGTCAGGGGCGCTGAGGCTAAGATTACAGATTACTTTGTGTTGGGCTTTTAATTTAGGGCAGCGCCGACCCGGGGTGGCGCATAAGCGCCGCCCATGGGGGCGGGTCGGCGCTGCCCGGCGTGCCGCCGGGCGGGACCTATGACCTAAGCTATTCCTAAAATGCTAGTTTATTCGGCAGGGCGGATGAAAACCGGCTTTTCTTCGGTCGAGGCCTCTTCGTCGTATTGATACCCGCCAAGGTCGAAATCCTTGATGCCTTCGGGGTCGGTCACGCGGCGGGTGATGATGAAACGCGCCATGGAGCCGCGAGCCTTCTTGGCAAAGAAGGACACGATCTTGGCCTTGCCGTTCTTCTCTTCCAGAAACGTCGGCGTAATCACCCGCAGGCCCAGTTTGTCGGTGTTCACCGCACCGAAATATTCCTGACTGGCGCAGTTGATCAGCGTGTCAGTCCCGACCTCTTCCGCCTGCTTTTTCAGGGCTTTGGCCGGGTCATCGCCCCAATAGTCGTAGAGGTTCTTGCCGCGACGCGTCTTGAGCCGGGACCCCATTTCCAAGCGATACGGCTGGATACCGTCCAGCGGGCGAAGCACCCCGTAAAGGCCCGAGAGGATCCGGAGGCGATCCTGCGCCCAGTCAAGTTCATCCGCGTCGAGCGTCTCGGCCTCGAGCCCCTGATAGGTGTCGCCCGCAAAGGCCAGCGCGGCGGGGCGCAGGGCGTCGGCGTCAGGCTCATCGGCGTAGTCGCGATAGCGGTCGCGGTTCAGCTTGGCCAGATCGTCCGACAGGTCCATCAGACCTTTGAGTTCCGTCAGCGTCCGGCCCCGCATCGTGCGGGCCAAGCTGTTGGCCTGATCCAGAAAATCAGGGGTGGTCAGGTCGACGTTGCGGTCGGACCAGTCAAGGCGTTTGGCGGGGGAAATCACGATCAGCATGTGGGGGAGTTAGCTCGCTTCTGCGATGGCGTCCAGAAAGGCGGCGCCAAAACGTTCGGTTCTGCGATCGCCGAGGATCCGTTCTAGCGCGACAGGGTCGCTTGGCCGGGCGTCTGCGACTTTGGCGATGACGGACGCAGAGCAGGACAAAGGTTTTTCGGTGCCATCCAGACCATGGTACAGATCGCGCTGCAGCTCCATCAGGCGGTCATACAGATTGCCGTGGCCCTTGGCGGCCAGCTTCATCCGCTTTGGGTGCATGTCTTCGACCGATCCGGTGATGACCGACAGGAAGGTCGCGCCGTAAGTGTCCAGCTTCTTGGTCCCCACGCCGGACACCTTTGCCATGTCGTCCAAAGTCTGAGGGCGCTGTTCGGCCATTTCGATCAGGGTGCGGTCGTTAAACACGATATAGGCCGGCACACCCTGTTGTTCTGCCAGTTCGCGCCGCTTGGCCTTAAGCGCCGACAACAGCGGTTCGTCCTCTTCGTTCACCAGCGTCTTGACCGCGCGGCGGGATTTGGCGGCGGTGATCGTGTCGCGGCGTAGGCGGATGCTGTCTTCGCCGCGCAGGATCGGCAGGGCGTCGTCGGTCATGGTCAGCGCGCCGTGGCGGTCAGGATTTGGACGGATCAGGTCGTGGCCCATCATCTGCCGGAACACGGCCTGCCATTCGGGACGCTTCAGATCGCGGCCGACACCGAAAGTGGGCAGGTCTTCATGGCCCTTGGCGCGGACCTTTTCGGTCGGGTTGCCTGTGAGGATGTCAATCAGGTGGCCCGAGCCGAACCATTCGCCGGTGCGCAGGATGGCCGACAGCGCCTTGCGGACTGCCTCGGTGCCGTCGAACACCTCAGCCGGGCGGTCGCATAGGTCGCATTTGCCACAGGCGGTCGCCTCTTCCCCGAAGTATTTCAACAGGGTGGCGCGGCGGCAGTCCAAGGCCTCTGCTAGACCCAGCAGCGCGTTCAGGCGGCCATGATCGGCCATGCGGCGCTCGGGCGGGGCGAGGCCTTCGTCGATCTGCGACCGGCGCAGGCGGATGTCGTCGGACCCGAACAGGGTCAGGGTTTCAGCCGGGGCCCCATCGCGGCCCGCGCGGCCGATTTCCTGATAATAGGCCTCGATCGATTTGGGCAGATCGGCGTGGGCAACCCAGCGGATATCGGGTTTGTCGATGCCCATGCCAAAGGCCACGGTGGCCACGACGATCAACCCATCCTGCTGCTGGAACTGGGTTTCGGCGTCGCGCCGGGCGTCTGCTTCCATCCCGCCATGATAGTAGATCGCGCTGTGGCCCGCGTCGCATAGCGCCTTGGCCAGTGTTTCCGTCTTCGCCCGCGTGCCGCAATAGACGATGCCAGACTGGCCTTTGCGCGCGGTGGCAAAGTCGAGTATCTGACGACGGGGCTGGTCCTTGGCGGCGAAGGCCAGATGGATGTTGGGCCGGTCAAAGCCGCGCAGAAACTGCTGCGGCCTGCGGGTGTCGAACAGGCGGCTGACAATCTCGGCCCGGGTTTCGGCGTCGGCGGTGGCGGTAAAGGCGGCGACGGGCACGTCCAGCGCCTGACGCAGGTCCCCGATCCGCAGGTAGTCGGGGCGAAAATCATGTCCCCATTGGCTGACGCAATGCGCTTCGTCCACGGCAATCATCGACACGCCGACGCGCTGCAACATGTCGCGCGTCCCGACCGAGGCGAGGCGTTCCGGCGCCAGATAGAGCAGTTTCAGCGTGCCTGCCTGAATCGCCTGCCAGACGGCTTCGGTTTCTTCCTCGGTATTGCCGGATGTCAGCGCGCCCGCCTCAACCCCCGCGGCCCGCAGCGCGCGGACCTGATCGCGCATCAACGCGATCAGCGGCGAGATCACCACTGTCACACCCGGCCGCATCAGGGCAGGCAATTGATAGCACAGGGATTTCCCGCCGCCCGTGGGCATGATGGCCAGAACATCCTGACCGGCGGTCACGGCGTCGACAATCTCTTCCTGGCCCGGACGGAATGCGTCAAAGCCGAAAATCTCGCGCAATAGCGTGTTGGTGTCGGACATGCGCCCCTCAGCATTCCGGAAACTGCTCTTATTCGGCCTGAAACCGATTAAGGACCAGTAAACCAAAATCTGGTAGGGTCATGCAAGGCGCCAACCGCATCTGGTGGCGCCTTTTGCTTCATCTTTCCAAAAATACTCATGGCGCATCGGGTCAGCCCGCACGGCGTCAGTAGAAGGCGGCGATGTTGTTCGTCAGGATGATGCGCAGGGCATAGACGCCGATCAATACGACCAGCGGGGCCAGATCGAACCCACCCATCTGCGGCAGGATGCGGCGGATCGGGCCATATAGCGGTTCAAGAATGCGGTTCAGACCGTACCAGATTTGACCCACCAGTTGCTGGCGGACGTTAAGAACCTGGAACGAGATCAGCCAGCTCATGATGACGTGGGCGATGACAAAGAACCAGACGATGTCGAGGATCAGCATCAGGATCTGGAAAAGGGATTGCATCGGTCACTCCATTCAACGGCCGCCTATCGGGCGGTTTCTACGTAGGGACAGACGCGCGATATGGCAAGGGCGCGCCGCGCCGCTGCGTCATCTGGGCCCAAGCGCCCTGCCCCGGTTGACTATGCCGCAGCGCAGCGTTTTCTAGGGCCAACAGGAGAAACCCCATGTATCCCTTTATCCGTCTTGCCAAGGAAATCCTAAAATTCCGCAAAGCCCCGCCGCTGGGCTTTCGGGATGTCCATATCTCTCATCACCGGATCTGGCCTTGGGATCTGGACTTCATGTCCGAGCTGAACAACGGCCGCACCCTGTCGATCTTTGATCTGGGACGGATCCCCTTTGCCATGCGTTCGGGATTGTTTCGGGTGCTGCGGAAACGGAAATGGGGGCTGACGGTGGCCGGATCGGTGGTGCGCTATCGTCGCCGTCTGACCAACCTTGAGAGGATCGAGATGCAGTCGCGCCTGCTGGGCTGGGACCACCGCTTTGTTTATATTGAGCAATCCATGTGGACCCGGGACGGCACCTGCGCCAACCACGGGATTTTCCGGACCGCGCTGGTGGGTAAGGGCAAGATGGTGCCCACCGACGACATCCTGCGCGAAATGGGGGTCGAGGATACCTCGCCCGAGTTGCCGGACTGGGTGGCGGCCCTGTTCGAAGCGGATGACACCCGCCCCTGGCCGCCGGAAAAGGTCTAAGGTCTGCGCGACGCAAACCGCGCTGTCATAAAGGATTTTCTTGCCCCACTGCCTGTTTCCGGCTTCTATCGCCGAAACTGGGGGACAATCCATGGCATTGCGCAAACGTATCTGGGGCTGGTTCTTTTTCGACTGGGCCAGCCAGCCTTACAACACCCTTCTGATCACATTTATCTTTGCGCCTTACGTCAAGGAATTGATCGGCGACGGCGCGCAGGCGCAGGCGGCCTGGGGGTTCGGGATCGGGCTGACCGGGTTCCTGATCGCGATACTCGCCCCTGTTCTGGGTGCGATTTCCGATGTGTCGGGCAATCGGCTGCGGTGGATTTGGGGGTTCTCGGTGCTGTATGTGCTGGGGTCTGCCATGCTGTGGTATGCGGCGCCGGGCGACTTCAACCTTTACACGACGCTGTTTTTCTTCGGCATCGGCATGATCGGGATGGAATTCGCGACCATCTTTACCAACTCCATGCTGCCGGACCTTGGTACGAAAGAAGAGATCGGGCGCATTTCCGGTAATGGCTGGGCCTTCGGATATGCGGGCGGGTTGGTGACGCTGGTGCTGATGCTGGTGCTCTTTGCCGAAAACGCCGAGACAGGTACGACGCTGATCGGGATCTCACCTATCTTAGGGCTGGACGCCGAAGCGCGCGAAGGCACCCGGTTCGTCGGGCCGCTGACCGCAATCTGGTACGCGGTCTTCATGATCCCTTTCTTTCTGTACGTGCGCGACCCCAAGCCCGCGAAACCGCCTAAGGGCGCAACCAAGGCAGCCCTGACAGGGCTGGTCGGCACCTTGAAGAACCTGCCCAAGACGCCATCGCTGTTCGCCTATCTCGGGTCGTCGATGTTTTACCGCGACGCGCTGAACGGCATGTATTTCTTTGGCGGCATCTACGCATCCGGCGTGCTGGGATGGTCGGTGGTGTTCATCGGCGTCTTTGGGATCGTCGCGATCATCGCGGGGGCCATCTTTGCGGTGATCGGTGGGCGGATGGACGAAAGGTTCGGGCCCAAGCCGGTGATCACGGTCTGCATCCTGGTTCTGGCCTTCGTGGCGGTGTCGATCGTCTTCGTGTCGCGGACATCGGTCTATGGGATCACGGTCGGCGCGGACTCGATGCTGCCGGATATCGTCTTCTTTGTCTTCGGCGCGCTGATCGGCGCGGCAGGCGGTGTGATCCAATCCGCCAGCCGGACGATGATGGTGCGGCAGGCCAACCCCGACCGCATGGCCGAAGCGTTTGGACTGTACGCCTTGGCGGGTAAGGCGACGTCGTTCCTTGCCCCGACTTTGATCGGGATTGTCACTGCAATAAGCGGATCGCAGCAGATCGGCGTGTCGCCCCTGATGTTCCTGTTTCTTCTGGGGCTGATCCTGCTACGGTGGGTCAAACCCGAAGGAGACCGCACCGCATGATCCGCCACATCGCCTTTGCCCTGACCTTTGCCCTGGCCGCCTGCGGCGGGGGGCGTGAAACGGCCAGCACGCAACAGGTGGCCCGACAGGCCGTGCCCGCATCGATGGCCGGGCAGCAGGCGAAACAATTGTTCGGGGCGATGTCCTTTGCCTCGGCGCAGGGCGCTGCGCCTTTCGGCAGCTATGCCAAGGGCTGTGCCGCCGGGTCAGAGCAACTGGCAGAAACCGGGCCGACATGGCAGGCGATGCGCCTGTCGCGGAACCGGAACTGGGGCCACCCCGAGATGATCGACTACCTGCAGGATTTGTCCCGCAAGGTGGCCACCCTGCCCGGGTGGGAAGGCATTTACGTAGGCGATATTTCCCAGCCTCGCGGCGGGCCGATGCTGACGGGCCATGCGTCGCACCAGATCGGGCTGGACGCGGACATTTGGATGCTGCCGCCCAAACGCCTGAACCTGAGCAGGAGCGAGCGTGAAAGCATCAGCTCAATCTCCATGCGGCGGGCCGGCGGGGCTTACGTAAATTCCGACTGGACCCCGCAGCACCATCAGGTGCTGAAGGCGGCCGCCAGCGATCCGCGGGTGGCGCGGATTTTCGTGTTCCCCGGCGCCAAGGTTCAGATGTGTAACGACGAAAAGGGTGACCGCAGCTGGCTGCGCAAGATCCGGCCATGGTATGGTCATCACTACCATTTCCACGTGCGTCTGGCCTGCCCCAAGGGGGCCAAGGGCTGTGTGAACCAGTCGCCGCCGCCTGCCGGTGATGGCTGCGCGGATGCAGAGCAATGGGTGCGCAACATCCTGAACCCGCCGCCGCCCAAGCCCCGTGATCCCAATGCGCCCAAGCCGCAGCCCAAGCGCGAGTTGACCATGGCAGACCTACCCGGCCAATGCGTTTCGGTTCTGCAGTCGCAGTAAGCCTATTCCTGATTTCGGGATGCGTCCCGACGACCCCGCGCGAAGATTTCGCGCGGGTGTCTTTTGATGCGGTCGGCGGGTTGTCTGGTCTGACTGTGTCCGACGATGGCGCAGGCTTTGTCGCGATCAGTGATCGCAATACCCTGATCCGGGGGCGGTTCATACGTCCTGACGGTGTCTTGCGCGGGGTAGCGATCGATAGCCGTGACCGGCTGAAGGATCCGCAGGGGCGTGATCTGGTCGGCGCATGGAACGATGCCGAAGGGCTAGATGAGACAACGGATGGCACGTTGTGGGTGTCGTTCGAGGGGCAGCATCGGGTGGCCCGGTTCGGCCCTGACCTGCGGGGCACGCGGTTAAGCGACCTGCCGCCGATTGGTGATTTGAAACCCAACAACGGGTTCGAGGCCCTGGCGCTGGATCCGCAAGGCCGGGCCGTCATCATCATGGAAAAGCGCAAAGGGCGGCATGATCGCACTTATGTGTTGCGGCATGATGCGGGTGGCTGGATGCGGCTGGCCGATCTGCGCCTTGAGGGTGGTTTTCTGCCCGTGGGGGCGGATTTCGGGCCGGACGGGCGGCTTTATGTGCTGGAACGGCTCGTCAGCCCTATCGGGTTCCGGTCGCGCATTCGGCAGATCGAGGTGATGGATGAGGGCGAGATGGAGGGGCGCACCCTCTGGACGTCAAACGCCAGCCTGGGGAACCTCGAAGGGCTGTCGCTTTGGACCGATGACAAGGGTCGGGTGCGAGCTACGATGGTGGCGGATGATAACGAATCCCCTGCCCTCTTTGGTGGATTTGTCGAAATAATCCTTGCCAAGAGCCCGGCGACCCTTTAGGCGACGCCCCCGGTCCATGGTGGGCCACAAGTCTCCGCGACCTTGTCTAAAAAACGGTATCAAAACATGACTCGAATTCTTCCCGGCGTACTCGCCATGGCCGCCGTCGTTGTGGCCTCTAACATCCTTGTGCAGTTCCTGTTCGGCCAATGGCTGACTTGGGGTGCATTCACCTATCCTATCGCTTTCCTTGTCACCGACGTGATGAACCGCGTCTATGGCGCCCCTGCTGCCCGCCGCGTGGTGGCCATCGGGTTCGTCGTCGGCGTGATCTGTTCTCTGATCGGCACGCAGATCATGGGCGAGTACGGCCCGCTGGTCACATGGCGGATCGCCATTGGATCGGGCCTTGCCTTCCTGACCGCGCAATTGCTGGACGTGGCGATCTTTGATCGGCTGCGGGGCGGCCAATGGTGGCGCGCGCCGCTGGCGTCGACCATCGTGGGATCGTCGGTCGATACGGCGATCTTCTTTACCATCGCCTTCTCGGCCTCTTTGACCTTTATCGAGCCGGGCAATGACGTGTCTTGGGCGGGTGAAGCGCTGCCTTTGCTGGGCGTCGGGCCTGTTGTCCCGCTTTGGGTATCGCTGGCTGTGGCCGACTGGATGGTGAAATTGATCCTCGCAATCGTGGCTTTGCTGCCTTTCCGGGCGATCGTCAGAAAAGTTTCACCAGACCTTGCGTAATTTTCATTGACCGACACGAAATCTGTGGCACCCTGAACTCATCGGAAACAGATGAAAGGAGGTGCTCTAGTGTCTATTGGGATTACGGAGAGAGGTGTCGGAACAGTTTGGAGAAAAACCACCTGAGGCAGCCCTCGGGGTGTTTTAAACCAAATTGGTGCACGCCTAACCGGCGCACCTCCTAAACTCGAGGGGGCCATCCGAACCGATCGGATGGCCCTTTTGATTTGCCGGACGAAGGCTTGGCGTTACCTTCTGTTTCGGGACGATTGGAACGATTTCATGCTGCGCATCACCGATAAGATCACGATCGAGGACTGGGAGATCACGGAGCAATTCGTGCGATCCTCCGGTCCCGGCGGGCAGAACGTGAACAAGGTGTCGTCTGCCGTCGAGCTACGGTTCGAGGCGGAGCGGTCGCCATCGCTGCCAGACGCGGTCAAACGGCGGCTGCGGCGGCTGGCGGGGCGGCGCTGGACCAAGGACGGGGCGCTGGTGCTGCAGGTGTCGTCGGAGCGGTCACAGGCGCGGAACCGAGAGATCGCGCGGGAGCGGTTGGCGGAATTGGTGCGGAAGGCGACCGTCGCGCCCAAGCGGCGGATCCCGACGAAGGTGTCGGCCAATCAGAAGCGGAAGCGGGTTGAGGCGAAGAAGGCGCGGTCGGAGGTGAAGGAAGGGAGAGGGTGGGAGAGGCCGTAGGGTGGGTTTGTAACCCACCGTAGCGCGGGTGGTTGGAGGGCGGTTGGGTTTGCGTAGGGCGGGGTTCACCCCGCCTTTTTGTTGGTAAGCAGGTTGGCGGGGTGAACCCCGCCCTACACATTTCGTCCGAAATGGCATATATTGCCAACACCCAACCCGGAGTTCCCCATGGCCACGCGTAATGTCGTTCTGACGGATCAGCAGGAAAACCTCGTGAACCAGCTTGTCGCCTCTGGGCGTTTCCAGAATGCGAGTGAGGCGTTACGGGCCGGACTTCGATTGCTTGAGGCCGAGGAAGCCGGAACGCTGGAATTGCGCGCGCGGCTTACGGAAGGGCTACGTCAGGCGGACGCCGGAGAACTGGCCGAAGGAAGTGGAACAGATGCCGTGCGGCGGGCCTTTGCGAAGGCGCGGGACAGGGCGTGACCCGGCCATGGCGGCTGACCCGGCAGGCGGAGGAGAGCCTGACGGAGATCGCGCTTTGGACTTATGAGACATTCGGACCAGCTCAGGCAGAGGCCTATGAGGCGGAGCTGCTGGCCTGCTGCGAGGGGATCGCGGCGGGAGAGGCGGTGACGCAAGGCTGCGACGTGCTGGTTCCGGGGGCAGAGGGGCTCCTGTTCGCGCGGGCGGGCGGGCATTACGTGGTGTTCGTGGAGCGGGACGGGGCGGTTGTGGTGGTGGACGTGGTGCACCAGCGGATGGATTTGGGGAGACGGGTGCGGGAGTTGGGGCGGTCGGGTGCGTGATTTCGCGCACCAATGGCGGATGGTGCGTACGAGCGCGCACCCTACGGTTCACCTCAAACTGCCGACAGCCAAGATGACGATTACTCGATAACCATTATAAAATCGTGTAATTTTTCACACAATTTTTGGAGGCATCCGAACATTGAATCGAACTCTTCAACGAAATATGTTAAGGAATTACACAACTCTGAAGCTAAGGACGTGATTAATGGCTAAAACACCGAGAACTTTTATAGGTGACTCTGTTAAACCCGCCGGAACCGGCAGTAATTCAGGCACCACTATCCGCGGCGTTTCGCCTAGCGGGGTAGGAACCCAGCAAGGTTCTACTCAGCCCGCCGGAACGGGTGGTTCCAATAACACTGGAAGTGCCAAACCTGGAAAAAAATAATTCCTAAATCCGAATCCTTCGGACATCGACCTCTGCAACCTCTGCTGCCGGAACAATAGTCATCCGCTGGCCGTAGTCGTTTTCGACATCTTCTACTTTCCGAATTTCGGCGCCCGGATCTGTAATATGGGTAACATATAGCGCCACAGAACCATCGGACCCTAAGATGCAGGGACCGTTGTGAAAATCGTTAAAATCTCCCAGTCCAAAACTCTCATATACGGTGCCATTCTTAAGTGTGACGCAAATTTGCGAATATTTTAATCCTTGGGTCTGAATAACAGAATTCCACGCGGAGCCTAAACCGTCCTCTTCACTTTTGGAAACGGCCTTGATAATTTTCTTGGCCATCCGTTCTCCCAGCCTTCGCCAGATGGCGGCAGCCAATATTGCTGAAGTTAATCCCAACAAACTCAGCGTCAAATCCAAGTGCTTTTCGCTTAGTTCATAAGGCGGCGACTGTAAAAGTGGTGCAGAAATAGACTGCGTCAACAGAGCCACTCCACCAAATGACAATGACAAAAAGGCGGAGTCCATTGGTCCGTGCAATGCGCGCCTCCCTGAGAACGCAAGCGCATATCCCAAGTATCCGGAAACCAATATGACTTGGGTCTGCCATGTGAGCTTTATTAATTCATCCATCGCGCAAACCTAAACCACAACCTCCACCCTTTCCTGCTCCCCAACCCCAAACACCCGCTTATAACGCGCGATCTCGTCTTCCGGCCCCATGGCCTTCTCCGGGTTGTCCGACAGCTTGACCGTCGGCCGCCCGTCCGCCGCAATCGCCTTGCAGACCAGTGAAAACGGCGCCAGCGCGTCTCCGGGGACCAGCCCGCGGAAGTCATTCGTCAGCAACGTTCCCCAGCCAAAGGATACGCGCACGCGGCCTGCGAATTGGCGGTGCAGCTCCTCGATCTTCGCCACGTCCAGACCGTCCGAGAAGATCACCAGCTTTTCCTTCGGGTCCTCGCCGCGCGACAGCCACCAGTTGATCGCGGTCTCGGCCCCGGTCGCGGGATCGCCAGAGTCGATGCGGATGCCGGTCCAGCCGGCCAGCCAGTCGGGGGCGTTCTTCAAGAAACCTTCCGTCCCGTAGGTGTCGGGCAGGATGATGCGGAGGTTGCCGGAGTGCTCCTCGTGCCAGTCGGCCAGCACGTCATAGGGCGCGCGGGCAAGTGCTGCGTCGTCCTGCGCTAGCGCGGAATAGACCATGGGGAGTTCATGGGCGTTGGTGCCCACGGCCTCCAGATCGCGGCGCATGGCGATCAGGCAGTTGGAGGTGCCGGTGAACTTGTCGCCCAGGCCTTCGGTCATCGCCTGCACGCACCAATCCTGCCAAAGGTGCGAATGGCGGCGGCGGGTGCCGAAATCGGCGATGCGCAGCCCGTCGAGGTCGCGCAGGGCGGTGATCTTTTCCCAGATCTTCGTCATGGCCTGAGCATAAAGCACCTGAAGTTCGAACTTGCCCATCTGGTCAAGGATCGCGCGGCCCCGCAGCTCCATCAGGATGGCGAGCGCGGGAATTTCCCAAAGCATGACTTCGGGCCAGCTGCCCTCGAACGTCAGCTCGTATTGGTCGCCAACGCGTTCCAGATGGTAGGCGGGCAGGCGGAGGTTCTCGAACCACTCCATAAAATCTGGGCGGAACATCTGGCGTTTGCCGTAGAAGGTGTTGCCGCGCATCCATGTGCTTTCCCCGCGGGTGAGCGAGAGGGAGCGGACGTGGTCCAGCTGTTCCCGCAGCTCGCCTTCATCGATCAGCTTGGCCAGCGGCACGTGCTTGGAGCGGTTGATGAGCGAAAAGGTGACCTTGGTGTCGGGCTTGTTGCGAAAGACCGACTGACACATCAGCAGTTTGTAGAAATCGGTGTCGATCAGGGACCGGACGATCGGGTCGATCTTCCAGCGGTGGTTCCAGACACGGGTGGCGAGATCTGTCATAGTCGGGCTCCTGCTTTGGGATAGGTTAAAGCAGGGGCAGCAAGGGGTTGTCCAGCGGGTAGCGGCGATGCCTCCGGCAGAGATAATTCCGGCTGCAGGATAGGATCAGAGGATCGTCACACCCGCATCCGCCATGCCTTCCAGCGCGGCCTGCATCGAACCGCTCAGGTCGATGCCACGGCACAGGTCGGTGCGTACGGTGGTCTTGAACCCCAGCTTTGCCGCGTCCACGGCCGAGAAGTTGACGCAGAAATCAGTGGCGAGGCCCACCATGGTCAGATCGGACAGGCCACGCGTTCTCAGGTAGCCTTCCAGCCCGGTGGGGGTTTTGTGGTCGTTTTCAAAGAATGCGGAATAGCTGTCGATCGCGGGGTTATAGCCCTTGCGGATGATCAGATCGGCGCGGTCGGTGGTCAAATCAGGGTGGAACAGCGCCCCGTGAGAACCCTGGATGCAATGGTCGGGCCACAGGACCTGAGGGCCATAGGGCATCTGGATCATCTCCATCGGCTCTTTGCCGTCGTGTGACGATGCAAAGGAAGAATGGCCCGCCGGGTGCCAGTCCTGCGTCAGGATCACGGCGTCGAATTCGGTCATCAGCTCGTTGATGCCGGGTACGATCTGGTCGCCTTCGTTCACTGCCAGCGCGCCGCCGGGGCAGAAATCGTTTTGCACGTCGATGACGATAAGGGCGCGGGTCATGGGGGCTCCTGTCCTTGAGATGGGGCGAAGGTAACAGCCGGGGGCGCGGCGTCAATCTTATGAGGGATAAGAATGGACCCGTCGCCCCGTCGGCTTATTTGCTTACGAAAAGGAGACACGAATGCCGAAGATGACTATCGTTGGACTGACCGGATCGCTGCGCGAAGGCAGCTTTACCCGCCAGATGATGGAAACCCTGCCCGAGCTTGCGCCAGAGGGCATGACCATAGATCTGGTCGGGATTGACCACCTGCCCTTCTACAATGCCGATCTGCGCGAAGACGGCCATGGCCCTGCCGTCGTGCAGGAATTCGCCGCCAAGATCGCGAACGCAGACGGGCTGATTGTCGGATCACCGGAATACAACCGCTCCCCCCCGGCGGTGATCAAGAATGCCATCGACTGGGTGTCTGTCGAACCGGGCAAGCCGCTGGACGGCAAACCGACGCTGATCGCGACCCAGTCGCCCGGCCAACTGGGCGGTATTCTGTCGAATTACCACCTGCGGCAGGTGCTTTCGACCACGGGCGCGGTGTTCCTGACCGGTCCAGAGGTGGCGATCACCCGCATGGGCGACAAAGTGTCGGACGGGCGCGTCAGCGACGCGGACACCCGCGACTTTCTGGCATCGAACCTGAAGCGTCTGGCCGAATTGATCGAAGGTCACAGCTGACCCGCGACCGCCTGTCCCTTGCCTTGGCGCGGGGGCAGGCGTAAATCGCGGCCATGTTCACGATCGCTGCCCTCTATCACTTTACCCGGTTCGCGGATCCGGCGGCCCTGCGCCAGCCGCTGCTTGACCTGTGTCTTGCCCAAGGCGTCACCGGATCGCTGCTGCTGGCGGGCGAAGGGATTAACGGCACCATTGCCGGCCCCCGTGCCGGGATCGATGAAGTGTTGGCGCATATCCGCGCCCTGCCCGGCTGCGCCGATCTGGAGTGGAAGGAAAACACCGCGACCGACCAGCCCTTTGGCCGGATGAAGGTGCGGCTAAAGAAAGAGATCGTCACCATGGGCCAGCCCGACGTGGACCCCAAGGCACGCGTGGGTCATTACGTCGATCCGGCCGATTGGAACGATCTGATCCGGTCGCCCGACGTGGCGGTGATCGACACCCGCAACGACTACGAGGTCGCCATCGGCACGTTCGAGGGCGCGGTAGACCCACAAACCGAAAGCTTTCGCGATTTCCCCGCGTGGTGGGAGGCGAACAAGGACCGCTTTCACAACAAACGGATCGCGATGTTCTGCACCGGGGGTATCCGGTGCGAGAAATCGACCAATTACCTGATGGGTCAGGGGGTCGAGGACGTCTATCACCTGAAGGGCGGCATCCTGAAATACCTAGAAGAAGTCCCAGCGGACGACAGCACCTGGCAAGGTGAGTGCTTTGTCTTTGATGGCCGCGTGTCTGTTGGCCATGGATTGGTCGAAGGCCCGCATGATCTGTGCCATGCCTGCCGCCGCCCGATCCTGCCCGAAGATCGCGACCGGCCCGAATATGAACACGGTGTGTCGTGTCACCAATGTATCGACCAGACCTCGGACGCAGATAAAGCGCGGTTTCGCGAACGGCAGAAACAGATTGGTCTGGCCCGGGCTCGTGGCGAAAAACATCTGGGTCGCGCGGACCACTAAGGTTTTGGTCGCGCCTTTGGCGCGATGCCTCCGGCGGGGATATTTTTCTGACCAAAGAAGCACAGCGCGCACTTTGGCTTCTTTGGTCCCATAAATATTCCTGGGGGAGGCCCGCAGGGCCGGGGGCAAAGCCCCCCTTAGGCCATTACCGCCCGCGCCCGACCCGTCCGGATCAGGATCAGCAGCACGATCCCCACGTTCAGCAGGTTCCAGGCGATGCCATTTACGAAAGCCAAGAAATAGCTGCCCGAGATGTCGTAGATCCAGCCGGACATCCAGCCGCCCAAGGCCATGCCGACGATCGTCGTCATGATAACCAATCCAACACGGCCACCTGCCTGCCGCGCGGGCAGGTATTCGCGGACGATCACCGCGTAGGACGGCACGATGCCACCCTGTGACAGGCCAAAGATCGTGCTGACCACGTAAAGAGAAATCAATCCGTCCGAGGGCAGATAGGCAACCAGCGCCAGAGTCTGCAACACAGACCCCAGCAACAGGGTCCTCACGCCGCCGATCTTGTCGGCCAGCAGCCCGGACACGATGCGTGAGGCGACGCCCCCCAGCAGCATCAGGGACAGCATTTGCCCTCCGACCGCGGGGCCGTAGCCAAGGTCGACGCAGAAGGCGACGATGTGGACTTGCGGCATCGACATGGCCACGCAGCAGCCGATGCCAGCAAGACCCAGCAAAACGGTCAGCGTGTTGGGTGAAAACCCCGACGATCGCGCGCGGGCCGAACTGTCTAGATCGGATTGAACGATAGCTGCGTCCGGCAGAGACCGGCGCAGGAACAGCGCACCGGGAATAACCACCGCAAGGATCGCGATGCCAAGAATGGTGTAGGCGGGACGCCAGCCGCCCTCGGCAATCGTGCTGGCCAGCAGCAGGGGCCACAGCGCGCCCGAAAGGTAGTTGCCCGACGCGATCAGCGCCACGGCGATGCCGCGGCGCTTCAGGAACCACAGGGACACATCCGCGATCAGCGGCGCAAAACAAGCTGCCGCGCCAAAGCCTACGGCCACGTGCAGGAGGGTGACGGTGGCAAAGCCCGGCCACATCGCCGCCAGCAGGAAGCCCGCCGCCTGCGCAATGGCTGCCGCGATCAAAGCGCGGGTGATGCCAAAGCGGTCCACCGCGCGGCCGATGATGCCGTTACCGATCGCGAACCCGGCCATTGTCAGTGTATACGGCAGCGTCGATTGCGCGCGGTCCAGACCGAATTCAGCTTGCATGGATGGCAGCACAAGGATGACCGCCCACATGCCGACATTGCCGACAATGGACAAGGCCAGCGACAGGGCCAGTCGCTGCCAGGAATACCTGCTATCTAGGACGTCATCACTCACCCGGCGACGCTATGGCGCAGTCCCGTGCTTGCGCAAGACGGAAATGCAATGCGCAACAGCGTTGATGCGGATACTGTCCGCTCAAACGGAGGAACCATCATGCAGTTAATCGACCTTGCCCGCGCGCTGGAAAACACCACTTATGCCGATCCGCCGGGGCTGGCGCCGCAGATCGAGTATCAGGGGCATCAGGATACGGCCGAACAGATCCTCGGGTTCTTCCCCGGTGTGACGCGCGATGGGTTGCCCGGCAGTGAAGGCTGGGCGGTAGAGCGGGTGCAGATCTCGACCCACAACGGCACGCATCTGGATGCGCCCTATCACTACCATTCCACCATGGATGGCGGGCAGCGGGCGATCACCATCGACGAGGTGCCGTTGGAGTGGTGCATCGGGCCGGGGGTGAAGCTGGATTTTCGTCATTCGCCGGACGGGCATGTCGTCACCGCCGCCGAGGTCGAAGCGGAATTCGACCGGATTGAGCATGACCTGCAGCCGGGCGACATCGTGCTGGTGAACACCGCCGCGGGCGCGGCTTATGGCACGCCCGAATATGTCGCGACCGGCTGCGGCATTGGGCATGAGGCGACCTGCTGGATGACCGAGCGTGGCATGCGTGTCTGCGGCACCGACGCGTGGAGCTGGGATGCGCCCTTTATCCATACCGCGAAACGGGTGGCTGAAACGGGCGATGCGGGGCTGATCTGGGAAGGACACCGCGCAGGCATGGTGCGGGGCTATTGCCATATGGAGAAGCTGGCCAATCTGGATCAACTGCCCGATCACGGTTTTCAGGTGCAATGCTTCCCGGTCAAGATCAAGGACGCCAGCGCAGGGTGGTGCCGTCCGGTGGCGATCCTGCCCTAAACGCAGATTGCTGGATGGCATAAGGGGCGGCCCGCATGGGCCGCCCCTTTTTCGTGTCAGATCCATCCGCGTTAGAAGAAGGTGAACTGATCTTCATCCAGCGAGGCAAGGCGCGTTCCGGCCAAGAAGATGCCATCGCCATCGCCCAGATCCAGCAGCACGCCGCCACGGGTCTGGGTGGCATTGGCCATCAGGTCGTCAAAGTCATTGATGCCTTCGACGCTGATCTGAAGTTCGTCCCCCGGACGGTGGCGACGACGCCCGCCACGCGGCGTGTCAAAGCCGTAGATCACGTCGAACCCGTCGCCTTCGCCAAAGCGGAAAGTGTCCTGACCGCGACCGCCGAACAGATGGTCGTTGCCGGTACCGCCTTCGATCAGGTCGCCATCGCTGCCACCGAAGATACGGTCATTGCCAGCCCCACCCTTGAGCGTGTCGTTGCCGCGGCCTCCGAACAGGAAGTCGTTGCCGTCGCCGCCATCAAGGTAATCGTTGCCACGACCCGCGAACATGAAGTCGCGTCCGCCGCCGCCAAAGGCCAGCGTGTCGCCGCGACCACCGAAGACGAAATCGGTGCCATCGCCGCCTTCGCGCACGGTTTCAAAGGGATTGTCGACGTCGACGATGACATTGGCCGTCGCCGTTTCCGTGCCGTCGCTGACGGTATAGGTGAACTGGTCGGTGCCTTCGTGCTCAAAGTTGGCCAGATACTTGATGACCCCGTCTTCGAAGGTGACCGTACCGTGATCGGCATCGCCGACCGCGATTACCTCTAGCGTATCGCCATCGGGATCGACGTCATTGGCCACCAGCATATCCGGCGTCAGCACCAGCACGTTCGGCACGGTGACGTCAAAGCTGTCGTCATTCGCCGTCGGTGCGGTGTTGTCGGCGTCAAACGTCAGCGCAAAGACGTCATAGACGCTGGTGACCCCATCAGAGGCAGTGATCCGCAGTTCAAGCGGTTGGCTATTAGTTCCGGCGGGCGCGGTGCCCGAAAGGGTCTGACCGTCAAAGCTTAGCCAATTGGGCAGCGGGCTGCCGTCACCCAGAGTCGCGGACAGCGTCAGCGCCTCGCCATCCGGGTCGGCAAAGGTGCCTTCGGGCAGCGTGATGCTGAATGGTGTGCCGACGAAGAGGGCCGCACCGCTGTCATCCTGGCTTAGATCGGGCAGCTGGGTTTCCACCAAGGGTGCGTCTGGCGTGCCTTCAACCGTCAGGGTGAAGGTTTCGGTCGTGGTGTCCTGACCATCCGACACCAGCAGGGCCAGTTCGACATCGCCAAAGAAGTCCTGCGGCGGCGTTCCGGTCAGGCGCAGCGTGGTCGGGTTGAAGGTGATCCAATCCGGCGCCGGGCTGCCATCGGCCAGTTCCAGCGCAAAGGTGATCGGGTCGCCTTCTGGGTCGGAATAGACGCCCTGCGCCAGTTGCAGATCAAAGGCGGTGTCTTCGGTCGCCATGATATCCGACAGGGTGATCGACATTTCCGGCGCATCATTTACCGGCGCGATGACCAGATCGAAGGTCTGTGTCGTCACGTCCTGCCCGTCGTAGGCGACCAAGGCCAGCGCGATTGTTCCGTTGAAGTTCAACGGCGGCGTGCCAGTCAGGCGGCGGGCGCCCGCATCAAAGGTCAGCCAATCCGGGCGGGCCGTCCCATCGGCCGCGGTGACGGACAGGGTCAGCGTGTCGCCCTCGGGATCGGTGACTGTCCCCGCCGGGAAGGTGAAGTCCAAAGCGGTGTCTTCGTCCACGGTGACCGGATCGATCGTCGTGATGACCGGCGCGTCATTCACGACCGCCAGCGACAGGGTGATGGTCGCGGTGTCGGTCAACTGCCCATCGCTGACCGTGTAGGTCAGGGTGTACTCCCCATCCAACGCGCGGTCACGGACGATTTCGATGTTGCCGCCCGTGACGGTGGCAGTGATCCCCGCAGGCGCGGTGACCCCTGTAATCGTCAGCGCATCGCTTTCGACATCGGTGTCGTTGGCCAGCAAATCGGCGGCCGGGATGGTGAAGCTTAGCGCCTCTGCCGCGTCGAAGGTGTCATCACCCGCGGCCGGGGCGTCATTGACCGGCGCGATGGTCAGGGTGACCGCGGCAATGGTATCGACGGTTCCGTCGTTCGCCACGACTTCCAGCGCCACATCGCCATTGAAGTTCAGCGGCGGGGTGCCGGTGAGCGTGCCGCCAGCGAAGGTCAGCCAGCTTGGCAGGGCCGTGCCGCCTGCACCACGCAGGGTGATCGTCAGGCCGTCACCATCCACATCGGTGAAGTCCGCCGGGTCGAGGGTCAGGTTCAACGCGGTGTCTTCGGTGCCGGTCAGGGTGAACGGCGCAATCTCGGGTGCGTCGTTCACCGGGGTGATGGTCAGGGTCACCGGGGCGACGGTCATGTCGGTCTTATCATCCGCCACGACCTCTAGCGCCACATCGCCGTTGAAGTTCAGCGGTGGGGTGCCAGTGATCGCCAAGGTCGCCGCATTGAAAGTCAGCCATGTCGGCAGGGCCGTGTCGCCTGCACCACGCAGTGTGATCGTCAGCGGATCGCCATCGACGTCGGAGAAGTCCGCCGGGTCGAGCGTCAGGTTCAACGCGGTGTCTTCTTCGCCGGTCAGCGTGATGGGCGCGATTTCGGGCGCATCGTTGACCGGGTCGATGGTCAGGGTGACCGGGGCGACGGTCATGTCGGTCCCATCATCCGCCACGACCTCTAGCGCCACGTCACCATTGAAGTTCAGCGGCGGGGTGCCGGTGATCGCCAACGTCTCAGCGTCGAAGCTCAGCCAGCTTGGCAGGGCCGTGTCGCCCGCCCCGCGCAGGGTGATCGTCAGACCGTCACCATCCACATCGGTGAAGTCCGCCGGGTCGAGCGTCAGGTTCAACGCCGTGTCTTCCTGACCGGACAGGGTGATCGGCGCGATTTCGGGCGCGTCGTTGACCGGATCGATGGTCAGGGTGACTTGGGACACAGTTTCCAGCGCACCGTCGGATGCAACGACCTCTAGCGCCACATCACCGTTGAAGTTCAACGGCGGGGTGCCGGTCAGATTACCGTCCACGTAAGTCAGCCAGCTTGGCAGAGCCGTATTGCCCGCGCCACGCAGCGTGATCGTTAAATCGTCGCCTTCAGGGTCAGAGAAGTTGGCCGCATCCAGCGTCAGCGCCAGCGGGGTGTCCTCTCGGCCCGTCAGGGTGAAAGGCGTGATTTGCGGCGCGTCGTTGACCGCGTTGATGGTCAGCGTGACCGGCTGAACCGTGGCGATATCGTCGTCGTCGGCCACGACTTCCAGCAAAATGTCACCGTTGAAGTTCGCGGGCGGCGTGCCAGTGACCGCCAGCGTCTCGGGATTGAAGGACATCCATGTCGGCAGTTCGGTGCCGCCTACGCCTTGCAGCGTGATAGTCAGCGGATCACCGTCCACGTCCGAGAAGTCGGCGGGGTTGAGCGCGAGGTTCAGCGCCTGATCCTCGGTCCCGAACAGGGTGAACTGGGTGATGACCGGGGCGTCGTTGACAGCCGCGATAGACAGGGTGACGGGCTGAACCGTTTCGGTGGTGCCGTCGTGGGCCGCGACTTCCAGCGCGACGTCGCCGTTGAAGTTCAACGGTGGGGTGCCGGTGATGGTCAGCGTGTCCACATCGAACTCCAACCACGTCGGCAGGTCCGTGCCGCCCGCGCTGCGCAGGCTGATCGTCAGCGTATCACCATCGACGTCGGTAAAGTCTGCCGCATCCAACGTAAGGGTCAGCGCCGTATCCTCGGTTCCCGACAGGCTGATCGGGGCGATCACCGGCGCGTCGTTGATGGCAGCGATGGTCAGGGTCACAGGCTCGACCGTCTGGATCAGACCATCGTCGGCCACGGCTTCCAGCGCGATGTCACCGTTGAAATCCTGCGGCGGGGTGCCGGTCAGGGTCAACGCCACAGGATCGAAGGTCAGCCAAGTTGGCAGGTCCGTACCGCCTGCGCCGCGCAGGCTGATCGTCAGGGCATCGCCATCGGGATCGACAAAGTTCGCCGCATCCAGCGTCAGCGACAGCGCGGTGTCTTCGGTCCCCGTCAGGCTGAACGGCGTGATGATCGGAGCCTGGTTCGCGTTGGCGATCGACAGGGTCACCGTCTGGACGGTTTCGATCTGCCCATCGTCGGCTACCAGTTCCAGCGCGATCTGACCCGCCGCGCCCAAAGGCGGCGTACCAGACAGGGTGCGGGTTGCCGCGTCAAAGTTTAGCCATGCGGGCAGCAGCGTGCCGCCGGGGCCACGCAGATCAAGGATCAGCGCATCGCCGTCTGGATCATAGGCCACATCGGCGGGCAATGTGATCGACAGCGCGTCGGTTTCCACACCATAGAGCGTGCCAATTTCGGCCAGTTCGGGCGCATCATTTACCGGGGTTACCGTCACATCGACACGGGCCGTGGTGGCCGTGCCACCGGAATCCTGCAGTTCGTATTCGAACCACGCGGGCCCTGCGTATCCGGCATCCGGCGTGACGATCACCTGACCATCACCGGTCAGCTCAACCGTGACGTTTTCGGCGTCCAGAATACGGGTGATGACAATCGCCTGACGATCCGGGTCGCTGTCGTTCGCGGTCAGCGCGGTCACAAAGACGGCCAGCGGCGTATCTTCGGTGACGGTCAGCGCATCATCCTGTGCGACGGGCGCGTCTTCGGTGCCGATCACGTCGATAGTGACGGTGGTCGGAACCTCGAACCCGGTTTCATTCGTCAGGGCGTATTGCAGTTTCAATTCGCCAAAGAAGTTTTCATCCGGCGTGACGCGCCACATGCCGTTATCAAGCTCGGTCACCGTCGCTTCGAACCGGTTGGGACCGGTCATCTCAAGGCCAAGGAAGGTGACCTCGGACCCCAGCGGGATCTGGTCGTTGGCCATCAGTTCGGCCGGATCGAGATCAAGGAAGGTGTCTTCCAGCATCTCATAACCCGCATCGGACACCGCAACCGGCACGTCGAACAGCGGCATCACGATGACGCTGGCATAGCCCACGTTCGTCGCGCCGTGTTCGTCCGTCACACGGTAGAAGAAACCGCCGTCGCCGAAATATCCCGGACGACCTTGGAACACGGCCTGATCGCCATCGCGGTAGACGGTGCCGTTGTCGCCATCAAAGACGTCAACAATCTGGAAGCTGTCGCCTTCGACGTCGCGATCGTTGAACAGAAGGTCCGCGAAATCGATGCGGAATTCCTGATCCTGCGTGCCAAAGAAGAACCCATCCGGGTTGGCAATCGGCGCGTCGTTGACGGGCTGGATGTCAAAGGTGATCCGACCGGTGTCGGCCAGTCGCCCATCGGTGATGGCGTATTGGAAGCTGACTTCGCCGGTGACATTTTCGTCCGGCACGAACTGGTAGCGGCCATCGGGCAGTTCCAGCAGGCGGCCGCCATTCGCTTCGGTGCTGATCGAGCGGAAGCTGATCGCATCCCCATCCGCGTCGCTGTCGTTGGCCAGCAGATCGTCGATGGTGAATTCGTAAGCCACGTCTTCGGTGACGATAAAAGTATCGTCCGCCGCAACGGGTTTCTGGTTGGTGCTGGTCACCGACAAACGAACGGTCCCGGTGCTTTCGCCATGGCGATCATCAGTGATCGTGTAGGTGAAGGTCGCCAAACCAGCAAAGTTCGGTGTGGGCGTAAATGTGATCGTGGTGCCGTCATAGTCGACGGTGCCATTGGTCGCGTCACCGATGCCGACAAAGCGAACGGGATCGCCATCGACGTCAAAGTCGTTGGCCAGCAGATCGGCCGGGGTCAGATCAATCGACCCGTCTTCGAGGACCGTGAAGGTGTCAGTCACGGCCTGCGGCGGGTCCAGACGGGATTCCACGTCGAAGATGACAGTGCCGGTCACCGCGCCTTCGGCGTCGTCGGTCAGGGTGTACGACATTTCCTGCTGACCCGAGAAGCCGAGCGTCGGGGTGAAAGTGACCGTGGCGTCGGCGTTGCCGTCGAAGCTGGCGGTCAGCGTACCGGTTTCGGTGAAGAATCCGTCCGAGGCGGTGACGCGAATGTCAAAGTCACCGTGGATGTTCAGCGGGATCTGAGCGGTCAGCAAACCTGTGGTTTCATCGACGCCCATCCAGCTGGGCAGGGGCGAGCCGTCGGTCAGTTCCGCGGTCCAACTATTCGCGCCGGGCAGGAAGGTGGCCGCGGTCAGATCAATCGTCTTTTCGCCCAGTTGCACCTCTAGTGTGCCGTTGGTCACGCCACCCAGATCGGTGATCCGCAGTGTGTCACCGTCGTCGTCGCGATCGTTCACCAGCAGATCGGTCAGGGCGAAGGTCACGCTTTCGTTCTGCAGCAGATCGAAGGTGTCGTCGTTCGCCACGGCCAGTTCGCGCGTCGGGCGGACGTTGAAGACGATCGTTGCCGGCGCGTCGCTTTCGCCGCCCTTTTCATCCTCGGCGTCATAGGTGAAGGCAAGGGAGCCGTTGAAGTCTTCGGGCGTTTCGACGTCGATCCGTTCCGGCAGATCAAAAACCTTGAACGGGCTGTCGTTGTCCTGCGGGATCACGGTGAAGGTTTCGTCGACGACGACTTCGGTGATCACCGACATAGGCGGCAAGCTGCCCCCGTCGATGTCGATCCGCACCGGTACCGCACCCACGTATTCCGACGGCGGCATCCCCGAGAAGGTCAGCGTGGCCGGATCGAAAGTGATCCACGAATTCAGCGGTGCGCCGCTTTCGCGCGCGACAGTCAGTGACGGATCGGACGATAGATCTAGACCGAACAGTCCAGCCGCCTCGGACGCAGCATCGCCTGCCAGAATGGCGTTGATCGCGGCCAGTTGCGGATCGGCGGGATCGATGACGAATTCCAGCGTGAAGCCACGGTCGGTGGCGTAGAATTCGTTTTCGGGCAGCGCGGGCTTGGCGTCTGGCGTAAAGACGATCTGCACGCGGGCCAGTTGATCCGTCTCATCGGTGCCGAAGTCGGAAATCGACAGGCTGCGAGTGGCTTCGTCAAAGGTCAGCCAGTTGGGCAGGGCACGCCCGCCGTTGACCTGAGCCGAGAAGCTGCCAGCCGACATATCGAAGGTGGCCATACCGTCATCATCGGCGTCGAACGAGGTGCTGTGCGCCTCGCGCAGGGTAAAGCCGTCCAGCACGTTGTCCTGAACATTGATACCCGTGGCCAGATCGCCTGCGTCGTCCGTCGGATGGAAGGAATAGCGGGTGACATGCACCGCACCGTTCGACGGGTCGGTCAGGAAGACCGCGACCTCGACCCTTCCGGTCAGATCGTCAGGCACGATACCCGAGAAGGTCATGGTGTCGGCGTCGAAGAACAGCCAATCCGGCAGATCGGTGTTGTTGGCGCTGGTGGCGCGGACCTCGTAATCGGGGTTCAGGTACTTTTCGGTGAACACACCCAGCAGCTCTGTCTGCTGGAAGAACAGCACGTCGCCATCCAGATCCAGATCGTTGCCAAAGGCTTCTGCCGGGATCACGTATTGCGGGCCGTCTTCCAGCCCTGCGACCAGATCGTTGCGCAGGACGGGGCCGTTGTTGATTGGCAGGATTGTCAGGTGAACGACGGCGGTGTCGGTCAGGCCGCGGCCATCGCTGATCGTGTATTCAAAGCTGGCCGCGCCGTTGTAATTTTCGCGCGCGGCAAATTCGATCATGCCGTCCTCGTTGACCCGCACCTTGCCGTTTTCGGCAAAGCGATAGACCGAGTCGAAAACCAGCGTATCGCCATCAGGATCGGTGTCGTTGGCCATCAGGTCAGCCGGATCGATGATGATCGTGCCTTCTTGCAGCACGCGGATACCGCGATCATCGCGGGCCACGGGCGCAAGGTTTTCCGGGCGCACCTGAATTTCAAACTGCAGCGTCGCTTCGGCACCGCGGGCGTCGATCACGTCGAAGGAAATCGAAGCAAGGCCAAGAACGCCGGGTGTGAACTGGATGACGCCAGTGGCCGGATCAAAGACCTCGACTCCGTTGGCCGAGGCATTGCCATCCGCGCCGATATGCAGACCGACAAAGGTAAAGTCGTCGCCTTCGATGTCATAGACGCGGCGCATCAGGTCATCGACGGTAAATTCCGTCACCTGGTTCAGCTTGGCGTAAGATTTTGTGTCGCTGATGCGCGGGGCATCGTTGACGGGGGCAAAGTAGATCTCCACATCCGCGGTCGAGGTCGCCCCGTCCGCATCCGCCAGCACGTAGCGGAAGCCAGCAAAGCCGAAGTGATCCGGGCGGCTCATGAATTCGATGTAATCGCCCGACAGTTTCCACGTCGCATCGGTGGCGGGGCCGTCGTAATTCTTCTTGTCCTCATAGGGGCGCAGGGCGTTGCCGTCGATGTCAGTCAGCGGGCTGGCGCTGACGATACGCAGGCCTTCAGAGGCATTGTCACCATCGACGTCATAGTCATTGGCGAGCAGGTTTTCGATCCGGATGCGCAGCGGCGTGTCTTCGATGCCGTATTGCAGCGGGTCGTCGACCGCGACGGGCGCGTCGTTGACCGGGGACAGGTTGACCTCGACCCGGGCGGTAGACTCACGGCCCAAGGGATCGCGGACGGTGTAGGCAAAGAAGGCATCGCCAAAGTGATCCTGTGCGCCAAGGAATTCGATCATGCCATCGGCGTTGATCCAGACGCTGCCGAATTCTGCATTCTGGACCGAGATCAGTTCCAGATCCTCAAGGCCAGCCTCGGCGTCGTTCAGGATCAGATCAGCGGGATCGATCAGGGCGATTTCGTCTTCGACTCCCAGCAGGAACACGTCATTCTGGGCGTTGAAGCGGCCATCGCGCAGGCCGTTTTCGATGGCCAGACGATCCCAGATGGTGCCGTCTTCGAACACGATCTGTTCGACGCCGGTATTGGTGCCAGCAAAGTGGTCGGCCACCAGCATCGTATCGATCAGATAGCCGTCATCGCGCTCAAGCTCGATAAACAGATCATCGCCGAAGCGTAGCAGCGACACGTCTTTCGCGGCGATGTTCGGACCCATCGTGATGATGTCGATATCGCCCGCGTTTTCGCCTTCGATGATAGTGTCGGCCGCGCTGTCGTAACCAAAGAGGTATTCGTCGGACCCAAGCCCGCCATAGACCGTATCCGCGCCAAAGCCGCCGTCAAAATATTCAGCTACGTCAGAGCCATAGAAGGTGTCACCATGGATCGATCCCACCAGCCCTTCGATCGAGATCAGCTGATCGCCCGCCGCCTCTCCGCCCGTGCCGAAGCCGGTGCTAAGGTCCACGACCACCGCGTTGTCGGCGCGGCTGTAGTCCGCCGTGTCAAAGCCGCCGCGACCGTCCATCAGATCGGCCCCAAGCGCGCCACGGAAGGTATTGGCCGCATCGTCGCCGCGCAGCGTGTCGTTCTGGTTTGAGGCCTGAATGATCTCAATCCCCGACAGCACGTCGCCTTCGGCATCGCCACCGGTCGCGGTGCCAGCCTGCAGGTCAATGTCGATCCCGGTGTTCGACAGGATGTAGTCGGCCGTGTCGGTGCCTTCACCGCCGGTCAGCGTATCCGCGCCGCGACCGCCCTGCAGCGTGTCGTCGCCCGACCCGCCAAAGATGGAATCGTCGCCACGACCACCTTGCAGCAGGTTGCCGTTTGCGTCGCCTTCCAGCGTGTCGTCGAAGTCGGTGCCGATCAGGTTTTCGATGCTGGTCAGCTGATCGCCCGTCGCCTCACCACCCGTGGCAGTGCCGGCCGCCAGCGAAATCTGCACGCCTTCAGTGCTATTGACATAGCTGGCGGTGTCGCTGCCATCGCCGCCGTCCAGATCATCGGCGCCTTCGCCGCCTTCCAGAAGGTCATCGCCAAAGCCGCCGATCAGGTCGTCTTCGCCACCGCGGCCGATCAGTTCATCCTGACCGCCCATGCCGCGCAGGATGTTGCGGAAATCGTTGCCACCCAGCGTGTCGTTGTATTCAGAGCCCTCGAACCCTTCGAGGTCGACGTACCGGTCGCCCTGCGCATAACCGCCCTGCCCGATCAGCGTGAACAGATCGGCGCGCACCCCAGTGTTCGACCCGGTAAAGCGCAGCATGTCAAAGCCCGCGCCACCGCGGACGTCATCCGCATCGTCGCCTGCGTCGATGATATCGTTGCCATCACCCGCTTCGATCAGGTCGGCCCCTTCGCCGGTGATGATCGTGTCATCACCGCCAAGCGCCACGACCCAATCGTCGTTGCGATAGCCTTGGATGGTTTCGGACAGTTCGTTGCCTTCGATGTAATCGACCTGCGGCGTGCCCGTCAGTTCGCCGCCGTAGAAATCGGCCACGGTGGCAAAGGCAAAGCCGGTGTCTTCCAGCCCTTCTTCATCCGCGATGCGGTATTCCACCACCACGTCGCCGGTGTAGCCATTGTCGAACCGAACGACGAGGAAGTTCTGATCGCGGAAGGTGACGATTTCGAACTGCCCCAGCGCGACGCGATTGCCCTGTGCCAGTTCGATCGGATCCCAGACGCCATCGACACCCACGAAGGTCGGGCGGGCGCGGTCGGGATCGTCAAGGTTCTGATCGATCGTACCATCGCCATCGGTATCGGCCTGTTCGATATCATAGTCGTTAAAGACCAGATCGTCGGTGCGAATGACCAGCGGCACGTCGAAAGGCGTCACAAAGCCTGGATCGTCCACGACGGTCGGGTCGTCGTTCGACGGCACGATCTGGATATCGACATAGCCTTCGGCAGTCCCGTCGGCCCCATCGGACAGCAGGTAGACAATCCCACCGGACACATCCGCGTCGATGAAGGGCGTGAACAGGAAATCGCCGTTGGCGTCGATTTCGATGGTGCCGTTCAGATCAAAGGCGGCATCCAACCCGAATTTGAAGATGTCGAACGGGGTGGACGGACGCCAGCCGATGATCTGCAGAACGTCGTCCGCATCCACATCGGTGTCGTTGGCAATCAGCGTGTCCAGACGGATGGTCGTCGGGATGTCTTCGGGCACCAAGATCAGGTCAGACACGGCCACGGGCGGCGCGTCCGAGGTGGCGTCGAAGTACATCGTGACAAAACCACCATCGACCAGACCTTCGGGGTCGGTGACGGAATAGCCAAAGGTCGCTTCGCCATAGAAGCCCTCGTCGGGCGTGAAGATGATGTTGCCACCATCGACCACAAGATCGCCGTTCACAGGGCCGGTCGCGGTTTCAAAGTTCACCGCAAAGCCTTCGACGTCATAGTCGTTCTTCAGCAGCTCTAGGATCGGGATCACCAGATCGGTGTCCTGCGTGCCGCGCAGAACATGCGCCAAGTCCTGATCGTTGTAGCGATCGTTGCGGGCGACGGGGTTGTCGTTCACCGGTTGATAGACCAGCGTCACGGTCGCGGTATCGCGCCCGCCCTGCCCGTCATCGATGGTATATTTGAACGTCGCCTCGCCGTTGAAATTGGCGTCCGGTTCGAACAGCACGGTCTGGTTGGCCAACAGTCTTGCGCGGCCACCGCTGGCGGCAAAGACCTTGTCGATCCGAAGCTCTCCGGCGCTGTTGGTGTCGTTGGCGATGAGCCGGTCCAGACCGATGACGATCGGGTTGTCTTCGAGGATCGGACCACCCTGATCGGTCGTCTCGAACCGGTCGTTGCGCGCATCCGTCCCGAAGGTCACGGGATTGATGGTCACGGTCACGGTGCCGGTGTCGGTCAGACCGTCAGGGTCGGCGACAATGTAGTCGAAGGTGGCTGTGCCAAAGTAATCCTCGGCCGGGGTGACGATGACATCGCCGTTGGCATCAAGGCTTACCGTCAGTTCCGGAGAGTTGATGACCGCCTGAATGGTCAGCGCGTCGCCGTCGATGTCGATATCATTGGCCAGAAGAGAGGCTGCGGAGATGGTGAACGTCGTGTCTTCGCTACCGATATAGCCGGTATCATTGCGCGCTTCGGGCGCGTCATTGACGGGCAGAACATTGATGTAGACCGTCGCCTCGGCCCGGCCGCCTTCCGGGGTGTTGGCGGCATAGGTGAACTGCGCTTCGCCATAGAATTCGGCATCAGGGGTGAAGGCGATATTGCCATCCGTCGACAACGACACGGTGCCGTTGACCGCGTCAAAGACCGACCCGACGATCATCCGGTCCCCGTCCAGATCATTGGACAACAGCCGTTCGACGTGCAGGTTCAGGAAGGTGTCTTCGTCCACCGTGAACCCGGTGTCGTCCTGCGCCTCGGCCACGGGCCGGACGTTGACCGAAATCTCGGCCTCGTCAAAGGCGTTGCGGCCATCAGTGATGACATAGCGGATCGTCGTCGCGCCAGTGAAACCATCATTGGCGGTAAAGCGGACGTTGCCATCGATGTCGATGGTCGCCGTGCCTTCGGGGCTTCCGTCGACCGACACAAGGGTCAGCGCGTCTTCGTCAGCGTCAAAGTCGTTCAGCAGGATGGTCGAGAGGTCGATGACCAGTTCTTCGCCGGAGGTGACCGAGAAGAAGCCATCGTCAGAGGCCACAGGGGCGTTGTTTTCCAGCAAGGCCAGCAGCGTTTCACGGGTCCAGATCGTGCCGTCGTCGAACAGGATTTGTTCGACGGAGTCCGCCTGTTCAGACAGGACGTTCAGCACGGTCAGGCTGTCCGTGGTGTTGCCTGCAAAGGTAATCTCGACCGAGTTGGAGCCTTGGAACAGGCGCGTGACCTCGGCATCCGCGACGTCAAAGCCAACGATGCGCAGGATGTCGGTGTCGGCGGCATCGGTGCCCGTATCAGCCACCCAGTCGTTGCCGTCACCCGCGGTGTAGATGTATTCATCCGACCCGCCCTGACCATCAGCCGTGTCGTCGCCCAGACCCAGATCGATCAGGTCCGCGCTGCCAAAGCCGTTGATGTGGTCACTGCCGTCAGTTTCAATATCGACCAGCGCGCGGGCGCGCATGTCGTCGCGGGTCCATACGGTATCGTCTGCAAAGCGTAGACTTAGCGACCGGGCGCTGCCATTCACATTGCCCAGCGCGTTGATCAGGGTAATCCGGTCTCCGGGTGTGTCGAAGGTCAGGATCAGATCATCGCTTTCGGGACCGGCGCGAACGGCCGAGGTGATGTTGTCGATGTTGTAGTCGGTGAGGATCAGTTCATTGGCGCCATAGCCAAACGCGTCGATCCGGTCGTCGCCATCGCCCGAGGCATAAAGGAACGTGTCGTTGCCGTTCAGACCGACCACCAGATCGTCGCCCAGACCGCCCGACAGCGTGTCATTGCCATTGGTGCCATAGACAACGTCATCGCCATCCGTGGTCTGCGCGTCTGTCAGAAGCGCGACGATATCCGGCACAGTGAATTCAGTGCCATCGTCCGACAGGATAATCCGTTCAATCCGGCGACTGCCGCCGGACAGGCCATCCGCGATGATGATCTGGTCGTCGCTGTCCGCAAAGCGGATGGACAGATCGGTGCTGTCAGTCCCCAGTCGCGTGAAGATCAAATCGTCGGCCGTGTAGCCGGTGATGATCAGCTGGTCGTTGTCCGAGAAGCTGCCATCGCGCAGGATGTCGCGCCCATCGCCTGCGGCAAACCGGTAGGTGTCCGCGCCGCCACCAAGGCTGATGCGGTCATCCCCCAACCCGCCTGCAATGTCGTTGGCCGCATCGTCACCAAAGATGAAATCGTCCAGCACGGTCGGGACCATGGCGATCAAATCACCCAGGCCCAGTTCCGTGCCGTCGTTAAAGCGGACGGTTTCGATGGTGCCGTCAGTCAGCGCGTTGTCGATCCGCACGCGGTCACTGTCCGTGCCAATAGCCAGGATCATCGCAGACCCGTCGCTGGATTGCGCGACGCGGATGTCGGCCACCGTAATACCGGGGCCAAGGATCAGCACGTCCGCCGCGCCGCCTTCGTCCACGATGCGATCCTGATCATCGCCAAGGTTAAACCGATAGGTGTCGTCGCCCAGCCCGCCTTCCAGCAGGTCAACGCCTGTGCCGCCGCTCAGCTCATCATCGCCATCCAGCGTAATCAGGCGGTCATCGCCGTCGCCGCCCAGAACGGTTTCAGCAACGTCAGAGCCGTAGATGACATCATCTCCGGCTGTCGAAGCCAACGCCATGGCCACCAGATCAGCCGCCGTCCAGACGGTCAGGTCGCTAAAGCGGACCTCGGACAGGGCCATGTTCGGATCGGGTTGCTGGCCAGTGTTGATGCGGTCACCAGTGCCGGTGATCTGCAGGGTGATGGTCGGCTGACCCGGCACCACCTGAACATCCGCGGGTGCGATACCCGCACCAAAGATGATGACGTTCGCACCCTCGGCGTCTTCGATCACGTCCTGACCATCACCGAGGTAGAAGAAGTAGCTGTCGTTGCCCGCCCCACCGCGCAGCAGGTCATCGCCTTCGCCGCCGGTGATGGAGTTGTCGCCGTCAGACCCTGTCAGCGTGTCGTTGCCTGCCAGCCCGTCGACGCTGTCCCCGATCAGGATTTCGACGTTATCATCGCCTGCCGTGGTCTGCATGACACGGGTCAGCAAATCCGCGCGCACCCAAGTGGTGCCGTCTTCAAAACGGATCTCTTCTATATCCGTACCGATGGGATCGCCTGCCGCGCCCTCCAACCGGATGCGGGTGGTGCCGGACAGGACACGCAGTTCCAGATCATCGCCGATCTGCACCACGGCGACATCCGCAGGCAGGACTGTGGCGTCAAATTCGATAACATCCACACCGCCTGCATCGCGGATCGTGTCACGGCCATCCGCCGCGCCGTACAGGTAGAAATCGTTCTCGGCCCCGCCGGTGATATCGTCATCGCCCGAGCCGCCGTCAAAGACGTCATTGCCTGCGAATTCGGCATCGTCGTCGCCACCGACAAGCGTATCGTTACCCGCGCCCCCCGACAGGCTATCGTCGCCTGCGCCGCCGGTGACCAGATCATGACCCGCCTCACCTGCGACTGCGTCATTGCCAAAGCCGCCAAACAGCTGATCGCCGTCCTCGCCGCCTGCCAGAGAGTCGTCTCCGGCCAGACCTTGGATCGTGTCGGCGCCGCCGTTGCCAAAGACCAGATCAGCCAGCGGGCCGCCTGCGATCGCGTTGGGATCGTCGCTGTCGCTGATGCCGTCGAGATCACGCTCCAGCGTCACACCACCAAAGTTGGCGGGTGTCAGTTGCGCTGCATCGACGTTCAGCAGGCGCAGGATCGACCGGCTGCCGCCTGCGTCATCGGCCAGTACGATGGTCGTGTCAGCGCCGTCCTGCACGATCTGCAAACGCCCCGTGACGAATGGGTTCGGCGTCGCCGCGACCAGACGCAGAATATCGCCCGCATCACCAGCGGTGAAATCCGTAATGACGTCTTCGGCGATATCGGCTGAAATCGCGAAGGTCGGGAGGTAGCGATAGATATCGCGCCCCGTACCGCCGGTGTATTCATCGACCGATGTGTCGGTCAGCAGATCGCCGATGATATCGTCGCCGTCGCCTGCGTCGATGGTATCCGCACCCGCACCGCCTTCGATGTAGTCCGCCTGTGCCGTGCCCGTCAGGACTTCGTCCGTGTCATCCCCATAGATCGCCAGACCGTCGATACCCACGTCGGGCTGCACTCGGGTTTCGATTTCAGCAAATGTCAGCGCTTCGAGGCTGTCGGTCAGCAGCAGTTCTTCGACCTTGCCAGCGTCACCTGCGAAGGCGCCTTTGACATCGATGCGGTCTGTGCTGCCCGCAAAGCGGATGGTCAGGTTGTCGCCATCCGGGCCGGTCCGAGAGAACCGCAGGTCGACAAGGTCGTAGCCCGAGATCTCCAACCGGTCGAGCGTCGCGTCGCCCTGATCGTCGATGGTGGTGAACCCGTCGCCAGCGGCATAGCGGTAAAGGTCCGCCCCTGTGCCACCCGACAAGAAATCGATGCCGGGGCCGCCAGTCAGGTCGTCCTCTCCTGCGCCGCCGAACAGGCTGTCGTTGCCCGTCCCGCCATCCAGCGTGTCGTTGCCACCTTCGCCGTTCAGCGTGTCGTTGCCCGACTGGCCGAACATCTCTTCATCGTCGGCGATCCCGTCGTACAGGTCGTTGCCCGCCGTCCCAAGCGTGGTCTGTGCCAGCAGATCGGCACGACCCCAGATGGTGCCGTCGGTGAAGGTGATCACCTCGATCTCGCCCGCGTTCAGGTAGTTTTCGATGGTGACACGGTCGTTGGTGCCGGGGATACGCAGGACGATGGCACTTCCGTCGCGCGCCGCGCTGATCATGGCCGGGGTGATGCCCGCGCCGAAGGCCAGCGTGTCAATGCCCGCGCTATCGTTGATGGTGTTCTGACCATCACCCAGTTCAAAGATATAGGTGTCGTCGCCGGTGCCGCCTTCCAGACGGTCGGTGCCTGCGCCGCCATCCAGCGTGTCGTCACCTGCGCCCGCGTCGATGGAATCCGACCCTACGCCGCCCGACAGCGCATCCGCGCCATCGCGACCGGTCAGCGTGTCATCGCCGCCAAGGCCTTCCAGCGTGTCATCGCCACTCATCCCAGACAGACGATCCGCACCGCTGGTCGCTGTCTGGCTGGCCGCCAGAAGCTGATCGAAGGTCCATACGGTACCGTCGTCAAAGTGGAATTCGTCCACCGCACGCGCCGTGTTCAGAAGCGTGTTCTTCAACAGGATGCGGTCTTCGGACCCGTCGAACCGGATCAGGATATCGTTGGTCGACGGCTGGCTGACCCGCAGGTCGGACAGGTTCAGGCCCGGCCCGAATTCGATGATGTCAAAGCCCGAGGCCTCTTCAATCGTGTCCTGACCATCGCCCAAGGCAAAGCGGAAGGTATCGTCGCCATTGCCGCCGGTGATGTTGTCTTCACCACGGCCGCCGACGATCGTGTCATTGCCGTCATCGCCTTCGATGGAATCGTCACCCGAGCCTGCAAGGATGCTGTCATTGCCAGAACGCGCGTCGATGGTGTCGTTGCCTTCGCCCGTGTCGAAGGTCTGATCCATGCCATCGCCGGTCAGATCATTGTCGGTGGCCGAGGCATCTGCCAACGCGACCAGATCGTCATGCGTCCACGTCGTGCCATCGGCAAAACGGACTTCTTCTACGCGGTTGAAGCTGCTGCCCAGCACATTGTCGAGGATCAGGCGGTCTTCGCTGCCGTCAATTCGGATGTGGATGTCGTTGCCCAGTCGGCTGACCGTGACTGCGGAAGGCAGGATGCCCGCCGCCAGTTCAACATGATCCGTGCCGCGCGCATCGTCGACAATAACGTTCCCGTCGCCCATGGCAAAGCGATAGGTGTCGTCACCCGATCCGCCTAGAAGCGTGTCCGCGCCGCTGCCACCAGACAGCGTATCGTTGCCGTCCCCGCCCGACACCAGATCCGATCCGGTACCGCCCAGCAGGCTATCGTCGCCATCGTTGCCGTTGATCGTGTCCGACCCGCCAAGGCCAGTGATCGTGTCCCCCTGCGCGGTGCCTTCGATCAGTTGCGCCGTGTCGTCGCCTGCCGTCAGGAAGGCGATCAGGGCCGCGCTGTCCCACGTGGTTCCGTCGTCAAAGATGATCTGTTCAATCGCCTGATCCGGGTTGGCAAAGGCGCCGATCAGTTCGATCCGGTCGCCCGCGTCGCCGATGATCAGGATGATATCGCTTGCGCCGCGCTGCACCACATCGACATCTGCAGGCGCGATGCCCGCACCCAGCTGAATGGTATCAAGTCCACCAAGATCGGTGATCTGGTCCACACCATCGCCCAGGCCAAAGACATAGGTGTCGTCGCCCGCCGCGTCGGTGATGGTGTCGTTGCCTGCACCACCTTCGATGGTGTCGTCGCCCGCGCTGCCTTCGATCTGGTCGCGTCCGCCAAGGCCAAAGATTTCGTCGTTCCCGTCCTGACCCTGCAGCACGTCCTCAAGCGCGGACCCGGTCATGGTCGTGTCGGCAATCGAACGGTCCACGATGTTGGGGGTCACCTCGATGGCACGGTTGCGCAACTCGCTGTTGCTCCACGTGGTGCCGTCATCGAACCGGACCTGATCGATAAAGGTGCGCCATGCGCCCTGTTCGATGGTGATCCGGTCGTCGGTACCTGCAATCCGCAGGATCATTTCCGAAGTGTCGTAATTGATCTCGACGATCACATCCGCGGCGCTGATCGTGGCGTCGAACTCGATGACATCGTTGTCGTAGTAATAGCCGTCGTACAGGATCACGTCCTGACCGAACCCGGCCGAGAACTGGAAGACGTCGTTGCGGATGCCGCCGCCCAGAACGTCGTTGCCGGTGCCGCCGACCAAGGTGTCGTAACCGCTGTCGCCCAAAAGGGTATCGTTGCCAGCGCCGCCGTCCATGACGTTGTCGGTGGTGCTGCCGATGATAGAGTCATCGCCATCCGTGCCCGGTGGCACCGGCGGGTTGTCCCCGTAGAAGCTGTCGCCCTGCTCGGGCACTGACATGGCGATCATGTCGGCTTCGGTCCAGATGGTGCCATCCGCGAATTCGACCTGATCCACACCCCAGCTTTCGTCGCCGTAGCTGTAGGAATAGATGGTCAGCCGCTCGGACGTGCCAGCAAAGTTCAGTTCGAACTGGTTGCCCACGTCATAGATGATCGAGATGTCGTTCTTATCTATGCTCGCGTCGAACACCACGCGGACCAGACCGCCCATGTTGGTGCGCGTCTCGATCGTGTCCTGACCGAACCCGGCCGAGTAGTAGATCGTGGCGCCACCGTCATCGTCCCAGACGTAGTCGCGGCCCGCGCCGGGCGTCAGATCGTCCAAACCCGCGCCCCCGTCGAGGTAGTCGTTGCCCGCCCCGCCGTCGAGCGTATCGTCACCGCCGCCACCATAAAGATCGTCGTTGCCGCTCGTCCCGGTCAGAGAGTCAGCCTGCGTGCCGCCAAGCAGCACTGAATCCAACACCGTCGCCGTCGCTTGGATCGTCGCGGCATCCCAGATCGTGCCGTCCGCGAATTCGATCGCGGAAATCATCTGCTGCGCATAGGTGCGCTGGTATTCGATTGTGCTGGCGCCGCCGTTGACCGAAATCAGCAGATTGCCGTTCACGAAGAACAGTTCAACATCGGCGACGTTGATCGAGGCCTGCAGTTCGATAACGTCATAGTCGGCGCTGCCATAGCTGCCACGCACGATGTCATGGCCTTCGCCAGCACCGAAGACAAAGCGGTCGTCGCCATAGCCGCCGAACATCGTATCGTGACCGGTGCCACCCGCGATCGTGTCGTCGCCCGACCCGGCATCGACATAGTCAGAGCCCGCGCCCGCGTTGATCACATTGTCAACGTCGTCGCCGTCCAGCCGATCGTCGCCAGCGCTACCATTCAGCGTACTGGTCGCGCCTGTGCCGTCATTGGGCACCAGCGCTTCGATGCCCGTGATGCCGTTTGTTTCGGCAAGAGCGGCGAAATCGGCCCAGGTCCATGTGGTGTCTGCGAATTGCACTTCGGTGAAGGCGTTGTTGCCAAGCCGCACGCGCCCTTCGCCAAAGTTCACTGCGATCTGATAGTCGTAATAGGCGCTATAGCCCGCCGTAACCTCGGTCGAATTCAGGTGGGTCAGGTCAAGGACGTCGATGGAAACGCCGTCAAAATAGCTGCTGATCCATACCGCGTCGAACCCGGCGGTCAGGTCGTAGGTATCGCTGCCTGCGCCGCCGTATAGCATGGTCTGACCCGGTCCTGCGGTCAGCACGTCATCCCCGGCAGAGCCGTAGATCGTGGCGTTCGTGCCTGTCGCACTAAGGACGTCATCCCCGGCACGGCCGTCGATCATCTGCGCAAGATCAGCTGCCGTGATCGTGTCATCTACGGCGTCGCCGATCAGTTCGACATTAACCAGCGGGACGATTTTCGCCACCAGATCGGCTGTCGTGTAGGTGGTCGCGTCGCCTGCGAATTGCAGCAGCGCATCGAACGTCGGCATCCCGGGCACCGGTGACGGGACGACTTCGCCCTCTCCGCTGCTGGTTGTGCGAATTTGGATTTCGTCAGTCTGCCCGGCAAAGCGCAGGATGTAGATCGGGCCGCTCCAGTCAGAGGTCTCGTAAACCTCAAGGTCGGTCCAAGTGTATGGCGCACCAAAGCTTAGCGTGTCTTGGCTTGCATCGTCGATCGTGATGGTGTCCTGACCGAAGCCTTCGGCGAATTGGTAGGTGTTGTTGCCAGTGGCGCCGGACAGATAATCGTTGCCAAGACCACCTTCGATCACATCGTCGCCGGACCCGCCGTAGATATTATCGTTACCCTCTGCACCGTTCAGCGTGTCGGCCAACAGACCAGCGCTTAGGTAGTCGTCGCCTTCCGTGCCGGTGAGGTTGTCGGCCACGCCGCCGGTAGGAGTCGTCAGTACGTTAATCGTGGGCAGAACGGCCGCCGCGCGCAGGGCCGCGGCGTCCCAGATGGTGCCGTCATCAAACTGGACAGCATCGATGCCGCCGGTCGCCGGATCGATTTCGTTGCCGTCCGTGATGGTCAGGCGGTCGTTGGTGCCTGCAATTCGCAGCACCAGATCACCGCCGGTGTCTGTGTCCTTCTCGACGATGATATCGGCGGGCAGAATACCTGCGTCAAAGCGCACGGTATCGATGCCGGTGATGCCGCTGTCGGTGATCGTATCCTCACCAAAGCCCAAGGCGAACAGGTAGTCGTCGCTGCCCTCGGCCCCGTCCAGCAGATCATTGCCGGTGCCACCGGTCAGGGTTTCATCCGTCGCGCCACCCGTCAGCGTGTCGTTGCCAATCCCGCCGTCCATCCGGCTGGCCGTGTTCGGAAGGCCGATGATCTGGTCATCAGCATCGGTGCCTTGCAGCAGGTTGGTTGCTGGATCGCCCTCTTGGATCAGGCCTGCAGGTCCGGGCCACGGCAGGGCCGCGGCGATCATGTCCGCGTGGCTCCACGCGGTGCCATCGTCGAAGGTGACGGTTTCGATGCGTTTCCCGCTGTTGCTGATCGTTTCCTTCAGGGTGACGCGGTCGCCAGAGCCGGGCAGATCCAGAATGATATCGCCGCCGTCGGTGTAGACGATCACATCACCCGGCACGATAACCGCGTCGAACTGCACGGTGTCGCCGCCGGAATAAAAGCCGTCCTCAACAGTGTCGTGACCGTCGCCCGGCGCGAACATATAGACATCAGCCCAAGCCCCGCCCTGCATCAGGTCGTCGCCCAGTCCACCGTCCAGCGTATCGTTGCGGTCGCCACCATCCAGCGTGTCGTTGCCGACCCCGCCATATAGGACATCGTTGTTGCTTTGCCCTTGCAGCAGGTCGTTGCCTTCCCCGCCGGTCAGGGTGTCGTTGCCATTGGCCCCAAGGATGGTGTCATCCCCGCCAAGACCGTCGATGTCGTTCGCATTGGCATCGCCGGACAGGCTGTCGTTGCCTTCCGTCGGCAGGCCAAGACGCGCGACCAGTTCCGCGTGGGTGATGGTTTCCGTGCCGCCATTGAAGCTGAGTGTTTCGATGACCGAATAGCTGTGACCCAAGGCGTTCTGCAGGGTCAGGCGATCCTCGGACCCGGCGAATTCGATGATCAAATCCGTTCCACGCGAAGACACCATAAGATCGGCCAGATCAAAGCCCGCACCGAACACGACAAGGTCGGCGCCCGAATTGCTGGGCGCGGCGAATTCATAGATCGTGTCCTGACCGAAACCGACCTCGAACAGGTAGGTGTCGTTCTGGTTGCCACCGTTCAAATAGTCGTTGCCGGTACCGCCGGTAATCGTGTCGTCGCCGTTGCCACCGTAAATGGAATCGTTGCCACCACCGCCGCTCAGGTCGTTGCCGCTCAGATCGCCGTTCAGCACCTGATCGTCGTCCGTTGGCGCGTTGGCCATCGCCAGCAGCTCTTCGTGCGTCACTTCGGTCGTGTCGTCAAAGACGACGGTTTCGATCTTGCGGTTGGTGACGTTCAGCGCGTTTTCGATTTTGATGCTGTCGCCGGTTGGGAAGGTCAGGACCAGCGCGTTGCCGGTGATGTGCACCGACATATCGTCCGCACTGATGCCCGCGCCAAAGATGATGCGATCAGCCGTTGATGCGTTGTTGCCATTGTCGTTGATCGTGTCGTTGCCGAAGCCCGCTTCGAAAACGTAGGTGTCGCTGTCGTAGCCGCCGTAAAGGAAATCGTTGCCGCTGCCGCCAATCAGGGTGTCTTCGCCATTGCGCATCGAAATGACGTCGTTGCCGCCGCCGCCGTCGATGCTTTCGTTGCCCAAGGCCCCGTTCAGCGTCTGATCTGCATCGGTGGGTTGATTGGCCAGCGCCAGCAGCGCGTCGAAATCGACGATGAACCCGTCGACCGTGCCATCGTCAAAGACCAGTTTTTCGATCTTACGATTGGCTACATTCAGGACGTTCACCAGCAGCAGGCTGTCACCGTTGGCGAAGCTGATCAGGATATTGTTGCCCTGCGTTTCGGCCGACATATCCTCGAACGCGATGCCGGGACCAAAGACGATCTGGTCATCGTCGGATGCGTTGTTGCCATAGTCTTGAATGGTGTCGTTGCCGAAGCCCAGTTCGAACAGATAGGTGTCGCTGGCATAGCCACCGTCGAGGCTATCGTTGCCCGTGCCACCGATCAGGACGTCTTCGCCGCCCGTTGCCACGATGGTGTCATTGCCATCGCCCCCGTTGATCGTTTCCGGGTCATAGCTGCCTTTGATCGAAGTATCACCATCAGAGGGCGCAAACACCCGCGCGACCAGATCTTCGTGGGTCAGCGTGGTGCCGTCGGCAAAGTCAACGAACTCGATCCGGCGGAGCGAGCTGTTCATCGTCCCTTGGATCAGGATCGAATCTCCGGTCGGGAAGGACAACAGCAGATCGTTGTCCTGACCTTCGACGATCAGGTCGTCCAGTTCGATCCCTGCGCCAAAGACAATGCGATCCGCGAAAGAATTGCTGTTGCTGCCATCGTCGCGGATCGTGTCGTTGCCGAAGCCCGGTTCGAACCGATAGGTGTCGTTGTTGCTTTGGCCGCGCAGGTAATCGTTGCCCTGTGCGCCGACAATTTCGTCATCGCCATTGCCTCCGGTGATGGTGTCATCACCCCAGCCGCCGGTCAGCGTTTCGGCACTGCTGGTGCCGCCGATGACCTGTGATACGGTGGTGGTGAACGGCGCACCCGAGAAGTTGCCCAACGTCAGCTCGATCATCGCGACGCCTTCCAGACGGAAGATCTGCCGCGCCGAGGTGAGGTCGTAGACGCCGGTTTCGACGAAATACACGTAAGTGTCCGCGCCTTCCTGATGGGCGACGACCTCACCGCTTAGCCCGGCGGCGATGCGGATATCCAGCTTGTCCCCCAGATCACCGGTTTCGAACCCGGCAATCGTGATCAGCGGCGTGCCTTCGTCCACTTCGGGCAGGAAGGTTTCGAATGTCTCGACCACGCCGGCCTCGGCCACGATGCGGCGGGCCTGCATGTTCGACGTATCCGCGCCCGCGTCCGTACCGGTGCTACCGCCCGAACCGTCGCCGCCATTGGCGTGGCTGAAGGTGTCAGACAGGAAGGGGTTGGTGTCGGCGACACTGGGCGACAGCAGGCGCTGCGCCTCGTCTTCCGTGACCAAGGCGGCCTGCATCTGCGCGGCGGTAAAGGATTGACCGACGGTGAAGTAGAAGTTTTCGATGGGCGTCTGCGCGGTGGCGAACTGGTTGCGGACCAAAAGCTGATCGGTATGCCCAACAAAGCGGATTAGCAGGTCATCGCCCTGCTGAACGGCCACCATGTCAGCGGCATCAAAGCCCCCGTCAAAGATCACCGCATCCGCGGTACCGCCGCCGAACCCGGCCTCGACCACTGTGTCGCGGCCTGCACCCGGAGCAAAACGGTAGGTGTCATTACCTCGCCCACCGGCCAGCAGGTCGTCGCCCGCGGTACTGGCGAATTCCAGATCGACAGAGTAGCGCGACCCGAGGTCGATGACCTCATCGCCGGCGCCGCCAGCAACGGCAGCGGACAGGATGTCTTCGATCGTCCATGTCTCACCATTGGTGAAGCGGAATTCCTCGACCCCGGTGTTGCCCGCATTAGCCGCGAACATGTCCTTGATGGTCAGCCGGTCCTGCGTGCCCGCAAGGCCGATCACAAGATCAGCGGGGCCAACGGTCAGGAAGGTGATGTCGGCGGGAAGGATGCCCGCACCGAATTCGATGGCGTCGATGGCCGCGTTATCCAGCTCTTCTTCATCGCGGATGGTGTCCTGACCATCACCGATGTTGAAGACGTAGCGGTCGCCACCAGAGTTACCTTCCAGCAGATCGTTGCCCAACCCGCCGTCCAGCACGTCCGCGCCGCGTCCGGTTTCGATCGTATCGTTGCCACCTTGACCATAGACGGTGAACGACGGCTCTGGCGTCGTGGTGGGGCCGGAGGCGAGAATGATATGGTCGTCCCCATCGGTCGAGGGTATCGCCCGTGCAAGGTTGGTGATGGACAGGGTCCGTCCGTCGTTGAACCGCAGCGTGCCGACGATGGCGTCGGGATCACCTTCGGGGTCCAGCAGGGTCAAGCGGTCTTCTGTGCCCGCGATCAGCAGGATGATGTTACCATCCGCATCCCGCTTGGCCGAGATGTCTTCCAGCGCGATGCCAGCCCCAAAGACGATGGTGCCAAAACCGTCGGCGGATTTGGTTGCCGCGATCCGGTCCTGTCCGTCGCCAAGGTCGAAATAGAACAGATCCGTGCCGCGACCGTCAAAGATCAGGTCGTTGCCAAGCCCCGCGCGATAGTCTTCGTCGCCCGCAGTGCCGCGCAGCAGATCGTCGGTGTCGGATCCGACGGCGTTGACCAGATCCAGCAGCGCGTCACGCGTCCAGATGGTGCCGTCGCCAAATTCGATTTCCTCGATCGCGGCGTTGCGGACAAGGATTGAATCGTCGCTCGCGAGGAAGCTGAGAAGCAGGTCGTCGCGGTCATCTGCCAGACGTTCGACGCGCATTTCCGACGGGCGATAGCCGGTCAGGATCAGACGGTCAAAACCAGAGTTGTCTTCGATCACATCCTGACCATCGCCGGGAGAGAACAGGTAGACGTCATCGCCACGGTCGCCAAAGATGATGTCATCCCCGCCCTTGGCATTGATGGTGTCGTTGCGTTCGCTGCCACGCACCCAGTCGTTGCCTTCGCTGGTCTGACCTTCGACCATTTTCTGGATCAGATCGGCAGCACCCCACGTCACCTGATCGGCCACGAAGAAGATCGACGGCACCGCGCCCGAGCCGAGCCCACCCGCGATCACAACCTGACTGTCACCATTCTTGAAATCGATAACGACATCATCGGTGGACCCGTCGGCACGGCGTACCTTGACGTTGTAGCTGGCGGTTTCGAACAGGCGCAGGGTCGCTTCGGTGACGCGCGGACCCATTTCCACCCGGTCGATGCCCTGACCCGGCGCGATGTCCACCACGCTGCCCTGATCAAGGATAACCAGATCATGGCCTTCGCCCGGGACCAGCGGCACGCCGGGCAGGAAATCAGAGCCGTCGACGACGTTCTGGCCGTCAAAATTGGCTTCGCGGCGCAGGATATCCCGCACGTCATCGATGGTCAGTTCGGTGCCATCGGCAAAGGCAAACACTTCGACCGGGGTGTCCTTGTAGCCGCCCAGAACAACGATCTTTTCGCCGGTGCCACCAAGGGTCACGACCAGATCGCCGTCGATGTTGCGGAAGTCGATGGTATTCTGTTCGATCCCGTCGCCAAAGACGATGCGGTCCACGCCCGCCGTGTCCTTGATCGCGGTAGACGTATCGCCAAGGTTCACCAGATAGGTGTCATCCCCGGCCCCGCCTTCCAGCGCGTCCGCACCGCTGCCGCCGCTGATCGTGTCGTCACGGTTATCAAGGCCCGCAAGGCGTTCATCTGCCTCGGTCCCTGTCAGCATGTCGTTGATGATTTCGTCCAGCGTCAGGATAGACGCATCGGCAAAGCGGAACTCTTCAACCCGCGTGTCGCCTAGCCCGCCAACGATGGTCAGCACGTCGCTGCCGTTGCCAAGATCGATGATCAGGTCCAGACCGTCGCGGCTGATCTGCAGCATGTCGCGCGTCACGGTCGCGCCGAACTGCACCTGATCGATCACGCCGGGCGCGTCGGGCCGTTCGATGATCCGGTCGAAATCATAATCCGCGCCAAATGCGTAGACATCTGCGGCCGATCCACCGACCAGCGTATCGTCACCCTGACGGCCATCCAGCACGTTGGGGTTGGACGGGTTGCCTTCGATCAAGTTGTCGCCGCGGTTGCCGCCTTCGATCTGCAACAGCTCTTCAATGTCCGAGATGTCGAGGACCGAGTTGTCGTCGGTGAACTCAAACCGTTCGATCCCGTTTTCCAGATCAAGGAACTGGTTGCGGATGCGCAGAGTGTCGGTGCGGTCTTGGACCGAGATTACCAGATCGTTGCCGTCCTTGGTAAAGACAACGTTGGCCTGCGTGATATCCGCGCCAAAGACGATGACGTCATCGACGGGTACGTCGACACCTTTGCGGTCGATCCACGACGCCCGGACGCGGGTGTCGATGATCAGGTCTTCGCCATAGCCCACGTCGAACAGGTATGTATCCCCACCGTCGCCGCCGATCATCGTGTCGTTGCCGCCGCGGGAATCCAGCGTTTCGGCAAAGTTTGACCCAACGATTTCCTCGGCCCCAGCCGTGCCAACCAAATCAATGTCTTCGGGGTTAAAGTCGGTGTATTCCAGAATGGTGTCGCCGAACTGGAAGAATTCCACGGCGTGTTTCTGGGCCGCCGCGCGGACGTACTGATCCTCTAGGATGATTTTGTCGGTGGTGCCGTCGATCGAAATGATCAGGTCCAGCGCCGTCCGTGAGAAGCTGACATCGGTAGAATTCAGGCCAATGAATTCGATGGTATCGATACCGGGGCCCGAGAAGATTTCGGACGTGGTGTCGAAAATCGTGTCTTCGCCATAGCCGGTCGCAAAAACGTAGGTGTCGTTGCCACCAAAGCCTTCCAGCCGGTCATTGCCCAGACCGCCATCCAGACGATCGGCAATGATTTCAAAGCCATAGATCGTGTCGTCGCCGTCGGTTTTGGCAATATCGACATAGTGCTGCAACAGCTTGACGGAATCCCAGACGGTTCCATCAGCGAACTCGATCTCTTCGATCATGTTCACGAAGCCGACCAGCAGGATGTAGTCGAGGAAATCCGACATGATCAGCTGATCGGTCGTGTCCTTGACCTGCATCCGCAGCGTGTCGGTCGATCCGTCTCGGATAAAGTCGAAGTCGGTCCAGCGCAGATCGTCGATGAACTCGACCTTGTCGTCTTTGGACCCGAACAGGGACGAGCTCATATCCTGATCAATGATCACGTCGCTGCCGTAGTCGCGGCCATAGATGTAGGTGTCGAACCCTTCAAAGCCGGTCAGGAAGTCATCGCCCGCGCCGCCGTCCAGCGTGTTGTCGTTCAACACGCCATAGATCGCGTCGTCGCCATCGGTCTTGGCGTTTTCCAAGACCCTTTCGATAATCTGCTGCGCCGTCAGTTCGGGACCGCGTTCAAACGTGATTTTTTCGATCAGCTGCGGAGACACGAAGTCGAGCCCGGTTTCGAACCCGACTGCTTCGGCAAATGCGCCAAGGTTCAGACGCATCCCGCCGAACTGGCCAACGATCTTGACCGTGTCCGAGGTCAGGTTGCCCTGATCATCCAGCAGCGTGATCAGAAGGTCATCGCTGGCGCCATCGCGGGTCAGGTACAGATCGTCGCTGGTGACGTCACCGCGGAACATCAGGAAGTCGAGCCCCGCCTCGACCGGGCCGAAGGAGAAGTTGCCAAGGTCGTCAATTACGTCCTGACCATCGCCACGGCGGATGTAATAGGTATCACCCCCCGCGCCGCCGGACAGGTAGTCATTACCAAGACCGCCAAACAACACATCGCCCGAGCCAGAACCATAATAGCTATCGCTATAGACCTGATCGCCGCGGTCATAATCGATCACGGCAAAGGCCATGCGATAGCGATCCCAGATCGTTCCGTCGGCAAAGATGATTTCGTCGACGCCCGTCTGGGTGCGCGATCCGTCACGAAGCAGCGTGTTCAATTCACCTAGGAACTGGTCCTGCAGGCGAATGAAATTGGCGCGGTCGTTGTAGTACAGGATCATGTCCTGACCTTCGCGCACGGCCTCGATATCGCTTTCCATCATATGGACAAGGCGCAGCTGGTCCGCGTCGCCAAGGTCGCGGTCATAGATCACGTCGCTGCCGCTATTGCGACCGACGAAATAGATGTCGGACTGGACCGCCTTGGTGAAGGCGTCGCTGTTTTCTTCGTAGCTGCCGGTGACCGTCTGATCGCCTTCGGTCAGGTAGAAGAAGTTGATGCCGTCTTGGCCCACGACGGCGGTTTCCACGGCCTCGTGCGTGATGATACGGCGTTCGTCCATGCCAAAGGCGTTGGCAATTGCGAACAGGTCCAGATCGATTTCGACGTTTTCCATCGCCGCCAGAACCATCTGGAAGATATAGGCCTGATCGAACTCTGCCTTGCTTTCAAAGAAGAAGTTCGGATCCCCTGCCTTGTAGTTGGGGAAGACCTGCTGAAGGATCATGCTCCATTCGACAAGGTAGTCGTAGACGGCATCGTCCGCATTGGTCGCGGGCGCACCTTCGAAAATCGCCTCGAGCATCGGGGCCATTTCGCGATCGGTCGTCGGACGATAGACGTCGTTTTCCAGATCATAGGTCAGGCCGCGTGCGAAATCCGACAGGCCTTGCTGCAGCGCCAGTTTCACCGCCAGACGATAGCTGGTCAGGGTGTACTGCTGCATGGTCAGGCCGACCATTTCGATCATCGGCTTGATGACCGAGTCGTAGGTTTCGGTCGAGAAGGTGTAGCTGGCACCTTCGGTAACGCGGTAATCGATCAGGCCGGTGGAATTGTCCAAGGTGGCCGACAGCATGTGCGGCTGGAAATCGTCGCCGCCCAAAGCACTTGCAAATTGCAACTGACCGGGTGTCAGGCTGACCACGCGATAGGCGCTGTCGTCGCTGACCCCGACCTCTTGCAGCGTGTCCAGATCGACCTGGTAATTGCGCAGGTTGAATTCGCGCGAGTCGCCGGTTTTGAACTGAAGCTCTAGCGCGCGATCAAGGTTACGCGCCCAGACAAGGAATTTACCATCCTGATCGGTGACCTCGACCGTGTAGTCGACGGTGATGCCATCGGTGACACGCACCCCGATCCGTTCAACGGGAATGGCGGCGTATTCGTTGTAAAGGATGTTTTCGACACGCCATTCCTGACCATCCGCGCGATCAAGGGAAAGGATATCTTCAACGGTCGGCAACGGGATAATCGCGCCGGTGCCATCGGTGATGTCGCGCCCGCTGGCCAGACGCCAGCTGCCGTCAGTGTTCTGGATGCCATAGTCGTCGATGACGGCACGGCCATCCACGATCCGCATCAGGTAAGGTGCGTTGTCACGGTGTTGCAGTTCATAGTCGCGGCTGGCCGAGGACCAAGCCTGTTCCAGCTGCCATGTCTGATCGGCTGCCGAGGCCTGCGCCATGACGTCTTCCAGCGTGGGTCGGTCAATGACCGCACCTGTGCCATCCAGAAGCGGCGCACCGCTTTCCAGCGTCCAGAATCCACCCGTGGCGTCTTCGACATAGATACCGCGATCGACCAGCGTAACCTTGCCATCCACGTCGGTCTGCAACAGCACTGGCATCAGTTCGCGCGACTGGACCATCGTCTGGCCCCAGTAGTCGAGGATCGGCCCGACCTGTTCGACCAGTTGGAAGAAATCCGGTTCGGTCATGGTCGCGGCTGCGGTGGCGGCGATCTGGCCCAGCTCGATGTCGTTTGCCATGGCGACGGACAGATCTGTGGTGCCGCCATAGCCCTTAGCATCGAACTGCAGATCCGTCTGCCATGGGGCGATACCGGCTTCGCCCGCAAATTTGCTATCCGATTCAATCGTTTCAAAGATCGCTTCGAACATCAGGCGGGTATCGCCATTGTCAAAGGTCACGTCGCCCACGGCCAAAAGGTCAGCGCCCTGCGGGGTCGTGATATCGATCGGCGTCGAGGTGAGAGAGAACGAAACGATGTTCAGCTCTTCCAGCGTCAGCAGTTCGCCGTCGTCGGTGACGCCGTCTTCGTTGGCGTCCTTCCAAATGCGCAGCTGGTCCCAGATCACGTCGTCGGCGGTGATCAGGCCGTCTTCGTTGCCGCCCTTTTCGGCGGCGTCCCACTGGCCCAGATCTTCGAAGCCGCCGTCGAACTGGTTTCCGAACATTTCGCTTCGGTCGTCGATACGGTCGTTGTTGTTGACGTCGTGGACAAGGAACCCGTCGTCGCCACCCAGCCAGCCGCTGCGTTCAGCGAACAGATCGTTGTCGAGGTCAAAGTAGACCTTGTTGGTTTCGACCGCGATGGTTTCCAGCCCGTCGCCATCAAGGTCGATTGCCAGCGGGTCCGCGCCTGCAGCCCAGCCAAAGCCCTTGTCCAGACGGATCTTGGCCCCCCAAAGCGCCATAACGGCGTTGAAGTCGGAAAGCTTGCTCCATGCCGTCAGGAAGGCGCCTACGGCGGGCGTCGCCTTGATCAATTCGTTCGCGATCGAAAACGCGCCAAGGATGATCGACAGCACATCCGGGAAGGCGAAGATCAGCCCAAGGTCCTGCGTATCGTTGCTGAGGCTTTGTTCGAATTGCGTCACGCCCCCCAGCAAGTCGAGCGAATAAAGATCGGTGTGGAAAACGATGTTCGAATAATCGTAGGCGCGGACGGTCTGGAAATTGGTTTCCGCCCCCGGATCCATGACATCGGCCGGAAGGGTGCTGCCGGTCACCAGTTGCCATAGCAGATCGCCGGTGTTGACCACCCGCAGGTTGCCGTCCTGCGTGGCGACGAAGGCCATGAAGGGCAACCAAGTGTCATAGAAGATGCGAGCATAGTTACCGGTTGCGGCGCTGGCCATCAGCGCGGCGAAACCAGCGGTATTGGCGACCGCACTAAAGACCGAGTCTACCGCAAAGCCCAACTTACTAAGCGCGAACAGACCAGCCGAGCCTGCCACCACATCACCGCCGACCAGCGGCACACCGTAGAAAGTCAGGATGTCGAATTTCTGCGGGTCGTAGATCGTGGTGTCCGGATAATAACGGAAGTGGTCCGCGTTTTCGCTGGCATCCGCAGGACCTTCGACCGGCGGGCCCCCTTGGATCGGGTTATCGATGAACTTCTGACCTGTTTCCAGATCGCCGTACATCTCACCCCCGGCCGAGTAGTTGACGATCACGTCACGGCCCAGACCACCGATGGTCTTCACGTTTTCGCCGCCGTAGGCGATGACGATGTCGTTGTCGTCCCCGCCGTCCAGCGTAAGATCTTCGGCGTCCGTGTCTTCGGCAAACAGCACGTCAATCCCGCCGCCGCCGTAGATGCCGCCGATACCGCTGTGACCAAACTCTTCGCCCTCTCCGGCCTCGGTCAGGTAGAAACGGTCGTTGCCATCAGTCAGGAAGACATCGTTCATCTGAACGAATTCGATGTTCTGATCACCGTCATCTTCGTTACTGATCAGCGCCTGAACCAGCATCGGCTGCGCGCCAAGGCTGAAGTTGGTGGCGATGTAGGCCCCGGTCAGGGTCGGATTGGCTTCTTGTACGAAGCCATCGATCATATAGACGCCCGAGGCCGCGTAATTCGAGAACGGGCTGGAGAAATCCAGAACGTCATGCCCGGCGCCGAAGTTAATGGTCAGCAACTCACCTTCGCGCGCGCCGCCGCCTTCCATCAGAACGAAATCACTGGCGTCGCTCAGCTCGACCTCTTCGATGTCGATCAGGCTGTCGGTGACAGGGCCTTCGCCGGTGATCCCAGTGATGGTCATGTGGCTGCCCTCGGTCGGGTCGCCATCTTGGAAGATCAGAGTGTTGACGGGCGTGTCGTAGCGAACAATTTCGTAGCCTTCGCCACCGTCCAGCAGGTTGATCCCGCCGCCACCGATCAGGATATCGTCGCCATAGCCGCCACGCAGGGTGTCATCTTCGGCCCCGCCATCCAGATGGTCTGCGCCATCGTCGCCGAACAGCTCGTCATCGCCTTCGCCGCCATCGACGGTGTCGTCACCCGCGTCGCCGCGCAGGTAATCGTCACCGGAACCACCATCAACGGTGTCACTGCCACCGCCGCCGTATAGGTCATCATCCCCGATCCCGCCGTCGACAAGGTCGTTGCCTTCGCCGCCTTCAAGTGTGTCGTCGCCCACCCCGCCTTCGAGCGTGTCATAGCCGCCGCCACCGTCCAGTTCATCGTCGCCCGACCCGCCTTCCAGAAGGTCAAAGCCGTCACGACCCAGTAGGATGTCCTGACCGGCGCCGCCTTCTATGGTGTCGTCGTCATAGCCCCCATCAAGGTAGTCGTCGCCGGACCGCCCTTCGAGGACATCATCGCCCGCATCGCCATAGACCGCGTCATTGCCTTCGCCAGCATAGAGGTCATCGTCACCGCTGCCGCCTTGCAGTTCATCCGCACCAAGTTCGCCATAAAGAATGTCGTCGCCGCTATCGCCAAAGGCCACGTCATCGCCGCTGCCGCCGTCGATGAAATCATTGCCGGTCCCGCCGATCAGGGTGTCCTGACTGCCGCCACCGTACAGATCGTCGTTTTCCGCGCCGCCATCGATCAGGTCAACGCCCGCACCCCCGCGAATGGTGTCGTCGTCTTCATCACCATAAAGCGTATCGTCACCGCCATCGCCCAGAATTGAATCGTCGCCGGACCGGCCTTCGACCAGGTCAGCATTTTCGCCTGCTTCGATCGTGTCGTCGCCAGAGGCGGCATCAATGGTATCGCTGCCCGCGCCGCCCGTGATCTGATCATCGCCAGTGCCGCCATAGATCAGATCGTCATCGCCGCCGCCGTCGATGGTATCGTCACCGCTGCCGCCATAAAGATCGTCGTCACCAGACCCGCCGAAAATCTCGTCTCCGCCAGCATCGCCATAGACGACGTCATCGCCGCTACCCGCCTTGATGCTGTCAAACCCGTCGCCGCCGTAAATCTCGTCCTGACCGCCGCCGCCTTCGATGCTGTCGTCACCGGAATTTCCGTAGATGTCGTCGGCGTAATTCGCATCCCCGCCGAGCAGGGTGTCGTGGCCCGCGCCACCTTCGATGGAATCCCAGCCGTCCTGACCGTCGATGCTGTCGTTGCCAGCGCCGCCATAGATCGTGTCAGCCTGCTGACCTGCACCGCCCATGATGGTGTCGTCACCGTCGCCACCATCGATCGTATCCCAACCGTCGCCGCCATCGATGCTGTCGGCTTCGGCGTCACCCATGATGGAATCGTCGCCTGACTGGCCCAAGATCGTGTCCTGTCCAAGACCGCCGTCGATCGTGTCTTCGTCGGCACCGCCTTCGATGTGGTCCGCGCCTTCGTCACCGGTGATACTGTCGTCGCCATCGCCGCCGTAAAGAGAGTCGCCCTCACTGCCGCCTTCGATGGTGTCGCCGCCGTCGTTACCCGAGATCGAGTCGATGCCAGCGTCGCCCTTTAGCAGGTCGTCGCCCGACCCGCCTTCGACGGTATCGTCGCCCTCGCCGCCCTCGACGGTGTCTTCACCGCGATCGCCCACTATCGAGTCGTTTTCGCTGGCACCCAGCAGGCTGTCGTTGCCCCAACCGCCTTCGATGGTGTCGTCACCCGACCCGCCGTCGACCGTATCGTCGCCATAGTTGATACCGCCGTTGATGCTGTCCGCACCGGCGCCGCCCAGAATTGAGTCCGCCTGATCGCCGCCGTCGATGGTATCGTCGCCCGATCCGCCTTCCAGCGTGTCGTCGCCCAGATAGCCATCGATGCTGTCGGCACCGGCATCACCCTTGATGCTGTCGTTGCCCAGCCACCCCTGCAATTCGTCGTCACCGGAACCGCCTTCGATGGTGTCGTTGCCCTGACCGCCATCAATGGTGTCCAGACCCTGCCCGCCATAGATTTCGTCCTGGCCACCGTTCAGGATCGACCCGGCACCGCCGTAGATCTCGTCGTCACCAGAGCCGCCGGTGATCGTGTCATTGCCGCCTTCACCGTCGAGGTAGTCAGCGCCTGCGCCGCCATCCAAGTCGTCTGCGCCATCGCCGAAACCGCCGCGCAGGGTGTCGTTCCCGTCGCCGCCCGACAGCGTGTCCTGATTGGCCCCGCCATCGAGTTCATCGTTGCCTGCGCCGCCCGACAGCTCGTCTTGATATTCGCCGACACCGCCATGCAGCGTATCGTCGCCCCCACCGCCCGAGATCGTGTCGGCCCCCGCGCCGCCGTCGATATCGTCACCGCCTTCGCCGCCAGAAATGTCGTCGTTCCCGCCGTCACCGCGGATGGTGTCGAACCCGGCGTTGCCGCTTAGCTCATCATCGCCGCTGCCGCCCGTGATCTCGTCATTGCCATCACCGCCCGACACGGTGTCGTTGCCGCCTGCGCTGTTGATCGTGTCATTTCCGGCCAGACCGTTGATTTCATCATCGCCGGAAGTGCCGGGAAGGAAATCGTCGTTGGGGGTACCATCAATAGCCATGGGGCATCTCCGATGCGGGCAATAGGGGCTTGGGGGCGATCAGCGCGGGGCAGGCAGCCAAAGTCGTCGGGCAGCAAAGCGCGCCCGACGTTGCGAATGGCTGAAGCGCCATAGCGGAAATGGCGTGGATCAAAACAATCTCCCCCCGGGTAAAAACAGGAAGCCCGTCGAAAAAATAACTGCAGGTCAAAATGACCCTGTAAGGGTCGGAGTCCGGGGGGCTCTGAGTCAACGTTAACGCGCGCTTAACGCTGTTTGAAAACCAGTCTGCCGGGCAGATGCGTCCCGAAAACTGCTCCACGTACCCAATTTTGTGTATGCGCCCGATTGGCCGCCGAAGGGCTTAAGTCACGACCCGTGAAATTTGGTTAACTACAATTCGACGTTCCGGCAGGGATTGTTCGCGAACGGTTGCCAATCATCGGTCTTTGAGATTAGAGCGACGGCCGGTTTATATAAGCTAATTCATACACTTATTACATTCTCGTTCGGCTTTACGACATTGTTCGCGAATCACTTTTCCGCAGTTTTCGAATCAGACGCTTTGCACCGTTCGATCCACCCACAGCCCCAGCCGTTCACGTCAGATAAATCCCGGCGCAGACCAATTGAGTCTTGCGAACGCGGACAACCGCCCGGTTATAGTGAACGCAAATCTGTAAAAGGATATTTTCATGACCAAGAAATCCGATAGCTCGAAGAACGGGACCGAGACGCCGACCCCTCCGCTGAACGAAGCAGAGGTGGCCGAGAAGATCGCCAAGTTGCGCGCTCAGGTCCGGGAAAGCTTTGGCAAGGTCGTCATGGCGATGATGACCCAGCCCAGATACCGCCATCAGACCCTGTCGGACCTTCAGCATCTGGTGCTGGAACCATTGACCGTCGATCGTATCGCCATGGCCTACACCAAAGATGCCGGCGGGCCGTCGGGCGACATGGCTGGCATGGCGATCTGGGCCAGCGTGTCCGAAGAGGTCGATCTGAAAATCCGAGATCAGATCAAGGCAGGGGTTTATCCGATCCGGCTGAAGCCCAATGAGTGGGTATCGGGGAATATCAACTGGTTACTGGACGTGATTGCGATCGACCAGAAAACCACCGGCAGCGTCATCGCGAACTTTCAGCAGGTGATCAAAGACGGCGAGTTGCGCCTTCATCCGATCATCACGCGTCTGGTGGATGCCGACACGTTGGAGCGGATCCAGAAGCACCAGAAAGCCGACGCCGAGGCTTGATAGGTTGGTCAGGCCCTGCGGTGACGACAGCAAGGGGATAGCGCCGCGGCAATGAGACGGTGGGAAAATCCATACACGGTGGCGATGCGCCGTATGCGCCGGACCTTTGTGGTGGTCGCGGTATTTTCGGCCGTTGTGAACGTGCTGATGCTGACCGGGCCGATGTTCATGCTGCAGGTCTACGACCGGGTGCTGTCATCCGGGTCGCTGGCCACGCTGCAAGGGCTCTTTATCATCGTCGTGGTGCTGTATGCCTTTCTGGCACTGTATGATTTCCTGCGCACACGGCTGCTGTCACGCGCCGCGATGCGGTTGGATCAGGCGGTAGGGCAAGACGCGTTTGCAGCTTGGATGCGGTCGGGGCTTGCGGGCAGCAAAGATCTGACCCGGCCGCTGAACGATCTGGCGATCCTGCGCGGGTTTCTGTCCAGCCCTGCGATGCTGGGGCTTTTCGATGCGCCATGGATCCCCTTCTACCTGTTGATCGTCTGGGTCGTGCACCCTTGGCTGGGGATGCTGGCACTGGCCGGTGTGGGCGTCGTCGTGACCCTGGCGCTGTTGAACCAGGCATTGACGCGTCGCCACCATGCGCAGGCGATGAGCATGGATGCGTCAGAGAGCTTTTTCGTCGAACAGGCGCGTCGCACGGCGGATGCCATCCTGCCGCTTGGCATGGCAGACCGCGTCGCCGATCGGTGGAGCGCGATGCATTCGCGCGGCTTGGCCACCGGACAGATCGGCGGCGACCGGGCCGAAGGCTTTGCCGCCACGTCCAAGGCGTTCAGACTGTTGTTGCAATCGGCGCTCTTGGGCCTTGGCGGGTATCTGGCGCTGCAGCAGGAGATCTCTCCGGGCATGATTATCGCGTCGTCGATTATCGCAGGCCGGGCGCTGGCACCGGTTGATCTGGTCATCGGTCAGTGGCGCAACGTGGTCCGCGCCCGCGAGGCGCACAAGCGGCTGAAGGCCATGTTCAAAGCTATGCCAGCCCCGCGCGACCGGGTGAACCTGCCGGACCCGACAGGCCACCTGACGGTCCGTGCGCTGACGAAATACGCCCCCGGCCAGAAGGCCGCCGGGGATGCCCCGCCGATCTTGGACGAGGTGTCCTTCGCCCTAGAGCCCGGAGATGCCGTGGGTGTCATCGGGCCGTCGGCGTCGGGCAAATCTACTTTGGCGCGGCTGCTGACGGGCGCGTGGCAGCCCGACTCGGGCGAGGTGCGTCTGGACGGTGCGACGCTGGATCAATGGCCACCAGAGGCACTGGGTCGACACATCGGGTACCTGCCGCAGCATTTGGAAATGCTGGCCGGGACGATCCGGGACAACATCGCCCGTTTCGATCCTGATACGGACGACGAAAAGGTCATCGCCGCGGCCAAGCTGGCGGGCGTGCACGAAATGGTGCTGGGCCTGCCCGAAGGCTACGCGACCGAACTGGGATTCGGGCTGGACGCCCTTTCCGGCGGTCAGGTGCAGCGGATCGGGCTGGCCCGCGCGGTCTATGGGATGCCGCGCTATGTCATTCTGGATGAACCCAATTCCAACCTTGACGCGGCGGGGGATGACGCACTGGCCCGCGCGATCGTCGCACTGAGAGAGGCCGGATCCACCGTCGTCGTCATGGCCCACAGGCCTTCTGCCATTGCCGCGGTGAACAAGGTGCTGGTCCTGCATCATGGCCGGGTCGCAGAGTTCGGGCCAAAAGAGAACGTGCTGCAAAAGATGTCGGCCCCTCAGCGCACCCGGAGCACAGCCAAACCCGCCACGCCGGAGCCTGCGAAATGACCCTAGCCATCGATACCGGACCCAAGTTGCGCACCGGGTTGCGCGCGGCCTCTTGGCTGGGGCTGGTCGCGGCGGTCGCGCTGTTTTCCGCCTTTGTCTACTGGGCGCAAAGCACAAATATCGCCGGGGCGGTCATTGCCACCGGCACGGTCGAGGTGGTGGGCAAGCCCAAGTCGGTACAGCATCTGGACGGCGGTGTGGTCGAAGAGATCCTTGTCGAAGACGGCCAGTCAGTGACCCAGGGCGACGTGTTGGTGCGGCTGGATGCGACCCTGTTGTCGGCGAATTTGGATATCTATCGCACCCGCCTGTCCGAAGCGATTGCCCTGCGCGAACGTCTGCTGGCGGAACAGGTCGGCGCAGATCAGATTACTCTGTCGGCCGATGACCCACTGACCGCGGGCGTCGACATCGCCTCACACCGCGACGGACAGGCCGCCATTTTTGAGGCGCGGCGGATATTCGAAGCAGGTCGCCGGGAACAATTAACCGAAAAGATCGCGCAGTTTCGCAACCAGACCACCGGGGTCGAAGGGCTGATCGCCTCGAAAGAGGAACAGTTGAAATTGCTGGAGGATGAGCTCGCCTCGGTCCAGAGTTTGGCAGACAAAGGGCTGGCGCGGGCCAATGCAGTTCTGGCGCTGCGCCGTAATCAGGCGGATCTGTTGGGTCAGATCGCAGAACCCCGATCGGAACTGGCGCGCATCCAGAATTCCATCCGAGATACCGAACTGGAGATCCTGCAGGGTGAACGTCAGATGCGGGAACAGGTGGCCACCGAACTGCGTCAGGTCACCAACAACATCCACGAATTACGTCAGCAGATCCTGTCGACCGAAAAGCAGCTTAGCCGGATCGATATCCGCGCACCTGTGACGGGTCGGATCCATGAAATGCAGATCACGACCCTTGGCGGCGTGGTGCCCCCCGGCGCGACCATCCTGCAGATCGTGCCAGTGGACGAGGCGCTGAGTTTCTCGGTCCGCGTCGATCCGGCCTCAATTGATCAGGTCTATGTCGGGCAGGACGCGACCCTGCGGTTTCCCGCATTCAATCAGCGCACCACGCCCGAACTTTACGGTGCGGTGATCGACGTCTCTCCGACTTCTGTGGTGGACGAAGCGACGGGCATGGCTTTTTACCGTGTGCGGGTGTCGGCTGATGATGAGGAACTGGCCCGGCTTGGCGATAACCGTCTGGTGCCGGGGATGCCTGTGGAAACCTACCTGCAAACCGGGGACAGATCGGTGCTGAGCTATCTGATGAAACCCCTATCCGAACAGCTAAACCAAGCCTTCCGCGAAGAGTGACCTGCCGCTGCCGCGTCATAAAAGCTTCATTTGCCTTTGCTGCTATATTTCAATAATCCATGAAATATGGAATTAGAAAGCTCTGACCAACTTGCCGTTTTAGGGCATCCGCAGCGTCTGGCGGTGTTTCGGTTGCTGATGCGCCGGTATCCGGACCGCGTCCCGGCGGGTGAGCTGTCGGGCGCGCTTGGCGTCAAGCCCTCCACCATGTCCACCTATCTGTCCGCGCTGCTGCGGGCGGGATTGGTGGCGCAGGACCGGGTGGGCACCTCGCTTCTCTACTCCGTGAATATGACGGCGGTACAACAGCTGTTCGGCTTCCTGTTTCAGGATTGCTGCCGCGGTCGCCCCGATATCTGCACTGACCTGTCCATGTTCCCCAGCCCGGAAAGCGCTGCCATGACCGACCGTAAGTACAATGTCCTGTTCATATGCACCGGCAATTCTGCCCGGTCGATCTTTGCCGAAAGCCTATTACGGTCGCTTGGGCAGGATCGGTTCACCGCTTATTCTGCGGGCACAACGCCAAAATCTGAATTGAACCCGTTTGCCCTGCAGGTCCTTCAGGACAAGGGGCATGACATAGGCGACCTTCGGGCCAAGAACGTATCGGAATTAAGTGGCCCCGACGCGCCAGAGATGGATTTCGTTTTTACCGTCTGCAATCAGGCGGCTAACGAAGAATGCCCAGCTTGGGACGGTCAGCCCATCAGCGGCCATTGGGGCATGGAAGACCCGGTCAAGGCGACAGGCACCAACGCACAGAAAAGCCTTGCCTTCCAACAGGCCTACGGCGCGTTGAAACGGCGGATTGAGGCGTTCACTGCCCTGCCCGTTTCCAGCCTTGATCGCATCGCCCTGCAACAAGCCGTCGACGACATCGGCCGCGTTACCCCGGAGACCACTCAATGACCACCTACGCTCTCAACGGACTTGGCCGGATCGGCAAACTGGCGCTAAAGCCCCTGCTGGATGCAGGCATGACCATCGCGTGGATCAACGACGCGGTGGGCGATCCAGAGATACACGCCCATCTGCTAGAGTTCGACACGGTGCATGGCCGTTGGGATGCGAAGTTTTCCTACGACAACGACAGCGTCACCATCAATGGCACACGCATCCCCTTTATCGGAACGAAGGATCTGACGGCCCTGCCGCTGGACGGTGTCGATGTCGTCATCGATTGCACCGGCGCGTTCAAGACCGACGCGAAACTTGCGCCCTACTTTGATGCGGGCGTGAAAAAGGTCGTCGTTTCGGCCCCGGTCAAGGATGGTGATACGGCGAACATCGTGATGGGCGTGAACGACGACACCTATGACCCTGCGCAGCACCGGATCGTCACGGCGGCATCCTGCACGACGAACTGTCTGGCGCCCGTGGTGAAGGTCATGCATGAAACCTTCGGGATCAAACATGGATCGATGACCACCATCCATGATGTGACCAACACCCAGACCATCGTCGACCGCCCCGCCAAAGACCTGCGCCGCGCGCGGTCAGCGTTGAATTCGCTGATCCCGACCACCACCGGATCGGCCACAGCGATCACCCTGATCTACCCCGAGCTCAAGGGACGGTTGAACGGCCACGCCGTTCGGGTGCCGCTGCTGAACGCGTCACTGACCGACTGTGTGTTTGAGGTTGAGCGTGAGACCACCGCCGAAGAGGTCAACGCCGCGTTCGAAGCTGCCGCCAGCGGTCCCTTGAAGGGCATTCTGGGGTATGAAACCCGGCCGCTGGTGTCGACGGATTACGCCAACGACCCCCGGTCTTCGATCGTGGATGCGCTGTCGACGATGGTGATCAACGGGACACAGGTGAAAATCTACGCTTGGTATGATAACGAATGGGGATATGCCCAGCGGCTGGCGGACGTTGCCCGGATGGTCGGGGCGTCGCTATAACGCTTGACCGCAAAGGCTTTTCCCATGCTTCGACCGCTGATCTTCACGCTTTGTGTAACCACCCCTGGTGCGGCCTTGGCCGCGCTGGAGGTCTGTAATGACAGCGGCGCTTCGGTGTCGATGGCGGTTGGATACAAGGGCGACGATGGCTGGACGTCCGAAGGGTGGTGGAACGTCGACACCGGCACCTGCGAGATACTGATCGCAGGTGACCTGCCCCGCACGCATTATTACTGGCGGGCGGAAAGCAGTGCGATCAGCTTTGACCACGAAAGCTACATGTTCTGCACGCAGGAGACCGAATTCACCATCGTCGGCGACAAGGATTGCGGCGACCGGGGTTACGCCCGCGTTGGATTCAACGAAATCGAACTGGACGGGGCCACAGACTTCACCCTGACGCTGAACGCCCCCGCGGCCAAGAAATCGTCGTCCAAGGCGAAAGAGCCGATGTCAGACCCCGAAGAAAACATCGCCTATCCGGATGACGGCCCACAGATCGACAACGGCCCCGGCACCTTTGGTGAGCCATTGACCATTAGCGGCCGGTTCGAAGGCTGCTGGGCTGTGAACGAAGATCTGGAGTGTGAACTGCATGCCGACGGCTGGGTCTATATCGCGTCCGAGGACGGGCCGACCGCGCCTTCGGTGATCTCGGCCCTGAACAGCTATGAGATCGGGACATTCCTGCAGCTTAGCGGCGACCTGATGCATTACTCGGGCGATCGCGCCGACATCATGGTGCGCGACATCGCCCTCAGCGAACCGCCCGCCGCGCCGCCGTTGCAGGCAGGCCAGATGGATGGGCTTATGGAATTTCTACAGGGCACTTGGGAAGACGACACTGGCAGCGGCACCGCGTGGATGATCCAAGGCAACCGCCTGCGCTGGATCCACGATGCCAATATCGCCGAGGAATACGCCTTTGAACTTCATCCGGAATGCGCGGCCTCGAATGGCGTGGGGCCGGTGATCATAGCCTGGCCGGAATATGATCCCAGCATGGGCCCATCCTGCTGGATCGTGCGCGACACCGGACCGCGACACCTGATCGTCGAAGACGCGGTCGAAGGTGGCGCGCGGTCCTTCAGTTATGTGAATTGAGATGACAGACATATCCCGCGACCGTCCAGAAGGGCTGTCGGCCTATATCGCCGTCACGGCTGCCTATTGGGCTTTCATGCTGACGGACGGCGCATTGCGGATGCTGGTGCTTTTGCACTTTCACACCTTGGGGTTCAGCCCTGTTCAACTGGCATATCTGTTCGTGCTGTACGAGGTGGCGGGGATGGTCACCAACCTGACAGCGGGCTGGATCGCAGCGCGGTTCGGATTGACGGCGACGCTTTATGCCGGATTGGCGATACAGGTCGTGGCGCTGCTGGCCTTGGCGCAATTGGATGCGGGTTGGACCATCGCGGCCTCGGTCGCGTTCGTGATGGGTGTGCAGGGGCTGTCGGGCGTGGCCAAGGATTTGGCCAAGATGTCATCGAAATCCGCGGTCAAGCTGTTGGCCCCCAAGGGCGACGGCGGATTGTTTCGCTGGGTCGCCGTCCTGACCGGATCGAAGAACGCGGTGAAAGGGCTGGGCTTTCTACTGGGCGCCGCGCTTTTGGCGACCGCCGGGTTCGACGGGGCGGTTCTGGGCATGGCGGGCGTGCTGGCACTGATCCTGATCGCTGTGATGGTCTTCATGCCTGCAGGGCTACCGAAGGGTCGTAAGGGGGCCAAGTTTTCTGAAGTCTGGTCGAAATCGCGCAATGTGAACTGGCTGTCGGCGGCACGGGTTTTCCTGTTCGGTGCGCGAGACGTCTGGTTCGTGGTCGGTATCCCGATCTACTTTTACGCTGTGCTGTCGGACGGGACCGAAGATGGCAATCGCGCCGCGTTCTTCATGATCGGAACGTTCATGGCCATCTGGATCATCCTTTACGGGGCGGTCCAGGCCAGCGCCCCCCGGATTCTGCGCGCAGCGACACGGCCCGAGCCAGAGTTGATCAGCGCCGCCCGATCCTGGGCCTGGGCCTTGTTCCTCGTGCCCGCCGCATTGACGGTGGCCATCGCGCTATCCGACGGGCCGCAACTCTGGCTGACCGTCACGCTGGTCGCGGGGCTTCTTGTCTTTGGCGCGATCTTCGCTGTGAACTCTTCTCTGCATTCCTACCTGATCCTCGCCTTTTCGAAATCCGAACGTGTGACGATGGACGTGGGCTTTTACTACATGGCCAATGCCGGCGGACGGCTGCTGGGCACAGTGTTATCCGGCCTGACCTATCAGATTGGCGGGCTAAGCCTTGTGATGGGCACCGCGGCGATCATGGTCGCGCTTGCGGCCCTAACCTCGGGCCGATTGGACCCGCAGTCGGATGGGGCCATGGCATGAGCATCTTTGAACGGTACCTGAGCCTTTGGGTCGCGCTTGCCATGATCGGCGGCGTGCTGATCGGTCAGGCGGCACCGCTGTTGGTGACGGGCATCGCCTCCACCGAAGTGGCGAGCGTCAATTTAGTCGTCGCCGTCCTAATCTGGGCGATGGTCTATCCGATGATGGTCGGCGTCGATTTCGGCGCCGTGTCTGGCGTCGCGCGGCAGCCCAAGGGACTGCTGATCACGCTGGTGGTGAACTGGCTGATCAAACCCTTCACCATGGCGCTTCTGGCCGTGCTGTTTTTCGACCACGTCTTCGCCGCTTGGATCGCACCAGAAGACGCGCCGCAATATATCGCAGGCCTGATCCTGCTGGGTGCCGCACCCTGTACGGCGATGGTCTTCGTCTGGTCGCAACTAACCAAGGGCGATGCGACCTACACGCTGGTACAGGTTTCCGTGAACGACCTGATCATGGTGGTGGCCTTCGCCCCGATTGTCGCGTTCCTGCTCGGGGTCACGGATATCACCGTACCTTGGCAGACGCTGGTGCTGGCCACGGTCCTTTATGTCCTGCTGCCACTTTTGGCGGGCCTTGGGACGCGGCGCCTGTTGGGGACACAAGAGGCGATCGATACGTTTTCCACCAAGATCAAGCCGTGGTCCGTCGTCGGGCTGATCGCCACCGTCGCGATTCTGTTCGGCCTTCAGGGCGATACGATTCTGGCCAAGCCGGGTGTTATCCTGCTGATAGCCGTTCCGATCATCCTGCAAAGCTATGGTATCTTCGCGCTGGCCTATGGCGCGGCCTTTGCGCTGAAGGTGCCACACCGTATCGCCGCCCCCTGCGCCTTGATCGGCACCTCGAACTTTTTCGAATTGGCGGTGGCCGTGGCGATCAGCCTGTTCGGGCTGAATTCCGGTGCGGCGCTGGCCACCGTGGTGGGCGTATTGGTCGAAGTGCCGGTGATGCTGTCGCTGGTCGGCTTTGCAAACCGGACGCGGCACAGGTTTACGGAGCCGACACAGGTCTAACCTGTCTGGCGCAGTCTTATCGAAATGATCGTGAAAATTGGTCGGAGTGAGAGGATTCGAACCTCCGGCCCCTGCCTCCCGAAGACAGTGCTCTACCAGGCTGAGCTACACTCCGACCGTGAGGCTGCGGCGTAGCGCCTTTGGATCATCTTGACAAGAGGGTTGTGCGCCGGGGGCTAACTTTTACCCTCGTGCCGCGTCCAGCCCCGCAGGCGCATCAACGGACCAAGGCGCAGCGCGGCGGGCGTTCCCACGCGCGAACGCGATCTCAGGACGGGCGTGGTGTCGGAAACACCTGCGCGGCTTTCGCGGAACACGATGTACAGCCCGCTGGCGATGACCATGCCTGCGCCGATCAGCGTGCGCGATGAGGGTGTTTCCCCGAACAACAGCGCGCCGAACAAAAGCGCCCACAGGATTTGCGAATATTGCATCGGCGCGACCAGCGCGGCTTCGGTCAGGCGATAGGCGCGGATCATGCAGGTCATCGCAGCAAAGGCCAGCACCGCGGTAAGCGCGACCCGCCCGATGTCCACCAGCGGCATGGGTTGATAGACGAACGGCAGCGCGGCGCCCATGACGGTGAAGTTCGCGACCAACGGATATAGCAGAAGTACGACAGAGCGTTCCTCGGCCCCGATGCGGCGTACGATGACAGACGCGCAGGCCCCGCCGACCGCCGCGGTCAGCGCCGCCAGATGGCCAAGGGTCAGGGTGGTCTGTCCCGGTTGCAGCACGACGATGATCCCTGCAAGGCCGAAAAGGACCGCCAATCCGCGCCGCAGCCTGACCTTTTCGCCGAGGATCGGAATCGCCAGGACCGTGATCAGCAAAGGGGTCGCGAAAAGAATGGCGTAGACCTCGGCCAAGGGCAGGACGGAAAAGGCGTAAAAGGCGCACATGGTGGCGATCACCGCGGCCAGCGTGCGGGCGACGACCCAACCGGGATGCACAGGCTGCAAGGTTCCGGGCGTCGCGTCCCGCAGCAGCATCAGGGTAGCGATCGGAAATGAGAAGAGGACCGAGAAAAAGATCGTCTGGAACGGCGCGTATGCCCCGCCAAGCGTCTTGACCACCACGTCGTGGGTGGAAAACAGGGCAAACCCCAATAGGGCAAAGAGAAGTCCGGGCAGCGGTCCGCGCATGGCGACCTCTTGTCTGTGACATCCTCCCTATGCCTTTCAGACTAGGGCTTTGCAGCCTTCGCGCAAGAAAAAGGCCCCCTCTGCCGGGCAGAAGGGGCCGTGGATTTTGCGTAATGGCGCGTCTTACAGCGATGCGTCCAGTGCTGCGATGACTGCGTCGCCCATTTCGGTCGTGGTGGCCGGGGTCACGCCTTCTTCGTTCAGCAGGTCGGCGGTGCGGATGCCTTGGCCCAGAACCGAGTTGACGGCCTGTTCCAGACGGGTCGCTTCGTCGCCCATGTCGAAGGAATAGCGCAGCGCCATCGCAAAGCTGAGGATACAGGCACAGGGGTTCGCCTTACCCTGACCCGCGATGTCGGGGGCCGAGCCGTGGACCGGTTCGTACAGCGCCTTGGGGCGACCGTTGTCCATAGGTGCGCCAAGCGACGCGGACGGCAACATACCGAGCGAGCCGGTCAACATCGCAGCAAGGTCGGACAGCAGGTCGCCGAAGAGGTTGTCAGTGACGATGACGTCGAACTGCTTGGGCCAGCGGGTCAGCTGCATGGCGCCTGCATCGGCGTACATGTGCGACAGCTCGACCTCGGGGTAATCCTTGCCGACCTCGGTCACGACTTCGCGCCACAGGATGCCGGATTCCATCACGTTGGCCTTTTCCATCGAACACAGCTTTTTGCCACGCTTCATGGCCAGATCGAAGGCAGAGCGCGCGACGCGGTCGATTTCCGACTCGGTATAGCGTTGCGTGTTGATGCCGACGCGTTCGTTGCCTTCTTCGAAGATGCCGCGCGGTTCGCCGAAATAGACGCCAGAGGTCAGTTCGCGCACGATCATGATGTCGAGGCCCGCGACCACATCCTTTTTCAGGGATGAGAAATCCGCCAGCGCGTCAAAGCATTGGGCCGGGCGCAGGTTGGAAAACAGGTCCATTTCCTTGCGCAGGCGCAGCAGGCCACGCTCTGGCTTAACGCTGAAATCAAGGTTGTCGTACTGCGGGCCGCCCACGGCGCCCAGCAGAACGGCGTCGACTTCTTGCGCCTTGGCCATCGTGTCGTCGTGCAGCGGCGTGCCGTGCTTGTCGTAAGCGCAGCCACCGACGAGGTCTTCGGACACGTCGAACTTGATCCCGCGCTTTTCGCCATACCAGTCGATGATCTTGCGGACCTCAGTCATCACGTCGGGGCCGATACCGTCACCGGGAAGGATAAGAAGCGAGGGGTTCGTCATGGGTCTGTCCCTTTTCGTCAGCTGCGGGGCCATCCGTTGCCCCAAGGTCGCGAAGGGCGTAGCCCGCGGCGCGGGCGGGGTCAAGAAAGGCTAGCGCGAAACAGACGCTATAGGGGCTGCAAAATAGGGGCGAGGCCGCGTTCAAGATGATCCCACGCCAGCGCCACCCGAGGGGTGCGCCGCATCGCATCATGCGCAGCCAGCCAGACAGGCAGCGACGGGATGGGCATGTCGTTGAAAATCCGAACAACGCCGGGATCGGCATCGCCTACGGGCCGCTGCCCGAACCCGATCCCGCAGCCCGCGCGCACAAGTTCCCAATAGGTCACCTGATCGTCACAGCGGACCGCGAAATGATCGCGCGTCATCGGCAACCCCATGTCCCGCATCGACCGCAGGATCAGGTCAGATCGGTCAAAGCCTACGACGTCATGGGTCATCAGATCCTGTGGCGATTTCGGCTCTCCTTTCCGGGCCAGATATTCCGGCGCGGCATAGGCACCGATGGGCATCCAGCCGATTTGGCGCGTAACGACATCCAGCTGTTCAGACCGATACATGCGCACGGCAATGTCGGCCTCTCGGAACAACAGGTTCTCCGAGGTATCGGACGGCAACAATTCAATCGCCATTTCCGGCGCGGCGGCGCGCAGGTCAGCGATGATTTCGGGCAGGTGGAAATGCGACACGATCAGCGACGCGGTGATGCGCAGCGTGCCGGACAGACCACGATCTTCGCCCGCAGCAGTCAGGGCGATATCTCCTAAGGCGGCGGCCATACGGCGGGCGGCGGGCAGGATGGCCTCGCCCTGTTCGGTCAGGGTCAGCCCGCGCGGCTGTCGGTGAAACAGATCAAGGCCCAGCGCGTCCTCCAGCCGTTTGATCTGTCGTCCAAGCGTCGGCTGAGATTGGTCCAACTGCCGCGCCGCGCCGGACAGCGATCCCGTGTCGGCCACGGCGAGGAAGGATTGCACCAACGTCCAATCCAATGAACTGAGCAAATCTCTATTCATTCATGAATATCCAATATTCAATCAAAGCCAATATGTAACCAAAACAGAATACCTTAGCTTGGGTCACATCGAAAGGAGAGACGACCATGACCCAACAAAAATCTCAGACTGTTCTGATCCTAGGCCCGACCGGCAAGTCCGGTCGCCACACCGCAAAAGCCTTTGCGGCGCACGGCTGGCAGGTCCGCCGGTTTGATCGCGCGCGCCACGACTTGGTTCAGGAAGCGCATAGTGCCGACGTGATTTATGTCGGCTGGCATCCGTCGAGCTATGAGAAATGGGCAGAAGAGCTGATGCCCATGCATGAGAAGGTCATCGCAGCCGCCAAGGCAAGCGGCGCGACCGTCATCATGCCCGGCAACGTCTATAACTTTGGCCCCGATGCACCGCGCGGCTGGACAGCCGCGACCCCGCATCTGGCGACGAACCCCTTGGCGCGGCTGCGTATTCAGCAAGAGCAGATGTACAAAGCCTCGGGCGTGCAGACGATCATCCTGCGGGCTGGCGATTTCATCGACACCGAAAGTTCGATGACGTGGTTCGAGATGTTCATCGCCGCCAAGGTGGATAAGGGCTTCATCAGCTATCCCGGCGATCTGGATACCGCGCATTCTTGGGCGTACCTGCCCGATCTGGCAGAGGCGGTCGTGCATCTGGCAGAGTGCCGCGATCAGTTGGCCACGTTCGAGGATGTGCCTTTCGCAGGCTACACGCTGACCGGCCAAGAAATGGCAGAAGCCTTGTCCCGCGCCTTGGGACAAAGGATTGTCGCCCGCCGGATGTCGTGGCTGAAATTCCAACTGGTCCGGCCCTTTGTCCCCGTTCTGAAAGGTGTGTTCGAGATGCGGTACCTCTGGGATCTGCCGCACCATTTGGACGGCAGCAAACTGGCCACGCTCTGCCCCGATTTCCGCGCAACCCCGGTTGAGATCGGATTGGCGCAGGCATTGCGGAGGATCGGCAAGGCCGGATCATTCGGGGCTGATACGCGGCAGGTCGATCGTGACCATGATCGGGCTATGCGCGGCGACCTCCGGGGCGAGAGGCAGAAGGTCTGAGCCAAGCACTGTCAGGTCGCTGGAGGGCAGGATGTAATCGACGCGCATGGACCCCGGCCCGGGGTCGGGCCAATGCGCCGTGGCCCGGCCAGACAACCCGGTCGGGTCCTGCAGTCTGGGGTCGGCCAACACGTCCCGCATCAATTGGCGCCGGCCCTGCCCGGCCTCTGGGTCCAGATTAAAGGTTCCCAAGATGACCAAGGGGGGCTTGGGCGGCGCCCCGAGGGAGCCATTCAAACGGTGTGTCCAAAACTTCACCTCATCCGCGTTACGGCGGCCATTGCGATCCTCTGGCCCATCGAACACGGGCGGCGTGGCATGAAAGACCATCAAGGTCAGCGGGGTCAGACCGGGGGGCGAGATCTGCAGTTCCCAATGGACGGTCGAAGACAGGCGTTGGACGTCCGCGCCGGTCGCCTTGTCCCCGACACGTCCCCGCGCATCGATCAACAAAGACCCCGGCACGTCGCGCCACAGCACCTTTGAATGATCCGCGATCAGTCGAACCGGCCACCGCGACAGCACCGCCAGTCCGCCTTGCCCCGGGAAACGGCCATAGCCCTGCGCATCACGCGCCTCACCCAGCCGATCATTTCCATCCAGATCCAATCCGGTGGGTACGCCCGCATTCGGGGTCCGCGAAAAGGCATGGGGATAACGGTCAGGGCCGCCAATTGATGCACGCAGCGCGGTTAGCGCCAGTTGATCATGGTCATAGTCGATCCCGCCCAGCACAAGGATATCGGCCCGGACGGACTGCAAAGCCGCCACCTTATCGGTAATCCGGTCATCGCCTTCGACAATGTCTTGGTAAAGCGTCCCCGGCCCATCGGCGGACAGGTCGGTTTGCCAATAGGCCAGCCGAATGGAATCGGCGCCAGCCGTTGTCGCAAATACCAGCGATAGGAAAAGGATCAGGCGGCTTGCAAGACGTCGTCGCTGCGCGCCTCGGCGTAGGTGCGGCGGCGTTTTTCTTCGATGATATCGGCCACGCGGTACAGCGCGATGCCACGGATCATCAGGTTTGCAGGCAGGAACGCCCATGCGGTCATCACCCAGATCAGGGTATGCGGGTTCGTCACGGCGGACATATCCAGCAAAGCCCCGGCCAGTTTTACAAATGCTGGCAACAGGAATGGCAGCAAGAACCCTAACACGAGGTTAACGATCGAGTCGCGCTTCAGGCGCGTCAGCACGTCGCCACCACCCGTCGGGTCGAACAGCGGAAGGTTGATCCAGACATTGAATGCGCCATAGCGGACGGGCCAGCCGTAGATGCGGACCATCAGGCCAAAGGCCAGAACGCCCAGTAGTGCCACAACATACGCGATGCCAGCCGCGGACCGGACCATGGCGGTCGTTTCGGCCGTGGTGTCGGACGGCAGGGCCAGCAGCACCAGACGTACCGGAGAGAAGGGGAAATCCACTGCGCGAGCCATCAGCTCGGACAGTGTCATCAAAAGAGACGCGATCGGATTTTCCAGCGCTGCGCCGGAAAAGAACACCGTCAGCAGCAGCACCATGGAGAACATGGTGAAATAGCGCATGCGGTTCACAGGCGGGGCAAAGCGGAATTCAAGGATCGACGGGAACTGGCTGTAGTATTCGACGAAGGTGAAGGCCCCGGCGACAAGCGCGACCAGTACGGTGACCTGCGCCGCATCAGCACCAACATCCGGCAACAGAAGTGCCGGCGTCGCTATCGCCAAAGCGATCAATAGAGCGCGAAGAAACGCGCCGGTCATACGGACGATCACTGCTCTTTCCCCTCAAACTGGCCCGAGACGATACGTTGCCGTCTCTGTATCCCAACTTGATGCCGCATTTGCGGTGCCTCATTGTTGCCCTAATCGTGCCGACTTTTCGCCCATAGCTCAAGCCGCGATTTCATAAGACCCGGAAATTGGGGCGATTCCTTGCCTCAACTGGTGCGTTCTTGCATCAATTTGGGCACGAAAAAGGGGCCAAATGGCCCCTTTTTACTACAATTTGTGGTTTGCTGCTCCCGCCCCCATAGGCGGTAAAGCAGTTTACACCCAAGGGCGCGCTTGGGCGGCCTGCGCCTCGAACGAGTCAATTGCGGCGCCTTTTTCCAGCGTCAGACCGATGTCATCCAGACCTTCCAGCAGGCAGTGCTTGCGGAAAGGATCGACGTCGAATGTGATCACTTCACCGTCGGACGTGGTGATGGTTTGTGCTTCCAGATCGACTTCCTGACGGGCATTCGCGCCCTTTTCGGCGTCCTTCATCAGGATATCGACCTGTTCCTGCGGCAGGACGATCGGCAGCATGCCGTTCTTGAAGCAGTTGTTGAAGAAGATGTCGGCGAAGCTGGTCGAGACGACGACCTTGATGCCGAAATCCGCCAGCGCCCAAGGGGCGTGTTCCCGGGACGAGCCGCAGCCAAAGTTGTCGCCCGCGATCAGGATCGACGCGTCGCGGTAGGCCGGTTTGTTCAGAACGAAGTCGGGCTTTTCGCTGCCGTCGCGTTCGTAGCGCATTTCGTCAAACAGGTTCACACCAAGGCCCGAGCGTTTGATCGTCTTCAGGAAGATCTTGGGGATGATCATATCGGTGTCGATGTTGACCAGCGGCATCGGCGCGGCGATGCCAGAGAACTTTTCGAACTTTTCCATTACATCATCTCCCGGATGTCGGTCAGCTTGCCGGTCACGGCAGCAGCGGCGGCCATAGCGGGGGACACAAGGTGCGTACGACCCTTGTAGCCCTGACGGCCTTCGAAGTTACGATTCGAGGTCGAGGCGCAGCGCTCGTTCTCGGCCAGCTGGTCGGGGTTCATGGCAAGGCACATGGAACACCCCGCCAGACGCCATTCGAAACCGGCATCCTTAAAGATATCGGCCAGGCCCTCTTCTTCTGCCTGCGCGCGGACCAGACCAGAGCCCGGCACGACCATCGCCCGCATCCCGTCTTTGATCTTTTTGCCTTTCAGCACGGCAGCGGCGGCGCGAAGGTCTTCGATCCGGCCATTGGTGCAGGACCCGATAAAGACGGTGTCGATTTCGATGTCCGACAGTTTCTGACCGGGGGTCAGGCCCATGTATTCGATCGAGCGACGGGCCGCATCGACCTTGCCGCCCTTGAACGACTCGGGCGCGGGAACGACCGCGTCGATGGGCAGCACGTCTTCGGGCGACGTACCCCAGGTGACGACGGGCGCGATGTCTTCACCCTTCAGCGTGATGACCTTGTCCCAATGCGCGTCGTCATCGGAATAAAGCGTCTTCCACCAGTTCAACGCGGCTTCCCACTGCGCACCCTTCGGGGCGTGCGGGCGGCCTTTGACATATCCAAAGGTGGTTTCGTCCGGCGCGATCAGGCCAGCGCGCGCGCCGCCTTCGATGGCCATGTTGCAGACGGTCATACGGCCTTCCATCGACAGGTCGCGGATCGCTTCGCCGCAATATTCGATGACATAGCCAGTGCCGCCTGCGGTGCCGGTGGCGCCGATGACAGACAGGGTGATGTCCTTGGCCGTCACACCGGGGCGCAACTTGCCGGTGATTTCGACCTTCATATTCTTGGATTTCTTCTGGATCAGCGTCTGCGTGGCCAGAACGTGTTCCACCTCGGACGTGCCGATGCCGTGGGCCAGTGCGCCGAACGCGCCATGGGTGGCGGTGTGGCTGTCGCCGCAGACGACGGTCATACCCGGCAGCGTCCAGCCCTGTTCGGGGCCGACGATGTGCACGATGCCCTGACGGACGTCGTTCACGGGATAGTAGTTCAGACCGAATTCCTTGGCGTTCTTGTCGAGCGCTTCGACCTGAATGCGGGATTCTTCGTTTTCGATCTTGGCGTTCCGGTCGCCGGTGGTCGGAACGTTGTGATCCGGCACGGCGATGGTTTTTTCCGGCGCGCGCACCTTGCGGCCCGCCATGCGCAGACCTTCAAAGGCCTGCGGGCTGGTCACTTCGTGCACAAGGTGACGGTCGATATACAGAAGGCAGGTGCCGTCTTCGGCCTGATCGGCAACGTGGGCATCCCAGATTTTATCGTAGAGTGTCTTACCAGACATGGGGTCTTCCTTTGTCCTATGAATGATCGCTTTCGGGCGAAAGTGCATGGGCAGGCCGGGACACACCCGGCCGCGTCATAGGCGTGCTAGGACCGTCATCGTCGCGCCAAAGAACCGCCAAGGCAGGCGGGCACGATCATCCATGTCGAAAATACGTTTCATGCGCCTCAGATATACCCGAACCCGCGCTGCATCAAGCATACTTCGCGGGATGCGCCAATGGTCAGGCGCGCTGCGTGTCGTCGCTCAGCCAGTCCATCGCTTCGTCAACGCTTTCGAACTGCGCGACCGACAGCTGCGACAGGTCATAGGCGTGCCCCGCGATCATGCGCCCGATCCCATAGCCGAAGCTGGCCATCGGCGTGACAATTGCCAACGGCAGTTGCCGCAGATCATCGCCCCAAATCTTAGCCAAGCCGATGTTAAGGTTCGACAATGCAGCCCGAGCAGACACGGCATTCAGGCTGGAAGACGTTTGATCAGACAGGTCCAACAAGCAGCGATCAGCGGTGTCATCACGGACGGATTGCAATATCTGTTCTAGGATGATGTCCGTGTCGGCATCATCGGAAGCGCCGGAAACTTGCGCGCACAATATGCCCCTCGACAGGAGCTTCGTCTCTACCGTCATTATCCCCTGGCCTTTGTGACTTCGATTTGATCCCAAGACCGTGTTACTGTTCTAAAGAAGTAGGTCGGATTAGTCGACACTGTTTAGCGTCATTTTTGAATTTTATCTAACTGGGACAACATCTTTGGCGGAACCGACCCCACAACCTAGCGATGTAACGCTAGACATTGCACAAAACCTCTGGGCGCAAGGGCAGGTCTTTGTCACGGGGCTGTTACGACCGTGGAACCTGTATCAACTGGGGATCGCGCTGGCCATTCTGGTGGTGGCGACGCTTTTGGCGCGACCCCTTGCGGCGCGCTATCACGATTGGCTGCGGTCCCGCGAGGATTGGCCCAAGTGGCGGCTGCGCTACGCTCTTCTGATTCAGCGACGGATGCGGCTGATCGCCTTCGTGGCGCTGATATGGCCCGTGGTCTGGGTGATGAGAGAGATCACCTGGCCCTCCCGCTCTTACCTTCTGGGAATCATCGCAAGCCTTGCCTTCGCGTGGCTGATCATCGCGCTGTTGACGCGGCTTATCGCCAACAACGCGCTGCGCGGGCTGGTGCGGCTTGGGGGCTGGATATGGGTGACGCTGGTGATCCTTGGGCTGACCGAAGACGCCCAGCAATTACTGGAAAGCATCGGGCTGAGTATTGGCGAAACGCGGATAACGACATGGATGGTGCTTCAGGCGCTGGTCATCTTGACCGCGCTTTTCACGATCGCCCGATTCCTCAGCCATGCTTCGGCCGCGAACATCAGCCGGGTCGAAGATATCTCTCCGTCCATGCAGGTGCTGGTCGTCAAGTTCCTGCAATTGCTGCTGTATGGGATCGCCCTGTTTGTCGGGCTGAAGGCCGTCGGCGTCGATCTGACAGGGCTTGCCGTTCTGTCGGGGGCTATCGGCGTGGGCCTTGGCTTCGGCCTGCAAAAGGTCGTGTCGAACCTTGTGTCGGGCATCATCATCCTGCTGGATAAATCCGTCAAACCCGGCGACGTCATCACGGTCGGGGAAACCTTCGGCTGGATCAATTCGCTTGGGGCGCGTTATGTTTCGATCACGACGCGGGACGGCAAGGAATATCTGATCCCGAACGAAGACCTGATCACCACGCAGGTGGTCAACTGGTCCCACTCCAACGACTTCGTCCGCTTGGACATCTACTTTGGCACCGCTTACGGCGACGACCCACATCTGGTACGCCGCATCGCGATCGAAGCCGCGCAGGGCGTCGAACGTGTGCTGTCCAGCAAGCCGCCGGTTTGCCACATCGTCGGCTTTGGCGACAGTTCGGTGGACTACATCCTGCGGTTCTGGATCCGCGACCCCACGGGCGGGCTGACCAATATCCGCGGCAACGTCTATCTGGCGCTGTGGGATGCGTTTCAGGCGCACGGTATTTCCATCCCCTTCCCGCAGCGCGAGGTGCGGATGCTGAACGATCCCGCCAAGGCCCCGGATTAAGCACCAGACTGAGTACCGGGCGAAGCCGCGGCTTCGCTGCCCGTACGGCAGGCGCTGTCCGGCCATTTGACGCCCAATTGCACCTGTTTCATTGAAATGCCATTAGGGGGCTGCTACCTTATAGGTACGCCCAGCGCCGGGGCTCTGGCGGCGCGCAACAAGGAGGACGATGTCCTGTCACTTGACATTGCAGCGGCTGAAACCGCTTCCAAGGGGTCGCAGATGAGCGCCCCCAAGCAACCGATCAGCGAATCCCTTTTGGATCTGATCGTCACGTCCCTTGAAAAAGACAAAGCCGAAGACATCGTGCAGATCGACCTGCGCGGGCAGTCCTCCATGGGTGATTTCATGGTGATCTGCTCGGGGCGCTCGACCCGACAGGTTGCGGCCATGTCCGAAAAGCTGGTGGCGAAGATCAAGGAAACTTACGGCTTCACGGCCAAGGTCGAAGGCAAGGATACCGGCGATTGGGTTCTGATCGACACGGGCGATGTTGTCGTCCATGTGTTCCGGCCCGAAGTCCGCGACTTTTACCAGTTGGAAAAGATGTGGATGCCGGCCAAGGCCGACGCGGGCACCGCCTGATCTCAGGCGGGTCCTCGTGAAACTGACGATCTGCGCCGTCGGGCGCCTGCGCAAGGGGCCCGAGGCCGATCTGATAGACGACTACCTGACCCGCGCGACCCGCACAGGGCGCGCCTTGGGTTTGGGTCCGGCCTCTGTCACCGAAGTCGAAGACAAGAAGGGTGGCGGCAAGGCAGCCGAAGCCGCGCTTCTGGCCAACGCCCTGCCCGACAATTCCAAGATCATCGCCCTTGATGAGCGTGGCAAACTTCTCACCTCTCCCCACTTTGCGGATCAACTGGCGCACTGGCGTGACGAAGGCATCCGCGACACCGCCTTTATCATCGGCGGCGCCGACGGGATCGATCCGTCATTAAGGGCCCGCGCCGACCTTAGCCTATCCTTTGGCAAAATGGTCTGGCCCCATATGCTGGTGCGGGTGATGCTGGCGGAACAGATCTACCGCGCAACCACGATTCTGGCCGGATCGCCCTACCACCGGGTCTGATCGCCAACCCGGCGCTTCATCTTGCCACAAATGTTTTGGGTGAGCGCGAGCGGGCAACGCCGCCTCGTTCCCGGGCCTGCCCCAGCAGCGCGGCCATATCGCACCTTCAAACCCCGTCCCCAAGCCGCTACATACGGGCCAAATCAACGGCCCGGAGCAGCGCAATGACCCCACCGAAACCCGTCGTACTTTGTATCCTCGACGGATGGGGCCTGTCCGATCGGACCGACGACAACGCCCCCTATCTTGCGCAGACCCCGACCTACGACCGGATCATGGCGACCTGCCCGCATGCGATGCTGATCACGCATGGCCCGGATGTTGGCCTGCCGAGCGGGCAGATGGGCAATTCCGAAGTCGGCCATACGAATATCGGCGCAGGCCGCGTGGTCGCGATGGATCTGGGCCAGATCGATCTGGCAATCGAAGATGGCAGCTTTTTCGACAACGAAGCGCTGGTCGCCTTCGCAGATAAGCTAAAGTCCACAGGCGGCACGGCGCATATCATGGGCCTTGTGTCGGACGGCGGGGTGCATGGTCACCTGAACCACATCAAAGCCGCGATCAAGGCGATCACCGACCGGGGCGTGCCCGTCGCGCTGCATGCCATCACCGATGGGCGTGATGTGGCCCCGAAATCCGCCTATGGCTACCTGTCCGATCTGGAAGACGCGCTGCCCGACGCGGCAAAGATCGTCACCCTCTCGGGTCGGTATTACGCCATGGACCGCGACAATCGCTGGGACCGGGTGGAAGAAGCTTACACCGCCATGGTGCTGGGAAAGGCTCAGACCTCGGCCACCGCGCATGCGGCTGTCACGCGGGGATACGAGAATGGCGAAACCGACGAATTCATCACCCCCACGGTGATTGGCGATTACGCCGGGGCACGGGACGGCGACGGGTTCTTTTGCCTGAATTTCCGCGCTGACCGCGCCCGCGAAATCCTGCGCGCGGTGGGCGAACCGGGCTTTGCTGCCTTCGACACTGGCGCGCGCCCTGACTGGGCCGCGCTGCTGGGGATGGTCGACTACTCCGAAGCTCACAACGCATATATGACCACCTGTTATCCCAAGCAGGAAATCGTGAACACGCTTGGTCAATGGGTGGCGAAACAGGGCAAGACACAGTTCCGGCTGGCCGAGACCGAAAAGTATCCGCATGTGACCTTCTTCCTTGATGGTGGGGTCGAGATCGAAAAGCAAGGTGAAGACCGCTATATGCCGCTGTCGCCCAAGGTCGCGACCTACGATCTGCAGCCTGAGATGTCGTCGGAGGAGGTGACCGAGAAATTCGTCGCCGCAATCGAACACGGCTATGACCTGATCGTCACCAATTTCGCCAACCCCGACATGGTTGGCCATACCGGCGACCTAAAAGCAGCCATTGCGGCCTGCGAGGCCGTGGACCGTGGACTGACGCAGGTAGTTGCAGCCTTGGAAAAGACGGGCGGCGCGATGATCCTGACCGCTGACCACGGCAATTGCGAGGTCATGGTCGATCCGGAAACCGGCGGCCCGCACACGGCACATACCACGAACCTTGTTCCCGTGGCGCTTTACGGCGGTCCCGAGGGGGCCAGCCTGCGCGACGGACGGCTTGCCGATCTTGCGCCGACATTGCTGCAGTTGATGGACCTGCCAAAACCTGATGAGATGACGGGCGAAAGCCTGATTGCATGACCCTGTTTGCCCGCCTGATCGCCGTTCTTTGCCTGACCGCCCTGCCCGCCGGGGCGCAGGATGCGTCTGGCCAGAACGCGACGGCGGCGGCGGCCATTCAGGCGGCGCAGGACATCGAAACCGCGATCGCCATGCTGACGAACGCGCAGGATGCGCCGGACCGGGTCGCCGCGCTGACGGAAACCACCCGCGCCTTTGAGGACGGGCTGGCCGCGATGCGTGAAGGTCTGCGCCAGGTGACCGCCCGCGAAGCAGAGCTGAGCGCCGCGCTTGCGTCGCGCGAAGATGAGATCGCGCAACTGCTTGGCACGTTGCAAATGATGGGCGGCACGGGGACACCTGTCGTCTTTTTGCATCCTTCAGGGGCAGTGGGCACCGCGCGGTCGGCCATGATCGTGGCCGATGTGTCACGGGGGCTGGATGACCGTGCCAATGATCTGCGCGCCGACCTGAACGAAGTCCGCGTGCTGCGGCAGCTTCAGCAAAGCGCCTCGGCCACTTTGGCGGATGGGCTGCGCGGCGTGCAAGAGGCGCGCACCGATCTGAGCCAAGCCGTCGCCGACCGGCGCGACCTGCCGCGCAAGTTCACCGAAGACCCGATCCAGACCGCGCTTTTGATCGCGTCGACCGAAACTTTGGGGGCTTTTGCTTCTGGCCTGACCGACATTGCCGAAAACGAACGGTCCGTTGATCTGCCCACGGTGGCGGACCGCAAAGGCCAGTTGGCCAGCCCTGTTCTGGGCCGCGTCTTGCGGCGGTCGGGTCAGGCGGATGCGGCGGGCGTCACGCGGCCCGGCGTCGTGCTGGCGACCCGGCCCCGCGCGCTGGTGACCAGCCCGACGGCTGCGACGATCCGCTATCGCGGTCCACTACTTGACCTCGGAAATGTGATGATCCTTGAGCCGGAACCGGGCATTCTTTTCGTGTTCGCCGGGTTAGACGTGGTTTATGGTGCCTCGGGTGACATTCTGGCCGAAGGCGCCCCGATCGGGCTAATGGCTGGCACCGACAGTGATCTGGGGGCCATGCTGACGCCGACAAATACGACCGGGACAAATGCAACCGGCGCTGATAGTGATTTGAGCGAAACGCTGTACATCGAAGTGCGACAAGACAATATCCCGCAAGACCCCGCCCAGTGGTTCAGGGACATGAAGGATTAAGAGCATGAAAAAGCAAATCGTGGCCGGCATCATCGGCATCACCGCGGGTATTCTTGGGTCGACACAAGTGGCCGCACCCCTACTGGCACAGGAAAACGTACGCTCTAGCAATGTGTACGAACAGTTGGACCTGTTCGGGGACATCTTTGAACGCATCCGTGCGCAGTACGTTGAAGAGGTCGAAGAATCCGAACTGATCGAAGCGGCGATCAACGGGATGCTGACGTCTCTGGACCCGCACTCCAGCTACTTGTCGCCGGACGACGCCACCGCGATGCGTGTGCAGACGCGCGGCGAATTTGGCGGTCTGGGGATCGAAGTCACGCAGGAAGAAGGCTTTGTCAAAGTCGTATCGCCGATGGACGGCACCCCTGCGGATGAGGCCGGGATCGAAGCTGGCGATTACATCAGTCACGTCGACGGCGAAGGCCTGCTGGGCCTGACGCTGGACGAGGCGGTCGACCTGATGCGCGGCCCCGTCGGGTCGGAAATCGTGGTGACCATCGTGCGCGAAGGCGAGGCAGAGCCGTTTGACGTGTCCATTATCCGCGACACGATCAAGCTGACCGCCGCCCGTGTCCGCACCGAAGGTCAGGCCGTTGTCGCGCGGGTCACGACCTTTAACGATCAGACGACGCCCAACCTTGTCGAAGGTCTGGAAACGCAGATCGAAGAAGCCGGTGGGCTGGATGCCATCGACGGCATCGTGCTGGACCTGCGCAACAACCCGGGCGGCCTGCTGACGCAGGCGATCAAAGTCGCGGACACGTTCCTTGAGAAAGGTGAAATCGTGTCGACCCGCGGTCGCGAACCGGAAGACGGCGAACGCTTTAACGCGACCGAAGGCGATCTGATCAACGGCAAGCCCATCGTGGTTCTGATCAACGGCGGCTCTGCTTCGGCATCGGAAATCGTGGCCGGCGCGCTTCAGGATCACCGCCGCGCTATTGTCGTGGGCACCAAATCCTTTGGTAAGGGTTCGGTCCAGACGGTCATGCCGCTGCGGGGCGATGGGGCCATGCGCCTGACCACCGCGCGGTATTACACGCCATCGGGCCGGTCCATTCAGGCGCTTGGCGTGTCACCGGACATCGTGGTCGAACAGCCGCGCCGCGTGCCTGCAGACGAGGAAGAAGAAGAGGATACGCCCCGCCGCAGCCGGTCCGAGGCCGACCTGCGGGGTGCGCTGAACAACGACAGCCTGTCCGAGGATGAGATCCGCCAGATCGAAAAAGAACAGGCCGAAGCGGAAGAAGCCGCCAAGCTGAGGGACGAGGATTACCAACTGGCCTATGCCATCGACATCCTCAAAGGCCTGACGGCGCTGAAGCCCTGATAAACCAAACACGAACCGGCCCCCATCGCGGGGCCGGTTTTCGTTTACGGGGTCACAGTGTGATCTGGCCGGTGACGACTGTCGCCACATCGCCGCCGACCCAGACATCATCACCTTCCTTAGTGATCGCAATTCGGCCCGCACGGCCCAGTTCGCGCCCCTGCGCCGCGACGTAGTTCCCCTTGGCGATACCGGACGCGAACAACCACTGCGCGGCAGAGGCATTCAGCGATCCGGTGACCGGGTCATCGTAAGCCCGAGTGAACCCGCGCAGTTCAAAATCATAATCCTCTCCATCGGCCGGGGCGATGACGCCCAACCCAAGCTCGGGGTGCTGGGAATAGTCCGGTTGAATGGACCGCAGGATTTCCGTGTCACGCACCAGAACGCCACACCAGCCGGGGCCGTTGTCGATCCATTCTGTCGCCTCGATCTGATCCGATGTCAGGCCCAGCCGCGCCTTGATCTGTTCGACAACCTCTGGATCAACAGCGCCAGAACGCATAAGCGGCGGCGCCCTAAAGGCGAGTTTCGATCCATCACGCCGGATCGGGATCAGACCAGCGGCACAGCTTTGCACGATGGTGTCGCCTTTGGGCTGCCCACCGGTGTTCAGCCACGCCTGACATGTGCCAAGGGTTGGATGGCCCGCAAAGGGCAACTCCCGGCGCGGCGTGAAGATCCGCAGGGCGTAATCGGCCTGCGCCTCGGGCTGCATCAGGAAGGTCGTTTCCGACAGGTTCATCCAGTTCGCGGTCGCCTGCATGACGTCAGCAGATAGGCCATCCGCATCATGGATGACCGCCAAAGGGTTACCCTTCAGCGGCACATCGGTGAAAACGTCCAGCTTGGAAAATCTATGGTCTGACATGCTTCGCCCCCGGTTCCTGTGGTCACGCCACAGGATCACCGGGCCGAAAGCGGTGCAAGGTTAAATGGCCGAAGAATGGCGCGCCTTGGTTGTGTCGTAGGCGTCGAACGCGCGCGCCACCATGCGGGTCAGGGGCCGCGCCTCTGGCGGGATCATCAAACCGGCGTCGCTGACCCTTAGCAGGCTTTCGAACTGCGCATTGACCGCGTCGAACATGGATCGCAGCGTGGCAGCAGACACGTTGAAATCACGCGTCAACTCGGCGCTGGATACGGCAAAGTCGCACATCAGCGCTTCGATAATCCGGGCGCGCAACGTGTCGTCGCCGGCAAAGGCATGTCCGCGCGACACCGAGAACCGCCCCTCGCGGATCGCGGCGATATGGGCCGAAGTCGCGGGCGCATTCTGCGCATATCCCTGCGGGAAGCGCGAAATCGATGACGCCCCGACGCCGATCAGCACATCAGCCTGATCGTCAGTGTAGCCTTGGAAGTTCCGCCGCAGCGTGCCTGCTACCTGCGCCTTGGCCAGACCATCGGATTTCAACGCGAAGTGGTCGATCCCGATTTCGGCGTAGTCGTCCCAGACGAACAGTTTGCGGGCGATTTCGAACAGCTCAAGCCGCTCCATGGGCGTAGGCAGGGCATCGGACGGCAACATGGATTGCCGCCGCGCCATCCACGGCACATGCGCATAGCCATAAAGGGCCACGCGATCCGGTGCTAGCGACAGCAGTTTCTGGACGCTGTCGGTGATCCGCGGACCTGTCTGGTGCGGCAGGCCGAACAGGATGTCGGCGTTCAGGCTGTGAACGCCAGCGGTGCGGATGGCCGCGATGGCGTCGCGCGTCACTTCGTAACTTTGAACGCGGCCGATGCATTCCTGAATGCTGGGATCGAAATCCTGCACCCCGATTGAGGCGCGGTTCATCCCGGCCTTGGCCAGCGCCTCCAGCCGGGGCGCGTCGATTTCATTGGGATCAATCTCGACCGAGAATTCGTAGCCTTCGGCAAAGGGGGCGATATCGGCAATCGCGCCAGCCAGTTCAGACATCATCGTCGCAGACAGCAAGGTGGGCGTCCCGCCGCCCCAATGCAACCGCGATAGCCGCACGCCTTTGGGCAGTGTCTGACCCAGCAAGGCAAGTTCGGTTTTCAGCACCTCAAGATAAGCGGCGACCGGTGCTTCGCTTTGCGTGCCCTGCGTCCGGCAGGCGCAGAACCAGCACAGGCGGCGGCAGAAAGGCACGTGGATGTAGAGCGATACCTCCGAGCCTTCGGGGATCGCAGAAATCCAGCGCGTCATGTGATCCGGCCCGACCGCATCTTTGAAGTGCGGCGCCGTGGGATAGCTGGTGTAACGCGGCACTTTCGCGTCAAACAGTCTCAGCCGTTCTAATTGCGTTTTGCTTATCATGCGGCTAGGCCTATTGGCACGTAGCAGAAATATCTTTGACTCAGATCAATCGGTTCCGATCATGTTGTTAGAAAGCGCCCTGAGCGATCACATTCACTGTGAATCATGTCCGATCCGGCACCGTGCTGTCTGCGCGCGCTGCGAATCCGACGAATTGGAAGCGCTGGAAGAGATCAAGTATTACCGCACCTTCGAAGCCGGTCAGCACATCATCTGGTCTGGTGACCGGATGGATTTCGTTGGTTCGGTCGTGTCAGGCATCGCGACGCTGACCCAGACGATGGAAGACGGCCGGACGCAGATGGTCGGCCTTTTGCTTCCCTCGGATTTCGTGGGCCGCCCGGGTCGTGATGGCGCGGCCTATGACGTCGTGGCCACCACGGATGTGGTAATGTGCTGTTTCCGCAAGAAGCCGTTCGAACAGATGATGGAGACAACTCCGCATATCGCGCAGCGCCTGCTGCAGATGACGCTCGACGAGTTGGATGCCGCGCGGGAATGGATGCTGGTTCTGGGCCGTAAAACGGCGCGGGAAAAGATCGCATCGCTGCTGGCCATTATCGCGCGCCGGGATGCGTCACTGCATCTGAACGCGGCAACCGGTCCTTTGGTCTTTGACCTTCCGCTGACCCGAGAGGCGATGGCGGATTATCTGGGACTGACGCTGGAAACGGTCAGCCGTCAGATCTCTGCCCTGAAACGGGACGGGGTGATCCTGCTGGAAGGCAAGCGCCACGTGACCATACCGGATATGGAGCGTCTGCTGGAAGAAGCAGGCGACGACAGCGACGGCGGCATGCTGGACTGATCCGGAGTTGGGGGCTCTGCCCCCTCGCGGCTGCGCCGCTCTCCCCCGAGGGTATTTATCGACCAGAAGAAATCAGCAAGGTTCTGTTAACCAGAATCGAGCGAGCCTGAGATTGCGGTACAGGCAGAGGTGCCGATGACCGCACCAGGAGAAGCCCCCTGCTCGTCGTGGCAGGGGGTGGACCGGATGGATCGCCCCCCTGCTTCTTCTGGTTGATAAATACCTTCGCCGAAGGCTTTTGCCGCCGGGGTCGCCTGCGGCCCCGACGGCAAACCATGACGCTTAGTGCGCCATGAAGATCGGGATGGTCGTATCCTCTAGCATGTTGCGGGTCGCACCGCCCAAGATCGCCTCGCGGAACCGGGAATGGCCATAGGCGCCCATCACGACCAGTTCGGCATTCGTGTCCTGCGCGTGACGGCGGATCACGTCGGATACGCGCGGTACGGTGCGAGCCAGCACGTCAATTTCGGCCTTCACGCCATGTCGGGCCAGCCAAGCGGCAAGAGAGCCGCCGGGGTCAGAGCGGTTGGGGCCATGCACAGGCGGATCGATGATCGCCACGTGAACACGATCGACATGGGCCAGCAGCGGCAGCGACGCCTTGATGGCAGACAGTGCTTCGGGGCTTTCGTTCCAGCACAGCAGCGCGCTGGTGGGCAACTTTGCGACCTGATCAGCCTCGGGCACGATCAGCACGGGGGCGCGGCCTTCGAACATGGCAGCTTCGACCACCGGTTCCAGTTCGATGCCGTGGTCTTTGCCGTAGGGTTTCGGCAGCACCACGAGGTCAGAGAACCTTGCATGCTGGGCGACATGACGTCCCAGATCGGCCATCTGGGCGACGCCCGTGTCGGTGCCCCAGCGTACGTCGCTTAGCGCCAGCGTCTGCTTGGCAAGCTCTTCGATCTCTTCAGCCTCGGCCCCGGCGCGAGAGATGGCTTCTTGCAGGATCACCGCATTGGCGCCTGCGTAATAATAGCCGACCTGACTGCGATCGACGCCCAGACAAAGCGTATCGAGGTGCGCATCGACCGCACCGGCAAGGGCCGTCGCCGCGTCGAGTACGGGTTTCACAAGAGTCGTGTCGGTCAGGATTGTTGCAATGGTCTTGATGGCCATGATGCCCTCCTTGGCGGAAATGGTCCTGACGCAAAGGCTAGCCCGACGGCGCCATCCGCCGCTTTGACCGTGATCAAATGCGACGGAAAATCGCAAAGGGGCATCTGGCACAGATATTTCGCGACGCATTTCAGAAATCTTGACGCAGATCAAAGCCCGTCCCCGGCCCGACGTTCAAAAAGCGGCCAGTCGACATTCCGACATGCAGGGGATTCGTGCCTGCAGAGGACAGACGAAGGGACGCGAAATGACGAATACATTCAAGCTTATCGCGCTTGGCCTGATTGCCCTGTTCGGGGCAATTGCAGCCAATTACGCGCGTGATCTTGCGTATATGGTGAACGCGCTGGTGGTCATGCTGACCGCTGGCGGCCTGTTCCTGTGGACGCTTAAAAACTCGGGCGATGAAACGCCCAAACCGGATTTGTCCGGTGAATACATGGACGGTGTGGTCCGGTTCGGGGTGGTTGCCACGGCCTTCTGGGGTGTGGTCGGGTTCCTCGTCGGGATCGTGATCGCGTTCCAGCTGGCTTTCCCGGTGCTTAACTTTGAATGGGCGCAGGGCTATCTGAACTTTGGACGCCTGCGCCCGCTGCACACCAGCGCGGTGATTTTCGCGTTTGGGGGCAACGCTCTTCTGGCGACATCTTTTTACGTGGTGCAGCGCACCTCGGCGACGCGGCTTTGGGGCGGCAATGCAGCATGGTTCGTGTTCTGGGGCTACCAGCTGTTCATCGTCATGGCGGCGCTGTCCTATGTTCTGGGCGGATCGCAGTCCAAGGAATACGCCGAACCGGAATGGTACGTTGACCTGTGGCTGACCATCGTCTGGGTGGTTTACCTGGCAGTCTTCCTCGGCACGATCATCATGCGGAAAGAGCGCCACATCTACGTGGCGAACTGGTTCTACCTGTCGTTCATCGTGACCGTCGCCATGCTGCACGTGGTGAACAACCTGTCCATCCCGGTGTCGATCTGGGGGTCGAAATCGGTGCAGGTGATGGCCGGTGTGCAGGATGCGATGACGCAGTGGTGGTACGGTCACAACGCGGTGGGCTTTTTCCTGACCGCAGGCTTTCTGGGCATGATGTACTACTTCATCCCGAAACAGGCCGAACGTCCGGTTTATTCCTACAAGCTGTCGATCATCCACTTCTGGGCCCTGATCTTCATCTACATCTGGGCCGGTCCGCACCACCTGCATTACACCGCGCTGCCTGACTGGGCCTCGACCCTTGGCATGGTGTTCTCGGTCGTGCTGTGGATGCCCAGCTGGGGTGGCATGATCAACGGTCTGATGACGCTGTCCGGCGCATGGGACAAGCTGCGCACCGACCCGGTGATCCGGATGATGGTGATTGCAGTTGGCTTCTACGGCATGTCGACTTTTGAGGGTCCGATGATGTCCATCAAAGCCGTGAACTCGCTAAGCCACTACACCGACTGGACCATTGGTCACGTGCACTCTGGCGCGCTTGGCTGGAACGGTATGATCACCTTTGGTGCACTCTACTTCCTCGTGCCGAAACTTTGGAACCGCGAACGGCTCTATAGCCTCTCGATGGTCTCTTGGCACTTCTGGTTGGCCACGATCGGCATCGTTCTCTACGCGGCGTCCATGTGGGTGACCGGCATCATGGAAGGCCTGATGTGGCGTGAAGTGGATGCGAACGGTTTCCTCGTGAACTCTTTCGCCGACACGGTTGCCGCCAAGTTCCCGATGTACGTGGTGCGCGGTCTGGGTGGGGTTCTGTTCCTCGCCGGTGCGGTGATCATGTGCGTGAACTTGTGGCTGACCGTCACGCGCCAACCCGCGGTTCAAAGCAACAACGGCCTCGTGCCCGCGGAATAAGGAAACAGGACAATGGCAATTCTTGAAAAACACAAGATCCTGGAAAAGAACGCGACGCTACTGCTCGCCTTCTCCTTCGCGGTGGTCACGATCGGCGGCATCGTCGAAATCGCTCCGCTCTTCTATCTGGAGAACACCATCGAGGATGTAGAGGGCATGCGCCCCTACACCCCGCTGGAGCTCACCGGGCGCGACATTTACATCCGGGAGGGCTGCTATGTCTGCCACTCCCAGATGATCCGCCCGATGCGCGACGAGGTAGAGCGGTATGGACACTACTCTCTGGCAGCGGAGTCGAAGTACGACCACCCGTTCCAGTGGGGGTCCAAGCGAACCGGGCCTGATCTGGCCCGCGTCGGCGGCCGCTATTCCGACGAATGGCACGTCGACCACCTGCGCGATCCGCAGTCGGTTGTGCCGGAATCGGTGATGCCCAAATACGGTTTCCTGGAAAACACGCTGATTGAAGGCGAATACATTCAGGACATCATGTCGACCCACGCCTTTGTCGGTGTGCCTTATACCGAAGAAATGCTGGACGCTGCACAGGCTGACTTTGCAGCCCAAGCGGACCCGGAAGCCGATTTCGACGGCCTGCTGGAACGCTATGGCGATAAGGTTCAGGTGCGTAACTTCGACGGTCGGCCCGGTGTGTCCGAAATGGATGCCCTGATCGCCTACCTCCAGATGCTCGGTACGCTGGTCGATTTCTCGACCTTCACACCCGACGCAAGCCGGTAAGGGGGCGATCATGGACACCTATTCCATCCTTCGGGAATTCGCGGACAGCTGGATGCTGCTGGCGCTCTTCTCCTTCTTCGTGGCGGTGATCCTCTGGGTCTTCCGTCCGGGAAGCCGCAAGACCTACAGCGACACGGCATCCATCCCGTTCCGGAACGAAACCAAGCCTGCTGCTGACGCGGCACAGGTCGCAAAGGAGGCCTGAGATGAGCGAAGACCTTAAAGAAAAGCACGGCACAACCGGTCACAGCTGGGACGGTATCGAAGAACTGAACACCCCCCTGCCCCGCTGGTGGCTGTGGACCTTCTACGCCTGTATCGTCTGGGGCGTGATCTACACGGTCATGTACCCGGCGTGGCCCTTGGTAAACCGGGCAACGGCTGGTGTTCTGGGCTATTCGACCCGGGCCGAAGTGGCCGCAGATATCGACGCGGTGAATGCCGCCAACGCCAATATCAACGAACAACTGGCGGGCGTTGATCTGGCCAAGCTGACCACCGGTGGCGATCTGCAAACCTATGCGGTGTCCTCGGGCGGCGCGGTCTTCAAGACCTGGTGTGCACAGTGTCACGGATCGGGTGCAGCCGGTGCCAAGGGCTATCCCAACCTGCTGGACGACGACTGGCTGTGGGGCGGCGATATTGAGACCATCCACGAAACCATCACCGTCGGTATCCGTCAGCCCGCCGACGCCGAAGGCGACTACCTGCGCCAGTCGCAGATGCCTGCCTTTGGTCGGGACGAACTGCTGGAAGAAGGCGATATCGACGCGGTCGTGAACTACGTCATGTCGCTGTCCGGCACGCCGCGGGATGCGTCGATGGTCGATCACGGCGCGACCGTGTTTGAAGAAAACTGCGCCTCCTGCCACATGGAAGACGGCACGGGCGACCGCGGCCAGGGTGCGCCGAACCTGACGGATGCCATCTGGCTCTATGGTGGGGATTTCGACACGCTCAAGGAAACGGTCTGGAACTCTCGCTATGGCCAAATGCCGGCGTGGGGCGACCGCCTGACCGAAGCGCAAATTCGCGCCGTGTCGGCCTATGTGCACCAGCTTGGCGGCGGGGAATAACCTCGCCCTCGCTTCCCCCCGGCGACGGGGGGTGGCACCGGACCGTTCGTCCTGTTCGCGCGTTTCCTGAACGCCGGTGCCAAACATGATCAGCCCCCCGGACATTCCGGGGGGCTGTTTCGTTTTAGGTTCGGATATATCGGGGCGCTATTCCGCGGCCAAAGGCAGCGCACCGCGCCCGATTTCAGCAATCTGCGCGACCACCCCCGCCATCAACGCCTGAAACGCCGCAAAATCGGGGCGCGGCTCAATCCGCTGTTCATCCATATAGAGCGCCCGGTCGATTTCGATCTGAAGCGCGTGCTGTTCGCGCGACGGGCGACCGTAGTTCTGCGTCACGAACGCCCCGGCAAAGGGCGTGTTACGCGCCACCGTCAGCCCTGCGTCGGTCAAAGCCTGCTCTACCCTGTCCACGATGTCAGAGGACGCAGAGGCGCCGAACCGATCCCCCAGCACCACGTCTGGACGGGTCGATCCTGCACGGACCACGCAATCCACGGCTTCGTGCGGCATTGAATGGCAATCGATCAGAATCGCCTGTCCGAACTGCTGACGCGCGTTGGTCAAAAGATCTTGCAGCGCGCCGTGATAGGGGTGCCAGTAGCTCTCCAGCCGCAACCGCGCTTCTTCCAGCGACAGCTTACCGCGATAGATGGGCCGACCATTCGCCACCACGCGGGGAATCACCCCAAGGCCAGAGGCGACCCGGGGGTTATGCGCAGGACGGCGGATATTTTCGATCACCGCCGGGTCCAGTTCATCCGCGCCACGATTCAGATCGACATAGGCCCGCGGTACGCGGGCCGTCAGCAGCGGTGCGCCAGCGTCAGGCGCCGCACTGAACAAACGGTCCACAAAAGCATCCTCGGACGACCGGATCATGCGGTGATCAAGGATGGATCGGCGTAGGAAACCAGCCGGATAGGCACGCCCGGAATGCGGCGACGCAAAGACCACGCTGGTGGTCAGCGCGTCAGGCAGATAGAGGTCAAAAGCGGATATGGTCATGCGTCGATCCTTCAGCCGTATTTAGACTGAAAACTTTCGGCTTCAAAAGGCTTGATCCCCCTCACGACTCTGACTATAGACACGCGGACTGGCGCGGGAACCCCGCGCCCCTTTTGATTAAAGGGGCAAAGGCCTGCACAGACATATGGGCGGTTAGCTCAGCGGTAGAGCACTTCGTTGACATCGAAGGGGTCACAAGTTCGATCCTTGTACCGCCCACCATGTTTCACTGGCCCCCGGCTGCAAAGCCTTGGGTCAAATTGCGAATCAGGCGCTCGCCGCGCCGCGAAGAAGGAGATGGCCCATGAAGGTCCGTAACTCGCTCCGCTCGCTGAAGCAGCGCCATCGCGATTGTCGCGTCGTGCGCCGCAAAGGCCGCGTCTATGTGATCAACAAGACGCAGCGTAAGTTCAAAGCTCGCCAGGGCTAAGAACTTCGGGCAGACCAAATCGAAAAGCCGCTCCCTCGGGGGCGGCTTTTTCGTTTCTCTTTCAGCTTGATAAAAATATCCCCGCCGGAGGCATCCTCGGGCGGGGACAAGAACCGTCTTAGGCGGTCTGGATATCGGCGTCGTCGCTTTCGATCTTGAAGGTCTGGGTCTTGCCGTCCTTCGATTCGCCCAGAAAGATCGTCTGATGCGGGAAGGGAATTTCGATGTTCCGATCATCGAACACCCGCTTGAGCACCTCGTTATAGGCGCGGCCCACGCCCCATTGCGCACCGGGGATACATTTGACCCGGGCGCGACAGACAACCGCGCTGTCACCAAAGGAATTCAGACCGAACCATTCCAGATCCGCCATGATCTTGGAGGCCTGATCGGGATCGGACCGTAGCTCTTCGAAGGCGTCCAGCATGGCTTGCTTCACCTCGTCGACGTTCTCGCGATAGGCGACGCCCATGTCGCAGACGAAGTACCCGAAATCACGCATGTAGTTGGTGACCATGTCGACTGACGAAAACGGGATGATGTGGAAAGCCCCTGCCACGTCTCGCAGCGATACAGACCGGATCGTCAGGCGTTCGACCGTGCCGGTGGTGCCGCCCACGGTCACGACGTCACCCACGTTCATCGCGTTTTCAAACTGGATGAAAATGCCGGTGATGATGTCCTGCACCATTTTCTGGGCACCGAAACCAATCGCCAGACCCAACACCCCGGCCGAGGCCAGAAGCGGCGCGATGTCCAGGCCGATCTCGGCCAGTACGAACATCATCGTCACGATCACCAGCGCGATGGTCGCCGCGTTACGCAGCAGGGTCAGCAGCGTGCGTTCCCGGGCCGAGGCGACCTGCCCAAACTCGGGGTTCAGCCGGTAATCCACCCAGGATGTCAGCGCCAGCCAGATCAGGAAAGCTACCGCAAGGATCGCAAAGACCGAGAAGAAGGCGCTGGTCATCTGTGCGCCGAACTGGCTGGTCATCCAGCTACGCAGGTCGATCATGTCGATAGCGTTCAGGGCGAAGGCCAGAACAATAGCGACGATGACGATCCGCAGAAGGAACAGGAAGCGCGGGACAAATCGGTTCAGCCGGGTTTCCAGCAGGGGCATCCGCGCATTGATGTTTTCGGGCAGCATGACCCCATGGGACATCGCCCGGCTGATCAGGCCAGAGACTGCCAGACCAATCAGACCGATCACTGCCACCTGCCCAGAGGCAACGAAGGACCGGAAGGCCGCGTCGCCGGGGCGAACCAGCACGATCAGGAACATGATCAGCAGATAGATCAGCGCGGGCCAATGCCAGTGAGAGGCAAGGAAATGCAGCGCCCCGCGCCGCTGCGGCGTGGGTTCGTCGCGCAAAGCAGGGCTCATGCCAGCCGCACCGTCGTCACCGGTCATGCCTTCAGCCGCAACGGCGGCCTGCGGGTCGGCGATGGTTTCGCCCACGGGCCCTTCGGCGTGCGTGATGGGTTGATCCACGTCCCGATCGCCCAGCATCCAGTTTGCGACGCCCTTGCGGTTGCGAATGACGAGGTAGACGGCGATGGCCAAGATCGCAAAGGCGATCAGCGTCGAAATGGCCCGGCCCGCAGCATAGGACGCGTTGGCGTTGATGATCGGCACGATCAGCAACTGGCCGTAGCCGCCCAGCCCGATCAGAAAGTTCAGGCGCGTGGTCAGGTATTTCGCAGCGCGGTCGCCGATGGGCAGCGGACGCAGGTTGGTGGACGCCGGTGACAGCACCAGTCGGACCGCCACTTTGGCCATTTCAACCAGCAGGAACGCGTTAAGGTAGAGCGTCTGGCGAATACCAATCTGCCCGAATTCCCCCAGCACCAGAATCGCGATCGCATAGCCTGCAGCCCAAGCAATTATGACCGTCAGCGCATCAATAATGGCCGATGCCACATAAAGCGCGCCGGTACGGGCGAAGCCGCCGTCCGCGGCGGACGCGCCCATGCGGGCGTAGATCGTCTTGCCCATACGGCGCAGCAGAAGAAACACGATGAACGTGGCGGCGATCACCAGTGCCAAGTCTTTCAGCGCATCCAGAAGAACGTTGAATTCATTGCCGCTTAGCCCGTCCAGAACGGACCCGGACCGGCCAAGCTGCGACCACGCCGCGGTGGCGCTGTTGGCGATACCTTCTGCCGCTTCTTGCGTGATGATGGCGATACGGCGACCGAAAGACAGATTTTCGGACGGCGGGGTGCCGTCGGCCAAGGTCTCGACAATCTGATCGGGGGTGGCCGTGGCTTCGGCACCGGCGGCCTTCAGCTGGTCGATCAGCTGGGCCCGCGCTGTATCGTCTTCGATGACATTCAACAGCAGTTCTAGCGAGGATTGTTCGCCGCTTGTTTCAGCCCCCGCTTCGGTCGAGGTGTCGGCGGCGGCGTCCTGCGCAAGGACCTGAAGCGGTAGCAACAAAGTCATCAGCAGGGCGGTAAGTAGTGATCGCATAGTAAGGCTGTCCCGATATTTGCCCGGTCGTAGGGTTCCGGGAACAAAATAGAACAAGCAACGGGGTTTCAAGGTATTGTCTTGAAACCCCGGGCTTTAGCCTTTGGCACGGCCTAGTCGTAGCTGCGCTGGTCTTCGATCACCTTGCCATCGTTCGGAAGCGTGCCCGGCGCCACCAATTCGACCCGGCCCTTCAGCTTTAGCACATCCGCGATGGACGACTGATAGGCTGTGGCATCGCCGGCATCGGTTTCCAGTTGGACGACCATCACGTCGGCTTCGCCTTCGCGTTGGGCCAGCACGCGGGCGCGCTTGATATCGTCGTGTTTCGCGACAAGCTGGGCGACCTGTTCAGGGCGCACGAACATGCCCTTGATCTTGGTGGTCTGGTCCGCACGGCCCATCCAGCCCTTGATCCGCATGTTGGTGCGTCCGCAGGGGCTGGTCCCCTCCATCACCGCGGACATGTCGCCCGTGGCAAAGCGGATCAGCGGGTAATCGGGATTGAGGGTGGTCACGACCACTTCGCCCACCTGTCCCGGTTCGACCGGATCACCGGTACCGGGGGTGACGATTTCGACGATGACGCCTTCATCGACGATCATGCCTTCCATCGCGTCGGATTCATACGCGATGTTGCCCAGATCAGCGGTGGCGTAGCTTTGCAGGCAGGCGATGCCGCGATCGGCGTATTCCTGACGCAAGGATGGGAACAGCGCCCCGCCCCCCACAACGGCGCGCATGATTTTCAGGGGCAGGCCCATCTCATCCGCTTTATCCAAGATCACCTTGAGGTAATCCGGCGTACCCGCGTAAGCCGTGCAACCAATGTCATGCGCCGCCTGCGCCTGCAGTTCGGTCTGACCGGTGCCGGCGGGCAGTACAGCCGCGCCGACGGCCCGTGCGCCGTTTTCAAAGATCATACCGGCAGGGGTCAGGTGATAGCCGAAACAGTTCTGGACGATGTCGCCCTTGCCGATCCCCGCCGCATGCAGGAACCGCCCCATGCGCCACCAGTCGTGGCCCATGCCGCCCGGCTCATAAATCGGGCCTGGGGATTGGAACACATGCGCGAAGCCGCTGGTTTTCAGCGTCGTCAGCCCGCCAAACGGCGGATTTGCTTTCTGCGCCGCACCCAGATCGGATTTCCGCAACACTGGCAACTTGGCCAGATCCGCCACGCTGGTGATCGACGACGCATCGACGTCGGACAGCGATCCGGCATAGCCCGACAGGGCCTGCGCCGCTTCGATCTGGCGCGGAAGTTCGTCCGCGATGGCGCGGGCGCGTTCGTCCGCACTGCGGGTTTCCAATGTATCGAAATGACTCATCTTGCGCGGTCCTTTATCCGATGCCTCATCCGTGCCGGTCTGCAGGCGGTGCAGCATGTCTTAGCTCAGCCAACGCTTGCGACGACGGTACGAGCGGACATCCCGGAACGACTTACGCCCTTCGTCGGACATGCCAAGGTAGAATTCTTTCACATCCGGGTTTTCACGAAGCTCGGCCGCAGGGCCGTCCATCACGATGCGGCCGGATTCCAGAATGTAGCCGTAATGCGCAAATCGCAGGGCGACGTTGGTGTTCTGTTCAGCCAGCAGGAAGGTCAGACCTTCCTTTTCGTTCAGGTCTTTGACGATGCCGAAGATCTGTTCCACGAGCTGCGGGGCCAGACCCATCGACGGTTCGTCCAACAGCACGGTTTCCGGCCGGGACATGATCGCGCGCCCGATGGCCACCATCTGCTGTTCCCCGCCCGAGGTATATCCTGCCTGCGATTTGCGGCGTTCCTTCAGGCGCGGGAAGTATTGGTAGACGAGGTCCAGATCCGCATCGATATCGCCCTTGGAGGCACCCCGCGTGTAAGAGCCCGTCAGCAGATTTTCTTCGACGGTGAGGTGTTCAAAGCAATGGCGCCCTTCCATCACCTGAATCACACCCTTTTTCACCAGCGCGGCCGGATCAAGGTGGGCGACACGTTCACCGCGATAGGTGATGGTGCCCTTGGTGACCTCACCCCGTTCGGAGTGCAGCAGGTTCGACACGGCCTTCAGGGTGGTCGTCTTGCCCGCACCGTTGCCGCCCAGCAGGGCGGTGATGCCGCCTTTGGGTACGGAAAGGGATACGCCTTTCAGCACGAGGATCACGTGGTTGTAGATGACCTCGATATTGTTGACTTCCAGCAACTTTTCCTGGGTTTGTCCGGCATCCAGCATCTGGGGATCCTCTTGCAAAAGGGCGGTGTGCTCCGGCCCATGGGGGCCGGAGCGGGGTTAGATTAATCGCAGCCCGGCGTGATGCCGTTTTCTTCCGCGTAGGCGGTCGAATCCGCGTCGATCAGCGGCTGGATCACGTCCTGATTGGACTGGATGTAGTCGGTGATCAGCGTGAACTGACCTGCTGCAGCATCCCACTGGGACACGGCACCAAGACCCTGACCGCCGTGGTTCTGGCAGGACCCTTTGATGTCGGGGCCAAAGCCCGGCAGGCCCAGTTCTTCGTAGGTCGCCTGGGTGATTTCCAGGGCTTCATAGCCGTCACGCACCATGGCGGGCGTCACGTCGGGCGTGCCGTGGATTTCCTGCGCCTTCTTGATCGCCTCGGCGGTCATCAGAGCAGAATAAAGGCCGCGCATGTACAGCACCGTGCCAACCTGATCGCCAGCGCCTGCGCCTTTACCGGCGTCGTGCACGTACTGCTTCAGATCGTCAAAGATCGGATAGTCTTTATCCAGACCGTTGAAGGTCAGCGCCTTGTAGCCGTTGGCGCCTTCGCCTGCGGGCTTCACGTCGTTTTCAGACCCGGACCACCAGATGCCGATGAAATGGTCCATCGGATACCGGATGTTCACCGCTTCCTGCACGGCGACCTGGTTCATCACGCCCCAGCCCCACATCACGACATAGTCGGGACGCTCGCGGCGGATTTGCAGCCACTGGGACTTTTGTTCCTGACCGGGGTGGTCGACGGGCAGCAGGACCAGTTCATAGCCGTGGATTTTGCCCAGCTCTTCCAGGGTGCGGATCGGTTCCTTACCGAAGGCAGAGTTGTGGTAGACCAGCGCGACTTTTTTGCCGTTCAGATCGCCCTCTTGCTCCAGCATGTGGCTGACCGCGTGGCTTGCGCCGTCCCAGTAGTTCGCAGGATAGTTAAAGACCCAGCGGAAGACTTCGCCGTTCTTGGCAGAGGTCCGGCCATAGCCGACCGAGTGCACCGGAATGCCGTCAGCCGTCGCCTTGGGGATCAGCTGGTAGGTGATGCCGGTGGACCAGGGGTGGATGGTCAGCGGGTTCTTGGATTTCAGCGCCTCGTAGCATTCCACACCTTTTTCGGTGTTGTAGCCGGTTTCGCATTCTTCAAAGACAACCTTCGCGCCGCCAATGCCGCCATCGCGTTCGTTCAGCAGGGTGAAATAGTCGGCATAACCATCCGCGGTCGGGATGCCGTTTGCGGCATAGGGACCGGAACGATAGGTCAGCGAGGGGATAAACAGGTCCGCCATCGCCGGGGCGGCGGCCATGAAGGCGGCCGCTGCTGCGGTAATTAGGGTGGTGGTTTTCATCGGTCAGGTTCCTCCCTTGATATATCCGATGGTTTCTAGGTGCCGGGGGCTCCTCCTCCCCCGGTCTTTTTGGACGCGGCCCCGCCTTAGTGCGGGAAGGGCCACAGCCTTAATTTCTCTTTGGTGACGCGCCACAGTTGCGCCAGTCCGTGCGGTTCCGCGATCAGGAACACGATGATCAGAAGGCCGACGATCATCAGTTCCAGATGCGCCGCCAAATCGGTGGGCCAGCCCAATGTGCCCACCAGCAGGTTCTTAAGCAGAACCGGCAGAAGCACGAGGAAGGCTGCACCGGCAAAGCTGCCGAAGATGGACCCAAGGCCGCCGATGATGATCATGAAGAGCACAAGGAACGACTTGTTGATGCCGTAGACCTCGCCCACTTCGACCGCGCCAAGGTAGTTGGCGAAAAAGAGCGCGCCTGCGATACCGACAAAGAACGACGACACGGCAAAGGCGGTCAGTTTGGAGGCCAGCGGGTTCACCCCGATGATTTCCGCCGCGATGTCCATGTCACGGATCGCCATCCACTTCCGGCCCACGGTGCCGCGGGTCAGGTTACGGGCGATGATCGCGCTGGCTACGGTGAAGACCAGACAGAACAGGTAGACAGCCCAGGGTTCGCTGGCGGGGCCAGACACGGCATAGCCAAAGACGGTACGCTCGGGCGCGTTGATCTGACCCGAGGCCGAGTAGTTGTAGAACCACGGCACCCGGTTGAAGAGCCACACAAGGAAGAACTGTGCCGCCAGCGTTGCCACGGCGAGGTAGAAGCCCTTGATCCGAAGCGAAGGCAGGCCGAAGAGCACGCCGACCACAGCCGTAATCGCACCCGCGATGATGATGTGGAAGAAGAGGTTGATGTCCGGGAAGGCGGTCATCAGCTTGTAGGTGGCATAGGCCCCCACAGCCATGAACCCGCCGGTGCCCAGTGACACCTGCCCGCAATAGCCCACAAGGATGTTCAGACCGATCGCCGCGATGGCGTAGATCAGGAAGGGCAGCAGAACGGCGTTCGCCCAATAGTCGTTAATGATGAACGGAATGACGCAGAAGGCCACGAACAGCACAAAGTAATAGCGCCAGCGGTCGAACCGGATCGGAAAGGTCTGGTTATCGTCGACATATGATGTCTTGAATTCACCTGCTTCGCGGTAAAACATGTCAGACCTCGTTCATTTGGGTGGGCCGGGGGGCGAGAGCATCACCGATCCGGCAAATCTTGATGTAGCAGCGGATGCCCGTCGCAAGGCCCGCAAAGGCGACCAGCGCATAGACGGACATAGTCATGGCGTTGGACGGGTTTTCGGTCACGGCGAGGAAGCCAAAGACCCAGAAGGTCGCCCACGCCAGCACGTTGATATTGGCAAGCGTCTTCATCGTCAGACCCTTTCGATGATCTTCTCGCCGAACAGACCCTGTGGCCGGAAGACGAGGAACAGAAGGGCCAGCACATAGGCGAACCAGTTCTCGGTCGCGCCGCCGACCAGCGGGCCGATGGCAAATTCGAACAGTTTCTCACCCACACCGATGATCAGGCCGCCAACGATGGCGCCGGGGATCGAGGTAAAGCCGCCAAGCATCAGAACCGGTAGGGCCTTCAGCGCGATCAGCGACAAGGAGAACTGAACACCGGACTTGGCACCCCACATGATCCCCGCAACCAGCGCGACGAAGCCAGCGATGGACCAAACCAGAACCCAGATAAAGTTCAGCGAGATGCCGACAGACAGCGCGGCCTGGTGATCGTCCGCCACGGCGCGCAGCGCGCGGCCCTGTTTGGTGTACTGAGAGAAGATCATCAGCGCGACCACAAGGATCGCCGCGATCACCGTCGCCCAGATATCGAGGTTGTCGATAAAGAAGCCGTAGCCAAAGGCGTTGAACGTGGTTTCATCGATGAAGGTGTTGATACCCTGCGGCAGACCGACATCCAGCTTCTTGATATCCGCGCCCCACATCAGGTCGCCTAGACCTTCCATGAAGTAGGCCAGACCGATGGTCGCCATGAACAGGATGATCGGTTCTTGGTTAACCAGATGCCGCATGATCAGGTTGTTCACCAGCCACGCCAGCGCCACCATGACGCCGATGGTCAGCACGATCCCGACAAAGGCTGGAAGATGCCAGCCAAAGTGATGCACCTCGGTCCCGAAGACCGCGTTGATCAGGTGGCTGAAGGGAACCTGCCCTTCCATGATGCCCACAAGGGTCAGCGCCGCGAACAGCGCCATCACGCCCTGAGCGTAGTTGAAGATGCCAGAGGCCTTGTAGATCAGCACGAAGCCAAGCGCGACGAGGGCATAAAGAACCCCGGCCATGAGGCCGTTCAAAAAGACCTCGGTTCCGAAAAGAAGCTGGTCAGGCATTGCGGGCCTCCTTGAATGCGGGTGTCGGGGTCAGATCAGTCATGGGCCACCCCCAGATAGGCGTCGATGACGGCCTGATTGTTGCGCACCTCGTCGGGCGTGCCGTCGCCGATCTTTTTGCCGTAATCCATCACGACCACTCGGTCGGACAGGTCCATGACCACACCCATGTCGTGTTCGATCAGCGCGATGGTGGTGCCAAATTCGTCATTCACGTCGAGGATAAAGCGGCTCATGTCCTCTTTTTCTTCGACGTTCATCCCCGCCATCGGTTCGTCCAACAACAGCAGCGACGGCTCCGCCGCCAGCGCGCGGGCCAGTTCGACGCGTTTCTTCAGGCCGTACGGCAGGCGCGCGACAGGCGTCTTGCGGATGTTCTGGATTTCCAAAAAGTCGATAACCTTTTCAACGACTTCGCGGTTCTCAACTTCTTCCTTCTCGGCTTTCCCCTTCCAGATCGCCTGACTGAAGATGCCTGTCTTCATGTTGTTCAGGCGGCCCGTCATCACGTTGTCCAGAACGGTCATGCCTTCGAACAATGCAATGTTCTGGAAGGTCCGGGCGATGCCCTGACGCGCGACCTGATAGGGCTTCATCTGCGGACGCGGTTTGCCGTGATACAGCACCTCGCCTTCCTGCGGGATGTAGAAGCCCGAGATGACGTTCAGCATCGAGGATTTGCCCGCGCCGTTCGGACCGATGATGGCGCGGATTTCGCCCTCGCGGATGTCGAAGCTGATGTCCTTGATCGCCACCACGCCGCCGAAGCGCAGGGTGATGTTCTTCATTTCCATCACGACGCCGCCGATTTTGCGGCCGTCTGCGGTGGTGTAGCCTTCGGATTGATCCAACATGACCAGCCCCCCTTATTCTGCCGCGATGGGCTTGGTCTGAACCGGCACGACCTTGGCGTCGCGCAACTCAAGCGTGGCCGAGATGTAGCCCTTGCGCCCGTCCTCATAGGTCACTTCGGTCTTGGTCGAGATCGTTTCGGACCCGTCGTAAAGCGCGGTGATTAGATCGTGGTACTTCTCTTCGATGATCCGCCGACGGACCTTACGGGTCCGGGTCATTTCGCCGTCGTCCGCGTCCAGTTCCTTATGCAGGATCAGGAAGCGATGGATTTGGCAGCCGGACAGCATCTCATCCTCGGCAACGCTGGCGTTGACCTCTTCGACATGCTCTTGGATTGCCGCCATGACCTGCGGATGACCGGCCAGTTCCTGATAGCTGGAATAGGCGATGTTGTTGCGTTCGGCCCAGTTGCCGACAGCGCTGAGATCGATGTTGATAAAGGCGCAGCAGCGGTCGCGACCTGCGCCAAAGACCACGGCTTCCAGAATGTTGGGATAAAACTTCAGTTTGTTTTCAACATACTTGGGCGCGAACATGGCGCCATCGGCCATCTTGCCCACATCCTTGGCGCGGTCGATGATCCGCAGGTGTCCGGTGTCAGGCTCAAAAAAGCCTGCATCGCCGGTGGCAACCCAGCCTTCGGCATCCTTGGTCGACGCGGTGCTTTCGGGGTTCTTGTAATATTCGACGAAGACGCCCGGAGAGCGATAGAACACCTCTCCGGTATCGGCGATCTTGACCTCGACCCCCGGCGACGGGACGCCAACGGTATCGGCGCGCACTTCACCATCGGGCTGCTGGGTGATGAACACGCCCGCTTCGGTCTGACCATAAAGCTGTTTCAGGTTAATCCCGAGTGAGCGGTAGAAGCTGAAGATCTCGGGTCCGATGGCTTCCCCGGCGGTATAGCCGACGCGCACGCGGCTAAGGCCAAGGGTGTTTTTCAAAGGACCGTAAATGAACAACTCGCCCAGCTTGTATTTCAGACGATCCATCAGGCTGACGGATTTGCCATCCAGAATATCGCCGCCCACTTTGCGGGCGTGCGCCATGTAGGTGTTGAACAGCCATTTCTTCATCCGGGTGCTGTCTTCCATCCGGATCATGACGTTGGTCAGCTGCGTCTCGAACACGCGCGGCGGGGCAAAGTAATAGGTCGGACCGATTTCGCGCAGGTCGGTGATCAGCGTGTCTTCGCTTTCCGGGCAGTTGACGCAGAAACCGGTCCAATAGGCCTGCCCGATCGAGAAGATGAAATCGCCCACCCAGGCCATCGGCAGATAGGCCAAAACCTCTTCACCCTTGCCCAGTTTGTCGAACTCGGACGAGGCGATGGAGGTTTCGATGATGTTACGGTTGGACAGGACCACGCCCTTGGGCTTGCCGGTGGTGCCGCTGGTATAAAGCATCACGCAGATGTCGTCGTAGGTGATGGCGGACTGGCGGCGGTCCAATTCTGGGGTCAGTTCGTCACGCAGGCCGTGTCCGGTTTCCTGAACGTGGGAATATTCGTGCAGACGCGAGTGGTCGTATTTCCGCAGCCCGCGCGGGTCGAGATAGATCAGGTGTTCGAACTGGGTCAGCTGATCTTTGACCTCCAGCACCTTATCGACCTGTTCCTGATCCTCGGCGATGATGAACCGCGCGCCGCAGTGATCCAGCACATAGGCCATCTCTTCTGCGGAACTGTCTTGGTAGATGGGCACGGGCACCGCACCAACCATCTGGGCCGACACCATCGACCAGTAAAGGTGCGGTCGGTTGGACCCGATGATGGCAACGAAATCGCCCTTGGTCACGCCTAGGTTAATCAGGCCCAACGCCAGATTGCGGATTTCTTCGCGCGCTTCGGCCCAAGACCACGTTTGCCAGATCCCGAATTCTTTTTCGCGATAGGCCGCTTTGGTGCCAAACTGCTGTGCGTTGCGGTCAAGCAGTGCCGGTATCGACACGAACCCGCCCGCGTCCCCAGACGCAGGTGCCATACTATCTCCTCCCATTCCCTGGTGTCTCCTCACACCAGCCGCCTTTCGGCGAATCCCCGTTTACCGGGGTATGCCCCTAGGACTCACCGCGAAGTTTTGCGGCATCATTTCCGAAATGTAACGAATTGTAACAGCCTAGCCCGTGCTTTTCAGGCGCGGTGGGAACTGCTAGATCTTGCGGGGGTTTGCAGGGGGTGAGGTATGGATTTCAAGGCGCACGATAGTTTGACCCGTGCTGGCCTGAACCTAATCCAACAGGCGCTTTCCATCTATGACGAAGACCTGCGTCTGGTGCTTTCGAACCAGCAGTTCCAGTCGATGTTCTCTCTGCCAGCGAAACTGACCAAGACGGGCGCAAGCTTTGAGGACTCGATCCGACATCTGATCGAATGCGGGGAATACGGGCCCGTCGACGATGTCGAAGCCGCGATCCGCGAAAGGGTGGATCAGGCCCGTACCTTCCAGCCGCATTATTTTGAACGCACCCGCGCGAATGGCCGCGTCATCTCGGTCGAGGGGGCGCCCCTGCCGCAGGGTGGCTGGGTGACCGTCTACACCGACATCACCGACATCAAACGACAAGAAAACCTTCTGCGCGCCCGGTCCGAAGAGCTTTCTGGCCAATTGCTCAACCATGCCGAGGATTTGGCCGCCACCAACCGTAAGCTGCAGGCCACCAATGCAGCACTAGAAGAGGCGCGGCGCGAGTTGACCCGGATGGAAGCGCGCACCCGGATGACGACGGAAATGATGCCCGCCCATATCGCGCATCTGGAGTCGAACCTTACCTATTCATATTCGAACCGCCGCCTGTCTTCGGTCATGCCGGGGCGGCCATCGAACATCCTTGGCCTGCATATGGCGGACGTGCTGGGCGCGCAGGCCTATATGGCGGTGAAACCTTACGTGGAGCAGGCCTTCGACGGCCGCTCCTCCGTGTTTGAATTCACGGACGAAGCATCGTCGCGCCGGATCAGGACAGCACTGACGCCCGATGGCGCGGGCGGGGCCTACATCCTGTCGATGGACATCACCGAAGAAAGCCAGACACGCGCCGCGCTGGCGCAATCCCGGCGGCGGCAGCTGGCGGCGCAGGTCACCAGTGGCATGGCGCATGACTTCTCAAACCTGCTGACGATCATCCTTGGCACGCAATCGCGGCTGGCGGCGATGAATACCGACCCCGAGGCACAAAAGCTGATCGATGCCACCGTCGCTGCGGCCCATCGTGGGGGCGATCTGTTGAACGGCTTGGCCAAGATGACCGCCGATCGCACACCAGCCCCCGCACCCGTCGATCTGGGGGCGTTTCTGGATGAATTGGCGACACTGGCCGGGCCGACCCTTGGGGATCGCGCGCGTCTGACCATCAATGACCAAACCGATGGCGCGCGGCTGATGCTGGATGTGTCGATGTTGCAGGACAGCCTGTTGAACCTGATCCTGAACGCCAAGGATGCTGTGGCCAGTCAGGATCGCGACCATGGACAGATCACCCTGACGGCGCGCAATATTCAAGACACGTGGCTGGACCTGACGGTTGCCGACGACGGCACCGGTTTTTCCGCCGCCGCGCTGGAACATGCGCTGGATCCCTTTTTCACCACCAAGGGGGACAATGGCACGGGGCTGGGCCTGTCGACGGTCTATGACATGACCCAGTTGGTCGGCGGACGCATGAAGATCGGCAACGGCAAGGTTGGCGGCTGGGTGTCGCTGATGCTGCCGTGGCGGCGGGCGCAGGCGGCGTCCTCTCCGGGGCTGGCGCTGTTGGTCGAGGATAGCCCGGACCTGCGCCAAAATGTGCGCGCCATGCTGCGGGCCGATGGCTATTCGGTGATCGAAGCCGCCAGCGTGGATGAGGCGCGGTCGCTGGTCACGCAGGTGCCTGGCCTGACGCTGGTGCTGACGGATATTTCCTTGGAAGGGCACCTGACGGGTATCGATCTGTTCGACAGCTTGCCTGATGATGCACCGCCTTGTTACATGATGACGTCGCTTAGGCCCGATCATCCGCTACATGTAAGCGCGGCCCAGCGGACGCCTGTTCTGCGCAAGCCCTTCAAGCCATCAGACCTGTCTTACCTTCTTGGCCACGGAGTCCTGCCAGAATGACCCAAGCCCCCCTTGTCACGATCTTGGATGACGAGCCGGAGATCCGGTCGATGCTGGCTGCCGCCCTAGAGGACAGCGGATATCGCACGTTGGGATTTTCCCGAGCCACCGAGTTTGAAGCGGCGCTGCAATCGATCACCCCCGATCTGTGCCTTCTGGATCTGTCCCTGCCAGACCGTGACGGGCTGACGCTGATCCATAGGCTTGCGCTGGAAAAAGGCGCGCGGGTCATCATCATCTCGGGTCGGGCGCAGGTGCAGGACAAGGTCACGGGGCTGGAGCTTGGCGCCGACGACTACATCATCAAACCCTTCGATCCGGCCGAGGTCGTCGCGCGGGTGCGTGCGCGACTGCGGCAGGAAAGAACGGCGGCTGCGTCTTCCCAGACAGCGCAATTCGCGGGCTGGACCGCGCATTTCGACCGTTTCGCGCTAGAGGATACCGCGGGCGAAGAGGTGCCGTTTTCCCACGCCGAAGGTGAGGTGCTGCGCCTGTTTTTGGAACGCCCCAAGCGGCTGATTTCCCGCGCTGTGATGCAAGAGGTTCTGGGCGGCGGCGCGGGCGACAGTTTTGACCGCGCAATGGATGTGCGCATTTCCCGTCTGCGGACGAAATTGCGCGAAGACCCGAAAAACCCGCGCTTGATCAAAACGATCTATGGGGCCGGGTATATCTTTCTGGGCGACGTCAAATGGAGCTGAGCGTGGCGCCACGTTGAGTATGCGTGGACCTGCGGACGGAAGGTCGCGCAGAGCTGGAAATTTTCAGCAAGAGGGTGATCCTAGCGGCCGAGCTCTTCTGCGGCATGTGCAAGGATCTTCAGGCCGGTGACCAAATCGTCTTCGGCCGTGTCTTCTTCGAAGGCGTGGCTGATACCGTTGATTGACGGCACGAATAGCATGGCAACCGGCATGTGCGCGGCGACAGAGGCCGCGTCGTGCAGCGCACCAGAAGGCATTTTGCGCCATTTGCCGGGGGCTTCGGCCTCGGCCCCTCGGGCCAGCGCGGCCTGAAATCCGTCGTCCATCGGCACAGGGTCGATCCCCAGCATGTCAGACGTCGACGCTTTCAGCCCCAACTCGCTTGCCACATCGTCAATCGAAAGGCGCACAACCTCTTCCATCTGTTTCAACCGCTGTTTGTCCCCATCACGCCACTGCATCGAAAAGGTACACCGCCCCGGCACGATCGAATGTGACCCCGGGTGCAGTTCCACATGGCCGGTGGTCCAGACGGTTTCTGGCACCACGAGGTTGCGGAAACGGTCGGCGATCAGCTCTTGATACCGTAGCAATCCGCGGAAGGCGTCTTTGCGCATGTGCATTGGGGTCGTGCCCGCATGGTTCTGTTCGCCGGTGAAGGTGATCCGCATGTCACGGATGCCGACGATGCCGCTGACAATACCCGCGGCTTCGCCCGCCTTGTCCAGCCACGGGCCCTGTTCGATATGGCATTCGATGAACCCTTTGAACCGCGACGGGTCGGGGAAATCCCCCATCACGTCAGACAGTCTGGACCGCGCGTCGGCGAAGGTGATCCCCTGCGTATCGGTCAGCTGATCCGCATCTTCCAGCGACGTCAGACCACCCCAGATGCGGCTGCTTGTGGTGACGCCGAAACGGCCCTCCTCGTCCTGAAAGGACACGGTCGAAATGGGCACCCCGGCCTCTGCACCCGCGCGCGCCAGTTCCAGACCGCAGATCACGCCTAGGGCGCCATCCAACCAACCGCCTTCGGGCTGAGTGTCAGAGTGAGAACCGATCAGAAGCGATTTGCCCTCGGCCAGTCCCCAGACGGTGCCGGTGGGATCAAATCGCGCCTCTAGACCGATATCGCGGTATTGATCGGCCAGCCACTTGCGGGCGGTTATGTCAGGGTCTGAAAACGCGGGGCGTACGACGCCCTTACCCACGCCAGAGGCGCCGATGCTGCGCAGGTGGTGAAGGTCGGCAAGGAAACGGTCTGGATTGACGGGCAGCATGGCGGGCTTTCAGAATTGACGGGGTTTCAGACAAGAGTGCCTGAGCCCGCGTCGCCCTGCAAGCAGACCGCCGGGAACTGCTTTGTGTCAGCCGAACAGCTTGAAGTAGGCCCAGTCCGGCAGGAAACGCGCACCGCGGAAGACCAGCGAAAACCAGGTCGGGAACGCGCGGGAAAACCGGTTGGTCTTCATGTGGTCGAAAAAGATTTTCGCCGCAGGCTCCGGGTCCATGATCCCGGGCATTGCGAAATCGTTTTTATCAGTCAGGCGCGTTCGGATGTAGCCGGGGTTCACCAGTTGCACCTTGATGTCCGTGTCATGCAGATCGCAGCGCAGGCTTTCCGCCAGCGCCATGATCCCCGCCTTAGTCGAGACGTAAGGGGCCGCGCCGGGCAATCCGCCATAAGCGGTCAGCGACCCGGTCAGGACGATGTGGCCGCGCCCGCGTTCCTTCATGCCGGGCAGGACTGCGCCGACCAGCCGCATGACACCGCCAAAGTTGACGTCAGCCATCGTCTGGGCTTTGTCGTCATCCCAGTCGTCCGCGCCGAAGGGCCAGTAAGCCCCGGCCAAATAGACCATGCCATCGATATCACCCACATCTTCGGCTGCCTTGCGCACGGCGTCCCGGTCGGTAACGTCCAACGGCAGAACACGTGCCTTGGTCGGCAGGTCAGAGGCGAGGTCGTTCAACGCATCTTCGCTGCGGGCCGACAGGATAACTTCGACGCCCGCCTTGGACATTTCCTTGGCCAAGGCCGCGCCCAATCCGTCGCTGGCCCCGATCAGCCAATAGGTTTTGTTCTGCCAGTCGCTCATGTCGCCTCCGTTTCAGGGGACAAACGCGGGGCGGATCGTGCGGGTTCCTGCGGCGTCATTTCGGTCGTCGGGGGCGCGGGCCGTGGGCGATAACGGGCGCCTTTAACCTTCAGCTTGACCGCCTGCCAATGGATCAGTGCCAGAACGCGCAAAGACCCAAACGGGCGACGGATCATCGCACGCAACAGGCCCGCGTTCGTCATCGGCGTCAGATCACCCACCAGCGTGGCAATCACGCCGCCACCGTCGCGGCCATAGTCGATCTTGATGCCGATCCGGTCGTCACTCAGGTCAAAGCGAAAGGCATATGACCCCGTCTGTGGCTGGAACGGAGAGACATGCATCACCTTCCGCACCTTGATATCGCTGTCTTTGGCGATCGGGCCATCCGTGGTGCAAAGGTACGAATGGCGATCGCCGAAGGTGTTCGTCACCTCGGCAATGATCGCGGTGGTCTGACCGCTGGCGTTTTCACACAGCCAGAAGCTGACCGGATTGAACACGTGCCCCCACACGCGCGGCTGGGTCAGCAGGCGGATGCGGTCCGGGGCGGGCAATGCATGGGTGCGCAGGACATCCCGCACCCAAGCCGCCCCCTTGCCCTGCTTGGGCGCGCCGCCATGGTCGCTGTCGTGCAGTGACACGATGTTACCGGCGTTGCGGGAAAACAGGCTTGGGGTTTTCAGATCAGCCTCGGCATCCAGCAAGACGTAGTCGACGCCATAGCGAAAGGCGTTTTTGATCGCACCTTTGCGCCCGTGCCACGTGTGGCCCGTCAGCAGATATGGCTGTTGTGCCGTCATGCCTATTCCGCCGCGATGGACCGAGCGGATTGATCCGCGGCGCGCAACGCTTCGACCGTGTCGACCGCGCTGGCCAGCCCGTCTTCGTGAAACCCGTTGCGTCGCCACGCGCCGCAGTACCACGTGTTCTGTTCGCCGTTCAGACGCGCAACCTTGTCCTGCGCCTCGAAGGCGGCGGTATCATAGACCGGATGGCGCAGGGTGACTTCGTCATAGATCAGGAACGGGTCGATTTTTTGGGTGGCGTTCAGGGTGACGAACATCGGATCGTCCTGCGGGATCGGCTGCAGGCGGTTCATCCAATACGTCAGGTCCAGATCATCGCCCATCTTTCCGTCAGCTTCGCGATAGTTCCACGACGCCCAGGCACGGCGACGACTGGGCATGACCGACGGGTCGGCGTGTAGTGTGACGGTGTTCGGCTGATACTTGATGTTCGACAGCGCGGACTGTTCCGCGACCGACGGATCGGTCAACAGAGCAAGGCTGTCATCGCTATGTGTCGCCAACACGACCTCGTCAAAGCTTTCCCAGCCGTGACCTTCGGTGCGCACTTCGGGGCCCGTCATGGTGCGCCGGATGCCCTGCACCGGAGTGCCGAGGCGGATGCTGACGCCACTGGTGCGCAGCGCGGCTTCGACCCGGGTGACGTATTCGCGCGATCCACCCTGAACGGTGTACCACTGGTGCTGGCCCGTGTGGCTTAGCAGCGCGTGGTTTTCAAAGAACCGGATCATCGCCTCGGCCGGGAAGTCGAGAATCTTCTGCTTGGGGGTCGACCAGATCGCGCCGGACAGCGGCAGAAGATAGTAGTCGCGAAACCAAACGCCGGTGCCAAGGACGTCCAGCAGGTCGCCGATGGTCATGCCCGGCTGTTTCGAAGCCTTCAGCGCATTCGCGTTGAACCGCATCACGTCGCGCAGCATCCGGATGAACCGGGGGTCAGCGATGTTGCGCATCTGGGCGAAGACCGCGCGCAGGTCCGAAAGACCATATTCCATGCGCCCGCCGCGCACCGATGCGCCAAAGCTCATGTCACTTTTGGCCACCGGCACGTCGAGATCGTCGAACATTTTGGTCAACAGCGGATAGTTGGCGTAGTTGAAGACGATAAACCCGGTATCAACCGGTTGATCGCCGCGCTTGCCCGCCACGATCGTGCGGGCATGGCCGCCCAGACGGGGCGCGGCTTCGATCAAAGTTACGTCATAATCCTCCGACAAAAGGCGTGCGGCCCCCAGTCCAGAGATACCGCCACCAACGACGGCGACCCGGCGACGGGACGGGGGAAGTGCTTCAAATGGCATAAAAGAGGGCCCTTTTCGGATGGTTTCACAAGTACATACGGCAGGCCGGACCAAACAGATGCAAAAAACTGAAAAAATTTTGCATCCGAAATGATCCGGTCCAGCGGCGCCCGCGTAAGAGAAGTATGTTGCAAGAAGCCTCACCATCACCTGATGTCGGCTCGTCCCCTCTGACATCTCATGTTAGGTCTGGGGGCAGAGCCAAGGGGCAACGACGCAATATGACACCTGACAACGATCCCGCACTGGCCAATGCCCAGTGGATCGAAGACATGGCGCTGATCCGTGATCATCAGGATCGGGCGGCCTTTGCCCGCCTGTTCGCCCATTTCGCGCCACGCGTGAAGGGCTTTCTGATCAAGGGCGGGGCCGATCCACAGGTGGCCGAAGACTGTGCTCAGGATGTGATGGTCACCCTGTGGCGCAAGGCACATCAGTACGACCCATCCCGGGCCAGCGTGTCCACATGGGTTTTCACCATCGCGCGGAATCGCCGGATCGATCTGGCGCGCCGCGAAAAACGGCCGGAACCCGAGGATTTGGGATGGGGACCGGAACCGGATGCGGCGCAGGACGAAAGTGTCGCGCTGCAACAAGAGACGGATCAATTGGGCAAAGCACTGAAAGAGCTGCCTGCGAAACAAAGGGACCTGATTGAACGTGCCTACTTTGGAGAGCTGTCGCACAAGGAAATAGCCGATGCGACGGGGCTGCCCTTGGGCACGATCAAATCAAGAATACGGCTGGCGTTGGATAAACTGCGCCATGCCATGGGATAGAGCGATGACAATTAAACATCACCTGACCGACCACCTGCTGATGGGCTATGCCGCTGGCAATCTGCCCGAAGCGTTCAATCTGATCGTGGCAAGCCACGTTTCGATGTGCGACGACTGTCGCGCCCGGTTGGCCAGTTACGAGGCCCTTGGGGGGGCCGTGTTGAACGACACCATCACCGCGCGGGCCGACATGGCACCGGGCAGCCTGGACGATTGTCTGGCCAAATTGGATGACACCGCGCAGGAGCCGCGGGCGGCGAATGATGCTGGCAGCTACACGTTGCCGGAACCGCTGCGTGCCTACGTGGGCGGCGACCATGACGCGATCCGCTGGAAATCCGTGGGCGGCGGTGTTAAGCAGGCCATCCTGCCCACAAGCACCAGCGCCTCGGCCCGGTTGCTGTATATCCCCGCCGGGGCTGCGGTGCCTGATCACGGACACCGTGGGATGGAACTGACGATGGTTCTGCAGGGCGCATTCTCCGACGAAACCGACCGCTTTGGCCGCGGTGATGTTGAGATTGCGGACGAAGATCTAGAGCACATGCCGATCGCCGAGCCGGGCGAAGATTGCATCTGTCTGGCCGTCACCGACGCGCCCTTGCGGTTCCGCGCGTGGTTGCCGCGTCTGGCGCAGCCGTTCCTGAAAATCTGATCTGGCTTAGTCGCGCATCGTCAGACGCGCGACGGCTGCACTGGCATCCTCGACCCGGGTGTCTTCGGGCGCGAGTTCCTCAAAATCAAAGTTGTCCAACCGTGCAGCACGTTTGCCTGCACGTTCAGCGGCTGTGCCGATGCCTTCGATATCACGCCGGGCCTGATCGAAATGCGTGTCCAGCTTTTGGACGCGTTCCACAACCAGTTCTACATCGCGGTGCAGTTGCTTCAGGGTCGACCTGATAGCGCCAGCCTGTTCCCGCATCCGCGCGTCCTTGAGGATCGCGCGCATGGTGTTCAGCGTGGCCATGCAGGTGGTCGGCGAAACGATCCAGACCCGCGCGGAAAAGCCTTCGCGCACGATTTCGGGAAAATTGGCGTGCAACTCGGCATAGACCGCTTCGGACGGCAGGAACATCAGCGCGCCGTCGGCGGTTTCGCCTTCCAAGATATACTTGTCCGAGATCGCCTTTATATGCGCCCGGACCGAGGTTTTGAACGCCTGCTGCGCCGCCCGTGTTTCGCCATCGGAATTGGCGTTGCGGATCGCCTCATAGGCTTCCAGCGGGAATTTCGCGTCGATGACGATGGGGCCCGGCGGGTTCGGCAGGTGGATCAGGCAGTCCGCGCGCTTGCCGTTCGACAGTGTCGCCTGCAGGGAATAGCTGTCTTTTGGCAGCGCCTTTGACACGATGTCGGTCAGCTGGATTTCCCCGAACGCGCCCCGCGTCTGTTTGTTCGACAGGATGTCCTGCAACGACAGCACGTCGCCCGACAGCTTGGTGATGTTTTCCTGCGCGCGGTCGATGGTCGCCAGACGGGCCTGCAGTTCCGTCAGGCTTTTGGTCGTCTTTTCCGACCCGCCCTGTAGCTGCTGGTTCACCTTTTCCTGCACGTCCGACAAGGCCCGCGCAGTCTTCATCGCGTTTTCGTGCAGGCGGTCGGTCATCTGCTGCTGCACCGCCGCCAGCCGCGTTTCCATCGACTGGATCACCTGCGCCTGTGCATTGGCCTGTGCGTTCGATACCGACGTCAGCCCACCGGTCAGCTGTTCCTGACCACGCCCCAAAGCTTCGACCGCGCGGCCCATCTGGTCCATCTGGTAGATCAGCGGCTCTGATGCATGTGCCGCACGGGACACGCCGCGCAATGCGGCGATCAGCAGGATAACGATCAACACCGCCAGACCCACGCCGATCAGCAGCGCAAGGGTCAGGGGATCACTCAGGTTCAGGGTGGTTTCACCGATCTGGATCATGTGCGTCCGAACAACCGTTCAATGTCAGAAAGCTTTAGCTCCACATAGGTCGGGCGGCCATGGTTGCATTGGCCCGATAGTGGCGTCGCTTCCATTTCGCGCAGCAGCGCGTTCATTTCTTCGACCCGCATCCGGCGACCTGACCGGATGGAGCCGTGGCAGGCCACACGGCTAAGGATCGCATCGATCCGCGCCTTCAAGGTCGTGCTATCCCCTGCGTCCGCCAGTTCGTCGAGGATGTCGAGGATCAGTGCCTTGGCATCGACCTCTCCCAAAATCGCGGGGGTTTCGCGCACGGCCACCGCACTGCCGCCGAAGGGCTCGACCGTCAGGCCAAGCGCGCGCAGGTCGTCGGCGAAGTCTTCCAGACGAGCGCAGTCTCCGGCGCTAAGCTCTATGATCTCGGGGATCAGCAGGGCCTGCGCGGCGACGCCGTTGTCAGCCATCTGGGTTTTCAGCTTTTCATAGACCAGCCGTTCATGCGCCGCGTGCTGATCCACCAGCACCATGCCGCGATCAGTCTGGGCGACGATGTAATTTTCGTGCACCTGGGCGCGGGCGGCCCCAAGCGGGAAGCTTTCCAACCGTTCCGGCGTTTCCGGCACCTCTGGCTCATACCGGGCCGAGGGTTGATCGGCGAACCCGTCAAAGGCCAACGGGCCAGCTTCGGGCGCCTGCCCTTGATATGCCATCGCCCGTGCCTCGCCCGACGGGCGATCCATCTGGTAGACGCGGGCGGGGCCTGTCGGTTCGGGCCGCATCGCGCCAAGCGTCGCGCCCGCCACGGTGGTCGAGGCACGGTGCCCGGCCTCGGCCAAGGCGTGGCGCAGGCCGGATACAATCAGGCCACGGGCCACACCGGGATCGCGGAACCGGACTTCGGATTTAGCCGGGTGCACGTTGACATCGACCAATGTCGGATCGCAATCGATGAACAGCGCGGCCGCCGGATGACGATCGCGGCTCAGCACGTCCATATAGGCTGCGCGCAGGGCCCCGGTCAGCTGTTTGTCCCGCACGGGGCGGCCGTTAACGAACATGAACTGCGCCACCGCCGCGCCCCGCGAATAGGTCGGCAGGGCGGCGTATCCGGTCATCCGCAGGCCTTCGCGGTCCGCATCGATCCGCAGGGCGTTTTCGGCGAATTCGCGGCCAAGGATGCTGGCCAGCCGCCCGTGCAAAGCGTCGAACATATCGCCGGTTTCGGGGTCAGCGCGGAAAATCACACGACCTTCACCACCCCCGGATACATCCCGAAGGGTGAACCCCACAAAGGGTTCCGCCATGGCGAGGCGTTTGATCGTGTCGGTGACGGCCTGACCTTCAGCCCGGTCAGTACGCAGGAACTTCAGGCGGGCGGGTGTGGCGTAGAAAAGGTCACGCAATTCAACGACCGTCCCACCGGACAGCGCGGCGGGTTTCACCTGCTCCATCCGGCCGCCGCTGACGGCAATTTCTGCCGCCTGAGCGCCCGCGACCCGCGATGTAATCTTCAACCGCCCCACCGCGCCAAGCGAGGGCAGGGCCTCACCGCGGAACCCGAAGGTGTGGATGTTCAGAAGATCCGAGCCGTCGATCTTGGACGTGGCGTGACGCGACAAGGCCAGCGGCAGGTCGCCCGCTGCGATGCCGCAGCCGTCGTCCTTGACCCGGATCAGGCCTTTGCCCCCGTCGGCAATCGTCACCTCGATCCGCCGCGCGCCCGCGTCCAGTGCGTTTTCGACCAATTCCTTCACAGCCGATGATGGCCGTTCCACCACCTCACCCGCAGCAATGCGGTTGATGGCGGCGTCGTCCAGCTGGCGGATGACAGGGCGAATATCGCTTATATTGGGGTCGGGGCGAAGCATGGCCCCAGACCTAGCATGGCGCACGCGATTCGACCATGGGTCTTGCCGCCAGACCCGTTGCTTTCACCCGCTTGGTTAAGGAAAGCGCGGGTTCGAACGACCCGGGCCTTCCCTCGCGGCGCACCTCAACATATAGTGTGGGGCTAGGGACAAAGGCACAGAGCCACGCAGAAGGGTCAGGATTCATGGCGCATATTATCGTTGTGGGGAACGAAAAGGGTGGCGCGGGCAAATCCACCGTGTCGATGCATGTGGCCACTGCGCTGGCGCGGATGGGGCACAAGATCGCAACGCTTGATCTGGACCTGCGGCAGAAGACGTTGGGACGCTATGTCGACAACCGCCAGCGGTTTCTGAAAAAAGAAGGGCTGGAACTGCCCTCCCCTAGCTACATCGACCTGCCCGAAGTCGACAAATCCGCCCTGCAGCCCGGCGAAAACCCCTATGATCACCGCCTTTCCGCAGCGGTTAGCGAGCTGGAGGCAGAGTCGGATTTTATCCTGATCGATTGCCCCGGATCACACACGCGCCTGTCTCAGGTCGCGCATTCGCTGGCCGATACGCTGATCACGCCGCTGAACGACAGTTTCGTCGATTTCGACCTGCTGGCGCATATCGACAACGATGGCGAACGCATCCTCGGGCCATCGGTCTATTCCGAAATGGTCTGGAACGCGCGACAGTTGCGAGCGCAGGCCGGGTTGAAGCCCATCGACTGGATCGTTTTGCGCAACCGTATGGGCGCGCAGCAGATGGTCAACAAGGCCAAGATGGAAAAGGCGATCGACAAGCTGTCCAAGCGGATCGGCTTCCGCGTCGCGCCCGGCTTTAACGAGCGGGTGATTTTCCGCGAATTGTTCCCCCGTGGCCTGACGTTGCTCGACCTGAAAGACGTTGGCGTACAGCAGTTGAACATCTCGAACGTGGCGGCGCGGCAAGAGTTGCGCGACATGATCAAGGCCCTGAACCTGCCGGGTGTCGAGGTTTCGTTCTGAGCCCGCTTGGCTGGATCGCCTATGCGCTGACCGGCCTGACCTTTGCCGTCTGGACTTGGACTGCTTTCGTCACGCTAAGGCGGCTGGCCAAGATCGTTACAGACCGCCGGATCGCCAATAACAAGCCGCTGATGGGCAGCGCCGAAAGCCTTGGCGTCTTTGCTGATTTCGCACGCGGCCGGATTGACCGACAGGGTCGCAACCGGATGATCGTGCTGACGCTGTGCCTGATCGGCCTGACACTCACCATGCCCGCGCTGTTGTAAGGCGCCTGATCAGGTTCGAAGCGCAGGCAGACCGACGCCCGTACTTTGGAACCCGCCGTCCACGGCGATCTGCTGGCCGGTGACATAGCTGGCGCGGTCCGAACAAAGGAAACAGATCACCTCGGCGATCTCGCGCTCTGACCCGTAGCGGTTAAGGGGGATCGCGTCGTGATAGGCGTCGATGATGTCCTGAGTGTGGACGGCCATGGCGAGTTTGGTGCGCACAGGACCGGGACAGACACAGTTCGCGCGCACGCCCCATTCGCCCCATTCCGCCGCCTGCTGTTCGGTCAGATGGATCACGCCCGCCTTGGACGTGCCGTAGGCCACGCGGAGGGTCGAGGCGCGCAGGCCAGAGATCGAGGCGATATTCACGATAGCGCCCTTGGTTTGCTTCAGGGCCGGGGCCAAGGCCTGAGAACACAGGAAGACGCCGTCAAGGTTGGTGGCCATGACCTTGCGCCAAGTGGCGAAATCACAATCGTCGATAGGTCCGAAGTCGGCGACACCGGCGTTGTTGATCAGGGCATGGACCTCGCCCAGCTCTGCCGTGGCTTTGGCGGCCATCTGGGCCACGGCGTCAGGGTCAGAGACATCGCAGACGATGGGGACAACATTGGCGCGGTCAGCGGCGACACGGGCCAGTTCGTCCGCATCCCGGTCGATCATGGCGACCTTGCGGCCTTCTTCCAGAAAGACGTCGGTAGTGGCCAGACCGATGCCGCGGGCGGCGCCTGTGACGATGGCTGTGGTACGGGTCATGCGACGCCCCTTGTGGCTGCGGAGAGAACGAGGGGGCGCTGCCCCGAGGGTATTTGGGACCAGAAGAAGACAGGGGCCCGCCTCTGGTCCGCGGATTTACTTCCGCCAGCTGGCGATCCAGTTGCTGAAACGACCGCGACGTTCGCGGGCGCTGTCAGCCATATTATCCCAGCTTTCGCCCATATCTTCGGTCAGCGGGTCGATGCGTTTTTCGCGGAAGCGGATCCAGCGGACGCGGATCGCCCAGACAATGGCGAGGAAGATCAGGATGATGATGATGTTGAGCCACGGGATGATCGTCATATCCGGATCATCCACCCGCTTTACAGCGATGGCGTTCGGGAAGACCGACCAGAATTCCACCCGCCAGCCATAGTGGGTGACCATGACCCATTTCGGGTTTTCGCTGGTCGACCGCAGGTCGCTGGCCTGTGTCTGCAGGTTGGACGTGTCGAACTTGAAATAGGGTGGCCAGCCCCAGCCGGTGTCTTCGTTCCGGTAGACCAGCGGCTTGCCGTTTTTCTTGATCGTCTGAATGAAGAAGACGTCGCGGTTGATCGTGCCGGTCGCGTTGCCGGTGTCCTCCTTGGCCCAGAAGATCGAGTTTTCGCCGAAATCCACTCGCTTTTCATAGGTGTCTGACACCCGCACGATGTCGTGCTGCGGCAGCGTGTAGTGGAAAAAGGCGACAACGATCAGGGCGATGATGCCCCAGAAGGTCCATTTGACATAAGTCACGGGGCAGCCCCTTTAGGTAAAATTCACAACGTAGATGATATAGGCGATCACGGCCAAAGGTACGATATAGACCAGCAAAATTAGTTTGCGGCGAAAGCTGTCGTCGTAATCCTCCAGCCCGCGTTTGACGTAAAGGTCGCGGTCGTCGCCGTATTCCCGGTCGCCTTCGTCCCAAGCCGCGCGCAGCTTGCCCTTGCGCACCTGCCGCGACCACAGCGAGACCGAGACATAGACGATCGTCAGCCCGACCAGCAGGAACAGGAAAAGCCGTGCGAGTGAGAGCATGTCAGGTCCTTTCCCGTCTGACCGCGCCCCATGGCCCGACGCGGGTGATCAGATCATCACGGGGCACGCCGCGGGGCGGAGGGGTTTCTTCCATCGCGGGTTCATGCCCAAAGAGTGCCGCGCGCGTGCCTGCCTTGTCCACAGCGTATTCGGTCGCGAGGAAATCGGCGACATAGGATTTCTTGGTGTCAGACCACGTCGCGTAGAGCTTATAAAACAGCTCCTTATGGCAGATGAACAGCTGGCGCACGTCCTTGGGGGCCAGTTCGGCCAGCAGCATGTTCACCAGCTCCGCACCCTTATGATCGGTCGCGCGCAGGGTATAGAAATAGGCCGGGTGATCGCTGCTGATCTTGGGCCACTTGCCCCCGTCCTCGGCCCACCCGACCAACCGGCGCAGGGCGTGGTATTCGGGCGGCAGGTCGTCGGCATGGGCGCGGGCCAGACGGCGGATGTCGCGGCGGGTGGCGCCGGTCAGGTCCATGTTCGCGTCCTGCGCGGCGTCCACGACGATGAAATCCATCTTTTGCCGCAGGATCGCGGTGCCATCGATGCCGCGCGCCTTAATGATCGGTTCGACCAGATTGTTGTCGGTCAGGAAGCGGGCGATCTTGTTCGTCTCGCCCTTTTCGATGACCTTGCCCAGCCCCGCATCCTCTAGCGCGTCGTCATCTACGGTGATCACCGTCGGCGGGGTAGAGCGGAAGATGTAGCTGCCGCCGAAATGCGCGGTCCAGAAGTTTTCCTGTTCGAACGCCATCTGTTTCAGGCGCACGGGGTTGCGGGTCACGTCGCCCGTCCGCTTGGCCATAGTGATCATGTCGGCGATCAGCACGTCGTCGAACCACGCGTCCTCTTCGCCCAGAAAACGGTCCGAAAGCTGCCCGAGTTTCTCGGCATCGCGGACAAGGCCGGTGGTGGTATCCGCCTCGATCTCGACCTTGCGGATGTCGTTCAGGCGGGCAGGGTTGGTGATAGAGAAGACGGAATTCAGGAGTTCGCCGGCCACCGCGTCGCGGGCGGTGAGGGCGAAAAGCTGCGCCTCGTTCTCTTCGATGAATTGTTTGAGAATCTGGCGGGAGGTCGAGAAGCTGGCGTTCAGCAGCGGCGCGGTTTTCTGCGCGGTGGTCAGCAGGATGAACTGCCGGTTGCAGCCGTTTTCGTTGAGGTAGAGGGGGTCGTTCAGCTCATCCCCCACTTCAGGCGAGAAGCCGGAGATGTCGATGTGGAAATCGGTAAGTTGGGTCGTCTTGCCGGTCAGATGTTTCAGCGCACGGTTGTAGCGGTCGATCAACGCGGGGGAGTTGACCGGGATGAGATTGCCGAACATGAGGCCGAGGCGGATGAGGTGGTTCATTTAGATTTTTCTCGCCAGCAACATGTCGAATTGCGAGAAAGCATTTTCGATCTCGAAACGCATCGGGTTGTCTGGTTGATAGTCATCGAACAATTTTCTTTCGAGTTTTTCTAATTCGTCCAGAAGAGACTCAAGCTTGGCCTCAGCGTCGCTACCGCCAGCCGCAAATAGTTCATTTTGGCGATCAATCTGCCCTTGAACCAAAGAGTATTGCACGATCGCACTCATAAGCTTGTCTGAGGCAGCAGTTATGGGGCGAAAGGCTTCAATTGCATGATCCCCCCAGCGAAGTTGTGCTTCAAATATCAACGGGTCCAATGAATCACGAGCGCTGACCGCGAATCTCCACCGCTTAAAAAACAGGCTACGAAACATAACGCGGTGAGACTTGGTCAAGTCTGCCGTCTCGTGCTCCGCTTCGGTTAATCCGGGCACTCTGACGTCATGTAGTGCCCTTTTGTATCGGATAAGCTCTCGGCTGATTTCTCGAGCGAAATCAGACTCCTTATCCCTCTTCCACGAATCTAACCCCTTATGTGCAACAAAAGCGCCGTAGAGTGCCGCAACGCTTGCAATGAGCGCCGCCAACGCTGTCACCACTTCTGGAGCCTCAGGCAAATCGTACATCTCACCCCTTACCCTCCAAATACCGCTTCTTCGCCTCTTCCTGACGCCCAAAGTCCCGCACCATCGCCTCGATCGCGACCTCATCCGACTTATCCGCATAGCGGAACTCGCTATCCGCGTAGCGGTTGATCTCCTGCACGACCATATCGACCGTGATCGGCTGGCGCAGGTCCTCGATCATCGCCTTCTTCTCGTCATAGGGTTTGAACAGGAACAGATCGGGGTTTTCCATCCATTCGTCCGGCAGTTCAAAGTCCATCGCGCGGACCTTCACCGCGTCGGTGATGTTCTTGATGGCGCGGCCCGTGAAGCGTTCGTCCGCCTCTTGGATCGCCTTCAGATAGGCGCCCAGCTTGGCGATGGTGTCGAACCCGCCGATCCGCGCCTCGACGCTGTTAAAGACCTCGACCAGCCCGGCCTCTTTGGGCCGCGAATGCGCCTCGAACGACGCCGCCACTGCGCGTTTGATTTCCTGCGCGGCGTATAGTTCGTGATCGCCAAGGGGGATGTCGTGGCGTTTGCCCATCAGCAGGGCAAGGATGTCGATGTAATCCTCTTGCGTTTGCGGCCCGTCCACCAGAAACCGCGCGCCCGCCCGTTGGCGCAGGGCGTCGTCGACGTTTTCGGGGTAGTTGGAAAACATGCCGAAGGTGCAGTTCCCGCGCACGACGGTGTTAGCCCCGGCAAACGCCTCCATGAACACCGCCGTGACCTCCTGCTGCCCGGCAGAGGACTGACGGTCGCCCCGTTTGCCCGCGATCTGGTCGATGTCGTCGATGGTACCGAAGCCGATGACCGACGGGTCCAGCACGTTCTGGACAAAGGCCTTGGCGTTCTGGCCGGATTTACCCTGATAGCTGTCGATATTGTCGATGCCGAAGTTCTGGTAGCGGAAGGGATAGCCAGCGTTCTGACAGTACTCGTTGATCAGCCCCGCCATCATCTGGATCAGCGTCGTCTTGCCAGTGCCGGGTTTGCCGTCGCCCATGAAAGTAAAGATGAACCCGCCGAGTTCCGCAAAGGGGTTCAGGCGGCGGTCAAAATCATAGGCCATGACCATCTTGGCCAGCTTCATCGCCTGATACTTGGCGATGTGGTTGCCGACGACCTCGTGCGGTTTCTTGAAGGTCATGGTCAGCGCGGGACCGCCGGATTTGCGCGCGGGGGTGAAGCCGCGGATGGTCAGATCGTCGGCTTCGACGCGGTAGGACGCGCTGGCGAAGGGTGCGGTTCTGGTCAGTCCCTCGGCGCGGCGCGCGGCCTTTTCCATCAGTGCTTCGGCGAATGCGGTGACGGTGGGGGCGAGCTTTTCCTCGTCACCCGTCGCATGGGTGGCCAGCGCTTGATCCAACTGCCACAACGCGCCGTGCAGGGCGAGGTTGGCGTTGTCGGTCAGGAACTCTTCGACCTCTCCCACCTCGACCGTCACTTCGCGCGCGTGGTCCGCAAGCACCGACACCAAAGCATTGGCCGAGGCATGCATCACAATCAGCGCCTCTGCCGTCAGCAGTTCCGAAAACTCCGATTTCCGGTCCGCGCCCAAACCACCCTCAAGGTTCTTGCGCTTCAGGTCCGCCAGCCCGGTCTGTTCGGCAAACCCCTCGCCCAGCGCCAGCCCAATAGCCAATGCCCGCCGCAGCCCCTGCAACACCGCCGCCTGCCGCGCTGACATCAGCGGATCGTCCGCGTCACAAGCCGCCACCCGGTCGATCAGATGGACGCCCTCCGGCCGTTCGGTCCGCTGCGTCACCAGCCCCGGCGTGGTGGACCGAAACCGCCGCCGTGTGCCGACACCCGGAGACCGCTCCGCCACCGGAGCCTCAGACGCCTTGGCCACCCGCGGCGCATGATCAAAGCCATCGAGCAGCGCCATCGCCGCATCCTGATGCTTGGCGATCTCTTCTTCCCGCAACTCCATCAGATCCGATGTCATGGTCATGGCGAAACCCCCAGCTTCATCTTTCCAAAAATACTCAATCCAACGGTGACATCAGCGATAGCTCAGCACCCTGCCGCCCTGCCCCGTCACAAATTTTCGGACCTGCGCGAATCCCGCCGGATTGCGTTCCGCCAGCACCTGATAGGGCCGCTCTGGCAGAATGATCGCGCGGGTCTGTTCGGTCGCCCCATGTTCCGTGCCGCCCGACAGCGGATCGATCTGAAAAATCTCCCGCTCGTTCTTGCCGAACCATCCAGCGCGTTCGGTGCGGACCCGTTCCGACACCAGCACCTCGTCCGTCCAGGCCAGCGCCCAGTCCTGACCTTCCGTCGATCCCGCCTGCTCCAAAACCTCTCGGATCGGGCCGGACTGCCGCGTGTAGGCGTGCGAATACATCGGGCCGATGTGGAACCGTCGCAGGCGCTTGGGGTGGAGTTCGTCGAAATCCTCGTCAAAGCCTTTGGCGATGGTCAGCAGCTTCAGCCCACCCAGCGATTGGGCCATCAGATGCGCCTGCACCTCGGGCCAGCGGCGTTCGTCGCGCGGCAGGGCGGTGGGGTCGGTGTCCTCCAGCTCCATCATATAAATGACGGGCAAGTTCAGCTGAGTGTCATAAACCGACCAGTGCAGCATATACTGCCGGCGCTTGGGGTCGATTTCCCCCATCCAGATCGCTTCAGGATCGTTGCGCGCCCAGAACAGGTTTCCGCGGCTCAGTTCTTCGTAATACAGCCGCTGAGACATGGCGAATTGCAGCTTCGTGGGGATTTCCAGATCGCCGATAATCCGCGCCAGCATGTCGCGCTTTAACTCATCAGTTCCGGGCATCTCGCGCAGATGGCGTTCGGCCTGTTGCGCGTCGTTTGCCATGACCATCAGTTCCTGCGCCGTCGGAAACCCGCTTTCGTGGTTGTCGATGGTCAACGACCCGAAGAACCGGCCTGTGTCGCGGCCAGTCAGAAGGTATTTCATCGACAAAGCACGAAAGGTGAAGGTCAGCGCCGACAGGTGCCGCGTCAGAACCTCGGTTTCCCGGCGGGTCAGCGATTTCTCTGCCTCCATTACGCCCGCCACGCGGGCAAGATGGCCCATGATCCCTTCGAATTTGCGGAAATACCGGCGCGAGGAATAGGTGTCGGACAGGCCGACATGGTCGTTGGCGGGATCAGTCATCTTGGGCCATGTCTTAGGTCAGTCATAACGTCGACGGCCCTCATGGGTTTGCGCCGCAAACTCTGCCGGGCGCACATTGCACAGCAATGCGCCTTACGCCCCGTAGAGGTTTTTGTCGTGCTTTTCGACGATCTTCTGGAACCGCCGCGCAAAGCGTTCGTCCGCCTTGGCCTTCTCTTCCAGCACCTTGCGGGCAAAGACCATGTGGTCTTCGTGCTTTTCCAGCATGTCCGCCATCCGCGCGTTCGTCGCTGCACCGATCTGCGCCATCGCTTGCTGCGCCTGCTTGTCCGTCTGGGTCCCGATCTCGTTGATCTTGTGGGCGACGTCCTGCTGCTGGGCAGTCTTCAGCGACTTAGTCAGCGCATCGTACAGCACCACGCGCTGCTGGGTGTCGGTCTTGAGCTTGTTGATCAGCACCATTTGCGTCGCCGCCTGATTCTGAAGGCTGTCGACCCAGCTTTTGCCTTTTTCAATGTACCGCTCCAGCGTCTGGGATTTGGCCAGTTTGACCTGCTCTTCCTGAACCAAGGCGTTATATTCCTTGTTCAGATCGGCCAGTTCCGTCTCAAGCTTGGTTCGCGCGGCAGCGTCCTGTTCGACGCTGATCTTATTCTCCAATTCGATGATCTTGGGGTCCATGGCGAGGATCTTGGCGCGCGTATCCTCCAGTTCCTGCACGGTCATTTCCCGATCGTCGAGCGTCGCGGTCAGGTTGACCTCGACCTTTTCCTTCTGCTCGTTCAGCACCGCCAACTGTCCTTCCAGCAGCTTGGTGATCACGTCGGACTTGGCAATCAGGTCCTGCAGTTTGTCGTCAATGCTGGCGGTGCGAATACGCTCCTGCCGCATGCTGTCGGCCTTTGCGCCTGAAAAGATGCCGACAAAGCTTTCCCAGCCCGTCTTGGACCGCATCTCGTCAAAGTCTTTGGAAAAGGCCGCCGTGACATCGTCCAGCCCCATAATCAGCTCAGCGATATTGGCGTTCATCACCTCGGTCTGGGCGTGCACATCCTCAAGCGAGGCGTTCTCGATATCGACAGTGACATCGGTGCCCTGCTCCATCTTCTGACGGGCCATGTCGATACGGCTGGTCAGCTCTGCGATCTTGCTTTGCGCCTCGGCCACCTGTTGCTGGCTTTCGCGAACCTGTGCGTCGAAATCGGACATGGATGTCTCCGTGAAGAATTTAATCTCAATATGGGCGCAGTTAACGCCATTTTGAATAATCCGTCACGGTTAAAAGCCCCGCGCCGTCATCCTCTTGCTGAAAATATCCTCAGGGGGGGATGGGGGGCAGATGCCCCCCAAGGGCGTTCGTCACACCACGTTATGGTCAGGCCCATATGGAAAGCCCGTCAGGTTTTCATTTCCATCCTCGGTGATCAGCAGGATGTCGTGTTCGCGGTAGCCCCCTGCGCCCGGCATGCCTTCGGGCAGGGTCAGCATCGGCTCCATCGAGATGACCATGCCGGGTTGCAGGACCGTGTCGATATCCTCGCGCAACTCCAGCCCGGCCTCGCGTCCGTAGTAATGCGACAGCACCCCGAAAGAATGCCCATAGCCAAAGGTGCGGTATTGCAGAAGGTCACGCTCGGCGAAAAACTCGTTGATCTGCGCCGTCACGCCCGCACAGGAGTTACCGGCCTTGAGCAAGCTGATACCCAGTTCATGCGCGCCGACGTTGGCCTCCCAAATTTTGCGCGACGCGTGGTCGACCTCGCCCACAAAGAGCGTGCGTTCCAGCGCGGTGTAATAACCCGAGATCATGGGGAAGGTGTTCAGCGACAGGATATCCCCGTGTTCCAGCACGCGGGACGTTACGGGATTGTGTGCGCCATCGGTATTCAGCCCCGATTGGAACCAGACCCAGGTGTCACGGTATTCGGCATCCGGGAAACGCTTGGCGATCTCCATCTCCATCGCGTCGCGGCCCGCCATGGCCACGTCGATTTCGCGGACGCCGGGTTTGATCGCATCGCGGATGGCATAGCCGCCCACGTCCGCGACCTGAGCGCCCGCACGGATCAGCGCAATTTCGGCGGGGGACTTCTGCATCCGCTGCCGCATCGTGTGGGGCGCGATGTCGATCTGGGCCAACGGGGACAGGAAATCCTCCATCTTGTCGCGCTGTGCGACCGTCAGATGATCGCCCTCGTAGCCGATGACCTTCTGTTCACCGGTCACATGAGCCACCGCGCGCCAGTAGTTGTCGCGCTGCCAGTCGGTATAGGTGATCGCATCCCCATGGCTGCGGCGCCACGGCTGGCCTGCGTCGATGCCCGCACTGATGGTGACACATTCGGTATCCGTCACGACCAGCGCATAGGGCCGACCGAAGGCGCAATAAAGAAAGCCGCAATAATAGGCGATGTTGTGCATCGAGGTGAGGACAGCGGCATGAATGTTCTGGTCATCCATGATGCGGCGCAGGCCTTTTAGGCGCGCCTCGTATTCGATCTCGGCGAAGGGCAGCGGGGCCTTTTCGCCATTATGGACCCGGTGAAAATCGGGACGGGATGCGGATTGGGTCATGAGATATCTCCGATACTGCTCCGGCGTTCAGAGCGGGCTGGCTGGAGACCGGGCGACGCCATCGCCCGAGCCATGGCGACTGGCTAGCATGCGACCGCCTCTCTGTCGCGGGAAATTTGATGGTTGCGCGTCCGGGCCGTCGGGGAAATGGTGGCGGTGGTAAATTATTGATCGGAGGGCCAGATGGCCAAGCTTAAGGCGGTGAATATCCCCGAGAAACTGTCGATGGTGACAACGCATTGGGATCCGCATGTCGTGGCGCAGTACAACGGCAACGACATCATGGTGGTGAAGTTCAAAGGAGAGTTCGATTTCCATTCCCACCCGGACACCGACGATTTCTTTCTGGTCTTGGCCGGAGAGGTCATTCTGGACGGCGAAGACGGAGATCGCGTGACGCTTGGCCCCGGAGAGTTGTGCGTGGTGCCCAAAGGCATGACCCACCGCCCCCGCGCCAAGGAAGAGGCGATGGTTCTGCTGATCGAGCCCGAAGGAGAGCCAAACACGGGCGACCCGGAGACAGCGGCGAAGAAGCCAAGGATCTGAGGGCACCGGGGGGGCGCTGCCCCCGCACCCCCGGAGTATTTCTGGAAAGATGAAAGGGATTTGCGGATGACACCCGGCGCGCGAAATTTGATCACCGATGTGCCCGGCCTGCGGGTCGGAAATGCCGAGGATTTCAGTGTGAAGACGGGTGTGTCGGTGTTGGTCGGCGATGTGCCTTTCACCGCCGGGGTGCATGTGATGGGCGGGGCGCCGGGGACGCGGGAAACCGATCTGCTGGCCCCCGATAAGACGGTTGAACAGGTGGATGCACTGGTCTTGTCCGGCGGGTCGGCCTTTGGGCTGGATGCCGCGTCGGGCGTGGCGGACGGATTGCGCGACATGGGGCGCGGGTTCGACGTGGGCGGGATGACCGTGCCCATTGTGCCAGGCGCGATCCTGTTCGATCTGTTGAACGGTGGCGACAAAGGCTGGGCGGAAAATCCCTACAAAGGTTTGGGCCGCGCAGCTTTGGCGGCTGCGGGGGATCAGTTTGATCTGGGCACTGTTGGGGCCGGGACTGGGGCGACCACGGCACAGTTGAAAGGTGGATTGGGGTCGGCTTCGGTCGTTTTGCCGAACGGGGTGACGGTTGGCGCCTTGGTGGCGGTGAACGCCTTGGGATCCGCCATCGTCGGCGACGGGCCTGAATTCTGGGCCGCGCCGTGGGAAGTTGATGAGGAATTCGGTGGGCTGGGTGTGGCCAAGGCCTATCCTGACGCGCATCTACCGGTGACCAAGCTGGGGTCGCATCAGAATACCACGATCGGGATCGTGGCGACCGATGCTGCGCTCACCCAAGCGCAATGCACGCGGCTGGCGACCGCCGCGCATGATGGTTATGCGCGCGCGCTGGTGCCGAGCCACACGCCGATGGACGGCGATTTGATCTTTGCGGCCTCGACCGGGGCAAAGCCTTTGGGCGAACCGGTTAGTGAAACACTGATGCTGGGACATGCGGCGGCGATCTGCATGGCACGGGCGATTGCACGGGGCGTTCATGCCGCCGTGGCCGCGCCCGGCGATCCCTTCCCCGCGTGGGCCAGCCGCTTTGGCTAAGGCTGGCACTGGACAGATATCGGCTTAAGTGGTCCAACAAAGGCGAACCATAGGGAGGCTACCATGCTGGACCAAACGACCGATCTGAAATCCCTTTTGAAAGACCCAACCCTTCTGGTCGAAGCGGCCTATGTCGCGGGCGAATGGGTTGAGGGTGACGAGGGCACCTTTGACGTGATCAACCCCGCGCGGGGCGATGTGATTGCCAAGGTCGCCGATCTAAGCCGCGCGCAGATCGCCGGGGCTATCGACAAGGCCTATGAGGCGCAGAAGGAATGGGCGTCCTGGACCGGGAAAGAACGGGCCGCAGTGTTGCGGAAGTGGTTCGACCTGATGATGGAAAACCAAGACGATCTGGGCACCATCCTGACCGCCGAACAGGGCAAGCCGCTGGCCGAAGCCAAGGGCGAGATCGCCTATGGCGCGTCCTTCATCGAGTTCTTTGGTGAAGAAGCCAAGCGCGTCTACGGAGAGATGATCCCCGGCCACCAGCGCGACAAGCGCATCATGGTGCTGAAGCAGCCGATCGGCGTTGCGGCGTCGATCACACCGTGGAACTTTCCCAACGCCATGATCACCCGCAAGGCGGGCCCGGCGTTGGCGGCGGGCTGTTCCTTCGTCGGGCGTCCGGCCAAGGAAACGCCGCTATCGGCGCTGGTCATGGGTGTTCTTGCGGAACGGGCTGGCATTCCCAAGGGCGTGTTCTCTATCGTGACGTCGTCCAAGTCCTCGGACGCTGGCAAGGAGTTCTGCGAGAACCCCAAGGTGCGTAAGCTGACCTTTACCGGATCCACCGAAGTGGGGCGTATCCTGCTGAAACAGGCCGCCGATCAGGTCATGAAGTGTTCGATGGAACTGGGCGGCAATGCGCCCTTCATCGTGTTTGACGACGCCGATCTGGATGCGGCGGTCGATGGCGCGATCATGTGCAAGTTCCGCAACAATGGTCAGACCTGTGTATGCGCCAACCGGATCTACGTTCAGGCGGGCGTCTATGATGAGTTCGCCAAGCGCCTGAAGGCCAAGGTCGAAAAGATGAAGGTCGGCGACGGTTTGGAGGACGGCACCGATCTGGGGCCTCTGATCAACGGCGACGCGATCGAAAAGGTGCAGCAGCATATCGCCGATGCCAAGTCCAAGGGGGCTGAGCTTATCTTGGGCGACGGGTCCCCGATCCAAGGCGCGGGTAATTTCCTGCCGCCGACCATCCTGACGGGTGTCACACAGGACATGCAGGTCGCGACGGACGAGACCTTTGGCCCGATGGCGCCACTGTTCAAATTTGACGACGTGGACGATGTGATCGCCATGGCCAATGACACGATCTTTGGTTTGGCGTCCTACTTCTACGCCAAGGACCTAAGCCGCGTGTACAAGGTCGCCGAGGCGCTGGAATACGGCATCGTCGGCGTGAACACTGGCATCATCTCGACCGAGGTTGCGCCCTTTGGTGGGGTCAAGCAATCCGGGCTGGGGCGTGAAGGGTCGCACCACGGGATCGAGGATTATCTGGAAATGAAATACGTCTGCATGAGTGTCTGATTTTCGGTTTTGCCAGGGGTGGGGGCTCTGACCTCGTCCTGCGGTCTCCCCCGGGATATTTCCGGCAAAAGGATGTATGGGGCGCGGCGTTGGCTGCGCCCTTATCTTTTGCGGCGGGCTGCGGCGTGCAGGTGGACCGCGGCACATCCCATGTAGGCCAGCAGGGCAAAGAGGATTGCGCCGTTGTACCCCATGGGGGCGGTCATCGTCAGCAGGATCGGTGTGCCCAGAAGGTTGCCAAGGTTGCCCATCTGCGCCAGCGCACCGTTGGCAAGTGCTTGATCCGTCGGATCGGGGTTTAGCTGCGGGATGGCGGTGAAGCTGGCCCCTTGGACCAGCCCCAGTGATCCGAACAGAAGGATCGGGGGCAGGAACGCGCCGGGGATCGTCCACATGGCTAGGGTTGCCAGGATCGACAGGGCCAGCCCGATCAGGATGATGGTCACGGCGGGCAGGATCCGCAGCAGTTGCGCGCCCAGCGTCAGTGACACGATGATCCCGGCGATCGGCATCCAGAAGGCCAGCGTGGTCCGGGTGGCATCCGGCAGATAGGGCGGCAGCACTGTCAGCAGCGCGACGAAGGTCAGCGTGTAGAACAACCAGCCCAGCGCCGGGGCTGCGATACGCGGAGAGGCGTAAATCACCGGGTGATTGGCGAGGATCTGGCGCAGGCTGGGTAGGGCCGTGTCGGTCTTTGGGATCAGGTCGCGGGGCAACGCGGCGGCGAGCGCGACGGCCATGGCGAGCATCAGGCCTGCGTGGATCAGGAACAGGATCGCAGGCCCGAAGGTGTTTGCCAGTGGCACGCCCAGCCATGCGACAAGCGCGAAGGTCACGCCGAAATAGCTGCCCCAGAGGGTCATGACATATGGCCTGTGCCGGTCGGCGGTCAGGCGGGCGATCAGCGTCGGCAGGGCCACCACCAATGCGATGTGGCTGATGCCTTCGACCGCGCGGGTGATCAGCATCACGGTGAAAGGCGGGAATAGCGCCTGAAGCGCCGACATCGCCGCGCCAAGGGCAAGGCCCCAGATCACCACGCGGCGGAACCCAATCCGGGCGACCAGCATGCCTGCGACCAACCCGGTAACAACACCGGTTAATGAGATGACAGAAACCAAGAACCCGAGCGATGTGCCCGCCTGCGGGTAGACCGTGGCCAGCATCGGAAAGATCACCGATACCTTGGCGAATTGCGCGGCAGCCCCCATGCCCGCCAGAAGCATCAGGGCGATCAGGCCGAAAGGGGTTCTGGAGGCGTTCATATAGTTGCCTTTGGCCTGCGCGTCAGCAGTGCGCAAGCCTTCGCTTTGCAGACCCGGCTGTGCCGATAGGGAACGCGTGGCAGGTCACAGCCCCAGTTCTTTGCGGATTGCATCGCTGTCCGCGCCGCGTTGCGGAGGAGCGGCGGGTGTGACCGGTGTCGCACCATCGAACCTTGGGGCGGCGGCGGCTTGAAGCACCTCGCCTTCCCCGTGCCAGACGTTCCGTTCGGCCATATGCGGATCATTGGCCGACTCGGCCGGGGGTAGAACCGGCGCGACACAGGCGTCTAGCCCGTGGAACAATTGGGCCCAGTGGTCGCGGGGGCGTTCGGCAAAGATCGCCTCGAGCCGGGAAGACAGGTGCGGCCAGAGCGCCTTGTTGGTTTGCTGCAGAAACTCTTCGTCGTCGCTCAGGCCCAGCTTATCAAGAAAGATCGCATAGAACTTGGCCTCAAGCGCCTGAACCGCGATATATCCACCGTCGGCACAGCGATAACTGCGCGACCAATGTGCGCCGTCCAGACGGCTTTGACCGCGCTCCGTGACCGTCCCACCGACGGAAGACATGGACATCAGCAGGTTCATCATATGGGCCGAACCATCGACGATTGCCGCATCGACAACCGTGCCCCGCCCGGTGTCCTTGGCGCGCATCAGGCCCGCCAGCATGCCGATCACCAGATACAGTGCACCGCCCCCAATGTCGCCCACCAAGGTCGCAGGTGTCATCGGCGGCTGGCCCGGCAGCGATCCGTACCACAGCGCGCCGGACAGACCGATGTAGTTCAGATCATGCCCTGCCAGTTTCGCGCGCGGTCCTGTCTGCCCCCACCCGGTCATGCGACCATAGACCAGTTTGGGGTTCAGGGCGCGCATTTCGTCCGGGCCGAGGCCCAGCCGCTCCATCACGCCGGGGCGCATGCCTTCGATCAGGCCATCCGCGCTGGCAATCAGGGCTTTGGCGACCTTCAGATCCTCTGCATCCTTTAGGTCCAGGGTGATCGATCGTTTGCCCCGATCCAGCGGATTGGCGGGCTGGGCGGCGCGGGCTTCGGGCGCGGCGGCACGGTGGATCGTGATCACCTCGGCCCCCAGATCAGCCAGTGTCATGGCCGCGAATGGCCCCGGGCCGATGCCTTCGATTTCGATGATCCGGACAGATTGCAGCATGTGAGCCTCCCTTTTGTGGGGAAAAGGTCAGACTTTGCCGCCCAGCGCAAGGCCATGCGCCCTTGTCCGGCCCCGCCGTTTGGCCCATATTGCGCCGCGTAAGACACACCCCGCAAAGGATCGCCGCATGAGCATCGAGGCCCCAGAAACCAAAATCGTCGAAACGCGCAAGGTCGCCTGTGACGGTGGCGAAGGCGCCTTGGGGCATCCGCGCGTCTGGCTGCATATCCCCGAAGACACGAACTATGTGGAATGCGGCTATTGCGATGCGAAATACGTGATGAAGGGCCACGAGGGCTAAGCCCCTTTCCCTGCACGAAGTGATCCGCAGCGCCGCTTGTCCGCTGGCCCTGCCCCGCACTTCGTGGCACAAACCGACCAAAGCGACGCGCGGAGGTCAACATGTCCCAGAATTTCGGCAAAGGGTGCCATCTGCACCTGATCGACGGCTCGGCCTTTATCTTCCGGGCCTATCACGCGTTGCCGCCTTTGACGCGCAAATCGGATGGTCTGCCGATTGGTGCCGTCAGCGGGTTCTGCAACATGCTGCACCGCTATGTCGAAGGGAACACCGGCCCCGATGCGCCGACCCATGTGGCGGTGATTTTCGACAAGGGCAGCCACACGTTCCGCAACGATCTGTACGATCAGTACAAGGCGAACCGCGAAGCGATGCCCGAGGATCTGCGCCCGCAGATCCCCCTGACCCGCCGCGCGACCGAAGCCTTCAACATCGCGTGCAAAGAGCTTGAAGGCTACGAGGCCGACGACATTATCGCGACCCTGTCAGTGCAGGCGCGCGAAGCCGGGGGCCGCGTTACGATCATCAGTTCGGACAAGGATTTGATGCAGCTGGTCGGCGGCGGCGTAGAAATGCTGGATGCGATGAAGAACAACCGCATCGACGTCGAAGGGGTTGAGGCCAAGTTCGGCGTGGGCCCCGACCGCGTGGTCGATGTGCAGGCGCTGGCTGGTGACAGCGTGGATAACGTGCCGGGCGCGCCGGGCATCGGGATCAAAACCGCCGCGCTGCTGATCAACGAATACGGATCGCTAGAAAACCTGCTGGACCGCGCGGAAGAGATCAAGCAGCCCAAGCGCCGCCAGACCCTGATCGATCATCGCGAACAGATCGAGCTGTCCAAAAAGCTCGTAACGCTGGATCAGAACACGCCCATCGATTTCACGCTGGACGATCTTGAGGTGCAGGATCCCGATCCAGACACCCTGTTGTCCTTCCTGAACGAGATGGAATTCCGCACCCTGACCAAGCGGATCGCGGATCAGATGGGGGTCGAGCCCCCTGACCTGCCCGAAGCCGCCGTCAGCGGCGGCGATGATGCGCCCGACACGGTCGAGATGCCAGAGATTGATCCCGACAGCTATGAAACCGTGTCCACGGCGGATCAGCTGTCTGTCTGGATCGACCGGATCCGGGAACGTGGCTACGTGGCCGTCGATACCGAAACCACCGGTCTTGATGAAATGCGCGTCGATCTGGTGGGGATCTGTCTGGCCACCGAACCGGGGCTGGCTTGTTATATCCCGCTGAACCACAAGGCGTCCGAAGGCGAAGGTCTGTTCGCCACCGAAGACCGGGCCGAAGGGCAGATGGCCGAGAAAGTCGCTCTCGATATGCTGAAACCCGTGCTTGAGGATGATGCGATCCTCAAGATCGGGCAGAACATGAAATACGACGCCAAGATCCTGAAACGATATGGGATCGACGTGGCGCCGTTCGACGACACGATGCTGATCTCTTACGCGCTGAACGCGGGGCTGCACCAGCACGGCATGGACGCGCTGTCGGATCGGTATCTGGGTCATCAGCCGATCCCCATCAAAGAGCTCCTAGGCACCGGCAAAAGCCAGATCACCTTCGACATGGTGCCGATCGACAAGGCCACGCGCTATGCGGCAGAGGATGCGGATATCACGCTGCGCCTGTGGCAGACCCTGAAACCTCAGCTGCACGCCAAGAAGGTCACCACGGTCTATGAGACGCTCGAACGGCCCCTGTCGCCCGTGCTGGCCCAGATGGAGATGCATGGCATCAAGGTTGACCGCGATACCCTGTCGCGCATGTCCAACGCTTTCGCACAGAAAATGGCGGGGCTGGAGGCCGAGATCCACGAACTGGCGGGCGAGTCGTTCAACGTCGGATCGCCCAAACAGCTGGGCGAGATCCTGTTCGACAAAATGGGTCTTGAGGGAGGCAAGAAGGGCAAGACCGGGGCCTATGCCACCGGGGCCGATATTCTGGAAGATCTTGCCACCGAACACGAATTGCCCGCCCGCGTGCTGGACTGGCGGCAGCTTTCGAAACTGAAATCGACCTACACCGACGCCCTGCAGGACCACATCAATCCCGACACGGGCCGGGTCCATACGTCCTATGTTCAGACGGGGGCGAATACTGGCCGCATGGCCTCGACCGATCCGAACCTGCAGAACATTCCGGTCAGGTCAGAAGAAGGTCGCCGGATCCGCGAAGCCTTCATCGCGGATGACGGCAAGGTCTTGCTATCGCTTGACTATTCGCAGATCGAATTGCGCATTTTGGCCCATATCGCCGACATTCCTACGCTGAAACAGGCGTTCGAGGACGGTCAGGATATTCACGCCGCCACTGCGTCGGAAATGTTCGGAGTCCCGCTGGATGAGATGACGCCAGACGTGCGCCGTCAGGCCAAGGCGATCAACTTCGGCGTGATCTACGGCATCTCGGGCTTTGGCCTTGCGCGGAACCTGCGCATTCCGCGGGCCGAAGCGCAGGGCTTCATCGACCGCTATTTCGAACGCTTTCCCGGCATCAAGGAATACATGAACGCCACGACCGAATTCGGCAAGAAACACGGCTATGTTCAGACGCTGTTCGGTCGCCGTATCCACACGCCGGAAATCGATGCCAAAGGTCCGCGCGCAGGCTTTGCCAAACGCGCGGCGATCAACGCGCCGATCCAAGGCACCGCCGCCGACATCATCCGCCGCGCCATGATCCGGATGCCCGACGCCATCGAAAAACTGCCCGCGAAGATGCTGCTGCAGGTGCATGACGAATTGGTGTTCGAGGTCGACAAGGACGCGGTCGAGGATGTGACAAACGCCGCCCGCAAGGTCATGGAGGCGGCGGCCAATCCTGCCGTCAAACTCGACGTGCCCCTGGTCGTCGATGCGGGCCAAGGGGACAACTGGGCCGAGGCGCACTAAACCCCTCAAGGGACGAATTCTCTCCTTCTTTGGTCTGACAAATATTCCTCGGGGGTGAGCGGCACAGCCGCGAGGGGGCAGACAGCCCCCTTATCCCCGTTTCCCGACCCGCCAAACATACGGGGGGTTGCAATACATATTCATAATACAATATATGTTTGCCGACTCCATATAAAGGACCAGGCAATTGTCCCTTCCCCGTCCGACCGTAGATACCCTTCGCCGTTACTTCCCGATCCTGACGTGGTCGCGTGAGTATACCAAAGACACATTAACCTCTGACGTCGTGGCCGCCGTGATCGTGACGATCATGCTGATCCCGCAGTCCTTGGCCTATGCCCTGCTGGCGGGTCTGCCGGCCGAGATGGGGCTTTATGCCTCGATCCTGCCGCTGGTGGCTTATGCGATCTTCGGCACCTCGCGCGCCTTGGCCGTCGGGCCGGTGGCGGTCGTGTCGCTGATGACCGCCGCCGCCGTTGGCAACCTCGCCGCGCAAGGGACGCCGGAATATATCGCCGCCGCGATCACGCTGGCCTTTATCTCGGGCCTGATGCTGCTGGCGCTTGGCCTGTTCCGACTGGGGTTTCTGGCAAACTTCCTGTCGCACCCGGTGATCGCCGGGTTCATCACCGCCTCTGGCATCCTGATCGCCACATCGCAGCTAAAGCATATCTTCGGCATCAGCGCCTCTGGTCACAATCTGGTGGACCTGATCGGCAATCTGATCGCGAACCTTGGCAACACGAACCCTTATACGCTGGTGATCGGCGTCGCTTCGGTGGCATTCCTGTTCTGGGTGCGTAAGGGGCTGAAACCCCTGCTGCTGAGCTTTGGCCTGAAACCCCGCATGGCCGATATTCTGACCAAAGCCGGTCCGGTTATGGCCGTGGCCGTGTCGATCCTGCTGGTCTTCGTCTTTGGTCTGCAAGATCGCGGCGTGGCCATCGTGGGCAATGTGCCCATGGGTCTGCCGCCGCTGTCGATGCCGTCCTTCTCGCTTGAGCTTTGGGGGCAGCTGTTCCTATCGGCGATCCTGATTTCGATCATCGGCTTCGTGGAATCCGTGTCGGTCGCCCAGACCTTGGCCGCGAAACGTCGCCAGCGGATCGTGCCCGATCAAGAATTGATCGGCCTTGGTGCGTCGAACGTCGCAGCCGCGATTTCCGGCGGCTACCCGGTCACCGGTGGGTTTGCCCGGTCTGTCGTGAACTTCGACGCGGGCGCCGAAACGCCCGCCGCCGGGGCCTTTACGGCCATCGGCATCGGCTTGGCCGCGCTGTTGCTGACACCTTTGCTGTTCTTCTTACCGAACGCTGTGCTGGCCGCGACGATCATCGTTGCTGTCCTGAGCCTTGTGGATTTCACCATCCTCAAGAAAACCTGGGCCTATAGCCGCGTCGATTTCGCTGCCGTCACGGTTACGATCCTGCTGACCCTTCTGGTCGGGGTCGAGGTCGGCGTGTCCGCAGGGGTCGCGCTGTCGCTGGTGCTATTCCTGTACAAGACCTCTCGTCCCCACGTTGCCGAGGTCGGACTGGTCCCCGGCACACAGCATTTCCGCAATATCAACCGCCACGCGGTCGAGACTTCGCCCAAGGTCGTGACGATCCGCATCGACGAAAGCCTGTATTTCGCCAATGCGCATTTCCTGCAGGACCTGATCTATGACCGTCTGGCCAAAGATCCTCAGATCGAACATGTGGTGCTGATGTGCTCGGCCGTGAACGAAATCGACATGTCCGCGCTGGAAAGCCTTGAGGCGATCAACACCCGCCTGAAGGAAATGGGCATCTGCCTACATATGTCCGAGGTCAAAGGCCCCGTGGCAGACAGGCTGAAGCGGTCGCATTTCCTGTCGGAGATAAGCGGAGAGGTCTTCCTGTCGCAATACGACGCCTACATGAGCCTGACCGCCGAACCCGGCGACCCGCTGTGCATGGAGCAGCGCAAAGCCTCCTGATCGCTGCATTGACCCTTGGGCCTTCGGGGCCTAAGGGTCGGGCATGAACTGGCAAGGCAGGATCAGCGGAACAGACGGGCTATGGGGTGATGCCGGCGCATCGCGTCTGATCGCTGTCGATGATGCCGCCAAGGCGTTGCCGATCCCGTCGAAACTGGTACCAGAAGCGGCTGATGGCGACCGTCTGCACCTGTCGCCCATTGGCCCGCTGTCGGCGCAGGACCGCTTGGTTCTGGCGGGATTTCAGCACCTCAATCCGCATTGGGACGGTCTGGCCATCATGGTCGGCACGGACCGGACGCACTGGGCGACATTGTCCGCCCGCGAGGTCATCCACGCCCAGACCAGTGCACTGCCTCAGGTGGCGGCCAAGTTGGAACTGACCGGCGTCTTGGCCGATCGCCTTGACGACACGATGGACCGGCCTGAACGTTTGTTGATGACCTTGGGCGCCGCCACATCGCCCGGCGCTCAGCTGGGGGCGTTGATGGGGGCCGAAATCGGGTCGACCCGCATGCTGTGGCTGGGCCAGCAGGCGGTGCTGATCGGCGAAGGCCCCTTGGTCAAAGCCTATGCCACTGCTCTGCAATCCGCGCATGTGCCGGTGATCCTGACGGATCGGACAGCCCTGATCCCAAAGGGGTTCGAAGCCGTGGCGACCGTGTTCCCCGATCCCACCCAGAACTGACCGTCGCGGCAAGCTTGCCAAGGGTCAGGGCGCGTGCAACCCTGCCCGCAAACGTCCCGTCGACCGGAGGATCGGATGACGACCCAAACCCATACCCCCACCGCGCAGCTGCCCCAGACACTGGACGCGCGCAATCCGGGGCAAGAGCTTGATCTGGACTGGGTGCTAAGCGCGCAGGCCAATACATCGGCAATCGAACGCCGCTGCGCCACCCTGCCGGGGCGGCGGTCGGTCAAGAAAGACTATCAAGCCGCCTGGCTGTTGAAGGCGATCACCTGCATCGACCTGACCACCTTGTCGGGCGACGACACCGAAGGTCGCGTGCGACGACTGTGTGCCAAGGCGGCGAACCCCGTGCGGCCCGACATTCTGCAGGCCCTTGGGATCGACGGGATCACCACCGGCGCAGTCTGTGTTTATCACGACATGGTCCCTGCCGCCGTGCAGGCGCTACAGGGCACGGGCATCCCCGTCGCCGCCGTGTCGACCGGCTTTCCGGCGGGCCTGTCGCCCTTCCACCTGCGCGTCGCCGAGATCGGGGAAAGCGTCAACGCCGGGGCCGATGAGATCGACATCGTGATCTCTCGCCGACATGTGCTGGAGGGGAACTGGCAAGCGCTTTACGACGAAATGCGCGCGTTCCGAGATGCCTGTGGAGAGGCGCATGTGAAGGCAATCCTAGCGACCGGAGAACTGGGGACCCTGCGCAACGTGGCCCGCGCGTCGCTGGTATGCATGATGGCGGGCGCTGATTTCATCAAGACCTCGACCGGCAAGGAGTCGGTGAACGCGACGCTGCCCGTCACGCTGGTGATGATCCGCGCCATCCGGGACTATTTCGAACGGACGGGGTACCGCGTCGGCTACAAGCCTGCGGGTGGGATTTCCAAGGCCAAGGATGCGCTGGTCTATCTGTCCCTGATGAAAGAAGAGCTGGGCGATCGCTGGTTGCAGCCCGACCTATTCCGCTTTGGCGCGTCGTCGCTGCTGGGGGATATTGAGCGGCAGTTGGAGCATCACGTGACCGGCGCCTACTCCGCAGGGTGGCGTCATGCGGTTGGGTAAGGGCCGTTTGAGTATTTCTGGAAAGATGAAGACCTGGGGTCGAGCATGAGCGTGAAAGAGATTTTCGAGACGATGGATTACGGCCCGGCCCCCGAGGCGGCGGGCGATGCGCTGGCGTGGATCGTGGATCAGGGCGGCAGCTTTGGGCATTTCATCGACGGCAGCTGGACCGAGGTTGGGGAGACCTTCGAGACCAAGAACCCCGCAACCGGAGAAGTGCTGGCCTATGTGACGCAGGGCACGTCTGCCGATGTGGATACGGCCGTGGCAGCCGCCCGCAAGGCCCAAGCCAAATGGGCGAAACAGGGCGGCAAGGCCCGCGCGCGGGTTCTTTATGCGCTGGCGCGTTTGGTGCAGAAACACAGCCGTTTGCTGGCCGTGTTGGAAACCTTGGACAACGGCAAGCCGATCCGCGAAAGCCGCGACATCGATGTGCCCTTGGTCGCGCGGCATTTCTATTACCACGCGGGCTTGGCCCAGCTTATGGACACCGAAGCCCCGGGAATGGAGGCGCATGGCGTCTGCGGTCAGGTGATCCCGTGGAATTTCCCCCTGCTGATGCTGGCATGGAAGGTCGCACCGGCACTGGCGGCGGGCAACGCGGTGGTGCTGAAGCCTGCGGAATACACGTCTTTGACCGCTTTGTGCTTTGCCGATATCTGCCGTCAGGCGGGAGTGCCGAAGGGCGTCGTGAACATCGTCACCGGCGATGGAGCCGTGGGCGAGATGATCGTTGGGCACGATGACGTCGACAAGGTCGCCTTTACCGGCTCGACCGAGGTGGGGCGCAAGATCCGTCAGGCCACGGCCGGGCAGGGCAAATCGCTGACGCTGGAGCTGGGCGGTAAAGGCCCCTACATCGTGTTTGACGATGCCGATCTGGACAGCGCCGTCGAAGGGCTGGTCGATGCGATCTGGTTCAATCAGGGGCAGGTCTGCTGTGCCGGGTCGCGTCTGTTGGTGCAGGAAAGCGTGGCTGAGAGGTTCTACGCGAAGCTCCGCGCGCGGATGGATAAGCTGCGGGTTGGCAACCCCTTGGACAAGGTCATCGACGTCGGCGCAATCGTCGACCCAGTGCAACTGGAGACGATCAAGGGGCTGGTCGAAGGTTCGAACGGCGACATCTATCGCGCGGCCTGCGACGTGCCCGACGGGTGTTTCTATCCGCCTACGCTGATTTCCGGCCTCGCACCGTCCGACCGCCTGATGCAGGAAGAAATCTTTGGCCCCGTTCTGGTGTCCTGCACCTTCCGCACCCCGGACGAAGCTGTACAGCTGGCCAATAATACGCGCTACGGGCTGGCCACTTCTGTCTGGAGCGAGAACGTCAACCTGTGCCTCGGCCTTGCACCCAAGCTTGTCGCGGGTGTGGTCTGGGTGAACGGCACGAATATGTTCGACGCCGCCGCCGGGTTCGGTGGCGTCCGCGAGTCGGGCTTTGGGCGTGAAGGTGGCTGGGAAGGGCTGGCGGCTTATCTGAAACCGTCGGGCAAGACCAAAGCGCTGGCGCAGATCCCCCCGAAAGAGGGCAAGCCGGACGAGGTTGGCGATGCGCTGGACCGCACCGCTAAGAATTACGTCGGCGGCAAACAGGCGCGGCCCGATGGCGGCTATTCCCGGGCGGTCTACGGCCCCTCGGGCAAGTTGCTTGGCCACGTGGGCATCGGCAACCGCAAGGATATCCGCAACGCGGTTGAGGCGGCTCAAGCCTCCAAAGGCTGGGCCGGATCGACTGGACACCTGCGCGCGCAGATCATCTATTACATCGCTGAGAACCTAGAGGCGCGGGCAGATGAATTCGCCGCGCGGATCGACGCGATGGTGGGCGGCAAATCTGGTAAGGCCGAAGTGGCCGCAGCGGTTTCTCGCCTTTTCACCTACGGGGCTTGGGCCGACAAATACGCGGGCGACCTGCGGGCTGTTCCCATGCGGGGCATGGCGCTGGCCGTGCGGGAACCCGTTGGTGTGATCGGCGCGCTGTGCCCGGATGAGGCGCCGCTGCTTGGCCTTATCTCGGTCATGGCGCCGGCCATCGCCATGGGCAATCGCATGGTTCTGGTCCCGTCCGAGGCCTATCCGCTGGCCGCCACGGACTTCTATCAAGTGCTCGATACATCCGACGTGCCGGGCGGCGTGGTCAACATCGTCACCGGTTCGCATAAAGACCTTGCGCCGACCTTGGCCGACCACCTTGATCTGGATGCGGTGTGGACCTTCAGCTCGACCGATCTGTCGGCCGAGGTCGAAGGGCGAAGTGCGGGCAACTTGAAACGCACCTGGGTGAATAACGCCAAGGCGCGCGATTGGACCAGCGAGGCTGGCGAAGGCCGCGCATTTCTGGATCAAGCGACCGAGGTCAAAACTGTCTGGGTGCCTTACGGAGAATAATCATTCACTTGCCGGAAATATCCCGGGGGTGAGCGAAGCGAGGGGGCAGCGCCCCCTTGTGCCACCAATCTGTAGCGCAGATCAGACGGCGGTGATCTCACTGTCGTCATATCCCTGCAGATAGAGCAGGTCGCGAAGATCGCCGTAATTCACGCGGATTTCGCATTGCGCCGCGACACTCGGCTTCGCATGCAGCGCAACACCCGCTCCGGCACGGCCCAGCATGCCCAGATCATTTGCACCGTCGCCGACCGCGATCACGTCCGCATCGGTCAGGCCGAGACGGTCGGTAATCTCATCCAGTGCTCGAACCTTGGCTTCTCGGCCAAGGATCGGGTGACCAACCTCGCCGGTCAGTAGCCCGTCTTCGGCCAACAAGGTATTGGCGCGGTTTTCGTCAAAGCCCAACAACTCGGCGATGCGCGCGGTGAAGGCCGTGAACCCGCCAGAGACTAATGCGCAATAGGCCCCATTGGCCTTCATCGTCGCCAAAAGCTCAGGTCCGCCGGGCATCAGGGTAATGCGCGTCTCGATCACCTTTCCGATCACAGATTCTGGCAGACCTTTCAGCAGGCCGACGCGTTCCGTCAGCGCCCCTTCAAAGTCCAGCTCTCCATTCATGGCACGGGCGGTGATGTCTTTGACTCGCTCGCCGACGCCGGCCTCATCGGCCAACTCGTCGATGCATTCCTGTTGGATCATTGTGCTGTCCATATCGGCCAGCAGCATCTTTTTGCGACGCCCTTCGGTGGACAAGATGTTCAGATCGATCTGGATCGCCTGCAGCCCATCCCACGTCTCACGGAAATTCGAGGGCACTTCCGCCAGATCGAATTCCGCGGCCCGGTCGATGGACAGCCACCGCACTTCTCCCCCGCCCCATGCGTTGCGCAGCGCCTCTATGGCGGCGGGATCAAGGTTGGCTGCGGTCAGAACGGCTGTAAACATAGCGATAGCCCCATTTTGGTCGCGGCTGATAAAGCACGCCTAGGTGCGAAGTACCAGTGCGGGCAGTTCTCCCGCTAAGGGTTACGCTTCGATCATATCGACGCGCGTTGCGTGACGGCCGCCTTCGAACTCTGCACCCAGGAAAGCATCGACGATCGCCAGAGCCAGCCCTTCCCCGACGACCCGTGCCCCGATCGAGAGGATGTTCGCATCGTTATGCTGCCGGATCATCGCGGCCGAGAAGGTGTCGGAACACACGCCGCACCGGATCCCCGGCACCTTGTTCGCCGCCATCATGATGCCCTGCCCCGTCCCGCACAGGATGATGCCCAGATCAGCTTCGCCATTGGCGATCCGTTGTGCTGCGGCTTTGCCATGCAGGGGATAATGCGTGCTTTCCGTCGTGGTCGGGCCGATGTCGGCGACCTCGTAACCCAATCCCTCGACATGTTTCGCGATGGCTTGGCGCAGGTCGATTGCGGCGTGATCACTGGACAGGACGATACGTTTTGGCTGGGTCATGGTGATGTTCCATATCTAAGGGGTGGCGCGGAATTCGGCGCAACATAGCACCCGGATTTTGCGGGTCCAGAATTCATTCGCTCAAAGTACAAGTCGATGAGACCAGTCCCAGAAACAACAAAACCCGCCGGTTAGGGCGGGTTAATCTGACAATTTGGTTGCGGGAGTAGGATTTGAACCTACGACCTTCAGGTTATGAGCCTGACGAGCTACCGGGCTGCTCCATCCCGCGCCAATTTGTTCTGTGCAGGTACGCTCACTAGCCTCGGACCGCAAGGGCAAGCCAAGGAAATCTGTTCAAAAAAATGTCGATTTTTCCGAAGGTCAGTCCAAGAACCCGGCCGCCCCGTCCAGCGTGCTGTCGATACCTGTCCCGACCGGGTCTATCGACTGAATGGTCCCCGGAGGGGCGATAAAGAACGCCGGAGGCGTTCCCGGGTTTGCCGAGACCGGTCCGCCCTGACGGTCCAGGTCGACCGACCCATCGGGCGTAGAAAAGGTGAATGACCCGGTATTCTCGTTTGTCTGGGTCTCAGGCCCAGGCCCGACCAGAGCAGAAAACACCACCGGCTGGGACGCTTGTGCCGACAGATACTGCGGCGTGACAGCGAGGGCAGCCAGAACCGCGAAAGACCTAAGAATACGTTTCATTTACCGCCTCCTTTTAAAAATCATAACCGATCTTGAACGAAACTTGTCTGTCACCTGCCACAGCGCCAATGCCGGCAGAGCCCTGAACAGAGACCGTCACGTATTCCATCCTGTGTGCAATGCCGAGGGTGGCATAATTGGCTTGCTTCACCAGATGAGATGTAAAGGCATCGTTAGAAAATACCGCGCGGCCACCCACGTTTAACAGTGTTTGCTGTCCGATCTGGTGGGCGTAGATGCCAGAGAGCGTTGTTATATGACGGGTGTCGATCGTAGGGCCACCGCCGAAGTCCTGCTTTAGGCGCGTGACGGCGTGGGTGATGGAGCCGGTCAGGTAAGACCGCGGGCCATAGCCGAACAGCCGTTGCATCCCAAACACGAGCGTTTGCGCATTACCGCTGCTAGTCGTGGGTCCGCCGCCGGGATTGAAGACCTCGGCATTGTCGTTGAACGACAGGGCTACGGTCGCAGTTGTGAAGCCACCGGTTTGGAACGTCAGTCCAAGTCCACCGCCTTTCAGGGTTGCGTCGGACCTGCCGAAAGGGTTGGTTGCATCCAAAGATGAGGTCGAGAGGTAGAAAAAGCCTTTTGACCGGTCTGACAACAGCTTGGAGTAGCGAAGAACGTGGGTCAGACGTTCCCGATTTCGTCCAGTGGCCGTACTTTTTGACGTCGAGTGACGCAGTTCATAGGAAATGGTCTGGGTATTCGGTGCCTCGGCGTCGTTAGCCCAAGCTGGCTGTCCAATTGCGACGGCGACCAAGAATGCGCGGAAGATTGATAAGTTCATAACGTGCCTTCGGTTGGTACCCCATCAATAAGACACGAGGTCATTCAGTCAAATTTCACAGCCGGAGAATGGCCATGTCAGATACGACCGTGCCCAAACGGCAACGCAACGCGGCGACATTTCATAATTTTGGGGGATGGATCATCGAAAGAGAGAAAGAGTTGAGGGACTTACTAGGTCTGGCGGTGACCTACTCTCCCACGTCTTAAGACGCAGTACCATTGGCGCGACAGCGCTTAACGGCCGAGTTCGGGATGGGATCGGGTGTTTCGCTTGTGCTATGACCACCAGACCAAGAAAGGCCCTCAACAATCGTTGTCCAAATCGTTCTGATACACTGTGATGTGTATGCTTTTGATTTATCCGTAGGGCCATTCCTGGCTACTACTGG